>NZ_JBCEBF010000001.1:0-1688228 GCF_047395825.1 Cyanobium sp. ATX-6F1 | reverse complement strand
TGTACTTCGTTCAGTTACGTATTGCTAAAGTTAATCGATTCTTCTCTACACGGCACCTACCAGATCCGAGCACTCACGGCAAAGAGCGCCAATCCGAACAGCACCACGATGGCGGCCGGCAGCAGGGTGGAGCGAAAAAATTGCACAGCCTTGGGGGTGAGCGAGCGCCTGGACCCATCATCGCCCCTAGTGTTCGCCGAACTGCCCCCGCTTGATGGCCCCGTCCTCCGGCACCTGGCGGCGCCTCGCCGCGGTGGCGGCCGAAGGGGTGGCCAGCGGCACGCCCTACATGGTGGGCACCAAGCTCCTGCAGGGCTGGCTCACCGCCTCCGGCGTGCCGCTCGGGCTGATCGGCCTGTTGGCCTACGCCGAACTGCCCTACACCTTGAAGATGTTTTGGGCGCCGGCCCTGGATCGCTGGCCGATCCCTGGCCCGACCGGCGGCGGGGCTGGCTGCTGCTGCTGCAGCTGCTGCTGGTGCTGGTGATCGCTGCCATGGCCCTGCTGCGGCCCAGCCAGGATCCCGCCAGCCTGACGGCCATCGGCCTGATGGCCCTGCTGCTGGCCCTGGTGAGCGCCACCCAGGACATCGTGGTGGATGCGTACCGCACCGACCTGCTGCCCGAACGGCCGGGTGGCGGCGCCGCCGCCACCAACCTCGGCTACCGCGGCGCCATGCTCGCCATCGGCGCCGGGGGCTTCATCCTGGCCGGCCGCAGCGGCTGGCCCCTGGCCTTCCTTGGCTCGGCGGTGCTGATGCTGCTGGTGGTGCCCTTCACCCTGACGGCCCCGAAACTGCCGCCGATCCAGCACCAGGTGTCCAGCCTGCGCCAGGCGGTGGCAGGGCCGGCCTGGGAGTTCCTGCACCGCACCGGCCCTGGCCGAGCCTTGATGTTGCTGGCCCTGGTGCTGCTCTACCGCTGGCCCGATGGCCTGCTCAACGTGATGGCCGTGCCCTTCCTGATCCAGCAGGGATTCCCGCCGGAGGTGGTGGGCTCGGTGCTGGCCGGCTGGGGCATCGGCGCCACCATCGTCGGCACGATCCTCGGCGGCATCCTGTTCGCCAGGTTGGGCATGAACCGATCGCTTTGGGTGTTTGCCCTGGTGGGGGCGGCGGGAAACTTGTCCTACTGGGGCCTGGCGAGCTTCAAGGGCGGCATGCCGGCCCTGCTGATGGCGGTGGGGCTGGAAAACCTGGGCGGCGGGCTGGTGGGCGCTGCGTTCGTGGCCCTGCTGATGAGCCTCTGCAACCCCCGCTTCTCCGCCACCCAGTACGCCCTGCTCTCTGGGGTCTACGCCCTGAGCCGCTCGGTGCTCTCCGGCCAAGCTGGTTTTGTGGCCGAAGGTGTGGGCTGGAGCAGTTTCTTCCTGCTCACCGTGGCCTCCTCCCTGCCGGCCTTCCTGCTGATGGCCTGGCTCACCCCCTGGAACGGCGACGGGGCCAAGGGGGCCTTCGATCCCGCCAAAGACCCCACCTGATCAAGCCGGCTGCAGGCTCTCCTCAAGCCGCCGGCGCAGCTGGCCGCAGGCGGCGTCGGCATCGAGACCCCGACTGGCGCGCACGCTCACGGCCACATGACGCTGCTGCAGGGCCTGGCGAAAGGCCTCCACCGCGCCGGGAGCCGGCCGCTGGAATTCCTCCTCGGCGATCGGGTTGTAGGGAATCAAATTGACATGGCTCTGGAAGCCCCGCAGCAGCTGGGCCAGGGCGACGGCATGGCGGGGCTGGTCGTTGAGCCCGCCCAGCAGGATGTATTCAAAACTCACCCGCCGGCCGGTGATGGCCACATAGCGGCGACAGTCGTCCAGCAAGGCCTCGAGCGGATAGGCATGGGCTGTGGGGATCAGCTCTTCGCGCAGCCGCTGATCCGGCGCATGCAGGCTCACCGCCAGGGTGAACTGGGCGCGGCCCAGGCGCTCCAGGGCCCGCTCGGCCAGGGTGGGCAGGGTTTTCGGCACCCCCACGGTGCTCACCGTGATCTGGCGCTGGGCCATGCCCAGGTCGGTGCAGAGGCAATGGATCGCATCCAGCACCGCCTCGCTGTTGAGCAGGGGCTCGCCCATGCCCATGAACACCACGTGGCTAGGGCGCGCATCCATCACCTCGCGCACGCTGAGCACCTGGTCGACGATCTCGTGCACCGCCAGAGAGCGCTGAAGGCCGCCCTTGCCCGTGGCGCAGAAGCGGCAGGCCATCGGGCAGCCCACCTGACTGCTCACGCAAACCGTGAGCCGTCCCTCGGCGGGGATGCCAACGGTTTCGATGCTGAGGCCGTCGGCCGTGCCCAGCAACAGCTTGGTGGTGCCATCGCGGGCCACGCTGCGGTGCAGCTCCCGGGAGCGGCCGATCCAATCGAAGGCCCCAGAAGGGGGTTGGGCCGCGAGGTGCTCGCGAAAGGCTTTGGGCAACACAGTCACCCCCTCGAGGCTGCGAACCCCCTTGGCGTAGAGCCAGTCGTGCAGTTGACGGCCGCGGAAAGCGGCCTGGCCGTGGGCGGTAGCCCAGTGCTCCAGCGCCGGCAGGCCCATCCCCAACAGGGGCAAGGCGAGGCGCAGCCGGCTCGGTGCTCAAGGCCAGATCAGCAGCCCGTGCCCCAGCTTCCATTCCACGGCCACCAGGGCAATAAAGCCCAGCATGGCCAGGCGGCCATTGAGCAGCTCGGTGTGGGTGTGGAAGCCGAAGCGGGGCAGCCGGCGCTGGGGCACCGGCGTGTTCAGGCTGGTGCGCAGGGAATTAGCCATGGTGATCACTCATCGGTGAGCAGTCCCTCTTCCTGAAGACCCTCGAGAGCTGCAGGATCGGCGATCAGCTCCTCCTCCAGGGCGTCATCCAGGTTGGGGCGGGTGAACGCCGCCAGCCCGCTGGCACTGGCCTCGATGCCATGGCGGCTGCGGGTGGCCTCCAGATCCGCATCGGAGGGATCGTCAAGCACTGCCATCGACGCGGCCGGAGCCGGCATCTCGACGGTGTAGTCGGGACGCAGGTTCTGCATGCGGCGATAGCCCATGGCATCTTCCTCGAGGATGTCGGGATGGGGGCCGGCCTCAGCCCGCAGCTCCTCTTCGAAGCCGCTGAAGCCGGTACCAGCCGGGATCAGACGACCGATGATCACGTTCTCTTTGAGGCCACGCAGCCAGTCGCTCTTGCCCTCGATGGCAGCTTCGGTGAGCACCCGGGTGGTCTCCTGGAAGGAGGCCGCCGAGATGAAGCTGTCGGTGTTGAGCGAGGCCTTGGTGATGCCCAGCAGCACCGGCGTGAATTCGGCGGGAGCCCCACCGGTGATCGCCATGGCGCTGTTTACTTGCTCCACCTGACGCAGCTCGATCAGCTCACCGGGCAGCAGGGTGGTGTCCCCGGCGTCCTCAATGCGCACCTTGCTGGTCATCTGGCGCACGATCACCTCGATGTGCTTGTCGCTAATCGAGACGCCCTGGCTCTTGTAGACGTTCTGCACCTCGGTCACCATCCGGAACTGCAGCTTGGAGATCGCCTCCTGGGCCGCTTCCATTGTGGGCTTGCGGCTGCGCAGGTCTTCGAAGAAGCACTCCAGCAGCTCGTGGGAGTTGATCGGGCCGTCGGTCAGCGACTCACCGGCGCTCACCTGCTGGCCATCGCTCACCATCACGTTGCGGCCCAGCAGGATCGGGTACTCGGTGATGGCGTCGTCATGCTCAATCACCGAGACGGTAATGGAGTCGTCGTCTTCGCCCTGCTTGATCTGCACGGTGCCACTCTTGCGGCAGAGGATCGTCGATTCCCGCGGACGGCGGGCTTCGAGCAGTTCCTCAATCCGGGGCAGACCCTGCACGATGTCACCGGTCTTCTGGCGCTCAAACACGAGCAGGGCCAGGCCATCACCCCGCTGCACCAGCTCGCCGTCGCGCACGTGCAGCACCGAGTCGGGCGACACCATGTAGGGGCGGCCCAGGCGGATGGTGAGGGTGCTGCCGTTGATGGCCCTCCACCTGCCCGCAGCAGGGGCTTCGACACCCTCGGCCAGCCGGTCGCCATCCACAATCCGCTGGTCGAGGCCGACCTCAGGCTTGGCCGAACCCAGTTCGATGGTGCGGGTGTCGCCGTCGCGCTCCACGATCAGGCGGCGGATCGGTTCGCCATCGACCAGATCGGGCAGCTGCACCACCCCATCTTCTTTGCAGAGGATCTGGGTGGTGGCCACCACATCTCCACGCTTCACCGCGATTCCATCTTCCACCTGAAGATCGGTGTGGGTTGAACCATGGCTCGCATCGGAGAGGGTGTCGCGCCGCACAAGCAGGGTTTCCAGGATGGTGAGCTGCAGGCGCTCAATCGTCTTGGCCCGCTTGTCGGACACGGCCTCCACATCCACCGTCATCTGGGGGTGGTGTCGATGGTTTCCAGGATCAGTTGCGTGCGCAGCAGCTCAACGCCATCCACGCTCTTGATCAGCTCGCCATCCTTGAAGGCCAGACGCTGGGTGGCCTTGAGGTTCAGCGAGGGGCCGCCGGACTGCTTCACCGTGCCCAGCTCAGGCAGGTGGGCTGCATCGGGGATGGCGTACTCCTCCACCGGGCGCAACAGCAGCGCGCCGCCATCCGGTGTATCGACCGCCTCGACGAACACCATGGCCTCGGTCTTGAGCCCCTTGGTGATCTCTTCGCCCGGAGTCGCCATCTTGCCATCGGCATATTTGGCGAGGGTCTTGCTATCGGACACCAGATGCAAGGTGCCGGAGCGCACAATGATTTCCCTCAGAATGTCGTTCTTCTGGGTCACCGTGACGATGCCGGCGGTTTGGCTAAAGATGTCCTTCACCACCTCGGTGCCGGCTTCAATCCACTGACCGTCCTCGATCATCAACAGGGAGATGTCCTTGTTGATCTCGTGGGTTTCCTGGGGGATCCACAGCAGGGTGCCGCCCTTGCTCACCTCGTAGCCGTTCTTGGCGCTGCGGGCTTTCTTGATCGCTAGGCCGGGCGCAAATTTGACGGTGCCACCGGTTTGGGTGCGGAAACGGTCGTCGGCCAGCTCAGCGATTACTTCGCCATTGGCGATCTTGCTGCCGGGGGCCGTGTTGAGGCGGTAGCGGATGTTGTCCTTACCCTCCAGGTGCCAGATCTCACCGGAGTGGGTGGATTCGCCCACCAACTTGCAGTCCTTGAGGGTGAGGCTGGCGGTAACGATCTGCACTTCGCGGGAGTCGCCGGCGCTCTCCCGCAGGCGCACGGCACCGCCGTATTCGCTCACCAGGCGGCTTTCCGCCAACACCTCACCGGTGGTGACGGCCTTGTTGCCCTCTACCACGGGCAAGGCATTGGGGGGCAGGTTGTAGACATCGCCGCTGAACACCCACATCCGGCCCAGGCGCTGGGCCTTGAGGGTGATGTTGCCCTGGCGGTCGGTGACCTCCTTGGGCTGAATCGCGACCTCATAGCGCACCTGGCCAGCCAGGTCGCAGATCACATCCTTGGTGGCCTTCTCAACGCTCTTCTTGACCGTCAGCACCAGCCGCAATCTGGGCCAGGATCGTGTCACCGGGAACGGTGTCGCCGTCGGCCACAAACAGGATCGAGCCGTTGACGATGTCGAGCTTCCTGGATCTTGCCCTTGCCGGTGGGTTTAACGGTGAGGGTGAAATCGGTTTCTGCGAGCTGGGCCTCCACGCCGTGGGGGTCCGGAAGGGGCGCACCCGGGCCTTGGGACCGAATTCAACTGTGCCATCCACCAGGGAGCGCACCACACCGGTTTCAGCCGTGGACACACCACCGGTGTGGAAGGTCCGCATGGTGAGCTGGGTTCCAGGCTCACCGATCGACTGGGCGGCGACGATGCCGACAGCCTCGCCCAGATCCACCAACTGGTTGTGGGCCAGGGCCCAGCCGTAGCACTTGCGGCACACCGAACGGGAGGCTTCACAGGTGAGCGGGGAGCGCACCTTTACGGTTTTCACGCCACCGGCTTCGATCCGCCGCGACAGGGGCGTCGATCTCGCCATCGCGCTCCACCAGGGTTTCGCCGTCTTCAGCCACCACCGGCTCGGCCGCTAGACGGCCGATCAGCTTGCTGCCGAAAGCGCCCTTCTCATCGGCGTCGATCGGGATGCTGCGGGTGGTGCCGCAGTCGTCCTCGCGCACGATCACGTCCTGGCCACGTCCACCAGACGCCGGGTGAGGTAGCCCGAGTCAGCGGTGCGCAGAGCCGTGTCGACGAGGCCCTTGCGGGCGCCGTAGGAGGAGATCACGTATTCCGTGACGGTGAGGCCCTCACGGAAGTTGGTGCGGATCGGCAAGTCGATGATTTCCCCTTGCGGGTTGGCCATCAGGCCGCGCATGCCCACCAGCTGGCGCACCTGGGACATATTGCCCCGGGCGCCGGAGTTGGCCATCATCCACACCGAGTTGAGTGGATCGTTGTCGTTGAAATTGCGGCGCACGGCCGCCACGAGACGTTCGTTCGTTTCGGTCCAGGTGTCGATCACCTTGGTGTGACGCTCCACCTCGGTGATCTCGCCGAGGCGGTAGCGCTCTTCGGTTTCGGTGATCTGCTCTTCGGCTTCCGCCAGCAACGCCGCCTTATCACCGGGGATGCGCAGGTCGTCGACGGAAATCGACACGGCCGCCTGGGTGGCGTAGTGGAAACCCAGGTCCTTCAGCTCGTCGGCCATCGAGGCCGTGGCGGCGGTGCCGTGGTGCTTGTACGCCCAGGCCACGAGGTTGCGCAGGGCCTTCTTGTCGATCACGCGATTGCGGAACGGCGGCGCCTGCTTGCTGAGGGCTTTGCTGGCGGCTACCGCGGCGATGGCGGCAGTTCTCCAGGGCAGCAGCCTCGGCGGCCTTTTGGCGCTCTTCTTGGTGGTTTTCTTGGCGGGGGTGGCGGTCATGGCTGCGCGCGGAGGAAAGACGAAAGGAGAAACGAAAAACGGGAACCCAGACCCTGGATTCGCAACGGCCGTGCAGGTCGCAGCCACGGCGTCGATGATCGTGTGGTTGATCACCACGCGGCCCACCGTGGTGAGCAGATAACGGCTGATCAGCGCTCCGTCTTCATCGAAACGGTCGCGGCGGTACAGCCACTGCTCGATGCGGGTGCCATCGCTGAGGGTCTCTTCCTTCTGGGGCTGGTTGTCTTCGTCGTCGCTCTCAACCTCGCCGCTGAAGCGCACCCACACCCAATCGTGCAGCGACGAGGTGCTTTTCTTCAAAGGCGTCGATGACGTCATCGAGGCTGGCGAAGGTTTTGGCGCGATCGCCAAACTCGGGCTTCACCGAGCCGGGCTGCTCCGCCGTGAGGTAGTACGCGCCGAGCACCATGTCCTGGGACGGAGTGATGATCGGCTCACCGGTAGCGGGCGACAGGATGTTGTTGCTGGCCAGCATCAACATGCGGGCTTCGGTCTGCGCCTCAATGGCCAGGGGCACGTGCACAGCCATCTGGTCACCGTCGAAGTCGGCGTTGAAGGCGGGGCACACCAGCGGGTGCAGCTGAATGGCGCGGCCATCGACCAGCTTCGGCTCAAAGGCCTGGATGCCGAGGCGGTGCAGGGTCGGAGCGCGGTTGAGCAGAATCGGATGCCCTTCGATCACCTCCTGTAACACCTGCATCACCTCATCATCGGCGCGCTGGATCAACTTCTTGGCGGCCTTGATGTTGTTGACGATGTTCTGGCGGATCAGGCGATGGATCACGAACGGCTGGAACAGCTCGATCGCCATCTCCTTGGGCAGACCGCACTGGTGCATCTTCAGCTTCGGACCCACCACGATCACGGACCGACCCGAGTAATCGACCCGCTTGCCGAGCAGGTTCTGACGGAAGCGACCCTGCTTGCCTTCAATGATGTCGCTGAGTGACTTCAGCGCCCGATTATTCGCACCCACCACGGTGCGACCGCGGCGACCGTTGTCGATCAAGGCGTCGACAGCCTCCTGCAGCATCCGCTTCTCGTTGCGGACGATGATTTCTGGAGCCAGGATCTCCTGCAGACGCGCCAGGCGGTTGTTCCGGTTGATGACGCGGCGGTAGAGATCGTTGAGGTCGGAAGTGGCGAAGCGACCGCCGTCGAGCTGCACCATCGGGCGGAGATCCGGGGGGATCACCGGGATCACATCCAGCACCATCCATTCGGGCCGGGCCCCGGTGGCGATGAAGTTGTCGATCACGCGCAGGCGCTTGATCAGCTTGGCCCGCTTCTGGCCTTTGCTGGCCGCGATGTCCTCCCGCAGCTGCTCAGCGGTTTCGTTGAGCTCGAGATCTTCCAACAGTTGCTTCAGCGCTTCGGCGCCGATGCCCACCATGGGCTCATTCTCGATCTCCGAATCCTCGGCGTAGATCTGATCTTCAATCTCCAGCCACTCATCTTCGGTGAGCAGCTGCTTGTAGGTGAGGTCCTTGTGGTCGCCCGGATCGAGCACCACATAGCAGTTGAAATAGACGATCTGCTCGACATCGCGCAGGGGCATATCCAGCAGTATCGCCACGTAGCTGGGAATGCCCTTGAGATACCAAACGTGGGACACGGGTGCCGCCAGCTTGATGAAGCCCATGCGGTGGCGCCGCACCCGGCTCTCGGTCACCTCCACACCGCAGCGCTCACACACGATGCCGCGGTGACGCACCCGTTTGTATTTGCCGCAGTGGCATTCCCAATCCTTGGACGGGCCGAAGATCTTCTCGCAGAACAGCCCGTCCATCTCGGGCTTCAGCGGTGCGGTAGTTGATGGTTTCGGGCTTGGTGACTTCACCCACCACCTGACCATTGGGCAGCGTGCGCTGCCCCCACTGCATGATCCGCTCAGGCGACGCCAAGGTGATCTTGACGTAGTCGAAGTGGTTTTCGGTGCGGAGGTTGCTGTTGGACATCGGCTTGGAGCTCGCGGAGATCGAGAGAGGAAGGAGTGGCACGGCAACGCCCAGAGGAGCGGTCCGCGATCAATCAGCGATCAGTCGTCGTCATAGTCCGCGACGCCGAGGGATTCGTAGGTGGGCCGGCTGGGGGTGCTGCGGCGGGGGTTGACGTCCTGCATCAGATCCACTTCTTCGCCGGCATCGGTGTACACGGCGATATCGAGACCAAGCGACTGCAGCTCGCGCATCAGCACCTTGAACGACTCGGGAGTGCCGGGGCGGGGAATCGGCTTGCCCTTGACGATGGCGTTGAGCGCCTCGTTGCGGCCCTGCATGTCGTCGGACTTGACGGTGAGCAGTTCCTGCAGGGTGTAGGCGGCGCCGTAGGCCTCGAGGGCCCACACCTCCATCTCACCCAGGCGCTGGCCGCCCTGCTGGGCCTTACCGCCCAGGGGCTGCTGGGTCACCAGCGAGTAGGGGCCGGTGGAGCGGGCGTGGATCTTGTCGTCCACCAGGTGCACCAGCTTGAGGATGTGGGCATAACCCACGGTCACCGGCTGGTCGAACGGTTCGCCGCTGCGGCCATCGATCAGCTGGATTTTGCCAGGGTTTTCCGGGTCGTAGACCCAATCCTTGCCAGGCAGCTTGGCCGCCTCTTCCAGGTAGGCCTGCACCGTCTGCTTGCTCTTCTCGGCACCGTGCATCTCGTCAAAGGGCACCACCTTGACGCGGCAGTCGAGGTGCGATGAGGCCCAGCCCATCAGGCACTCGAACACCTGGCCCACGTTCATGCGGCTCGGCACACCCAGGGGGTTGAGCACGATGTCTATGGGGGTGCCGTCAGGCAGGTAGGGCATGTCCTGCTGGGGCAGGATCCGGCTGATGATGCCCTTGTTGCCGTGGCGGCCGGCCATCTTGTCGCCCACCTGGATCTTGCGGCGCTGGGCCACATAAACCCGCACCACCATGTTGGCGCCGGGCGGTAGTTCATCGCCCTGCTCGCGGGTGTAGATGCGCACGTCCACCACGCGACCCCGCTCGGTGCTGGGAACCCGCAGGGAGTTGTCGCGCACATCGCGGGCTTTCTCACCGAAGATTGCGCGCAGCAGCTTCTCTTCGGGGGCTGGTCGGATTCACCCTTGGGGGTCACCTTGCCCACCAGGATGTCGCCGCTTTCGACATAGGCGCCGATGCGGATGATGCCCATCTCGTCGAGATGACCCAGGCTCTCCTCGGCCACGTTCGGGATTTCCCGGGTGATTTCCTCGGGTCCAAGCTTGGTCTGACGGGCCTCGATCTCGTACTTCTCGATGTGCACCGAGGTGTAGAGGTCGTCGTGCACCAGCCGATCGCTGAGCAGGATGGCGTCCTCGTAGTTGTAGCCCTCCCAGGGCATGTAGGCGATCAGCACGTTCTGGCCAAGGGCGATCTCGCCGCCCTCGCAGGCCGAGCCATCCGCCAGCACCTGGCCGGCAATCACCGTGTCGCCCTGGCGGACGATCGGGCGCTGGTTCAGGCAGGTGTCCTGGTTGGAGCGCTGGTACTTCTGCAGGTGGTGCACATGGTCGGTGCCCTGGTCATCGCGGATGACGATGGCGGTGGCATCCACAAAGGTGACCGTGCCGTTGACCCGGGTGATCGGCACCATGCCGGAGTCGCGGGCGACCTGGGTTTCCAGGCCCGTGCCCACCAGGGGACGCTCGGGGCGGAGCAGGGGCACCGCCTGACGTTGCATGTTGGAGCCCATCAGGGCCCGGTTGGCGTCGTCGTGCTCCAGGAAGGGGATCAGGGAGGTGGCCACCGAAATCACCTGCACCGGTGAAAGCTGCACGTAGTCCACCTGCTCGGGCGGCACCTTCTCAAAGTCCTGGCGATAGCGCACCGGCACCAGCTCGGCGGTGATTCGGCCGTCCGCGTCGGTCGGCACGTCACCGGGGGCGACGCGGCACTCGTCCTCCAGGTCGGCGGAGAGGTAGATGGGATCGCCACTCTTGTGGACGATGCCGTTCTCCACCTTCCAGAACGGGGTTTCGATGAAGCCGTACTCATTCACCCGGGCGTGGGTGGCCAGCGAACCGATCAGACCGGCGTTCGGACCTTCCGGCGTTTCGATCGGGCAGATGCGGCCGTAATGGGAGGGGTGGATGTCGCGCACGGCAAAGCCGGCCCGCTCGCGGGTCAGACCGCCTGGGCCGAGGGCACTGATGCGGCGCTTGTGGGTGAGCTCCGCCAGGGGGTTGGTCTGATCCATGAACTGGCTCAGCTGGCTGGAGCCGAAGAACTCCTTGATCGCCGCCACCAGGGGCTTGGGGTTCACCAGCTGGGCGGGGGTAAGGCTCTCGGTCTCACCAACCGTCATCCGCTCCTTGATGATCCGCTCGAGGCGATTCAGGCCGACGCGCACCTGGTTCTGCAGCAGCTCGCCGACGGAGCGGACGCGGCGATTGCCGAGGTGGTCGATGTCATCGAGGCAGGCACCGCCCACATCGAGCTCAAGGTTGATCAGGTAGTCGATCGTGCTCAGCACGTCCTCAGGGGTGATGGTGCGCACCGCATCGGGAATGGTGAGGCGCAGCTTTTTGTTAATCTTGTAGCGGCCCACCCGACCCAGGTCGTAGCGCTTGGGGTCGAAGAAGCGGCTGTGCAGCAGGGTCTGGCCGCCGCTGACGGAGGGGGCTCACCGGGACGCAGCTTCTTGTAGAGCTCAAGCAGGGCCTGGTCTTCTGAGGAAATGCCCTCGTCGTTGGCCGCCTCGATCGACTTCTGGTAGTACTCGGGGTGCCGCAGCTTGTCGAGCACATCGTTGTCCGACAGACCAATGGCCCGCATCAGCACGTGGGCGTTGATCTTGCGGGTCTTGTCGACGCGAACGTGCAGCAGGTCGTTCTTGTCAGTCTCGAACTTCAGCCAGGCACCGCGATTGGGGATTAGGCTAGCGTTGAAAGTCTTGCGGCCGTTCTTGTCCTGCTCGTCCTTGAAGTAGACGCCGGGCGAGCGGACGATCTGGTTGACGATCACGCGCTCGGCGCCATTGATGATGAACGTGCCGCGTTCGGTCATCAGCGGCAGTTCGCCGATGAACACCTCCTGCTCCTTGATTTCGCCGGTCTCCTTGTTGACCAGGCGGCAGGTGACATACATCTGGGACGCGAAGGTCGCGTCACGGCGCTTGGCCTCTTCCACATCGTGGCGGGGGCGCTTCAGGCGGTACTCGCTACCGATGAAGTGCAGCTCAAGCTTGCCGGTGTAGTCGGTGATCGGCGAAAAGCTCTCGAGCTCTTCGATCAACCCCTTCTCCAGGAACCATTTGAAGCTGGCGCGCTGCACCTCCACCAAATCGGGCAGGTAAGTAACGGTCTTAGCGACCTGGATCGCGCTGCTCATGCGGTGAACCTGCAGGAACGGGTGGGAAAGGACTGGCCGGTGGGGCACCCCATGGCGGGCGCTGCAGTCTTGACGGCCCGCAGCCGCCCACACAAACAGCCGCCCCCGAGCGGGGAACGGCTGCCCGAGGGGGCTTGCTCAACGGGATTGCTTCAAGACTGCAGACGTCGACAACAAGGAGCGCTTCCGCTTCCAGGCCAATGAAACATCATACATTGTGAAGCGGCAGTCGGAACAGCTCGGCCGCATTGGAAGTGCTGGTATTGGCCACTTGCGTGAGGGCTTCTCCCACGCAGCTCGGCCACCCGCGCCGCCACCGACGCCACGAACGCCGGCTCATTGCGTTTGCCCCGCCGGGGGACCGGCGCCAGAAAGGGGCAGTCGGTTTCCACCAGGTAGCGATCCGCGGGCACCTGCCGGGCACAGGCATGGGTGGCCTCCGCTTTGGGAAACGTGACGGTGCCGCTGAAGCTGATGTAAAAACCCAGCTCCAGAAACCCCTCCATTTCCTTGGGGTTGCCCCCCAGCAATGCATCACGCCGCGGGGCAAGCACCGCGCGCAGCCCGCTGGCGCAGCAGGGCCAACATCGGTTCGGCCGCATCGCGGCAGTGCACGATCACCGGCAGATCCAGCTCCACCGCCAGATCCAGCTGGGGCTCCAGCATGGCGAGCTGCTGCTCGAGGTTGTGGTCACGAAACAGATCGAGGCCCAGCTCACCAATGGCCACCACGCGGGAATCGGCCTGGGCGGCCTGGCGCAGCACGCCAGCGGTGTCGTCGCGCCAGTGCTCGGTATCGAGGGGATGGACTCCCACGGAATAGCGCAGCTCGGGAAAGCGATCGGCCAGGGCCCGGATCGCTGGAATCTCCGAAGGCTCCACGCAGGCATGAACCAGAGCCTGCACGCCGGCATCCCGCCAGCGCTGGGCCACCTCCTCGAGGTCCTCGTCGAAATTGCGGAACACGATGTGACAGTGGCTGTCGACCAGCGCCGCTGGAGTCACGGCTGTGGCTGGGCTCAGAGCCATGGCACAACAAAATCCTGGGAATGGCAACCATTGTGGCCATTCCCAGGATCTGCTGCCTCGGTGGGCACCGGAGGCTCAAGTTGTCGAGGCAGGAGCTCAGGCCCTGGCGGCCACCGCCGGCTCGATCACTTTTTTCACGGCCGCGCTGAGGCGCGACTTCTGGTTAGCACCGGTGTTGCTGTGCAGCACACCCACCTTCACGGCCTTATCAATCTTGCTGAAAGCGGCGTTCATGCTGGTCTGAACGGCCGTTTTGGCGGTTTCGCCAGGCTCCTGGCTGTAGGCGGTGCAGGCGGTGAAGCAGCGCTTCATCAAGGTGCGCAGGGCCGACTTGTAGTTGCGGTTGCGGAGGCGATTGCGCTCGGCAACTTCAATGCGCTTCTTCGACGACTTGTTATTAGCCACAGGCGGACGGACGCTGGATCGGCAAACGCGGATCCTACCGCCAGGCTGCCCAGCAACCTCCAAAACCTTGCCAAGGCAGTGCCGCACTAGCTTGTCGACGTGTTGCCGCCAGTCCTGACCCGTGGTCGCGTCGCCTACCGCTCTGTCGATCACCTGCCTGCGGGATGACGCCTCGTCCGTTGCCAGGCCCTCGGCCGGTGGCAGCCCAGCGGCCGAACGCCTAGCCGCCATCGCCGAACGCACTAGCGGCGGCCGCATGCAGGAGGAGATGGCCCGTGTGGAGGCGATCCTCACCCAGGTGCAGACCCAGGGGGATCAGGCCCTGCTGGAGCTCACCGAACGGTTTGATGGCGTGCGACCCGATCCGCTGCGCATTCCGCGCGAACGGCTGGCGGCGGCATGGCAGGCCACCCCGCGCCACTGCAGGAAGCCCTGCGCCTGGCTCACCAGCGAATCCTGGCCTTCCACCAGCAGCAACTCCCCGCCGACCTCGCCATCACCGGTCCCCACGGCGAACAGCTGGGTCGGCGCTGGCGACCGGTGGAGCGGGCTGGCCTCTACGTGCCGGGGGGGCGGGCCTCCTACCCCAGCACCGTGCTGGATGGAACGCCGTGCCGGCGCGGGTGGCAGGGGTGCAACGGCTGGTGATGGTGACGCCCCCGGCCCCGGGGGCGAACCCAACGCCACCGTGCTGGCGGCCGCCCATCTGGCCGGTGTGGAGGAGGTGTACCGGGTGGGGGGTGCCCAGGCAATCGGCGCCCTGGCCTACGGCACCGAAACCATTCCCCAGGTGGACGTGATCAGCGGCCCGGGCAACCTCTACGTGACCCTGGCGAAAAAGGCTGTATTTGGCCGGGTGGCGATTGATTCCCTCGCCGGCCCGAGCGAGGTGCTGGTGATCGCCGACCACACAGCCCCGCGTCGACCAAGTGGCAGCCGACCTGCTGGCCCAGGCCGAACACGACCCCTGGCCGCAGCCATCCTGCTCACCACCAGCGAAGCGCTGGCTGCGGCCCTACCCGCAGCGCTGGAGGCCCAGCTTGAAAACCACCCCAGGGCCGAGATCACCCGCACGGCCCTGAACGACTGGGGGCCTGATCGTGGTGTGCGACAGCCTCACCCAGGCGGCCCGGCTCAGCGACTGTTTTGCGCCCGAGCACCTGGAGTTGCTGGTCGAAGACCCGGAGCGCCTGGCCGAGCAGATCCAGCACGCCGGCGCCATCTTCATGGGGCCCTACACACCCGAGGCCGTGGGCGACTATCTCGCCGGCCCCAACCACACCCTGCCCACCTCAGGCACGGCACGGTTTGCCGGCGCCCTGAGCGTGGAGACCTTTCTGCGCCACACCAGTTTGATCCGGTTCAACCGGGAGGCCCTGGAGGCCACCGGGGCTGCCGTCATCAGCCTGGCGGAGAGTGAAGGACTCCACAGCCACGCCGAATCGGTGCGGCGCCGGCTGACGTGAGCGGGCTGGCCTAGCGCTTCACCAGATCACGCACCCGCGGCTGGCCATCAACGATTTCACCCACCAGCACCTGGTCGGTGATGTTGACGAACAGACCGTTCTCCAGCACGCCGGGCAGGTTGTTGATCGCCGCTTCCAGGCCCGCCGGATCGCTGATCCCGCCGGCAAATTTCACATCCAGCACCAGGTTGCCCTGGTCGGTCACCACCGGGCCGGCCTTCTTCACAGCCATGCGCAGCTGGGCATCACCGCCCATGGCGGCGAGCTCAGCCTGCACCTGACGCCAGGCGCCGGGCAGCACCTCCACCGGCAGCAGAAAGCCCAGGTTGAGCGTGTCGACAAGCTTGGCGGCATCCACCACCACCACAAAGCGCTCGGCGCGGCGGGCCACCAGCTTCTCCTGCACCTGGCAGGCGCCACCGCCCTTGATCAGCTGGAAGGAGGGATCGACCTCATCGGCCCCGTCGATGGCGGAGATCGATGCGCTCGATCGCATTGAGGCTCTTGAGCGGAATGCCCAGCTCGGCGGCCAGCACCTCCCCCTGAAACGATGCTGGTGACCCCCACCACATCGGTGAGTTCGCCGCTGTTGAGCTTCGCCCCGAGGGCCTGAATCATCAGGGCCGCGGTGGAGCCGGAGCCCAGGCCCACCACCATGCCGCTGCGGATCTGCTCGGTGGCAGCCGTTGCCACGGCCTGCTTCATCCGGTCCTGCAGGTCCGACATCCGGTGCTCCTCTCTCGGGCCGCGACCGTAGCAGCGTTCATCCGGTGTGGGGCAACGCCGCCGGCTTGATCGTGAGGCTGAGCTCCCGCTGGCCGCGGACCACGGTCAGCGGCAGGGGCTCTCCAACACTGCTGCGTTCCACCCGCTCAAGCAGGCTGGCCGGATCGGGCACCGGCTGGTCGGCGACGCCCACCACCAGATCGCCGCGACGCAAGCCCGCCGTTTCCGCCGGACTGGCGGGCAGCACCCGCTGCACCAGCGCCCCATCCCGCTCCGGAAGCTGCAACAGGGCGTCGGGGTCGCGGTTGTTGTCGCGGGCCCGACGGGCGGTGAGCGGCACCAGCTGCAACCCGAGATAGGGGTGCACCACCTCGGCCGCCGGTGCTGAGCTGGGCGGCCACCCCTCGGGCCAGGTTGATCGGAATCGCAAAGCCGAGGCCAGCACCAGGGCCTGAGCGGACGAGGGTGTTGATGCCGATCACTTCACCAGTGGCATTGATCAGCGGCCCCCGGAGTTGCCGGGGTTGATCGCGGCGTCGGTCTGGATCAGGTCGAGGCGCTTATCGGCGAAACCGAGGCTGTTGATGTTGCGGTGCAGGCTTGACACGATCCCCAGCGTCACCGTGCGCTCAAGTCCGTAAGGACTGCCCATGGCAATGGCCCAGTCGCCCACTTCCAGGGCTTCGGAATCCCCCAGGGGCGCGGCGCGCAGATCCCGGGAGCCAGGAATTTTGACCACGGCCAGATCGGTGACCGAGTCGGCCCCCACCACAGCCCCATCCACGTGCAGGCCATCGGCCAGGGTCACCTCAACGCTGTCCACCTGGTCGACCACGTGGGCATTGGTGAGCACCAAGCCCTTGCCGGCATCGATCACCACCCCGGAGCCCTGACCCCGCTCGCGCATGCTGCCGGAGGGATCGCCAAACAGGTCGCGCAACAACGGATCCAGCAGGGCGGGATCAAAGGGCTGGCGGGCCACCTCCCGCTCGGTGTCGATGCGCACCACCGCGGGGGCCACGGCCCGGGCCGCATCAGCCACAAAGCTATGGGGACTGGTGGGCACCAAGGGACTGGTTGGAACCACGGGACTGGTTGGCACCACGGCAGTGGCGGGCATCTCCAGGGCCAGGGCTGCAGACTCGCCACCCCCCAACCGGCCTCCCAGGCAACCATCAGGCCAACTGCCGAGCCCAGCCAGAGCAGGGGAACCAGCAGCACGGAGCAAACCCTCACCCACTTCATCGACAACCCATTCACGGAAAAGGGGCAGGAGCCCTGCAATCGCGGCTCCAAGGCTAGGGACGCCGCCAACACAGCAGAGTGAACTGAGGCAGGCCCATCCGCCTAAGTTGGCGTTTGATCGCATAGGCGGCCATGGCAGCAATCCCCCCGGCACCCGCCAGCGCTGCACGCTCTGCCAGGTGGAGATCCAGGGCATGGTTGGCGGCAACGACCTGGTGCATTTCAGCCAGGGCGCCCCGGGCACGCGCGCCAAGCTCTGGGCCAGGGTTTGCCAATACCTGCGCACCGCCGAGCAGAAGGGCCAGTGCCTCAACCAAGACGCCGGCCAGCGCGGCACCGTGCAGCCCAGCGACTACTTCGCCGAAGCCCCGGTGATTGAGATGCCTCCCTTGGGCGGCATGGGGCCTGGGACGGACCATCCCCTAGGGTGATGGCTTGCCCGGCGGGCAATCCCAATCGTCACGGTTCAGCTTTGCGCCCAAGGGCGCATGCAACGGACCGTGCAGATGGGCAGTTTTCCAGACTGCAAAAGCCGGCGGGCCTCCTGCCCCCAGCCCCACTGCAGCGTTGCCCCACCCCCTCCTGCCCGATCTGGAGCGCCTGGCCCAAGCGGCTGTGGCGCAATCCGGCTTCGCGCTCAAGGGCGTGCATCTGTTCACCCACCGCATCCCCATGACGGTGCAGGTGCTGGTGCAACGCGCCGATGGCAGCGACATCAGCCTCGATGAGTGCGCCTCCCTGAGCGCGCCCCTCGGCGAGGCGATTGAAGCAGCCGAGCTCCTCGGCGACGCCTATGTTCTGGAGGTCAGCAGCCCTGGCGTCAGCGACGATCTGCACGACGACCGGGATTTCCGCAGCTTTCGCGGATTTCCAGTGGCCGTGCACTGCCGCGATAGCAAGGGCCTTGAAGTGCGGCGCGAAGGGCTCCTGCTAGGGCGCGATGCAACGGATGTGCACCTCAACATCCGCGGCCGCACCCAGCGCATCCCGCGGGACTCGGTGATCAGCGTCTGCCTGGCCACCCCGACCCAGCCCACCTGATCCGCCTCTTCACCGCTCCCTGACCATTTCTCACCCCTGATCCATGGCCCTGGTTTTGCTCCCCGGTCTGAACAACCTGATCGAGGACATCAGCGACGAGAAGAAATTGCCACCCGCCGTTGTGGAGGCCGCCCTGCGTGAAGCCCTGCTCAAGGGCTACGAGCGCTATCGCCGCACCCTGTATTTGGGAATCAGCGAAGACCCTTTTGAGGAGGACTACTTCTCCAACTTCGACGTCGGCCTCGACCTGGAAGAGGAGGGCTACCGGGTGCTGGCCTCGAAAATCATTGTCGAGGAGGTGGAGAGCGAAGACCACCAGATTTCCCTGGCCGAGGTGCAACAGGTCGCCGATGACGCCCAGATCGGCGACACCGTGGTGCTCGACGTCACCCCGAAAAAGAAGAGTTCGGCCGCATGGCCGCCGCCACCACCAAGCAGGTGCTGGCCCAGAAGCTGCGTGACCAACAGCGCCGCATGATTCAGGAGGAATTCGCCGACCTCGAAGACCCCGTGCTCACGGCCCGGGTGATCCGCTTCGAGCGCCAGAGCGTGATCATGGCTGTGAGCAGTGGCTTGGGCCGGCCCGAGGTGGAGGCTGGAGCTCCCCGCCGCGACCAACTACCCAACGACAACTACCGCGCCAACGCCACCTTCAAGGTGTTCCTCAAGGAAGTGAGCGAGGTGGCCCGGCGAGGCCCCCAACTGTTTGTGAGCCGCTCCAACGCCGGCCTGGTTGTGTACCTGTTTGAGAATGAGGTGCCCGAGATCCAGGAGGGCTCGGTACGGATCGTGGCTGTGGCGCGGGAAGCCAATCCCCCTCCCGCTCAGTGGGGCCGCGCACCAAGGTGGCCGTGGATTCCGTGGAGCGCGAAGTCGACCCAGTGGGTGCCTGCATCGGCGCCCGCGGTTCCCGCATCCAGCAGGTGGTCAACGAGCTGCGCGGCGAGAAGATCGACGTGATCCGCTGGTCGCCCGACCCGGGCCAATACATCGCCAACTCCCTCAGCCCGGCGCGAGTGGAGATGGTGCGACTGGTGGACCCGGAAGGCCAGCACGCCCACGTGCTGGTGCCCCCTGACCAACTCAGCCTCGCCATCGGCCGCGAAGGGCAAAACGTGCGTCTGGCGGCCCGCCTCACGGGCTGGAAGATCGACATCAAGAACGCCAGCGAATACGACCAGTCCGCCGAAGATGCCGTGGTGTTCTGAGCTGATCGCCCAGCGCCAGGAGGAGGAGGCTCTCCAGGCCGAAGCCGAAGCCCGTCTGGAGATCGAGCAGGCGGCCCGGGCCGAGGAAGACGCCCGCCTGCGGGTGCTCCACCCCCTGCCCGAAGATCGAGGAGGACCTTGGCGAAGACGGCCAAGATTTTGCTGCCGAGGAGGCCGTCGCACAGGAGACCCTCGCAGAGGATGAGGCCCGGTGACGCCCCGGATCGTGCTTCGGGCGCTGTGTGGCCTGTCGTGCGCTGCTGGATCGCCAGCAGCTCTGGCGGGTGATCCGGCTGGCCGAAGGAGGAATCGGATTGGACCAGGGCATGGGCCGCTCGGCTTACCTCTGCCCCAATCCGGTGTGCCTGGAAGAGGCCAGACGACGCAAGCTGTCCGCAACGGGCCCTGCGCTGTCAGGTTTCAGATTCCATCGTTGAAACCCTGCAAAAGCGCCCTAACACTCCGGCGCTGATCTCGCCTCTAAGGCAAGATGAACATTGGCCGCAGAGTGTGCGTGCGGCCTGCGTGCCCCTTGGCCCCGCTTGGCGGCCCTGGGCCCCGATCCATGGAGACCTGAATGACCAGCAGCGGCAAAGTCAGAATTTATGAGCTGTCCCGGGACATGGGCCTGGAGAACAAGGACGTGCTCGATGCCGCCGAGAAGTTGGGGGTTGCGGCCAAGAGCCACAGCAGCTCGATCAGCGACGACGAAGCGTCCCACGGATCCGCTCCCCTGATCGAGGCGGGCAGCAACGGCAACCGGGCGCTGCTTCGCCCCCACCGCCCCGACGAAGGCGATTCTCTCGGTCAAGAAGGCCACCAATGATGCTGCCGAGGCGTCCAAGCCTGCCGCCGGCCCGAGGCCAGCGACCCCAACCCAAACGGCCGCAGCACCGCCCATGGCCGCGAGCCAGCCATGCCCCCGGCCCGGCCCGTGGCGGCCAAGCCAGCCAACCAACCGCCTTCCTCAAGCAAACCGGCCGCTCCCAGCAAGCCTGCAGTGGTTAGCAAACCAACCGTGGTCAGCAAGCCTGCGGCGGCAAGCAAGCCCCCGCACCCAGCAAGCCCGCGGCACCGGCCCGGCCTGCGGCGGCGCACCGAGCAAGCCGGTTGTGATTGCCTCCAAACCCGCTCGCCCCGGCACCCCACCCCCAGCCCGCCCAGCAGCGGCGGCTCCCACGCCAAGTCGGAGACCTGAGCTGCCCGTTCGACCTGCCCCCAGCAAGCCTCAACTGGTGGGACGTCCCACCAGCGCCCCCACCAGCGCCCCCGCCGGCGCTGGCAGCGGCACCAGCAGCCGCCCCGCCTCTCCGGCGGGCCGCCCGCCAGCTGAGCCAGCGGCCGGCACCACCCCAGCGGGCTGGAGCTCCGGCCCCTGTTCGCCCCGGCAAGCCAGGGGCACCAGGTCGTCCCGGCCCAACCCCTCTCGAGCTGGTCGGCAAACCGATTCGCCGCGATAGCGCCGCCCCCGGAGCCCCTGGGCGCCCCGCCGCCCCGGGCCGCCCAGGCATGCCCGCCGGCATGCGCAAGCCGATGGCCCTGGCGAGCTGATGCAGCTCCAGAAGCCCTCCGGCCGACCCACTGCTCCACCGCCACGGCGCCCCGGGGATCGAACCGAAGCCGGCGCACCGTCAAGCCCGGGCACGCCCGATCTGGTGCGCCCCAGCGCCACCCCACCGGCCGCACCGCGGCGGCCTGGCTTCCGGGCCCCACGCCCGCTGGTGCAGCAGGACGCCCCCGCCGACCCGACTGGGACGACAGCGCCAAACTGGAGGCGCTGCGCAGCGCCGCGCCGCAAAGCAGCGCACCAAGGTGCACATCATCGGCGAAAACGATGATGCGCTCACCGCCGAAACCGGCGGCTACGCGGGCGAGCAGGAAGCCTTCGTGCTGCAGGCCAGCCTGGCCCGCCCCGCCAAGCCCCGCACCGCCTCCACCCCTGCCGCCAAGCCCATTGCGGCGATGCGGAAGCGCGAAGGAAACCACCCGTCAGCGGCAGCGCCGCCGCGCCATGGAATTGCGGGCCCTCCGCGAAGCCAAGGCCGTGCGGCCCGAGATGCTGATCGTGCCGGAGGGCAACCTCACGGTGCAGGAGCTGGCCGAGAAACTCGGCGTTGAGAGCTCCGGAAATCATCAAGAGCCTCTCCTTCAAGGGGATCATCGCCACGGTCACCCAAAGCCTCGACCTCTCGACGATCGAGCGCGGTGGCCGAAGAATTCGGCGTGCCGGTGCTCGAGGACGACGTCGAGGAAGCCGCCGCCAAGACAGTGGAAATGATCGAGGGAGAGTGACCGCGATTACCTGATCCGTCGCCCGCCTGTGGTCACCGTGATGGGCCACGTCGACCACGGCAAGACACGCGCTGCTCGACGCCATCCGCACCACCCGCGTGGCCGCCGGCGAGGCCGGCGGCATCACCGCACATCGGTGCGTATCAGGTGGAGATCCCCCACGCGGGCGAGCAGCGCAAGATCACCTTCCTCGACACGCCGGGCCACGAGGCGCTTCACGCCATGCGGCGCCCGCGGCGCCAAGGCCACCGACGTGGCCGTGCTGGTGGTCGCCGCCGACGACGGCGTGCGTGCCGCAGACCCAGGAGGCGATCCAGCCACGCCACGGGCGGCCGAGGTGCCGCTCGTCGTCGCCATCAACAAGATCGACAAGGAAGTGCGCCTCCCCCGACCGTGTGAAGCAGGAGCTCTCGGCCCTCGAACTGGTGGCCGAAGACTGGGGCGACACCGTGATGGTGCAGGTGAGCGCCATCAAGGGCGAGAACGTCGACAAGCTGCTGGAGATGATCCTGCTGGTGACGGAGGTGGAGCGCCCTCCAGGCCAACCCGGATCGGATGGCCAGGGGCACCGTGATCGAGGCTCACCTCGACAAGGCCAAGGGACCAGTGGCCACGCTGTTGGTGCAGAACGGCACCCTGAAGGCCGGCGACGTGCTGGCGGCGGGTCCGGTGCTCGGCAAGGTGCGCGCCATGGTCGACGACACCGGCAAGCGCGTGAAGGAAGCCGGCCCCTCCTATGCCGTCGAAGCCCCTCGGCTTCAGCGGAAGTGCCCACCGCCGGCGACGAGCTGGAGGTGTACCCCGACGCAGGAAGACCGCCCGCTCCGGTGGTGGGCGATCGGGCCAACGAGGCCCGCGCCACCCGCCCGGCCCAACGTGATGCGCCTCCCGCCGGGTGTCCCTGGCTTCGATGTCGGGCCAGGCCAGCGAAGGCGAGCTCAAGGAGCTCAACCTGATCCTCAAGGCCGATGTGCAGGGCTCCGTCGAGGCGATCCTCGGCTCCCTCTCGAGCAGCTGCCCCAAGGCGAAGTGCAGGTGCGGGTGCTGCTCTCGGCTCCGGGCGAAATCCACCGAAACCGACGTCGACCTGGCCGCCGCCTCGGGCGCGGTGATCGTCGGCTTCAACACCTCGATGGCGCCAGGGGCCAAGCGAGCCGCCGATGCCACCGGCGTCGACGTACGCGACTACGACGTCATCTACAAGCTGCTGGAAGACATCCAGATGGCCATGGAAGGCCTACTGGAACCGGAGCTGGTTGAGGAGTCCCTGGGCGAAGCCGAGGTCCGCGCCGTGTTCACGATCGGGCGCAGTGCGGTGGCCGGTTGCTATGTCACCACCGGCAAGCTGCAGCGCGCAACTGCAAGGTGCGGGTGTGGCGCGGCAAGGAGAAGGTGTTCGAGGGCGACCTCGACTCCCTGCGTCGCAACAAGGACGACGTCAAGGAAGTCGCCACTGGCTTCGGAGTGTGGCATCGGCACCGATCGCTACACCGGCTGGCAGGAAGCGGATCGCGTCGAGGCCTACAAGCTGGTCACCCAGCGCCGCACCCTCAGCACCTGAGCCCTGTGAACCCTGCAGCGAGCTCCTGCTCTGGCTCCAGCTCGTGGCCCTCGGGGCCATTCCGCTGGAGCTGCTGGGGCTGCTGCTGGTGCTTGCTGGCGCGGATCCCGGCCCTTTGCCTGGCCTGAGCGCCTGCTGGCCTGGGCCATCGGGGCCCTGGGGCCCGCCATCGTGCTCTGGCAGCGTCCTGCTGACGTTTGCTCACTGCTGCTGGTCCAGGTGCCCGTGAGAGCGCGCAGCGGAAGCCCAGCGCAGCCTGGCTGCCCTGCAGGTCCGCTGCCCGCAAAGGTGGCCCTAGTGCTGGCAGCGGCGGCCCTGCTGCCCCTGTTCTGGGTGGATGGATCAGCACGCCGCCCTGGCCTCCCCCTCGCCCCTAGCGGCCAGCCCCCGTTTTGTTGGGCTGCTGTTGGCCTGCCCTCTGCTGGCCCTGATGCTGTGGCAGTGGCAACAACTGAGCCAGGCGATCGGGCTGCTGGAGCCGGAGCCCAGCCGTGCACTCGCCACCTGCGTGCCCCTCACCCCCGTGCAACTGGAATCCGAGCGGCTGTGCTTGGGGTCGCCGCTGCTGCTGCTGAGCCCCCTGCAAATCACCAATCCCACTCCCGCCCCAACCAACGCCCACCGCGTCGGAAGTGACACCCTGAGCCTGAGCCGGAGCCTCCAGCGCCAACCTCCGCTCCTGAGCCGTGCTAGCTGGTGGCACGGTTGCGATCGAACCAGAGCAACCCACCGAAGAGGGCGAAAGCGCCGATCTGGATGAGGAGATCACCTGAGGGCACGTCAGCCCCACTCGCTGATCGCATCGCCATCGTCGCCAACCCCACCGCCCCCGAGGCCGCTAGGGCAAGCCACACCGCACGGCGCAGCCCCCGCCACGGAGTGCGAGCCTCCAGCAACAGTCGCTCCCTCAATGCGGGATCAATCGATTCAGGCTTGGATCCCATCGTCACGCACCGCTTCAGGCTGACCGCTGAATGCTAATTTCAACAGAATGCCGGTGTAGCTCAGGGGTAGAGCAACTGATTCGTAATCAGTAGGTCGTCGGTTCAAATCCGATCACCGGCTTGATCCACACAGAGAAAGTCGAGCAGTCGCAATCGAAAGAGCCCTCTGGCAGATGAAGCCAGGGCTTTTGAGCAGAGGGCCCCAGCCAAGCTGCCTGCTTACCGAAATGCAACGCCAGGCGCAAGCTGGTCTGACTTCAGCTCATCAAAAAGAAAAGCTTCTTCACCATTCAGAGTACGAAAAGCCAGCAGCACTCAGAATTTAAATCTTTCAAAAGCCGATAATGATCGCGTCAAAATCACTAGAAGCAAAGAGTACCCAAGAAAACTGATATCCATTCTCCTTGCTCACTAACCCCAAGAAAACAGCAGAAGGCCCGTCGACTTCCAGCTGCCCACTGTGCCGCGAGCTGTATCCCCGGCGCCGCAGCGCGGTGATCTGGCGGAAGGCCTGATCCCGATCCCCAGGTGGTGTATTCAAAGCCGCTGTTGCGGTTGTGAAACAGCCTGTGCAACAACGCCACAACCACATTCACATCCATCTCCGCACCCACACTCAGATCGATATCCACATCCATCTCCCATGAAAAAGCCCCCTCCGAGGAGGGGGCTTGAGGGATTCCGTTGTTGTGAGCGTCACCGCCTCAGCAGAGGCTGTTGCCTCAGCCGATTGCCGGTGCGGTCAGAGCCACGGGGGTGGCTTCTGCAGCTGCCAGGTCGAGCGGGAAGTTGTGAGCGTTGCGCTCGTGCATCACTTCCATGCCCAGGCCTGCACGGTTCAGCACGTCTGCCCAGGTGTTCACCACACGGCCTTGGCCGTCGAGGATCGACTGGTTGAAGTTGAAACCGTTCAGGTTGAAGGCCATCGTGCTCACGCCCAGGGCGGTGAACCAGATGCCAACCACAGGCCAGGCAGCCAGGAAGAAGTGCAGGCTGCGGCTGTTGTTGAAGGAGGCGTATTGGAAGATCAGGCGACCGAAGTAACCGTGGGCAGCCACGATGTTGTAGGTCTCTTCCTCTTGGCCGAACTTGTAGCCGTAGTTCTGGCTCTCGCTCTCGGTGGTCTCACGCACCAGGCTGCTGGTCACCAGCGAGCCGTGCATGGCGGAGAACAGGCTGCCGCCGAAGACGCCAGCCACACCCAGCATGTGGAAGGGGTGCATCAGGATGTTGTGCTCAGCCTGGAACACCAGCATGTAGTTGAAGGTGCCGGAGATGCCCAGGGCATGGCGTCCGAGAAGGAGCCTTGACCGAAGGGATACACCAGGAACACAGCAGAAGCAGCAGCCACAGGTGCGCTGTAAGCAACGCAGATCCAGGGGCGCATGCCGAGGCGGTAGGACAGTTCCCACTCGCGACCCATGTAGGCGTAGATGCCGATCAGGAAGTGGAAGACCACCAGCTGGAAAGGACCACCGTTGTACAGCCACTCATCGAGGCTGGCGGCTTCCCAGATGGGATAGAAGTGCAGGCCGATGGCGTTGCTGGAAGGCACAACAGCACCAGAGATGATGTTGTTGCCGTACATCAGGGAGCCGGCGACGGGCTCACGGATGCCGTCGATGTCGACGGGGGAGCGGCGATGAACGCCACGATGAAGCAGATGGTGGCAGCCAGCAGGCAGGGGATCATCAGCACACCGAACCAGCCCACATAGAGGCGGTTGTTGGTGGAGGTGACCCACTCGCAGAACTGGTTCCACGCAGAAGCGCCTTGGCGCTGCTGAATTGTGGTTGTCATGAGAACGAGAGAAGGGTGTTCCAGAGGAACGGGTATGGAAGGCGGGAATCCGATCTGCCGAAAGGGCAGAAGCGAAAACAGCCGGACGGAATCCCGTCGCTCGCAACTGTAACGGAAGATTGCGGTGATGGTGAGAAAGCCGCGGCCTGGATGCCGCAGGGCTGCTGATGACTCTGATTAGCGCAGCTGATGGGTGGCGATCCTGGCGGGCTATGGCGGCAATCCGTAGCCAGCCGCTGCTGCCACTGCTAGGAGTTTCCTGCACAGGACCTTCTCCGGCATGGCACTGCCCTCCACGCTTCAAGCCCTGCCCATCCGTGCCGCCCTGGTGGCGCTGGCCAGCACCGCACTCCTGATCGGGGGCTGTCAACGGCAACCGTCTGCCGAACTGCAGCGGGTGCTTCAGCGCCAGGAACAACTCGAACTCAAGATTCAGCAGCTGGAGCAGAAGCTCAACGCCGTGACCCCGGGCAACGGGGCGGATCCAGCCGGCAAACCTCCAGCTGGGGCGATCAAGTCGCTCACGTACCGCAGCGGCACTCAAGACGACCGGCTCCGCATCTACTGGGCCGACGGCACCACGAGCGATTTGCCCTGCACCAAAGAGCAGTCGACCCTGGTGTGCGGTTGATCCCGCTTGACAGGAGTGGGGCCCCAGGTTGAGCTAGCCCACAAAAGCCCTGAATCCATGCGCTCCCCTCTTGCTGCCGCGGCGATGTTGCTCGGCCCAGGCCTGTTGGCCGGCGGCCTGGCGCTGCAGGCGCCCCTGGTGGCGCAGGCCCAGGCCGATGCCCCCGTGCCCTTCAGCGCCGTGCGGGCCCTCAACCTGGCGCGCAACACAGCCATCCAAAGCAACGGAGGCCTGAGCGTGTACCGGCCAGCGCAATGCATGTACGAAACCGCCAGCGCCGGCAACCAGTGCCTGATCAGCAACACCAACGAGGGCTATCTCTTCCGCTTCCTTGGTGGCGCCCCTGGCTGGCAGCAACTGGACCTGGCCCCCAGCGTGGAAACCGAGATCCGTATTTCCACAGATGGCCGCAGCGTGCTCGGCGTTGATTACAACGGCGTCCCGCGCTGAGCCAGCTTGGACGCCACAGCCGAAAGGGCTGCAGACCAGGCGGCTGAGACCGGCCAGCATTCACGACGAGTGAGGCTCAGGGCAATGCCCTTCTCGCCGTAGGCCGCTTCATTGACGAACACGGGCCAAACGGGCTGGCCCTCCAGGCCAGGGGGCGGCTCAAAGCTGAGGGTCGTCCCACCCGGATCGGCAAACACCGGATCACCCGGATGCAGCGGTTGCCAGTCGCGGTGCTGCAACGCCGGATGCAGGCAGGCCTTGGGCGTGCCATCGGGGTGACGGGGCAAATCCAGGCTGCCCAGATGGCGATGCACCACCAGCTCCGCCGGCAGCCGCAGCGTTCCCCGCTGCGCCGCTGCCAACACCGCCAAAGCCGCCTCCACCCCCAGCTGGGTTTGGCGGCAGATCTGGGCCTGGATCACCCCCTGGGGCACCGGCCCCACTTCGATCACCAAGCCACAGGGCCAGCGCTCCACCAGAAAGCCTGTTTGGGCTGCATCGGCTTCGTGCAGGTAGATCGGCAAGCCCAGCAGCCCCTGAATGCCGGCCGCCAGGGCCAGATCGGCCGAACGCCGGCCGTAGATCACCAGCGCGTTGCCCATGGCACTGGTGGTGCTGTGCAGATCCAGTGCCACCAGGCAGGGGTCTTCGGCCTCTGGGCCATGGCTGGCCACCAGCTCCCGGGCGCGCTGCAGATCCGCCCCATCCTGGGAGACATCCGCCAACAGCTCCGCAGCAAAACAGCGGTTGAGATCGCGTTCGAGGTAGCGACGATTGCGGGCATGGGCGGCGGGGTTGCCGATCACCAGCTCCAGGTCGAGGCCGTGGCGCGGCAGGGCTTCTGGGTGGCGGCGCCAGTGCTCCAGCAGCCAGGGGGCATTGCGCTCATTGCCATGGGTGCCGGCCACCACCAAGACCTTGGCCGGCGCTGAAATCGGGCTCATCGGGGGATGGCTGGTGCCAGGCGCTGGATTTCGGGGCCAGCCTGACGCAGATTCAGACCCTTGCCGCTACCGCAACCATGGCCCCTCCTGCCCCCTGGTGCGCACGGCCCGGGCGCTCTGGCACTGGCAATGGCGTCAGCTGATGGGCGGCCTGGGGCCCGCCGATGCCGATGGCAACTACCGCCGGCCCGCCGGGGCCTTCATCGCCCTGCCGCCGCTGCCCAGCGATGCCGCCGCAGCCGATGGCCATGTGCTGATCGTGGGCCGCAGCTGCCCCTGGGCCCACCGGGCCTGGCTGGTGTGGAGCCTGCGCCAACTGGCGTCCAGCATCACCCTGGTGGTGGTGGATCCCGATCCCGAGGAAGGCCGCTGGCGCTTCGCTGAGCCCTTCGAGGGCTGCACCACCTTGATCGAGCTCTACCGGCGCTCCGGGGCCGATCCCGGGCAGCGGGCCACGGTGCCAGCGCTTTATTCCCGCCGGGAGCGGCGCATCCTGGTGGGCGAAAGCGCCCGGCTGATCGAGCTGCTCAACCGCTGGCCCTGCCCCGACGGGACCAATCTGGAGCCCCCCGCCCAAGAGGCCACCACCACGCACTGGCGCGAACGGCTGCAGAGCGCTGTCAACGATGGGGTGTACCGCTGCGGCTTCGCCCGCAGCCAGGGCGCCTACAACCGGGCCGAAGCAGCGCTGTTTGCGGCACTGAGCGACGCGGATCGGGCCCTCGAGCAGACGCCCTGGCTGAGTGGGGCCGAACTGAGCCTGGCCGACGTGGTGCTGTTTCCCACGTTGATCCGCCTGGAGTTGGTTTACGCGCCCCTGTTTGGCTGCAGCCGCCTGCCCCTCTGGCAGCTGCCGGCCCTATGGGACTGGCGGCAGCGCTTCCACGGGCTGCCCGGCGTGGCCAGCACCTGCTGGCCACAGGCCTGGCGCCGCGACTATTTCGGAGCCCTGTTCCCCCTGCATCCCTCCGGAATCATTCCCGCCGGGCCACCGCTCGCCACACTGGTGTCAGGCCGCCCCGTTCCAGGGGCCTGGGCCGATCCAGTTGATCCGTGATCCAGGGCACCACCATGAGCGATCCGGTGTTTGAGGGGGTGTACGGCCCCTACACCATCGATGCCACCGACCGGCGCGAGGTGCTCGGCTATCGCCTGGCCCTCACCGCCGTGGCCGTGGGCCAGGCGGGGTTGCTGCTGCAGTGGCGTCAGCTGGGGCCGGGACTGGTGTGGCCATGGATGCTGCTGATGGCAGCGGGGCTGGGCCTGGCCCTGCGCTGGATTCACATCTACCTGGTGCCGCTGCACCGGGCATTGCAGCTGTTCTGGCTGCTCGGCTGCATCGGAGCACTCGCCCTGGCGGCCAGCCGCGGCCCCGAAGGCATGCTGCCGGCCCTCGCCAACCAACGCCTCTGGGTGCTGGCGATCGGCCCCTTCTTCGCCGCCCTGGCGGGGTGGGTTTCAAGGAATTCTTCTGCTTCCGCCGGCCCGAGGCGATCGGGGTGACGCTGCTGCTGCCGCTGGCCCTGCTCGGCCACCTCAGTGGCCTGCTCCAGCCTCCGATCAGCACGGCCTTGCTCGGCCTGGAAAGCGCTTTGCTGCTGGTGCTGTGCCTGCGCAAATTCCCCATGCCCGCCGCGGCCGACGTGGGTGACAAGAGCGTGTTCGTGTATCTCAAGGCCCAGGCTGCAGGCGGGGCTGACCCCGCAGCCGGAGTGGCGCCTTGAGCCTGATCAGCCTGGTGGAGGCCGGCAAGGATTTCGGCATCCGCACCCTGTTTGAGGGCCTCACCCTGCATATCGGCGAGGGGGAGCGGCTGGGGCTGATCGGCCCCAACGGCGCCGGCAAGAGCACCCTGCTGAAGGTGCTGGCCGGCCATGAGCCCCTGGGCAGCGGCCAGCGGCGCTGCGCCCCCGCACCCGGGTGGTGCTGGTCGACCAGGAGCCGGAACTCGACCCAGCGCACACCTTGCTGGAACAGGTGTTTGCCGGCAGCGGCGAGAAGATGGCCCTGTTGCGGCAACACACAGCCCTCAGCCAGGCCGTAGCCGACAGCCCCGACAACGCCACCGCCCTGGCCCGGCTGAGCGACCTGCACGGCCGCATGGACCAGCTCAACGCCTGGGGCCTGGAGCAGCAGTGCCGCGAGGTGCTGGAGCGGCTCGGCATCGCCGACATCGACCGCAAGGTGGGCGACCTCTCCGGCGGCTACCGCAAGCGGGTGGCCCTGGCCGCCGCCTTGGTGGCCGAGCCGGACCTGCTGCTGCTGGATGAGCCCACCAACCACCTCGACGCCAACGGCGTGGAGTGGCTGCAGAGCTATCTCGACCGCTTCCCGGGCGCCCTGGTGCTGGTGACCCACGACCGCTACGTGCTGGATCGGGTCACCCGCCGCATCGTGGAGGTGGATCGGGGCCTGGCCCGCAGCTACGCCGGCAACTACGCCACCTACCTCACCCACAAGGCCGAGGAGGAGGCATCAGAAGCGGCATCGGCCGCCAAGTTCAAGGGCACGCTGCGGCGAGAGCTGGCCTGGCTGCGGCAGGGCCCCAAGGCCCGCAGCACCAAGCAGAAAGCGCGGATCCAGCGCATTGAGGCGATGCGGGAAGCTCCCCAGCGCCAGAGCCGTGGCCAGGTGAGCCTGGCCACCACCAGCCGGCGGCTCGGCAAGCGGGCGATCACCGCCGAGGAGCTGGGGGTGAGCGCCGGTGAGGGCCCCGCAGCCCGGCCGCTGCTGCGAGCCTTCAGCTACGACTTCAGCCCGGAGGACCGGATTGGCATCATCGGGCCCAACGGCGTGGGCAAGTCGAGCCTGCTGGAGGTGATCGCCGGGCGGCGCCAACCCAGCAGCGGCAGCCTGGAGCTGGGCTCCACCGTGAAGCTGGCCTACTTCGACCAGCACAGCGACGTGCTGCTCAAACCCGACCAGAAGGTGCTGGAGGTGGTGCAGGCCGCTGCCAGCCGGGTGTCGGTGGATGGTGAAGAGCTGAGCGCCTCCCAGCTGCTGGAGCGCTTTCTGTTCCCGCCGGCCCAGCAGCACCAGCCGGTCGGCAAGCTCTCCGGCGGTGAGCGGCGGCGGCTGCACCTGTGCCGGCTGCTGATCGAGGCGCCCAACGTGCTGCTGCTTGACGAGCCCACCAACGACCTCGATGTGCAAACTCTGGACGCGTGCTGGAAGACTTCCTTGAAGACTTCCGCGGCTGCGTGGTGGTGGTCTCCCACGACCGCTACTTCCTCGATCGCACTGTGGACCGGCTGTTCTGCTTCGAGAACGGCGAACTGCAGCGCTTCGAGGGCAACTACAGCGCCTACCTGGAGGCCAGCGCCGCTCGCCAGGCCCCATCCCAGGCGTCCGCCGCACCTCAGGCGCAAAGCCCACCCCCAAAACCGCGCCGGCCGGGAGCACCCAGCCACGGCGCCGCAGCTTCAAGGAAACCCGCGAATTGGCCGACCTGGAGACCAACCTGCCGCAGTGGGAGCAGCAGCGCCGCGCGCTGGAGCAGGCCCTGGCCAGCGGGGGCAGCGACTACACCGCCCTGGAGGCGCTCACCCACGACCTGGCCCAGCTGAGCGAGCGGATCCACGCGGGCGAAGAGCGCTGGCTGGCCCTCAGCGAGCTAACGGGGTGAGGGCGTTGCCATCGCCGCAGCCGAGCGGCGCCGGCGGTGGGGATGGGCCATCTCCAGGGGCCCTCAGTGGCGCCGCGCTGTCGCGGCGGCAGGCCACAGACCGGGCCGGCCGGTTCTGGCAGAAGCCAGGGCTGGCGACGCACCCGGGCGCCGTGGGCCTCGGCCTCCTTCATGGCGGTGGGCTTGTAGTCGTCGGCCGCGCGGTGGGTGGCCATTTGGTCACCCATGCGCCGCAGATAGAGATCCTGATACCAGGTGATCAGGCCATGCTCATGGGCCTCACAGACGGCCTGCAGGGAGGGAAAGCGCTGACTCACCAGGCCACTAGGCGCACATTGTTTCCAATCCAACACATCGTCAAAGCTCAGGCCCCGCCGCCACTGGCGTTGCTCAGAGAGGTAGCAGTGCTCCTCAGGACCGTTGATCCAGAACAGACGCCCGTTCTCATCCATGAAGTGCCGACCGCGCCGCTGCTTGATGCGTGCCATGGGGATCCCCCGCAATGCGCTTTTCCTGCTGCTAGCCACGCCTGGGCAGATCCGCAGCAAGCAACAGAAAGGCGCAAGGTGGTTCGGCGCCCGTATGGTGAGCCGCGGTGAGTTCCGGCCTTAGGCAGCCGGTATCCGAATGAAAAGCATCGACGAGCACATCCAGAAGGACCAGAGCGAGATCGAAGCCGCCCGGGCCGCTGGCGACCTGGGCAAAGTGCGACACCTGGAAGAGGAGCTGCAGGGCCTCCAGGAGTTCAAGGAGCACCACCCTGAAGACAGCCACGACCCCACGCCGCTGGAAGTCTTCTGCGACCTCAACCCCTCCGCTCCTGAGTGCCGCGTGTACGACGACTGAGCACCCCTTCGGCCTCGGTACCGATCAGACCTGAGCAATCCCGAGCTGCTGCCACACCGCGGCCAGCAGCTCGGGCAAATTTTTCGAAGCCGCAGCTGAGATGGCCAGAACGGGCGGACCTCCACGGGCCTGCACGTGTTGGCGCAAACCTTCGAGCTCAGCCTCCAGCGCAACGGGGTCGAGCAACTCGATCTTGTTGAGCACCACCAGCCGAGGCCGTTGGTCCAGGCCGTGGCCGTAGGCCGTCAGCTCCCGCTCCACCACCTGAACATCGGCCAGCACGTCGTCGACGCTGGCATCGATCAGATGGATCAGGAGCCGGGTGCGCTCGATGTGGCGCAGGAAGTCGTGGCCGAGGCCGGCACCCTGGGCCGCTCCGGCGATCAGGCCAGGGATATCTGCAAACACGGTGCCATCACCGCTGGGCCGGCGCACCACCCCCAGGTTGGGCACCAGGGTGGTGAAGGGATAGTCGGCGATCTTGGGCCGGGCCGCCGAGAGCACGGAAATCAAGGTGCTCTTGCCGGCGTTGGGCAGGCCGATGATCCCCACCTCCGCCAGCAGCTTGAGTTCCAGCTGCAGCATCCACTCCTCACCCTCCTTGCCCTCGGTGAACTTCTCAGGCGCCCGGTTGCGGTTGCTGAGGTAGTGGGCATTGCCGAGGCCGCCGCGGCCGCCCAACGCCACCAACAAGGCATCGCCGGGATCGGTGAGGTCGCCGAGCAGGATGGTTGTGCGGGCGTCGCGCACCTCCGTCCCGCAGGGCACCTTGATCACCAGGGGATCGCCGCTGGCGCCGGTGCAACGGTTCGGGCCACCCCGCCGGCCATCGATGGCCGCGAACAGGCGCTTGTACTTGAAATCCAGCAGGGTCTGGAGGTTGGCATCCGCCACCAGCAGCACGTCGCCGCCGCGGCCGCCATCTCCGCCGGAAGGCCCGCCCGCCGGCACATATTTTTCGCGGCGGAAGGCCACGATTCCGTCGCCGCCCCGGCCGGCCTTGACCGCGATGCGGGCCTGATCAATGAATTGCATTGGGGCAAACCTAGGATCGCGCCGTCTGAAGGGCCGTTTTGGCAGAGGTTCGCTTCGAGCAGGTCAGCAAGACCTACCCACCCCGCAGGGGAAGCGATCCGGTGGAGGTGCTGCAGGCAGCTGGATCTGCAGATCCAGGACGGCGAATTTCTGGTGCTGGTAGGGCCTTCGGGCTGTGGCAAGAGCACCCTGCTGCGGCTGCTGGCGGGCCTAGAGCAGCCCAGCCACGGCGAGATCTACGTCGGCAACCGGCCCGTCAGCCAGCTGCGTCCAGCCCAGCGGGACGTGGCCATGGTGTTTCAGAGCTACGCGCTCTACCCCCATCTCACGGTGGGCGGCAACATCGGCTTCGGTCTGCGCCGCAGCCGCCACCGCACCGCCCTGCAGCAGCTGCAGGACAGCCTGCACCTGGCCTCCCGGCGGCTGCCCGGGCCCCTGCAGGTGCGCTCCCGGCGGGAGGAGCGCATCGCCCAACGCATCGCCGAGGTGGCGGAGACCCTGGAGCTTGACCACCTGCTCGATCGCCTGCCCAAGGAACTTTCCGGGGGCCAGAAGCAGCGCGTCGCCCTGGGCCGCGCCATCGCCCGCCAGCCGGCGGTGTTCCTGATGGATGAGCCGCTCAGCAACCTCGACGCCAAGCTGCGCACCGGCACCCGCACCCAGATCGTTGAGCTGCAGCGGCGGCTGGGCACCACCACCCTCTACGTGACCCACGACCAGGTGGAAGCGATGACGATGGGACACCGAATTGCCGTGCTCAACGCCGGTCGGCTGCAACAGCTGGGCACGCCGATGGAGCTCTACCAATGGCCCGCCAACCTGTTCGTGGCCCAGTTCATCGGTAGCCCCGCGATGAACCTGCTGCCGGTGGAGGCGATCGGCGCCGGCCAGCTGCAACTGGGCAGCCGCAAGCTGGCGGTGGAAGGCCCCCTGGCCGAGGTCCTGGCCGCGCGGGCCGGGCAGGAGCTCACCGGCGGACTGCGGCCCGAGCACTTCCGGCTGGCACCCGCCACCAACCGCAACCTGCGGGCCGAGGTGAGCCATGGCGAAGCCCTCGGCAACGAGCAGCTGCTCACCTGCCGCCTCGAGGAGGGTGATCACCTGGTGCAGGTGCGGGTCGGCCCCGAAGACAACCTGCCGCCCGGATCCACGCTGCACCTGGATGTCGATCCCCGTGGCTGGCGCCTGTTCGATGCCGCCGGAGATGCCCTACCCCTGATAGCCCAACCCGCCACCGCGGAGCCGCGCTTGCCCTCGTTTGGCTAGAGGGCTCTACTTCACGTAAATCACGCTGCAGCCCGGGCCGCCGTCGCCCTGCTCGGCATCGCTCACCCGTTCCACATAGGGCACGGTGGTGAGCCACTGGCGCAGGCCGCGTTTGAGCTTGCCGGTGCCAATGCCGTGGATCACCCACACCGGCCCATTGGCGCCGCGCAGCCGCTCCTCCACCGCCGCCTCGGCCTCGTGCACCCGTAGGCCCCGCACATCCACCGTGTTGCCCTCGGTGCGCACGTCGGGGCCACGGCCGCCCAGCCCCGCTGCCCCTTGACCTGCACCCGCACCTCCGGCGGGCTGGGTTTCTCGCCATGGAGGCCCTCAATACCCGCCAGCTCCAGCGTCAGCCGCATCACCCCACAGCGCACGGTGAGTTCGCGACCGTCATCGGCCAGGGCCAGCACCTCTCCAGCCTTGCCCCAGCGACAGCACCCGCACCCGATCGCCCACGGCGGGCATCCAGCCGCGGTGCTCCCGCCGCTCCGGGGCGGGGCGGTGCTGCTGCTCCAGGGATTTGAGGCGTTGGCCGGCCTGACGGGCGGTTTCACCCAGTTCAGCGCGGCTGGCATCGTGGCCCTGGCGCAGACGGCGGATGATCCGTTTCACCTCGTTCTGCCCCTGGCGGATCGAGCGCTCCAACTGCTGGCGCCGCTGCTCCTGCAGCTCGGCACTCTGCTGGGTTTGCTGCTGCCAACGCAGCAGCAACTCCTCATGCAGCAACTCGGTGCGGGCCAGCAGGGCAGCAGCCTCCTCGGCGGCCTCCTGCTGACGCTGGCGCTGGTCTTCCAGACCCGCGATCACCTGGTTCACCTCGCCCTCGCCGAGGGGCTCCAGCTGGGCGGCGGCAAGCTCGAGCACAGCCTCCCCCAGGCCCAACCGGCGGGCGATAGCCAGAGCGTTGCTGCGGCCCGGGATCCCCCACTGCAACCGGTAGGTGGGGGAGAGGGTCTCCACGTCGAAGGCCACCGAAGCGTTCTCGAAACGGGGATCGTTGTATTTGAGAGCTTTGAGCTCGCCGAAGTGGTGGTGGCGATCGTCAGGCGGGCGCGATCGGCCAGATGCTTCAGCAAGGCCGTGGCGAGGGCCGAGCCCTCCAGCGGATCGGTGCCGGCCCCCACCTCATCGAGCAGTACCAGGGCCGCGCCGGATGGGGTTGCCGCCGCACCGGCACCATCGGGCAGGGCATCGAGGATGCGGGCGATCCGGCGGATGTGGCCGCTGAAGGTGGAGAGGTTTTGCTGCAGCGATTGCTCATCGCCGATGTCAGCGAGCACCTGGGCGCACCAGGGCAGCCTTGGCGTGCCGCTGCAGGGCAGAAACAGCCCGGCGCGGGCCATCAGCGCCGCGAGCCCCACGCTCTTCAGGGTGACGGTCTTGCCACCGGTGTTGGGGCCGGTGATCGCCACCACCCGCAGCTCCGGTGCCACCACCAGGCTCACTGGCACCACCGGATGGCCGCCCTGCCGCTTGTGCTGCCAGAGCAGCAGCGGGTGGCGCAGCTCGCGCAGCTCAAGGGGGCCTCCGGCTCGGCCGCCAGCTCGGGCCGCACCGCCCCCAGCCACTGGCCATAGCGGGCCCGGGCCACACCCGCGTCCAGTCGCAACAGCACCTGTTGCAGCCCCGCTAGGGCCTCAGCCTCCTCCCCCACCTGGGCGCTCAGGGCCATCAGCACCTGCCGTTCCAGCTCCCGCTCACGCCCCTCCAGGTCGCGGATGCGGTTGCCCAGGGCAATCACAGCCTGGGGCTCGATGAACACCGTCTGCCCCGACGCCGAACTGTCGTGCACCAGCCCCGGCACCTGGCCGGCGGCACCGGCCTTCACCGCCAGCACCGGCCGGCCATTGCGCTCGGCTACCACTGTGTCCTGCAGCAGCGAGCCCAAGCGGCGCAGCAGCTCCTGCAGCCGCTCCCGCCGTTCCGAACGCACGCCAAGCAGCTGCCGGCGCAGCCCCTCCAGGGGCGGGCTGGCCCGATCGGCCACCCGGCCGCCCTCCTCCAGGCAGAAATGCAGCCGCTGCTCCAGCTCCGGCAGGGTGCGCAGCTCAGCCACCAGGGCCGAGCACTCCGGCCTCAGCTCTGAATCGTCGATCTGCCGCCGCAGCCGGCGCGCCACCGCCAGGGTGCCGGCCAGGGCCAGCAGGTCTTCGCCGGCCGCGGTGCCGCCCTTGGCGCAGAGGGCCACCAGCGGCGCGATGTCGGCGACGCCCTGGAAACTCAGCCCCCTCCAGCAGGCCATCGAGCCCCAGCAGCTCGGTGGTTTCCGCCAGCAGGCTGCGGCTGGCGGCCAGTGAAGCCGGCAGGGGCAGCTCCAAGCAGGCGCGCCGGCCGGGGGCGTGCTGGCAAAGCTGGCCAGCTGCTCCGCCAGCCGCGGCCACTCCAGCAGCTCCAGTGCGTCCTGTTGAATCGGAGCTGAGGGGTCGGCGAACGTCGTCACCCGGCCAGGTTGGAGGGGATACCGCCGGGGGCTCGTAGAGCATCTCCAGCCAATTGCCTTCCGGATCCTGCAGGTAGAAGCTGGCAGTGCCGTCGCGGTGGTCGTGCACCGGGCCGCAGGCTTGGCCGGCAGCCACCAGCTGGGCGTGCACCGCATCCACCTCAGCCCGATCACGGAAATGGAAGGCGAAGTGGGGGCCTGCCGCCTTGTACTCCGGGCTCAGCAGAGCGATGCCGCGGCCGCCGCCGGGCCACTCCAGGTAGGCCCAGTCGGGGGCATCCCAGGTGAGTTGCAGGCCCAGCCTTAGGTAAAAGGCCTTGGCGCGCTCCATGTCCTGCACCCGCAAGGCCACGTGGCCAAGGGTGTGGGCGGCAGGGCTGGGAGCAGGGGTCATGGGGGTCAAGTGGGTCAGCCCTGGCGCAGCCACTGGGCTGCATCACAGGCGTGATACGTAAGGATCAGATCAGCGCCGGCCCGCTTGAAGCAGAGCAGGGTTTCCAGCACCACCGCCCGCTCGTCGATCCAGCCCTTCTCGGCGGCAGCCTTCACCATGGCGTATTCACCGCTGACGTTGTAGGCGGCGATCGGCTGCTCCGATTCGCCTCGCAGCCGGTGAATGATGTCGAGATAGGCCAGGCCGGGCTTGACCATCAGAATGTCGGCCCCCTCGCTCTCATCGAGCTGGGCCTCGAGGATGGCCTCGCGGCCATTGGCCGGATCCATCTGATAGGTGCTCTTGTCGGTGGGAATGGGCTTGCCGGCGGCCGCGCGGGGGCCGAATCCAGGGCTTCGCGGAAGGGGCCGTAGTAGGCGGAGGCGTATTTGGCCGTGTAGCTGATGATCCCCACGTGCTCGAAACCCTCCTCATCGAGGGCTTCGCGGATGGCGCCAACGCGGCCATCCATCATGTCGCTGGGGCCGATCAGGTCGGCACCGGCCCGAGCCTGGGCCACCGCCTGCTTGCAGAGGATGGCCACGGTGTCGTCGTTGAGCACCACCCCCTCCTCGCTGACGATGCCGTCATGGCCGTCGCAGGAATAGGGGTCGAGGGCGACGTCGGTCATGATCGCCATGCCGGGATGCTCCTGCTTGAGCCGGCGGATGGCACGGGGGATCAGACCACCCTCGTTGAAGCATTCGGCGCCGTCCTCGGTTTTAAGGCCATCGGCCACCTTCGGGAACAGCACGACGCAGCGGATGCCGAGATCCCAGGCCCGGCCCACTTCCTGCACCAGTCCTTCGAGGCTCCAGCGCATCGCACCGGGCATGGCCCCGATCGGCTCGTTGGTGGCACCCTCATGCACGAAGAGGGGATAGATGAAATCAGCCGCGCTGAGGTGATGCTCCCGCACCATCGCCCTCAGGGCCGGCGTGCGGCGCAAACGGCGGGGACGGTAAGTGAGCTCCATGACGGCGGTGTGGCTAGGGCGGATCCTAGAGACGGGCCGCCTGGATCCACCCCGCCCGAGGATCGGCGCTGCGGGCGGCCCGCAGCTGCTCCAGCAACTGGCGCTCCTGGGCACTGAGCTGGTCGGGCAGCTTGAGCACCGGGGTGAGCAGCAGGTCGCCGCGGCCCTCCTTGAGGGGCCAACCCTTGCCCTTGAGCCGCAGGCTGCGGCCCAGGGTCATGCCGGGCGGCACCTGCACGGAGGCCTCGCCATCGGGGGTGGCCACCCGCACCTCGCCGCCAAGGGCCAGCTCATCGAGGCTCAGGGGCAACTCGGCCCGCAGCTGATCGCCATCGAGCTTCCACACCGGATGGTCCTGCAGCTGCAGGTTGAGGTAGAGATCGCCGCGGCGTCCCGTGCCGGGCTGCAGTGGTTGCCCTTGCCCTTGAGCCGCAGCCGGCTGCCGGGCTTAACCCCGGGTGGAATGCGCACCTGCACGCGCTCGTCGTTCACCGCCAGGGTGCGCTCCGAGCCGCGGAAGGCATCGGCAAAAGAAAGGCTGATGCTGGCCTCAGCATCGAGATTGATCGGAGCGCCACGGCCAGCCCCACCGGGTCCCCCGAAACCTGGTCCGCCAAAGCCCGGTCCACCAAAACCGCCGGGAAAACCGGAGCCAAAGCCAAAGCCACCCGGTGCCCCGCCACCGCCGCCCGGGCCGCCGAAGCGTCCGAGCAAATCGTTGATGAAGTCGTCAAAGTTGCCGTAGCGGCCGAAATCCACATCGACGCCACCCATACCGGAGCCACCACCAGCCTGGCTCCAGTACTGGCCGAACTGCTCGTAGCGGCGGCGCTTGTCGGGGTCGGAGAGCACCTCAGTAGGCCTCGCTCACCTCCTTGAACTTGGCCTCGGCCCCCGCATCACCGGGGTTCACATCCGGGTGGTACTGACGGGCCAGCTTGCGAAAGGCACGCTTGACCGCATCGGCATCGGCACCGCGCTCGACCCCAAGCACCTTGAAGTAATCGCGGTAGCCGTTTGCGCTCATCGACCAAGGCTCCACCGCTGGCGACCAGTGTCTCAGCCGCGAGGGGGATTCGCAGGCGCCTGGAAGGGCGGAAGGCCGAACGCCACACCGAAAACAAGGCCAGAGAACAGGCCTGTGGTTTTGCTCACATCCGGGTGAAAACGCCGCGCAATCGCCCTACCCTCAAACCCTCCCCTGCTCCGTTCATGGCAGCTTCCAGCTCCCTGCGCTCCGGCCTGCTGATTGCCCTGAGCACGGCGCTGCTGGGCTTTGCGGCCACGGCCAGTGCCGGCAGCGGCGCCAATGCTCCGGCCGCCTCCACCACCCCCACCCTTGGGGAGGCGCTGGCAGCCTCCACCCCTGAGCAGAAGTCCCTCAGCGCCCATCTGCACGCCAAGGGCGCCATCTTCTACGGAGCCTGGTGGTGTCCCGCCTGCTTCCAGCAAAAGAATCTGTTTGGCAAAGAAGCTGGCAACCGCCTCCCTATGTGGAGTGCGACAAAACCGACGACGGCCGGGCTGTGTGCACGGCCGCCAAAATCCGCGCTTTTCCCACCTGGGAGCTGGCCGGCAAGCCACGCCTCGAAGGGGTGCAGACCATCGAAGAGCTCAAGGTGTGGAGTGGCTACCAGAGTGGTGGCGACCACAGCCAGCATTGATCCTGGCGATAGGCCGTTAGAGGGCTGGCAGCGAATCCGCGGGACGGGAACGATCAAGCGGAGCCTGCCAGCGCGAGCGCTGCAGATCCCAAACCGCCAGCAGGACCGCTAGCGACACCAGCGCTGCCAAGGCCATTCCCAGGGACAAGCGGTTGGGGTTCGCCCTGATGCGCCGCCGCCTAGACGGCTGGGCCCTGCCCAACGGGCGGGCACAGCGTCCACACACCAGTCGTCCAGCCAGGCCACGATCCGCCTTAACCGACCAACTGCCGCAGTGGGGACATGCCATCGCTCAGCCAATGAAAAGGCCCCTTCCAGGGCCCATGGGTCATTTGGGTGATAAGGCTGACCTCACCCCATCTCCCTTAAAGGGTCAGGCAGCCACAGGGGCGGTCTGACGGGAGAAACGAACGATGTTGTTCGCTGTTACGTGTTTGCTCTTACCGAGCAGGCTTCAGTCACCCTCCTCATACCCCGTCGAAACCATTGCAGCCCCATGAAGTGGAGCTGAGCGGAATCGAACCGCTGTCCGAAGCACCGGTGTGGATCACCTAGTCCGGCCGAAACCGGACTCATGCATTGTGGCAGCAGCCAAAGGTGGACGCAGGGGTGGGCATCACCGAACCGATCAACGGCGGACCAATCCATGGCGTGGCAGTGGTGCCACCGGGCCTCGAAAACGCCGCGGCGTCCGAGCTCACGGCCTTGGGCTGCCGAGCCGTTTCACCCTACTCCGGGCCGTGCGCTTCCAGAGCGATCTGGCCGGCTTCTACCGTTTGCACCTGCAAGCCCGCCTGCCCTTCCGGCTGCTGCGCCAGCTGGCCCACTTTCCCTGCAGCAGCAAAGACGAGCTCTATGACGGCGTGCAGCGCGCCGTCGACTGGAGCCGCTGGCTGCCCCCCGGCACCAGCTTCCGGGTGGATGCCACCGGCACCGCCCCCGGCCTCAACCACAGCCACTACAGCGCCCTGCAGGTCAAAAATGCCCTGGTCGACCTGCAACGCCAGCAGTGGGGCGCCCGCTCCTCCGTCGACCTCGACGATCCCGATCTGGCCCTGCACCTGCACCTAGGCGGGGGCGAGGCGAACCTCAGCCTTGATGGCAGCGGCGGCAGCCTGCACCGCCGCGGCTACCGCGCCGCCATGGGCCTGGCTCCGCTGAAGGAAAACCTCGCCGCCGGCCTGATCGCCCTCACCGGTTGGGATGGCAGCGTGCCCCTGGCCGATCCCCTCTGCGGCTCAGGCACCCTGCTGATCGAAGCGGCACGGCTGGCCCTGGGGCTGGCGCCGGGGCTGGGCCGGCACTTCGCCCTGGAGCGCTGGCCCGACTTCGACCCCCAGCTCTGGCAGCAGGAGCGACAGGCCGCCACCGCCCTGGCCCTCGCCAGCGTCGATCCCCTACCGCCAATCGTGGGCATGGAGCAGGATCCCGCCGTGCTGGAGCAGGCACGCAGCAATGCCAAGGCCGGCGGCGTGGCCGAGGCGCTCGATCTGCGCCTGGGCGACTGCCGCGATTTTCAGCCGCCCGCGGGCCCCGGCATCCTGGTGTGCAACCCGCCCTACGGCGAGCGCATCGGCGAACGGGACGCCCTCGAACCGCTCTACGCCGATCTGGGCCGAATGATGAAGGAGCGCTGCAGCGGCTGGAGCCTGTGGCTGCTGAGCGGCAACCCCGAGCTCACCGGCGCCCTGAAGATGAAGGCCAGCCGTCGCATTCCGATCAGCAACGGCGGCATCGACTGCCGCTGGCTGCACTACGAGATCCGCTGACTCAGGGCTTGTAGTTAAGGGGCTTGTGAATCAGGGCCTGTGGATCAGCTCCCCAAAGAGGCCACGGGCCCAAACGGGTTTCAGAGGTTGTTGAACAAGTTGTTCATCACTTGCAAAACAGCGATTCAAGCCACCCACCCCGGCACCCCCAGCTCAGCGGCCCAGGATCGCGCGGGTGGTTTTGCTGAGGCCGGCGGTGGTCTGGGGCAGATAGGGGCCCTTGACCAGCTGGCCGCCCACCCGCACAAACACCCCGGCCAGCACCAGATCCAGAGCCGCCACGGCCAGAGCAGCGTGGATCCAGCTGAGCCCCTGGGCCTCACGCAGCCACAGCAGCAGGGCCAGCTCGGCGCCGATCAGGGCCAGCAGCAGCAGGGCCAGTCCCCCGCTGAGCAGCAGGGCGCCACTGATCAGCCGCCGCTTCTCCCGGTCCACCTCCTGCAGGGCGATCCGCACATGCAGATCCATCACCGAGGTCATCAGGGCGCCGACCCGACCGGCCGCCACCCTCGCCACGCCGCTGCGCGCCTCCCGCTCCTGGGAAGGCCCCGGCTCGTTCTGATCCGTCATGCCGAGCGCCGGCCCGAAGCCAGCAGCAGACCCAGCAACACGCCCACGCCCGTGGCGATGCCGATCGCCATCAGCGGACGCTCCCGCACGGGCTTCTCAATGCGGGGTCGCAGTGAGGCATTCAGCTCATCGAGCAGGCTCTCGAGCTGGGCTTCCATCGGCGCCAGGTTGTCGGCCAGGCGGCTGGTCTGGTCACCGGCCACCTCCAGCAGCTCCAGCAGCTGGTCCTTCACAACCGTGGCGGTGCGGCCGCTTTGGCTCGCGATCACCTCCACCACCTCATCAAAGCTGCCCCGGGTGGCCTCGAGGGTCTGACGGGCCACGGCGGGCCACTCCCGCTGAATGGTGGGAATCAGGGTCTCAAATCGGTCGCGGAAGCCCTCGGGGCTGGCAACGCGGGGAGGCGTCTCGGCGGTCATGGAGAGAGAGGCGACAACGCAACGCAGCCCTCAAGCTAAGGAGGGGTTGAGCTTTCGAAACCCTCCGCTACATTTCTGCTGCTCGGCGCACGGGCCTGTTGGTTCACATCAATCAGGTCGAGCTCACCCATTTCAAGTCCTTTGGCGGGTCGATGACGATCCCGCTGGAAGAAGGATTCACGGTGGTGACCGGGCCGAACGGCTCCGGCAAGAGCAACATTTTGGATGCGGTGCTGTTCTGCCTCGGCCTGGCCAGCAGCCGCGGCATGCGCGCCGACCGCCTGCCCGACCTGATCAACAGCGCCATGTTGCGCGCGGGCAAGGCCGCCGAAACGTCGGTGAGCGTGCGCTTCGACCTCAGCGAATGGCAGCCCGATGAGGCGGAAACGGGGCTGGAGCCGCCCGAGGAGGGCCCCTGGATCAAGCCCGGGCAAACCGAATGGACCGTGAGCCGGCGCCTGCGGGTGGCGCCGGGCGGCACCTACGCCAGCAGCTTCAGCGCCGATGGCGTGCCCTGCAACCTGCAGCAACTGCAGAGCCAGCTGCGGCGCCTGCGGGTGGACCCGGAGGGCAGCAACGTCGTGATGCAGGGCGACGTGACCCGAATCGTCTCGATGAGCGCCCGCGACCGGCGCGGGATCATCGATGAGCTGGCCGGCGTGGCCCTGTTCGACAGCCGCATCGAACAGACCCGCGGCAAGCTCGACGAGGTACAGGAGCGCCAGGAGCGCTGCGCGATCGTGCAGCAGGAGCTGCTCAGCTCCCGCCAGAAATTGGAGCGCGACTGCGCCAAAGCCCGCACCTACCAAGACCTGCGCCAGCGCCACCACAGCGGCCGGCTGCAGGAGCAGGTGCTGGCCTTCGAAGCCGCCCAGACTGGCCTGGCGGCCCTGCTACGCCGCCGCGAAACCCTCACCGCCCAGCAGCTGAGCGAGCGGGAAGCGATTGCAACCGGTGAGGAGGCACTGACCGCCGCCGCCACCGCCCTCGAGCAGCTTCAGGCTGAGGTGAAGGCCCTCGGCGAAGACCAGCTCCTGGCCGTGCAGGCCGAGTTGGCGGGTCTGGAGGCCAGCGGCCGCGAACTGGCCCGCCAGGCCGAGAAACACCAGCTCGACGCCGAAGCCCTGCAGCGCCAACGCCAGGAGCGGGCCCACAGCCAGGGCGACCTGCGCGAGCAACAACAGGCCCTCGACGACAGCGCCGACCAGGCCGAACTCGATGCCGCCGAGGCGACCTGCCGCAGCGCCGAAGCCGCCGTGGAACTTTCCCGCCGCCGCCTGGGCGAGGTGGCGGGCCGCTCCGGCAGCTGGATGGAGGAGCAGCAGCAGCGCAGCCTGGCCCGCCAGCAACTGGCCGACCAGCTGGGCCCCTGGAAGCGGAGCGCCAGCAGCTGCAGGAGCGGCTGCGGCAGCACCAGGAGCGGCTGGCCGAACTGCAGAAGGAGGAGCAGCAGGAGGGCCTCAGCCATCGCAGCGGCCAACAGCAGCTGGAGGCCACCGAGAGCGCCTGGCAGCAGGTGCTGGAGGCCACCCGTCAGGAGCAGCAGCAGGTGCAGGAGCTGGCCGAAGCCCTGGCCCTGCAGCAGCGCACCCGCAGTCGCTTGGAGCAGGAGCAAGCCCAGCTGGAGCGGGAGATCGCCCGGCTCGACAGCCGCCGCGAAACCCTGCAGGAAAGCCGCGGCACCGGCGCCCTGCGGGTGTTGCTGGAGGCCGGCCTCGACGGCATTCACGGGCCCGTGGCCCAGCTGGGCGAGGTGGAGGAGCGGGTGCGCCTGGCGCTGGAAGTGGCCGCTGGCGGGCGGCTGGGCCAGGTGGTAGTCGACGACGACCGCATCGCCGCCCGGGCGATCGAGCTGCTCAAAACCCGCCGGGCTGGCCGGCTCACCTTCCTGCCGCTCAACAAGATCCGGGGGGCTCCGGCGGCGGTGCCAGCTCAGGAGCGGCACTGCAGCGGGGCGGCGCTGGGGCCGGCGGCACCGGACTGATCGGCAAGGCGGTGGATCTGGTACGTCACGAGCCCGTCTATGCCGAGGTGTTCCGCTACGTCTTCGGCGACACCCTGGTGTTCGACAGCCTGGCCAACGCCCGCCGCGAGCTGGGCAGCTGCCGGGCCGTGACCCTCGATGGCGAATTGCTGGAAAAGAGCGGCGCCATGACCGGCGGCAGCCTGCAGCAGCGCGGCGGCCAGCTCAGCTTCGGCCGCGCCCAGGAGGGCGACGAGGCCGCTCCCCTGCGCCAGCGGTTGCTGGAGCTGGGCGAGAGCCTGCTGGCCTGCCGCCGCAAGGAGGCCGAGCTGGGCCAGCGGCTCGAGGCCCTGCGCCCCCAGCTGCTGCAGCACCAGCAACGGCAGGCGGCCCTCGAGGCCGAGCGCAGCGCCGCCCAGCGCACCCTGGCCCCCCAGCTGCAACGCCAGCAGCAACTCGGTAGCCGCCTCAGCCAGCTCCAGGCCACCCTGCATGCGGATCTGCAACGCCAGCAGGAGCTGGAGGCGCTGCTCATCCCCCTGCAGCAGCAACGCGCCGCCCTCGAGCAGGCCGGAAGCCGCGGTGCAGGCCTCCGGCGATGCCGCCCGCTGGCAGGGGCTGCAGAGCGAACTGGAAGCCGCCGACGCCGCCCTGGCTGCCGCCCGGCGCCAACGCGATGAACTCCTGGCCGCCCGCCGCGAACGGGCCCTCGCCGCCGAGCGGCTGCGCAACCAGCTCGAGGCCCTCGCGGCCGATGAGCAGCGGCTGGTGAGCGCCGTCAACGCGCTGGTGGCAGAGCGGGCCCGCTGGAAGGAACAGCACCAGGCCGACCAGGAGCGCCGCAGCACCCTCGAAGCCCAGCAACAGGAGCTACAGACCCGTTTCGGCGAGCGGCGCCGGGCCCGCGATGCGGCCGAAGCCCAGCTGGCAGCCCAGCGCCAGGCCCTGCAACAGCGGCAGTGGGAGGTGCAGCGCCTGGGCGAGGAGCTGGAGTCGCTGGCAGAGCAGCTGCGCGGCGACCAACTGCGCCTCGCCCAATTGGAGCGGGAGCTGCCCGATCCCCTGCCGGAGATCCCCGAGGAGGTGCGCGAAGCCGGGCTGGAGGCTCTGCAGACCGAGCTCCGCAGCCTGCAGGCGCGGATGGAGGCCCTCGAACCGGTGAACATGCTGGCCCTCGAGGAGCTGGAGCAACTCGAAACCCGGCTGGCGGAGCTGGAGGAGCGGCTGGAGGTGCTCAGCAAGGAGCGGGAAGAGCTGCTGCTGCGCATCGAAACCGTGGCGACCCTGCGCCAGGAAGCCTTCCTGGAGGCCTTCACGGCGGTGGATGGCCACTTCCGCACGATTTTCGCGGGTCTCTCCGACGGCGAAGGCCATCTGCAGCTGGAAAACCCCGAGGCTCCCCTGGAGGGCGGCCTTACCCTGGTGGCCCACCCCAAGGGCAAGGCGGTGCGGCGCCTCAATGCCATGAGCGGCGGCGAGAAATCCTCACCGCCCTGAGCTTCCTGTTTGCCCTGCAGCGCTTCCGCCCGTCGCCCTTCTATGCCCTCGACGAGGTGGACAGCTTCCTCGATGGGGTCAACGTGGAGCGGCTCGCCGCCCTGATCGCCAGCCAAGCCGACCAGGCCCAGTTCATGGTGGTGAGCCACCGGCGCCCGATGATCGCCGCCGCTACCCGCACCATCGGGGTCACCCAGGCACGGGGCGCCCACACCCAGGTGGTCGGGTTACCGCCCGCCGCCTGAGCCACCGCCCCCTTCCCCGTCGAGCCAGGTGGGCCACAATGGGCCGACTGGGCCACGGGCACGACCCTTTCATTGACCTCCTCCATTCCCCCTCTGCTGATCTCGGAGCAGCCGCGCCGAGCGATCGCCTCTGGTTGCGCTCCGAGCTGATGGGCACCCAGGTGATCACCCGCGACACCGGCCGGCGGCTGGGGTGGTGGGTGAGGTGGTGGTGGACATCGACCGGCGCGAGGTGGTGGCGCTGGGCCTGCGTGACAACCCGCTCACCCGTTTCTTGCCGGGCCTGCCGCGCTGGATGCCCCTCGATCGGATTCGCCAGGTGGGCGACGTGATCCTGGTGGATTCTGCCGATTCGCTGGCGGAGGGTTTCAACCCCGACCGCTACGGCAAGGTGATCAACTGCCAGGTGATCACCGAGGCGGGCGACCAGCTGGGACGGGTGCTCGGCTTCAGCTTCGACATCGAAACCGGCGAGCTGGCCACCCTGGTGATCGGCGCCCTGGGGGTGCCCCTGCTCGGCGAGGGCGTGCTGAGCACCTGGGAGCTCACGGTCGAGGAGATCGTCAGCAGCGGTCCCGATCGAATCATTGTTTACGAGGGCGCCGAAGACAAGCTCAAGCAACTGGGCTCCGGCCTGCTCGAGAAGCTCGGCATCGGCGGGCCCAGCTGGGAGCAGGAGGAGCGGGAGCGCTACCGCAGCGGCATGGTGCCGGTGGAAAACCAGTTAGCCCCGGGTCAGCCGGCGGTGCAGGAACAACGCCGCATCCAGCCGGCCACCAGCCGGGCCATGGAGCCCGAAGAGGAGCTTGATTACGTCGAGCTCGATGCCCAGCGTCAACGGGAGCCGCTGCGCCAGCGCCGCTACCTCGATGAGGAGGAGTCCCGCTACGAGCAACCCCGATACGAAGAACCCCGATATGAGGAGCCCCGATATGAGGAGCGCCGGCGGCCGCTCGAGCCCGAACCCATCGCCCCAGAAATCCGCGCCTCCGAGCCCCGCCCCGTGGAGAGGCGGCCCCTGGAGGCCCGTCAACCGGAACGTCGTCCAGCCCCCACGCCTACGCGCGAACCGCTGGACGTGGACGCCGAGGACCTGGCCGACCCCTGGTGAGGGGCTGCGCTGAATCGTGCCCCTCAGCCGCCGCTCAGCGCTCGCGGAATGCCAGCGACGCTGAGTTGACACAGTGGCGCTGGCCTGTGGGGGCCGGCCCATCATTGAACACGTGACCGAGGTGGGCGTCACAGTTGGCGCAGCGGATTTCGGTACGCACCATGCCGTGGGAGCTATCGGTGTGGGTGCTGATGGCCCCCGGCTTCACCCCATCCCAGAAGCTGGGCCAGCCCGTGCCGGAATCAAACTTGGTGGCACTGCTGTAGAGCTCGGCATCGCAGCAGATGCAGTGGTACATCCCGTTGCCCTTGTTGTTCCAGTAGGCACCGGTGAAGGCCCGCTCGGTGCCGCCCTGGCGCGCAATCCGAAACTGCTCGGGGGTGAGCTTCTGGCGCCACTGCTCCTCGCTGGCCCCGCGGGCCAGGCCGCTGTCGAGGCCGCAGGCCGAAGGGTCGGGGGTGCTGGCGGCATCAGCCATAGGAACGATCAGAACGCTGGTGGCAACCCTAGGCACCTGGGCCGGGGCCCCTCGCGTCAGGGGGCAGCAGTTCCTGCACCAGGGCCGCCAGGCTGGCCACCGCCCCGGGCTGGCCGCGCAGGCTGCGCAGATCGGCCCTCATGCCCTCCAGGCGTTCGGGTGCCGCCAGCCAGTCGGCGGCCTCAGCGGCAATGCCCTCCGGCGTGATCCCCCCACCCGCTCGGGCACCAGCATGCGGCCGGCGGCAATGTTGGGGGAGGCCAGAAAACCCCGGTGCCGCAGTCGCCAGGCCGTGAGCAGCACCCCAAACAGCCAACGCAGCAGCGGCAGGCGCCCCAGCAGGCCGGCCAAGCCATCCCAGGCCTGCATCACGTGCAGGTGCTGGGTGGGCACCAGCACCAACATCGGCACCCCCAGCGCCGCCAGTTCCGCCGTGTTGGCCCCCACGGTGGTCAGGGCCAGGGCGCATTGGCTCAGGGCACTGTGGGCTGGATTTTCAAGCACCAGCTGCAGGCGGGTGCCGGCCTGCGTCTCCAGTAGATCGGCACCCAGCAGCCGGGGCACCCCGGATCGGTAGGCCCGGGCGATCGGATTGGCCGCACCGGCCTGGGCGAGCAAATCCTCCACGCTGGTGGTGGGGGCCAGGGGCAACAGGAAACGGCAGTCCGGTCGTAGCGCCGCCAGGCGATCGGCCGTCTCCAGCAGGAACGGCACGCCCACACGCAATTTGGCCCGCTTGGAGCCCGGCAGCAGGGCGACCCACTCGCCCTCGGGAAGCGGCGCATCGCTGCGGGCCGACTCCGACAGATCAGCCATCAGATCGCCGACCACCGTGCAGCGCTCGGCCCAGCGCGGCGCCAGCCGACCGGCCGCCAGGGGCCCCATCGCCGCAATCCGATCGTTCCATCCGGGCCATCGGGCCACCCATTCGGCATAGGTGAGGTGCCGGTAGCCGAGGCGCGCCGAGAGCAGCACCGTCCAGAACTGATCCCCCCTAAAAACACCACCACCCCCTGACGGCTCCAGGGGCCGAAGCGCCGGGGTTGCAGCAACAGCTCCCAAAACTGCCGAGCCGGCACGATGCGCTCGAACAGCCCCCAGCTTCCGGCGGCGTGATGTTCCCGGCCGGTGCCATTCGGGCAGGGCACCAGCACGAGCTGCAAGCTGCAGGCGGCTCCAGCAACGGCCGGCCGCAGCGGCATCAAGCGCTGCAGGCGCAGGGCCAGGGGTCGTACCCAGGTGGAGAGCTCACCGGGCCCGTTGCTCACCAGCACGATCGACACCGGTGCCGGATGCATCAGCTGGGAGAGCCGGAAAAAGAAATGCGGATGACGAGACTTGAACTCGTAAGGCCGAAGCCACACGCCCCTCAAACGTGCGTGTCTACCAATTCCACCACATCCGCATGTGGTACGGATCGCTGGAGGCGCTCCGGTCCGAGCAATATACCCATTGCCCCTCCGGGAACCCCCTGGAAAGCGGGCTCTAGCAGCACTGATACAGTCCGCATTGGCCTGGTTCTGCTGAGTCGTCGCGGATGTCCATCGGCAAGTTGCTGATCGCCAACCGTGGCGAAATTGCCCTGAGGATCCTGCGCACCTGCCGGGAGCTCAGCATCCCCACCGTGGCGGTTTACAGCACGGTGGACAAGAACGCGCTGCACGTGCAGCTCGCTGATGAAGCGGTGTGCGTGGGCGAGGCGCCCAGCAGCAAGAGCTACCTCAACATCCCCAACATTCTGGCGGCGGCCACCTCCAGAGGTGCCGACGCCATCCACCGGCTACGGCTTCCTGGCCGAAAACGACCGCTTCGCCGAGATCTGCGCCGACCACGGCCTCACCTTCGTGGGCCCGTCGCCGGAGGCGATCCGCTCGATGGGCGACAAGTCCACGGCCAAAGCCACCATGCAGCTGGTGGGCGTGCCCACCATCCCCGGCAGCGAAGGGCTGTTGCAGAGCGTGGACGAGGCCCGCCGGCTGGCGGCTGAGATGGGCTACCCGGTGATGATCAAGGCCACCGCCGGCGGCGGCGGCCGGGGCATGCGCCTGGTGCCCGGGCCCGAGCAACTCGAGAGCCTGTTCAAGGCCGCCCAGGGCGAAGCCGAAGCAGCCTTTGGCAACCCGGGGCTCTATATGGAGAAGTTCATCGACCGGCCCCGGCACGTGGAAGTGCAGGTGCTGGCCGATCGCCACGGCAACGTGGTGCACCTTGGCGAGCGCGACTGCTCGATCCAGCGCCGCCACCAGAAGTTGCTGGAAGAGGCCCCAAGCGTGGCCATCAACGCCGACCTGCGCCGCCAGATGGGCGAGGCCGCCGTGGCCGCCGCCCGCACCATCGGCTACGAGGGCGCCGGCACCGTGGAATTCCTGGTGGACCGCAGCGGCGCCTTCTACTTCATGGAGATGAACACCCGCATCCAGGTGGAGCACCCGGTCACCGAAATGGTCACCGGGGTCGACCTGATCGCCGAGCAGCTGCGCATCGCCGGCGGCGAACCGATCTCCGTGACCCAGGAGCAGATCAAGCTCTGCGGCCACGCCATCGAAGTGCGCATCAACGCCGAAGACCCCCGCCAAAACTTCCGCCCAGCCCCCGGCAAAATCACCGGCTGGCTCCCCCCGGCGGCCCCGGCGTGCGGGTCGATAGCCACGTGTACACGGGCTACGAGATTCCGCCCTTCTACGACTCGCTAATCGGCAAGGTGATCGTGTGGGGTACGGATCGCGAACACGCCCTCAAGCGGCTGCGGCGGGCCCTCTCCGAGTGCGCCGTCACCGGCATTCCCACCACGATCGAGTTCCACCTGCAGCTGCTGGACCGGCCAGAATTTCTGGCCGGCGACGTGCACACCAAATTTGTTGAGCAGGAGATGCTGCCCCCGGCCTGAACTCAGCCGACCAAACCGGCCTGGGCCCGCATCAGCACCTGGCTGACCAATCCCTGCTGGCCCACCAACAGCTCGCGCACCAGGCTCAGCAGGCCTACCCACACCACCGGGGTGACATCCACCCCGCCAATCGGCTGGATGAGGCGCCGCGTGGCAGCCAGCACGGGCTCGGTCGGGGCGCCGACCAGCCGCATCGCACCGCGGCTCAGATCCACCTGGGGGTACCAGGTGAGCACAATCCGGAACAGAAACAGCAGGGTCCAGAGCGCCAGCCCCAACCCCAAAACCAGGTGCAGCCCTGACAGCACCGGCAACCAGGACGGGGACGTGGGTGGCAGGGCCGTCACAAAGCTCTAAGCAGCTGGGCCTGCAGCGTAGGAAGCCGCCGCCACTGCTTAGGATTTCGCGACGCTTGATGCCTGAGAGCTGGCCCCGCCATGACGCCTTCCCTCGCCAACTTCCTGAGCAGCCTCGTTGCGGGTGCAGTGATCGTGGTGGTGCCGATCACCATCGCCCTGGTGTTGATCAGCCAGAACGACCGCCTCGATCGCAAGCTCTGATCCCCCTGGCCTGGCTGCCTACAGTGGCGCAACGGTCCGACGGGTGAAACACCGTGGTTAATGCCAGCCTGAATTGGGCCAGCATCGTGGGCATCGTGCTGGCGGTAGGCGGTGCGCTGCTCTACTTCATGCGCAGCTTCAAGCCCGCCCTCGCACGCGACTACGACGTCTTCTTCGCCGCGGTGGGCCTGCTTTGTGGCGGCATCCTGTTTTTCCAGGGATGGCGCCTCGATCCGATTCTGCAGTTCGGCCAGTTTCTGCTCGCCGGCACCACCGTCTTCTTCGCCTACGAGAGCGTGCGGCTGCGGGGGTGACCACTGAGCAGGCCCGGCGCTCGTCCTACTTCGACGACGACGAGCCGGTGCCGGCGCCAGGCCCCTATCGCCCGCGCATGGGTGGACGCCCCTGGGGCGAGAGCGACGTGGATCGCTTCGATGAGCCCCAACCGCTACGCCGGCGCATTCCTACCCGCGAGGATGAGTCCGACGACGACGACTTCTACCGGGCCCGCCGCCCCAGCCGGGCCGCCATCCCCGAACGGGCCGCCAGCCGTCGCTCCGCCCAGGATGATTGGGCCCCCCAGGCCCAGGCCGGCGAAAGCGCAGACCGCCCTGACCGCAGCCGCTACAGCGCCGCCGGCAGCACCACGCGCCCTGCTGCTGATTTTGGTGCCCGCCGGCGCGAACGCGACGGTGCTGCTGAGCCCCGGCGCGGCAGCCGACCGGTGGCCGCCAGCGAGGCGATGCCCCGCTCAACCCGACGCCCCACCAGCCCCGAAGGCGCTGGTCCCTCCATGGCCCCTCCGTCCCGTGGGCCTGCTGGTGTGCCCCAGGGTTCGCCGATCAGCAAGGCTGAGTCCATCAGCGACGCCGACTTCACCCCGGTGAAGCCCCCACCAGTGCCGAGCCCCGCCCGCGGGACAACAGCTCCCGCTTCGACGACTGACCGCCTCCGCTGCGAACCGTCGGCCTGGGCCAACTCGGCCCTCCTCCATCACGCTGCGGCAGCAGCTGACTTCTGGACTGGCGGCTGGCCTGATGTGTGTGCTGGCAGGCTGTGACGCCGGGGCTTGGTTGCCACGCCGCAACGCCGGACCCGCCGGGGTGCTCAGCGCCACCAGCCGCCAGGAGCCTGCCCTCAGTGGCCAGGGACGCTGGCTGGCCTCTGTGGTGGAGCGCGGCGGTCGCGCCACGCTGCTGCTGCAGGAGCAGCCCAGCGGGCGGGTTGTGCAGCTGCGCCACTTCCAGAATCACCAGCCCCACAGCTCCCCTCGCTGAGTTGGAACGGGCGCTATGTCGCCGCCCTGGTGCAGCAGGGCAACCAGCGGCTGCCGCTGATCGAAGACCGGGCCACCGGGGCCCTGCATCGGCTGCCCTTGCCCGCCGATCGCACCGCCGTGCGGCTCAGCCTGGCGCCGGAGGGCGCCGGCTGGCCGTGCAGGTGGCCCAAGGAGGCCAGTGGCGGGTGCAGCTGTTTGACCTGAGCAACCTGCTGGAGCCCGACCTACCCGGCGGCATCGCCCTCCAAGGCGGCGGGCTGGATACACCCCGATGAAATCGCTCTGCCCACCACCGTGCTCGCCCTACTGCTGGCTGGCTGCCTGGGCCCAGTGCCCATGCCGATCGGGCCGCTCAACGGCCGGATCGAAGCCCTGGGCGCCAACCGCGATCCAGCTCTGTCGGGACGCTGGCTCGCCCTGATCAGCGGTCGGGGCGGGCGTGAACAGGTGCAGCTGCTGGATCTCGAGCGCCAGCAGCCCGTGCCCGTGCCAGGGCTCAACCGGGCCGATGCCCAACCGGTGAGTGTCAGCATCGATGCGGCCGGGGAGCGGATCGCCCTGGTGCGGCAGCTCGAAGGACGCACCGAGTTGGTGCTCTACCGGCGCTCACTGCAGAGCCTGCAGCCCATCGCCATGGTGCCGAGCGGCGTTCCCCGCCAGGTGCAGCTCCAAGCGGATGGCCGCCAACTCGCCGTGCAGGTGAGCCGGGGCGGCCTCTGGCAGGTGGACCTGGTGCAGATTCCCTGATCAGGGGATCAGGCCAGCCCAGCGCAGGAAGGTGTCGCCGCTGAGGGCTTCGATCAGCAGCACAGCCGCAAAACCCACCATGGCGAAGCGGCCATTGACCCGCTCGGCGTAGCCACTCCAGCCAAAGGCCGGCACGTCTTGGGTGGTAGCACTGGTGGTGGTGGCACTGGTGGCCGGGGTCGCATCAGGCATCGGATCAGGCGTGGCGGCCAACGTCATAGCCGGCCGCGGGCAACAGGCGCCAATTGCCACAGCCATCCAGCTCCAGCACGGTGTCGTGGAAGGCGGTGAGGGTGGGGCGGTGTCCCACGCTCACAAAGGCCATGTCGCGCTCGGCTAGCAGGGCGTAGAGGTGACGCTCGGTGGCCACATCCAGGGCACTGGTGGCCTCATCGAGCACCACAAACCGGGGGAATTGAGCAGCAGCCGGGCGAAGGCCAGGCGCTGCTGCTCGCCCAGGGACAGCAGCCGGGGCCAGTCCTGAATGATGTCGAGATCGGGATAGCGCTGCACCAGGTCGGGCAGCCGCACCTGCTCGAGCACGTGGCGCAGCTGGTCGTCGCTGAACCGATCCGGCTGCAGGGGGTAACAGAGCTGTTCCCGCAGGCTGCCCAGCAGCATGTAGGGCTTCTGGGGGATGAACAGCAGCTCCCCTTCGTTGGGCCGCTCCACCCGGCCGGCCGCCGGCGGCCACAGCCCGCTCACCATGCGAAGGAAGGAGGTTTTGCCGCAACCAGAAGGCCCCACCACCAACAGGCGCTGGTGGCGATCCACTTCGAGGGCTCAGATCACGGATCAGGGTGCGGTTGGTGCGAGGCGGCACCAGATCCACGTGGCTCACCAGGATCGTGCCGTCGTCGCGACCGCGGCTGGTGGCGGCGAGCTGCACCGCCAGGGCCGCTGCTTCCGTGCCGATGGAATCCACCTTGCCCTGGAAGCCCTCCAGACGGCTGATCGAAGCGGAGAACGCGGCCAGTCGATCGATGTTATTGACGATGTAGCTGACCGAAAACAGCACCTGACTGAAGGCGATGCTGGCCTGGCCAAACACACCGAAATCCACCTCCTTGGCGAAATAAATCGGCGCGATCACCAGCCAGGGCAGAAAACGGGAGAAGTAGTCGTAGGAGCGCTGGATCACACTGATCAGCGCTTCCCAGATGATCAGGCGGTCGTAGTTGCGAATCGCTCCACCCAGCCGGCGCTCCGCCTCCCGGGCTTCCTGCTGTTCACCGCGATAGAAGGCAATCGACTCGGCATTGTCACGAATGTGGACAAGCCCGTAGCGAAAGTCGGCCTCAAGCTTGAGCTGCTGATAGTTCAGGTTCACCAGCTTGCGGCTTGCAAACACAATCAGGGCCGTACCACCCACGGAGTAAACCAACAGCACCAGCGCCAACTGGTCGCTGATGGTCCAGAGCACGATGATGAAACTAACGAAGGTCAACAGCGCCGAGATGATCTCAACGGTGACACTCAGACTCGTACCAGTGAAGCTTGCCGTGTCCTGGGAAATCCGTTGATCAGGGTTGTCGATTTCCTCCAGCGATTCGTCATTCGGGTTGAGAACGTAGTAGGCACGGTTGGACATATAGCGGCCCAGCAGACGCCCACTCAACCATTCCCGCCATAGCAGGCCGAGCTTCGGGATCAGATAGCTCTGAATCGCCCGGATCGGCAAGGCTAAAACCAGGCAGAAGGCGTAGATAGCAACGATCTTCCAGAATTCTTCTGCGTTATAAGCAACCAGAGCATTTTCAATGTTGCGAGCAATAAAGCTAATGCCCACATTGATGCCATTGATCACCAGGATCAGCAAGGTGATCACCCCCATCAGCAGCCACGGCAGCCAGCGCCCCTGGCGCAACTTGCTGCGCAGGGCCACAAAACAGCCCAGGCCCCCGGCCAGCAGCACCATCACCAGCGGGCCGATCGGGCTGCGCCAAATGGCGGCCACCTGCTCGGGCACCCGCGGCAGGAAACGGCTGCGCAGCTCGAGGGATCAGGGCCCCGCTCAGGGCCAACACACCGGTCAGCAGCAGCAGGGTGCTGCCGACCACCACGGCGAGCAAGGCCACCACAAGCAGCAAAAACTGCCAGCCCTGGCTGTCGTCCACCGGCAGGAAGTAGGGCTGGGCCAGGCGTTGCAGCTTGGCCAGCTGAACGCGAAGGGCCTTGAAGGGATTCATGGAGCGGATCAGATCAGAGCATCGTGGCTGGGCCGGCAGCTAGCCCGGCGGCCAGGCCAGGGGACGCCCACCCATCACGTGCACGTGCAGGTGAAACACGGTTTGACCCGCCTCGGCGCCACTGTTAATCACGGTGCGGAACGACTCCAGCCCCTCCTGGCGCGCCACCCGCGCGGCCACCAGCAACAAATGGCCCAACAACAGCTCATGCTCCTCCGAAGCCTCAGACAGCTGGGTGATGGGCTCGCGGGGGATCACCAGCACATGCACCGGGGCCTGGGGGCCACATCGCGAAAGGCCAGACAGTGCTCGTCGGCATACACCTGATCACAAGGGATCTCACCGCGCAGGATGCGCGCAAAGATCGTGTCAGTCGGGGCCGGATCGGCGGAGCTGGCCATCGCTGCAGGGGGCGTCGCGGAGTGGTCGGGGTGAGACAGCTCGGGCACTAACGCTGTAGTGGCCGAAGGCGTGATGTTGGCACGGTGCAAGACCGCGTCTCTGCGAGGAGCTGGACGCCAGACCCGTGCTGGTGGAGGTGGATCTCGCCCCGGGATTGCCGGGCCTGCAGCTGGTGGGCCTGGCCGACGCAGCGGTGCAGGAGGCCCGGGAGCGGGTGCGCTCCGCCCTGCGCCACAGCGGCCTGAAGGTGCCCCTGACGCGGGTGGTGGTGAACCTGGCCCCAGCCGACCTGCGCAAAGAGGGGCCCGGCTTCGACCTGCCGATTGCCCTGGGGCTGCTGCTGGCCAGTGGCCAGCTGGGCGAGGCCTGCTGCGATGGGGTGTGGAGTGCTGCAGAGCTGGGCCTCGACGGAGCGCTGCGCCCAATCCGGGGTGTTCTCGCCATCGCCATCGCGGCCCGCCAGCATGGCGCCAGGGCCCTTGTGGTGCCAGAGGCCAATGCCTGGGAGGCCGCCCTCGTGGAGGGGCTGCAGGTGTGGGGGGCGAGCGATCTGGGCCAAGTGCTCTGGCGGCTGCAGCACCCCAAAGCCCCCAATCAAGCCTGCAAAGGATCCTCCACCCGCCAGCTGGCCTCGCCCGAGCCGGCGGCCAAGGATCTCGCCGACGTCAAGGGACAGGCCCATGGGCGCCGTGCCCTGGAGATCGCTGCTGCCGGAGGGCACCATCTGCTGCTCTGCGGCCCGCCTGGCAGCGGCAAAACGATGCTGGCCCAGCGCCTTACCCGGCTGCTGCCGCCCTCGATCCCACAGAAGCCCTCGAGCTGACGGCGATCCACTCGGTGGCAGGATTGTTGGACAGCAGCCAGGGCCTGCTGCAAACCCGCCCCTTTCGAAGCCCCCACCACAGCTGCTCCGCCCCGGGGCTGATCGGCGGCGGCGCCCAGCCCCGGCCTGGGGAACTGGCCCTCGCCCACCATGGGGTGCTGTTTCTCGATGAGCTGGCCGAATTTCGGCGGGCAGTGCTCGACCAACTGCGCCAGCCCTTAGAAGACGGAGAGGTGTGGATCCACCGCGCCCGCCAACGCACCCGCTTCCCCTGCCGGATCACCCTGGTGGCCGCCGCCAACCCTGCCCCTGCGGCTGGTTTGGGGATCCGGAACGCAGCTGCACCTGCGGCGAAGGGCAGCGGCGGCGCTACTGGGGCCGGCTATCCGGGCCGCTGCTGGATCGTATTGATCTCCAGGTGGTGATGCGCCGGCCATCCAGCGAAGCCCTCACCGCCCCCTTCCGCAGCCAGGGGGGCACTGAAGGCCCGGCAGCCGGCAAGACGACCGATGCCAAGGCCGAATCAACGGCCGTCGTGCGGGCACGGGTGCAACGAGCCCGCTTGCAGATGTCCAGCCGCAACCCCTTGGGCTGCACCAACAGCCGCATCCCCGGAGGGCAATTGGAGCAGGTGGTGCAGCTCGACAGCGAGGCCTTAAACCTCTGGGAAGGCGCTCTTCAGCAGCGGCAGCTGAGCGCGCGCGCCGGAGCGCGGCTGTTGCGGGTCGCCCAAACAATCAGCGACCTGGCCGAACAAGAGCGGATCAGCGCAGAGGCCATTGCCAGAGCGCTGACCTACCGCTCCTTTGACCAGGGGCATTGATCGAGAGAGGGGGCTGCTCCGGCTCCGCGCCAATCAGCGGCGGCGGCGGCGCTGCTGGGCCTTGCGCTTGTACTTCTCAACGGGGGTCTCGTGGTGCCGCAGACAGCTTGAGGTCGGCAAAGATGCCCGCCTTGGACACCTGGCGCTTGAAGCGGCGGAGGGCCGATTCAATCCCTTCGTTTTCGCCGACAGTGACCTGGGTCATGAAGCGCTGCATTGCTCACAGAGTTGGCCAATGTAGCAACCGCTTGTCCCAGGGCCCGCTCGAGGCACAGGCCAGACTCAGTCGCCAGCGGCACCACCAGAAGCCGGGCGGGCGGAGGGAGCAGCCTGCTGAGTCAGGGCCTCGGGCCAGGCTTCGCGGTAGATGTACACGTGGCCAAGGGCTCGGCCGCCATAGGCCCGGCGCTTGAGCTGCCAGCCTGGTTCAAACACCAGCTGCAGGAAACCGGTGCCTGGACCCTGGGTCCGGGCTACCACCATTTCTGGCCCCGCGCCGACCTTGGTAGGGAAGGCCAGAAGAACGTTGTCGTTGCTCTGGCGCACCACTGGAGCCGATAGCTGGCGGCCAGATCGTCGCCCCCAACCCGCACCGAGTAGCCATTGGCGTCGATGAAGCGGCTGCAGATCCCGCTGAAATCAAATGTGGCCAACAGGGGTTCGACGGCCGCAGGCGCCCCGGGAGCAACCACAAAACAGGGGCGAGTGGGCTTGAGCTGTTCGTAGATGTTGAGCTGGGCGCGGGTGCCATCCCCGATCGGCGCCGCCACCAGCACGAAGCGCTCCTGACTCAGGTCGACCGCCTCAAACAAGGCGCTGGCCATCGCCGGACTGACGCTGCCAGCACTCAGCACAGCCGCACAGGCAGCCAAGGGAGCGAACGGGCGCGCAGAACTGGCAATCGCATCACGGCATCCGGGAACTTGGTGAACGCAATCGTATGCAAAGCGGCCGGCCAGAGCTAAGCCGGCTTGTTGATACGGATGGCCAGCACCAGCGCCACCACGGTGCCCGGCAGGCTCATGCCCAGGATCCAACGGGTGGTGGACACCCCAAGGTCGGGATCGCCATAGGCCAGCTCAAACACCGACCCGGTTGAAGCAATTCCCAGCAGGCACGCCAAGGCCAGGAACAGGCCAGCCAGCGGTTTCATCGGCATGGGTCGTGGTTAGCGAATGGAGTGGACGTCGGCACGCTGGAAGCCCTTCTCCTGAAGGCCCTCATTGAGGCTGAGCTCATCGGTGACCCGATCGACGAACAGCACCCCATTGAGGTGATCCATCTCGTGCTGGATGCAGCGAGCCAACAGGCCATCGGCCTTGACCCGTTGGGGCCGGCCCATCTCGTCGCGGTAGCTGACCTCAACGGCAGCCGGACGCACCACGTTGAGATAGACCCCGGGGATGCTCAGGCAGCCCTCCTCATAGGTCTCGATGGCGGCCCCGAAGGAGCCGATCTCCGGGTTGATCAGCACCATCGGCGGCGTGGCGGCATTTTCGGGATCCAGATCGATCACAAGCAGCTGCTTGTGCACCCCCACCTGGGGGGCGGCCAGGCCAATGCCGTGGGCGCTGTACATGCTGCGCAGCATGTCGCGGGCCAGATCCCGCACACTCTCATCCACCTTGCTGATGCGCTTAGCAGGGGTGCGGAGCACTGCATCGCCAAGGGTGTGGATGGTGAGGGGAGCTCATCGAGAGCCACCTTGGGCACCTGAACACTGCGGGTGGCCTGCACGGCGGAGCGAGCCATCTGGGCAAAGCTGCCGGCGGAACTGCGGGCCAACGGGATACTTAAAACGTTGCACATCATCCTAAGGCGGCCGGCCGGAGTCCCTGGCTGAACGCCTGGTGGGCCCTGGCCGGCAAGCCCTGTGAAACGCCCTGTGAAACGCTCTGTCAAACGCTTTTCAAACACAGCCTCAAACGCTCCCCCGCTCAGCTCCGTTGAACCCAACCTCGAGCACCACGTTGAGCACTGCCGTGACCCGCACACGCCGCTCTGAACCCTTGGCCGCGGCGCTGGTGGAGGGACGCACCCCCAGCCTCAAGGAACCGCTGCTCCGCGATGGGCGGCTGCTGTGGCTGGAACAACGCCCCCAGGAGCAGGGCCGCACCACCTTGATGCTGCGGCCGGCGGCGGGCGGGGTCGCGGTCGAGCTCACCCCGAGCCCCCACAACCTGCGCAGTCGGGTTCACGAATACGGCGGCGGTGTCTATGCCGTTGGGGGCAACGATCTGGTGTTCGTCGACGACAGCGACCGCTGCCTCTGGCACCTGAATCTGCCCGGCGCCCCGCGGCGGCTCACCACCCCTGGGCCACGGGCCTTCGCCGATGGACTGATCGATGCTCCCCGCCGGCGCTGGCTCGGCGTGATGGAAGCCGAGGGCCGCGACCAGCTGGTGGCGGTGCCCCTGGCCGGCGGCGAGCCGCAGCGGTTGCATCAGCCGGCCGACTTCTGCGGCTACGCCGCTCTCAGCCCTGATGGCGGCCAGCTGGCCTGGGTGGAGTGGCAGCAGCCGTTCATGCCCTGGCAGCGCAGCCAGCTATGGCTTGCAGCGGTGAATGACGACGGCACGCTGGAGGAGCCCCGGCCGGTGGCCGGCTCCGGCCCCAACGCCACTGACACCGACACTGACACCGACGCCGCAGCGATCTCGGTGTTTCAGCCCCTCTGGATCAGTCCCAGCGAGCTGGTGGTGGCCAGCGACGCCTCGGGCTGGTGGAACCTGCAGCGACTCGACACCGCCAGCGGCGCCTGGCAGCCCCTGCTACCGCTGGAGGCCGAATTCGCCATGCCCCAGTGGGTGTATGGCATGCGCACCACCGCCTGGGACGGCCAGCAGCTGATCGCCGCGGCCGCTCAGGAGGGGGCTTGGCAGCTTGGGCGGGTGCATCTGACCCCAGACCGGGTGGGCACGCCGGCCGCCTGGGAGCCCCTGGACCAGCCCTTCGACGATCTGGCCGGCCTGAGCGCCGAGAGCCGGGACGCTGGTGGCACTCGCCAGCAACCCCACCAGTCCGGAGGGGCTGCTGGAGCTGAAACTCGACACAGGCGTTTGGCGTCACACGCCGGTGGCCCCCTGCCCGCTGCAGCCTGAGGCGATCAGCCAACCCGAGCCACTCTGGTTTGCCGGCCACGGCGGGGCGCCCACCCACGCCTGGTTTTATCCCCCGGCCGACGGCGCCCACGCCGAGGCGCCCCTGCTGGTGAAGGGCCACAGCGGGCCCACCGCCATGGCGCGGCGGGGCCTGAGCCTGGGGATTCAATTCTGGACGTCGCGCGGCTGGGGCGTGGTGGATGTGAACTACGGCGGCTCCACCGGCTTCGGGCGGGCTTACCGCGAGCGGCTCGATGGCCAGTGGGGCGTGGTGGATGTGGCCGATTGCGCCGCCGCCGCCCAGGCCCTGGTGGCGGCGGGGCAAGCCAGCCCTGCGCGCATCGCCATCGAAGGCGGCAGTGCCGGCGGCTTCACCGCCCTGGCCGCCCTCTGCTTCACAGACGTTTTTCGCGCCGGCGCGAGCCGCTACGGCGTCACCGACCCCAGCGCGTTGGCGAGCGAGAGCCATCGCTTTGAAGCCCGTTATCTCGATGGCCTGATCAGCCCCTGGCCCGAAGCGCGCGCCGCCTACGAAGCCCGCTCACCCCTGGCCCACGCCGATCAGATCCGCTGCCCGGTGGTCTTTTTCCAGGGTCTCGACGACCAGGTGGTGCCGCCCGAGCAGACCGAGCGCATGGCGGCGGCACTGGAGGCGAACGGCATCCCGGTGGAGGTGCACCGCTTTGCCGGCGAGGGCCACGGCTTCCGCAGCGGCAGCGTGCGGATCCAGGTGCTCGAGGCCACGGAGGCGTTCTTCCGTCGCCACTTCCAGCGATGAGCGCCCTGCACGGCCCCCTGCTGCTGGCCCTGGCAATGGCGGTGCTGGGGGCTGGTGGCGCTGGGACGGGCGATCGGTCCGGCCCTGGGGCTGCAGCGGATCGGCCTGCCGGCAGCGCTGGTGGCCGGCGTGCTGGGGCTGCTGCTGGGCCCCTATGGCCCCTGGCCGGTGCTGCCGGCTCCGGTGGAAACGCTGTGGGCGCGGTTGCCGATGGTGCTGCTCACCTTTGTGTTTGGCACCTTGATGCTGGGCCGGCCCCTGCCGGATCTGGCCAAATTGTGGAAGCCGGCGGCCGCCCAGACCCTGCTGGGCCTGACGCTGGGCTTCCGGCCAATACTTGGTGGGCGCCGTGGCGGTGCTGCTGGTGCTGGGCCCCTGGCTGGGGGCCGATCCGCTGATGGCCTGCCTGATCGAGGTGGGCTTCGAAGGCGGCCACGGCAGTGCCGCGGTGATGGGGCCGATCTACGCCGATCTGGGCTTTGCCGGCGGCACCGACCTAGGCCTGGCCATGGCCACGGTGGGGCTGCTCAGCTCCACCGTGGTGGGCGGCCTGCTGGTGGTGTTGGCTCAGGGGCAGGGCTGGCTGCTGGCCGCCGAGGCCGGCGCACCGCTGTGTGTGCTGCCCGAGCCCACCGCGGCTGCGGTGGCGGCAGGCCCCAGCTGGGCGGAGCGCCTGCGCCAGCTGGCCACCAACCTGGCTCTGGTGGGCATCGCCGTGGGCATCGGCGTGGTGCTGCTGGCAGGGCTGGAGCGGCTGGCCGAACCCACCGGTGGCGTGCTGCGCACCGTGATCGATGCGTTGCCGGTGTATCCCCTGGCCCTGGCGGGTCTCGCTGCTGGTGCGCTTGGCGCTGGAACGCAGCGACCGGGCCGAGCTGGCCATGCCGGCCCTGCAGAACGGCCTGGGCGCCCTGGCCACCGACCTGCTGATTGCGGCGGCCACCGCCGGGCTCAACCTGCCGCTGCTGCGGGCCAACTGGCTGCCGCTGCTGGTGCTCAGCGGTTTTGGGCTGGCCTGGAACCTGCTGGTGATCCTGGTGCTGGCGCCGCGGATCCTGCCGGCGGGCTGGTTTGAGCGGGCGGTGATCGAATTCGGCCAGGCCACCGGTGTGGCGGCCAGTGGCCTGCTGCTGCTGGGCATGGCCGACCCCGATGGCCGCAGTGAGGCGATCCCGGCCTTTTCAATCAAGCAGCTGCTGCTGCAGCCGGTGCTGGCCGGCGGCGTGGTCACGGTGGCGGCACCCCTGGCGCTGCACAGCTGGGGCTTGCCGCTATGGGGCGGGGTGTGCCTAGGGCTCACGGTGCTCTGGGGCGGCCTGGCGCTGGCATTGGGAGCGGGCCGGCCATGAAATTGTTTGATGTGCTGCTGGCCTTCGCGGCCCTGAGCCTGTTGCTGCTGCTGGCCACGGCTCTGCGCCAGCGGCTGCGGATCCTGCAGCGGCTGGGCCTGCCGGAAGCCCTCATCGCCGGCCTGCTGGGGCTGGCGATCGGGCCCTTCAGCCCACTGCGGCTGTTTCCCGAGCGGGTGACTGCGGTGTGGAGCCAGACGCCGGGCGTGCTGATCACGGTGGTGTTTGCCACGTTGTTTCTGGGCCAGGCCCTGCCCAGCCCGCGGCAGCTGTGGCAGCGCAGCGCCAGCCAGGTGGCCTTAGGCATGGTGCTGGGCTCTCGGCCAATACCTGGTGGGGGGCTTGGCGTTGCTGCTGGTGCTCGAGGCCGCTGCTGGGCACCAACCCGCTGATGGCCTGCCTGATCGAGGTGGGCTTCGAGGGCGGCCATGGCACCGCCGCCGGCATGGGGCCGAGCTTTGCCGAGCTGGGCCTGGCCAGTGGCGAGGCCCTGGGGCTGGCCATGGCCACCGTGGGCGTGTTGGCAGCGGTGCTGCTCGGCAGCACCTTGGTGGTGATCGGCCGGCGGCGGCGCTGGCTGGTGAGCACGGGCGCGTCGGGGGCTTCGGCCGACCTGGCCCTCGAGGAAGAGGCTGTCCGCCGGCCGCTGCTACCGGCTGGCCCTTCGCCCACGATCGATGCACTCACCGTGAACCTGGCCCTGATCGGCGCGGCGGTGGGGCTGGGGGTGCTGCTCAAGGAGGCGCTGGTGGCCAGCTGGCCGCTACTGAAGGCCTTGCCGCTGTTTCCGCTGGCGATGGTGGGCGGGCTGATCGTGCAGCTGCTGCTGCAGCGGGCCGGCAAACCCCAGCTGGCCAGTGCGCCACTGCAACACAGCCTGGGCGCCCTGGCCATGGATCTGCTGATCACCGCCGCGATGGCCAGCCTCAACCTGCCGCTACTGGAGGAGGCCTGGCTGCCGTTTGTGGTGCTGGCGCTGCTCGGGCTTACCTGGAACCTGGCGGTGTTCTGGTGGCTGGCACCGCGGCTGTTTGCCGATGCCTGGTTTGAGCGGGGCCTGGCGGATTTCGGCCAGGGCACCGGCGTGACCGCCACAGGGCTGCTGCTGCTGCGCATGGCCGATCCCTACGGCCGCAGCGGCGTGCTGGAAGCGTTTTCGTTCAAGCAGCTGGTGTTTGAGCCCTTTCTGGGTGGCGGGCTGGTGACCGCCCTCGCACCCATTGCCCTGGTGAGCCTGGGCCTACCGCTCTGGACCGCCCTGGCGGCCCTGCTGACGCTGGCGGCCCTGGGACTGGGGCTGGCGATGCGGAAACAAGCCCAGGGCTAACCCGCAGCTCCGAGGGCCCCGTAGTGGCGCAAGCGCATCTGCTCGGCCACCCGTCCCATTTCGGCTTCGCTCAGGAGCGGCGGCTCGCCCAGCTGCAGCGCCGCCAGATACATCTGCGCCAGGGTTTCCACCTCGATCGCCAGGGCCAGGGCCTGCGCCAGCGTGGCGCCCAGGGTCACCTGGCCGTGGTGCGCCAGCAGACACGCCTGGCGGTGCTCCAGGGCCTGCCCCGCCAGATCCGAGAGTGCCTGGCTGCCGAAGGTGGCATAGCCGCCGCAGCGGATGTCGGGCCCGCCGGCCTGCACCACCATGTAGTGGAAGGGTGGGATGCCGCGGCCATGGCAGGCCAGCGCCGTGGCGTGGATCGAATGGCAATGCACCACGGCCTGGATCTCCGGCCGCTGGCCCAGCAGATCGGCATGCAGGCGCCACTCGGAGGAGGGGCTGCGGCCAGGCACCGTCGCCCGGCCCGCCAGGGGCTGACCTTGGTGGTCGATCGCCACCAGATCCTCAGGCCCCATCTGCTCAGGGGGACGGAGCTGGGGGTGATCAGCAGGCCGCCCTCGATCCGCACCGAGAGGTTGCCGGCGGTACCGGAATTGAGCCCGGTACTGCTCAGGCGCCGCGTGGCCGCCAGCAGGTCCTGGCGGGCTTGGTCTTCGGTGTTCAACTCAGCCACGGCCGTAGAGCTCCCGTAGCCCCGCCTCACTGGCCTCGGCCACACCCCGCTCGGTGATCAGGCCTGTCACCAACCGAGCGGGGGTCACATCGAAGGCCGGGTTGAAGCCAGGGCTGCCATTGGGGCTCAGCTGCACCTGGGCGATCTCCCCGGCGGCGGAGCCGGTGCTGATGCGGCCCTGGATCTGGGTCACCTCCTCGGCGTTGCGGGCCTCGATCGGGATCTCGGCCACGCCGTCATCGATCGTCCAGTCAATGGTGGAGGCGGGCAGGGCCACGTAAAAGGGCACACCGTTGTCGTAGGCGGCGAGGGCCTTGAGGTAGGTGCCGATCTTGTTGCACACGTCGCCGCGGCGGGTGGTGCGGTCGGTGCCCACGATCACCGCATCCACCTGGCCGTGCTGCATCAGGTGACCGCCGGCGTTGTCGACGATCACGGTGTGGGGCACGCCCTCCTTGCCCAGCTCAAAGGCCGTAAGGCTGGCGCCCTGGTTGCGGGGGCGGGTCTCATCGACCCACACGTGGATGTTGAGCCCAGCGCGGTGGGCCTTGTAGATGGGAGCCAAGGCCGTGCCCCAGTCCACCGTCGCCAGCCAGCCGGCATTGCAGTGGGTGAGCACCTGGAGCGTGGCGCCGGGCTTGCGGGCCGCCAGCTGCTGGACGATGGCCAGGCCGTGATCGCCGATGGCCTCGCACATCGCCACGTCTTCATCGGCGATCGCCGCGGCCTCCGCCTTGGCCGCCTCGGCCCGCTCGGCCGGCGGCAATGGCTGCACCTTGGCCCGCACCCGCTCCAACGCCCAGCGCAGGTTGATCGCCGTGGGCCGCGTGGCATTGAGCTGCTCAAACGCCGCCGCCAGCGCGGCGTCGCTCGGATCCAGCTGCAGGGCCAGCATCAACCCGTAGGCACCAGTCACGCCAATAAGAGGCGCCCCACGCACCACCATCGTGCGGATCGCCCGGCCGCCTCCTGGCAGCTGCGCAGGCTGCGCGTTGTGAACTGGTGCGGCAGCAGCGTCTGATCGATCACGCCCACCGCGTCGCCCCCTGGGCCGCCATCAGGCTCAAGCCAGATCGTGCGCCAGGGCTTGCCATCGATGTTCATGGGGCGCGTGTGCCAGGTGATCTGATCATCCCCTGGAGAAGCGCAGGCGGCCCAACACGATCCAAGGTTGAAGCCTCTGGAAATCTGTACAACTTGTACAGATTTCCAGAGCGTGCTGCACACACCCAGGCGCCCCCATACCGCCCGCTCAAATCAGCTGATAGCCAAACCAATCCGGCACCTGGCTCTGACTGAGACCCTCGGGGTGGGGCTCAGGACACGGAGCAGCGACCCTTGATCTCCTCCAGAAGACGCTCCACCAGGGCAAAGCACACCGACCAATCCAGCTCTTCAATCACCAATTCATCGTCGTAGCGCAGCTGCACCACAAAGAAATACAACTCGGTGAGCCCCTCGTAAGCGGCCGGTGTCTCGCCCAACTCCTGCAAAAGATTCAGCAGAGCACCCAGATCGTGGGTGAAGGGGAGCCACTCCGCCAGCAGCTTGGATCCAGGCCTTCAAAGCCTTTTCCGCTGCCCGCTGGAGCAGAAAACCAATGCTGCTACTGCGGAATCCAGAAAGCTCCCGCATCCGCCGAGCCTCCTGCAGGTCGGCCCGCGCGATGCGCCAGTAGCGGCTGGCATCGGCGTCAGCCATTCAGCAAAATTCCCTCGCGGCAAGCCACCGTGCTCACCGCTTGGTGACAGGAGCGGCGGGCCTCCACCTCACTCTGGGAATAGAGCAACAGATCGAGGGGCAGGCGATAGCTGGAGAGCTGCCGGCTCAACCGACCGAGCACCTGCAGCCGATTGTGCTGCGCCAACCAGGCATCCGGCACGGTGATCAACAGGTCGGCATCGGAATCAGGGCGCGCCTGACCACGAGCCCGAGAGCCAAACAGACGCACCTCCGCCTGGGGGATTTCAGCTCGAATGGCCAAAGCGATCGATGCAATCCGCGGATCCACGCTCGATGTGACGGTGCCGACTGCCATCTGAACAGTCTGAGGCAAAAGGACAGCTGCAGCCAACTCAGATCGGCCGGTAGCCAAACCAATCCGGAACCTGGCTCTGGCTGAGGCCCTCGGGGTGGGGCTCCAGCTGCACGTGCCAGCGCTCACCCCCAGCAGCTCCAGCTGCTCGATCGCCAGGCAATCGTCCACCGCGGCCAGATCGTCCTTGTGCTGCTGCAGCGCGCCCCGCAGCCATTGCCGCTTGGCCGCCGCCTTGGCCGCCTGGAGCGAACGGGCCACCACCAGGCCGAAGTGGTGCAGCTCGGCGAGGCAATCGGGGCGGTAGGCGCCCAGGTTCACAAACCAGAGCCGCTCGAGCCGGGGCGCGGGCGGCTCGCGCCCCAGACGCACCGCCCAGCCATCCACCGCCCGCACCGCCAGATACGCATCGAGGTGCAGGCCCTCACGCCTCCCGAACCACTGCCGCCGCAGCTCCGGCATCGCCGCCTCAATCGTGGCCCCTGCCACAAAGCGCACGTCGTGGAGCTCGATGTGGCAGCCAGGCGCGCGGCCGCCCAACACCACCATCCACAGCTGCGGGATCACCGGGTTATTCGCCATCCATCTCGGGCCCGGGGCTCGATCAGGATGGCGCCATGGACTTCTTTTCGCAGCAGTGGGCCACCTACCGGGCGGTGGTGAGCCACGACCTGATGGAGCACCGGGCCGTGGCGCACGCCACAGCCAACGCCCTCGAGGGCTGGCTGGCCCAGCGTCCCGTCGCTGCGCCCCCGCCGGCGATGGTGGATCTGGGCTGCGGCGATCTGGCCCAGCTGGCGCCCGTGCTCAGGCGCCTGCCCCTGGGCGGCTACACCGGCCTGGATCTCACCGCCGCCGTGCTGCCCCTGGCCGAGACGGCCCTGGGCCCCATGCCCTATCCCTGCGCCTGGCAGGAGGGCAACCTGCTGGCCTGGAGCCAATCGGAGGCTCCTCCAGTCGACATCCTTCATTCGGCCTTTGCCATCCATCACCTCAGCGACGCCGAGAAGACCACGTTTCTGCAGGGGCACGCCAGCGCATCGCCGCCGATGGGCTGCTGCTCTGGGCTGATGTGTTCCGCGAGCCGGGCGAAACCCTGGAGGCCTACCAGCAGCGCTACAGCGCGCGGATCCGACAGGGCTGGGCGGCGCTAACCGCGGAGCAGCAGAGCCAGGTAATCGAGCACCTCAGCAGCTTCGACATCCCGGCCGAGCGGGGCGCCATCGAAACGGTGGCCCAGGAGACAGGCTGGCAGTGGCAGTGGGCCTGGCAGGGCCAGCACCGGGCCGAAGCCCTGGCGGTGCTGACGCCGCTCTAATTAGCTGTGCTCGCGCAGAAAGGCGATCGTGCCTTCGAGCTCCTCGGCGAAACGGTCGATCTCCTCGGGGGTAGTGGTGAAGCTGAGGCTGGCGCGAGCCGAGCCGGGGATGCCGTAGAGCCGGTGCAGGGGCTGGGTGCAGTGGTGACCACTGCGAATGCAGATCCCGGCCGAGTCCAACAGGGCGGCGATGTCGTTGGCGTGCAGCCCATCGACGGTGAAGGCCGCCAGTGCGCCGCGATCAGGCTGCTGCTCCGGCGAAGGACCCAGGATCCGCACCCCCTCGATCGCCCGCAGCCGATCGAACAGCTGGCGGGTGAGCACCTGCTCCCAGGCGTGGATGCGCGCCAAGCCCAGGCCGTTGAGGTAGTCGAGGGCGGCGCCCATGCCGATCGCTTCACCGATGGCCGGCGTGCCCGCCTCAAACTTGTGGGGCAGCTCCGCCCAGCTGCTGTGATCGAGATACACGTCTTGGATCATCTCGCCGCCGCCCAGGAAGGGCGGCATCCCCTCGAGCAACGCCTCCCGGGCCCAGAGGAACCCCATGCCCGTGGGGCCGCAGAGCTTGTGGGAGCTGGCCACCAGAAAATCGCAGCCCAGCTGGGCCACATTCACCGGCAGGTGGGGCAGGCTCTGGCAGGCATCCACCAGCACCAGGGCGCCGGCGGCATGGGCCAGGGCGACGATCTCCTCGATCGGGTTGAGGCAGCCGAGGGTGTTGCTCACCTGCACCAGGCTCACCAACTTGGTGCGCTCGGTGATCTGGCGGCGCAGATCCTCCAGATCCAGCTCGCCGCTCGCAGTAAGCCCCGCGTGACGGAGCACGCAGCCGGTGCGCGCCGCCAGCAGCTGCCAGGGCACCAGGTTGGAGTGGTGCTCCATCACCGTGAGCAGCACCTCATCACCGGGGCCGAGGTTGGCCTCACCCCAGCTTCGGGCCACCAGGTTGATCGCCTCACTGGCGTTGCGGGTGAACACGATCTCCCGCGGGCTGGCCGCCCCCACAAACGCGGCCGCCTTGGCGCGGGCACCCTCGAAGCCCTCGGTGGCCCGGGCGCTGAGCTGGTGGGCGCCGCGGTGCACGTTGGCGTTGTCGTGGTCGTAGTAGTGCTGCAGGGCTGCCAGCACCTGACGGGGCTTCTGGCTGGTGGCGGCGTGATCCAGGTAGATCAGCGGCTGGCCCAGGCAGGCCGTTTGCGCCAGCAGGGGAAAGTCGGGCCGGGTGAGGGCCGCGAGGTTGCCGGCAGATGGGTTGGACGGGTGCAGGTCGGATTGCACCGGGGAGGCGGTCATGGTCATGGACGCTCCCGAAGCAGCAGCTGCAGGGGATTCAGGGCCGCCGCAGCCGCCGGCAGCTCCCGCAGCACCTCCTCGCAGTAGCCCCGCAGCAGCAGTTTGGAGGCCTGATCGGCGCCGATGCCACGGCTCTGCAGATAGAAAAGCTCGTTCTGCTGCAGCCGGCTCACGGTGGCACCGTGGGCGCACTTCACGTCGTCGGCAACGATTTCCAGCTCGGGCTTGGTGTCCACCCGGGCCCGATCCGAGAGCAGCAGGGTGCGGCTGAGCTGGGCGGCGTTGGTCTGCTGGGCCTTGCGGGGCACCTGGACAGCGCCATTGAACACGCTGCGTCCAGCCCCATCGGCCACCACCTTGTGGAGCTGGTCGAGCTCGCCATCGGGACCCTCAAATCGCACGTGGCTGTGGGTGTCCGCCAGGTCTTGGCCGTCCACCAGCTGCAGGGCCCGCAGACGGGTGTGGGCTGCCCCTGCCACCTGACAGATGCGAGGCTCCAGGCGGCTCAGGGCCCAACCGCCCACGGCCGTGGTGAGCTGCAGGGCACTGGCAGGAGCCTGGCTAATGGCCAGATGACTGAGCAAGCTGGCGCGGCAATCGCCCGGGGCCAGCACCCCCAGATGCAGCCGGGCGCCATGGCCGAGTTGGGCCACGGTCAGCTGGCTGGTGGCATTGGCAGCATTGGAGCTGTGGTGTTGCAGCAGCTCCAGGCTGGCCCCGTCCTCCAGGATCAGCAGCAGTTGCAGGGCCAACAGGCCCGGAGCAGTTCCGGCATCGATGCTGAGTTGCAACGGCCCCGCCGCCCCGCTCACCCGCAACGCCAGGCAACGGGGCGAAGCGCCCTGATTGAGTTGCACCGGCCAAGCAGCTGAGCTGCCGGTGGCTTGCAGCACCTGGCTGCGCAGCTGCTGCGCTTCAGAGGGCTCGAGGCGAGTGATCCCATCGGGGAGCGCAGCAAGGGCAAAGGGATCCGGGCCAGTCCAGGGCTCTGGAGCCACGCTTTGCAGCGGCGCCAGATCGGTGAAGCGCCAATCCTCATGGCGGCGACCCGGCAGCGGTGAACCGGCCAATGCGGCCAACCACTCAGCGGTTGCCGGTAGCGCAACGGCAGGCATCAGGCCACCTCCACCGTCTCGGGCTCCAGGCGGGCGAGTTCCAGGTCCACCCAGTCGTACCCGGTGCGCTCCAACTCCAGCGCCAGCTCCTTGCCACCCGTGCGCAGGATCCGGCCAGCAGCCATCACATGCACGTAGTCGGGGGTGATCAGATCCAGAAGCCTTTGGTAGTGGGTGATCAGCAGGGTGGCGTTTTCGGGTCCGGCCAGTTGGTTGACACCATCGGCAACGATGCGCAGCGCGTCGATGTCGAGACCGGAATCGGTCTCATCGAGGATGGCCACCAGGGGCTCCAACAGGGCCATTTGCAGGATCTCGTTGCGCTTCTTCTCGCCGCCAGAAAAGCCTTCGTTGACACTGCGCCCGAGGAAGGCCGGATCCATCTGCACCACCTTGAGCCGCTCGTGCACCAGGTCCTCAAAGGCGAAGGTATCGAGCTCCTCATCACCCCGCTCGGCGCGGCGGGAATTGGTGGCCACCCGCAGAAATTCCAGATTGCTGACTCCAGGAATCTCCACCGGATACTGAAACCCCAGGAACAGACCGATCCGGGCCCGCTGCTCGGGATCCAGCTCGAGCAGATCGGCCCCGCGGTAGTTCACCGATCCAGCCGTGACGGTGTAGGCGGGATGGCCGGCCAGCACCTTAGACAGGGTGCTCTTGCCACTGCCGTTGCGCCCCATCACGGCATGAATTTCACCAGCCCGAATCGACAGATTGACCCCCTTGAGGATGGGTTGATCCTCCACAGAAGCGTGGAGATCGCAAATGTCCAGCAACAGTGGGGCGTCGGGGCGAATCACAGCAGAAAAATCAAATGGAAAAGATCGGAAGCGGACTCAAAAACAGCTAAGTAGAACAAATTAGGGGATTCTGGCTAGTCACCCCACCGATCCCTCGAGTTTGAGAGCCAGCAACTTGTCGGCTTCGGCGGCAAACTCCATCGGCAGCTGATTGAACACATCGCGGCAGAAGCCGCTCACCATCATCGAAACCGCTTCTTCAAAGCCGATCCCCCGGCTTTGGAGATAGAAAAGCTGATCGGCGGAGATGCGGCAGGTGCTGGCCTCATGCTCAACCACCGCATCGGGTTGCTGGGAGCGGATGTAGGGGTAGGTGTTGGCGGCCGCCTGATCGCCGATCAGCATCGAGTCGCACTGGCTGTAATTCTTCGCTCCCAGAGCCTTTGGGCCAATCTGCACCAAGCCGCGATAGCTGTTGGAGGAGTGGCCAGCGCTGATTCCCTTGCTCACGATCGTGGAGCGGGTGCGGGGCCCCACATGAATCATTTTGGTGCCGGTATCCGCCTGCTGATGATTGTTGGTGAGGGCGACGGAATAAAACTCGCCCACCGAATCAGCACCCTGCAGTACACAGCTGGGATACTTCCAGGTAATGGCTGAACCCGTTTCCACCTGGGTCCAGCTGATGCGGCTGCGCGCACCGCGGCACTGACCACGCTTGGTCACGAAGTTGTAGATACCACCCACACCATTTTCATCACCGGCATACCAGTTCTGCACGGTCGAATACTTGATAGAAGCATCATCCAGTACCACCAACTCCACCACGGCGGCATGGAGCTGATTGGTATCAAACATGGGAGCGGTGCAACCTTCGAGGTAGCTCACCGAGGCCCCCTCTTCAGCCACGATCAATGTGCGCTCAAACTGACCCGTGTCAGCGGAGTTGATGCGGAAATAGGTTGAAAGCTCCATCGGGCACTCGACGCCCTTCGGAATAAACACGAAGGACCCATCACTGAAGACAGCGGAATTGAGGGCCGCAAAGTAGTTGTCATTGCTGGGCACTACCGTACCCAGATAGGCCTCGATCAGCTCAGGATGCTCCTTCACAGCTTCGCTGATGGAGCAAAAGATCACCCCATGCTCCGCCAGCTTCTCCTTGTAGGTGGTGGCGATCGAGACGCTATCGAACACCGCGTCAACAGCCACGTTGGAGAGACGCTTCTGCTCGCTCAGTGGGATCCCGAGCTTATCGAAGGTTTCCAGCAGTTTGGGATCCACCTCATCGAGGCTTGCCTTTTTCTCCCTGTTGCTTGGGAGCCGCGTAATAGATGATATTCTGATAGTCAATCGGCGGATATCCCAAAGCCGCCCAATCGGGCTCGGCCGTCTGCAGCCAGTGGCGATAGGCCCGCAGCCGAAATTGCAACAGAAAATCAGGCTCGTCTTTTTTCGACGAGATCAGCCGCACCACGTCCTCACTGAGGCCCTTGGCGATCTTTTCAGTTTCAATGTCTGTCACGAAGCCGTGTTTATACGGCTGCGAAACAAGATCGCCAACGGTTGCGGTACTCATGGCAATTCAGCCGAATCAGCCGGCAGTAAGGGCTTTCACGTCGTCAAGAGAAATCGTCTGCTGCTCACCGCGGAACGGATTGTCTTCTGTGAGAAACAGCATGCAGTGGCACTCCTTGCGCTCCCGCATCGGCACACAGGGGCAGTTCCAAAAGGCCTGGGAGACCTCGGCTTCTTTGTCTTCGTAGTGACGGCAGGGGCAGAGAGCCCCACCGAGCTCGTCCTTGTGCTTGGCGAGGCCTGCCAGCACGACCGCGGTGACACCGGGATCGCTGCAAAAATAGGTGCCCGTGCGCTGAGCGTAAGTTTCGGCAAACTTCCCAATCACCTCGAGGCTGTCGGAGGTCGGGCTGGCCGCGGCGTCGGACATGGCTCGGAGGGGGTGATGGTCAGATCGCACTGGAAGGAACAGGACCGCGCAGTGCAACGGCCAGGATCACAGAATCCCAGTTACGAAACTTTTTGGTTTCGTTTCCTATCGAGCTTAGAGCACCAGCGATGGGCCTTGGGGCTCGACCAGAAACCTCATTGTGCCGGGCCGACCCCCAACCGCCGGCCAGGCGTGGCATCGTGATGTAGTTCGGCGTCGGCCATGAGTGCCACACCCCAGATCTCCCGCCAACATGCCGACCCGGCGTCCACCCGGGAAGCGGTGTTCGGCATGTTGTTGCGGCAGGGCGAGGCGACCGCCGGCGAATTGGCTGAATACCAGTCGGTGTCAGTTCAGGTGATGCGCCGCCATCTGCGCAGCCTGGAAGATGAAGGTTTTGTGGAAGCCAGTCCGGCTTCCGAGGGTCCCGGTCGACCCAGCAATCGCTGGCGCCTTACGGCCAAGGGACAGGGGCACTTTCCCGATGGCAGCGATCACTTCGCCCTGGGCCTGCTGCAGTCGTTGGCCGGCAGCCTGTCCTCCGAAACCCTGCAGGAGCTCCTCAATCAGCAGGCTCTCCAGCAAGCGGGCGTGTATCGGGGCCAAATCGGCGAGGGGAGCTGCAACAACGGCTCGAGCGGCTGGTGGAACTGCGCCGTCAGGCGGGATACATGGCCGAATGCGCCCAGGATCCCGACGACGACCAGGCCTGGGTGGTCAGCGAATTCCACTGCTCGGTGATGCGCATTGCCGAGCAGTTCCCTGCGTTTGCGATCAAGAGCTGCAACTGATCCGCCACACCTTTCCCGATTGCCAGGTGGAGCGGGTCCAATGGCGCCTGGAAAAGGGCCACTCCTGCGGCTTCCGCCTCATTCAGGGCCGTGACGCCTGAGCCGGACGGGCCTGCCGCCAACAGCCCGCTGACCCTGGCCGAACTGGCGGAGCTAGAGGCCACCCTGCTGCCGGCACTCGAGCGTCACCACCTCAGGCTCCTGGCCCATGGCCTGCGCACGCTGCAGGCCATCTCCCGTTCAACGGCAGCATCCCTTGAGCCCGGCCCCCTGCCGGATCGTGCAGCTATCGGCGCCTGGGTACGGCAACAACCCCCAATCGCCGACGACGCCGCATTCCAGGCGGCCTTGGTTGAGCAACTGGTGGCAACGGGCGGTCAACTGGAGCACGTCGCCGGCACGCTGGGCCGGGCGCCGCTGGCCCTGGAGCTGGCTGACCTGAGCACCTGGGCCACACGCCAGGCCGATCGACGCCTGGGCCAGGGCGAGACCAGCCGGGGCTAGGGGCAGCGCCACCAGCACCACACCCAGCACCGCCAGCAGGGCGGCCAGCACCCCTGGTGCCCCGGGGCGATCCCCCTCCAGGGGCGCCAGGGGCACCGCCATTACCGGGGCGGTGGCCAGCAGGGCCACGGCCAGCCCGCCGGGAAGTCGGGCCAGGGCCAGCTGCTGCAGACCGATGCCCGCACTGGTGCCCAGCAGGGTGGCCGCCAGCACCAGGAGCCAACGCCGGCCCGGCGGCCTGGGTCGAGGCCGGCGCAGATGGGTCATCAGCCTGCCCAACAGGGGCAGCAGCACCAGCGTGGCGGCCAGCAGCCGCAGGGTGGCGGCATGCCAGGGATCGAGGCCCGATGTGCGCAGGGCGGCACGGGCCAACAGGGCACCAGCACCGCCACACAACAGGGCCGCCAGAGCCAGCACCACCCCCAGGCGCTGGTGAGCCTCCAGACCACCCCCGCCTCGGCCATCGGCCGCTGCCGGGCCACCACCACCACCGCCAGGCTGATCAGGGCAATCCCCAGCCACTGGCGCGGCCCAGGCCACTCGGCCAGCAGCAGGCAACCGGCCGCGGCCGTCACCGCCGGCCCGCCGGCATCAAAGGTGAGGGTGCGGCGGGTGCCGAGCCGTCGCAAGGCGGCGAAGTAGAAGCTGTCCCCCAGGGCAATGCCCAGCACCCCGCTGAGCAGAAGCAGGCCGGTGGGCCCAAGCGGCAGGGCCTGGGTGCTCCCCAGCAGCAGCGGCAGCTGCAGCGCCAGGGCAATCAGGTTTTTGAGCAGATTCAGCTCGGCCGGACCCAGCGACGTCGGCAGCCGACGCCACAAACCACTGGCCAGGGTCCAGAAGAGGGCGGCGGCCAGGGCAGCAGCCACACCGATCGCCACCGCCGCTCCCCACCACTCCTTGCGATCATCGCCACAGCCACTGCACCCCCGTGGACGACATCCGCCCCGCCTCGATCGCCGATGCCCTCAGCTTTTCCGGCTGAGCTGCGGCCGCTGGCGCTCCCAGCGCAGCAGCCACCACCTGCTGCACCGGCGAGCTGAGGCGGGAGGCTCCTTCATTGAGGTGGTGGAAATCGCCGCAACCGACCCCCGCCTGATCGCCATCGCCGAGCTCCACGGCGAAAATCCCGCTGGCCTCGTTGGGGGCTGCCGGGTGACCTGGAACGCCTCAATGGCGTGGGATAAGGCAGGAGAAGCCCACGAGGGGGAAAGCGTTTTCGGCTTGATCCCCACCGATGAGCTCGGCCGGTCCGGTCTGCTGCTGCGCGACCGTGGTTACGCCGAAACCGCCCCCGTGGCAGGTCATTTCGCCATGGACGAGCGCGACGGTCTACTGCTCACCACCGGCTACGAAACCATGGCCAGCCTGGAGCGATTCAGCTTTGCCGGCCCCAATGTGCGTCTGCGCACCAGCACGGTGGAGGGCCTCTCCAATACGGCGTCCTTCTGCGTCGAGACACGGCTGCTAGACAGCCCGGAGCCTGGGGCCAAAACCCCTGCCCAAGAGCCCGTCTCCGAGCAGCCCCTGTCTCCCCTGGGATGGTGACGAACGTTACGGACTGTGAGCCCTGTCTCGGCCAGCCGAACCCGGCCGCGGCTGCACTTCTACGATCAGCAACGACGGATGATGAAGTTGTGTGGCCCTGCCCCTCCTGAAATACGCGCCCACTACCCAAAACTCGCGGGTTAACCCGCTGCGGGTGGAGTTCGGATGAGGACCCCAAATCCATGTCCATGGACAGGGCTATGGATCCCAAAGACCTAAATCTGCTCATTGAGTCGTGTTATCGACAGATTTTCTTTTATGCCTTCAAGGTCGACCGCAACCTGACATTGGAGAGCCAGCTGCGCAACGGCCAAATGAGTGTGCGGGATTTCATTCGCTCCCTGTGTCTCTCAGACACCTTCACCCGCAGCTTCTACAACCTGAACAGCAACTATCGGGTGGTGCGCCACCTGGTGGAAAAGCTTCTGGGTCGCCCCACCCACGGCAGGTCTGAGGAGATCGCCTGGGCGGCTGTGCTGATGACCCGCGGGGTCAAGGGCATGGTTGACGACATCCTCAACGGCCAGGAATACCTGGACGCCTTCGGTTACGACACCGTTCCCTTCCACCGCAACCGCGTGGTGGGCTCCAGGGATCTGGGCGAAACCCCCTTCAACATCACCACTCCGCGATACGAGGCCTATTACCGGGGCATCTTGGGCTTCCCCCAAGTTGTGTACACCGGCACCGCCAAAACGATCCCCGCTCGCTCCCGTCAGCGCCGTGGGGGCTTCCCAGAGGACTACCTCCCTGGGTGCGCAATCTGCCTGCCATGCGCAGCCAAGGCGGTGCATCTAGCAACACCAGCATGGACTACTTGGCCAAGGTGCCCTACCGCAGCATTGGACGTTGAGCTCAGCAACCAATCCATCAAGGGGCGGCCTACGGGCCGCCTTTTTTGTGCCCGTCAAACGCTGGCCCTGATGCACCAGCCGTCAGCATCCACTGACGGCTCAAGGCAAAAACAACCGGCAATGGGAGAGTTGACCACGCTGATCCCAAAAGAAATCTATCGCCGTGACCCAAGCCCTTACTTCGTTGGCACGCATGACCCTGCGGCAGCTTCGGCAGGTGGCCAGCGATCTTGGGGTGAGCTTGTACAGCCGCAAGTCGAAGGATGAGTTGCTGGCGGCCATCAACCGGCGACAGGACGACAGCCCCCGCACTCTCAAGGCGATCGAAGCGGAGTTGCCTCCGGCACCACGCCCTTCGGCGTCCAGCACCAGCGTGGTGTTCCTGCCCCGGGATCCCCAGTGGGCCTACGTGTTCTGGGAGATCTCTGAAGCTGATCGGGGCGAAGCGCTGGCCGCCGGGGCGTCCCAGCTGTGCCTGCGGGTGGCCGATGTCACCGGACTGGCGGGGAGGCTCTGCCCACCCCCACACCCTGCAGGAGGTGGTGGTGGATAGCCATGCCACCGAATGGTATATGCCGGTGCCCCTGAGCGATCGCGACTACCGGGTGGAACTGGGCTACCGCAAAGGCTCCGGCGGCGGCTGGATCTCGCTGGCCTTCTCGTCGGTGGCCCGGGTTCCGGCCCTGCACCCCAGTGAGCAGATCCTCGACCAGTTTGTGCCCTTCTCGCTCGACACCGCTCCGGCCACCCTGCCCACACCCATGGAACCGGCTGACGCCGGTCTGCATGAGCGCCTCTACCAAACAGCAACGGCCCGTTGGCGGCGCCTTGGCCGCGGTTCCGAGGCCTTCCACGAACTCGAACAAGCCGGTCTCGACACCAGCGAACTGAACGCCTCTGGGGCCGGAATCTGGGCTAGCGGTCGCAACGAATCCGGCATCGGCGGGGTGGCCTCACGGCAACGTTCTTTCTGGCTGGTGGCCGATGCCGAGCTGATCGTCTACGGCGCCACCGATCCAGCCGCGCGCCTCACCATCGGCGGCGAAGACGTGCCGCTCTCCGCCGATGGCACCTTCCGCGTGCAGGTGCCGTTCCGAGATGGTCAACAGCTCTATCCGATCGAGGCGGTGGCCGCAGACGGCGAGCAGAAGCGCAACATCACCCTCGAATTCAACCGCTCCACCCCGGAAGACAACAGCAACCCTGCCGACAAGGCCATCAGCGAATGGTTCTGAAACGCGCTGGATCTCTCAAACGAGCAACCGTGGCCCTCACCCCACTCGCTGGGGCCCTGGCCTTTCCGCTGATCGTGCCCGTGGTGTTGATGCGCGTGGGCCTTCCGGCCGCCATGCTCAGCGCCGTGCTGATCGGCACCGCCTGGTTTGTGCTAATGCTGCGCACGGCCGAGATGCCTGGCCACCACTGACCAGTAGCCCAGCCTCAACCAACCATTGGACAGTCGGTGGGAAGACTGAAGGCAGCCGCAGCAGGTCGCCATCACCCATACCGCTCGTCACCGCAACCCCCTGAGGCACCCGCTCGCCTGGGTCGGTGCCCTGGGTCTAGCCGTGGCCGGCTGCAGCGCCGAAGCCCAGCTGCTGGGGCAGCCGACCCCACAAAGGCCCCTGCCCGAGGGCATCGAGCTGGTCTTCAACCACAACGAAACCAGCCGCTACCGCAGCCCGATCAGTGGCCAGTGGCGCCAGGGGGACGATCTCGAGGCCTTTGTGCTGGCCAGCATCCGAGGCGCCAAAAGGGAAATCCTGGTGGCGGTGCAGGAGCTGTCGCTGCCGAAGGTGGCCGAAGCCCTGGCAGCGCGCCACCGCGATGGACTGACGGTGAAGGTGGTGCTGGAAAACGCTTACAGCACCCCCTGGAGCCAGCAGCACCCTGCCGATCTGACCCCGCACCAGCGCAGCCGCCACGAGCAGCTCAAGGCCCTCGGCTGGGGGATGCGGTGGCGATCCTGCAGCGGGCCGGGGTGCCCCTGATCGACGACACCGCCGACGGCAGCGCCGGCAGCGGCCTGATGCACCACAAGTTCATGGTGGTGGACCGGGCGGTGGTCGTGACCGGCTCGGCCAATTTCACCCCCTCCTGCATCCACGGCGACCCGGGAGCTGATCGCACCCGCGGCAACGTCAACCACCTGATGCGGCTCCACAGCCGCGAGCTAGCCCATACCTTTGTGAGCGAATTCGAGCGGATGTGGGGCGACGGCCCAGGGGTTTACCCAACAGCCGCTTTGGGCTGGGCAAGGGCGGCGGAGCCGCCCAGCAGGTGCACGTGGGTCAAACGCCGGTGACGGTGCTGTTTGCACCCCATCGCCGCCGCGATCCCCACCAGGGCCTGCTGCTGCTGGAGGAGCTGCTCGCCGGCACCCACAAGCAGCTCGACATGGCCCTGTTCGTGTTCTCAGAGCAGAGCCTGGCCAATGCCATGGCCCAGCTGCAGGAGCGGGGGGTGACCATCCGGCTGCTGGCCGATCCCGGCTTCGCCAACCGCTCCTTCAGCGAAGTGCTGGATCTGCTCGGCACCCAGTTGCCCGACCACCGCTGTGGCTTGGAGGCCGCCAACCGCCCCTGGCAACGCCCCCTCGAGACGGTTGGCACGCCGCGGCTGGCCAGCGGCGACAAACTCCACCACAAGCTGGCCGTGATCGACAACCGCACCGTGATCACCGGCTCCTTCAACTGGAGCCCCAGCGCCGCTCACCGGAACGACGAAACCCTGCTGGTGTTTGACTCCCCCTGCTAGCGGCCCACTTCAGCGCCGAGATCAACCGGCTCTGGAAAGGCGCCGAGCTGGGCATCACCGAGCGACTGGCGCGGAAACAGGAGCGGCAACGCAACCGCTGTGGCAGTGGGGTGCAGCGCACCTGAACCCTGATCGGCGACTGCTGAGCTGGGCCAGGGCTCCTACGCTGAAGACCTGTCTCCGCCCCAGGGCCATGGATTCGCTGCAGGCTTCCCGCACCACCTCCGCCACCCTGGATGCGATCCAGCTGATGCTGCGCGATCTCCACACCCGCCACGACGAGATCCGCCACCGTGCCGCGTTCCGGGGTTGCACCAAGGAGCTGCTGGCGGTGCAGCAGGAGCTGGTGAATTACCTGTTGGCCAAGAAGAGCCAGCTGATGGGGCATGTGGATCCGGTCAGCGGCGGCACCCGCAACTACAACTCCTTCGTTTGAGTGACCCGTTGAACTCTGGCCCCAGGGTCCTGGTCGTTGGAGCTGGTCCAGCCGGGGCCAGCCTGGCCCTGCTGCTGGCCCGTTCCGGCGTCGCCGTCACCCTGGTGGAAGCCAGCTCCAGCCCGGCGCGCCAGTTTCGCGGCGAAGCGTTGATGCCCTCGGGCCTGGAGGCCCTGGCTGCCATGGGGCTGAGCCACCTGCTGGCGGCTGTGCCCCACAGGCACCTGCAGGGCTGGCGCTTTGTGGTCAATGGCCGGGAGCTTTTCCACGCCCACGAACCCCTCAGCGGCGATCCCCAGCGGCCCTGCACCCTGGTGAACCAGCCCGCCCTGCTGGAGGCCCTGCTGGGGCAGGCGCAATCCTGCCCATCATTTGTGCTGGAGCGGGGCAGCCGGTGTCTGATCTGCTCTGGAGCCAAGGGCGGGTGGCCGGAGGTGGCTGCGCAACGGGCGGCATTTGGAGGCCGAGTTGGTGGTGGCCTGCGACGGCCGGGCCTCGCTGCTGCGGCAGAAGGCTGGACTGGTGCTGGTGGAAGGAGTCAACTCCATCGATCTGCTCTGGTTCCAACTGGCCTGCCCTTCTCCTTCACCGCTGCAAGGCAGCTTCACCACCCTGGTGGGGCCGGAGGGGTGTTCAGCGCCTTCGACAGCGCTGGCGGAGGGGTGCAGCTGGGCTGGCTGCTCAACAAGGGCGAGCGGGTGCCTGCATGCTCCCCAGACGACTGGATCGAGCGGATGGCTCCGCTGAGCCCACCGGAGCTGGCGGCCTGGCTACGGCAGTGGCGAGCCGGCCTGGGCGAACCCAGCCGGCTGGCAGTGCAGGTAGGACTGGCAGAGCGCTGGTGGGCACCCGGCCTGCTGCTGCTGGGCGATGCGGCCCATCCGATGAGTCCGGTGCGAGCCCAGGGGATCAACATGGCCCTGCGCGACGCCTGGGTGGCCAGCGCCCGGCTGTTGCCCCTATTGCAGCCGCTCTTGCGGCCCGCGCCAGCACCACAACAGCCACAGCACGGTGCCCCTGGAGCCAAAACCACAGCCATCACCGGCCTGGATGCGGCGCTCGCCGCGATCGAAGCCGAGCGACGGCCGGAAATCACCACGCTGCAGGCCCTCCAGGCCGCCGAAGCCGCCCGGGGAGAGCAGCTGCGCCGCCAGAGCTGGCTGCGCAGCGGCCTGGCCCTGGCCGCCCTCTGGTGGGGCCGGCGATCGCCGCCCACTGGAGCCATCAGCAGCAACCGCTGCGCCAGGGACTGTCTCGTGCTGCCGGCGCTGCCGGGGTCGCCATGATGGGAGCCAACCCGACAGAACCATGGCTCCCTCCTGGATCAATCCTGCCCTGAGGGGCGGCTCCGCCCTAAGCGCTGGCTTGGCGCTCGGCCTGATGGGTCTGCTGGCTTCCCCCTGCAAGCAGCGCCTAAAGATCCGCCCTATCCCTCCATGGATCAGCTGCGGGAGCTGCAGCTCCACACGTTCGCCTGCGGCCGGGAGAACACCGCCGAGAGCTGCACCAAGGCGCGCACCATGGCCGATCCGCTGATGGACCATCCCCGCCTCGGGGCAAGCTGCAAAGACGCGATCTGGACCATTTGCCAACGGGCCCAGCCCGCCGCCGCCAACAGCTTCGAGCGCCGCGAAGCCCTCAATCGCGCCGGCCAGGATCTGCTGCCCTTCTGCAAGCAGCAAACCCGCACCGTGGCCCCCAGCAAAACCGAGGCCAAGCCCCAGGAGAAAAAGGGATTCGGCCTGATCCCAGGCTTCTGAGCCTGACAGCTCCCACCCCTGCTGGCGCTCAACGCCCCTTTGGGGCCTGAATCAGTTGCAGCACCTGGTAAGCGGTGCTGTCCATGAACGCCAGCGACCAGCCCGTCTGCACCACCGCCTGATCGGCCAGAGCACACAAACCGCTGCCCTGACCGGTGGCCTCGCAGCTCGCCGAGAGACCCAGCAAGGCGTTGGTGAGCTTGCCGCGCTGACAGGATTCCGTGCCGCGGCGCTGAGCGACGGCCATTCCTGCCTGGCGTCCCAGCGCCACTCGGCAAGCTTCGCGTGCAATCCCCGGCTTGTTTCGGACGCTAGCCCGTTCTGGGCGGCCGCAAACCAGGGCTAATTTGGTGCCCCCAACGCCCCGGTGGATCAGCCGATGACCAGCAGCAATCCTGTGAGCATCCGGCACATTCCCCTATCCCAACCCTTCAGCGACCAGAAGCCCGGCACCTCGGGGCTGCGCAAGAGCAGCCGGCAGTTCCAGACGCCCCACTACCTCGAGAGCTTCATCGAGGCGAGTCTGCAGGTGCTGCCCGGAGTGGCCGGCGGCACGCTCGTGGTGGGCGGCGATGGGCGCTACGGCAACCGCGAGGCCATCACCGTGATTGCCCGCATGGCTGCGGCCCACGGCGTGGCACGGCTGATCACCACCACCGGTGGCATCCTCTCCACCCCCGCCGCCTCCCACCTGATCCGCCAGCACGGTGCCGTGGGTGGGGTGATCCTCTCGGCCAGCCACAACCCCGGCGGCCCGGATGGCGATTTCGGCGTCAAGATCAACGGCGCCAACGGCGGCCCCACACCGGAATCCATCACCGACGCGATCTACGCCACCACCCTGCAGCTGGATGGCTACCGGATCTGTGAAGGCGGCAGCGACCCCGACCTCTCGGCGCCTGGCCGCTGCCACATCGGCAACCTGCAGGTTGAGGTGATCGACGGCGTCGACGACTACGTGGCGTTGATGCAGAAGCTGTTCGATTTCGATGCGATCGGCGATCTACTGCGGGGCGACTTTCCGATCGCCTTCGACGCCATGCACGCGGTAACAGGCCCCTATGCCAGCCGCATCTTGGAAGGGGCCCTGGGGGCGCCCGCGGGCACCGTGCGCAACGGCATCCCCCTGGAAGACTTCGGCGGCGGCCACCCCGATCCCAACCTCACCTACGCTCACGACCTGGCAGAGCTGCTGATGGGCAGCGACGCCTACCGCCTTCGGCGCCGCCTGCGATGGCGACGGCGACCGGAACATGATTCTGGGCAGTCGCTGCTTCGTGAACCCCAGCGATAGCCTGGCGGTGCTGACCGCCAACGCCACCCTCGCTCCCGGCTACGCCGATGGCCTGGCCGGGGTCGCCCGCTCGATGCCCACCAGTGCCGCCGCCGATGTGGTGGCCAAGGAGCTGGGCCTGGCCTGCTTCGAAACGCCCACGGGGTGGAAATTCTTCGGCAACCTGCTCGATGCGGGCCGCATCACCCTCTGCGGCGAAGAGAGCTTCGGCACCGGCAGCAACCACATCCGCGAAAAGGACGGCCTCTGGGCCGTGCTGTTCTGGCTGCAAATCCTGGCCAAACGGCGGGAGCCGGTGAGCCGGATCATGGCGGAGCATTGGAATCGTTTCGGCCGGCATTACTACTCCCGCCACGACTACGAGGCGATCCCCAGCGATGCCGCCCAAGGCCTCTACGAGCGGGTGAAGACCATGCAGCCCTCGTTAGTGGGCCAGGCCTTCGCCGGCCGCAGCATCGCCACCGTCGATGACTTCGCCTACACCGACCCGGTGGATGGTTCGCTCACCAGCGGCCAGGGGCTGCGCCTGCTGCTCGACGACGGCAGCCGGGTGGTGTTGCGCCTCTCCGGCACCGGCACCCAGGGGGCGACCCTGCGGGTGTATCTGGAGAGCTACGTGGCGGCCGGCGGCAACCTGACTCAGGATCCCCAGGCCGCGCTCGGCGATCTGATCACGACGATCGATCAGCTGGCGGAAATCAAGACGCGCACGGGCATGGGCAGGCCCACGGTGATCACCTGACCAGATGACTGGATGCACCATAAAGAATCAGCGCCCATCGAGGCCAGCACTAAAAGCTGCCATAGCACAGGGGAAAAGCGCACATTCCAGGGGGCAAAGGGCTAAATCAAAGTCTCAATCACTTCTGGCTGCTGGTTGCTGGTTGCCACCGAACTATTGGAAGCAACGAGGAGCTTTTCTGCATCAACGCAGGAAACCCACATAGGTTGAGCCGATCCGGCCATGAGCAACAAATACAGCGTGCAGCGTGCAGCGTCACTACGCATGACGAGTGAATCTAGGAAAACCGCGACCGGAGAAAAGCAACAAAAACAATCCAACAATCGCAAAAGCAGTGGAAAACTGAAAAAGAGCCGCCAGGCGAACTCGAAGAGTAGACCAAGCCAACGATTGTAGGGCCAAAGGATGAGCCCAGATTTTGCATGGACTGCACCATGCCCATAGTGCTGCCGCTAACACGCGAACCCGACGATTCCGAAATCAGCGCTCTGATCACCGGCGAGATCAAGCCCAAAGCAAGGGTGATCATGGTGACAGAGAAAACTAGATCAATCGCCCTGGAGGGAAAAACCGGAAAAAGCAAAACCGCCAGCCCAGTCAATGCCTGAAGATGCGCAATAATTAGCAGTTGAGTTGTATTGTATAGTCGAGAAAGACGGCCTACAATTGTAAACTGCTGAAGAACAGTCGCCAATCCAGCTATGCTAAAAACAAGGCCCGCCTGGTGAGGCCCCCACGCCAATACCTTTGACATATACAGACTAATAACAGCCAAGATCCCATAACCAGAAATGGAGACCATGGTGAACGCGATGGAAGCATAAACGACCCTCTTTTGCCTGAAAACAACGAGACTGTCTTTAAACGAGGCTGCAAAGTCGGGCGCCTTGGATGCAGTGGCATCAGGCGAAGTACCTATTGTAAGGGGTTGATATCTTGGCTTAGGCAAGAGACGTTTGTTGATCGTTTCGGGCAAAAAAAGTAACGCCAGAATTGCATTTATAAAAAGTGCAAGAGATGCTATGTAAATCGGCAGTCGCGGAGCATGAGCCGCCAGAACACCGCCGAGACCTGGCCCAAGAACAATTGCAATCGCAGCGGCAGTCGAAAGCAAGCCAAAAGCTTCTGTTTTGCGCTTGGGAGGCGTAACATCAGAAATAATAGTGACAGATATTGATCCACTTGCGCCTCCAAGACCATCAATCAGCCGACCAATAAACATCAGAGGCAGCGCTCCTGCAACTCCAAAAAGAGTCATTCCAACAAAAGCAAGCGCAAGAGAAATAATCAACAGTGGGCGCCTTCCGTAGCGATCACACAACTCTCCCGCAAAAGGATTCACAATCATTGAGGCAATGCTATAGGAAGTCACCAGCAACCCTATGGTGATACCAGTAGCATTTGCCTGGCCAATCAGAAATGGCAAAATAGGAATAACAAGGCTACGGGATAGCCGATCATTCAGCAAGGCAAGAAATACAACAGATATGGTGACAGTGCGGTCCTGATGACTGATAAATCTACGCCGGACCTGATCAACTGGGAAGAGCCGAAGGGGCAGATTGATCTTCACTGGAATACAGGTGTGTAAATCGCCTTATCCAGCCCAATCTGATGACGCAATGAATCAAGAGGGGCGTCCCAATATTCCTCCCATTTAACGGAAAGCATTGGAACCTTAGTATTAGATATCTCAAAACCCTGTTGCAAAGCAGAGAGCATAGGATTCAGATCGCCACCAAGAGTCATGGAATGCAATAAGCCCGAAGCAGCCACAAGCACTGACATCGGACTATAAATCTGACACAATTGAAATGCTTGCAAACCAACTTCGCCAGCCAGATCAGTGCCAAAGCCAGTCATAACATGCCAAATATCATGCGTCTGCCTTGCGCGCAAATCTAAATATGTTCCCGGGCCAATGACGTCGACAACTTCGAAGAAATTAGGGTCAAAACCTGCATCAAGAAGTGACCTTGCATAGGCATAGCCCAGTGATTCCGGGGAGTCCAACTAGGTCGGTCAGACTAGGGCGGGCGGGCTGATACTTTTCATCCGCCAAAGCCTTGATAGCCGGATTGGAAAGCATAAATTCGACATTCTTTAGAGAAATTGGTTGATTACTCAAACCACGTTGAATTTCAAAAACTGACGATACCTGCCCAGGGTCCTGAATAAAGTGAACAACACCCCTCAAGGTCTCGAGCAATTCAACTTTTTGGCGTTGGTTAACTTCCATTGTCTCAGTAAAAATGGTAAAAATAAATTAGTCGTCGCTCAACGTGGTTCGCACGCAAGATCCTCAAAAAACAAATCAGCGACTGGCCTCTGTTGAGATCTTGCTTCAAAAGTAATCTGCTTAAGCATGGTCCTAAAAGCTAAGACTGGTCTGGGATCGCGAAACCGAAACAACACATCGCGACTCAAGAGTGCTTTTATTAATTTTGGGTCAGCTATAGAAGCCTCCCCAGAAATCAGGCACTGCAAAAGCTGCAAATGGTTAGAAGAAGCGGACGCGCGAGGCTGATCGTTAGTGGATTTACCAAGCATGAGATCGCCAAATGAACGATCGCGCTCAAATAAATGAATGCCACTAGTTGCCCTAGGGTTGCACTCGATGCAAGAGATTCCACGATCATTAACAATATAGTCGAGCCCATACTGGCCAGAATAAGCAAGACTGCCAAACAAGATCTCAGCGAATTCACGGCTTCCAGGGAGGACAGTAGGCTGATAACTGGAGCTCGCACCCAAGCCCTGCTTTGACTTTGCCCCAACGACGAAGTCATTACCATAATCTCCATGCACTAAGACCTTACCATTACGACAAATGCCATAGCTCGACGCAACGGAACCAATCACACGTTCTTGTACAACCCATGTAGTCCACGGACTAGAATCCTTTTTCCGTACTTCACGGGCCGTACAAGAACGTGCGGATTAACAGGCCGAGCTTTGCATTTGTCGTAACGGTGTCTTATGCATGGAGGGCGGTAATGATTCTCATCGTTAGCAAAAAACAGCAGGTGAGCCACCGCTGGAAGCCGTGAATTCGCTGAGATCTAGTGCTCGGGGCCCCGCCATTTCGGCTCGACTATATTGGGCTACGATCGCTTTTAATCTTCGATCAGGCCCCAAAGCGTTCAGCGGCATTCGTTATTTGAGATGCCATCTTGCTCATTGGCGATCTCATGCTTGGTAAATCCACCCGCGTCCGCTTCTTACCATTTGCAGCGGCGCCTGATTTCTGGGGAAATTTAGCTGACCTGTATCTCGGTAGTTGTTTTGGTTTCAAGCAGTCTTATGAATATTTGCAAGCACATTTTTGAAGCAAGATCCTCAAAAACAAATCAGCGACTGGCCTCTGTTGAGATCTTGCTTCAAAAGTAATCTGCTTAAGCATGGTCCTAAAAGCTAAGACTGGTCTGGGATCGCGAAACCGAAACAACACATCGCGACTCAAGAGTGCTTTTATTAATTTTGGGTCAGCTATAGAAGCCTCCCCAGAAATCAGGCACTGCAAAAGCTGCAAATGGTTAGAAGAAGCGGACGCGCGAGGCTGATCGTTAGTGGATTTACCAAGCATGAGATCGCCAAATGAACGATCGCGCTCAAATAAATGAATGCCACTAGTTGCCCTAGGGTTGCACTCGATGCAAGAGATTCCACGATCATTAACAATATAGTCGAGCCCATACTGGCCAGAATAAGCAAGACTGCCAAACAAGATCTCAGCGAATTCACGGCTTCCAGGGAGGACAGTAGGCTGATAACTGGAGCTCGCACCCAAGCCCTGCTTTGACTTTGCCCCAACGACGAAGTCATTACCATAATCTCCATGCACTAAGACCTTACCATTACGACAAATGCCATAGCTCGACGCAACGGAACCAATCACACGTTCTTGTACAACCCATGGGGAGTCCACGGAAGGATGAATCCGCACTAAATCTTCGGGACCAGGATCAATATAAACACCTTGAGCGAAACGTGAGAAAACAGGCTTCACAACGAAGCCTGTACTAAGGCTATTGATTTGATCACGCAGTTCGGAGGCTGAAGTGACAACAGCAGTATTGGGAACCGGCAAACCTAAAGATTTACAATGGGCAATAAAGCGCCACTTGTCATCAAGGATCGAAAGGGTCTCCACGGTATCAACTAAAATTGAAGTAGATGGGTGAGTACCAGCCAGTCGAGAGAGGCTGGCTGCAACAACATATCCCTCTTCGTACATTGGTATCAAATGACTTACATTATGTTCCTTAATTAACTGACTAAGGGCCGCAAGAAATGCGTCAGGTGCTTTGCTTGGGGAAGGGGTCTTGACGTAGAGATCGACCGAATTAGATCCACTGAGAGGTGTGGTGTCCAAAGAGTCGGTTCCAATCACTGTGGCACCCGACCTCCTCAAAGCCCTGCACATTGCAAGTGAGGCAGGCATTCGACCACCAGTGACTAATGCGGTCATCATGAGAGGACGCGACATGCCGATGCAATAATGACTTCATCAACTTAGCGACAAGAATAATGCACGTCAAATATGACGATTTGCGACAATGCAACGCCAACCAAAGCGCAACAGCTTGCACAGGAGCAACGTAGATATAAGCTCAAAATTGGGTAAATGGTTTTAGCATTATCCGCAAATCAGGATATTGGCAAAACTCGGGCCGGGGCTTTTGACGTTGCAATAATAGGAGGCGGGGTAGCTGGTAATTACACAGCATGGCGCCTAATAAAAGATCAGCCAGAATTAAACATTGTTGTCATTGAGCAGTCGGCAAGATTAGGCGGACGTTTGTACAGCGAACATGTCAGCGGCATTGAAAGCGTGCAGGTAGAGCATGGCGGCATGCGATTTAGTCGAAATCACAAGCTGCTAGGTCATCTTGTAGATTATCTAGGGCTTCCAACAAGACCATTCAAATCGGTATTGGCGAATAACAATCCTATCTTCATTCGGGGTCATCATACATCACTTGATAAAATCAAAGCCGGAGACAAGGTTCCCTATAGGATTCCGGCTGAGCTAGGAACCAATAATCCTGGTGAAATTGTACCAGCATCAATATTATTATTTCTAAGTAAGCAAGGCATGCGACCCAGTCAAAGCAGAGGCATAATTGACTGCCTTGAGGAAGCTAGCTTTAATGGAAAAAGCTTTAAAGAGCTCAGCTTTAAAGAGCTCTTAGAAAATGTATGCAGCCCAGAAGTGCTAGCGTATTACAATGACGTTCATGGGTATTGGGTGGATACGCACGCAGATGTGAGTGCCCGCGAACTTCTGCTCGGCTTTTTACCATTCGTAAGCGATTCGGATACCATTACGATTAGCACTGGCATGCAATCATTGCCGAGTAAGTTGGCAGAGTTGGCATCACAGCATGGCTGCAAATACAGGACATCCAGCAGGCTCAGATCAATTCGCAGAAGTTCTGAACAGTTTGAACTTGCGGTGACGTCAGATCACTCGAATGAGACGATCGTCGCTAAACGGGTTGTGCTTGCCTTACCGCCAAATCGGATCAGAAAGATTGAGGGATTAGCAGAGCTAGCTCCGAGGCTTAAAGACCGATTGAATTCTGTTGTGGAAATCTTAGCCGTTAAAACCCATTTTGTATATAATAGTTGTTGGTGGAGATCTAGTCAGATTACGGAAGGGGAAGCTCGAACAGATCTACCAATGCGTCAATGTTTGTACATGGGAAGCGATCAGAGCATCAATAATCCTACCAATGAGCTTACGAGCTCAACTGACAGTGCAGAACCGTCAGTACTTCTGGCGAGTTATACGGATTCAGACGCTAGTGATTACTGGAGAAATACAGCAGATAAAAGCTCTACCTGTGCAGGTGTACATGGACCTACCGATCCTTCACTGCAGTGCTCAGAGAGTGTCATCAGAGAACTGACAAGCCAATTGGAAACTCTGCACTCACAATCAATTAAGTTGCCGTATTGGGCAAGTATGTGTGACTGGAAAGAACAACCTTCTGGTGTCGCTACCCACTCCTGGCGTTCGTGTTATGACAGCGCAAAGATAATCCCACTAATAAGGCAACCAAATCCGAGCTTACCACTATACATCTGCGGTGAAGCATTTTCACAAGAGCAAGGCTGGGTTAATGGGGCCCTACGCTCAGCTGAAGCAATGTTGCGATCATGCTTTAATCTTCAGGCTCCTAGCTGGGCAAATTCATCGATACCAATTGATATTGCTTGATTCGAACATCCTTAGACAGTCAAAAATGGTTTGCCAATGGCTGATTGAATATAGGGGAATGGCTTCTGTCATTGCCCTTTCGCAGGATTGATTTCTTGCTTTTGTTGTTCCTGGTTGGACTCTCAATGAGCCTTTCCCGTATATTCGCGGGAATCGCAAACCGTCTTACAGCGCAAACAATTGTACTTCGTATCATTATTGATAGCCTTGTGATAGGAATTTTACATTGTACGGGAACAATTCTTACGATTGTCTTGTACGAAGTAGCTATTGATGGCAACATTAACTTTGCCGAGCTTTACGGCCTTGCACCACTCATTATCCTCCCCGGCTTATTTTACATCTTTTCTGCGGCACCCTATATAGGAAATGCAATTGCTGTATTTCTGTGGGCAACCTTTTTTCTGAACAAGATTGTGCTCACACAATTTATTTTTGATACAACGTATGCAACAGCATTCCAAATCGCCCTCCCTTCTTTCCTGCTTGTGCTGGTTGTTGTATGGATACAATTTAAAGATGGATGGCGCAAAGCTGCACAATACTAAGCAATAGTACACGATAAATCCTACTGTTTTATGAAATCTCAACTTCCTGAGAGCAAAAAGATGGATCAAGAAAGCTCGCAAGCGGCACGGATATCAGGATTCAGCATCAAGAACAAGCTGAAGTTCGTATTGTATTCTGTTGGTGTTATCCTCTTGATCACGATTTCCTTATCAATTCACAATATAAGAATATTACAAAAGAGATTGATCCCGAAGAGTTAGCCATCATACTAAACCTGCTTGGTCTTATGGTACTATTAATTATACCCGCTGCAGGGATATACTCAGTTGTCACTCATCTGACTGTTTGGGCAGGGTGGTGCAAAGGATTGCCAGTTGCGGAGAACCATATTTGTTTCTGATTCTAGTAACAGCGACGATTTGCATAGTTACCCTTCAAATTTTGTGGTATATCTTGATGGCATACACCAGCGGACAAAGGATCATCCACCAAAGATCACTGCATTTTTAAATGAGCTTGAATCAAGACTTCCTGCAGACTTCGCATTAATTAAAGGGACAGAGATTTACACTGTTTTACCAGTATCATTAGAGGAAGACAAAGGCAGTAGTCGTCTATGGAGGGTTTTATTCTCAATCCAAGAAAGTCATCCAAGCAAAATATCAAAACTACTGGCATCCACCTAGTTCAAGCCAATAATATAATCAAAGTTGGAATATCATCCGATGGCCGGTATGGGCCAATTGCGAATTACCAGTATGCCCTAAAAATTTGCTATCAACTACATCAAGCCGGATTTCGACTAGGTCGACGATCGCGAGTTGTTTTGCTTGGCTATAGTGGAGGTGGAGGGATTGCTCTTGGTGCTGCTGAATATCTCAGGCGCTTAACCAATTCTAAAATCCAAGTAATAACCTTGTGTGGAGTATTCAGTGCAAACCACGATCTAGAGAAGATTACTACGATTTCGACTCTTGTTGGCACAGCTGATCCTGTGGCAGCTATCGGGCAAATTGCCTACCCAGGCCGATTGCCTATAATCAGAAACTCAAACTGGAATCAGACCATGATAGCTGGAAGGGTTGAAAGAAGTGAGCTTGATGGGATGAGCCACAGTGGTGACTGTGGTCCATTTTCTAGTTCTTTCAGGAGCAAAGTCATTGATCGCATTTTAGCTGAGATTTAAACTAAGGTATTTTTAATTAGACTCTTTGAATTTGTATAAGAAGCCGCCTATAAGCAATTTTGGAGACGAAGTCAATTGAATCAACATAGAGTCTCGGATATCCAATGAACTGGAAACAGATGCGGTGGTTCTTGCTAGCCACTGCTGCTGCAGTCGGGGTGATCTTAAGTGGTCATCCTGCAACAACTCGCCAGTCAAGTTGTCAAGCAATCAGCACACTTCTTGGAATTGTGTTGGGGATGCTCGTTGCCACAACGACCATTCATACGTTGGTCACGTTCATACAGGCAGATCTGGTTCACAGGGGAACAGTTAGCTGCTGGTGCTCAAAAAGCAGCGAACGACGATTCTTATTAGTCGCAACTGGAGCATTGATGACGGCAGCAACATTACTTTTGGACATTGTCCTATGGGCATGGGTCTACCGCTACGTCGGCGCGATTCACGGCCTAGAAGAAAGTTTATATTTCTCAGGCTTCACATTCACAACAGTTGGATATGGCGATATAACACTGGCTAAATGCTGGCAATTGCTAAGGGTGGGAGAGGGGGTTAACGGGGTATTGATGGCCGGCTGGAGCACCACACAATTAATTTTTCTTGTTCAGAGAATGATGATCTTAAGCGTACAATCTGAAGGAGCGAAAGTGGATTAATGCTGAATCAACATCGATTTAGCCCTCACACAGCTTGATTGTACCGCCCCACCAATTTCAACCTCAATGATGTGCAGCTGGCCATCTCAAGCTTCCACGTGATTCGATGCCAATCATCCGCATCACACCCAGCCCAACCGTTAAGAGCAGCAATGAGAAGCCTCAAGCCGCTGCAGAATCAGCCGAGCACTTGAGGGAAGACAGATATCTGGAATGAGTAGGCCTAGAGCAGTACACAGGCCAGAGGAATCGCGATTAGCTCATTGATCAAAATGGCGCGAAAATAAGAGGCTAATTCTATTTCACCTTGGGCCAGCAGCCACAGCTGAACAATCAAGATCTTGACAACCGCAATCCACAAGATCAATCGAAACCAAGAAAGGGCTTTCGGCGACTTCCTGGTCGCAACGCCAAACATAGAAAGCATAACGGCAGATGAAATCACAATACCCATAACATGCGGCACGAGAAGCTCATCGATGCCACGGGGCTGGGTCCAGCCGCAACCCTTCCCACAAACAAAGCCAAGCAAACAGCCTGATTGACGTAGACAATCCTCGTGAACAAGCCGAATCCCCAAGGCCTTGAGTGACGGGGATTTGCAGCCATCAATTCGGCCCGGAAGTGGTGGGAACAGAAGCGGGCTTGGAATCACCGCTACCACCCTCACCAAACCAACGCTCCTCCAGCTGCTTGATCAGCACATAGAAGGGAGGCACTACGCCCAGCGACAGCACCGTGGCCACCAGCAGGCCACCAAAGATCACCGTACCCAGCGACTGTTGGCTATTGGCACCGGCGGTGGTGGCCACCACCAGGGGAAGGAAGCCGGCCAGCGAGGCGATCGCGGTCATCAGGATCGGTCGCATGCGGGATTCGGCGGCGGCCATGGCCGCTTCGGCAACGCCCATGCCCTCCTCAAGATGCTGTTCGGCCACTTCCACAATCAGGATGCCATTCTTGGCCGCCAGGCCGATCAGGGTGACCAAACCCACCTGGGCATAGATGTTGAGGTCAATCGAGCGCAACGCCAGAAATACCAGGGCACCCAACATGGCCAGCGGCACCGTCATCAGGATGATCACCGGGGTGACATAGCTCTCGTACTGGGCGGAGAGCACCAGGTAGACGATGAGGATGCCCAGGCCGAACACTAGGACGCTGGCGCTACCGGCCGAAAGCTGCAGCGAAGCCAGGCCGGTGAAGGCATAGCCAATATTGTTGAAATCCTGCTGCTTGAAGATCTGCTGAATCGCCGCCAGAGCCTGGCCCGAACTTTTTCCAATCGCCTCAGCACCCTGCACAAGCACGGTGCGGTAGAGGTTGTAGTGGCTGATCACCGGAGGTGCACTGGTGAGCTCAGATGAGGCAAACTCACTCACCTGCACCAGCTTGTTGTCGCGGTTGCGCACGTAGTAACTGAGCACATCCTCCAGGGTGCTGCGCCCAGACGCCTCTGACTGGACATAGATGTTGCGCACCTGTCCATTTTCATAGGTGAGGCCCGAGTAATTACCACCGGCGAGCACAGCAATCGTCTGCATCGCCTGCTGGAAGTCGATGTTCAAAGCCCCCATGATCGAGCGATCGATCTTCAAACCGAAGGCCGGAGCACTTGGGATGAACTGGGTATACAGACTGGAGAACTGATCCGAAGCCGTCCCCGCTGCCACCAGCTGCTGGGCCAGACCATCGAGCTGGTTGAAGCTGTACGCCCCATTGCTCAGATCATTGAACTGGAAGTAGAAACCACCCTGGGCCGAAAAGCCAGGAATGGCGGGCGGCTGAGCCGCCACCACAAGCCCGCTGCTGATCTTCGAGAGCTTGGTATTGAGGCGATCCACAATGGCGGGGGCCTTCTGATCAGCACCACTGCGCTCCTCAAGAGGCTTCAGTCCGAAGAAAAACACCCCTTGATCGGGGCTGGAGCCATTGAAGCCATAACCGCTCACCACCGCAGCAGCCACAATGTCTGGCTCAGCCTTGAGCACCTTGGCAATCTCTAGGCCGGTCTGCTGAGTTTGGCTCAGGGAGGCTCCATTCTGGAGTTGGTAAATGCCCAAGCCGTAGCCCTGATCTTCCTCAGGAATAAAGGCCGATGGCAGGGCTGAAAAGGCCAAAACCGTGAGCACGATGCCACCAGCAAGGCCAGCCAGCACGAATTTGCGCTTACGGATCAGCACCTCAAGCAGCCGGGCATAGCTGGTCTGCAGCCAGGCAAAAAATTGGTTGAAGCGATCGAAAATCAGGGCGAGTCGGCTGCCGGCCAGGCCGAACACCACCACACCAAACAGATAGGAGCCAACTCCGAAGGACGCCGCACTGAATCTGCCGAACGCCAGACCCACCACCACACCGCCAACCGTCCAACCCCAGCCCTTCGGCTTTGGGGGTTGCTCGGATTTAGAAGCAGAGCCGACATCATCGGCGAAAAAGTCAGGGCGTTAAACGTGGAAATGGCGATTGAGAAAGCGATTGTGAGCGCAAACTGCTTGTAGATGATGCCGATGCCACCTGGGTAGAACGCCACGGGCACAAACACCGCCATTAGCACCAACGATGTGGCAATCAGGGCGCCGATCAGCTCACCCATACACTCCATCGCCGCCTTGCGTGGGCTCATGCCGCGCTCAAGATTTTTGGAGACGGCCTCAATCACCACAATCGCGTCATCCACCACCAGACCCGTGGCGAGCACCAAACCCAGCAGGGTGAGCTGGTTGATCGAAAAGCCGAACGCCTTGATAAAGGCAAAGGTGCCGATCAGGGAGATCGGAATCGCCAGGCTGGGAACCACCGTGGCGCGCCAGTTCTGAAGAAACAGAAACAGGATCACCAGCACCAGCACAATCGCCAGACCCAAAGCATCGGTGACGCCCTCCACGGCCGATTCGATGAACTGTCCGATGTTGTAGATCTGCGTCACAGTGACGCCGGGGGGCACCGCCTGGGAGAACTGGTTGATCACCGCCACGACGGCTTCCGACACATCGAGAGCGTTGCTCTCAGGGGTTTGGAACACCGCAACGGTGATCGATGGGTAACCATCGAAACTGACCGCCTGCTGGGCAAAGGTGTTGAAGCCATAGGTGGCCTGGCCCACATCGCGCAGGCGCAGCAGATTGCCCTGGGGAGACTTGCCAACGATCAAGTCGTTGAGCTGCTCGACCGACATCAAGTTGCCGTTGTCGGCCACCAAAATTGGGTAAGCAAACAACTGATCACCGCCAGCAGGCGCTCCGCCCACCAGACCGCCGATGGCGACACTATTTTGACTTCGGACGGCGCTGACAATCTGGTCGGCCGTTAGCTGATTCGCGGTGAGCTTGGATGGATCAACGAACAGCCAGAAGGCGGGATTACTGCCGCCCAACAAATTGACTTGAGCAACACCTGGAACCCTGCCAAGTTGATAATAGAGCTCTTCGTAGATGAGGCCGTTAATATAAGGCGCATCAAATTGGCCCTGGGTCGAAGTGACCTGATAGGCCAGCAAGATCGAGGAGTGCTTTGCATCACCGACACACCCGTGGCCGACACCTGCTGCGGCAACTGGGGCATGCCCAGGGACACGCGGTTCTGCACGTTCACCTGGTCAATATTGATATCGGTATCCTCGTCGAAATAAACCTGAATGATGCTCTGGCCGGTATTAGAGCTGGTTGAAGAAATGTAAGCCGCACCAGGCACACCATTGATCTGCTGTTCCAGCGGATTGGTAACGGCCTGTTCGGTCACCAACGAGTTAGCCCCGCCGTAATTTGCCGTCACCTGAATCAGCGGCGGCGCGATATTGGGCAGGTTTTCAATCGGCAGGCTTGGGATCGCAATGATCCCCATCAACACGATCAGAATGCTGCAGACGGTGGTCAGAACCGGCCGCTTGATGAACTTATCGGAGAGTGACATGGGTGGTCCTCAGTTCCCACCCGACGCCGAGGCCTCGGCCAGCTTCACCGGCATGCCGGATCGCAACAGCGCCGTATTGCTCACCACCACCCGATCGCCAGCCTGCAAACCAGAGAGCAAGGGATAACGATTACCTTCGAGGGTGCCGAGTTTCCACCGGCGTTTGCACCACGATTGGCGTCTGTGGAGGCAGGGCTTCCAGCTTCTGCTTCTGGGCGTCTGGGATCTCGGTGGACGCCCGAATCTTGGCCAGCACTTGGCTTAGGCGGAAGACGCGGTAAACAAACGGCTGCTGGGCCTGCATCATCACGGCCTGCACCGGCACCGAGAGCTGACGGCTGCTGCCGGTGATGATTCGGTTGCGCACAAACTGACCGGTCTTGAGCTTGCCGGTGAGATTGGGGAAGGACGCCTTCACCAGCACGGTGTTCGGCGATGAGTCAGTGCCACTGACGCCGTAATAGGGAGAGATGAAAACCACCTTGCCGGTGTTGGTGACGGGCGGATTCCCCTGGGACTGGAGCTGCACAGACTGGCCCAGCTTCACCCGGGAAGCCTGGGTGGCGGGCACATCCATCAGGGTCCAGAGATCCCGGTTGTCAACGATGCCGGTGATCGCCTGGCCTTGGCGCACGTAATCCCCGAGCTTGACGGTGTCGAGATCGCCGATCTCCCCACTGATCGGGGCGGTTACATACTTGTAGCCGAGATCAGCCGCCTTGGCTCGCGCCTGGTCGCGGGCCTGAATCGCCTGGGTGACGTAAAAATCGCGTTCCTTGGTGGACACTGCCCCCTGCTGGTTCAGAAAGATGTAGCGCTCGGCGTTGACGAGATCCTTACGGGCCTCGGCCTTGCTGGCATCGAGGCTGGCCGATTGCTGCACGTTGTCGAGCACCAGGATGGGCTGGCCCGCCTTCACCTGCTGCCCCTGGGTTGCCAGGATCTTGACGACCCGTCCATCCACTTCGGGCCGCAGGGCCACATCGGCGGTGGATGCCAACCGGCTGATCACCTCGATCGACGGGCTGAAGCTGGACTCAGCAATGGTTTCGGTCTGCACCACCAGGGGCTGCCGTGCCACCGGCTTGGCTCCGCACCCGACCAGCAGCAGACCCGCCAAAGAAAGCGCCGAAATCGCTCGGGCCACACAGTTTGAGCATGAGCCCGCAAATTAAATGACTATCCAGAAATTGCTTGCCTCATGGGGCTTTTGAGACGGAGTTCCCCGCCAGCTGCACCGGAGCGCCGTGGCGCAGGTTGAGCAGGCCAGCCGTGATCACCCGATCACCCGGCTGCAGGCCCCGCCGCACGGGATAGCGATTGTCCTGCAAATCGCCAAGTTGCACCGGTGTCTGCAGGGCAAAGCTGGTGCCTGGTGGCAGTTTGCGCAGCTCTGCCATGGGTGCCTTGCCAGGTTGCCGTTCCAGATCCGCCAGGCTTCCCACCACATAAACAAATGACTGGCCCGCCAGTTGGGTCACCGCCGTGAAGGGCAGCGCCAGCTCCTCACGTCGGTCGAGCACCAAGCGGGTGCGGCTGCGCTGGCCGTTGCGCAGGTTGCGGCGGGGATTGGCAAACGCGGCTTTTACCAGCAACGTCTGGGTGGAGGCCGTCACCCCCGGATCTACCGAGCTCACCTGACCCTCCGCCAGGGGCTGGGAGCTGGCGGGATCGAGCAGCAGCACCCGCTGGCCCGTCCGCACCTGCCCGGCGTAAACGGCCGGCACATCGATGCGGGCGAGCAGGCGATCGTTGCGAATCAAGCGAGTGAGGGGAACCCCCGGCTGGATCACGTCGCCTTGCTTGACGCGCAGATCGGCCACAATGCCGCTGATCGGAGCCCGAAGGTCTTTGAAAGCCAGATCCGCCTGCCGCGCCACCAGCGCCTCCCGCGCGGCGACGTAAGCCTGCCGGAATTCATCCCGTTGCAGGGCGCTGGCGGCACCTTGGCGGGCGAGCTCCTGGTAGCGCTGGTAGTTGAGCTGGTTGGTCTGCATCTGGGCGCGGAGGCTGGCCACCTCCGCTCGCAGCTGGGTCTGGTCGAGCACCAACAGCAACTGGCCCTGGCGCACCGAATCGCCCTGGCGCACCAGCAACTGCTGGATCCGCCCTCCGGCCTGGGCCGCCAGATTCACTTCGGCTGCTGCCTCGAGGGTGCTCACCGTGTCGAAACTGGCCTGAAACGCAGCCGGCTCGATCAGCTGGCTCTGCACCAAAGGCAATCGCCGGGCCGATTCAGGCTCCTGGCGGCAGCCCAGCAATAACCCGGCTGCCACTGCAGTTGATAGGGCAGTCGCCAGCCCGGCCCCGAGGGCGGAAGAGCGCACGATGGAGCAGGCAGACCGCATGGCCGGAGCGTATCGCCAGCGGGCCGATGATGGGTGGCGGCGGGAGTTGCCGCGAATCCCCGTGAGCGCCCTTGAGCGACCTGTTCAGCCATCAACGCGACATCACCCTGGAGAAGGTGGCGCCCCTGGCCGACAGGCTGCGCCCCCGGAGTCTCGACGACTTCGTGGGCCAGGAATCGATCCTGGGCCCCGGCCGCCTGTTGCGCCGCGCCATCGCCGCCGACCGGGTCGGCAACCTGATCCTGCACGGCCCACCCGGCGTGGGCAAAACCACCATGGCCCGGATCATCGCCGGCAGCACCCGGGCCCACTTCAGCAGCCTCAATGCCGTGCTCGCCGGCGTCAAGGATCTAAGAATTGAGGTGGACGGTGCCAAGGAGCGCCTGGCCCGCCACGGCCTGCGCACCACGCTGTTCATTGATGAGGTGCACCGCTTCAACAGCGCCCAGCAGGATGCCCTGCTGCCCTGGGTGGAAAACGGCACGCTCACCTTGATTGGCGCCACCACCGAAAACCCCTACTTCGAGGTCAACAAAGCCCTGGTGAGCCGTTCGCGGCTGTTTCGGCTGCAACCCCTGGAACCACCCCACCTGCACCAGCTCCTGGATCGGGCCCTGCGGGACGCCGAAGTGGGCTATGGCGACCGGTCGATCCGGGTGACCCAAGAGGCCGCCGACCACCTGGTGGATGTGGCCGGCGGCGATGCCCGCAGCCTGCTCAATGCCCTGGAGCTGGCGGTGGAAACCACCCAGCCCAATGGCGACAGCCAGATCGTCATCGACCTGACGATCGCCGAGGAGTCGATCCAGCAGCGGGCAGTGCTCTACGACAAGCAGGGGGATGCCCACTTCGACACGATCAGTGCCTTCATCAAGTCGCTGCGGGGCTCCGACGCGGATGCGGCCCTGTTCTGGCTGGCCCGGATGGTGGAAGCCGGCGAGAACCCCCGCTTCATCTTCAGACGCATGCTGATCGCCGCCGGCGAAGACATCGGCCTGGCCGATCCCCAGGCGGTGGTGGTGGTGGAAGCCTGTGCGGCGGCCTTCGAACGGGTGGGCCTGCCCGAGGGGCTCTACCCCCTTGCCCAGGCGGCCCTCTACCTGGCTGGAGCGGAAAAAGCAACAGTGTGCTGGGCTTCTTCGACGCACTTAAGAGCGTGCGGGAAACCAACCGGCAACAGGTGCCGTCCCACCTGCGGGATGCCCATCGCGATGGCCAGGCCTTCGGCGATGGGGTGGGTTACCGCTACCCCCATGCCTACGCCGAGCACTGGGTCGCCCAGCAATACCTACCCAACTCACTCCAGGGAGAGGTCTTCTGGCAACCCGGCAACCTGGGTTGGGAGGGCCAACGGCGAGAACGGCTGCAGCAAAGGCGGGCCGCCCAACTGGCTGCCGCGGCCGAACTGGCCGCCGATCAGGGCGATGTGCTGAGCAGCAGCCCGGACGATCCCCAGCTGGAGCGCTGGCTGCAGCGCCAGGCCACCGCCGAAGGAGAACGGCTCGACGACCTGAGACGCCGGTTCTGGGACGGCGCCCACTGGCAGCGGCACGACCGGGTGCTGGTGCTGGAGGCGCGATCGTTGCTGTGGGCCCTCGACCCGCTCGCCGCCACCCCGGAGGGCGGCGTGGTGATCACCGTGGGGCAACCATCCGACCTGGAGCGGCTGCAAGCCCAGCTGCAGGTGCTCGATGCCCTGCGCCAACCCCAACTGCTGGTGGTACAAGCCGACGCTCCCGCCAGCCTCCGATCCCAACTCGAGCCCGGGGAGGGGTCGCGCTTCGACTGGGCGGTGGCACGGCAACCCTGGCGCGGGCTGAACGCCCAACAGATCGACACGTGGATTGCCGCCGTGGGAGCCCAGATGAGTGCCAACGGCCAATGGCGACTGCTGTTCAGCACCCCCCAACTGGGGCCAGCCGCCGGGCTGCAAGCCTTGAGCCGCGCAGCCGAGCCCGCCCTCCAGCCGCTGCTCGAGGAGCTCAGCGCCTTGGAACGCCAACAGCTGCAACAGGAGCCCAACCCTGGCCAGCTGGCCAGGCAAGCCCTGATCGACCAGGGCTGGCGCGTGGAGCAACAGCACTGGCAGGAAGCCCTCCAGCTGGAGCTATCAACGGTGCTGCTGGCACGCTGGCTGGCACCGGAGAGCACCTATCTGCAGCAGCTGAACGCCATGCGCGGGGCTCCCTAACCCCTGCCGCGATCGAGCTGCTGCAACAAGGCTTCCAACGGCACCTGGGCCAGCAGCTGCCCCAAACGGTGGCGCACACCCTGCTGCGCGCCCACAAGCGCTGAGCAGCGGGCTCACTTATGGCTGTACCTGCGGAAAAGGAGCATGGGTAGCGCGCATGTCGGCAAAGGGATCGGCCATCTGGTTGGCCTGGATGTAGGCGGGCAGGAACACAAACCCCGACAACATGGAGGTGGGCTGGGGATCACCCTGGCAAGGGCCTTCAGCACGGACACTTTTTGCTCCGGTAGTGGTATCGCAGAAGTCGGCCTGACGCATATCCGTTAACAGTGCATTGATGATGCCGGCCGAGGAGATCTGAGCGTCACGGGCGTCCGCAAGGATCGCCGATCGCAGAGCCTGCATCACGTGGGTATTTAAGCTCCGGGAGGGGAAATAGCTGGCGATTTGGTTGTTGAGGAACTTTTCACCAGCTTCCGAAAAAAGGAAGCGGGAAACACCAATGAAGTCGACGCCATACAATTTTTCATGCCCTCACGCATCTCTTCAGCGGTCCAACCGGAGCGATTCAAGCCAAGCTCCAGACACCGATTGATGATTTCGCCAGACTCTAAAAACGTATTCAAGGCGTCTTGATTAGTGGGTCGCACCGAACCATGGGGACTCCAGCGAACCGGCAGGTTGTTGTTGCCAGCCGCCAACATTGGCAGGGCCACCACCGAGAGGGCCGTACCCACAAAAAGGGACGACAGTAAACGCATAATCACAAGAATAACGGATCAGTCCATTCAAACTTAGTCAGGCACTGCCGCATGTCAGAAAAGAAGCGGAATGGATGGCGCACATTGGCACAAAAGTGAAAACCTAGTCTGCCATCAGTTGCAACTTAAATATTATGGCAATCGTGCTCTCCTACCGAAGGGCCGAGGCGCTATGCAGGCTGGGCTCGGCACAGCCAGCACCAACCGCGGCCCAACGCCAACCGGCATGCACTGCACTGCGGCAATCCGGCTGCACGCCGTCGCCCAAGTGATGCAATCGCCCGCTGGAATCGTCGTAACACCACTGGCTGAGCTCGGCCGCCAAACTGCGCTGGCGCCATTTGATGGCGGCTTCCTTGAGCACCCAGCTGGTGAGCACCGCCTGCCGCAGGTCCTCCCCGGCCAGGCCCTGCAGTCGCGCCTGTTCCGCCACGGGATAAAACCGCCGCAGCAGCCCGGCCGCATCCAAGGGGCGGCCCGCCGGTTCGAGATCCACCCCAATCGGCTGCCGGGAGTAGCCGATCAACAGCCCCTCGCCGCTATGGCTGAGGCTGATCCAGCCCAACCCCTGATCGAGTCGGGGCGGGCAGCCGGGCGGGCTGTGCAGGGGAACCTGGACCGGCCCCAGGCCCAGCACGGCGGCCAGTTGCTGCCGTAGTGCTGCCCGGCTGTACCAATAGCGCTGGCGCTGACCCTCGGGCAGCCCCTCGCCCCAGCCCCGCTCCAGGGGCGAGAGGCTGCTGAGATCAGCGCCCCGCAGCGGGCCCAACCAGAGCTGGGGCTGCTGAGGAGAAACCTTCAGCGACCGATCCAAGCCGATGCCTAGGCTCACGTGCGTCTTAATTCTGCGTCCAAGCTGGAGCGTTCCATGGCCCTAAAGATCGGTGATCCAGCCCCGGATTTCAGCTTGCCCAACGAGGCGGGCGAAACGGTCAGCCTGTCCCAGTTCAAGGGCCAGCGGGTGGTGATCTACTTCTATCCGAAGGACGACACCCCTGGCTGCACCAAGGAAGCCTGCAATTTCCGCGACCAGTGGGACGCCTTTGCGCAGCACGGCATCACGGTGCTGGGCATCAGCAAAGACGGAGCAACCAGCCACGCCAAATTCATCGCCAAATACAGCCTTCCGTTCACCCTGCTCAGCGATGGGGAGCCCTGCCCCGTGGCGACGGCCTACGAGAGCTATGGACTCAAGAAGTTCATGGGCAAGGAGTACATGGGCATGATGCGCCACACCTTCGTGGTGGATGCCGATGGCAAGCTCGAAAAGATCTACACGAAGGTGAAGGCCGAAACCATGGCCGACACCATCCTCAGCGACCTGGGTCTGGCCTGAGGGCTGCCAGGGCCTCGAGCACCAACGCGGGAGCGGGCTGCACCTGGAGGTCACCCTCCACCAACAGCTCCCGCACCAGCGGCAACAACAGCTCCCCATCGCCGCCCGTGATCCAGAGGCGACAGCAAGGAGCTTCCGCCACCGCCTCCCGGGCAGCCTGGGCCACCGCGGCCGCCAACCCCCGCAACACCCCGGCGGCCATGGCCTCAGCGGTGGCACTGGGCCAGCGCTGCTGAGGCAGCGCCACGGGGAGCTCCAGCCCGGGCAAGCCGGCGGTTCCGGCACCCAGGGCCCGCAACTGCAGGGCCGCACCCGCCAGCAGCTGTCCGCCTGCAAAACAGCCCTCGGCGCTGACCCGGGTGAGGCTCAAGGCGGTGCCGGCATCGGCCACCAGCACCGGTGCCCCGCTCTGGTGCCAGGCCCACCAGGCACCCAGAGCACGATCCACCCCCAACCAAGCGGGCAGATCACCCAGGGGCACATCGCCGCTCAGCACGCGTCGCTCCAGCGGCAACCAGGCGGGCACCGGGCCCACGGCGGCCCAGGCCGTTAGCCCTTCAGGCTTCTCCGCGCCTGGAACCCCGCTCCAGCAGCGAAGCGATCCGGGTTGGCCCGTGGCCCAGTGCCATCGGCTGTTGCCGATCAACAGCCAACGAGCCTGCCCAGCCGGATCGGCGCTCAGATGCCCTCGCCCATCAGCCCAGGCAGATGAATGCCGCACTCCTGCTTGAGACCACCGAAGCGGGTGGCCCGGCCGCTGACATCAGCGGCGTCGGGAGCACTGGAGTGCCAGTCCCCCACAGTGGAATACCCCTGCTCAAACAGCGGGTGCTGGGGCAACTGGTGCTCTTCCATGTAGTAGTACACATCCCGCTTGCTCCAGGACAGCAGCGGGTGCAGCGACCAGCGCTGCCGCACTGGATCGAGCGGCTCCATAGCCCGGCGGTGATCGGTCTCGGCTGCCGCGCACCCCACTGGCCCAGCAGGTCACCCCCAACTCGGTGAGGGCCCGGTCGAGGGGCTCCACCTTGCGGATGCGGTGGTAGAGCTCGAGATCTCCCACCTGCTCGGTTTCCCAAAGCCGGCCATGCAGCGCTTCCATCCGAGCCGGGCTGATCGGCGACTGGGCCACCACCAGGTGGAGCTGAAGCTGCTGAACGAGCCGATCGGCGTATTGGTAGGTCTCCGCGGGCAGATAGCCCGTATCCACCCAGATCACCGGCACCGGCAGGCCGGTTTGCTGGCCCAGCGCGCTCACCATGTGCAGCAGCACCGCCGATTGGATGCCGAAACTGGTGGTGAGGGCAAACCCCGCCCCGAAGGTGTCCTGGGCCCAGCGCAGCCGCTCCTGGGCCGACAGCGCGGCCAACTGCTGCCGTGTCGCCGCCAGATCAATCGGCTGACCGGCGCCATCGAGAGGAAGCGTGGGGGCGGAGGCCGACTGCATCAGGACATCATCGCCCTTGGGCTGGGCTGCTGGTTAGGGTTCGATCGACGGTGTTGGCAGTGGACCACAACCAATGGCGGAGTCTGTGGCGACGCCGGCAACGGCCCCGGTGCTGATCGTGGGAGGAGGGTTTGGCGGGCTCTACACCGCCCTGGCGCTTGCCACCCGGCGCCAGCATCCACCGATCCTGCTGATCGAACCGAACGATCGCTTCTTATTTCTGCCGCTGCTCTACGAGCTTCTCAGCGGTGAACTGCGCAGCTGGGAAATTGCCCCCCGCTACGACACGCTTCTGGCCGGCAAAGGCGCGGCCTGGCTCCAGGATCGGGTGGTGCGGATCGACACCGCAGCCTCTCGGGTGCACACCGCCGCGGGGCGAGGCTCCCCTACAGCCGGCTGGTGGTCGCTACCGGAGCCCAGTCCAACAGTTTCGGAATTCCGGGCGTCACGGAGCACAGCCTCGGCTTTCGCTCCCTGGCCGATGTGGAGCGCCTGCAGCGCCTGATCCACAGCCTCAAGGAGCGCGCCAGGCCGCTGCAACGGCTGGCGGTGGTGGGTGCCGGGGCCAGCGGCGTGGAACTGGCCTGCAAGCTGGCCGATCAACTCCAGGGCAGCGCCATTGTCGAGGTGATTGAACAGGGGCCAGGTCTGCTGCCCCAGGCCAAAGCGTTCAACCGCGAGCAGGCGGATCTGGCCCTGCAGCGGCGGGATGTGCGCTTGCGCACTCACACCCATGTGGAGGCCGTGGAGGTCGGTGGCCTGTTGCTAAAGGGACCAAGCGGACCCGAGCACCTCAGCGTTGATGGCGTGATCTGGACCGCCGGCCTGCGCTTCCAGGCCCCGGAGCTCAGTCCCGAACCTGCTGCTGTGACCGACCGCCTCGGGCGGCTGGTCTGTGAGCCCAGCCTGCAGCTGCGCAATCACCCCCACGTGTTCGCCCTCGGCGATATCGCCCACGTGGACGCCGAGGACGCGGACCAAGCCCTGCCCGCCACCGCCCAGGTGGCCTTCCAGCAGGCCGAGTGCCTGGCCGGCAATCTGTTGAAATCGCTGGCCCAGGAGCCGCTGGAGGCCTTCCACTACACCGACCTCGGCGAAATGATGAGCCTTGGCGAGGGGGAAGCCAGCCTCACGGGCGGGGGATTCACCCTGGCCGGTGCGGCGGCATTCCAGATCCGCAAACTGGCCTATCTGACCCGCCTGCCGGGCCCCTCCCATCAGCTGAAGGTGGCCGCCGGTTGGCTGGCGGACTGGCCGCGATGACGCCGCGCGGCCTGTTGCTCGATGCCATGGGCACCCTGATCGGTTTGCGCAGCAGCGTGGGCGCCACCTATGCCGAGCTGGCCGCCCACCATGGCCTCACGGTGGATCCCGCCGCCATCGATCGGCACTTTCCCCGCATCTACCGGCAGGCGCCACCCTTGGCCTTCCCAGAACTGGCCTCCCCGGCTCTGGACAGCCCAGCCCTGGAGGAGGCCGAGATCGGCTGGTGGAGCGCCCGGATTGCCGAGGTGCTGGCCGCCGCCGGTGCCGAGGGCCAGGGAGAGGACGAGGGCGTCGGCGCGGAATCTGAGCCGCCACCGGAGCTGGGACGGGCACTGTTCCGCCGCTTTGCCCAGGCCGACCTCTGGCGGGTCTACGACGACGTACCGGCCCATCTGGAGGCTTGGCACCGCCGCGGCCTGCGGCTGGCGGTGGTCAGCAATTTCGACAGCCGCCTGCCAGGGCTGCTGGACAGCCTGGGCCTGGGAGAGTGGCTAGAGGCCGTGGTGGTGTCGTCGGCGGTGGGAGCGGCCAAACCCGATCCCCGGCCCTACCAGCAGGCCCTGGCCCAGCTCAACCTGACCGCTTCAGAGGTGTGGCACGTGGGCGACAGCCCGGAAGATGGCACCGGGGCCCACGCCGCCGGCATCCGCTGGGTGACGGTGCAGCGCCCATGAACCACCTCGCCCCCTGGCCCACCGGTGGTGAAGCAAGGCGTCCTGGCGGGGCGCACGGCCGGGCTGAGGCCGTCCCAGAAACGGCGCCTGGAGAGGCTCTGCCACCGCCGCCACCCCGACGACCAGGTGGCCGAGCTGCTCTGCCTGCAACGGCTGGCCGGCGAAAGCCGCGAGCTCGAGCTGCCCCTCACCCTGGTGGTGGATGGCCGCGGCCTGTGCCGGCTGCTGTGGGTGGGGCCCCTGGAGCAATCGGGCAGGTTGCTGGAGCGCCTCCCTGGCTCCGACCGCCGCCAGGGCACAGACCTGCGCTTGCTCACCTGCTGCGGCCGCACCAAACAGCTCCAGCCAGGGCGTCAGGAAGGGATCGTGGGGCTGGATCTGGCGCCCCGGCTGTGGCTGCGCTTTGGCGACCAGCCCCAATCCGGGGGACATTGGCCCGCGCAGCTGCTCGTGGCCCAGCCCGACGCCCCAGACCCCTGGGTGAGCGACGACGAGGCGGATCTGCTCCAACTCTGCAACCGCGATCACCTCAGCATCGCCCCTTCCCATGAGCCAGCCGCGACAACGGCGGCTGGCTCCCCCGGCCAGAGCCACCTCAGAACGGGTACTGCTGCTAGTCCTCACCCCCGGTGATCGGGGCGCCGCCCAACGGTTGATCGCCGAACTGGAAGGCTTGGTGGGCAGTGCCGGCGCGCTGCCGGTGGGGGTGGTGGAACAGCGGCGCAGCCAGGTGGCCCCCCAAACCCTCTGGGGCGAAGGGAAGGTGCTCGAAGCGGCGCTGGAGGCCCGGCGCGTGGGCGCCACTCTGGTGGTGACCGACCGGGAACTCACTCCGGTGCAGGCCCGCAACCTCGAGCGCCTGCTCAACCTGCCGGTGAGCGACCGCAGCGAACTGATTCTCGACATTTTGCCCAGCGCGCCGCCAGCGCGGCCGGGCGCCTTCAGGTGGAGCTGGCCCAGCTGCGCTACCGGCTGCCACGGCTCACGGGCCGCGGCCGCAGCCTGTCGCGGCAGGGGGGCGGCATCGGCACCCGGGGGCCGGGGAAACCCAGCTGGAGAAAGACCGCCGCGCCATCGCCCGCCGGATCGAGCGGCTCCAGCGCGAGGTGACCCAGCTCGGCGACCACCGGGCCCGCTTGCGCCGCGGCCGCCAGGGCCTGCGGCGACTGGCGCTGGTGGGCTACACCAATGCCGGCAAAAGCTCTCTGCTCAACGCCCTTACCCGCGCCACGGAGGAGCAGGCCGTGCTGGCGGAGAACAAGCTGTTCGCCACTCTGGATCCCACCACCCGTCGGATCGAATTGCCGGAACCGGTGCTGGTCACCGACACCGTGGGCTTCATCCGCGATCTGCCGCCGCCTCTGCTGGAAGCCTTCCGCTCCACCCTGGAGGAAACCCTGGAGGCCGACGGGCTGCTGATCGTGGTCGACCTGTCCGATCCGGCCTGGCCGGAGCAGTGGCGCACGGTGAATGGGATCCTCGACTCGCTCGGGGCCGTGGCTCCACGGCGCCTAGTTGCGAATCAAATCGACCGCTGTGCCGCCGGAGAAATGGAGCGGGCCCGGGCCCTCGAGCCCTTGGCTCTGTTCGTCTCGGCCACCGCCTCGCCTGGGGCTGCAGCACCTGCGCCAGGAGCTACGCAGCTGGCCCGTCGATGGCGGCGGGACCACGAACACCACATCCGAGCGCTGAGTTGTGGCACGATCACCTCTTCGTTGCATCTTGCCCTGCAGCTGCCATGGCCCTTCAACTCGGCGACACCGTTCCCGATTTCACCCAGAATTCCCAGCTGGGTCCGATCAACCTGTACGACTTCGCTGGCGACAGCTGGGTCGTGCTGTTCTCCCACCCCGCCGACTACACCCCGGTCTGCACGACTGAACTGGGCGAAGTGTCCCGGCTGCGCCCCGAGTGGCAGAAGCGCAACGTCAAAACCATCGCCCTGGAGCGTGGACTCCGCCGAGAGCCACAACGGCTGGATCTGCGACATCAACGAGACCCAGAACACCACCGTCGACTATCCGATCCTGGCGGACGCCGACAAGAAAGTGAGCGATCTCTACGGGATGATCCACCCCAACGCGCTCAACAACCTGACGGTGCGCTCGGTGTTCATCATCGACCCCAACAAGAAGCTGCGCCTGCAGATCACCTACCCCGCCAGCACCGGCCGCAACTTCAATGAAATCCTGCGGGTGATCGATTCCCTACAGCTCACCGACAACCACTCCGTGGCCACCCCGGTGAACTGGAAAGACGGCGACGACTGTGTCGTGGTGCCCTCCATCCCCACCGACGAGGCCCGCAGCAAGTTCCCCAAAGGCGTCACCGAAGTGAAGCCCTACCTGCGCATGACTCCCCAGCCCAACAAGTGAATCGGGCCTGATGCGGGTGTTGGGGTTGATGAGCGGCACCAGCGCCGATGGCGTGGATGCCGTGCTGGCCAGCTTTACCGGCCCACCCCAACACCCGCGTTGGCACCTGGACGCCCATCACTTCAGCCCCTACCCCGCCGAGCTGCAACACCAGCTGATCGGCATCGGCCAGGGGCAACCGTGCAGCACGGCGGAGTTGCTGGAGGTGGCGGAAGCCGTCACCGAACAGCAAGCCCTAGCGGCCCGAGCCTGTGATCCAACCGGCAGGGCCCAGCTGGTGGGCTGCCATGGCCAGACCCTCTGGCACCGACCGCCCCAGGCCGGCCGCCGAGGTGCCAGCTGGCAACTGCTGCAGGGGCCGCTGCTGGCCGAGTTGCTGGGAAGACCCGTGGTGTTCGATTTCCGCAGCGCCGACCTGGCCCTCGGCGGTCAGGGGGCGCCACTGGTGCCCCCGCCGACCAGGCCCTCGCTGGGACGCAGCGGCGGTTGGCGAGCGGTGCTGAATCTGGGGGCATCGCCAATCTCACCTTGATCCCGCCGGTCAGTGGCCCTCCAGCGCCACCTGCCGGTGTGGGGCTGGGACTGCGGGCCCGCCAACACCCTGCTGGATCTGGCCACCCGCCAGTTCAGTGGTGACCAGCTGACCTACGACGCCGATGGGGCCTGGGCCCGCCGCGGCCGGATCGATGAGGCCCTGATCGAGGCGCTGGTTGAATGAGCCCTACTTCCAAACGCCGCCGCCGAAGTCCACCGGCCGGGAGCTGTTCGGCCAAGCCGACCTGGAACGGCGGCCTCAGCGAGCTCGGGAACCGAACCCCAGACGATGCCCTGGCCACCCTGACCGGCTTCAGCGCCGCCGTCGTCGCCCAGGAGCTGGGCCATGGCCCGCAACCGATCGAACTACTGGTGGCCGGCGGGGCTGCCGCAATGGCCTCCTGATGGAGCAACTGGCGGCAGCGCTGCCGCGGCCTGATCGTGCGCCCCCTGCAGGAGCTGGGCATCGGTGAAGCCGAACGCGAAGCCCTGGCCTTTGCCCTGCTCGCCTGGTGGCACGCCCGGGGCCACCGGGGCAGCCCGCCATCGGTCACCGGAGCCAGTCGGGCCGCGGTGCTCGGGGTCTGCGCCCGGCCCCAGGCCTGAGCGAACGCTCCAGTTCAGCCCGGACGGTGCAGCCGAACCCGACGCGGTGCACCGCGCAGGCGCTGGGGGGGTCTGGCCCTGACGGGCTTCCAGCCCTTGGCGGAACAGGGCAGCCTGCAGCTCGGCCTGGGTGCGGGGGTCGGGCGGGACTGGGGCCTGCTCCAGCCTCTCGACCCCCTGCTGAATCAGCACCTTGGCCATGTTGCTGACCGTGCGGGATTCGGAGCTCCAGCCAGCTCAGCAAGGCGCTGGCAGAGGTCTTCCGGCAACACCACCTGAATGCGCGGCGATTTGGCGCTTGCCACTGGAAGAGGTCTGCCGAGTCGCCACGCGGGGATCAGGAAAGAAATCAAAAGCCAGGACCTGCTGGCTACCCAAGAGTGTACAGAGATAGGCAAGGGTAGTATCCAAGACTATGCTGATGGCATTCATCCCCTCGGAGGTGCACCCCGTGCCCCGTTCCTCCACAACCCGCTCTGCTGGAGCCACCACCAACAGCCGCAAACGCCGCACCGCCGAGCGCAGCGACGTGCTGGTGTCGGCCGTGATCAGCACGTACCTGCTCACCCACCTGCATCACGTGCTGCAGCGGGCCGAATACGGCGCCGAGCAGGAGGGTCGCCAGGCCCTCGCCGCCAACTACGCCGAGCTGCGCAAAGTGCTCTGCCTCGATGCCCGCAGCATGGAAGACGCCTCCGCCTGCGGCACGCCGGAAAGCGGCGAAGGCCGTCGCGCGGCTTGATGGCACCTGCCCAAGCCGCAATCGCGCTGTGTGCCATTGGTTGAGAGCCAGTAACCTCGGCCCATCGAGCTGTCTGCCATGACTGCCAGCAACGTGAATGCCAGCAACTTGAATGCAGGCAACTTGAATGCAGGCAATGCCGCCGAGCTCTATGGCCGGATCAGCGCAGACCAAGAGTTAACCCAGGCCCTGTTCCGGCAGGCCCTGCAGGATCCCAACGGCGCTGTGGGTCGGATTGTCGACCTCGGATCGGCTTTCAACCTGCCCGTCACCGCTGATGAGGTGCGCCGTTACGTCGCCAGCCTCGATGACAGCGACAGCAAGCAGTGGCTGGTAAAGGCCCGGGGCGGCCTCTGAGGCTCCGCTCCCGGTCGGGACGCCGATCCCTGTCGCCACCGGCCCAACTGAAGAAGAGCCAGTAACTGACGATCGCCAGGCCAGCTGCGACCACCAGGGCCGCCACCTGCTCTAAGCGCTTGATCATCGCTGGCACAGGAGCTCTCTGAATGGAGTCTGCACCAGGTAGCCCAGCGCCCAGCCCTCTCCCGATCGGCCACCAGGGATGATGGTTTGGAGCAGCTGGCCCGGTTGCTCGCCCCTCGCCTTTCCCAGACTCCGTGCTCCGCCTCGAACGCATCGGCAAGATCTATCCCACCGGTGAGGTGCTGCGGGACGTCACCTGGGAAGTGAAGGCCGGCGATCGCATCGGCCTGGTGGGCGTCAACGGGGCCGGCAAATCGACCCAGATGAAGATCATCGCCGGGCTTGAAGAGCCCAGCAGCGGCGCGGTGGTGAAGCAGGGCGAACCCCGCATTGCCTACCTGCAACAGGAATTCGACGTGGATCCGGCCCGCACGGTGCGGGAGGAGCTGTTCCAGGCCTTCGGCGAAGCGGCTGAGGTGCTGATGCGCCAGCACGCGGTGGAGCACGCCATGGCCAGCGAACAGGCGGCCACCGATCCCGACCATCTCGATGCGCTGATCCACGAGCTTGGACAGCTGCACAGCCGCTTCGAAGGCCTGCACGGCTACGAGCTCGATGCCCGCATCGACAAACTGCTACCCACGATCGGCTTCACGCCCGAGGGCGCCGAGCAGCTGGTGGGCGATTACTCCGGCGGTTGGCAGATGCGCATTGCGCTGGGCAAAATCCTGCTGCAGGAGCCGGATCTGCTGCTGCTCGACGAACCCACCAACCACCTGGATGTGGAGAACGATCCAGTGGCTGGAGGGCTACCTGGTCGAGCAGACCGCAGCCCTGGTGGTGATCAGCCACGACCGCACCTTTCTGGATCGGGTCTGCAACCAGATCGTGGAAACGGAGCGTGGGGTATCGCGCACCTACCTCGGCAACTACAGCCAGCACCTCGAACAGAAAGCCTTGGAGCGCGAGGCCACCCAGGCAGCCTTCGAGCGTCAGCAGAAGGAACTGAGTGCCCAGCAGGCCTACATCGATCGCTTCCGGGCCAGCGCCACCCGCTCCACCCAGGCCAAGAGCCGCGAAAAATTGCTGGAAAAAGTTGAGCGCGTGGAGGCCCCGATTGAGAGTGTCGGCGGTCCGCGCTTCCGCTTCCCTGAAGCCCCCGCTCAGGGCGGCTGGTGGCAGAGATCCAGAACCTCACCCACAGCTACGGCGACCAGATCCTGTTTCTAGGGGCGGAACTGGAGGTGGAGCGGGGCGACCGCATTGCCTTTGTAGGGCCCAATGGGGCCGGCAAATCCACCCTGCTGCGGCTGATCATGGGCAGTGAGCAACCAGAAGACGGCGCCGCCCGGCTGGGGGAGCACAACGTGGTGGCGGGCTACTTCGAGCAAAACCAAGCCAGAAGCCCTCGACCTCTCCAAAACCGTGATCGACACGATCTTCGAGATCGTTCCCGACTGGACCCAAACCCAGGTGCGCTCCCTGCTGGGCAGTTTCTGCTTTTCCAACGAAAGCGTGTTCAAGGAGGCCGGCAAGCTTCCGCGGTGGCGAGAAAGCCAGGCTGGCCCTGGCCCTGATGCTGCTCTCCCCCTGCAACCTGCTGGTGCTGGACGAACCCACCAACCACCTCGACATTCCCGCCAAACAAATGCTGGAGGACGCCCTGATCGACTACGAGGGGCGCCGCCCTGCTGGTGAGCCACGACCGCTACTTCATCTCCCGGGTGGCCAACCGGATTGTGGAAATCCGCGATGGCCAGCTGGTGCTCTACCGGGGTGACTACGCCTACTACCTCAGCAAGAAAGAGAAGAGGCCGAACTGGCACGCCAGGAGGCGGAAGCCCAGCGCAAGGCGGCCAAACAGGCTGCCAACAAAGCTAAGCAGGCCTCCCGACAAACTTCAGGCCAAAGCGAGCTGAAGCCATCGCGCCGCCTGCGCAACACACAACTTCACGGTCCCTTAGGCAGGAAGACTCATTTCAGTGGTGCCCCTGGGTTGGTGTGCATAGGCTGACAAGACGTCGCTTCTGGTGGAGATCATGGGTAACGGACACATGGGAACCGAAATCTGGGTGGAGCCCCCTGGGCAGTGGTGGCTTCCGGCATGGAACACGCCGGGATGGCCTCCCACAGCGAGGCCTACAACGCCGGCGATGCGATGGAGGTGTACTTCGAGTGCATCACCACCTGCTCCCTGGACGACGGGGCCTGTGTGACCCGCTGCGTGGAACAGCTGCGCGAGCAGTCCTGAGCTCCGCAGGGCGCCCCCAAACGCACAACAGCAAATCCGCACAGACGCGGCGCCCTGTTGCAACGGCTACGCACGCAACTGAAACACTTTGTAGCGTTGGAACGTCCAGCAGCTCCCAGCGGTGCGTGCCATGTCCGAACCACTCGCCCTCAGCCTCGGCCAGCAATTTGAGCTGGAGCGGATGAACAGAGCCATCGAGGCCACCGCCGATCCCCAAGCCCTGCAGGGCATCGCCAAACAGCTCCCGCAGGCCTGGCACAGCCAAAAGGCCGCCACCCAGTGGGTCATGCGCCAACAGCTCGGCGCACCACCCAAGATCCCCACAGGCCTCCCCCACCAGTGGGGGCAAGAGGGCTAAGGCGTCACACCCAACTGGGCCGGCACCACCGTGATCTGAATCACTCGTCCGGCCCGGTTGATGCTCAGCGGCAGGCTGCCCCACTCCAGCCCGCTCCACCGCGGCCACCAACTGGGGTGGGTTGGCAAGGGCTTGTCCACCGACCGCCACGATCACATCGCCCTGCTGCAGGCCAGCCCGGGCCGCCGGGCTACCTGACTGCACCGACATCACTCGCACCCCCTGGCTCAGGCCCGTGCCATCGCCGGGTCTGACTGCGTCGAGGCCCACGCCGATCACTGGATGGCTAGCCCGACCCGTGGCCACCAGCTGACGGGCGATCTCCCTAGCCCTGTTGATGGGGATCGCAAACCCCAAGCCAGCCCCCGGACCGGAGCGCACCAGGGTGTTGATGCCGATCACCTCGCCGTCCGCGTTGAGCAAGGGCCCGCCGGAATTACCAGGGTTGATGGCCGCATCCGTCTGAATCAGGTCCAGCCGCTTGTCGGTGATGCCGAGCTTGCTGGCATTGCGGTTGAGGTTGCTGATGATCCCCATCGTCACGGTGTTGTCGAGCCCGAAGGGATTGCCCACGGCAATGGCCCATTCGCCCACCTGCAGCGTGTCGGAATTACCCAGGGGCGCCACTGGCCAGGGCCGCCGCCGGCCAGCTTGACCACCGCCAAGTCGGTGAGGCGATCCAATCCGACCACCGTGCCCTGTAGGCGGCGGCCGTCCTGCATCCCCACGGTCACCCGGTCGCTCTTTTCCACCACATGGGCGTTGGTGAGCAGCAGCCCATCAGCCTGATAGATGAAGCCGCTGCCGGTGCCGCGCTCGGTGCGTTGCGAGGGCTGCTGCAGCTGGGGCATGCCGAAGAACTGGCGGAACAGCGGGTCGTTGAGCAGGCCCCGCGGCAACCCGCCACCGACCCCGGGCACCACCACGGTGCGCTCGGTGTCGATGGTGACCACGGCTGGCCCGGCCCGGCGCACGGCGGCCGCCACAAACGACTGGCGGGCCAAACTCGGCGCGACAACCCCCTGGGCACGGGCGGCACCAGCACCCAGGCCGGCTCCAACCCCACCACCCCTTCTCCCGCCGACACCAGCAGCCCCGCGGCGAGCGATCCGGAACACAGCCAAGGCCCAGTACGCAATCCAGCCATCACCACGGCACAACAACTGGCGAAACCCTAAGCAGATCCACCCCAGCCACCAGGGGAGATCCCCACCAGACGAGCCAGCGACCCCAGCAAGCACGGCGAGCCGCAGCCAGCGCCAAAACCTCTACAGTTAGTAAATATTTCCATCAAGTCATGGACATGGAGCGGCTCCTGCTTGCATTCCTGGCTTTCGGAGCCGCCTGCACCACCCTGTGGGCCTGGATGCTGGCCAACACCAGCAGCACAGAGCAGGCAATGATGGGGAGGCGACACGACTCCCCTGATCTGCGGCCAACCCCCGGCCATGAACGCCTTGATCTCCCAGCTCTTCCCGCTTCTGTACGGCGCCTGTTTCCTGGTCCTGCTCTGGCAGGCATTCAAGGTGATGGGCCAGGGCTTTCGGGCCGTGCCGCGCCCCGGTGATCGCGATGCGGCCGGCAGCAGCACCATCACAACGGCAACCGGCAACGACCGCACCGGGCGGCTCACCATCCATCCCGAATTGCTGGACGCTGACGGCCAGCTCACCCAAGAAGACTTGCTCACCGTGCGCTTCAGTGGCGACAACGAACAGCCTGCTTACCCCGGTGACCCCAGCTGAATAGGCTCACCGTTGAGCACGTGCTTTTCAGCGGAGACAGACGGTGGATCAACGGACCCGAATCGTGGCTGCAGTGCTGCGCAATCTCAAGCTGCCGCCGCGTTTTCGCCTCAAGCTGATCAAAGAGGATCCGATCCGGCTCGAGCTCAGCATCACCCCCGCCTACGGCAAAGATCCGATCCTGGTGGGCCTGGTGGAATCCCAGGACCTCGTGGCCCGGCGCGACCGCGAAGGCCGCATCCCCCGCGACCTGCAGGGCACCTGGGACTGGACCGTGCGCCACGGCAAGGTGAGCACGGGCGGCTGGAACCCTTACCTCAAAGAAGCCCTGCAGACCATGTTTGAAACCGGTCTGCCGGCGATTGTGTACGAAGAGCTCACCGGCGAGGCCTACCACCCGGTTGATGGCGTTCGCCACGTGCGCTGAGGCGGCCACGCCAGCGCCCCTGCCCATCGATGGCCTGCTGGCGCCCCTGCTGGAAGCCTGCTCCCCGGGGGCAACAGTGCTGCTCCAGGCCCCGCCGGGCGCCGGCAAAACCACCCGGGTGCCGCTGGCCCTGTTGGCCGGATTGGGCTCCGGGCGGATCTGGATGCTGGAGCCCCGCCGCCTCGCCGCCAAGGCAGCGGCTCAGCGGCTGGCGGCCGAACTGGGCGAAGCGGTGGGGGAACGGGTGGGCTACAGCGTGCGGCTGGAATCCCGCACGTCGGCAGCCACCCGCCTGGAGGTGCTCACCGACGGCCTGTTCCTGCGTCGCCTGCAGCGCGAACCCGCCCTCGAGGGGGTCGACTGCCTGATCTTCGACGAGTTCCACGAGCGCGGCGCCGACACCGACCTGGCCCTGGCCCTGGTGCGCCAGGTGAGGAGCTGTTGCGGCCAGATCTGCGGCTGGTGGTGATGTCGGCCACCCTCAACCTCGCCCCCCTGGCCGTGCAACTGCCGGAGGCCACCGTGCTCAGCAGTGAGGGACGCTGCCATCCGGTCGCGATCAGCCACCAGCCTCCGCGACCGGGCGAGCGGCTGGAGCAGCAGGTGGTGCGGGGGCTGGAGCAGCACTGGCTCGACCAGCGGGGCGATGGCGAAACGGTGCTGGTGTTTCTGCCAGGGCTGCGCGAGATCGAAGCCTGCAGCCGGGCGATCAGCGCCACCGCCTGGGGCGGGGAGATCGACTGCGTTCCCCTCCACGGCAACCTGCACCTGGCCGCCCAGAGCCGCGCGATCGGTCCAGCCCGCCACCCGGCCGGCAAGGTGGTGCTGGCGACCTCCATCGCCGAGAGCTCCCTGACCCTCGCGGGCGTCACCCTGGTGCTCGACAGCGGCCTGAGTCGCCGCACCCGCTTCGATCCCGGCAGCGGACTCGACGGGTTGGTGACCGTGCCCGCCAGCCAGGCCAGTGCCGAGCAACGGGCCGGCCGGGCCGGGCGCCTGGGCCCGGGCCGCTGCCTGCGCCTGTGGTCGCCCGCCGAACAGCAACGGCGCCCCGCCTACGACCCACCGGAGTTGCTGGACGTGGATCCGCTGCCCCTGGCTCTGCAACTGGCCCAATGGGGCGATCCCCTCGGCACCGACCTGACCTGGCTCGACCCGCCCGCACCGGCCCCCCTGCACGAGGCCCGCCAACGCCTGGAGCAGCTCGGCGCCCTCGACGCGCAAGGACGACTGAACGTCCATGGTCAGCAGCTGGCCCAGCTGGGACTGCACCCGCGCCTGGCCCAGCTGCTGCTGCTGGGCGCATCCTCGGGCAACTCGATCTGGCCAGCGCTCTGGCGGTGCTGCTGAGCGAGCGCGATCCCCTGACGCGCCAGGAGGCCGGCAGTGATCTGCTGCGCCGCCTCGACTGGCTGGGGCAGGCGGGTGGCGCCGATGGGCCACGTCGACGCCTGCGCCAGCTGCAGGCCCAGCTGCGCCGCCAGGTGCGCCAGCTGCCCTCCCAGCAGAAACCTCCACCACAGACCGCAGCCGCCCCCACCGCAACGACGTCCAACGCAACCACGTCCACCGCAACCACCGTGGCCCAACTGGTGGCCGCGGCCTTTTCCCGAACGGCTGGCCCTGGCACGCCCCGGACAAGCCGGCAGGTTTCTGCTCAGCGGCGGCCGCGGGGCCGTGCTCCACCCTGACGACCCCCTGGTGGCCTGCACCGCATTGGCAATCGCCCAGCTGGATGGCCAGGGCCAGGATGCCCGCATCCAACTGGCCGTGCCCCTCGTTCCCGAACAGCTGCGGGAGCTCGCCGAGCAGCCTGGCGGCCAGGGGCGCACAGTGCTGGAGGCTCGCTGGGATGGGGAGAGCCAGCGGGTGCGCTGCGAACGCAGCCTCCGCCTCGGAGCCCTGGTGCTGGAGCGCCGCCCCTGGGCAGAGGCCGACCCCGAGCGCATCCGCAGCGCCCTACTCGACGGGTTGCGGCAGCTGGGATTGGAGGTGCTGCCGTGGGATCGCAGCAGCCGCCAATTGCAGCAGCGCCTGACCCTGGCCCACCAGCAGCTGGGCGATCCCTGGCCCGATCGCAGCCTGCCCCAGCTGCTGGATGACCTGGAGCACTGGCTGGGCCCCCATCTGCTGGGTCTGCGCAGCCGCGACGAGCTTCAGGGCCTGCCCCTGGCTGAAGCCCTCTGGGGCGACTGCGCCTGGAGTCTGCGCCTGGAGCTGGAGCGGCTGCTGCCGCCCGCTTTACCAGTGCCTTCCGGCCGTGCAGTCAACCTCGACTACAGGCGGCCAACCGGTGCTGGCGGTATAGCTGCAGGAACTGTTCGGGGCCCGCGCCAACCCCACGGTGCTCGACGGCCAGCTGCCGGTGAGCAGGTGCACACCTGCTCACCGCCCCAGCGGGCCGGCCGGCGGCCATCACCCAAGACCTGGCCGGCTTCTCGGCAGAACAGCTACCCGGAGGTGCGCAAGGAGCTGCAGGGCGCTACCCCAAGCACCCCTGGCCGGAAGATCCGCGCCAGGCCCAGGCCACGGCCCTCACCAAGGCGCGCCTGCAGGAGGGCAAGCGTTGGCGCTGGGGCAGCAAGTGGCCAAATCCAAAGTGGTGCAAGCCTTCGCAGATTCCCTCACACCCGGGGAGCGGGCCACGTAGGTGCCGCGCAAACGGTGGGCCTCCGCCCGCAACGCTGGCTCGGCATTGCCCACCATCACCCCGGCCAGACCGGTTTCGAACATGGCCAGGTCATTGAGGGTGTCGCCCGCGGTGACGACCAGGGCGGGATCAATCTCCAGGGCCCGCACCAGGGCCTGCAACGTGCTGCCCTTGTTGACTCCGGCGGGGAGCACATCGAGGTAGCGGTTATCCGGAGAGCAGGCAATCGACACCGTGGGCCTTCCAGCTCGGCGATCAGGCCATGATCGAAGGATTCGGGGTCGTAGTAGTAGGCGAGCCTCCGCTGGCTGCTAATCGGCTGGGGGAAACCCCCGCAGCCCCGGCCATCACCGCCAGCACACGGTCGGGCTTGCCCTGCCAGCGGGCCTCAATCGGATCCACCGCCAGGGGCAGCGGCTCCAGGCTCGCTCCGCAGGCCACGGTGCAACCCACATCGCCGATCACCAGATGCGGCGCCCGTAGGCCCACGTGCTCGTCTTCCGCCAGCAACCGGGCCACGGAGCCCAGGTCGCGGCCCGTGCAGAACACATGCAGCACCCGGCCACGCTGCTGCTCCAGCCAGGCGTAGAAGCGGCGACGCTCCGCGAGTGATCCGCCCAGCAGGGTGCCATCCAGATCGGTGACGAGCACCAGCTCGGGCTGCTCCGGCAAGGGGGCCGACAACTGCGCCTGCAGGCGCTGGCGCAGGGACGGACCGGTAGACGCGCGCAGGGTGGTAATAACGGAGACCGCTGACCGCCCCCCTGCCTAAAGGGAGGCCCCGCCAGCTGTCAAGCCAGGGGGCAAGCGGCTGGTCCAAACTGGGCCCTTCCGGCGCTGCCACCTTGGCCCGTTTCTACGTCAACAACCGCCGTGATGGCTCGAGGCTGCTGAGCAGCGCCCTGGTGATCTGTGCGGCAGGGCTGATCCGGATCGACCATCCCATCGGCCAGGCGGTGGCACTGGTCGCCGGATTGGTGAGCCTCTACTGGTGGAGCTGCTACCGCCAGCTGCAGCAATGACGAGCACAGGGGACAGCCCCGCCATCCCGCGCTACAGCGTGGCGGAGCTGAATGGGGCCGTGGCCAGCCTGCTGGAACGCGGCTTTGCGCCCCACTTCCTGCTGGATGCCACCGTCAGCCGCCCCCAGCTCAAGAAGGGCCATCTGTGGATGACGCTGGTCGACGACCAGGCCTCGATCTCCGCGGTGGTCTGGGCCTCCCAACTGGGCAAGCTCAGCTTTGTTCCCGAAGACGGCGACGGCGTCGTGGTGGTGGGCAAGCTCAACTTCTGGAGCAGCCGGGCCAGCCTGTGCGTTCAGGCCCTCGACATCCGGCCCAGCCTCAGCAGCGTGCTGCGCCAATTTGAGCAGGTGCGAGAACGGCTGACGGCCGAAGGCCTGCTGGATCCGGCCCGCAAAAGGCCCCTGCCCCCCTTCCCGCGCCGGATTGCCCTGCTCACCAGCCGCCCCAGCTCGGCCCTCGCCGACATGCTGCGCACCGCCCAGGAGCGCTGGCCCGCCACCGGGCTGCTCGTGGTGTCGATCCCCGTGCAGGGCCCTGTTCAAACCGAGATCTGCCGCGCCCTGCACCAGCTGGGGCGCCAGGCGGAGGCCCTGGGGATCGAGGCGGTGGTGATCGGCCGCGGTGGCGGCAGCCGCGAAGATCTGGCGGTGTTCGACAACGAAGAGGTCGCCCGCAGCATTGCGACCTGCCCGGTGCCCGTGGTGAGCGGCATTGGCCACGAAGACGACACCACCATCGCCGACCTCGTGGCTGACCTGCGGGCCGCCACCCCCACCGCCGCGCTGGTCGCCCTGTTGCCCGATCGCCACGCCACGCTCCAGGGATTGCGGCAGCAGGCGCGCCATCTGCGTCAGCTGGTGCAGTGGCGGCTTCAGGCCGAGGGGCAACGCCTGGGGCGGGAGCGCGAGCGCTTGGTGGGTCTCCACCCCCAGGGCCTGCTGGCATCGAAGCGCCAGCACCTGCTGCAGGCGCAGCATCTGTTGCAAGCGCTCTCACCCGAGCACCAGCTGGCCCGCGGCTTCAGCCTGCTCCGCAGCCCCGATGGCACCCTGGTGCGGTCGATCCAACAGCTGCACGTGGGAAGCCCCGTGGTCGTCCAGCTCCGGGATGGCCGCGCCAATGCCGTGGTGCGCGACATTCAGGCCGAGGCCCAGCTACCCCTGTCACGCTGAATCATGCCCAAGGCGAAACCCCGACAAACAACCGGCAGCAGTGAGCAGAACGCGGCCGCCACGGCCGCGGCTGATCTCTCCTACAACGAAGCACAAACAGCTCTGCAACTCACCCTGGCCGCCCTCCAGGCCAACGACCTCGATGTGGAAGAGATGACCGGCCTGTATCGGCGCGCACGGGCCTACATCGAGCGCTGCGAGACCGTGCTCGCAAGCGTGGAACAGGACCTGTTGCTGTGGGACGACAGCAGCGAGGCTGCCGGACCGATGCCGGAATCCCCCTAAGACTTGAATCCCCTTAATGACCGAGTCCCGCTGAACCCTGCAACCACGATGGCCCCCTCGACCGAACTGACGTCCGACAACGCCACCCCCGAGCGGCGGCCCACGAGCCGTGAAATGGCTCTATCTCGCCCTGGCAATTGCTGGAGCGATCCTGCCCTGGCTGTCCAACCTTGCGTTCATCCGCGAGTACGGCGCCAGCTTTGACCTCGGGCTGTTCGTGCAACTGGCCAATGCCAATCCGGCGGCGAGTTCGCTATCGCGCGATCTGGCCATCGGCGCAACGGCAGTGGTGATCTGGATGGTGCAGGAAAGCCGGCGCCTGCAGATGCGCGGGCTGGCCTGGGTGCTGTTCAGCTGCGTCACGTTGGCCTTTGCCTGCGGCGCGCCGCTGTTTCTGTATCTCAGGGAACGCCGGCTTGAGGGAGCTTGCCCGCCCCTGAAGAGCGCTAACGCAAAAGCCATGGTGCCTCTAGATTTGTTCCTGCGCTGTTCAGTTGTCCTCTACCACCTCCACATCGATAGTGACGTTGCTGACATCCAGTTGATCAACAGGTGACCTGGCATTGATGCCATCGCCGAAGGGCGTGCCACAGGCAGGGCAACTGTCGGTGGCCATGCTCGTGAACCCACAGGCTGGGCAAGTGAGCAGGCGCTTCTGGATCACCTGCCACGCCACGAACCCCGCCGCTCCAAGCAACAGCGGCAACAGCAGCAATACGAGGGTGATGCCGCCCACAAGATCGAGCACGAAACGCCCGAGCGGCCCAGGCGCCAACAGCAGCAGGGCCGCCAACAACAACCAGATCCAGGTGTTCGAGCGCTGCATCGCCGCTGGCCCAGGCCTTCAGGGGAAATCCATCCTGGCGCGGTTGGGGCGATCGAGAACGACGCAGAGACATTGGCCGTAGTAGAGGATCACACCCACCAACCAGACCCAAAGACTCAGCACCAAGACGCCGCCAACCAGTCCATAGGCCTGAAACCGGATCCCCAGGGTGACCAGCACACGGCCCAGCACCAGATTCAGAAACGTGAGCGACACCCCGATCAGCGCGGCCCCGGGGATCAGGGGTCGCCAGGGGACACGACGCGATGGCAACACCCAAAGCAACAGGAGCGAAGCGGAAACGCTGAGGCCTAGGGAAATGATCAAGTCCAGCCCCCAGGACACGGGCTGCTGGATACCGCGAGCCCAAGGCCAGATGGCTAGTAACCCGTCTCGCAGTCCGGTAGAGCCCAGCAATCGCATATTGGTGAATGCTTGATCCACCACGATCAGCACAGCAAACAACGACACCAGGCCGAGGGCCTTGATCCGCAACTGCAGATAGCGGCGCAGCAAAGCCAGCCACGACAACCCCTCAAACCCAACGGAGCGATCCCACCAGAGGCGATCCGCCCCCCGTTGAAGCGTGAGATAGGCATTGCTGGCGGTTAACACCAGCACCACCACACCCAACAGCCCAGCACCCACGCCCTGGCGCAAAAAGCCGATAGCGTTGCTTCAAAACCGGAATCGCCGTACTAGGCAGCACGGTGAAAACGATGTTGAGCAAGCGCTCAACCAAGCCCTCATCACGGCCCAACAGCTTCGCTGCCAGCGATAACGCGATCAGCAGAACGGGGAAGACAGACTGCAGACTGTGATAAGCAAATGCGGCGCTGAGATCGACGCAGTCCATCTGCAACCAAAGCCGATAAGCCAGCCAGAACGATCGAAACCGGCGGATTTGGCGCATCAGCCGGAATCGACGAGCGGGATGCAGCACTGAAAACCACACCTTGGATTTTCGGGGTCGATGGTTGGAGAGTAGCGCCCAACAAAAAAGCCACCCCGGGGTGGCTTTCTGCTTCAAGGGAGATCGCTGATTTCAGGCTTCCAAAAGGAAACCAAAGCAGATCAACCAGAAGATGGAATGAAGGTTTTACCTGGCATCGAGCTATTTTCTCAGGGGGCTGCCCCCAAATATCGTCGCCGCTGCAGCGTTTCACAACCGAGTTCGAGATGGATCGGAGTGGTTCCACTGCGCCATGGACACCAGGATAGAAATCACCTCTCGGTGACTCCTCTCTTCATTCCCAGGTTGAACCCTGAGAACTGCATAGCCTAGAAAGACTCCCAACTCTTTAAAAGAAAAGCTGAATGTCTTTCGCCTGGAAAAAAGCTTTTAGAGCTCGAGTTTTGGTCAAGCCCTCGGTCTATTAGTACTCCTCTGCTTCACGCTATTACCGCGCTTCCACATAGAGCCTATCAACGGGTGTTCTTCCCGTGACCTTACTGGCTTAACGCCATGAGAACACTCATCTTCAGGTGGGCTTCCCACTTAGATGCTTTCAGCGGTTATCCTCTCCGCACATGGCTACCCAGCGTTTACCGTTGGCACGATAACTGGTACACCAGAGGTGCGTTCCTCCCGGTCCTCTCGTACTAGGGAGAACTCCTGTCAATGTTCTTGCGCATGCACCGGATATGGACCGAACTGTCTCACGACGTTCTGAACCCAGCTCGCGTACCGCTTTAATGGGCGAACAGCCCAACCCTTGGGACCGACTTCAGCCCCAGGTTGCGATGAGCCGACATCGAGGTGCCAAACCTCCCCGTCGATGTGAACTCTTGGGGGAGATCAGCCTGTTATCCCTAGAGTAACTTTTATCCGTTGAGCGACGGCCCTTCCACTCAGAACCGTCGGATCACTAAAGCCGGGTTTCCTCCCTGTTCGACTTGTTGGTCTCACAGTCAAGCTTGCTTCTGCTTTTGCACTCGTCGGCTGATTTCCAACCAGCCTGAGCAAACCTTTGCGCGCCTCCGTTACCTTTTAGGAGGCGACCGCCCCAGTCAAACTGCCCACCTGATACTGTCCCCTCTCCGGATAACGGATGAGGGTTAGAACCCTAGCTCGCAAAGAGTGGTATCTCACCGTTGGCTCACATCAACCCACAAGCTGATGATCAATGCCTCCCACCTATCCTGCGCATTGCGAGCCCGGGCACAATACCAAGCTACAGTAAAGCTTCATAGGGTCTTTCTGTCCGGGTGCACGTAGTCCGCATCTTCACAGACAATTCTATTTCGCCGAGCCTCTCTCCGAGACAGCGCCCAGATCGTTACGCCTTTCGTGCGGGTCGGAACTTACCCGACAAGGAATTTCGCTACCTTAGGACCGTTATAGTTACGGCCGCCGTTCACCGGGGCTTCAGTCGCTAGCTTCGCTTTCGCTGACCAGCTTCCTTAACCTTCCGGCACTGGGCAGGCGTCAGCCCCCATACGTCGTCTTGCGACTTAGCGGAGACCTGTGTTTTTGGTAAACAGTCGCCTGGGCCTCTTCACTGCGACCACCTTGCGGTGGCACTCCTTCTCCCGAAGTTACGGAGCCATTTTGCCGAGTTCCTTAGAGAGAGTTACCTCGCGCCCCTCGGTATTCTCTACCACCCCACCTGTGTCGGTTTCGGGTACAGGCCATCATGCCTTAACGGGTATAGGGCTTTTCTTGGAAGCATGACATCACCCACTTCGCTTCCGTAGAAGCTCGTACTCACGCCTCAGCTCAAAGTGTTTTCGCCACTTCTCAACGCCTCGAACGCTTGAACCAGTAACCAACATCTGGCTGGGCTAGCCTTCTCCGTCCCCCTTCCCAAAACATGACAGGTACAGGAATGTTGACCTGTTGTCCATCGACTACGCCTTTCGGCCTCGCCTTAGGTCCTGACTAACCCTCCGCGGACGAGCCTGCCGGAGGAACCCTTAGGGTTTCGGGGCATGGGATTCTCACCCATGTTTTCGCTACTCAAGCCGACATTCTCACTTCCATGCAGTCCACGCCCGCTTACGCTAACGCTTCACCCCACATGGAACGCTCCCCTACCATTGATCTGTTCCAAAGAACAAATTAATCCGCAGCTTCGGTACAATGCTTAGCCCCGTTCATTTTCGGCGCAGGATCGCTCGACCAGTGAGCTATTACGCACTCCTTTGAGGATGGCTGCTTCTAGGCAAACCTCCTGGTTGTCTGGGCAATCCCACCTCCTTTATCACTTAGCATTGATTTGGGGACCTTAGCTGGCGGTCTGGGCTGTTTCCCTTTCGACCATGGAGCTTATCCCCCACAGTCTGACTGCCTAGTTACACACAGGGTATTCAGAGTTCGTATCGATTTGGTACCGCTCTCGCAGCCCGCACCGAAACGGTGGCTTTACCCCCCTGCTGGAGCACTAGACGCTACGCCTCAACGTATTTCGGGGAGAACCAGCTAGCTCCGGGTTCGATTGGCATTTCACCCCTAACCACAGCTCATCCGCTGATTTTTCAACATCAGTCGGTTCGGACCTCCACTTGGTGTTACCCAAGCTTCATCCTGGCCATGGTTAGATCACCCGGGTTCGGGTCTATAAACACTGACGATCGCCCTATTCAGACTCGCTTTCGCTATGGCTCCACCATTCCCGGTTTAACCTGCCAGTGCCTATAAGTCGCCGGCTCATTCTTCAACAGGCACACGGTCACCCGATCAGTCGGGCTCCCATTGCTTGTAAGCTCACGGTTTCATGTTCTATTTCACTCCCCTCCCGGGGTTCTTTTCACCTTTCCCTCGCGGTACTGTTGCGCTATCGGTCACACAGGAGTACTTAGCCTTACGAGGTGGTCCTCGCTGATTCACACGGAATTCCACGTGCTCCGTGCTACTCGGGATACAGCTAGGCCAGTTCCATTTTCGAGTACGGGGCTTTCACCCTCTATGGCGCGCCATTCAAACGCTTCCTCTAACTTCCCTGGTCCACGTTGCTGTCCCACAACCCCGATGGTCGAAACCATCGGTTTAGGCTCGTCCCCGTTCGCTCGCCGCTACTGAGGGAGTCGTTTTTTACTTTCCTTTCCTCCAGCTACTAAGATGTTTCAGTTCGCTGGGTTGGCTCGCGTCCGCCTATAGATTCAGCGGACCGTTCTAGGGGTTGCCCCATTCGGAAATTCCCGGATCAAAGCGTGTTTCCAGCTCCCCGAGACTTATCGCAGGTAACTACGTCCTTCATCGCCTCTGTGTGCCAAGGTATCCACCGTGAGCCCTTTGTAGCTTGACCAATTAACCTCCACATCACATTGCTGCTGTTGTAAGCAGATTCTTCCAGTTTCACCGGCTAGAGCTTGGCTTTTTTCTTGGCGCATCTTTCGATTGGCCTTGATGTCAGCGTTCTTCTAGTGGTATGAAACAAGGAATCAGACCCCTCCTGTCTCGGCGACATTTGAGGAATGATGCGGAGTCTCGGCTCTTGCTCAAGAATTTTCCTGCTCATTGACGCCTCAAAACCCCGGCTCAACTCAAGCCATCACCTCTCAGTGATTGCCTGGATCAAACCAAAGCTTGAACGTTAATGTCAGGCATCTATGAGATGCTTAATTAACAGACTTTCCTATGCAGTTGTCAAGGTTCTGCTGAACTCGTTAAGGAGCCCAGCGTCGTTTCAACCCATGGCAATCAAGCAGGCCAATGATTGGCAGCTGGATAAGCTATTGATCGGCTGATCAATGGGAATGAAATGAAGCTGGAATCCGCAGGCAGCGGATCAAATCTAAAGTCAATCACACACAGAGTAAACCTCCCGTTGTTTGGAAGGGTTGGTCAGTGGAGGTTAGCGGACTCGAACCGCTGACATCCTGCTTGCAAAGCAGGCGCTCTACCAACTGAGCTAAACCCCCAAACACGAATGGGCCATCCTGGACTTGAACCAGGGACCTCACCCTTATCAGGGGTGCGCTCTAACCACCTGAGCTAATGGCCCAGGAGAATCCTCTGTGGGGTGTGACCTAGACAAAGTTTAGGAACTGAATCTGAATTAAAGGATCTCAAATTAATCTCAACTTTCGTTGACACTGATTTTTATCCTCTCCTCAGTTGAGGTACCGATTATCCATCGAGATGACAGAATCCCTAGCCAGCTACAAAAATGTCTGGACTAGAAATTTGTATTGTATCCCTGTTAGGAGGTGATCCAGCCGCACCTTCCGGTACGGCTACCTTGTTACGACTTCACCCCAGTCATCAGCCCCACCTTCGGCATCCTCCTCCCTTACGGGTTGGAGTAATGACTTCGGGCATGGCCAACTTCCATGGTGTGACGGGCGGTGTGTACAAGGCCCGGGAACGTATTCACCGCAGTATGCTGACCTGCGATTACTAGCGATTCCTCCTTCACGTAGGCGAGTTGCAGCCTACGATCTGAACTGAGCCACGGTTTATGGGATTTGCTAGCTCTCGCGAGTTTGCTGCCCTTTGTCCGTAGCATTGTAGTACGTGTGTAGCCCAGGATGTAAGGGGCATGATGACTTGACGTCATCCACACCTTCCTCCGGTTTATCACCGGCGGTCTCTCTAGAGTGCCCAACTGAATGCTGGCAACTAAAGACGTGGGTTGCGCTCGTTGCGGGACTTAACCCAACATCTCACGACACGAGCTGACGACAGCCATGCACCACCTGTCACTGCGCTCCCGAAGGCACTCCCTCGTTTCCAAGGGATTCGCAGGATGTCAAACCCTGGTAAGGTTCTTCGCGTTGCATCGAATTAAACCACATACTCCACCGCTTGTGCGGGCCCCCGTCAATTCCTTTGAGTTTCACACTTGCGTGCGTACTCCCCAGGCGGAACACTTAACGCGTTAGCTACGACACCGAGAGGGATAATTCTCCCGACACCTAGTGTTCATCGTTTACGGCTAGGACTACAGGGGTATCTAATCCCTTTCGCTCCCCTAGCTTTCGTCCATGAGCGTCAGTTATGGCCCAGCAGAGCGCCTTCGCCACTGGTGTTCTTCCCGATATCTACGCATTTCACCGCTACACCGGGAATTCCCTCTGCCCCTACCACACTCGAGCCTTGTAGTTTCCATCGCTGAAATGGAGTTGAGCCCCACGCTTTAACGACAGACTTTCAAGGCCGCCTGCGGACGCTTTACGCCCAATAATTCCGGATAACGCTTGCCACTCCCGTATTACCGCGGCTGCTGGCACGGAATTAGCCGTGGCTTATTCCTCAAGTACCGTCAGTTCTTCTTCCTTGAGAAAAGAGGTTTACAGCCCAGAGGCCTTCATCCCTCACGCGGCGTTGCTCCGTCAGGCTTTCGCCCATTGCGGAAAATTCCCCACTGCTGCCTCCCGTAGGAGTCTGGGCCGTGTCTCAGTCCCAGTGTGGCTGATCGTCCTCTCAGACCAGCTACTGATCGAAGCCTTGGTGAGCCATTACCTCACCAACTAGCTAATCAGACGCGAGCTCATCCTCAGGCGAAATTCATTTCACCTCTCGGCATATGGGGTATTAGCGGCCGTTTCCAGCCGTTATCCCCCTCCTGAGGGCAGATTCTCACGCGTTACTCACCCGTCCGCCACTAACCCGAAGGTTCGTTCGACTTGCATGTGTTAAGCACGCCGCCAGCGTTCATCCTGAGCCAGGATCAAACTCTCCGTTGTAGTCACATATCCTTTTAAACTGCTCGCGCAATTCTCAACATGTGTTGCCTGATCCCTAAAATGCAGCACTGGCGTACTACTTTTAGTGATTGGCCTCCTTTTTAAAAAGGGTTCGAGAGCGCATCTCACCATCAATCCCAAAACTTGCGCTTTGCTCTCACTGGTAAAATGACTTTCCAGATCTCAGATCCGGTCGCAACAGTCACTGGGTGGTTTTCTTCTATCAACCGCTGCGTCCGTGAAAACACATCAATTAATCTTCCATTCCAGCTCCCGTCGCTAGTTTGTTTTTTGACGGGACCTCACACCTTTGCTGCTATTCGGCCACATCTTGCTCCTCCCCTTAGCGCTCAACCCAAACGGATCAGCGCCTTCAGTTCAAAGCAGACATGACGCAGCAAAAGCGTCAGTTCCTAAACTTTTTGGTTGTCCAGGTGCTCCGTTCGCCCCTCTCAGGGCATCCGGCTCGGCGATCTCTCAACCGCCTTTTCAACCTACAACATCGATCGGCTCTCGCCATCCGCTGCTTTCGGCTCCGCGCTCCGCCTCTCGGTGGTGCGCAGTCCAAAACTGTATCACAGGCTTCAGCCAGCCACCAGAGCCTTGGCCCACGGGAGGAAGGTCTCGAGCGTGGAGTCGCTGCGGGCCGCCAGCACCGGATAGTCGGTATGGGCCAAATTGGCCCCAGGCGCCTGATCCTGGGGATCGATCAGCAGCCAGCGGATCGGGCACTCAAGCTCCGTGAGCACAAGCCAGGCCGCCGCCAGATCCCAGATCTTCGGAGTGGCCTCAAGGGCGGCAACGGTCTGCCCCATCGCAACGCTCACCAGGTTCAAGCTGGCCACGCCCAGCAAGCGGATCTTGCCGGGGAAGCGGCGGTCGGGAAGTTTCTGGAGAACGCCGATGGAGCGGCTGCACAGGGAGGCGCACCCCGCCACATCGGCCTGTCGCGATGGGGGCTGCAGCAGCTTGCCGTTGCGCCAGGCCCCCTGACCTCGCACGGCGATGATCCGCTGGCGCAGGGGGCACATCCAGCACGGCCCACACGGGCAGTCCCCCTCGAAGCGGGCAATCGAGATCGCCCAGTAGGGAATGCCGGCAGCAAAATTGGTGGTGCCATCGAGGGGATCGACGACCCAGTAAGCCGAGCTGATGGGCACGTGCTGGTCCCCCTCCTCGCTCAGCACCCCCTCCCCAGGGAAGGCGTCGCCAAGACCGCGCACGATGGTTTCATCGCTCCAGCGGTCGCAAGCGGTGATCAGGCTTCCGTCGGCCTTGGCCTCGGAGGCCATGTGGCCAAAATCCTGACGCTGGCGGTCCGCGACCGCATCCACCAGGGTTTCCAGCCGAGCCAGCTCAGGTGGATAGGTGGCAAGGGTGGTGGTCATCCGAGCTCCAGGGAGAGAACGTGGGCGAGGCGGCGGCCGGTGTCCTGGCGGAACTGCTGCAGGTCGACGCGCTCCAGCAGCACGAGGGCACCCAGGGCAACGAACACTTCCAGCAGCAACACCAGGGCATAGGCGCCAAAGGGTCCGTGACCAGGGAGCAGCCAGCGTCCGAAGTCGAGCAGAGCCCCCCCGCCACCTTGCCGACAGCCCGCGAGAGGGCCTGGGCCAGACCCCAGACCCCAACGAAGGTACCGGCCACCTCGGGGAGGGTGAGATCGAGCATCAGGCAGAGGGCGCCATTGGTACCGATGCCCGCAGCGAGGCCGAAGAGCACCATCGCCACACGCAGCAACGGAACACTGGCAAGACTGCCCGCGACCACCAGCAACAGCAACGTCGCAACGATCAGACGACAACCCAGGCGCGCCGTGGCGAACTTACCCAGCCAAGGCACGATCAGCAGGCCCGCCAACACCAGACCCACCAGGGTGCCCACGCCCCAGAAGGCGTTGAGCGCGGCCGTGGCGGCGATCGGCAGGGCGAAGACCTCGGCGCCGTAGCTCTCGAGGATCGGATCCTGCAGAAAAAGCCCCAGGGTGAACAACACCAGAAACAAGAAGAAGATCAGCACCTGGCGGCTGCAGGTGATCAACTGCCAGGCCTGGGCAAGTGTGACGGCATCGTCGCGCTCGTTGGCGCGGCTGAGGGTCGACGGTCCACGGGGAGTTTCGAGCCCCCAGGTGGCCACCAGGGTCAGCGCCACCACGATCAGGGCCGCCTTGGCGATGAAGGCCAGCAACACCGGTTTCAGCACGGCCGGATCGGTCACGCCATCGAGACCCTTGAGGCTGAGGCTGATGGCGATGGCCCCCACCACGATGCCAACGGTGAGCATCGACCAGATCACACTCACCGCCCTGGGCCGCTCTGCCTCGCTGGTGCGATCGATCACCAGGGCGAGATAGGGGGTGGTGGCAAGGGAAATTCCAATGCCGTAAGCGGCGAAGAGAGCGCAGAGCCCGGCGGCTCCAGCAGCCATGGCTCCTGGACTGCCGCCATTAAACGCCGACGCCACCTGAAAGATGAGCGGCACGGCCAGCACCGCCAAACCGGTGAACAGCAGTGTGCCGATCCAGATGTAAGGCGTTCGGTGGCGCCCCCCAGGGGACGGGCATCGGAGACATGGCCGAACAACACCCGAGTGGGGGCCATGAACTGCTCAAAGGCCAAGGCCCCGCCCACGAGGACCGCGGGCATGCCGAGCTCCGTGATCATGATCCTGTTGAGCAGGCCGGCGAAGATCACCGCCAAGGCACCGAGGCAGGCCTGAAACAGACCGAGCCGAAGGACCTGATGCAGTTTCATTCCGCTGGAAACCTGGGGGTACGTAGGGGCCATGGCGGAGGGGGCCACGGCTTACTCGAACAACAGCAGAATGCAGGCCACCTAGGGCCCCAGGGGCCCGCCGGCGGCGGACTTGAACGAGGCCAGGCAGGCGGGCAACAGGGGCTCGGGGGGCACCGGCACGTTGACGCCGTTGTCAGGCATGGTGGACGGCAGGGAGCGGGGTTGACAGGTCACAATCTGATCGAGGCCCGTGCGGCGACGGATCTCAGCCAACTGGCGGTTGTAGTCGGCCAGAGCGGAGGAGTAGGCCACTTCGGCCTGGGTCAGGTCCCGCTGGTTGTCAACCACCTCCCGCTGGGTGGTGACGCCGGCCTGGAAACGCAACCGGGCCAGACGCAGGGATTCCCTGGCCGAGATCACCTGGCGGGAGGTGGTCTGGATGTTGCGGTTGTTCTGGAGCAGCCTGTAGAAGCTGTCCTCCACCTGCAGCCGGATGGCATCGCGTTGGGAGGCGAACAGATAGGTGTTCTGCTCGGCCTGCTGCTTGAAGCGGCGGGCCTCGGCGTTGGCACGGCCCCCATCGAACAGGTTCCAGCTGAGGTTCAGACCGACGGCGTTGTTGACCTGGTATTGATAGCCGTTCATGTTCGTGGTGTTGATCGTGTTCAAACCGTTGGGGTCGACCACCCCGCGGTTGCGCGACAACCCGAAGTTGTTGAAGATGTTCAGGAACGGCTGCACGCGGCCCTTTTCAGCGTTGGCATCACTGTTGGACACGGAGATGTCAAGCAGGGCATTATCGAGCTCTTCGCGGAAGGCATAGGCCGCCACGATGCTCTCCTGGAGGGATGGGGTCCAGACGCCCAGGGCACGCAGGGGCTCCTTGGCGGTGGGGGTGACGTTCTGGGGAAGGTTGAGCAGGGCCGCCAGGGCCCGGCGGGCGATGGCCTGCTGGGCCAGGCCACCGTTGAGCAGCTGCTGGTCGCGGGCCAGTTGGGTTTCTGCTTCAAGAACCTCCAGCTTGGTGGCTACGCCGGCCTGATAGCGGGCCCTGGCATCCCGCAGGCTCACCAGTGAGGCCCGCACGGACTGCTGGCCGATGCGCACCTGATCATCGGAGAGCTGAAGGTCGAAGTAGCGCTGAGCGGCTTCAAGCCTCTTTTCCCGGAGCGCGATGAGGTACTGGTTCTTGGCTTTCTCGTAGCGGTCGCGGGCGGCGGCGACCTGGGGAACGCGCTGGGGATTGATCAGACCCCAGGTGATTCCAACCGTGCCGGCCCCCCGATCAGCTTGGTTTGGGTGAGGCCATCGGCAAAGAAAGACCCGCCATTGGGGCGGCTGGTGTAGGACTCCTGATTGAACAGCTGGGGGAAGCTCTGGGCCGTGAGCTGGATGTTTGGGTACCAGGAGGAAATCTGAGCCCGCAGGTTGGATTTGGCCTGGTCCACCTGGGAGGCGACGGCCTTGAGGTCTGAATTGTTGACCTCCACCAGGTTCTCGACATCCACCAGGCCCAGGGGCCGCAGCGCCCGGATCACCACTTGCTCGGGCTTGGTGGGAAGGGCCAGGGAGTTCGGGGCAACGAGACGCTCCAACCCAGGAAGCACCTTGGTGGCGGCAGGGGCGAGCACATCCGGGTTGGACTTGGGCCTGGGGCCCTTGACTTTGGGAGCCAGGGGCAGCACCTGGGGCGGGGGATCAAGCAGCGGCGGGGGAGCATCCAGGGCGGCCACCGGTGCAACGGCTGGCGTGGCGGCTTGGCCCACCACCGGAATCACCGTTGGAGACGGGGCCTCGGCAATCAGCTGGGGCAGCGGCGGAATCTCAACGCCACCACGGGCGGCTGACAGCTCTTGGGGCTCCTTGGTGGGCTGAGCGAAGGCAACGAGCGGCTGCACACTGACAAGACAGGTACCGGTCAAGGCAGTAACTGCCAACAGCGAGCGTCTCACCAGATACCTTCAAAATATGCACGCTGAGTTTAATGAGTTTGCGGCGAACACACCAGGCAGGCGGCCACGAGATCATCCGCCCCCTTCAGAAGGTTGATGGGCACCACCAAACGTTCCTGAATCTCAGCAAGGGTTAGATCATCAAGGAACACCGGCTGTCCCTGTCGCAACATCACCGACGGCAGAAGCAACTCCTCCCCCAAGTCCTTTCCGGCCAGTCCCGCCAGCAGATCAGAACCGGTCAAAAGGCCTGTCACCACTTGATCTTGGCCCCAGTAGGGACTCGGCAATCCATAGAGGCGAAGCTCCAGACCCTCCACCCGGTTGAGCCGATCGACCACCGGCTGCAGGGCCTCGGCCACCAGTTGGCCCACCACCCAGCTCAACCGACGGGGCCGCTCCAGGGCGGCGGGCAACTCCCGCGTCGCATGATCCAGGGCCTCCAGAAAGGCTCGGATGCTCCCCACGCCGTTCTCCTGTTGCGGCAAATCTTCGTAACTGCTGCGCGGTGGCAACGGGCGCCCGGCGATTAGGTACCACTCATCGGAAAGCCAGGTGAAGCGGCTCTGGAGCTGGGGTTCAAACTCTCGCTGCAGGGCCTCCACCAACTCGATCACCCGCCGGGCGCAGGCCCGATCCACGGGAATCAGCCCGTCGCCGTCGGGGCGAAAGCGCGTCAGACCCACCGGAACCACCGCCGCCGAGAGCACCGCCGGCCACTGGCCACTGGCCAGGCTCGCCAGATCCCGCAGGGTGCGCTCCAGGGCCGCACCGTCGTTCCGGCCCGGACAGACCACCACCTGGGCGTGGATCTGCAGCCGGCGCTCGGCGAACCAGCCCAACTGCTCCATCAACAGGCCCGCCCGGGGGTTCACCAGGAGCTGCTGTCGCAACTTGGGATCCGTGGCATGGACCGAGACGAACAGGGGTGAAAGGCGCTGCTCCTCGATCCGCTGCCAGTCGGCGGCGGCGAGGTTGGTGAGGGTCAGGTAGGAGCCGTAGAGAAAACTCAGGCGGTAATCGTCGTCCTTGAGGTAGAGGCTGGCGCGCTGGCCCGGAGGCTGCTGGTCGATGAAGCAGAAGGCGCAGTGGTTGTTGCACTGGCGCAGGCCATCGAAGAGCGCCTCTGTGAATCCCAGGCCGAGACCGTCGTCGAGGTCCTTCTCGATCTCGAGCAGGTGCCGTTCACCGCTGGGATCCTCCACCTCCAGGGTCAGTTCCTCGGCGGCACTGAGCACCTGGTAATCGATCAGGTCGCGCGGCCGGCTCCCATTGATGCTGAGCAGTCGGTCCCCGGGCTCAAAGCCCAGCTCCTCTCCGATGGAGCCCGGCTCCACCGAGGCCACCACCGCAGGGGCGGGGAGCCGTTGGTCTTGGCCGGCGGCGAGGGCGACTCCGGCGGAGGGTTCAATCCACACGGGGCGGAGCTGGGGCGATGGGGTTCAGTTTGGGACCGCCGCGACCTGGGATGTCCAGACCAGCAGCAGCAGCCCGAACACCAGGCGGTATCCCACGAAGATCCAGGTGCTGTGCTTCTGCAGGTACTTGAGCAGCCAGGCGATCGCCCACCAGGAAACCAGGCCAGCGGAGACCACACCGATCAACAACGGCAGCGCCCCGCCGGCGATCGGCACGCTGAAGGCAGATTTGAGCTCCACCAGCCCCGCCAGGGTGATGGCAGGAATGCCCAGCAGAAAGGAGAAACGGGCCGCATCCTCCCGGCGCCAGCCATCGAAGAGGGAGGCGGTGAGCGTGCTGCCGGAGCGGGAGACACCGGGAATCAAGGCCAGGGCCTGGGCCAGCCCCACCAGCAGGCCATCGAGACCGCGCACCTGGGAGATCTGCTTGAGGCGCTGGCCAAAGCGCTCCGCCAGCGCCAGCAACAGGGCCATCACGATCGAGGCGATGGCGATCGAGCTGATGCTGCGCAGGGGCGAGTGGTCGAAATCGGGCACCAGTTTCTTGATCACCGCCGCCGCCACGAGGATCGGCAGGGTGCCGATGGCGATCGCCAGACCCAGCCGGGCTTCGGTGGAACCCCAACTGCCCTCCCGGAAGGCCTTGGCCACCCCCGCCAGCACCAGAGCCAGATCACGCCAGAAATAGGCGATCACAGCGACGATGCTGCCCAGCTGGATCACAGCGGTGACGGCCACCCCGGGATCGCCCCAACCCAGCAGCACAGGCACCACCTTGAGGTGGGCCGTGCTGCTGATCGGCAGGAACTCGGTCAGCCCCTGCACCACCCCAAGCACCAGGAAATGCCAGCAGGCCGTTGCCAGGTCAAGCATGGGAGCTGGCGTAAGGGCGGAAATCGGCACCGGAGAAGCGTGTGGTTGATCCGACCCTATGGCGACGGGCGCTGATGGCAGAGCCAGGGACTCCCTTAAGGTTGAACACCTTTCTTCATGTTCCTGGTGTTCGGGACCCTGGCTCCTCCCCCTCCCGACAGCGGCCCGAGGCCTTGTCCACTCGCACACTGGCCCCTCCGGCCCCGCAAACAAGGGCGGTCCGACTCTCTAGTCAGCGCGACTCCCTGCCCATGCTGGCAGCACTTCTGGTGCTGCTGCCGGTGTTTCTGCAGGCACCCTGGGTGCGTCTTCAACCCTTCAGCGCGGCCCTGTTCACCCTGCCGCTGCTGCTGCTCGGCCTGGGCCTGGAACGCTTCGGACGGGGGACCTGGAAAACCTCGGGCCCCTTGCTGGTGGGCTTTAGCGGCAGCTGGCTGGCGGGGTGCCTGTTCTGGGGCTGGTGCCGGGAGCATCCCCTCTGGCACCTGCCGATCGAGGCCTTCGCCCTGCCCCTGGCTCTCACCGGTCTGGGCGGTCGTTGGCGCATGGCCTGCAGTTTCTATCTCGCTTCGCTGCTGGGCACCGCCTGCACCGATGCCGTGATGGCCCTCATCGGCGTGATCCGTCTCTGGCCCGCGGTGGTCCAGGCTCCCCCGACCAGGCGGCGTTGCTGTTGCAAACGGCCGCCCAGGTCGTGCTTCAACCGCCCTGCCTGCTGCTGGTGCTGGGCGTGGCCGCCGCCCTCGGCGCAGGCTGCCACTGGGCCTGGCGGGGTCATCGGGACAGGGCCTGGCACATCGCTGCAGCCGCCCTGGCCACCACCGTGGCCGTGGATGGCCTGTTTCTCGGGGCTGCCTTGCTGGCCCCGAAGCTCAGCGGCCTGGTCTGATCGCCGTCGCACCGCGCTCCAGGGGAGCCGCCCGATTGAAGTTCTGCAAAAGCCTTCCGCCCCTGGGCTGGTCCCATGCAGCGCACCTGTAGCGTTGGTTTGATGGTTGCTTTGCGGCCACATTGCTCGCTGTTTGGATCGGAGTTTTTGCGATGAAACGCCTGCTGTCGTGGCTCATGAGTGGCGTGGTGATGGCCAGCCTGCTGCTCACCCTCCTGCTTCCTCCCGCCGCCCAGGCGGCGGAGCTGCGCAACATCGCCGACGACAAGATGGCCGAACGGGGCGACAAGGTTGATCTCAACAACTCCTCGGTGCGCGCCTTCCAGCAGTTCCCTGGCCTTTATCCCACCCTGGCCGGCAAGATCGTGCTGGGCGGGCCCTACGACAACGTGGACGACGTGCTCAAGCTGGAACTGACGTCCCGTCAGAAGGAGCTGTTCGAGAAATACAAGGCCAACTTCACGGTCACTCCCCTCGATCGCCTTGAACGAAGGTTTTGATCGGATCAACGACGGTGTCTACCGCTGATCCAGCGTTCTTCTGGCTCCTCATCAAGCCGTCGGGCCTTGCTCCCGGCGGCTTTTTTCGTGGCGACCATGGCTGAGCAGGCTTCCAGTTCGCCGCTCTCGACCAGCTGGGATGTGGTGGTGATCGGCGGCGGCGCCGCCGGTCTGATGGCCTGCCTGGAGTTGCCGGCGGACTTGCGGGTGCTGCTCCTGAGCAAGGACGCCGCCCCTCGATCCGCCAGCCGCTGGGCCCAGGGGGCATCGCCGCGGTGACCAGGCCCGAGGACAGTTTCGCCAGCCACCAGGAGGACACCCTGCGGGCCGGTGGCGGCCTGTGCGATCCCGAGGCCGTCGCTCTTCTGGTGCGCGAGGCCCCCGCCTGCGTCGAGCGGCTGCTGCAACTCGGGATGGATTTCGACCGTGACGGCGAACACCTGAGCACCACCTTGGAGGCCGCCCACAGCCACCGGCGCGTGCTCCACGCCCAGGACCGCACCGGAGGGGCGCTGGTGGATGCCCTCGAGCGCGAGGTGCTCAGACGGCCGGGCCTGGTGCAGCGCAAGGGGGTGGCGGCGCTTTCGCTCTGGGTCGAGGGCGGTCGTTGCCAGGGATTGCAGGTCCTCGAAGGCCCGCGGCTGCGCTGGCTACGGGCCGGGGCGGTGGTGCTGGCCAGCGGCGGGGGCGCTCACCTATTCGCCAACACCACCAACCCCCCCAGGCCACCGGTGACGGGGTGGTGATGGCCTGGCAGGCCGGAGCGGTGCTGCGCGATCTGGAGTTCGTTCAGTTTCACCCCACCGCTCTGATGCTGCCGGGGGCGCCCCACTTCTTGATCTCCGAGGCGGTGCGGGGCGAGGGAGCCCGGCTGCTGGACCCCCACGGCCACAGCCCCGTGGGCCGCCTGGCGGGAGGGGATCTCGCCCCCCGAGATCAGGTCAGCCGCGCCCTGGTGCGCTGCATGCAGGACCAGCGGCTGGATCACGTCTGGCTCGACCTGCGCCCGGTGGGGGAAGACCGCTTGGCACGCCAGTTCCCGACGATCCTGAGGCGCTGCCGGGAGCTGGGGCTGGAGCCTTTGCGGGAGCCGATCCCCGTGGCCCCCGCCGCCCACTATTGGATGGGTGGTGTGAGCACCGATCTGGACGCCAGCACCAGCCTCAAGGGGCTCTACGCCGTCGGTGAGGTGGCCTGCACGGGGGTGCACGGGGCCAACCGGCTGGCCAGCAACTCCCTGATGGAATGCCTGGTCTTCTGCCCGGCAGCTTCGGCGGATCGAGCTGGCGACCCAGACCCCGGGCCCAGGCCAGGAACCCTGTCACCACCTGAGCGCCAGCTCAGTTCTGCGCCCAGCTGCTGGCGCTCAGCTGGGTCTTGATGCCCTGCGCAGCCTCTGCTGGCGGGTGGCGGGGGTGGAACGGGACGGGGGGCAGCTGCGGCGGAGCCTGCGAATGCTGGGGGAGCAGGCTGGCCCCGCCTGGGCAGGCGGCTCCCACCACTCGGTGGCTGGCCTGAATCCAGGCGAGCAGCTGGAGCTGGAACCCCAGGACGTCAGGACCCTGCTTGATCAACACGAACTGAGCCAGCAGCTTGTGCTGGCGAGGCTGCTGTTGGAGGCGGCCGCCTTCCGTCAGGAGAGCCGAGGCGGCCACTTTCGCCTCGATGCACCGGCGAGCCAGCCGTTCTGGGCCCGCCACAGCCTGCAGCACCGGGACGAGCCGATGGCCACGGCCCCGCTGGGGGCGCCGTTCAAGGGCTCACAGGCCCCGAATAGCCGCTGAGCTTGGCGAGTTCCTTGAGGCTCTTGACCCCGGAGCTGAGGCTGCCCTTGATCTCCCAGCTGGGGAAGCCCTCGATCTTCTTCTGCTCGCAGAGCTCCCGCTGGCTGTTCTGACCATCGGGGGCACACTCCACGATCTTGAGCTTCGCCGTGGCCTGCTTGCCGAACAGCTCCTTCTGCTCATGGCAGTGGGGGCACCACCAGGCGGAGTACATCACAGCGCCTCCAGCGTTGAGATGCTCTGCCAGAGCCAGGGTCTCAGGGGTGCTCTGACGGACGACCGCCATCGGCACCCCCTTGGTGGCCAACACCGCCGGCTTATTCACCGAAGCCGCCCAACCGAGGGACATCAAGCCCACCACCAGCGCCAGGAGGATGCCACGGAACAGCAGCTGGCCCCGGTCCTCCCACTCGCCGCCCACCAGGCTGAGCACCAGGAGAGAGAGGCTCAGCACCGCCGAGAGGATGCAGAACGGACAGCAACTCTTGATCGCAAAAAGCATCACCCCGATCAGCACCGAGCTGAACACCGCCATGCCGGTGCTGATCAGAACCAGGCCCCACCAACTGGCGTCTGTGAGCCTGGCCTTGGCCTCCCCCTTGATCACCAGGGGCACCACCGCCAGCAGCAGCACACTGGCGTAGGCCAGGAAGCCAAACAGCGACAGGGGCTGCCCCAACACCGTGCCCCAGCCGCTGGAGAGCACCTGTTCGCAGCCATTGCAGCCGAACAATCCCTCCTTGGCGCAGGTCAGGCCCCCGAGGAGCCCCCATTTCTTCAGGGTGATCGCACCGGTGTCGATCGCGCCGACCGTGGCCAGCACGGCGATCACCACCCGAGCCCAACGGCGGCCGGGATCACCGCCGCGGCGGCGGCTGCCCAGACGGGTGTTCAGGCGGTTGGTGGTCAAAGCTGAAGCGGCGTCGCTAAGGCGATTGTGGCAGCAGGAGCCGGAGTGCCTCCACCCGGGCCGCCTCCACCGGCCGATGGACCAGGCCCTCCTGCTTGAGGGCGGTGCCGGCGATCACCCCATCGCAGGCGGCCGCCAGGGACGCCATGGTTTCGGCCCTGGCGCCGCTGCCGATCAGCACCGGGGCACCGGCGGCGACCGCTCGGGCACGCCGCAGGTCGTCCAGGGAGGTGGGCTGGCCCGTGCCGCTGCCGGAGACAATCACCCCGTCGGCCCCGCCTCGGGCCAGCACGTCGCGCACCGCCTCTTCAATCGTCAACGGGGCCAGGGGGCGCCGTGCTTCACCAGCACATCCGCCAGGATCCGAATCCCTTCGGCCCCCAGCAGCCGGCGGCGGCGCAGCAGCTCGGCGGCGGGCCCCTGCAGCAACCCCTGGTCGGTGACGGTGGCGCCGGTGAGCACGTTCACGCGGATGAAGCGGGCACCGCTGGCCTGGGCGATCGCCAGGGCCGCCAGGGCATCGTTGCGCAGCACGTTGAGACCCACGGGCAAGGGTGTGGCCCCCACCACGGCGGTGGCGATCCGGGCCATCGAGGCCACCGTTTCCGGCGGCACCCGCTCCCCCAGAACGGCGCATCGCCAAAGTTCTCCACGATCAGGCCATCGGCCCCGCCTTCGAGATACGCCCGGGCATCGGCCAGGGCGGCCGCCTGCACCGCCTCCAGATCCCCCGCCCAGAGCGGAGAGCCCGGCAAGGGTTGCAGGTGCACCACTCCGATCAGCGGGCAGGGCATGGGGAACAACGCACGCCAGGGGGCAGCCATCGCACAACTCGTCACCTTTGGTCCCATAGGGTGAACGATCAGCCCGCCGTGCCATGACCGCAGCCACCGGCCAGCCCGCCACCCCCAGCAAACCGACGGTGGCCTTCGCCCACCTGGGCTGCGAGAAGAACCGTGTGGACACCGAACACATGCTCGGCCTGCTGGCGGAAGCCGGTTATGGCGTCAGCGCCGACGAAACCGACGCCGCTGTGGTGGTGGTCAACACCTGCAGCTTCATCCAGGACGCCCGGGAGGAATCGGTGCGCACGCTGGTGGAGCTGGCGGAGCAGGGCAAGCAATTGATCATTGCCGGCTGCCTGGCCCAGCACTTCCAGGAGGAACTGCTGGAGTCACTGCCGGAGGCCCGGGCGATCGTGGGCACCGGCGACTACCAGCACATCGTCAGCGTGCTGGAGCGGGTCGAGGGGGCGAGCGGGTGAACCAGGTCAGCGCCGTGCCCACCTTCGTGGCCGACGAGCACCTCCCCCGCTACCGCACCACCTCCGAGGCCGTGGCCTACCTGAAGGTGGCCGAAGGCTGCGACTACCGCTGCGCCTTCTGCATCATTCCCAAACTGCGCGGCGACCAACGCTCGCGACCGATCGAATCGATTCTGGCCGAAGCCCAGCAGCTGGCGGCCCAGGGCGTGAAGGAACTGATCCTGATCAGCCAGATCACCACCAACTACGGCCTCGACCTCTACGGCAAGCCCCAGCTGGCGGAGCTGCTGCGGGCGCTCGGTGCGGTGGAGATCCCCTGGATCCGGGTCCACTACGCCTACCCCACGGGCCTCACCAGCGACGTGCTGGCGGCCTACCGGGAGGTGCCCAACGTGTTGCCGTATCTGGATCTGCCCCTGCAGCACAGCCATCCGGAGGTGCTGCGGGCCATGAACCGTCCCTGGCAGGAGGGGTGACCGGCGGACTGTTGAAGCGCATCCGGGAGCAACTGCCGGAGGCCGTGCTGCGCACCACCTTCATCGTCGGGTTCCCGGGGGAAACCGAAGAGCAGTTCGAGCACCTGCTGGAATTCGTGGCCGAACAGCGCTTCGACCACGTGGGCGTGTTCACCTTCTCCCCTGAAGACGGCACCGCCGCCGCCGACCTGCCCCATCCGGTGCCGCCTGAGCTGGCCCAGGAGCGCAAAGACCGGCTGATGGCCCTGCAGCAACCGATTTCCGCCGCACGCAATGCTGCCTGGGTGGGCCGCATCGTCGATGTGTTGATCGAGCAGGAGAACCCCTCCAGCGGCGCCATGCTGGGCCGCTGTGGCCGCTTTGCCCCGGATGTGGACGGGGAGGTGCAGGTGCTGCCGGGTGAAGGTGGACTCTGTGCTGCCCCGGGCACGATGGTTCCCGTGCGGATCACGGGCTCAGGCCCCTACGACCTGCAGGGGGTGGTGGTCGGGGCAACCGCGATGGTGAACGAGGCCCTTGCCGCCCACCGGGGTGGGGCTTGAGCCCTCTGCTCAGCTGGGTCGTCCGCCATCAACGCACCACCTTCCTGATCGCATCGGGACTGTCCACGGCGGGCTCGTTCGCCGGGATCACGGCCAAGGGCTGGATCTTGATGAACGGGAGCCACAACCCGCTGATGCTGGCACTGCACTTCGGTGCCCTGGCCCTGCCCACGCTGCTGGTGAGTGGCCTGGCCGGAGTCTGGACCGACCGCCTGGGCTGCGAAAGGATCCTGATTCGAGCCCAGTGGGGACTGGTGGTCGGTGCCTCCCTGGGGGCCGTGGCGATCCCGCTGCTCGAGGGTGGCCCCCAGGTGGCGCTGTTGCTGCTGAGCACCTTCATCGTCGGGCTGGCCAGCTCCTTCGAACTGACCGCCCGCAACAAGTACTGCGCTCTGCTGGTGGATGAGCCGGACCAGCTACCTGCCTATCTCACCAGCTTTTCGGTGGTCTTCAACGTGGGCAAGCTGGTGGGCCCGCCGATCGGGGGCTGGTTGCTGGCCCTGACCGGGCCCACCTCGGCCCTGGCCATCGACGCCGCCAGCTACCTGCTGCCGATCGCCACGGTGATCTGGTTGCTCCACCCCCACCGCGACCGGGAGCAGCGCAGCGAGGCCGGAAGCCGCGGATCCCTGGGCAGCGCCTGGCGCGACTGCGGCGGTGCCCTGCGCCATGTGCTGCTGTTCACCGGCGTGGCCTGTCTGGTGGGCTTCTTCCACCCCGGACTGGCCCCGCTGATGGCCGCCCAGCTGGTGGGCTCCAGCCCCCAGGACCTGGGGATCTTCACCAGCGTGATCGCCGTGGGCAGCATCAGCGGCGGGGTGGTTCTGCAGCGCAACAGTGCCCAACTCAGCCGGCGGCCTGGCCTGCTGCTGGGGGTCTGCACCCTGGTGACGGCCCTGGCCCAGCTGGGGATGGCCCTGGCGCTCAATCAGGCCTTCAGCCTTGCGATGGCCCTGGTGATCGGGGCTGGTACGGCTGGGTTGCTGGCGGGAAGCAACCTGATCACCCAGGTGGCTTCCCCGGTGGTGCTGCGGGGGCGAATGGCGGGGCTGGGGCAGATTGCCTTTCTCGGCGGCGGCGGTCTGAGCGGTTTGCTGGCGGCGAGCCTCAGCCTCAGCATCGGACTGAGGGCCACCTTCGCCCTGCTGGGAAGCCTCGGCCTGGTGCTGGGCCTGTGGGAACTGGCTCGAAACGGCCGCAGGCGTCTGCTGCCGGCAACCTGAGTTCACTGGGCGGCGGCAGGGCGCCAGGGCTCAGATCAGGCGGATGCCGCGCAACACACCGGAGACCACCGCCGCCGTAGCCAACCCGCCGACAACAAGCACGAGGTAGAGGGCCACAGCCATGGTGATCGGAGCAACACAACCCCGCCATTACAGCAGAAACAGGCCCCGGCCAGGGCGGAACCACCTAAGGTGACGCGACGATACCTTTACCGATGCCACGCCTGGATTGGTCCAGCCGTCGTCATTCGAATTCACCCCGCCAGGACGGAATGCGCGCCCTGTTCATCTACCCGGAATTTCCCAAAACGTTCTGGAGCTACGAGAAGATCCTCGAGCTGGTGAACCGCAAGGTTCTGCTGCCCCCGCTCGGGCTGGTCACGGTGGCAGCCCTGCTGCCCCAGAGCTGGGAGATGAAGCTCGCCGATCGCAATGTCAGGGAGGTGACCGAAGAGGAGTGGAACTGGGCCGAACTGGTGATCATCTCCGGAATGATCGTCCAGAAGGAAGACATGCAACGGCAGATCGCCAAGGCCAAGCAGCGAGGCCTGCCGGTGGCCGTGGGCGGTCCCTTTGCCAGTTCCACCCCCGACGCCCCAGAAATCGATCTGGCCGACTTCAAGGTGCTCGACGAAGGCGAGATCACCTTGCCGATGTTCATCGAAGCGATCGAACGCGGTGATACCGGTGGTCGCTTCAGCTCCAACGGAGAGAAGCCTGATGTCACCGGAACCCCGGTGCCGCGCTTCGATCTGCTCGAGCTCGATGCCTACGACTCAATGTCCGTTCAGTTCTCGCGCGGTTGCCCGTTTCAATGCGAGTTCTGTGACATTATCGTGCTCTACGGCCGCAAGCCGCGCACCAAGGCACCAGAGCAGCTAGTTGCCGAATTGCAGGCTCTCTATGACCTCGGCTGGAGACGTTCGATCTTCCTTGTCGATGACAATTTCATCGGCAACAAGCGCAACGCCAAACTGTTGCTGCCGGCCATCAAGCAATGGCAGATCGACCATCACTATCCGTTCAGTTTCGCCACTGAAGCCTCGGTGGATCTCGCCTCCGACGACGAGATGATGCAGATGATGGCGGAAGCCCGCTTCGACAGCGTCTTCCTCGGGATCGAGACGCCCGACGAAGCCAGCCTTTCGTTGACTGGCAAGCACCAGAACACCCGCAGCTCCCTCGAGGATTCGGTGGACCGGATCACGTCCTATGGCATCCGCGTGATGGCGGGCTTCATCATCGGCTTCGACGGCGAGAAGACCGGAGCCGGCGACCGGATCGTGACCTTCGTGAGCCGCACCGGAATCCCCGCCGCGATGATGGGCATGCTTCAGGCCCTGCCGAACACGGGTCTCTGGCACCGCCTTGAAAAGGAAGGCCGTCTCATCCAGGAGAAGGCCGATGCCAAGGGCGTCAACCAGACCAACCTGCTCAATTTCGTGCCCACCCGGCCGATCCGTGACATCGCCAACGAATACGTCGATGCCTTCTGCCGGCTCTACGAGCCCAACGCCTACATCGATCGGGTCACGCATTACTACCAGAAGATGGGTAAACCGCGCTGGCAGCAGTTCGTGCCAAAAGCGGCCTTCGGGAAAGCCACCTTGCCCACCTGGACTGACATCCGCGCCCTCTCGATCGTGATCTGGCGCCAGGGGATCAAGCGCGACACCCGCGGCCGCTTCTGGCGTGCCCTGGCCACGATCGCCCGCAAAAATCCTGACAACCTGGAGCAGTTCCTGGTGACCCTCGCCCATAACGAGCATTTCCAGGAGTACCGCGGGGTGGTGACCCGGGAGATTCAGCAGCAGCTGGCCTCCCTGCCCCCTGAGCCCCCGGAGAGCTCCCGCCAACCCAGCCGCGAACTCCAGCCGGCCTAGGTCTCAGTCCTGTACGTAGGGGATTCCCTGCTCCAGGCAGCGCTCCGCTCGGGCCAGTTCGCGGCCGAGATAGAGGGCATGGTCGAGCCGGCTCAGGGGCGCTGGCGCCGCCGTTTCAGTGAGGGCGATGCCGAGCTCCTTGGCGGAGCGACCCCGGTAGGTCGCCAGAGGTTCGCGCGGCCCTGATCCGCGACAGGCGATCACCTCCCCACTCTCCGGGTCAACGGCCAACCCCTGGTCGTTGATGGCGTTGCCGAAGTGTTCCGCCACCAATTCCCCCGCCTCCCCATCCACGCGAATCACGAAGTACCCGGCGGGATCCAGGGCAATGAACCGCTTCGACAACCCATCATCGAGTCGCTGGCGGTCGGACGGGGTGAGGGTGGCCATGGCCCGATGCTAAGCAGGGGCCTCCAGGCGCACCTCCCGGCGGCTGAACGGGAGTTCGGCGTTGACCGCCTCGATCTCCTCGAGCTGGGCCGCATTGGCCTCGGGCAACCAGCGGCGGATGATCGAGCCGAAGCGCGGATCACTCCAATGGTGCAGGCTCACCTGACTCTGGGCCAGGAACCCCCGCCGGCGCTTGTGGCTTCCACCGGCTCCAGGGTCGAAGCGGCGCAGCCCCCGCTCGATCGCCCAGGCAATCGGGGCGTAGTAGCAAACCTCGAAATGCAGGTTCTCCAGTTCAAGGTCGCTGCCCCAGTAACGGCCCCAGAGGTCGTCATCGGTGAACACGCACAACGACATGGCCACCGGGTCGCTGGGGTCGCCGTGGTGGGCACTGAACAGCACCAGGTTGTCGCGCAGGTGCCGATGGGCATAGGTGAAGAAGGCTTCGCTGAGGTATTTGCTGCCCCAGGCGCCCCAACGGCTGCAATGGCCTGCGTAGAAGCGGTGCATGCGCAGCAGGGCAGCTTCCGTGATCGCCTCCCCCACCAGGGGTGTGACGGTGAGGCCGGCCTCGGTGACGGAGCGCCGTTCACGCTTGATGTTGCGGCGCTGGTTGGCGTTGAACCCCGCCAGGTAGTCGTCGAAGCTGCTGAAGCCGTTGTTGGTCCATTCGCTGCGCTGGTTCAGCCAATGGGCCCAGCCAGAGGCCTCCACCAGCGGTAGCCAATCGGGATCCACTGAGAGCAGGTTGCAGCTGAGCACAGCGTTCTGGCGGCAGAACTCCTCGATCAGGCGAAACATCAACGCCGTGATCGCCAGTTGATCTTCCCCAGCTGCGATGTGGAAGCGGTAGCCCTGGATCGGGCTCACCGGGCTCATGCCCAGCAGCTTCGGGTAGTAGCGCAGCCCCAACTGGCCCGCCAGCTGGGCGAACGACTGGTCGAAGACGAATTCTCCGTAGCTGTGGCCCTTCAGGTAGAGCGGTGCGACGGCGATCAGCACCTCGCCGCGCCAGATCCCGAGGTGGAGGGGCTGCCAGCCCTCACTGGCCACGATGCTGCCGGAGGACTCAAGGCCCTGGAGCCAATTCCAGGAGTAGAAGGGAAGCCCTGACGCCTCGACGAGCGCCTGCCATGGCCCCTGGTGAAACTCCGCCATGGACCGGTGCCAACGGGCCTGCAGCTCAGCCATCGAAGGGCATGGCGATGGGGCAAAGCCTTAGGGGTTCAACGCTAGCCAGCGGGCTTGTCCTGCTGAGCCTGGCGCTGGCGCCGCCCGCCCGGGCCAGCCTGCTGCGACCCCTGCTGATGCTGATGCGGCCCCAGCTGGAGCAACGGCTCAACCAGCTCTGCCTGCGCTCCCTCGCTGGCGGCGTGGCAAGCCTGGAGACATCTCTGCAGCGGCCCTGCCAGCAACTGGCCGGCCCCGCCAGCACCTGCCTGATCAACGAAACCGATGCCAGCGGCCGCAGCCTGGGGGTGATCAGTGAGCTGATCGCGGGCCGGATCGGCGACGACAGCGAGGTGGTGATCAAGCGCTGCGTGGCCAAGCTGTTGAACCTGCCCCCCGAGACCCTCCAGGAACTGCCCCTCAAGGATCTGCAGCGCCGCTTCGGCCTGCCGGCCCCTTCGTCGTAGCTGTCTTCGTTGGAGCTGCCTCGGCTGCCGAGCTCGGCGCAGCGGAGCCTGGCTCCCGCCGCCGCCCGTAACGCAGCAGCAGCTCCCCCTCGCCCAGGGACCGGTGCTCAAGAAGCTCCCAGTTGCCCAGCGGCAGGACAGTGCCTGGAGGCAGCCAGCTGTGCGCGCCGCCCAGCAGTTGCGGGCAAAGGGTGAGCTGCAGTTCATCCACCAGCGCCTCCTGCAGCAAGCTGCCCGCCAGCCGGGCGCCCCCCAGCACCACCAGACGGTTGAGGCCCAGGGCCCCCAGCTGCCCCAGAAGCGCGGGCCAGGGCCCCAGGGCCAGCCTGCGCTCAAACCCGGTTACCTGTGCATCCAAAGGGGCGAGCAGCCAGCGCTCCAGGGGTTGATGAAAGAAAGGCAGCGAGGGATCGATGGCACCACTGCGGCTCACCACCAAGGCAATGGGCTGCTCGCCCTGGCCAGCGCCGCGGCGCTCCTCCAGCAGCTCCGGGCGCCGGATCAGGCAGGTGCTGCCGTGCAAGCGCAGGGTCTGGGCGCCGATCAGGGCCCCATCGGCCCAGGCCAGGGCCTGCTCCAGGGCGATCCGATCGCCCGCACCGCCCAACTGGGCAGGGCCCCCTTCGGCGGGGGCGAGCCGGCCATCGAGGCTGACGGCCAGCACCAGCCTCAGCTCACTCAAACAGCCGCCAGGACCTCAAGGGCGTGGGGGCGCATCTCCAGTTGAGGGGTTTCGGCGAACACCTCGGCGGCGTTGTTGGGGCTCTCCTGAAGCCGCACCTTGTGCAAGCGGGCCCCGGTGGCGGCGATCGGAGCGGCAAGCCGATCGACGATGTGCAGGGCGATGTTTTCGGCGGTGGGCACACAGGTGGCGAAATGCTCGACGTCTTTGTTGAGGAAGGTGTGATCGAAGGGTTCCACCACCAGCTCCTGCACGATCCCCTGAAGCTCGGCCAGATCACAGACCATGCCGGTGCGGGGATCGATCGCCCCGCGCACCGTGACGTCGAGCAGGTAGTTGTGACCGTGGCCGTGGGGCCTGGCGCATTTGCCGTAGATGGCGTCGTTCTCGGCCGCCGAAAGCTCAGGACGGGCCAGGCGGTGGGCGGCGGCGAAGTGGGTGCGGATCGAAAGGAAGGCTTCCATGGGGTTGCCGAGCACGTCGGCCCAGAGGGTGGGTTGTTCGTAGAGCCGCAGGCCCATCAGCGGCAGGTGGGGGGCAAGCCGGCTCCAGATCGCCTGGGCCAGGGCCTCGGTGGTGGGCAGGCGCCCTCCGGGGGTGCCCAGGTCGAACTCCGGCCAGGTCTCATTGAGGAAGCGGAAGTCGAGCGGATCGGTGACCTCCCGGCGGATGGCCTGTTTCACATCCGAGAGGTTGAGCACCATGCCGTCGGCGTCGAGCGCCCCCCATGGCCACCACCAACTCGTAGTTGTGGCCGTGGCCCGGGGCCAGGGCACAGCGGCCGAAGCGAGCCTGGTTTTCTTCAGCGCTCAGCTCCGGCAGCCAGTACAGGTGACTGGCACTGAAGGTGGCCCGCCGGGTGATCACACAGCCCCTGCCTTTGCCGTGGGCAGCCACTGCCGTCATCTCAAGCTGGGAGTTAAGGCAGCATCCTAGGCAAGTTGTCCCGTGCTATGGCCAAATCCAGCCGTCCCGACCCCACGCCCATGGGCCAGAGCTTGCGCCAGCGACTTCAGGGTCTGAACGTCTATCTGGTCGGAATGATGGGCGCCGGCAAGAGCGCCGTCGGCGCCCCCTGGCGGAGGCCCTGGGCTACCGCTTTCTCGATGCCGACACCACCCTTGAGCAGGTGGCCGGCTGCCCGATCCCGGAGCTGTTCGAGCGCGAGGGGGAGACAGGCTTTCGCGAGCTCGAGAGCGCCGTGCTCAATCGCATTGCCGGCTGGCATTCCCTGGTGGTCGCCACCGGCGGCGGCGTGGTGACCCGGCCGAGCAACTGGGGGAGCTGCAGCAGGGCGTGGTGATCTGGCTGGATGCCCCGGCCGAGCTGCTGCTCGGGCGACTGCGGGCCGATCCCACCCCCGGCCGCTGCTGGCGGGGCCCGAGCCCGAACGGCGCCTGATCGAGCTGCTGCAGGCGCGGCGGCCCCTCTACGCCCAGGCGGATCTGCACATCGTCCAGGCGGGCGGCCCGCCCGAGGCGGTGGCCCAGCAGGTGCTGGAGGCCCTGCCGGCGGTGCTCAAAGAGCGTCCCGTGGCACCGGCGCCCTAGGAGCCGGGCGGCTCCAGGCGCACCGCGAACCACTGCACGGCGCAGCCGGGCTCCAGCTCCAGTTCACAGGCGGTGTCCAGCAGACGCCCGGCCCGCAGCGCATCGGTGCCCAGGTCGGCCAGGTCGGTGGGCACGGCGCCCAGGGAAGCGAGCTGAGCGGCGAGCCAGGTGACGGTCTCGGCGGCCGAGAGGATCCGTTCCTCAATCCCCGGCTCCAGCACCACGTAGTGGTCGAGCTCCCGCAGCAGTGGATCGGACATCGGTGGGGGTTCAGCTACGGGCAAGCTGGGCGTAGAGCCGATCGCGCCAGGCGAACAACGGCGCCAGCAGAGGCGAATCGGCCAGCCCCGGCACGCCGCGGCCCGCCAGGGGGCCCCGACACTGGCGGGGAACTTGATCAGGGAGAGCTGCGCGGCCACCGCCAGATCGGCCAGGGAGAGCCGCTGACCGACCAGGTGGCCCTCACCCGCCACCAGCACCGCCAACTGCTCGAGGCTGGCCACCAGCTGCTGATCCTGAGAGCGACCGACCACCTGACCGACACCGGCCAGCAGATCACCCGGGAAGGCCCCCACCAGGGAGCGCAGGGCTCCAGGAGTGGACTCAGGCAACAGGGCGGTGCGCAGGGCCGGATCGGCCACGGCGGCCCGCAACAGGGCCAGGCGAACTCCGGCCGCCAGGGCGGTGTCGGCCCAGTCTTCGAGCAGCAACACCTGGGCCCGCTCACGGGCGTGCTCGAAATCGTCCAAAGGCAACAGGGGCGGCTCAGGAACGGTGCGCTCCAGGTGGAGGCAGATGGCCGTCGAATCGGCGATCACCTCACCGCCGTCCACCAGCACCGGCACCTGCTTCTGGCCTGAGAGGCGGAACAGCTCGAACTGACCCAGGCCCGGCGTCACCTCCACCACCGTGTAGTCGATGCCTTTGGCCGCAAGGACCAGGCGCACCTTCTCGCAGAAGGCGGAGTGTTTGAACTGGTGGAGCTCAGGCATCGCCAGGGTGGGCCTTTGGGCGGCAGAGTAGCCAGCAGCTTCGCGTCACCGCGCTCGCCCAGGCCATGAAGGACTTTTTCATCAACGTGACGCGCTATCCGCGTTACCTGGTGGCCCTGGGGCTGGGGGTACTGGATTCGGTGCTCCAGCCCCTGCTCGCTCGTACCCGCAATCCCGTCACCGCCGTCGCCTTGATCGGCGCCCTGGTCAGCGGCCTGGTGAGCCTGGTTCTGGTGCTGCGTGCCATGGTGAATCCGGCCGCACCGCTGGCATAGCCATGGCAATGAGCCGCAGGGTGGAGCGGGTGGCGGCCTCGATTCGCCGCGAGATCAGCGAGCTGCTGATCACCGGCATCAAGGACGAACGGGTGGGGCTGGGGATGGTCAGCGTCACCGCGGTGGACGTGGCGGGCGACCTGCAGCACTGCAAGGTCTTCGTGAGCATCTTCGGCAGCGAGGAGGACCGCGACCAGGCCCTGGCCGGCCTGCGGGCGGCGGCCCCCTACGTCAAAGGCGAACTGAGCCGGCGCCTCAGCATGCGCCGCACCCCCGAGGTGGCCTTCCTGCTCGATCGCAGCCTCGAGAAAGGCACCGCCGTGCTGGGACTGCTCAACCAGCTCGGGCGCCAGCGGCAGGAGAGAGGGAGGTCCCGCCCGGCAGTGATGACCTCGACGCCTGACAGGCGACAGCTCTCTCTGGCGCAGCAGGTGGCCCGGCTGCTGGTGGTGCGATGCAGCGGCCATCTGGGCGATGGCCAGCGCCGCTATCCCCGCTGGGAGCTGCCCAACGCCGAACTCAAGCGGCTGCTGGGCCAGGGGGTGGGCGGGGTGATCCTACTGGGCGGCAGCGCCAGCGAACTGCGCCTTCGCACCGACCAGCTCCAGCGCTGGGCGGGCCAGTCCCTGCTGCTCTGCGCCGATGTGGAGGAAGGGGTCGGCCAACGCTTCGAGGGGGCTAGCTGGCTGCCCCCTCCCCTGGCCCTCGGCCTGCTCCACGCCAGCGATCCAGCCCGGGCGATCGCCCTGGCCAGCGCCTATGGGCACTGCACCGGTCGCCAGGCCCGCCTGCTGGGCCTGAACTGGGTCCTGGCGCCGGTCTGCGATGTCAACAACAACCCGGCCAACCCGGTGATCAATGTGCGGGCCTGGGGGAGGATCCCGTCACGGCCGGCCAGCTGGTGGCCGCCTTCATCGCCGGCGCCCAGGCCGAGGGGGTGCTGGGTTGCGCCAAGCATTTCCCCGGCCACGGCGACACCGACAGCGACTCGCACCTGGAGCTGCCACGGCTGCCCCATGGCCGCAGGCGGCTGGAAGCGGTGGAGCTGCCGCCGTTTCGCGCCGCCATCGAAGCGGGCGTCGCCACGGTGATGACCGGCCACCTGCTTCTGCCGGAGCTGGATCCAGACCGCCCCGCCACCCTCTCACCGCTGGTGCTGGAGCAGCTGCTGCGCCGGGAGCTGGGCTTCGGTGGGCTGGTGGTCACCGATGCCCTGGTGATGGAGGCGATTGCCGCGCGCTGGGGCGCCGGAGAAGCGGCGGTGCTGGCCTTTGAGGCCGGGGCCGATCTGCTGCTGATGCCCGCCGATGCCGACGCCGCGATCAACGCCCTGCTGGAGGCGCTCGCCAGCGGCCGGATCAGCCGTGCGCGACTGGAGCAGAGCCTGGGACGGCGCGAGCGGGCCCTCGCTCGGGTGGCCGCCCCGCCCAGCGATCCAACCGCCCCTGAAGCTCTGGAGGGGATCGAATCAAGCGCGGAGCTTGCCCTGGCCAGGGAGCTGGTGGCCGTGAGCCTGCTGAGCCAGGGCCGCCCGGGACTGCCTCCGGGTCCGGGCCTGAACCTGATCCGTGTGGACAGTGTCCTGGCCAATCCCTTCCTGCCGTTGATGGCACCGGCCCTGCAGCGGCCAGCCCGCAACGGCTACGCCGCCTGCCTGATCGATGGCCGCAGCCCAAGCCCCTGGAGCGGCGAGGCGGCAGCACCTTTGGCCGTCGATCGCCTGGCACCGGGTCCGGTGCTGCTGCAGCTGTTCGTGCGGGGCAACCCCTTCCGCGGCAGCGCCGGCGGCGAGGAACCCTGGCCCGCTGTGGTGCACCAGCTGCTGGGTGCCGGCAGGCTGGCGGGGCTGGCCATCTACGGCAGCCCCTACCTGTGGCAGGCGATCCGACCGTTGCTGCCGAAAGGGCTGCCGGCGGCCTACTGCCCGGGGCAGATGCCCCTGGCCCAGGCCCTGCTTCTCGATCGCCTGGGGTTGGCGGGGGGCGGCCTCGAGGGGGCTTCACAGACTGAGCTCATGACCCAGCAAGTCCAACACCAGCGCTGGGTCACCCTGCCGAGCGCCCTGGCCACTGCCCTGGCCGTGGCGCTCACCAGCCCGGTGGGGCGCGCTGCTCCGGTTGCCGCTGATCCGCCACCTGGAGAACGCTGCCAACGGCTGAACCGCTCCGGCCAACCCGATATCCAGCCCGCAGCGATTGACTGGCTGGAGCGCTGCCTGCTCGCGCTCCCCACAACCAAGAGCACTTACTTCAGCGGAAGCAACTATTCACCCGAACGCCAAAAACTCCACGAGGAGATCATCCGAACGGCCCGGTCAAGGAAGCCTTGCGTAGCGGTGGGGCCTCCGTTTGCCCTTCTCACCGGAGGCCCGCCGGGAGCCGGCAAAACCACCTGGCTGAAGCGGCACATCCCCGCTTCGGTTCTGCAGAGCAGCTACCGGATCGATGCCGATGAGGTCCGCGAAGCGTTACCGGAGTATCGGGGCTGGAACGCCAATGCCACTCAAGATGAGGTCCGCGACATCGTCGCCATGCAGTTAGAGGCTATTGCCAGACCCTGTCGGCTGAATGTGATCTACGATGGAACAATGACCAATGCAGATCGCTATCAGGAACTGATTGGATCTTTAAAAGATAATGGTTACCGAATCTTTATCGTGCAAGTTCTGATCCCGGAGCACCTCAGCCAGCAACGGGTGCTGGAGCGCTATCAGTCCAGCGGCCGTTATGTGCCGCGCTCGATTGTGAAGGCCTTTTATCAACGCGGTGTGGCCGTGTTCAGGCAGCTGGCCCCGAGGGCGAATGGCTCCATCCAGGTGGATGGCCTCACCGGCAGGGTTCTCTGGAGCCAGGGCGATCCCTTGCCCGGCCGTCAAGCGAAGCCGACCAATCCAATCCGCCTGCCCATGGGTACCCAACAGGAGCAACCGGCCATCCGTGGGCAGAGTGCCGCACCAGAACAACTCTGAGCCCCTGATCCTGCTCGGTTATGGGCTTGTTTCCGGGCTGCGCAGCACGGTGCTGAAGGGATTGCAACTGTTCGGTGCCAGCCATCCCGTCGGTGGCGAGAATCCGATCAGCTTCTGCAATGTCTTTTTCATCGCCCAGTCGATGGTCGGGATTGCGCTGCTGAGCGCCGAGCCCAGGGTTGTCTGGAGGGAGATCCGCACCATCAGCCCTGCGGCCTCAAGAGCCGTGGCCGCCGATTCATTCCTGGGCTGTTTCCTGGCGCCCTTGGCGTTCTACCTCTCACTGGATCACCTCTCGGTGATCACCCAGACGCTGCTGTTCTCCCTGACCCTGCCCGCTTCTGGATTCCTGGCGCTGTTCTGGCTGAAGGAACAACTGCCTCAGCGCTTCGCTCTGAGCCTGGTTCTGATTCTCGGCGGATTATTGATCGGAATCCTGTTCGGTGCATCGAGGGGAATGATGAGCATGGACGACTGGATCGGCCTCGCCTGGGCCTTCGTCTCTGTGCTGGCCACATCCCTTCGCAACTGCATCCGACGCAAGATGGCTGTTTACCAGCTATCCCGTGGCCTGACCGTCGGGCTATCCAATCTGGCTGGAGCCATCGTCTTTGCCGTCATCGCGTACCAGCAATACGGGCCCCAACATTTTCTGCTGCTTCAAACCTGGTGGGTCTTCTGGGTGATTGTTGTCTATGGCATCACCCTCAGTCTTGGCACCGAAGTGCTGCGCCAGATCAGCGGCCGCCTGTTCAGCGTGAGCCAGGTGGCCCTGACGGGCAGCGGCAGCATCATCGTCACGATCCTGAGTGCCGCCGTCTTCCTGGGGGAACCGTTCACGGCGGTCACTGCCCTGAGCCTCGGATTGATCGTGGCCGGGGTCACGCAGCGCTTCATCCGCCCCAGGGTCGCCAGCGGCTGAGCAGGTGGGGCCCAGGCCCCGCGGACACGGCCCCTAGGCTCTCTTGATGTGCCCCTGCCGCCGATGCTCAGCCTCTCGATGATCGTGCGCGACGAGGCGGAGCGCCTTGGCGCCTGTCTTGAGGCGGTCCAGGGCTTTGTCGATGAGATGGTGATCATCGACACCGGCTCAAGCGACAGCACGGTGGCCATCGCCCGCGCCCAGGGCGCCGTGGTGCACGAACTCCCCTGGCCCGGGGATTTCGCTCCCGCACGCAACCAGGCCCTCGAGCATGTGAGCGGCGACTGGGTGCTGGTGCTCGATGCCGATGAGCAGCTGCGGCCCGAAGCCCGCTCGCCGCTGCGGGCCCTGATGGCCCAGCCCAACGTGCTGCTGATCAACCTGCTCCGCCACGAGCTGGGCTCCCAGCAGTCGCCCTATTCCAGCGTCAGTCGCCTGTTCCGGCGCCATCCGGCGATCCGCTGGAGCCGGGCCTACCACGCCATGGTGGACGACAGCGTCAGCGAACTGCTGGCCGCCGAGCCCCACTGGCGGCTCGCGGACTGCCCCGAACCGGCCCTGCTGCACTCCGGCTACCGGCCCGAACTGCTGGCCAGCGGCAACAAGGCCGCTCGCCTGCGCGAGGCGATGGAGCGGGAGTTGCTTGAGCGACCGGGTGACCCCTACGTCTGCGCCAAGCTTGGCGGCCTGGAGATCAGCACAGGCAACCGCGCGCGCGGTCTGGAGTTGCTGGAAAGGGGGCTGGTGCACTGCCCCACCGGGGCCCACCCGGAACGCTACGAACTGCTGCTGCACCTGGCGATGGCCCGCAGCGCCGCCGATCCCGCCGCCGCCGAAGCCCTCTACCGCCAGGCCCTGGAGCAGCCCCTGAACCCGCGCCTCACCCTGGCGGCCCGGCTCAACCTGGCGGCCCAGTTGCTTGAGCAGGGTCGCCCCGAAGAGGCGGAGCGCCTCACCGAAACGGCCACGGCGGTGGCCCCCGAGGTGGCCCTGGGCTGGTACAACCTCGGCCTGATCCGGCGGCGCCAGGGGGACATCGCCGGTGCGCTGGGGGCCTACGGGCGCGCGCTGGAGCTGGCTCCCGACTACGCCGAAGCCCAGCAGAACCTGGCGGTGGCCCAGCTGCTGGGGGGCAACATCGACGCGGCCCGCGCAAGCTTCCGCCGGGCGATCGCCCTGCTGCAGCAGCAGGGACGTGGCGAGGAAGCCGGAAAACTGCGCGAGCAGGCGGGCGCCATGGTCAAGCTGGAGGCCTGAGCGTGGACGCCCCCGACCACGACTCGGGAGGGACCAATGCCGCCGGGGCCCTCGCTGGCCGGCGCATCGCGGTGACCCGGGCCGAACGGCAACTGGGGGAAGCCCGGCGGCTGTTCGAGGCGGCCGGGGCCGAAGTGCTGGATCTGCCTGCCCTGGTGATCGGCCCCCCGATGAATGGGGCCCATTGGATGATGCCCTGGCTGATTGGGACAGCTTCCACTGGCTGATCCTCTCCAGCACCAATGGCGTGGAGGCGGTGCAGGCACGGCTGGAGCGCCGGGGCCAGGCCCTGGCCCACCGTCCCCGCAGCCTCAAGATCGCTGCGGTGGGCCGCAAGACGGCCGCCCGACTCGAGGAGCTGGGGGCAGCGGCGGACTTCGTGCCCCCGGAGTTCGTGGCCGACAGCCTGCTGGAGAACTTCCCGGTTTCAGGCTGGGGCCTGCGGCTGCTGTTGCCCCGGGTGCAGAGCGGAGGACGCACCGTGCTGGCGGAGGCCTTTGCGGCCGCTGGTGCCCGGGTGGTTGAGGTGGCCGCCTACGAGTCCCGCTGCCCTGCGGGCCTGCCGACGGCGACGCTGGCGGCCCTGGAGCGGGGCCAGGTGGATGCGATCACCTTCAGCAGCGGCAAGACCGTGCGCCACACCTGCTCGATGCTGGAGCAGGCCTTTGGATCGTGCTGGAGAGCACGGCTGGACCCACTGGCCGTGGTCTCGATCGGCCCCCAGACCAGTCAGGTGTGCAGAAACCTGCTGGGGCGGCTGGATGCCGAAGCCTCCCCCACGATCTCGCCGGCCTCGTGGAGGCCTGCGCGCTGGCCCTCAAAGGGTCAGATTGACTCGGTCTTTGCCTTGGCGCAGGCTGAGGCGGCCGTTGTTGACATCGATCGTGGTCACGATCCAGCCCGGCGGGAGCAGCGGAGCCTGCCCAGCTCCTGGGCAGAAGCCCCGGGGCCCGACGCAGAGGGGGCCCGTCTGACCGGAAACCTGCACCAGCGCCTGGGCGGTGCCACGGGAGCTCACCACCCCGGTGAAACTGAACCCTGCCGGCAGCTGGGCCACGGGCTTGACCGTGGAAATGGGCCTGCCATTGGCATCGGTGGCGGTTGAGCCGGCCGAGGCCACCGGAGCGAAAGGATCCAGGCGTCCCTGACCAATCCCTCCCACCACTGCAGCGGGGGTGGGCAACGGGGTGAGACCAGGCACCGGGGTGGCCGCGGTGGTGGGCTCGGGGGCTGGGGGCTTGGGGGCTGGGGGCTGGGGGACCGCCAGCGGCGGCGGCGTGACGGCGGTGGGAGGCGGAGCTGGCGCCCCACAGGCCGTGAGGGCCAGCAGGGGCAAGGCGGCGAGCAGAACCCTCGCCGGATCAGGCCTGCCTGGGATCCCCAGGGCAAGTCCCAGAAAATTGTGCTCAGACTTGGCCATAACCGCTCTGCACCAGGTCACGAAAACGATCCAGATTGGCCTGGAGTTCCCTGGTGACGATGCCACCAAGAATGCTGGGCTCCATCAACGGTGCCACGACGCCGGGTAATTCGTAGCTGACCGTGAGTTTCACTGCTGTCCGCCCATCACCTTGTGGATAGAAGCGCACCGCCCCTTTAGTCGGCAAGCCCCCCACCGACTCCCAGTGCAGTTGCTGGGCTGGCACCCGCTGGGTGATGCGGGCTTTCCAGTGGAAACGGAACCCCTGGGCGGCCAGGGTCCAATCGGTGAGATCCGGGTCATCAAGGGTCTTGACCGACTCGATCCAGCGCATCCAGCGGGGCATCGCCTCCAGATCACTCCAGACCTCCCAGACCTGGTCAACGGGAGAGTCGATCTCCGTGGTCACGCTGTGCTCCAACCATCGGCCCATAGGAATCAGGCCACGGCGGCGTTGGTCGCCAGGGCAACGGGTGCGTTCACGATGGCAGCAGCCGCCAATCTCCCGCTCATTGTGGCGCCTTCCATCGAATCGATGTAGTCCTGGCGGGTGTAGCTGCCGGCCAGAAAGAAATTGGCCACCGGGGTGGCCTGCTGCGGGCGGAAGGGCTCCATGCCCGGCGCCTCCCGATACAGCGATTGGGCCAGCTTGACCACGTTGCTCCAGACCAGCTTCAGGCCCCCGGCGGAGGGGAACAACGCCCGCACCTGGGCATCGGTGTGGGCCACGATCTCCTCGGTTTTCTTCGGAATCCAGGGATCGCCTGGGGTGAGCACGCATTGCAGCAGGGAACCGAGGCCCTGCTTGCGGTAATCGACGGGGCTGGCGAGGGCCAGATCGGTGAAGCAGCTGAAATCGGCGTCGGCGGTGTAGAGCAGGTTGTCCAGACCAGAGGGCTGGGCCAGATCGTGGCGTTTCGCTTCGGCGCTCGCCCCGTTGCCCAGTTCGGTGACCCAGCCGTCGTAGCGAAGCTGCACGGTGGCGACCGGCACGGCCTCGAGCCGGTAGATGTTCTCGAACTGGGGGAACCGGCGCCAGGCGGGCGGAAGCAGCCGTTGGATGCCGGGCACGTCACAGGCGGCCAGGTAGGCGTCAGCCTCGATGCGCTTCTCCCCGTCGGGGGTGCCGAGCACCAGGCCGGTGACGCGGGTGCTGGCTGGATCGCCGCCGGCTGCGGGCCGCTCCTCGAAGGGCATGTCGGTGACCCGATGGCGCAGATGCAGCCGGGCACCGCGGGCCTCGATGTAGTCGACGATCGGGCCGGTGAGCCAGCGGTGGGGGAGCCCTTGAGCAGGTTGAGCTTGGAGGCCTCGGTGCGCACCGCGAACATCAGAAAGATGGTGAGCATGCAGCGGGCCGAGATCGACGCGCAGTCGATGAAGCCGAGGGCATAGGCGATCGGGTTCCACATCCGCTCGATGCTGCGGCGGCTGCCGCCGTGGCCCAGGAACCACTGCTCGAAGCTGATGCGGTCGAGGTCGCGGATCACGGCCATGGCGCCGTCGTAATCCACCAGGCCCCGAACGATCGGGCTGGTGCCCAGGGCCAGGGCGTTGCGCAGCTTGTCGATCCAGTCGAGCTGGGGGTGGTGAAGAAAGCCTTGAGGCCGTTGAACGGGGCACCCACCGGGAAACGGAAATCCAGCTCGCGCAGATCACCGCCTTTGTTCACGAACAGGTGGGTGTGGTCCTTGGGCAGGAGGTTCTCGAACGCCCCCACCTTGCGCATCAAGGCGAAAAGGTTGGCGTAGTTGAAGAAGAAGACGTGCAGCCCCATCTCGATGTGGTTGCCATCACCGTCCACCCAGCTGCCCACCTTGCCGCCCACGAACGGACGAGCCTCGTAGAGGTCGACCTGGTGACCGGCCTCCACCAGGTCGACCGCCGCGGCCAGCCCCGCCAGCCCCGCTCCCACGATCGCAACCCGCACCGGTTCTCCCTTGGTTCCCACGACTCTATGAAGCCGGCCTCCATAGAGTGGATTCAAGAAACCGCCCCGCCCGTTCGCCCGCGCCACCCATGACCGTCGAAACCAGCCCCCGCACCCACACCGCCGCCGATGGCAAGGGGATCCTCGTGACCGAGCCGGCCATGCGCCAGCTGGCCACCCTCTGTCAGCAGCAGGGCGAAGCCAAGGCGCTGCGGGTGGGGGTGCGCTCCGGGGGCTGCAGCGGCATGAGCTACACGATGGACTTCATCGACGCCGGCGCCATCGCGGCCGATGACGCCGTTTACATCTACGAGCCCGAGGGGGCCCAGCCCTTCAAGGTGGTGAGTGATCCCAAGAGCCTGCTTTACATCTACGGGATGCAGCTGGATTTCAGTTCAGCGCTGATCGGCGGCGGCTTCAACTTCAGCAACCCCAACGCCAGCCAGACCTGTGGCTGCGGCAGTTCCTTCGCTGTTTAGTTCAGGCTGGCCCCATGGGACTCTGGTGATCGCTCCGCGCGCCCTTTCGCGACCATGACGGCCAGCCACGACACCCTCTTCGAGGACGCCATCGGTCGCTACCAGCAGGGGGCCCCGGCTGCTGAGGTGCTGGAGGATTTCCGCGCCATCACCGCCCAGGCACCGCAGCACTCCGCCGGCTGGACTTGCCTGGCCTGGCTGCAGCTGCTCAATGACCAGCCCCAGGAGGCGCTGCGCTCGGCGCGCACGGCGGTCAAGCTGAACCCCCAGGACCCCCAGTCCCGCATCAATCTCAGCCTGGCCCTGCTGGAAACCAACGCCAAGGGGGTGCGTGAGCACGTGGACCTGGTGCGACGGGTGATGGCGATGGCGCCGGATCTGGCCGGTGAACTGCACGCTTCGATCGCCGATGGGCTGAGCCGCAAGCCCGGCTGGAAGGCCCTGGAAAAACTCAAGGGCTGGCTGGACGCTTGAGCCGGATCCTGCTGCTCAGCAACGGGCACGGGGAGGACCTCAGCGGCGCCCTGATCGGCCAGGAGCTGATCGAGAGGGGCTTCGAGCTGGCGGCCCTGCCCCTGGTGGGCCACGGCCAGGCCTACCGCCAGGCGGGCCTGCAGGTGTTGGGCCACACCCGCGAGTACAGCACCGGCGGGCTCGGCTACACGAGCCACCTGGGCCGGCTCACGGAGATCGTCGAGGGGCAGCTGCTCTACCTGCTGCGGCGCCTGGCGCTGCTGGCCCGCATCGCTGGCCGCTACGACCTGGTGGTGGTGGTGGGGGATGTGATCCCGGTGCTGGCGGCCTGGCTGGTGCGGCGGCCGGTGGTCACCTACCTGGTGGCCTACTCCAGCCATTACGAGGGCCGTCTGCGGCTGCCCTGGCCCTGCGGCGCCTGCCTGCGCAGCCAGCGGTTCCAGCGGGTGTTCAGCCGCGATGCTCTCACCGCGGGCGATCTCAGCCAGCAGCTCAGGAGACCGGTGACCTTCCTGGGCAACCCCTTCCTCGACCGCGTTCTGGAGCCCAGCGGGCCCTTGGAGGCGCCGGGCGCGCCGCCGGCGGCCCAGCGCCTGGGGCTGCTGCCCGGCAGCCGGCTTCCGGAGGCCGAGCGCAACCTCGAGCTGATGCTGCAGGTGCTGACCCGCCTGGCGGCGCCGCTGCGCCAGGCGGAAACCCTGGCCCTGGAGGCGGCCCTGGTGGGCGAGCTCTCCCTGGAGAGCGTCAAGGCCTTGGCTGAACCCCTGGGCTGGCGGCTTGATGGAACGGTGTTGCGGCACGGGCCCCTGGGCCTGCAGCTGCGCTGGGGCCAGTTCGCGGCGATCGTGCAGCAGAGCGATCTGCTGCTGTCGATGACGGGCACGGCGGCGGAGCAGGCGGTGGGACTGGGCAAACCGGTGCTGCAACTGCCCGGTTTCGGTCCCCAGTTCACCCCGGGCTTTGCCGAGGCCCAACGGCGACTGCTGGGTCCGTCCCTGTTCTGCGCCCCAGGGGCACCAGGTTCTGCGGCCAACCTTCAGGCCAGCGCTGAACTGATCAGCGTGCTGCTGGCGGATGCTGATTTATCCGATCGCTGCCACCGCAACGGCCAGGTGCGGATCGGATCCGGCGGTGGGGCGGCGAGGATGGCCCATCAGATCGCCGCCCTGCTGGGGCCCTCCGCCCAGGCCCTGCACAATTCCGCCCATGGCTGACCCCGCTGCCCAAGCCCCGCCTGCCACTCCAGGCATCGATCAACCGAGCTCAGGCGCCCGCTTCAAGAACGTCCTGGACAATTTTCTGGTGGCGGACGTGTTCCTCGTGATCGCAGGAGCCCTGTGGTTCGCCCTTGCGGTGGTGCTGCACGGACGGCAGATCGAGGCGCCCCTGGCGCTGTTTCAACGGCTCTGGGAACCCCTGTTCACCCCCGCCATCGGGCTGTTGATGGCCGCCGCGCTGCTCAGCGGTGCCCTGGGCTGGTGGCAGCGGCGAGGGCAGCGCTGATCTCGGGATAGCTGAAGGCAAAGCCCTGATGCAGCAGGCGCTCAGGGAGCACCTGCTGACCCTCCAGCACCACCTGGGCCCCATCGCCGAGCAGGAGCTGCAGCAGCGGTCCTGGCACCGGCAGCAGGCTGGGGCGACCCAGCACCCGGCCGAGGCTGGAGGCAAAGACGGCCATGGTCACCGGCTTGGGGGCCACAGCGTTGTAGGTGCCATCGAAGGCGGGATCCTCCAGGGCCGCGGCCACCAGACGGCAGAGATCCGTGCGCTGGATCCAGCTCATCCATTGCCGGCCCGAGCCAATGGGGCCGCCGAAGCCGGCCCGGAAGACCGGCAGCATCTTGCCGAGGGCGCCGCCATCGGGTCCGAGCACGATGCCGATGCGCAGCTTCACCAGCCGGCCCACTCCAGCCGCAAGCGCCCCATCGGCCGCCGCCTCCCAGGCCCCGCAGAGCCGGCCCAGCACGTCGCTGCCCGCCGGGCTGCCCTCATCGAAGCGGGCGTCGCGATCGGTGCCGTAATAACCCACGGCCGAACCATTCACGAGCACCGCCGGCGGAGCCCCAGCCGCCTTGATCGCCTCCACCAGCAGCTCGGTGCTGCGCACCCGGCTGTCCACCAGCAGCTGCAGCTGGGCGGGGCTCCAGCGGCGCTCGGCGATCGGTTCCCCCGCCAGGTTCACCACCCCCTCGGCCGCCCTCAAAGCGGCGATCAGAGCCGGGTCCTGCCAGCTCGCAGGCTGAGCGGGATCGAGCACCAGCCGATCGAGCTCTGCCGATCCGAGAGCCGGAAGGGCCCCGGGGCGACGGCTCAGCACGGTGATCTGGTGACCCCGCCCGAGCAGATGGGGCACCAGCTCGCGGCCCACGAAACCGGTGCAGCCAAGGAGCAACAGGCGCACGCGGGTCAGTGCAAAAGGAAAGACCAGGCTATGGGGCAGCGGGCGTGTCCTGGGCCAGGCCCAGCCAACGCGCCACCGGCACCAGGGACAGCCCCTGAGTCATCAGACCCAGCAGCACCACCGCCAGGGCCAGGGGTGGCATCATCTGGCCCCAGGCCACCGGGCTGGCGGCAGCCTGAATGGCGATGGCCACCGGCACAGCCCCGCGCAGGCCCGCCAGGGTGGTGAACAGCCGCTGGGGCCACTGGAACCCGGATCGCAGCAGCAACAGCTCCACCACGACCCAACGGGAGAGAACCATGCCGATCAGGAGCAACAGCGCCCAGAACAGATCATTGACCACGTCGTTGGGCTCCACCACAAGCCCCAGGCAGAGAAACAACACCAGCTCGGCCAGCTTGGCGAAACCGGCATGGGACTCCTCCAGCAGCGGCCGATCCACCTGGGGGTCGTTGCCCAGCACCAGGCCCATCAGATAGGCCGCCAGCAAGCCGCTGGCCCCCACAAGGTTCGAGCCCCCGCCACCACCATCAGCAACGCCAGGCTGACGATCGCCCCAAGACGTCCATAGGACTGGCTCCGCTGACTGCTGAGCAGAAGCGTGGCGGCCTTGCCACCGATGAAGCCCAGAAACACCCCGAGCAGAAACTGGCGCATCACCTCCACCACCACCTCAGATCCCTGCCCCGCATCCCCCGCCGCAAGCGCCAGGGCCAGCCCCGCCAGCACCACGGCCATGGGGTCGTTGAGGGCTGACTCGCACTCCAGAAGATCGATCAGCCGTTGCGGCAGTCGCCCCACAAGGGGACGCAGCAAACCCAGGGTGGCGGAGGCATCGGTGCTGCAGACCATCGCGCCGATGAACAGGGCGACAGCCAGGCTCACGGGCACCGCCGAGAAGGGCAGGCTCTGCAGACCGAGGATGTAGGCGGTGACCAAGGCGGCGGTCAACAACGAACCGAGGGTGGCCAGCCGCACGGCGGGCCGAACCACCAGGCGCATTTCCCTCCAGTTGGTGGTGAGCCCACCGAAGAAGAGCACCAGCACCAGCGCCAACTGAGAGATCTGCTCCGCGTTGGCCAGGCTCAGCAGGGGCGGGGAATCACCTGGCAGTGCGCTGAGGTTGTTGTCGATCAGGAGACCCAGCACCAGCACCAGCAGGATGCCGGGCACCCTGATCCGGGCGGCCATGTCGTCAAGCCACACAGCCATCAGCAGCAGCCCGCCGAACAGCGTCAGCGAAAGGGCCAGGTTGTGAGTCAAGACCGCGCGCCCCGTTCTGGCCCTCTTATAGGCCTGCTGATGCGGCGTCTCCACCGCCAGGGCCGGTAACCTGCACACACATGGATCGTTCCCGAGTCGCGATGGCTGAAACCCCCAGCACGGCCTCGGCCCCCAGCCCAGCGGTGGCTCCGATCAAGAAGGGCTCCCTGGTGAAGGTGAACCGAAGCGCCTATCTCGGCAGCCTCGAGGCCGCCGCCAGTGATCCCCAGCCACCGGCTTACCTGTTCGAGGGGCCCGGCGAGGTGCTGGCCCTCAAGGGCGACCACGCCCAGCTGCGCTGGAACCGGCCCGTGCCCGATCTCTGGCTGCGGCTCGACCAGCTGGAAAGCTTCTAGAGCTCAAGGCGACGCCGCTCTTCGTGCAGCAGCGTGCGGCGCCGCTTGGCCTCCCGCAGCATCTCGCGCCCGTCGCGCAGATAGCTGTCCACATAACCCATGGTGTAGCGCTCCAGCTCAGCGAGGGCGTCCTGCACCTGGCTGAGGCAGTGGTAGAGGCTCAGGCCAAAACCCTTGGCGGCGGCTGGGCAGGCCATCGATTGGAACAGGCTCTCCACCTTCTCGAGCCGCTGACGGCCGTGCGCAAGGAAGGAGCAGAAGGCCTCCATCAAGCCATCGTCGTAGGGATCGGCCGAGAGGGCGCGTAACTCTGCGGGGAATGGGTTGATCACCTGCCCCAGCAGCCGGTCGATCGGCCCATAGACCTGCTGCAGCCAGCGCAGCAACTCCCCGTCCCGCTGGGCGCCTGAAGCCCGGTGGGGCCGCCCCTTGGCAGCGGCGGCGGCGCCTGCATGGCCTGTGACCTGGTCGTGACGCAGGCGCCGGGCCGGGTCACGGAGCAGCGCCCAGGCGGCATTGATCGCCACGATTGCCTCGCTCCCGCCGCCGGCATCGGGGTGGTGGCGTTTGACCAGGGCCCGGTAGGCGGCCTTGATCTCCGCCGGGCTGGCCTGGCGGCTGACGCCCAGCACCCGGTAGGGGTCGGGGTTGGAGGCGGCAGGCAATGGTTCCAAGTCTCGGAAGAGGCCCCATTTTCCCGAATCAGGATCGATTGTGCGGGCCGCCAGCTGGCGCCATGAAAAAGCCCCCTGAAACAGGGGGGCGGTGTGCGTGAAGCACGTGAGGGGTGTGAGGGAGGCGCTTGGGATCAGAACTTGAAGGTGGTCTGAACGAGGTAGCCGAGGGTGTCGAAGGAATTGCCATTTCCGGTGAGCTGACCGAGGGGGCGGCTCAGGTAGAAGATGGCGGGGGTGACGGAAATGTTGTCGGTCACCTGGAACTTGTACCACCACTCCCAGGCATAGTTGCCATCTGTCGGAGTGGTGTTGCCGATACCACTGCTGCCTCGAGTAAGGGCCGTGGCGAAGGTGGGTTGGCCAACAGCCATGCCCGCAGAATTACCCTTCGCGAACACATCGGTCCACTGGAGGCCGGCGAACCAGCTCTGGGATTGAGTGACGTAAGGGGCAACAAACTCGACACCGGTGGAACGAATCGAGTTATCGGACAGAGAGTTGTATCCCCAGCCCAGGCTGATGGAGGGGACCCAGCCACTCGTCTTGGGCTGCCAGTAGGCGTTCACAGCCACACTGTTGGATTCACCATTGGCAAGGAACCAGCTGTTGGAGGCAACAAAATTGGTGCCCCTGCGGAAGTTGGATGCTGACTGGCCATAGCGGTAGGCCGCCGAGACGCTCCACTGGGGAGCGGTATAGGCGAGCTGGGTGAGGAAGCTGGAACGGGAGCAATCCGTGCCGATGCCACCCTCGCCGCTGGAACAGGTGAAATTACTGTCCCCATCATTGGGCGCACCGACATTACCCTGGGGAGCCACATAGCTCGCCGAGGCGCTGAAACGGCCCTGACCTTTCTTGACGTTCTGCTTCCAGATCACAGCCCCCAATGAACCGGTGGCTTTGTTGTAGGTGCCCGGCGCGCCATTCAACGAGAACAGATCAAGGATCCTTTCACCCTTGCCGCCCCCGTAGAGCGTTGGAGTCACCCCAAGGTGCTCAGTGTTCCGGGCTTTGGCGCCCAGCACGAAGGTGAACTCCTTGCCCCATGGGAAGCTGTAGTAGAGACGATCAACCCCGATCGCGTCGCTGGCGTTGTTGGCGCCGTTACTCGCTTTGTCCAGGGCCGTGAGGTTGAGGCCTTGGCCATTGAAGGCGTTATTGAAGTTGCCCGAGCGCAGACGGGTATAGAGCAAATCCTTGCCGGTGAAGCTGGTGAGCAGGTTCAACCGCAGGTCGTAGCTGAAGGTGGTGGCGCCGAACTGCTGGTTGTACTTATCGGCTGCATTGCGGCCGCTGCCGCCAGGGACACTGCCACCAGGACCGAACACACCAGCCCCTGGCCGGTCACCACCGGCATCCACACCGCCAAGAACGAAGGTGGCCTCTCCTTGCAGCTTGGTCGTGGTGGAGAACTGGGTGGCCTCTAACTCACCAACCTTGGCCTCAAGGCCATCCACGCGACCACGCAGGATGGCGAGCTCTTTTGATACTCTTTCAGGAGTCTCTGGAGCTCATCGGTCACTTCGGTGATCCGATCAAGGCAAGCGTTGAGCAGAGCGGCGGCTTCCCAACGGGTCAGGGGCTGACCGCCCTTGAAGGTGCCGTTGGGGTAGCCGGCGACGCAGCCGTAGCGCTCAACCAGGTTCGAAAGCGCCTGATAGGCCCAGGAGGTGGGCTGAACGTCGGAAAACTGGGTGATGCTGGTGACCTGCTCCTTGCTGGAGACGGGCGCCGAGTAACGGTTGAAATCAGTGAGATTGAGATCGGCGGCTGAAGCCGCCATCGGCGTTGCCAAGCCCAAAAGGGCCGGGGCAAGCACAAGCTTGCTGAAGAGTTTCATTGGTCCTCACACCAAAAGAGGAAGCACCATAGGGTGCTGGCTGATATTAGCCAGTTTTCAAAAAAATCGACTGGCAAGGATTACCCGGCCGTGTAGCGCGGACTACACGGCCTTCACAGGCACCGATCGCCCAAAAACTCTGGCCAGAAACAAATTGCGCGCTCGGCACGAAAAAACCCAGCTGGTGATTCACCAGCTGGGTTGATTGAGGAAGAAATTGTGAAAAGTGAATGAAAGAAGCTTCGGCGAAGAAGAGTGTGAGGAACTTCGCCGAAGCCGTTCCGATCAAACGATCAGAACTTGAAGGTGGTCTTGACGAGGCCGCCGAAGTTGTCGAAGGAATCGCCGTTGGCCTTCTGGAGTTGACCCAGAGGAGCACTCAGGTAGAAGATCGCCGGGGTCACGCTGATGTTGTCGGTGACCTGGAACTTGTACCACCACTCCCAGGCATAGTTGCCGTCGTTGGCAGACAAGATGCTGTCATCACCCGACTTGGTCAGGAAGGTGGCTTGGCCCACAGCCATGCCGGCGGCGTTGCCCTTGATGAACACATCGGACCACTGGAGGCCGACATACCAAGACTGGCTCTGGGCGCCATCGATCTCGGCGACGTCCGAACTGTGGCTGTTGATACCCCAGCCTGCGCTGACCGAAGGAACCCAGCCGGAGCTGGTGGGGGTCCAGTAGCCGCTGATGCCTACGGAGCTCACGCTGTCAGAGAGAGCGAAGCCCAGGTTGGCCAGGGGAGTGCCGTTACCACCGTAAAGGCCGGCAATGCCGCCTTGGGGCGTGGTGTAGGTGTAGGCCGCTGCCAAGCCGTAGTTGGTGCCTGAGTAGGCGATCTGGGCGGTGCCGGTCTGGGCAGCACCGTCGGTGCCGATGCCACCGACGTTGGGATTGCCGTTATTGCCGTTGGCGGAGACGTAGTTGGCGCTGATGCTCCAGCCGCCGCTCTTCCACCAGAGACCCGCGCCAGAACCGAGGTTCAGGCTGTAGGTGCCGGGGGCACCGCCGTAGGTGAAGATGTCGAGAACGGTGTCAGCGGGGTAGGCGCTGGGCCACAGGGCCAGCATGTCGTCCTGACGGACCTTCGCACCAACGGTGGCGGTGAAGTTGCTGCCGATGGGGAACTGATAGAAGAGGCGATTCACCATCACGGTGTCCGCACCCGGTGCGCCCTCGAAGGACACCTCGAAGGCGTTCAGGCCGACCAGGTTATTGGCATTGGCGGCACCCCAGGGGCTGGCGCCGAAGTTGCCGGCACGCAGGCGAGTGCGGAGCAGGTCCTTCCCGGTGAAGCTGGTGTCCAGGAAGAGGTCGAGGTTGTAGTTCATGGCGGTGGCGCCTTGCAGGAACGAAGAGGCTCCTGCGAAGTTCCCACCAGGCAATACTTTGCCGCCGAGGAGAACGGATTCACCCAGGGTGGCGTTGGCATCACCGCTGAAGGCGTTAGCACCGATGGTGAAGGTGGCCACACCACGCAGCTTGGTGGTGGTTGAGAACTGGTTGGCCTCCAGTTCTCCCACTTTGGCCTCAAGGCCATCGACGCGGCCGCGCAGCACGGCGAGTTCCTTCTGGAACTCCTTCATGAGCCGCTTGAGTTCGTCGGTCACTTCGGTGATCCGATCAAGACAAGCGTTGAGCAGGGCAGCGGCTTCCCAGCGGGTCAGGGCCTGACCGCCTTTGAAGGTGCCGTTGGGATAGCCGGCGACGCAGCCGTAGCGCTCGACCAGGTTCGAGAGCGCTTGGTAGGCCCAGGCGGTGGGCTGGACGTCGGAAAACTGAGTGATGCTGGTGACTTGCTCCTCGGCGCCGGCGTACTTGTTGACGGCGTCAAGGTTGAGATCTGCGGCCGAAGCAGCCATCGGAGCCAGAAGGCCCAGGGCTGCGGGGGCCAGCAGGAGTTGCTGGAAAAGTTTCATGGGGTCCTCACACACAAGAGGCGCAATGCGCCGACCAAATAATCCCCCTAATGCCCCAAGTTCTCAAGGATCGATGTGCCAGAAAGCACAACGTCCGTGAGCACTGAGCCGCCGGTTCAGACTGAGCGCCTGGTTGCCCCGGGCCCCTGACGTTCCGCTTCCCCCGACCCTGGCTCTGGTGGCTGGCCCTGTGCCTGATCTGGGCCGCCGGCACCCTGGCCGACAGGCTCTGGCTGCAACTGGATCAACGGCTGCCCTCCTGGGACCAGGCCGATTACCTGAACAGCGCCGTGGACCATGGCCGCGCCCTTGGACTGCTGCCCGGCGGCGGCTGGCAGGGTTGGCAGGCGCTTCTGGATCTGTCGCCGAAGATCCCCCCTCGCCAGCCTCCTGAACGGCACGGTGATCGCCTTGGCCGGCGACAGCCCCGATCAGGCCAGCTGGGCCCTGGCGATCTGGCAGGGCCTGCTGCTGGTGGTGGTGGCCTGCTGGGGGCGCCAGCTGGTTTCGCCAGGCTTCGGCCTGTTGGCCGCGGCACTCACCAGCACCACCCCGGCCCTGGTGGCCCTGCGGGTTGACTTCACGCTCGATCTGCCCCTGGCGGCCACCAGCGCACTGGCCCTCTGGCTGCTCGGACGCTGGGCGGCACCCGATCCCCGCGGCGGCAGCTGGGGACAGGCGGGCGCGGCCGCCCTGGCGCTGGCGGCCGCCGTGCTGGTGGAAGCAGAGCGCACTATTGGTGGTGCTCCTCCCCGCACTCTGGGCCGCAGCCATGGGCCTGGGTCGACCTCAACGGCGACTGCAGGTTCTGGCCGCTTTGGGGTTGGTGCTCGCCCTGATTCTTCCCTGGCTGCAGCACAACTGGATCACCACGATCGGTGGCACCAACAGGGCGGTGCTGGAGTCCGCCGCCCAGGAAGGAGATCCGCCAGCGTTCAGTCTGGCCAGCCTGCTCTGGTACCTCAGGCTTTGGCCCGAACAGCTGGGACTCATGAATGGCTTACCAGGGCTGGTCGGAGGTCTGGCGGCGGCGACCAGTTCCTGGAGGAAACACCTTCAGCCCAGCGCCCCGGAAACCGGCCAAGGTTGGGACTGGAGCTGGTTGATCGGCTGCGCCTTCAGCGGCTGGCTGTTCACGACCTTGAGCCCCAACAAGGACCCCCGCTACATCGCGCCGGTGCTGCCCCTGCTGGTGCTGCTGCTGGCCCGGGGCTGGTGGGTCCTGCTCCTCTGGTTCCGCGCCCGCTGGGGGCGCAAGGCCGCCCTGGCCATGCTGGGCCTTGGGCTGATCGGCGGCGCCACCACCACCGCCGCAGAGCGAGCTGAAGCTCTGGAGCGCAAACCGCCCTTCCCGATGGCGGAACTGATCCGCGTCCTGCGCCAACGGGTGGGCACCGCCCCCACCACGGTGATCGTGATTCCGACGACCGGTGACTTCAATCAGAGCAACGTCACGGTGTTCGGCCGCAGCGGCGGTGGCGAAATCGTGGGACGAGAAATCGGCAAACGGGCGCAGGACCATCCCTTGGTGCTGCGCGAGGCGGAATGGCTGGTGCTGGCCACCGGTGACCAGGGCACCCACCGGGAGGTGTCCCGCCAGCTGAGCCGCCAGGTGCGCAGCGACGGCCGCTTCGAACGGTTGAGCCGCTGGTCCTGGAACGAGGGGCGCTCCATTGAGCTCTGGCGCCGGCGGGCCGACGCGCCAGCACCGACGCGCTTCGATCAGCGCTTCATCGGCCTGGCCCGGGGGATGGAGCAGGGCCCCAGGGGACTGGCGGCCGTGTTCGCCAGCATCGGCCCTGAACACCAGCTCGACGGACATTTCCGTTACCAGGAGCGAGTGGCCCGCTGGGCCAACGAGAAACTGCGCATCAACCCCGACGATCGCGATGCCCTCTGGAGCCTGGCCCTGCTCGGGGTGCTGCAGAACCGCCCGATGGTCGCCTCCCAGTGGTTCAGCCGCCTGGAAACGCTCGAACCCGCCAACCCCTGGCCAGCGGCCTACCACTCGGTGGTGCTGCTGGCCGATTGGCGCGCCCCCAGGCCGCCGCCGTGGCCCAGGCGGCACAAAATCGCCATGACGAGCCGGTTCTGAAGGGCTTGGCGGATCTGGCCGTCAGCCTCAGCGGCAACCTCACCCGGATTCCCGCGCTTCGCTCTTCCCTGCCGGCGGCGGTGGATGCGGTGCAGGGCCAACTGAGCAACCCGCCAGCGCCCTCCCAATAACCTGCTGAACCATGGGCGTCAGCCGTTCCAAGGGCCATCCCCTGCCGCTCTGGCTACCGCTGCTGATCGGGGCGACCTTACGCCTGGTGCAGATCCAGGCACCGATCCTGGGCATCCACAGCTGGCGCCAGGCGGACACGGCCGCCATGGCCCGCAACTTCGCCGAACAGGGGATGCGGTTCTGGCTGCCCCAGATCGACTGGGGCGGTGCCGGCAGCGGCCTGGTGGAAGCCGAGTTTCCCCTTTACCCCTACGGGGTGGCCCTGCTCTACAGGCTGTTTGGGGTACACGAGTGGCTGGCTCGCGGGCTGTCGGTGCTCTGCAGCGTGCTCACGATCTTCCTCGTCATCCGCATCGGTCGGCGGCTGCTGGGAGAGCGGGCCGGCTGGTGGGGGGGATTTTCTATGCCGTGTTGCCGATTCCAGTGTTCTACGGACGCACGGTGCAACCGGAGGCCCTGCTGATGCTGCTGGCGGCCCTGGCGTTGGAACGCTTTCTGGTCTGGCTGGAAGGGGGCGGCGCTCCGCTGTGCTGGTGTCGTGGCTGGCCTTCAGCGGGGCATGCCTGGTGAAGGTGCTCCCCTTCCTTTGGCTGGGGGCGCCCCTGCTCTGGCTCTGGGCGCGGGGACAGGGGGGTGGGTGCAGGCGCTTCGCCGTCCCATTGCCTGGCTCTATCCACTGGGAGCCGCCGCGGTGACCGCGCTCTGGTACTGGCATGCCCGCCAGCTGGGGGAAAGCAGCGGTCTCAGTTTCGGCTTCTGGGGCGGCCAGGCGAACCGCTACACCTGGTCCGACCTGCTGGGGTTCAGCTACTGGGGGGAGCTGGCCCTGCGGGTGGCGGTGCGCAACCTGGCCGTGCTGGGGGTGCCCCTGCTGATCCTGGGCCTGCTGCCGCCCCGCGCTGGCTCAGCCGCCGGGGTTCACCCGCTGGTACGGGTGCTGCCGCTGGGTCTGGTGGCGGTGGTGGTGGCGGGCGCCCTGGCCCCAGAAACCACCGCTGTGCATGAGTACTACCAGTTGCCGCTGATGCTGTTCGCCTGTCCGCTGATGGGCCAGGGCTGGGTGCGACTGCGCTCGGGGTCGATCGGCTGGCGGCGTGGGGCCTGGGCTGTGCTCAGCCTGATGGTGCTGGTCAGTCTCACCATTCTGGGAGTTGACTACTGGAGCCGGGAGCGCATCACCGGCTCGGCCGCCTGGGAGCTGGGCCGCCAGATTCAGGCCAGCACCCCTGAGCAGGCCCGCGTGGTGGTGATGAGCGGCCCCGATCCCACCGTGCTCTACCTGGCGAACCGCAAGGGCTGGCTTGTGACTCCCGAGGCCCTCAGCGAGCAGGAGGCTGCCGCCTGGCGCCGGAAGGGCGCCGATGCGGTGGCGGGCAGCTTTGCGGTGATCGAGAGTTACAGGCCCTTCCCCGATGGCCCCGAGAAAGACCGTCTGCGTCGCTGGGTCTGCGCCCAGCCGCCGGGATGTCCGAGTGGTTCTGCTTTCGTTGTGCCGCTGAACGCAGGAACCACCGCTCCATGACCCCTCCTGTGAGTCCTTCTCTTGGCCCACCCCCTGGCGCCTGCTGCTTCTGCTCTGGGCGGCCGCGCTGGTGCTGGCCCTGGCCGGGCTGGGCAACCTGCCGCTGCGCGACTGGGACGAGGGCATCGTGGCGCGGGTGGCCCTGGAGATCGCCAATCGGGGCCTGCCCCAGGGCCTTCTGCCCACCATTTGGGGCCATGACTACCTCAACAAGCCCCCGGGGCTGCATTGGCTGATCGCCGCGGTGATCGCCTGTTGGCATCAGCTTTCCGGAGCCCCTGCCTCCGCCCTGCCGCCCGAGTGGGTGGTGCGGCTGGTGCCGGCGGTGCTTTCCACGCTGGTGGTGCCCCTGGGCGGCCTTGTGCAATGGCAGTTGCGGCCAAGCCAACGCACTGCAGCCCTGGCCACCGCCGCCATCCTGCTCACCCTGCTGCCGGTGATGCGCCAGGGGCGGCTGGCCATGCTGGACGGCGCCCAGCTGAGTGCCATGGCCCTGCTCTGGTGGGCATTGCTGCGCAGCCGCAGCGCGAAGCGGGCCTGGCCCAGCGGCGCCCTGGCGGGCCTGGCGGGAAGTTCCCTGCTGTTGCTGAAGGCGCCGATCCTGCTGCCCGCCCTGCTGGCCGGTGGCCTGGGCCTGGCGTTCGACCCCACCCCCGGCCCGCGGCGCTGGCGCTGGCTCCTGGCCGGGCTGGCGCTTGGCCTGGTGCCTGGCCTGGCCTGGCACGCGTATCACGGCCTGATGCGCGGCCAGCAGGCCCTCTGGCTCTGGGGGGGCGACGGGGTGGGCAGGGTTTTGCTGGATGCGGGCGAAGGCAGTTCCCTGGGCTGGAGGGTGCCGGTATTGAAGGTGCTCGAAGGGGGCTGGCCCTGGCTGCCGCTCTGGCCGATCAGTGTGGTGATGGCCTGGCGGCAGCGGCATCGGGCCTGGGGGCGGTGGTGCCTGGTGCTGCAAGCCGTGATGGCCGCCTCCATCCTGCCCCTGCGCACCCAGTTGCCTTGGTACAGCCACCCCCTCTGGCTGCCCTTCGCCCTGCTGTGCGCTGTGCCGCTGGCCGACCTGCTCTGCCCAAGGGGGGCCCGAGGTGGGGTGCTGCGGCGCCTGCCCTGGTTCTGGATGGTGCTGGGCGGAGTTCTGCTTGCAGCGTGGACGGTGGCCAACCTGCCGGGCCAGGCGGCCCTGGCCCCCTACCGCTGGCTGCCGCTTCCGGCGGGGGTCGGCTTGCTCGGAGGCGGATGGCTGCTGCTGCGGCCGATGGAATCGCGCCGGCGGCAGGGCCTGCTGCTGCTCACTTCCGGTTGGTGGTTGTCGCTACTGCTGCTGGCCACCAGCCCCCTGTGGAACTGGGAGCTCAATGAGCGCTGGTCGGTGCTTCCGGCAGCGGCCCTGGCGGCGGGCGAGCGGCCACCGGTGTACATGGATGGGGACGCGGCCGAGCGGCCCAGCCTGCGCTGGTACGCCCAGCGTGAGGTGCTGCGCTTGCCGGATGACCAGGACGCCGGGATTCCCGGTCCGTTCGATCTGATCCGCCAGGCCAGCGACCCCCGGCACGGATACTGCTCCCCAAGGGATCGCTCTGCCGCCTGGAGGTTGTTGGTGACCAGAACTGGCAACGCTGGCACTGCGCCCAACCCGGGCACTCAGCAGCCCCGCCCCCTGAGGCGGCACGGGCCGACCGGGCCGTGCTGGTGGCCGCCCTGCTGTTCGCCGTGGTCGGGCTCCTGCTGCAGTGGTGGCGCCTGCAGGTGCTCACCGCCTCCTACGACCAGGGCATCTTCCTGCAGGTGCTGTGGAACGGCCTCCGAGGGCACCCCTTTGAGAGCACCCTCTCGTCGCAGCTGTCCACCAACGTGATCCATGCCGGCCAGCTGCCGGCCCTGGGCTATCACCGTCTCGGGCAGCATTTCACCCCGGCCCTGCTGCTCTGGGTGCCGCTGGTGGGGCTGCTGGGGATCTGGGCCCTGGCGCTGGTGCAGGTGGGGCTCATGACCGCCGCCGGGCTGGTGCTGCATCGGCTCGCCCTCGAGAGGCTCACGGATCCCCGCTTGGCCGCCTTCGTGGCGATCAGCTTTTTCGGGGCCAACGCCGTGATCGGCCCCACCTGGGGCAACTTCACGGATCTGGCTCAGCTGCCTCTGGCCTTCTTCCTGTTGATGCTCGGCCTGCAACGGCGCCAGGGCTGGCTGGTGGCGGTCGCCGCTCTGCTCCTGCCTCTGATCCGGGAGGACACGGGGGTGCTGCTGGTCGGTGTGGCCCTTTGGATCCTGCTGCGGCAACGGCGGCGCTGGCCGCTGGCCCTGGGGCTCGCTGGACTGGGGATCGGCTGGGTGCTGCTGGTCACCAACGTGCTGATGCCGATGTTCAGCGAGGACAACTCCCGCCGTTTCATGGTGGAGAACTTCGGCCAGTACATCGGCGATGCCGAGAAGGCCAGCAGCCTGGAGGTGCTGCTCAGGGCGCTCAGGCAGCCGCTGGTGGTGCTGATGGAGCTGATCTCTCCGCCGGGCGACACCCTGCGCTATCTGCTGGCCCAGGGCCTGCCCCTGATGCTGGTCCCCCTGGTCAGCCTCGACAGCTGGCTGCTGATGGGGCTGCCCCTGCTGGGATTGCTCCTGGCCCAGGGCTCCAACAACCCCCTCTCGATCAACATCCGCTACGCCCTGCTGGTGGTACCCGGGTTGTTCGCCGGTGCGATCGAGTGGTGGCGATCCCATCCGGAGCCCTTCGCGCGGCGGCGGCTGCGCCAGGTCTGGATCGGTTGCATCGCCCTCTCGCTGCTGTTCACCCTGCTGGCGAACCCGAACCGCAGCCTCTCGTTCCTGATTCCCGACAGCCTCAACCCCTGGGTGTACAGCTCACCAGCACGGCAGTGGAACCATGGGGTCGCCGCCCGGGAGCTTCTGCGCCTGATTCCCGCCGAAGCCAGCGTGGCCGCCAACACCCCGTTGATTCCCCATCTGGCCCAACGGTCGGTGTTGATCCGCTTCCCGGAAGGGGTGATGTACCGGGATCGCCAGGGCAACAGCAAGGCCGTGGAGTGGATCGCCCTGGACCTGGATTGGCTGCGCCGCTACGCCAACGCGTTCCGCAGCGATCGCGGGGCCCTGGAGGGCAGCCTGGAAGCACTCAGGTCGTTGCGGGCAACCTATGGGGTGCGGGCGTTCCGCGATGGGGTGGTGCTGCTGCAGCGCGGCCAGAGTGATCTGGAGGAGCCCCAGCGGCCACTGGAGGCCCTGCTTGGCGCAATCCGCCTGGAGCAGCAGCGGCGGCCCGGTTGAACGGAGCCAAAACGATGCCCCCGACACCCCGCAGGAAGCAGGACATCGGGGGCTCTCGCCGGGTCCGCTCTGTCGCGGAACCGATTGATCAGGAAACAGGCGCCGAAATCAGCCGGCGTTCTCCGCGATCAGCAGACCCTGGGTCATGGAACTGTGGCTCACGGGCACCTCCTCCTTGGGGGGATTGAAGCCAGCCGGCGACGCCTGCGGCGGCGAACCGAAATCCGCTGCCACGTCACTGCTGACGGAACCCGCCGATGGTATCGGACTTTCCAGGCTGATCGCGAGGCCCCAGCGGGGTTTCTGGCCCTGCCCCCAGGGGTCATGCCGCTTCACTGGCGGGGGCACCCACCACCTTGAGACGTAACCCCGCGAAGCGGAACGCACAAAAAAGGCGCCCCTTGCGAGGCGCCTTGCTGGCTAACAATCAGCGCTCAAAGAGCGTTACCACGGGGCAGAACCTCTTCGGGGAAGATGAAGTTTTCGTGAGGCTGGTCAGCTGGTGCCATCCAGGCACGCAGACCTTCGTTCAGAAGAATGTTCTTCGTGTAGAAGGTTTCGAATTCGGGGTCTTCAGCGGCGCGGATCTCCTGGGACACGAAGTCGTAGGCCCGCAGGTTCAGCGCCAGGCCGATGATGCCGATGCTGCTGGTCCACAGACCCATCACCGGCACGAACAGCATGAAGAAGTGCAGCCAGCGCTTGTTGGAGAAGGCGATCCCGAAGATCTGGCTCCAGAAGCGGTTGGCGGTGACCATTGAATAGGTCTCCTCTTCCTGGGTGGGCTCGAACGCCTTGAAGGTGTTCGCCTGCTCGGAATCCTCAAACAGGGTGTTCTCCACCGTGGCCCCGTGGATGGCGCACAGCAGCGCACCGCCCAGGATGCCGGCCACGCCCATCATGTGGAACGGGTTCAGCGTCCAGTTGTGGAAGCCCTGCAGGAACAGCAGGAAGCGGAAGATCGCCGCCACACCGAAGCTGGGGGCGAAGAACCAGCTGTTCTGACCCAGGGGGTAGATCAGGAACACGCTCACAAACACCGCGATCGGCCCGGAGAAGGCGATCGCGTTGTAGGGGCGGATGCCCACCAGTCGGGCGATCTCGAATTGGCGCAGCATGAAGCCGATCAGGGCGAAGGCGCCGTGCAGGGCCACGAAGGGCCAGAGGCCGCCGAGCTGGATCCAGCGCACGAAATCACCCTGGGCCTCGGGGCCCCAGAGCAGGATCAGGCTGTGGCCGAGGGCATCGGCCGGGGAGCTCACCGCAGCGGTAAGGAAGTTGCAGCCCTCCAAGTAGCTGCTGGCAATGCCGTGGGTGTACCAGGAGGTGGCGAAGGTGGTGCCGGTCAGCCAGCCACCCAGGGCCAGATAGGCCGTGGGGAACAGCAGCAGACCCGACCAGCCCACAAAAACGAAGCGGTCGCGCTTGAGCCAGTCATCGAGGACGTCGAACCATCCCCGGGCTGAAGGCGCGCCCCCTAGAGCGATCGTCATGGGTGACTTTATGTTTCGTTACATGCGCATCGTACGGTCAAACGCTCCCGATCGCGGCACCCTCTCCGGTCGACCTCAAAAAATGAGTCGTTGCACCTAGGGCCGCGCGATTCGCCAGAGTGTCAGCACCTTCCCCCGCCGCCCGTGTACGTCGTCGAGCTCTCGCTCAAGCTGAGCCCCATGCCCGTGGCTGTGCAGCGCAAGGACCTGGAGGCGGCCCTGGCTCTCCACGGCCAGATCAAGGAGGCCTTGGAGAGCGGGCACCCCCGCGTGCTCGAACTCACCTGCGAGAAGGATGAGGAGAAACGCATCGCCCTGCTCAGCAGTGAGCTGGTGGCCGTTCAGCTCTACGAAAAATCCACCACCGGCGGCGGCGGCGGCAAGCGCCCAGGATTCTCCTTCGACGACTGAGGCCCTTGACAGGCTCCGCCCTGGCTTCCCCGAGCCGCTGCCAAGCGAGCCGCCGCTTGTGGTGGAGCAGGTGGGCTTCGCCTGGCCCACGGGTGCCACGGCCCTGGCCCATTGCAACCTCACCATTCCAGGCCCCGGGCTGTGGATGATCGTGGGCGGCAACGGCAGCGGCAAGAGCACGCTGTTGCGCCTGATCGCCGGCCTGCTGGAGCCCAGCCGCGGGCGGCTGCGGCTGGGGCTCAAACCCGCCCTGGTGTTTCAGAACCCCGACCATCAACTGCTGCTGCCCAGCTGCGGCACCGATCTGCAACTCTCCATGCCGGCGAACCTGACGGCGCTTGAACGTCAGCGCCGCCTGCGGGCGACCCTTGAGCAAGTGGGGCTGGGGGGACTGGAGCAACGGCCGATCCACACCCTCAGCGGCGGCCAGAAACAGAGGCTGGCCATCGCCGGTGCCCTGGCCAGCGAGGCCGCGCTGCTGCTGCTCGATGAACCCACCGCCCTGCTGGACCCGGAGAGCCAGGCCGATGTCCTGGAGCTGATCTGCGCCCTCTGCCAACGCCCCCACAGGCCGCTCACGGCCCTGTGGATCACCCATCGGCTGGACGAGCTGGAACGCTGCACCGCCGCCGCGCTGATGGAGCGTGGTCACCTGGGTTCCTGGCAGGACGGACGCGCCCTGCGGCGCCTGCTCACCCCTTGCCGGTCGGACAGGCCGAGGGGTAGGTTCGACCGGTTGCCATCCTCGGTAGCTCAGCGGTAGAGCGGTCGACTGTTAATCGATTGGTCGCAGGTTCGAATCCCGCCCGGGGAGTTTGCCCAGACTCCAGCCCCAGGGCTGGGGTCTTTTTGGCCCAGGGGCCTGCCCCGTGAGCCGACGGAGGCCCGGCAACCCTGCTTCAATGGTGAAGAGAATCTTCAGATCTCCATGGTCAGCCGTGGGCGCTCCATCGGCTCAACCCAGCTGCCGCAGGGCTTCTGCGCTGGTGGCCTGGGCGATTTCAGCGCGACCTGGGCCGCGCCTGAGGGCCCGGCCCCGCCAGAGAGGCGGCCAGGGTCGCAGGCACGCTGAATTCGAATGAAAATGCGAATCGAAAGGAAAAGCGTTGACTTTGTCCCGTTGCTGCTCACGAACCGCCCTCGGCCCTCCGTTGGCCCCAGGCCCCGGCGCTCCGCCGGCGGCCCCCGTGACACTCCCCTGGAGCCGCCTGCGCCAGCTCCAACGCCGGCATCCATGAAGCCCAGCATCCTGCTGATCGACGAGGACCGCGCCATGCGTGAGCAGGTGACGGCCCAGCTCGAGCGGACTGGCTTTGAGGTGCAGGGCGCCGAAGACGGCCTCAAGGGGCAGGCCCTGGCCCTGCAGTTCAGCCCCGACCTGATCCTGCTGGAGCTGATCCTCCCCAAAGTCGATGGCCTCACCCTCTGCCAGAGGCTGCGCCGGGACGAGCGCACCGCCCGCATTCCGATCATGGTGATTTCGGCCCTGGGGGGCACCAAGGACATCGTCAGCGGCTTCAATTCCGGAGCCGATGACTACCTCACCAAGCCCTTTGATATCGAAGAGCTGCAGGTGCGCATCAAGGCCCTGCTGCGCCGCACCGAGCGGGCGCCGGTGTCGTCCAAACCGAGTGAGATTCTCAGTTACGGCCCGCTCATTCTGGTGCCCGAGCGCTTTGAAGCCAACTGGTTTGACGCACCGGTGCGGCTCACCCACCTGGAATTCGAACTGCTCCGCTGCCTGCTGCAGCGTCACGGCCAGACAGTGGCCCCAGCGTTGATCCTCAAGGAGGTGTGGGGCTACGAACCCGATGACGACATCGAAACGATCCGGGTCCACATCCGCCATCTGCGCACCAAGCTGGAACCCGATCCGCGCAAGCCCCAGTTCATCAAGACCGTCTACGGGGCGGGCTACTGCCTGGAACTGCCCAACGGTGCCCGGCTCGAGGAGCTCGCTCCCTTGATCGTTGCCCACCGCGGCAACAGCGGACCTCCGCTGAACGCTCCCACCGCCGCCTGAGGCCACTGGGCTTCAGCGGGGAAACGTCAGCCCAGCAAGGCCACTTCCCAGGCCAGACGCGGTTGCACGTAGGCCCTGAGCTGGGAACGCAGCTGCTCCAGGCGCCGCTGACGCTGGATCGAGGCGGTCCGGCGCCAGAGCTGAAGCTGCCACCAGTCGAGCAGCCAGAGCTGCTGCTCCCCATCCAGGGCCTCAGTGAGGTCGCGGGCCAGGGCCAGGGCCTCCATCGGGTCGCTGGACAGGGCCAGCAGGCGGTCCGCCAGGCCCTCGGGCAACTGGTTCCACTGCTCCCTGTGCCGCAGAAGCGCCCCCGGTGAGCCAGCGGCCAGCTCCAGCAGACCCGGGGGCTCCGAGATCGCCCCGGCTGGGGAGCCCAGTGCCTGCAGAACCTCGTCCATGGCCAGGGGATCCAGGCGGGAGAAGGGGATCGCCTGGCAACGGGAACGGATCGTGCTCAGCAACCGGTCGGGGGCCGCCGTGAGCAGCAGCAGCAGGCCGCCACCGGGCTCTTCGAGGGTCTTGAGCAGGGCGTTGGCCGCCCCCTCGGCCATCGCCTCCACCGCCTCGATCACCACCAGGACACGGTTGGCCTCCAGGGGCCGGCGGGCCAGAAAACCGCCCACGGCGCGCACCTGCTCCAGCCGCAGCTGGGGGGCGCCCGCCGACTGACGCCGCGCTCGACCGCTTCGGAGGCCGGCACCAGTTCCCCCTGGTGCTGGTAGGTGGGCTCCACCCAGAGCAGGTCGGGGTGGTTGCCGGCCGCCAGTCGCCGGCGCACGGACTCGCTGCCCTGGGGGCCAGCCAGCACCCCTTCGAGAAAGCGCAGGGCCGCCTGGCGACGGCCAATGCCCTCGGGGCCACAGAACAGGTAGGCGGGGGCCAGCCGCTGACGTTCCAGGGCGGCCCGAAGAAAGGTCAGGGCCCGCTCCTGACCCACCAGCCCCGCAAACAGATCAGCCATGGCCGTCCCCCAGCGGCCCCGCCGGCCCCACCACCTCCGCCGTGACCGGTGGAGGCGAAGGCAGCGGAAACCGCTCCTGGAGCAGCTGACGGATCGCCGCGCTCACCTGCTCGGGCCCCTGGTCGGCCTCGATGCGGCGCCAGCCCCGCTCGTTGGCCAGCCGGGCGAACCCCCAGCCACCCGCTCCAGGAACGCCCCACCGGCCGATTCGATCCGATCCGCCGGCCGGTGACCCCGGCGCTGCAGCGAGCGCTCCAGGGGCAGATCCAGCCAGAGGGTGAGATCAGCCACCAAACCGCCCGTGGCGAGGGCCTCCAGGGCGCTGATCCACTCAGACGGCAGCCCCCGGCCATCGCCCTGGTAGGCGGCGGTGGAGCCCACGAAGCGGTCGCTGAGCACCCAATCGCCGGCCGCCAGGGCCGGCTCGATCCGTTGGCGCACATGCTGGGCCCGATCGGCGGCATAGAGCAGCAGCTCAGCCAAGGGATCCGGCGTCGCCTCTCCGGGGGTGCAGCAGCAGCTCCCGCAGGGCCAGCCCGAGGGCCGTGCCACCGGGCTCCCGGGTCACCACCAGGGAGGCCCCGGGGGCCATCAGACCACTGGCCGGAAGCCAGTGCCGGAGGGCTTCGAGCTGGGTGGTCTTGCCGCAGCCATCAATGCCCTCGAGCACCAGAAACCTCCCCGGACCGCAGGAGACCCCACGCTCCCGTGCTCACCCATGGCCTCGCTCATGCCAGACGGGGCCGCAGCAACAGGGCGTTGACCACCACCGTGATCGAACTGCTGGCCATCAGCAGGGCGGCCAGGGGAGGCGAGAGCAGGATTCCGAAGGCCGGCAGCAGCACACCGGCGGCGATCGGCAGCACGATCAGGTTGTAGCCGAAGGCCCAGGCCAGGTTCTGACGCACCTTGGCCATGGTGGAGCGGGCCAGCCCCAGGGCGAGCGCCACCCCCTCGAGGCGCTCCCCGAGGATCACCAGATCGGCCGTGTCCTGGGCGATCTGGGTGCCATTGCCGACGGCGATGCCCAGGTCGGCGGCGGCAAGCGCCGGGGTGTCGTTGATGCCATCTCCCACCATCGCCACCGGCCCCCGTTCCCTGGCGGCCATGATCCGCTCCAACTTCTGCTCCGGCCGCAGCTCCCAGGCCAAGGCATCGACCGGCAGTCCAAGGTGAGCGGCCAACTGGCGCACGGGCTGTTCGCGATCGCCGCTGAGCACCCCGAGCTCCAGGCCCTGGCGCCGCAGTTCCGCCAGGGTGGAAGCGGCATCGGGGCGGGGCTGGTCTTCGACGGCCACCAGCCCCAGCAGCCGCGGGCCCTCGGCCACCGCCAACACCGTGGCCCCCAGGCGCTCCAACTGATCGCGTCGCTGCTCCAGCTCCGGGTCGAGCACCAGGCCCACCTCCCTCAGCCAGCCGGGTCGACCGACCCGGGCGGTGCCCGCCAGAGCATCGATCGTGCCCTCCACCCCCTGCCCGGCGAGGGTGTGGCTGGAGGTCACCGCGAGCAGGCTCAACTGACGCACCTGGGCCTCCTGGAGCAGGGCATGGGCGAAGGGATGGCGGGTCTGTCGCTCCAGGCTGGCGGCGATCTGCACCAGGCGATCAGCCTCCACGCCAGGGGCTGCCTCCACGGCCGTCACCAGCGGACGCCCCAGGGTGAGGGTGCCGGTCTTGTCGAACAGCATCACCTGCACCCGGGCCGCCCTTTCGATCACATCGCCGCCCCTGAACAGCACACCGGAGCGGGCCGCCAGGCCCGTGCCCACGGTGATCGCCGTGGGGGTGGCCAGACCGAGGGCACAGGGGCAGGCCACCACCAGCACCGCGATCGCCAGCTGCAGCGCCAGGGCGGCGGGGGTCGTGGCCATGGCCCCGAGCACGGCATGGCCCGCCTGCATTCCGCCCGCCCCGTGGAAGCCGTGGGCCGAGAACGCCGGTGCCGCCAGCAGCACCTGGGGCCAGAGCGCCGCGCCCCAGAGCCACCAGAACAGGAAGGTGGCGGCGGCCAGGGCCAGCACCACCACGCTGAAGCGACCGGCCACCCGATCAGCCAGCCCCTGGATCGGTGCCTTGCGGGCCTGGGCCTCCTCCACCAGCCGGATGATCCGGGCCAGGGCGGTGTCGGCGCCGGAGCACTCCACGTCGAGCTCCAGGGGCGCCTCCAGATTCAGGCTGCCGGCAGCCAGGGAGGACCCCGGGGCGGCCATCAGCGGCAGGGGCTCGCCGGTGAGGCTCGACACATCCACGGCCGAATGGCCTGAGTGCACCAGGCCGTCCACGGGCACCCGATCGCCGGGCAGGATCCGCAGCCGGTCCCCGGGCCGCAAGCCACCCACCCGCACCAGACGCGGTTCTCCGCCATCGAGCAGCAACAGGGCGGTGTCGGGCTGCAGGGCCGCCAGTTGCTCGAGGGAGCGGCCGGTGCGGTAGCGGGCCCGCTCCTCCAGAAAACGCCCCAGCAGCACGAAGCCCAGAAGCATCACCGGCTCGTTGAAGAAGCACTGCCAGCCCAGGGCGGGCCAGAGGAAAGCCCCCAGGCTGGCCAGGTAGGAACTGCCCATGCCCAGCCCCACCAGGGTGTCCATGCTCGGCACGCCCGCCAGGGCCCCCGGGCCCCGGCCACAAGAATGGAGCGGCCTGGCCCCGCCAGGGCCACGGTGGCCACGAGGGCATGGAACGGGATCTCCGCCAACAGGGGCACCCCCAGCTGACCCGATTCCGCCAGGTGCCCCGCCACCGAGACCAGCAGCAGGGCCAGGGCCACCACCAGCTGGCGCCACTGCTCCCACCAGTGCAGGCGTTGGCGGCGTTCCTGCGGGCTGGGTGAATCCAGGTCGCGGTTGCGGAGCTTGGCGGTGTACCCCAGGCCCCCCAGGCTGGCGATCACCGCTGGCAGCGGATCGCTGGCGCCAGCGTCGGCGCGTGGGGGATCAAGGCCCACCCAGGCCGTGCGGGTGAGCAGGTTGACACTCACCTGGGCCACCCCGGGCTGCTCCAGCAGCCGCTGTTCCACCGCCCGCACACAACCGCCGCACTTCATCCCCTCCACCTCCAACAGCAGGGGTTCGATCTCCCCAGGCGTCTGGATGTCCAGGGCGGAAGCCAGGAAACCGGTGGCGCGGCCAGTGGGGGCAGGCAGGCGGATCGGAGTTTCGGCAGAGGCCGCAAGGTTAGGGAGCCGAGCGGGGGTGAGGATGGGGGGACCTCCACGACCCTTCGCCGTGCCACGCAGTCAACGCAATGACAACTTCATCGACAAGAGCTTCACGGTCATGGCCGACTTGATCGTGAAGCTGATGCCGATCAGTTCCAGGGCCAAGGAGGCCTACATCTATTACAAAGATGGACTCTCCGCCCAGGGCGATGGGGACTACGCCGAGGCCTTGGACAACTACGAAGAGGCCCTGAAGCTGGAGGATGACCCCATCGACCGCGGCGAGATCTTCAAGAACATGGCGATCATCTTCATGAGCAATGGCGAAGAGGAGAAGTCACTCGGCTACTACGCCAAGTCTTTGGAGGAAAACCCAAACTCTCCTTCCTGCCTCAAAAACATGGGTCTGATCTATGAGAAGTGGGGCCGTCTCGCCCAGGAAGAGGGGGATCAGGATTCGGCTGATCGCTGGCTCGACAAGGCCGCGGACCTCTGGGGCCGCGCCGTGCGCCTCTACCCGGGCGGTTACCTGGAAATCGAGAACTGGCTCAAGTCCTCCGGCCGCAGCAACGTCGACGTCTACTTCTGAAGCTCAGGCTCATTCCAAAGCCAAGGCTCAATCGTCGCCGGCGGGAGTCTCCCCCAGGGCGGCCACCAGCGCCTCGGCGATGGTGGCCGCCTCCAGCAGCTGCAGCTCCAGCAACGCTGCCATCGGCCCCAGGCCGCTGCCCGGGGCACCACCGCCCGGCGGAACCCCAGCCGCGCCGCCTCCTGAAGCCGCAGTTCCAACTGCCCCACCGGCCGCAGCTGGCCGCCGAGCCCCAATTCGCCCACCAGCACCGTGCCTGGCGGCAGGGTGAGGTCGCGGCTGCTGGCCACCACCGCCGCGGCCACCCCCAGATCCGCCGCCGGCTCCTCCACCTCCAGCCCCCCGCCACCGCCAGGTAGCAATCAAAGCGGGACAGGGGCAACCCCAGGTGCTTCTCGAGCACCGCCAGGATCTGGTGCAGCCGGTTGGTGCCGATGCCGGTGGCCGTGCGCCGGGGGCTGGCGTAGCTGGTGGTGCTCACCAGGGCCTGCAGCTCCACCACCAGAGGCCGGGTGCCCTCGCAGGCCACGATCGTGGCCGTGCCGGCGGTGAGTTCCTCACTCCCCAGGAACAGCTCACTGGGGTTGCTGACCTCCACCAGGCCCCGGTCACGCATCTCGAACACCCCCAGTTCATGGGTGGCGCCGAAGCGGTTCTTCACGGCCCGCAGCAACCGGTGACTGGCGAGAGCGGTCGCCCTCGAAGGTGAGCACGGCATCCACCAGGTGCTCGAGCACCTTGGGGCCCGCCAGCATTCCCTCCTTGGTCACGTGACCCACTAGCAGCATGGCCGTGTCCTGGCGCTTGGCGATCCGGGCCAGGGCGGCGGCGCAGTCGCGCACCTGGGCCACCGAGCCCGGAGCGCTGCTGAGCTCCCCGTCGTGCAGGGCCTGGATGCTGTCGATCACGGCCACCGCCGGCCGCAGGGCCTCAAGTTCCTGCAGCACATGATCCAGGTCGGTTTCAGCCAGCAGCTGCAGGCCCGAACCCGCCTCGGCTGGCTCGGGGCTGGGTGAAGGGGCCGCCGGGTCGGCCCCGGCCGCCGAAAGCGGCTCCCCCAGCCGCCGCCAGCGCAGCTTGACCTGCTGGGCCGACTCCTCGGCGCTCACATAGAGCACGGAATGGCGACGGGCCATCACCTCGGCGCACTGCAGCAGCAGGGTGCTCTTACCGATGCCCGGATCACCCCCACCAGCACCATGGAGCCAGGCACCAGACCGCCCCCCAGCACTCGATCGAGCTCGTCGTAGCCACTGCTCAGGCGCTGGAAGGCCCCCTCCCCAACGCTGTGAATCGGCAGCGATCGGCGCGGGCGGCCGGGTTCGCCAGGGTCGACGCCAGGGCCGCCGCTGGGGGCCGGGCGCCGCCGCCGACCATCCACCGCGGGGGCGGTTTGCTCCACCAGGCTGTTCCAGCTGCCACAGGCGGAACAGCGGCCAAAGAACTGGCGCGACTGGGCTCCGCAGCTCTGGCAGACGTAGGTGGTGGTGGGGCGGGCCAAGCTGGGTGTATGAAGATTGGTGGTATTCGGTGAACCTGTGACCCTTCGGAGCTTTTCAGTGGTGCCACCGGTTGTAACGCTGACCTCGCCGCGATGACGGCTACCCCCCGCCCCCGCCAAGGGAACCATCCTCGTCGTCGACGACGAGGCGAGCATCCGCCGGATCCTGGAAACCAGGCTGACGATGATCGGGTACCACGTGATCACCGCCAGCGATGGCGTCGAAGCCCTTGAGGCCTTCCACCGGGTCACCCCCGACCTTGTGGTGCTCGACGTGATGATGCCGAAACTCGACGGCTACGGCGTCTGCCAGGAGCTGCGCAAGGAATCGGACGTCCCGATCGTGATGCTCACCGCCCTGGGCGACGTGGCCGACCGGATCACCGGCCTGGAGCTCGGCGCCGACGACTACGTGGTCAAGCCCTTCAGCCCCAAGGAGCTCGAAGCGCGCATCCGTTGCGTGCTGCGGCGGGTGGACAAGGAGCAGGTGGCGGGCATCCCCAACTCCGGTTTGATCCTGGTGGGCGACCTGCGCATCGACACCAACAAGCGCCAGGTCTACCGGGGAGACGAGCGCATTCGGCTCACCGGCATGGAGTTCAGCCTGCTGGAGCTGCTGGTCAGCAAGTCGGGCGAGCCCTTCAGCCGCGGCGAGATCCTCAAGGAGGTGTGGGGCTACACCCCCGAGCGTCACGTGGACACCCGAGTGGTGGATGTCCACATCTCGCGGCTGCGCTCCAAACTGGAGGATGATCCAGCGAACCCCGAGTTGATCCTCACGGCCCGGGGAACGGGATACCTGTTCCAGCGCATTGTCGATGCCGTTGCCTCCGAAGGAACCTGAGTCCAACCTTCCCAGCGCCCGCCGCGTGAAGCCCAACCGCGCGATCCGGCGGCTGGTGATCTGGTACCGCCGCAACGCCGCCGTCACCTCCCTGGTGGACTCGGCCACATCCGCCGCCAACACCGCTGGATCCGTCGCCGGCTCGGTGGCAGGGTCCATGGCCAACACCGCCGGTTCGGTGGCTGGATCGGTGGCCAACACGGCCGGATCCGTGGCCGGCTCGGTGCTGCACCCACTGGTGTTCGATCCCCTGCGGCGTCTGCAGCAGGGCCCCGGCGGTGGCGAGGTTCCGATCCTCGATGGGGAGCGCCTCTGGGTCGCCGTCGATGGCATGGGGGGCGACCACGCCCCCGGACCGATCCTGGAGGGCTGCCTGGAGGCGGTGCGACGCCTGCCCCTGCGCATCCGCTTCGTGGCCGAAACCGAACCCACCCGTCAGGCCGTGGCGGCGCTCGGATTGGAACGGGAGCTGCAGGGGGCCCAGGAGGCGGGCCTGATTGAGCTGGTGCCCAGCGGTCCCTCGGTGGGCATGCACGAGGAGGCCACCGTGGTGCGTCGCAAGCGCGACGCCAGCATCAACCTGGCCATGGACCTGGTGAAGGCCGGTGAGGCCCTGGCGGTCTATTCCGCTGGCAACTCCGGGGCGGTGATGGCCTCGGCGATCTTCCGGCTGGGGCGCCTGGCGGGCATCGACCGGCCGGCGATCGGGGCTCTGTTCCCCACCAAGGACCCCGCCCGCTCGGTGCTGGTGCTGGATGTGGGCGCCAACACAGATTCCAAGCCCGCCTGGCTGCATCAGTTCGCCCTGCTGGGCAGCATCTACAGCCGCGACGTGCTGCAGGTGAACCAGCCCCGGGTGGGCCTGCTCAACATCGGCGAAGAGGAGAGCAAGGGCAACGAGCTCGCCCAGCGCACCTTCGCGCTGCTGGCCGAGGAGCCGAGGCTGCGCTTCGCCGGCAACTGCGAGGGCCGCGACGTGCTCTCCGGCGACTTCGACGTGGTGGTCTGCGACGGCTTCCACCGGCAACGTGTTGCTGAAGTTCCTCGAATCGGTGGGCAGCGTCCTGCTCGATGTGCTGCGGGCCGAACTGCCCCGGGGAAGGCGGGGCAAGGTGGGCTCCGCCTTCCTGCGCTCCAACCTGGTGCGCATCAAGAAACGCCTCGACCACGCCGAGCACGGTGGTGCGCTGCTGCTCGGCGTCAACGGCATCTGCGTGATCGGCCATGGCAGCAGCAAAGCGCTCTCGGTGGTGAGTGCCCTGCGGCTGGCCCACTCGGCCGCCAACCATGGCGTCATGGACGATCTGCTCAAGCTCAGCGCCGAGTCCAGCGCGCTCGCCTCGGCCACCAGCACCGGCAGGCCAGCCACCACAAGCCCCGCTTGAGCTCGGCGCCCGAGGCCGGCCCCTGGGGCCGTCGCCTGTGATTGACTGACGCGATCTGGGTCGGATCAGGTGTCGCTCGGCCAACGGGGCTCAGGGATGGCACTGGTGGGCTGCGGCCGCGGGCTGCCCCGCCACAGCCTCAGCAACGACGACCTGAGCCGGCGGGTCGAGACGAACGACGAATGGATCCGCAGCCGCACGGGCATCGGCGCCCGGCGGGTGGCGGGTCCCGGCGAATCGCTCACCAGCCTCTCGCTCGAAGCCGCCCGCGGGGCCCTCGCCCACGCCGGCTGGGAGGCCGATGAGCTCGATCTGATCCTGCTGGCCACCTCCAGCCCCGATGACCTGTTCGGCAGCGCCCCACGCCTCCAGGGGCTGCTGGGGGCCCACCGGGCCGTGGCCTTCGATCTCACCGCAGCCTGCAGCGGCTTCCTGTTTGCCCTGGTGACCGTCAGCCAGTACATCCGCGCCGGCAACGCACGGCGGGCCCTGGTGATCGGCGCCGATCAACTCAGCCGCTGGGTCGACTGGGACGACCGTCGCACCTGTGTGCTCTTCGGCGACGGGGCCGCCGCGGTGGCCGTGGAGGCCTGCGCTCCGGAAGCCGACGGGCTGCTGGGGTTCCGCATGCGCTCCGACGGCCGCAAAGCCGATTGCCTCACCCTGGCCCAGCGCAGCGAGCGCCTTCCCCTGGTGGGGGAGGTCACCGCCCAGGTGGGCGGATTCGAGCCGATCGCCATGAACGGCAAGGAGGTCTACAAATTCGCCGTGCGGGAAGTGCCCGCCATGCTCCAGGAGTTGCTGGACGAAACCGGCACCAGCGCCGAGCAGCTCGACTGGCTGCTGCTGCACCAGGCCAACCAGCGCATCCTCGACGCCGTGGCCGAGCGCTTCGCGATCCCCCACGACCGCGTGCTCAGCAACCTGGCCGCCTACGGCAACACCTCGGCCGCCACGATCCCGCTGATGCTGCAGGAGGCTGTGGCCGATGGCCGGGTGCAGCCCGGTCACCTGCTGGCCAGCAGCGGCTTCGGCGCCGGCCTGAGCTGGGGGGCGGCCCTGCTGCGTTGGCAGGGGCCCCAGGGCTGAGGCGGCCGCCACCTACGCTCCAGCCCAGCCGCTTCCTGCGCGTCCATGGGCATCGCCTGGGTCTTTCCCGGTCAGGGGTCGCAGAAGCTGGGTATGGCCGCTCCGCTGTTGGATCTCCCTGGCGCCCTGGGGCGCTTCGAGCAGGCCTCCCAGCTGCTGGGCCGCGATCTGCTCGCCATCGTCAGCGGTGAGGGGCTGGAGCAGACCGGCGAACCCAGCGATCTCAACGACACCCGCAACACCCAGCCGGCGCTGTTCGTGATCGAGAGCCTGCTGGTGGATGCCCTCAAGGACCAGGGGCGCAGCGCCCAGCTGGTGGCGGGCCACAGCCTGGGTGAGCTGGTGGCCCTCTACGCCGCCGGCGTGTTCGATGCCGCCACCGGTCTGGCCCTGATGCAGCGCCGCAGTGAGCTGATGGCCGCCGCCGGTGGTGGAGCCATGACCGCCCTGATCGGCTTCGATCGCGGCGAGTTGGAGGCGCTGGTGGCCAGCACCGAGGGGGTGGTGATCGCCAATGACAACAGCGCCGCCCAGGTGGTGATCTCCGGCACACCGGAGGCGGTGGCGGCCGTCAGCGGCCAGGTGCGCAGCAAGCGGGCCGTGCCCCTGGCCGTGTCCGGGGCCTTCCACTCCCCCTTCATGGCCGAGGCCGCAAGCGCCTTCTCGGAGCTTCTCGAGCAGGTGCCCTTCGCCGACGCCACCATCCCCGTGCTCAGCAACACCGATCCCACCCCCGCCACCAGCGGCGCCGTGCTCAAGGAACGCCTGCGCCGGCAGATGGTGAGCGGTGTGCGCTGGCGCGAAACGATGGATCGGTTGGGCGCCGAGGGCATCAGCACCGTGGTGGAGATCGGCCCGGGCAACGTGCTCAGTGGACTGATCAAGCGCAGCCTCGAGGGGGTCACCGTGGCGCAGATCGCCGGCAGCGACGATCTGGGGCTGTGAGGGAAAGCTTCCGCCGTCTGGGGCGCCGCCGTCGGGTGAGTGAGCCACCGTTGCTGTTGACGCCGCGGCCGAGCATCACCTACCAGCTGATCAGCTACCTGCTGGTGTTTCCAGTGTTTCGGCTGCTGTTTCGGGGCCGGATCCTCGGCAAGGCCCAGGTGCCCCAGGAGGGGGCGCTGGTGGTGGTGGCCAACCACGGCTCCCACCTGGACCCGCCCCTGCTAGGCCATGCCCTGGGGCGGCCGGTGGCGTTCATGGCCAAGGCCGAATTGTTCCGGGTGCCGCTGCTGGGCCAGATCATCCGTGCCTGCGGCGCCTACCCGGTCAGCCGCGGAGCCAGTGATCGCGAGGCGATCCGCACCGCCACCGACCGCCTGGAGGAGGGCTGGGCCACAGGTGTATTCATCGATGGCAGCCGCCAGGCGGACGGTCGGGTGAACGCTCCACTGCCGGGGGCGGCGCTGCTGGCGGCCCGGGCCGGGGTGCCCCTGCTGCCGGTGGCCATCTTGAACAGCCACCGGGCCCTGGGCACGGGCCAGAGCTGGCCTCGGCTGGTGCCGATCCAGATCCGCATCGGCACGCCAATCCCGCCGCCGGCCTCAAGGCGCCGGGCCGATCTCGATGTGACCACCGCCGCCGTCCAGGCCCAGATCAATGCCCTGCTGGACCTGGGCCTGCTGACTGGAGCAGAGCCCCGAGCGGCCTTGCCCCCCACGTCCGCACGTCCCGACCCGTCAGCACCCACACCAGGGCCCTGAAACCATCCCCCCACACCTTGCGGCGCCCTTCCGGATGGCAGAGGTTGGCGCAGGGCACCGGCACCGGGGTGATCTGAATGCCGCGGCTGCCGGCCACGATCCGGCCAATCAGCAGCGCCCGGGGCATGTGGTCGCTGCTGGTGACCAGCAGCAGATGCCGGACGCGGGCACGCCTGAGCTCATCCACCAGGGAGGTGAAGTTGGTCAGGGTGTCACGGGCGCGGTAGTCGAGCTGGAACTGGCTGCGCCGCAGGCCCTCGTTGGCGAACAGCCACTGCGCATACTCGGGGTTGCTGCCACCGCTGACCACCACCGGCAGGCCGTAGCGGCGCGCCAGTCGGCCAGCCTCTTGCTCCCGGGCCACATCGCCCCCCAGCACCAGGATCATCTGGGGAGAGGGGGATGGGGCAGCCAGATCCCCCGGGACATCCAGAGCAGGGCCCCGGCCCCCAGGGCCAGCAGCCAGCGCCTGCCCCCCGTCGGCGGCGGCGCCGGGGGCTTGGAGCGATGGGTCCCGGGCCTGGGGGAGGCCGTCAAGGGCGCGGCTCCACGGGACTTGTGGGATAGAGGGGCAGAACGGCCTGCCAGGGGGCCGGCCGCTGGGCCCGCGCCGCCTCGGTGGCGATCTCCAGCAGCTGCACCGTGTCGGCCGCCGCTTCCACCCGCGCCTCCAGCCGCGGTCCTGCGGGGAGGTCCTGCTCAGAGGAGAAAAAGCGCGGGGCCTGGAGTTCCACCATCCCCCCGGATAGGCAGGGCCCGCTCCATAGCAACCGGCCACCAGCCCATGGCGGGGGAGGGTCTGCACCAGCACGAAGCGCTCCGCCGCTGCCCCTGGCACCCCCTGGGCCCGCAGGCGTCGGGCGATCAGAAGAAAACTGCCCACCCCATCGAGGGGGATGGCCAATTGCTGGGCCAGGGTGCGGGCCATCACCACCGTCAGCCGGGTGCCCGTGAAGCCGCCGGGGCCAATCGCCACCGCCAGCCGGCTGATCTCACGCCACCGGGAGGCCGGCAGGACCTGCTCCACGCAGGCGAACAGCTCGGTGGAGAGGGTTCGCCCCAGGGGAAATTCAGCCACGACGGGAGGCGCGACCGCGAGAGTGACGGTCGGCCACTCCTGCAGCCCCACGGCGAGGGTGTCGCTGGAGCTGTGAAGGGCCAACAACAAATCCGCCGTCCCGCTCATGAAGGCAGGCAAGCACCCGGGCGCAGCCCCTGCCAGCGGCCGGGCTCGGCGAGAAAGCTGGCGCAGGCGCGCACGTCCCATTCCACGCCGACGCCACCGGCGGGATGATCGATCACCTGGATGTGGATGCGGGGGTCCGTGGGCACCACATCGGGGGAAGCACTGAGATGGGGGACGCCATGCTGGCGCTCGACCGCGTGGTAGGCCTGGCAGCGGTCGACCCAGTGGCAATCCACGCAGATGCACATGCCGCCGCGCCCTCCGGAGGACCCCATTCTGGGGGCTGGGGCGGCCGCAGCGCTGTGGCAGGCGCTGGGGCCGGAGCGCTGGCCGCTGCCCTGGCAGGTGCTGCCGGAGGGAACGGCCCTGGTGGGGGGCGCCGTGCGCGATGGCCTGCTGGGGCGGCTGGGCCCCCGGCCCGATCTGGATCTGGTGGTGCGCGTTGAGGCGATCGACCTTTGCCGCCACCTGGCTGAGCGTTTAGGCGGCCAGGCGGTGGTGCTGGATCGGGAGCGCTCGATCGCCCGGCTGGTGATCCGCGGCTGGACCGTCGACCTGGCCCGCCAGGTGGGGGACACCCTCGAAGACGACCTGCGCCGCCGGGACTTCAGGATCAATGCCCTGGCCCTGCCTCTGGCCAATGAACCATCGCTGCTGGACCCCACCGGCGGCCTGGGGGATCTGAGCCGGCGTCAGGTGGTGGCCGTTGCCGAACAGAACCTGCTCGACGATCCGCTGCGGCTGCTGCGGGGACTGCGCCTCTCCAGCCAGCTCGACTTCGAGCTGGAGGAGCGCACCTGGAGCTGGATCCTCCTGCACCATGGCCTGCTGCAGGAGGTGGCCCCGGAGCGGGTGCTGGGCGAGCTGGAGAAACTGGCCGCCAGTCCCCTGGGGCACAGGGATCTCGAGTTGGCGCGCTGCAGCGGCCTGCTGGAGCCCTGGGTCAGCGGCGGTCCGGGGGCGGATCTGGCCGCACTCAGCCTTGGGCGGGCGCGCTCCTGCGGACTCAGCCCGCAGGAATCCCATGCCGCCTTGCCCCTGGCCCGCCTGGCCGCCCTGTTCGACAGTCCCGCCCTGGAGCGCTTGCGCAGCAGCCGAAAGCTGCAGGGGCGCTGCGGGCGACTGCGCCGCTGGTGTCAACGGCTGGGGGCCTCGGCCGATCAGGCCAAAGCTGAACTGGAAACGATGGAGGAGGCGGAGCGGCTGGCCCTGCACCGACAGCTTGAAGCGGATCTGCCCGCCCTGGCCCTGCAATTGCCCCCGGAGCTGGCTGAAGTCTGGATGGAGCGCTGGCGCGATCCGGGCGACCCCCTGTTCCACCCCAGGCCGCCCCTGGATGGAAGGGCCCTGCAGCGCGAGCTGGGCCTGAGCGCTTCCCCCTCCTGGGGGAGCTGATCGACCACCTCACCTCGGAGCGGGCCTTCGGTCGCATCGACGACCGCGCCGGGGCCCTGGAGGCGGCGAAACGGTGGCTGGCAAGACAGACAGATCCTGGATCACAGGGCCCCCGCCGTGATTAACTGCTTAGGCAAAGGCGAATCAAGCTGCCTGATCCAGGCTGAAGGATTCAGCTGGGCCCCATCCTTCGGGTCCCTCCCGGTCGCAGCGGCACATGTGCCTGCCCTGGGGCCCACCCTCCTTTGGCCATCCCCTACCTTTTCCCCCTTCCTTCCTCTCCATGAGCGTTCGTCTGTACGTCGGCAACCTGCCGCAGACCTTTGATTCCAAGGAGCTTGATGCTCTGTTCAGCGCCGTGGGCGAAGGGGTCCGTTTCAAGGCCGTGCAGGATCGGGAAACAGGCGCCAGCCGTGGTTTCGGCTTCGCCAACGTCGATGACGAGGCGATCGCCGACGCGGTGATCGATCAACTCAACGGCCGCGACTTCGGCGGCAACCCCCTGCGCATTGAGCGTTCCGAGCGCAAGGATGTGCGCCCCGGCACGGACCGTCGCCCCGGCGCCGCCCCCTCGACCGTGGCCCGCAAGGCGGTCAACAAGGTGGTGCACAGCGACAGCATCGAGGAAGGCGCCCCCGACCCCCGCTGGGCCGGCGAACTGGCCAAACTCAAGAACCTTCTGGCCACCCAGAAGGCGGCGGTCTGATCGATCGGCCGGACATTGGCGAGGAGATGACCACCGGCCCCTATCCCACAGGTTGGTGTCGCTCCTCGAAATGGGGCGACCATCAGATCAGCTTCATCGTCACCGGGGAGGCGCGGCAGGATCGCGCTTCGGTGGTTCTGATCCATGGATTCGGCGCCTGCAAGGAACACTGGCGCCACAACACCGCCGCCCTTGCCCGAGGCCGCCAGACCTTTGCCATCGACCTGCTCGGCTTCGGCTCCAGCAGCAAACCCAGCTCATGTCTCGACGGGGAAGCCTTGGTCCCTGGATCGATCCGTTATGGCATGGACCTCTGGGCTGAACAGGTGGTCGACTTCCTCAACGACCAGGGGGTCGCTCCGGTCCAGCTGGTGGGCAATTCGATCGGCGGTGTGGTGGCGCTCACCTGCGCCCGGCGCCTTGAGCAGCTGGGCCGACCGGCCCGTCAGGTGGTGCTGATCGACTGCGCCCAGCGGGCCCTCGACGACAAACGCCTCGCCAGCCAGCCGCTGCTGGCGCGCTGGGTGCGCCCCCTGCTCAAGAGCGTGGTGCGCCAGCGCTGGATCACCGGCCCCCTGTTCCGGACCCTGGCCTCCCCTGGGATGATCCGCAAGGTGCTGGAGGTGGCCTACCCGAGCGGAAAGAACATCGACGATCAACTGGTGGATCTGCTGCTGCAACCGGCCCGCGACCCCCAGGCACCGGAAGCCTTTCGAGGCTTCATCAATCTGTTCAATGACCGGCTTGCCCCCGATCTCCTCGCCGACCTCAGCACTCCGGTGCGGCTGATCTGGGGGAGGAGGACCCCTGGGAGCCGGTGGCGGAAGCCCGCCGCTGGCTGGCCTACCCGTCCGTCAAGGACATCGCGGTGATCCCGGGCCTGGGCCACTGCCCCCATGACGAAGCTCCCGAGCAAATCAACAGGATCCTCGACGATCTCCTGGAGCAAGGGGACCGCTGAGCCGGCCTGGGGGTCACCTCACCTGGGCGGTGAGATAAGAGAAGGGCAGATCGAGCAACTTTCCTGTCCTGGGCACATAGGCGCGATGGTTGAACACGTCGTAGTTGTGGCGTTCAATCACATCGAGAATGCCGCGATAGAGACGCAGAGACGCCCACACCGGCCAGCGGGCATCGGGGGCCAGCCAGCGCACCCCCTCCTCCGAACGGGCAAACCACTGCCTGGCCCGGCGCAGTTGAAAGGCCATCAGGTCGCGCCAGTTCTGGTTCAAGTTGCCCGCCATCAGATCGGCTTCGCTGTAGCCGAACCGCTCCAGCTCATCCTGGGGGAGATAGATACGACCACGGGCACGGTCCTCACCCACGTCCCGCAGGATGTTGGTGAGCTGGTTGGCGATGCCCAGGGCCACCGCCGCCTCGGACGTGTCCGGCCTGGAACTCCAGGGCGCCGTGGTGTAGGCCGAGTCGACGCCCATCACCTCCTGGGTCATCAGCCCCACCGTTCCCGCCACCCGGTAGCAGTAGAGCTCCAGTTCCTCGAAGCTCGCGTAGCGGTGCTGGAGGAGATCCATCCGCTGGCCCTCAATCATGTCGAGGTAGGGCTGAACGGGCTGGGGGAAGCGCTCCAGGGTGTCGACCATCACCCGGTCCAGCCCATCCCGCACCGTTCCATCGAACAGGGCCCGGGTGCGGACCTCCCAGCGATCGAGCCGATCCGAGAGCTCCTGGGCTGAAACGTGCTGGGCCTCCGGGCCGTCCATCAGCTCATCGGTGCGCCGGCACCAGACGTAGATGGCCCAGATCGCTCGCCGCTTGGCGGGCGGCATCAGCAGGGTGCCCAGATAGAAGGTCTTGGCCCATTCCGCCGTTTCCCGGCGGCAGGCTTCATAGGCCTGCTCCAGGCCCAGGGGGAGATTGTCAGTTCCAGGCAAGGGGGCCAGCACGCCTAGGCCGCCGCCAGGCTCGGTTCGACATCCGTTCCGAGTGTTGATTCGGCCCGATGATCGACCGCCTCGGCGCAGAGGCGCCCGCTGAGAACTGCCCCCTCCATCGAGGCCAGGTAGCGCTGTTTGGTGAAACAGCCCGCCAGGAAGAAATTAGGAATCGGCGAAGCCTGATCGGGCCGCAGGGCCTGGCAGCCTGGCACGGTCTTGTAGACCGAAAGTGGGGTCTTCACAACTTTCGACTTCAGAAGCCTGGCTTGATCCTCACCGGTGAAGTGCATCGGGAACAGGCGCTCCAGCTCCAGCAAGGTCGCGGCCACGATGTCGGCATCGCTGCGGCCGATCCAATCCTTGGCAGGGGCGAACACCAGCTCCAGCATCGAACGCTCGGGATCCTCGTATTCGCGGCAGGTATTGCTCATGTCGGCGTAGACACTGAGTAGCTCGCTGCGGCTGAACAGCAGATGATCGATTTCGGTGAGCTTGCGATCGAACCAGAGGTGGATGTTGATCACCGGTACGCCCTTGAGCCCCTCGAGTTTCTTGAAATAGGGAAGCTCCCTCCAGGGCTCGGGAAGCAGCAGCTTGAGTGGATCCACCGGCATGGCGCTGACGTAGGCATCAGCCTGCACGCTGCGGTCATCCTGCCCCTTGAGGCCAGCGAGACGAAAGCCCCTCACGCTGCCATCGGCGGCCAGTTCGATCTGGCGCAAGGGTGAATTGAGATGAACTTCACCACCGCGCGCCGTGATGTAGTCAACGATCGGCTGACAGAGGCGCTCGGGCGGATTGCCATCGAGAAACGCCATCTTGGAGCCATCGCTCTCCTGCAGAAAACGGTTGAGGGCCGTGAGCACCACGGTGCTGGAGATCTCTTCAGGGTTGATGAAGTTCAAGGCCTTGCTCATGGCCAGGAACACCTCATCGTTGACCCGTTCAGGAATGTTGTGAAGCTGCAGCCACTCCGTCCAGGAGTACTTATCACATTCCTCGACGTAGTCCTGGCCCTTCAGAATCGCGGGTACCAGGCCGAGCCCGAAGCGGATCTTTTCCGGCCAGCTGAGCATGTCGTTGTTGCCCAGAATGGCCGCCAAGCCATTGAAAGGAGCCGGGATGTCAGGGAAATCGAAGCGGCTGTAGGTGCCCGGAACGTCCTTCTGGTTGAAGATCATCGAATGGCTCTTCCACTGGAGCCGCTCTTCGATGCCGAGCTCGGCCAACAGCCGACGCATGTTGCGGTAGGCGCCAAAAAAGATGTGCAGCCCCGTTTCGTACCAGTCGCCGTCCTCGTCCTGCCAGGCCGCCACCTTGCCCCCGAGCACGTCCCGGGCCTCAAAAACGATCGGGGTGTGCCCCGCGTCGCAGAGGTACTTGGCACAGGACAGCCCGGCCAGCCCCGCTCCGGCGATCGCGACACGCATGGAGAAACCCAAAACCAGCGGTAACCCTAAGAGCCCCTCTCCCAGCGCCGTTGGCCCCTGGGGTTCCTAAAGTCGAACCCCTGAGATCTCTCGGGGCCTCCGCCCACGTCAGATCCGCCCGAGCACCCTGCCAGCCATGGCCGACACCCTGCTGCTCAAGTCCACCACCCGCCACATCCGCCTGTTCACGGCGCGGGTGGAGGGTCAGGACCTCGTGCCCAGCCCCGATCAGCTCACCCTCGATGTGGACCCCGACAACGAGTTCCTCTGGGACGCGGCGGTCCTGGAGAAGCTGCAGCAGCGATTCCGAGAACTGGTGGCCGCCCACGCCGGCGCCGAACTGAGCGAATACCACCTGCGCCACATCGGCTCGGAGCTGGAGGGCACGATCCGCACCCTGCTGCAGGCCGGCGAGCTCCGCTACAACCCGGAGGCACGGGTGCTCAATTACTCGATGGGCTTGCCCCGCAGCCCTGAAAGCCTGTGACCCGCTCCCGCTACGGGCGTTCCACCGAGCCGGCCCGCAGCCGCGAGCCCTACGGCTATGACGACGAGGGCTACGACGCGCCGCGCCGGACCGAAGCCCCCGTGGCCGGCGTCCGCCCAGCGGCAGTGCTGGCGGCGGTGGCGGCCCCGGTGGCGGTGGCGGCGCCCCCGGGGGTGGTCCGTTCCAGTTCAGCGTCGCGACCATGGCCGTGCTGGCCGGGGTTCTGGTGGTGGGCATCGGCATCGGCACGGCCCTCTCCAGCAACACCGCCGGCGATCAGGGCAACATCGCCAGCAGCCAGCAGCTCGATCTGGCCGTGCCCGACCCCGAGTTCTGCAAGCAGTGGGGTGCCAGCGCCTTCGTGGTGGACGTGGAGATGTACACGACCATGAACCCGAGCAGCAGCTTCGTGACCCAGCCCAAGCTGCAGCCCGGCTGCGTGATCCGCCGGGAGAACTGGTCCGTGCTCCAGAAGGAGGGGGCGGTCACCAATGAGCAGATGCGCCAGTGCAAACAGCGCATGAACACCTTCGCCTACGTCGGTTCGATCAAGGACAAGCCCGTGGTGCGCTGCGTTTACCAGACGGACATCGTCGACAACAGGTTCCAGACCAGGGGCGTGGCCGGCGCCGCCGACGACAGCGTGGGGATCACCCCTGAGGCGAATCAGTTCTAGACGTCCTGGGGTTGGCTGGAATCGACGCTGGCCAACGGCGTCCCCGAGCCAACCGAGCCTGCTGCAGCGGGCACTGCCATCGCAGGCACTGCTGCCGCCATCTGGGGCGCCCCCTGGGCGGCCCGAGCCGGCTGGCGCAGGGGGCTGTCGGGGCTGGCGAACACCGGCAGGATCTCGCGCCGAAAAGCCTCCGACGCCCTTGAGCAGTAGCGGGCCGGATGGGTGATCAGCTTGAGCTGACGCCGCACCGACAGATCCACCAGGTTGGGGCGGAAGAGGTTGCCCGCCGCCAGCTCCCGCTCGATCGAGACCACCGGCAGGAATGCGGCCCCAAGGCCCGACTGCACCGCGTTCTTGATCGCCTCGAAGGAGTTGAGCTCCATCTCGATCTTGAGCCGGCCCACATCCAGGCCGGAACGGGCCAGCAGCTGGTCGACCATCTTGCGGGTGGTGGACTGGGCATCCAGACAAACGAAACCGAGTCGGTAGAGGTCGTCCTTGCTGATCTCGGCCAGACGGGCCAGCGGATGCTTCACGGGCAGCACCAGGGCCAGCTCGTCGCTGGCGTAGGGCACCACCTGCAGCAGTTCGTTCAGTTCGCTCGGCAGCTCGCCACCGATGATCGCCAGGTCGATCTGGCCGTTGGCCACGCTCCAGCCCGTTCGCCGGGTGCTGTGCACCTGCAGCTGCACGGCCACATCGGGATACTTCTGCCGGAACAGGCCGATCATCCGGGGCATCAGGTAGGTCCCCGTGGTCTGGCTGGCACCGACCACCAGCGAGCCCCCTTGAGGTTGTGGAGGTCGTCGAGGGCGCGGCAGGCCTCCTGGCACTGGCTCAGGATCCGGTCGCAGTAACTGAGCAGCAGATGGCCGGCCTCGGTCAGTTGCGCCTTGCGGCCACCCCGATCGAACAGGGAGACATCGAGTTGCTTCTCCAGGTTCTGGATCTGGAGGCTCACCGCCGGCTGGGTGACGTAGAGGCTGTCGGCGGCCTTCTTGAAGCTGCCCTCGCTGGCGATCGCCCGCAGGATGCGCAGCTGATCGAGTGTGAACGGCAGATCAGCCATGGGAGCGCCCCGGAGGGCTGGCAGCTGCGTAGGGATCGAACTTTAAGGGGAACTGTCTCAGGGCTGGCTCAGGCTCCGCCAGACTTCATCACTGACGCCCCCAACCGTGATCTCGCCCCTCCAACACAGCAGCCTGGTGATGCTGGCCCTGCTGCTGGCCTTCGCCGTGCTCCACAGCGGTGGGGCCGCCCTGCGCGTCTGGGGGAGGAACGCATCGGCGCCAGGGCCTGGCGGCTGCTGTTCGCCGCCCTGAGCATCCCCGCCGCCGTGGTGGTGATCGGGTTCTTCATCGCCCACCGCTACGACGGCCTGCGCCTCTGGAACCTGCAGGAGCAGCCCTGGATCGTGCCGCTCGTGTGGGTGGGGACGGCGATCAGCTTCTTCTTTCTCTATCCCGCCACATACAACCTGCTGGAAATCCCGGCCCTGCTGAAGCCCGAGGTGCGCCTCTACGCCAGCGGCATCATCCGCATCAGCCGCCATCCCCAGGCGGTCGGTCAGGTGCTCTGGTGCGCCACCCACCTGCTCTGGATCGGCAGCAGCTTCACGGCCTGGGCTTGCCTGGGCCTGATCGCCCACCATCTGTTTGCCGTCTGGCATGGCGACCGGCGCCTGGCCGCGCGTTTTGGTGACGCCTTTGAGGAGCTGCGCTCGAGCACCTCGGTGCTGCCGTTCCGGGCTGTGCTGGACGGACGCCAGCGGCTGGTGCTGGCCGAATTCCTCAGACCCTCCCAGCTGGGGATCGCGATCGCGATCGGGGTGCTGTGGTGGAGCCACCGCTGGATCGGCGTGGCCGCGACGGCCTTCAACCGCAGTCCTCTCGGGGCCCTACTGGGCTGATGGCACTCCAACACATCAGGCCTGAGCCGCCCAGGCAGGCTGCCTACACTCCCTGCACCCAAACCCTTCCAGGATGAGCTCGGCCGCTGAACTTGCCTGGTTGATTCCCGTGCTGCCATTGGCGGGAGCCGCGCTGGTGGGGCTGGGGTTGATCAGCTTCAACCGCACCATCAACCGACTGCGCAAACCCGTCGCCCTGCTGCTGATCAGCCTGGTGGGGGCTTCCGCTGTGATCAGCTTCGTGATCCTGGCCCAGCAACTGGCCGGTGCCCCCGCCACCGAAGTGCTGTTCAACTGGGCCAGCACCGGCGACTTCAACCTGCAGATGGGCTACCGGGTGGATCCCCTGGGGGCCGTGATGCTGGCCCTGGTCACCACCATCGCCCTGCTGGTGATGGTCTACTCCGATGGCTACATGGCGCACGACAAGAGCTACGTGCGCTTCTTCACCTACCTGGCCCTGTTCAGCAGCTCGATGCTCGGGCTGGTGCTCAGCCCCAACCTGCTGGAGATCTACGTCTTCTGGGAGCTAGTGGGCATGTGCTCCTACCTGCTGGTGGGCTTCTGGTACGACCGCGAAGGGGCCGCCAACGCCGCCCAAAAAGCCTTCATCGTCAACCGGGTGGGGGATTTCGGCCTGCTGCTGGGCATCCTCGGCCTGTTCTGGGCCACCGGCAGCTTCGGCTTCGAAGAGATCGCTGCGCGGCTCTCCGAGGGCCTCGCCAACGGCAGCATCACCCACGTGGCCGCCGTGATCCTCTGCCTTCTGGTGTTCATGGGACCGATGGCGAAGTCGGCTCAGTTTCCGCTCCATGTCTGGCTGCCCGATGCCATGGAGGGCCCGACACCGATCTCGGCCCTGATCCACGCGGCCACGATGGTGGCCGCCGGGGTGTTCCTGGTGGCTCGGCTCCAGCCCATCTACCTCCAGTTCCCAGATGTGCAGACGGTGATTGCCGTGGTCGGCACAATCACCTGCTTCCTGGGGGCCTCGATCGCCCTCACCCAGCACGACCTTAAAAGGGCCTGGCCTACAGCACCGTCTCCCAACTGGGCTACATGGTCCTGGCGATGGGCTGCGGCGCCCCGATCGCCGGCATGTTCCACCTGGTCACCCATGCCTTCTTCAAGGCGATGCTGTTCCTGGGCTCGGGCTCGGTGATCCACGCCATGGAAGAAGTGGTGGGCCACGAGCCCGTGCTCGCCCAGGACATGCGCCTGATGGGCGGTTTGCGCAAGTACATGCCGGTCACCGCGATCACCTTTTTGATCGGCTGCGTGGCGATCAGCGGCATCCCCCCTGGCGGGTTTCTGGAGCAAGGACGAGATCCTTGGGGTGGCCTTCGCCAGTTACCCACTGCTGTGGGTGGTCGGTTTCCTGACCGCCGGCATGACCGCCTTCTACATGTTCCGGCTCTACTTCCTCACCTTCGAGGGCCCCTTCCGTGGCCATGACACCGCCATGAAGCAACAACTGCTGGCGGCAGCCGGCAAAGGCAGCAGCAGTGAGGAGCAGGGGAGGGCCACGGCCACCACGCCAGCCACCCCCACGAATCCGGCTGGCAGATGGCCGCCCCCTGGCTGTGCTGGCGGTGCCCTCGGTGCTGATCGGTCTGCTGGGCACCCCCTGGCACAGCCGCTTCGGGGCCCTGCTCGATCCACAGGAAGCCGCTGAGGCGGCCGAGCATTTCAGCTGGGGAGAGTTCCTGCCCCTGGCCGGCGCGTCGGTGGCGATCTCCATCACAGGCATCACCGTGGCGGTGCTGGCCTACTCCCTGCACAAGCTTGATCTGGCCAGGCTGGTGGCGGCCCGCTTCCCCAGCGTCAACGCCTTCCTGGCCAACAAGTGGTACCTCGATGACCTCAACGATCGCCTGTTCGTGCAGGGCAGCCGCAAACTGGCCCGCCAGGTGCTCGAGGTGGACGCCAAGGTGGTCGATGGGGTGGTGAACCTCACCGGCCTGCTCACCCTGGGTAGCGGCGAGGGTCTCAAGTACTTCGAAACCGGCCGGGCCCAGTTCTATGCCCTGATCGTGTTCGGTGGGGTGATCGCCCTGGTGGTGCTGTTCAGCGCCTTCGGCTGAGGGCCGGCCAGGGGCTTCAGCAGCCTTCGCCCCTGGGATCGGATCCACTGAATCCAGGGCCACAGGTGGTCGCCGCCCAGCCAGCCGCCGGCCTGGGTGCTGGCCCGGGGCGCCCCCGGCCCTGGCCGAATCCAAGCGCCCGGGGCCACAGGACACTCTGTGTTTAATCCCGTATCCGCACGGACCGCCCTGGACCTGCATTTCTACACTCCGGCGAGCTTCCCCTGCCTCGCCTGTGCTGCTGGACTTCGCTGTGACGACAGGCTCCGTAGCAGCCGTGCCCTGGCTGAGCATCTCGATCCTGTTCCCGATCGCCGCCGCGCTGGCGATCCCCTTCATCCCCGATGCCGGCGACGGCAAGACCGTGCGCTGGTATGCCCTCGGGGTGTCCCTGATCACCTTCCTGGTCACGGCAGCGGCCTACCTCAATGGCTACGACCCGTCGGTGGAGGGCTTGCAGCTGATCGAGCGGGTGGAGTGGCTGCCTGATCTGGGCCTGGCCTGGTCGGTGGGGGCCGATGGCCTCTCAATGCCGCTGATCCTGCTCACCAGCTTCATCACCGCCCTGGCGGTGCTGGCCGCCTGGCCGGTCACGTTCAAACCGCGGCTGTTCTTCTTCCTGATCCTGGCCATGGACGGCGGCCAGATCGCCGTGTTCGCCGTTCAGGACATGCTGCTGTTCTTCCTGGCCTGGGAACTGGAGCTGCTGCCGGTGTACCTGCTGCTGGCGATCTGGGGGGCCAAGAAGCGCCAATACGCCGCCACCAAATTCATCCTCTACACCGCCGGCGGCTCGGTGTTCATCCTGCTGGCGGCCCTGGCGATGGGCTTCCAAGGCGGCGGCGCCCCCAGCTTCGAGTACTCGGCCCTGGCGGCCAAGGAGTTCGGCACACGCTTCGAGCTGCTGGCCTATGCGGGCCTGCTGATCGCCTTCGGGGTGGAAGCTGCCTATCGTGCCGCTGCACACCTGGCTCCCCGATGCCCACGGCGAAGCCACGGCACCGGTGCACATGCTGCTCGCCGGCATCCTGCTGAAGATGGGCGGCTATGCGCTGCTGCGCTTCAACGTGCAGCTGCTACCCGACGCCCACGCCCAGTTCGCTCCGCTGCTGGTGGTGCTTGGGGTCGTGAACATCATCTATGCGGCGCTCACATCGTTTGCCCAGCGCAACCTCAAGCGCAAGATCGCCTACAGCTCGATCAGCCACATGGGCTTCGTGCTGATCGGCATCGGCAGCTTCAGCGCCGTGGGCACCAGCGGCGCGATGCTGCAGATGGTGAGCCATGGCCTGATCGGCGCCAGTCTGTTCTTCCTGGTGGGGGCCACCTACGACCGCACCCACACCCTGCAGCTCGATGAGATGGGCGGCGTGGGCCAGAAAATGCGCAAGATGTTCGCCCTCTGGACCATCTGCTCGCTGGCCTCGCTGGCCCTGCCGGGGATGAGCGGCTTCATCTCAGAGCTGATGGTGTTCGTGGGCTTTGTGACCAGCGAGGCCTACGCCCTCAGCTTCCGCATCGTGATGGCGGCCCTGGCGGCGGTGGGAGTGATCCTCACTCCGATCTACCTGCTCTCGATGCTGCGGGAGATCTTCTTCGGCAAGGAGAACCCCGAGCTGGCCAGCCACAACCAGCTGGTGGACGCCGAGCCCAGGGAGATCTACATCATCTCCGCTCTGCTTGTGCCGATCATCGGCATCGGCCTCTATCCGCGCCTGGTCACCGACAGTTACCGGGCCTCAATTGAGGCGCTGGTGGCCCGCGAAAATCTGGCCTTCAACAAGGTGATCGGACCGATCCCCACCGGCTTGATCCGCAAGAGCCTGGTGGCTCCCAGCCTGTTGCCTCCAGCGCTGGTCCGGGTCTCTGCCCTGGCCTGAGCATCCAGGGGTAACGAAACTCTGCAGTTGACCTCCGCCCGGCCCAGATCCAGGGCGGCTTCCTTACGCTCCCAGACGCCAATCCAGATGTGCGGCAGAGCCTGCGGACCCAGCGATGCGACAGCTGAATTTTCTGCTGATCTTCAGCTTCGGCCTTGCGATGGTGATGTTCACCCTCGAGAACACCGCGGCCACCACGGTGCGCTTCCTGCCGGGGATCAACCTCACCCTGCCCCTGGCCGCGCTGCTGCTGGTGGTGGGGGGCGTGGGGGCCACCGCCGCCTGGGTGTTCGCCGTCTGGACCGGAGTGATCAAGAAGGTGGAAACCCTCGCCGACAACGGTGAGCTGGAAGCCCAACAGGTGCGCATCCGCGAACTCGAGGAAGACGTGCAGCGCTACCGGGCCACGGTGGACGCCCAGCTGGGACTGCTGCCGGCGGCCGGTGAAACCTCAGCGGTGGCTGGCCTGGGTGAAAGCGGGTAGGTTGCGCCCAGCGCAAGGGGGAGACGGTTGGCTGAAGGGGGCGCCAGGCTGGCCATCCGGCTGCTGCAGGACGCCGCTGAACGCGGCGACCTGGACCCCTGGGACGTGGATGTGATTGCCGTCGTCGATGGCTTCCTCGACCAGCTGCGCCAGCGCATCGTGGTGCCCCGACTGGTCAGGGCGGACCGCGGGCAACGGGGGGCAGCTACGAGCAGGACCTCGCTGAAACCAGCGAGGCCTTCCTGGCCGCCTCTGTGCTGGTCTCCCTCAAGGCGGAGGTGCTCGAGGCCCAGACCTTCCCCCCGAAGCCCCCTGGAGGATCCCTTCGATCTCGACTCCTCGGGAGATCCGGCCTACGACGTGGTGATCGAGCTGCCCAGGCGTCCCGAGCGTCACCTCTGGCGCAGGCCCGTGGCCCCGCCGCCTTTGCAGCGACCGGTCACCCTGGGGGAACTGATTCGCCAGCTCGAGGACATTGCCGAGCGCCTGGAGCAGGAGGAGGGCCGCAGCAGGCCCAAGTACCGCAGCAAGCGCCTCAGTGATCGGGCTGCGATCGAGCAGGTGGCGGCCCTGGCCCACCGCGAAAAATTGCCGGAGACCACCGCCGCCCTGAGCCAGTTCCTGCTGCGCTGGCCCCAGGCCCTCGATTGGGTCGACTTCGACGACCTGGTCACGATCTGGACGGCCCAGGCACCAGCGGAGCTGGACAGCGACCGGGTGGGTGTGTTCTGGGCCCTGTTGTTCCTCTGCGCCCAGGGCAAGGTGGACCTGGCCCAGGAGGGGGACTGTTCGCCCCGCTGACCTTGAAACGCAACCTGGTGGAGAGCGAAAGCGTCCAGTTGCCCTTGGTGCCAGCTCCTTTGCCGGCTCGGCAGGCCCTGGCAGCCTGATTTCCGCCCTTAGGCTTGAGTCACTTGAGTAAGGCAGACAGGCGTCGATGAAGGCGATGATCCTGGCCGCCGGCAAGGGAACCCGGGTGCGCCCCATCACGCACACCATTCCCAAACCGATGATCCCGATCCTGCAGAAACCCGTGATGGAGTTTCTGCTGGAGTTGCTCAAGGAGCATGGGTTCACCGAAATCATGGTGAACGTCTCCCACCTGGCCGAGGAAATCGAGAACTATTTCCGCGATGGTCAGCGCTTCGGCGTCGAGATCGCCTACAGCTTCGAAGGCCGCATCGAAGAAGGTGAGTTGATCGGCGAGGCCATGGGTTCAGCCGGCGGCATCAAAAAGATCCAGACCTTCCAGCCCTTCTTCGACGACACCTTCGTGGTGCTCTGCGGCGACGCCCTGATCGACCTCGACCTCACCGAGGCGGTGCGGCGCCATAAGGCCAAAGGTGCCATGGCCAGCCTGGTGACCAAGCGCGTGCCGCGCGATCAGGTCAGCAGCTATGGCGTGGTGGTCACCGGCGATGACGGCCGGGTGCTCACCTTCCAGGAAAAACCCTCGGTGGATGAGGCCCTGGGGGACATGATCAACACGGGGATCTACATCTTCGAACCGGAGGTGCTTGATCACATCCCGGTGGGCGTGCCCTTCGACATCGGCGCCGATCTCTTCCCGCTGCTGGTGGAAGCAGGCGCGCCCTTCTACGCCCTGCCGATGGAATTTGAATGGGTGGACATCGGCAAGGTCCCCGACTACTGGCAGGCGATTCGCAGCGTGCTCGAAGGGCACGTGCGCCAGGTGCAGATCCCCGGCAAGGAAGTGCGCCCGGGGGTGTTCACGGGCCTCAACGTGGCCGCCAACTGGGATCGCATCACCGTCGAAGGCCCCGTCTACGTGGGGGGCATGACCAAGATCGAGGACGGCGCCACGATCATCGGGCCCGCCATGATTGGTCCCAGCTGCCACATCTGTGCTGGTGCCACGATCGATAATTCGATCATCTTCGATTACTCCCGCATCGGTGCCGGAGTGCGGCTGGTGGAGAAGTTAGTGTTTGGCCGCTACTGCGTCGATCGCAACGGCGATCACTTCGATCTCCAGGAGGCCGCCCTGGATTGGCTGATCACCGATTCCCGCCGCCAGGACCACAGCGTCCCCTCTCCTCAGCAGAAGGCCATGGCCGACCTGCTCGGCACAGATTTAGCCGTGGGCAAGGCCGGTTGAACGGCCCCAGGCCTTCCTGGCCTGGGCAACTCAGCGCACGCTCGCGGGATGGGCGAGTGGGGCGACCCCGGCCGCCGCAAGAATCGCCGGAATCCGGTCTTCGGCCTTGATCGCCATCAAATGCACCCCCTGGGCGATCGAGCGGTAGTCGCGCACCTGCTCGGCAGCAATGGCGATGCCCTCGGCGGCAGGGTCGGAAGCGGCGGCGAGGCGGTCGATCAGCACCTGGGGAATCGAGGCGCCCGGCACCACCCGGTTGATGAAGGCCGCATTGCGGGCCGATTTGAGTAGAAACACCCCCGCCAGCACCGGCAGTCCCATGGGATCAGCGATCTCCTGGCAGAAGCGCTCAAGGGCCCTGGTGTCCATCACCATCTGGGTCTGGATGAAGCGAGCCCCGGCCGCCTGCTTGCGCTCCAGCCGGCGCTTGAGACCACTCCAGCTCCCCGACTGGGGATCGGCGGCCGCACCGGCGAACAGCGCCGTGGGTCCATCGGGCAACACGCCCTGCACAGGATCCTCGCCTTGGTTGAAGGCCCGCACCAGCTCGAGCAGCCGCACGGCCTCCAACTCGTTCACCTTCCGGGCGCTGGGCTGATCGCCCGCCTGCACGGGATCACCGGTGAGGCAAAGCAGATTGCGGATGCCGAGGGCATGGGCACCGAGCAGGTCGGCCTGCAGGGCGATGCGGTTGCGATCACGGCAGGTGAGCTGCCAGACGGGCTCGATCCCCGCCTCCAGCAGCAATCGGCAGACCGCCAGGCTGCTCATGCGCATCACCGCCCGGCTGCCATCGGTGACGTTGATGGCATGCACCAGGCTCTTGAGGGACCGGGCCACCGCCAGGGCGCGCGACGGGTCCGCACCCCTCGGTGGGGTCACCTCCGCCGTGATCGCGAACTGGCCGGAGCGGAGAGCCTCTTCCAGAAGCACGAATCGACTCCGCAACCGAAGCGCCCATCATGGATCAGCGCAGCCAGCGCCACTGCGCGCCCTGCGTACAGTGGATGGGTCCGAGGGCGACTGACCCCTGATGACTGATCTCGGCGGCCTGGCAGCGGTGCGCTCCAACCTTTCGGAGCGGGAGCTTGAGATCATCGAACTGGTGGCCACCGGGCTCACCAATCAGGAAGTGGCCAAAAAGCTGATGATCAGTAAGCGCACGGTCGACAACCACGTCAGCAACATCTTCACCAAGACCGGTGCCAAGAACCGGGTGGCCCTGCTGAATTGGGCCATGGACAACGGCAAGATCTGCCGCGATGGCTTCAACTGCTGCTCCCTCCCAGAGGCTGGCCAGCGGCCCTGATCAGGCGCGGCAAAGACTCAGGCCAACGCGCTCAGGCGGCCCAGATCCACTTCGTCCCCGTCGTCACCTAAAGGCTCGAACGTGACGGCCTCGAGCTCGAACAGTTCCACATAGGCCTGGCAGGCATCACGATCTTTCCCCACGAAGCGCAGCAAACCTTGGTGGTCGTAAAGGGCGATCACGGTCTTCAACAGGGATGTGGGCGGAGGTGCTGGGGAGCGTCAAACACCCGAGCCTGTGCCGTTGGGCCCAAGCCTATGGCCTAGGGAGCGGCATCGGTGCCGCCCAGATGCTGCAGGATGTGGCTGCGTTGCTCCTCCCCCAGCAGGCGAACGGGTGGTGGGCCAGGGCCGCATTGCTGAGCTCCCCAAGGCCTGTGATCTCCCAGCGGCACCAAGGCGGGACAGGCACCGGTTGGTCGGCCCGCTCCAGCTCCACTTCGGCGATCACCAGGGGCGCATTGGCCCCTTCGAACACGTCGAGCACCCAATCGCCGCCACTCAGATCGAGCGTGTAGCGGAGCTTGCGCAAGCCCACCGGCGCCAGCGCCAGCAAGGCCTCCGCATCCTCCGGGGGAATCGGGTACTCGAACTCATGGCGGGCCAGGCCACCCGTGGGGGCCTTCAAGGTCAGCCAGGCGCTGGCCGCCCCCCGGGCTCGCTCGCTGACCAGACCCGCTTCAGGGAGCGTGCTGCGCACCCGCACGGTGAAACCCTCACGATCCCCGGCCAGGTAGCCCTGACGCAGGGCCTGCTGGCTGGTCACATGGAGGCGCCAGGCCTCCCCGGAGCGACCAGAAACCGCCGCTCGATCTCCAGTGCCATCAGCCGCCCCGGGGTCCGCCGGGCCGCGCTGATTCGGCCGCAGAAAGGCTGCCGGCCCAATGCAGTTTGTGGGTGAGGGTGCGGTAGTAGGAGGGGCTCTGCTCCAGCACCACCATCAGGGCCTGGTGGCGTGAACGGCGCACCACACAGCGTTCGCCGGGCACCAGTTCCCCGGCCTGGGCGCCGTCTTTCCAGAGGCGCACCCGACGGCCGGGCTCCCCGAGGGGGCGAATCACCAGCTGGGCCCGGGGCGGCACCACCACGGTGCGGCTGGAGAGGCTCATCGGGCAGATCGGGGTGACCACGATCGCGTCCAGTCCCGGATGCAGGATCGGACCACCGGCGGCCATGGCATAGCCGGTGGAGCCGGTGGGGGTGGCGATGATCAGGCCGTCGCCGCGGAAGTGGTCGATGACCTCGCCATCGATGGCCAGTTCCAGATCGCAGGTGGGCGAAAGGGTTTCCAGGCTGGGGCGCACGTAGAAATCGTTCAGGGCGGTGTGAACCGCCGCCGCGTCGTCGGCAGAGTCTGCTGCCGGTGCTGTGCCTGCCGCCCCAGCCGCAGGGCTGAGCGGGGCTTCGCCTTCCAGGGAGGCCTCCAGCATCATGCGGCGCTCAAGGGCGAAGCGGTCCTCGCGCAGGCGTTGCCAGAGGTTGGGCTCCCGGGCGGCGCCATCGCCGTCCCTGAGGCGCAGCAGCTTGCGGTCGTGGGTGAGGAAGCCCAGGTGCCCGCCGACATTGAAACTGAGGATCGGCACCCCCAGCGGTCCCAGGTGACGGGAGGCCCCCAGCACCGTGCCATCGCCCCCCAAGACCAGGGCCAGATCGGGCAGGTCAGCGCCTGCCGCGATCAGGGACGGGTAGGGGTCCAGGTCCAGGCCGCTGGCGGCCATCGCCACGGCGATGCCCTGGCTGCGCAGATCTGAGGCGCAGCGGCGTGCCTGGCGTTGGGCCAGAGCGCTGCCGGCCCGATGGATCAGCCAGACCATCTCCAGGCGCATGCTCAGCCCCTGGAACCATGGAATGAACCGATGAACAAGCGCTCAGACCTACCAGCGCAGCAGGTTGAAGCGTTCCATGTCGACGGTTTCACGGTTGCGGTAGAGGGAGAGCAAAATCGCCAGCCCAACGGCCGCCTCGGCCGCCGCCACGCAGATCACGAAGATCGCGAACACCTGGCCGCGGATCAGCTGACCGTCGACGTAGCTGGAGAAGGCCATGAGGTTGATGTTGACGCCGTTGAGCATCAACTCGATGCTCATCAGCACCCTTACGGCATTGCGGCTGTTGATCAGCCCCCAGACGCCCGTGCAGAACAGCAGCGCCGCCAGCACCAGGTAGGCCTGCAGGGGGATGGTGGTGGGGAGTTCAAGGCTCATGGGGTATTCTCCAGCAGGGACGATTCCAGGGCGGAGCGATCCAGCAGCAGGGGGCTGCGCTCCTTCTCGATCAGACCTTGATCCACCGGCTCACCGGTGATCACATCGCTCACAAGCACGTCGCGGCGGGCCAGCACGATCGCGCCGATCATCGACATCAACAGCAGCACCGAGGCCAGCTCGAAGGGCAGCAGGTAGTCGCTGAACAGATGTTCACCGATGCGCAGGGTGGCTTCATCCCCCAGGGGCACCGGCCCGGGGAGGGCCCAGGAGGTGGTGAGATCGACGCGCAACAGCAAGGCGAACAGGCCGGCGCAGACCGCGCCGGAGAGCACCCGGCGCAGGGCCAGCCCGGGGATGGCGGCCATGTTTTCCTTCTTGTTCACGAGCATGATCGCGAACAGGATCAGCACGTTCACGGCGCCGACATAGACCAGCACCTGGGCGGCAGCCACGAAGCTGGCGTTGAGCATCAGGTAGAGACCAGCCACCGAAAGGAACACGCCCCCGAGCAGGAAGGCCGAATAGACGATGTTGGGCAGCAGCACCACCCCGAGGGCACCCAGCACAAGGGTGATCGAGAGGGCAGTGAAGGAGATGTACTGGGCGGTGGAGGCGATGGTCATCAGGACGGGGCTCCGCTGTCGGGGGCAGGGGCGGCAGCGGCCTGGGCCGCCAGGATCTGATCGGGCCGGGCACCGGCGCGGGGACGGGACGGATCGACTCCGTGGGGATCGATGACCCCCTTGGGCAAGTAGCCAAATTCCTTGAGGGGGTGACCGCCGGATCAGTGGTGACGCTGGTGGGCAGTCGACCGAGGGCGACGTTGTCGTAGTTGAGGCTGTGGCGATCGAAGGCCGCCAGCTCATACTCCTCGGTCATCGAGAGGCAGTTGGTGGGGCAGTACTCGACGCAGTTGCCGCAGAAGATGCAGACCCCGAAATCAATCGAGTAATTTCGGAGTTCCTTTTTCTTGGTCTCTTTATTCGCGACCCAATCCACCACCGGCAGGTTGATCGGGCAGACCCGCACACAGACCTCACAGGCGATGCACTTGTCAAACTCGAAGTGGATGCGGCCCCGGTAACGCTCCGAGGGAATCAGCTTTTCGTAGGGGTACTGAACCGTGATCGGGCGGCGCTTGAGGTGATCGAAGGTGACCGACAGGCCATCGGTGATGTACCTGGCAGCGCTGACCGCGTCCTTGGTGTAGTCACCGACCTGTTTCAGGAAACCGAACATGAGCCTGGGAGGGAAGGGAAGAACGCTGGAGGCCTGGGGCCCATGATGACGTCAGAGGGACTCAGCCGCCGAAAAAGGCGGGGAACGCCAACTTGAGACCGGCGGTGACCAGCAGGTTGACCAGGGCAATCGGAAGCAGGAACTTCCAGCCCAGATCCAGCAGCTGGTCGATGCGCACCCGGGGTGTGGTCCAGCGCAGCAGGATGGCGATGAACACCAGCGCGTAGGCCTTGAGCACGGTCATCACAATGCCGACCGAGCCGGTGATCACCTGCACCAAGGGGGCATCGGGGGACTGACCCAGGGCCGAGGCCAGCCACTCCACCGGCACCGGGAAGCCCCAGCCGCCGAGGTAGAGCACGGACACCAACAGGGCCGAGAGCACGAGGTTGATGTAGCTGCCCAGGTAGAAGAGGGCGAACTTCATGCCCGCGTATTCCGTCTGATAGCCAGCCACCAGTTCCTCCTCCGCTTCAGGGAGGTCAAAGGGCAGGCGCTCGCATTCGGCCAGGGCACAGATCCAGAAGATCAGGAAACCCACCGGCTGGCGCCAGATGTTCCAGCTGAGGATGCCGGCACCGTTCTGCTGATCGACGATGTCGACGGTGGAGAGCGAATTGCTCATCATCACCACCGCCAGCACCGCCAGGGCGAGGGGAATCTCGTAGCTGATCGACTGGGCCGCCGCCCGCAGGCCCCCGAGCAGCGCGTATTTGTTGTTGCTGGAGTAACCGCTCATCAACAGGCCAATGGGCTGGATGCTGCTTAGGGAAATCCAGAGGAAGATGCCCACCCCCACGTTGCTGATCAGCAGGTGCTGGCCGAAGGGCACCACCAGCCAGGAAAGGATCACCGGCACCACCACCAGGATCGGCCCGAGCGTGAACAGCAGCCCGTCGGCCTTGGCCGGGATCACATCTTCCTTGACCAGGAGCTTGAGGCCGTCGGCGATGGGCTGAAGCACGCCGAGGGCCCCGGCGTATTCGGGGCCGATCCGTTGCTGAACCGCCGCCGAAATCTTGCGCTCCAACCAGACGGTCACGAGCACCCCGACGACGGCCGCCACCAGCACCAGCAGCATCGGCAGGGGCAGCCAGAGCAGGCGAGCGGCGGCCGGGGTGAGGCCAAGGCCCTCCAGCGCGGCGCTGAAACTCGATTCCAGATCAAGGCCTGGACTGACCACGCCTACGGCGGAGACGACGGCCGATGGGGCAACGGCTGCAAGTGCAGGGACCATGGGGGCAGCTGCGGTAGGGGCAACTTAGGCGCAGGCGGTCAGGAGCGGGCGATTGCCGGGCGGGCATTGATGGGTGCCCAGGCCCGGCGGCTGGAACCGGTGTAGATCTGCGTGGGCCGGTAGATGCGGTTGGCCCCCAGCTGCTCCTTCCAATGGGCGAGCCAACCGGCCACCCGGGCGATGGCAAAAATCGGGGTGAACAGGTCTTCGGGGATGCCGAGCTTGCGGTAGACGAGGCCGGAATAAAAATCCACGTTGGGGTAGATGCCCTTCGGGCCCAGCCGCTCGGCGGCCACCTCCTCCAACTTGCGGGCCAGGTCGTAGAGCGGGTCGTGGCCGAACTGGTCGAAGAGTTGCTCCGCCAGCTTCTGGAGGATCACGGCGCGGGGGTCCTTGACCTTGTACTCGCGGTGGCCGAAACCCATGATCTTCTGCTTGCCGGCAATCGCCCGATCCAGCCAGGGTTCCACCTGGTCTTCGCTGCCGATCTCCTCGAGCATCGTCAGCACGTCTTCGTTGGCGCCGCCGTGCAGGGGTCCGGCAAGGGTGCCCACGGCTGAAGCCACCACCGCGTAGGGGTCGGTGAGGGTGCTGGCGGTGACGCGGGCGCTGAAGGTGCTGGCGTTGAGGCTGTGCTCGGCGTGGAGAATCAGACAGGCATCGAAAATCCGAGCCGCCAGGGGATCGGGCTCCTGCTCGGTGAGCATGTAGAGGAAGTTGGAGGCATAGGCCAGGTCGTCTCGGGGCTGGATCGGATCCTGGCCCTTACGGATCAGCTGGAACGCCGCCACCATCGTTGGGATCTTGGCGATCAGCCGCACCACGGCCCCGTAGATGTATTCGGGGTTGTCGAGGGCGCGGCGGGAATAGAACAGCCCAAGGGAGGCGGCACTGGCCTGGAGCGCATCCATTGGATGGCCCGCCGAGGGGAAGCTCTTCATCATGTCCCGGATGCGGAAGCTCACCCGGCGGTGCATCTGAACCTCCCGCTCGAAGGCCCGCAGTTCCTCGGCGTTGGGCAACTCACCCCAGATCAGCAGGTGGGTGGTTTCCAGGAAGCTGCTGTGGGCCGCCAGCTCCTCAAGCGGGTAGCCCCGGTAGGTGAGCAGGCCCTGGGTGCCGTCGATGTCACAGATGGCCGATTGGGTGGCGGGCACACCCTCGAGCCCGGGGCGGAAAACCACTCCGTTGCCCATGGCGGGCTGAGGGGAAGCGTCGACCACCATCGCGGCGCGGGGTACGGGAAGGCCGGCAACCTAGGACCGCTCGCCCAAAGCCCGCAGTAGCGCTACCGACCGGCGGTGGCTCAGGCGGAAGCCTCCAGCGCCCTCAGAGCCCCAGGCTGCGGGGGCTGAGCAGCAACTGGAGCGTGGCCCCCGAAAGGGGCCAGGGACCCTCGCTGGAAGCAGCGTCACCAGCATCCGCCAGCTCCAGCAGCACCACCCCCGCCTTGCGCAGCCGCAGGCTGCCGGCGGGCGCCCCGCAAAGCGCCGTCGCCAACGCGCTGAGGTCGGGTTCATGGCCCACCAGCCCCAGGCGGCTCCAGCCGCCCCGCAGCAGCGGTTCAGGGCGCCCCCCGGGGCAAGGGCGGCGCTGATCTCCAGACGCTCCGCCAGGCCCGCCGCCAGCGCCAGTTCGGCGGTCTGACGGGCCCGCACCAGGGGGCTGCTGATCAGGTGATCGCAGCGCAGGCCGATTGCCACCAGCCGCTCCAGCACCTGTTCGCTGCGGCGGCGGCCCTGGGGGTGAGGGCACGGGCGGCGTCCTCCAGCGCCGGGGACCGCTCCTGGGCGATGCCGTGGCGCAACAGCAGCAGTTCGCGGCGGACGCCCATGGTTCAACCCAGCTCCAAGCGGGCCCTCAGCAGCAGAGCGCCGGGGCTGGAATCGCTGGCGGCCCCTGGGGCCTCGGCGCCGGGGCTCCCCCGGAGGCTCAGGGCCAGCCCTTGGACCCGATCGGTCAGGGGGCGCCAGCCAGACCGCCCAGCAGCTGCCAGGGCTGCCAACGGCCCAGCAGGGCCCGGGCCGGCACCGGCGAGAGGGCCCACTGGATCGGGGCACCCGAACTGGCCAGGGCCTCCAGCTGATCCAGGCGCTGGCGGGCGGGGGAATGGCCTTGCCACTGGTCCTGGAGCACCGCCAGGCCCTCGCCCCACCAGGCCACCCCCGCCTCGACGCTGCGGGCGCCGGCCAGGCTGGCGCGCAGTTGGTCGGGGTCGCCCTTGATCGGCCGGGCCTGAAGCTGGGTCCAGGCCGTGAGCTCGTGGCCGTCGGCACTCAGGGGGGCCTCCTGGTAGCCGGCGGCGGCCAGGGCGGGCTGCAGATCGGCGGGCCGGGGCTGCTCCGTGGCGGTGCCGATCAACCAGCCCCCGGCTGGGCCGCCACCAGCAGCGGCCCCGGGGTGCGCTGGGCCACCAGGGACGGCAGGGGCCCCCCAGGTTGGCGAGCGCTTCCGCCAACACCGTGCCCAGCAAGGCATCGCCGCTGGGGGGCTCGCCCTCGCCGCCCTTGAGCAGAGCAGCGGAATCAGCCAGAAGCAGCAGGCTGGTGGGGTTGCCCCGCAGGGCCGCCAGCAGCGGCCTGCCAGCGGCATCGGCGACGGCATTGGCGGCGGCATTGGCGGCCACTCCGAGGGTGCCCGCACCCTCCAGGCGCGCCTCCAGCACCAGTCCGGCGCCGGAGGGCGCCAGGGAGGCGACCAGGGATTGCAGGGGGAGACGGAGGCCAGGGGGGCCGGCAGACCCAGCCAGGGGGCAGCGCTCCTGGACGGGCCGTCACCAGAACGATGCCGGGACCCAGGCGCTCGATCGCCTCGCGCCAGGACGAACTGCCCGCCTGGTTGAGTGCGTCGATCTGGGAAACGTCCAGGGCCTGCTCCAGCACCATCCGCCCAGAGGCGATCAGCACCAGTTGGTCGTCGATCAGAGCAGTGGCCAGGGGCTGGGGGCGCTGGCCCAACAGGGCTCCGCGGCCGCTGATCAGACCCATGCCGCGGTAACGGCTGATCTGCAGGTCGGTGCCGGCCAGGCTGCGGGTCTGCCAGAAGCGCTGCAGAAAGCGGCGGGCCCCCTGGGGATCGCGGCTGGACAAGGCCAGCACCCAGCCGGGCGCAGCCCCTCCGTGGGGGCATCGAGCAGGGCGAGGCTGAGATCGCCGCCCAGCCAGCCGGCCAGCTCACCGGGGTAATCGAGGCCGGCGGCGGCGAAGGCCCCATCCCTCAGCCGTTCCACAGCGGCAGCGGCCTGGCGCCGCTGGCGGGGGAAGCGACCGCCCTGGCATAGGCCACCGCCTGGTCGGGGCTGATCTGGAGATGAACGCTGAGCGGAGCGTTGCGCGCAATGAAGCGGGAGGCCAGGGGCACCCGCAGGCTGTGGTTCTGGAGCGCCAGGGGGCTCTGGCGCAACAGCAACCACCAACCCCCGGCCGCCAGCGAAAGCAGGAGCAAGGCCACCGCCAGCACAACCGCAAGGAAGGGGCGGAGCTTCACGCGGCGACCACAGCAGTGGCCTCATCTTTGTGCATCGAGGTTCTGTTTGACACTCTTCCCTCTGAGCGCGCACCCTTCCGTTTGAACTCGGTAAGTTTCAGCGCCATCGGTTCGACAGCTCCCCAGCTCGGCAGGCCCAGCTGTTGAGGAGCGATCGTTTGAACAGCTCACCCATCCGGCGAACGGCCCTTCCTTCACCCCGCCACGGAACAACCCACCCCATGCCCCAACCCTTCAGCCTCTCCGCCAGCGATCTCAACAACCGCCTGAACGGCGGGGAGGACCTGCAACTGGTGGATGTGCGCGAAGCCTCCGAACTGGAGCTGGCCGCCCTGGGCCATCCCGTGATCCACCTGGCCCTGAGCGCATCAAGGGAATGGACGGAGCGGATCGACAGCCTGCTGGATCGCAGCCGCCCCGTGGTGGTGCTCTGCCATGCGGGCATGCGCAGCTGGCAGTTCGCCTCCTGGCTGATCGAGACCCAGGGCTTCAGCGACGTGTGGAACCTCCAGGGCGGCATCGAGGCCTGGAGCGTGGAGGTGGATCCAACGGTTCCCCGTTACTGAGCGCCCAGGGCTCCCCAGCATCCAGCAGCCAGTCATTAGGCAGCGCCTGCCTGGTCAGTTCCCCCTACGATCCAGGCCGGTGCACCATGACCCCCTGCTGAGCTCCGGCCTGCCTCCTCTACCCCGCCGCCAACAGGAGGTGCTGCAGGCCACCGTGCGCCATTACGTGGACACCATGGAACCGGTGGGCAGCCACACCCTGGTGCGGCGTTTCGGCCTGACCGCCAGCGCGGCCACGGTGCGCTCGGCCATGGGGGCGCTCGAGCAGAAGGGTCTGCTCACCCAGCCCCACACCTCCGCGGGGCGGGTGCCCAGCCAACAGGGCTACCGCCTCTACGTGGACTGCCTGCTGCCCGCCCCAGGGGCCGCGGCCCTGCAGCTGGAGCGGGAGATGGCCAGCCTCAGCCTGCAGTGGACAGCGCTCGATGACCTGCTGCTCCACCTGGCCCGGCGGCTGGCGGACATGACCGGGCTGCTCAGCCTGATCACCCGGCCCCAACGGAGCCAGCCCAGCCTCCAGGCCCTGCGGCTTGTGCCCAGCGGCGAGCGGCTGCTGGTGCTGCTGGTGGAAGGGTCCACCACTGCCACCAGCCTCAACCTGCGCCTGCCAGGGGCACCGCCAGCGAGGTGCCGGCCCTGGAGCGCTGGGCCGCCACCCAGCTCCAGGCCCGCCAGGACCATCAGGGCGACGGCCTCGACTGGGACAACCTGCCCCCGCAGCTGGAGCGCAGCGGCACGCTGCTTCGTCAGGCCCTGGAGCGCCACCGGCGGGCCCGTGGCAGCGAGAGCGAGGGTGCCCTGGCCCTGGGGTTGGGGGGTTGATGGGCCAACCGGAATTCAGCCGCACGGCCAGCCTCCGGCCTCTGCTGCAACTGGTGGAGGAGCAGCCCCAGCAGCTGCTTCAACCTGAAGGCATCAGCGCCCTGGGGGCATCTGGATCGGGGCGGAGCACCCCCACAAGGCGCTGGAGCATTGCGCGGTGGTGCAGGCCAGCTACGCCACCGGCGAAGGGATCGGGGGCCACGTGGCCGTCGTCGGACCGATGCGCATGGCCTATGCCACCGCCCGGGCCGCCGTACGCACGGTGGCCACCAGCCTCAGCCGATTGCTGAACTAGAGCGATCCCTCAGTTGGCAGGCCGCAGCTCATCATCGAGCCGGTCGGCCACGGTGTTCACATCTTTATCACCGCGGCCGGAGAGGTTGATCACCACCTCGGTGCCAGGCGCCAGGGTGGGGCAGAGCTGCTCCAGCCAGGCAAAGGCGTGGGCCGTCTCCAGGGCCGGGATGATTCCTTCCAGCCGGCTGACCCGCTGCAGGGCCTCAAGGGCCTGCTGATCGGTGACGGCGGCGTACTCCGCACGGCCAATCTCCCGCAGGTAGCTGTGCTCCGGGCCCACACCTGGGTAATCCAGGCCGGCGCTGATCGAGTGGGCCTCCTGCACCTGGCCCTCGTTGTCTTGAAGCAGCAGGCTCATCGCCCCGTGCAGCACCCCCACGCGGCCCTCGGTGATCGTGGCGGCGTGGCGGCCGCTGGCCACCCCCTCGCCGGCGGCTTCCACCCCGATCAGGCGCACGGAGGTGTCAGCGACGAAGGGGTGGAACAGGCCCATGGCGTTGGAGCCGCCGCCCACGCAGGCCAGCAGCACATCCGGGAGGCGGCCGAAGGCCTCGGTGCACTGGCGTTTGGCCTCCACGCCGATCACGGCGTGGAAATCGCGCACCAGCATCGGGTAGGGGTGGGGACCGGCCACCGAACCGAGGATGTAATGGGTGGTCTCCACATTGGTGACCCAGTCGCGGATCGCTTCGCTGGTGGCATCTTTGAGGGTGGCGGTGCCGGCGGTGACCGGCTGCACCGTTGCTCCGAGCAGGCGCATGCGGAACACGTTCAGGGCCTGGCGGCGCATGTCCTCGGCGCCCATGAAGACAACGCACTCCAGGCCGAAGCGGGCACAGACCGTGGCCGTGGCCACCCCGTGCTGGCCGGCGCCGGTCTCGGCGATGATCCGCCGCTTGCCCATGCGCAGGGCCAACAGGGCCTGACCGAGGGCGTTGTTGATCTTGTGGGCACCGGTGTGGTTGAGGTCCTCGCGTTTGAGCCACAGGCGCGGGCCCCCTTCCGGGCGGCGGTAGTGCTCGCTCAGCCGCTCGGCCTCATACAACGGCGTCGGCCGGCCCACATAGGTGCGCAGCAGGTGATCGAGGCGGGCGGTGAAGGCCGGGTCCGCCCAGGCCTCGGCGGCCGCCCGCTCCAGGTCCAGCAAGGCCGGGATGAGGGTTTCGGGCACGTACTGCCCCCGAAGCGCCCAAAGCGGCCCAGGGCGTTGGGGCGGGCCTCCTGCGCCAGTTCCGCCGACGTGGGCTGGGTGGTGGTCACGGGCAGGTCGAAGCAGCGGCCATCACACTAGGAAGTGAGGCTCCCTGACTACGCTCGATCGTTCAAGGCTCACTTGCCTCAATGACCTATTGCATCGGTTATTGGCTGGAGCAGGGGCTGGTGTTGGTCTCCGATTCCCGCACCAATGCGGGGGTGGACTACATCTCCAGCTACAGCAAGATGCATGTGTTCCAGCCAGGTCCTGATCGGCTGTTCGTGCTGCTGGCGGCGGGAAGCCTGGCCACCACCCAGGCGGTGATCAACTGGATCCGCCGGGATCTGGACCGTGACGCGGATCTGGAGGCAGGGTCAGGCAAGGATTTGCGTCATTGCGACCATCTCTTCGAAGCGGCGGCCTATATCGGCCGCGTGAATGTGGCCGTTCAGAAAGAGAACGAAGCCGCCCTGCGCGGGTCTGGAGCCAGTGGCGGAGCTTCTTTTATCCTCGGTGGGCAGATCGGCAGCGAGTCCCATGGGCTGTTTCTCATCTACTCCGAGGGCAACGCCATCATGGCGACGCGCGAAACGCCTTATCTTCAGATTGGAGAGAGTAAATATGGCAAACCCCCGCTCGACAATGTGGGCCACACCAACCTTTCGCTCGAAGATGCCGCCCGGCTCTGCCTGATCTCAGAAGTGCTCACCCAGCGCTCCAATCTCAGCGTGGGGCCACCGTTCGAGCTGGTGGTCATTCCAGCGGGAAGTCGGGCGATTTCGCACCAACTCAGGTTCGAGGCCGATGCACCTGAACTCTCCGAGATGATCGAGACCTGGAGCAAGGCCCAGCGGGAGGCTCTGTACCACCTCCCACGTTTTCCCTGGGAAAGCCTGGCCCCGGCAGCCCGGACCTGAGCCGATGACGGCCGCAGCAGGGCGCATCAGCCAGGGTGAGGAGTTCAGCTGACGCTCGGCAACAGGAGCCGCCAAGTTCAATGGCTGCTTGCGGGGGCCTTGGCTGGGCGCTTGTTGGCGGCGGATTTCGCTGACGGCAGCGGCGGCGGTGGGGTCACGGGCCAACCCGCCGGCATCGGCACCTTGATGCGCTTGGCCTGGCAGAGCGGCACCCCGGCCAGCGAGCCGATCAGCACCTCCTGGTCGGGGGAGGGTGGCTGACGGCAGGCGGGTGGCTCCTGGCGGCCCGGCAGCGCCACCCGCACCATCTCGACTTGCACGGGTGGGAGATCCACAGACTGTTGCTGCGCAGTGATTGCAGAAGTAGCGGGGACCTTCGCCATGGGCAAGGGCGGCTGAGAGGACAGCACCGGCCAACTGCTGCGACGTTGAACCGGAACTCCTGCCGGCACTGCCAGGATCAGGCGACACGCTCTTGAGCCCGTGTCGCCTGATCCCCCCGGTCCCGGACATCCAGGCGCCAGACCCTTCTTTTTGCCCCTGGTGGTGTTCAGTTGGCTGGGAAGCCGGCTGCTGTTCTTCGGATCCCTCGCCCTCGCGGTGACGGTCACGGCACCGGGCCAGCTCGCCGAACGACTCTCGTCATGGGACGGAGCCCACTATCTGCGGATCGCCCTTGAGGGTTACGCAGACAACAACCTGGCTTTTTTCCCAGCGTTTCCGGCCGCGGTCCGGCTGGTGAGCGATCTGCTGCCGCTGCCGCCGCTGGTGGTGGCTCTGCTGCTGTCGAACGGGGCCTTCCTGGTAGCCCTGGCACTGCTGCACCGTCTCAGTGAACGCTGGCTGGGAGCCGAGGCCGCCCGCGCCACGGTGCTGCTCACCTGCCTGAATCCGCTCAGCATCTTCTTCTCCCTGCCCTACACGGAATCGTTCTTCCTGCTCTTCAGTACCCTCTCGCTCACCTGGCTGGGAAGGGATCCGATCCCTTCGGTGCGGTTGGCGCCGATCGCCGCACTCTGCGCGGCCTCGCGTCCGAACGGCGTGGCCATCGTGGTACCGATCCTGCTCGCCTATGCCCGCCAGCGCCGCCTGGGCGCCGGCCTGGCGGTGGCCCTGGCGGGCCTGGGGGGTTGGCGGCGGTGGCCTGGATCGGCCTGCACCTGCGCGGTGACCCCCTGGCCTTCCTCCATGCCCAGAAGGCCTGGGGTAACCAGCCGGGGCTCAACATTTCCGGCCTCTCCTACTGGGCAAAAGATCTGACGAAGGTGTTCTTTGGAACCACGAAGGGAGGGCCCTCCGCCCCGCTGAAACTCCTCCATCCGGTCCTGATGACGATCACGGTGCTACTGGGGGGATCGCCTTCCTGCTGCGCCATGGGCGCCCCAAGACCGGCTTCGCGCTCTCCCTGGTGGCGTTTGTGGGGGCCTGGCTGGTGGGTGGCATGTCCGCCCTCAACCTGATGGTGGTGGTGGGTGCGGTTCTGCTGCTTCTGCGGGGCCGCCGAGAGCTTCCTCTGGAGCTCTGGGGCTTCGCGGCCGCCAGCCTGCTCCTCTACCTGATGAAACAGAACACGATGAGCCTGGAGCGGCATGTCTTCGCCACGGCGCCCCTGCTGATGCTCTACGGCGCCCAACTCCAGCGGCATCCCCGCTGGCTGGGATTCCTGCTCGGCTTCGGAACGCTGCAGCTGGTGCTCTATGCCCTGCGGCTGGCCCATGGCCTCTGGATCGGCTGACCTGCTGCGCTGTGATGGCTCAACTAACGGGGACGTTCGCCATGGGCAAGGGAGGCTGGCAGGAATTCAGCCGGGCCGAGAGCCTGCAGCGGCCGGGGCAGGGGGAACGGACCCCTGCCCCGGGCCCAGCAACGGGTGCGCGTGCAGCGCACCAAGGCGGGCAAGGGGGGCAAGACCGTGACCGTGATCACCGGCCTCGACCTGGGCGACGGGGAGGCCAAAGCCCTGCTCAAGGCCCTCAAGGCGCGCGCCGGCAGCGGCGGCACGCTCAAAGACGGGGTAATTGAACTCCAGGGCGACCAGCTGGCCGCGGCCTTGGCACTGCTGGAGCAGGAGGGCTTCCGGCCCAAGCAGGCGGGGGTAGTCCTGGCCCACCACTGGGCCCAACGCCAGGGACAATGGCTCGATCGCTTCTGCCCCCGGCTGCGCCATGACGAGCACCAAAGCCACCAACATCGTCTGGCACCACTCCTCGGTGGACCGCGCCGCCCGGGCCCACCAACGCGGGCACCGCAGCGCCATCCTCTGGTTCACCGGGCTTTCGGGCGCGGGCAAGAGCACCCTGGCGAATGCGGTGAATTCGGCCCTGTTCGAGCAGGGGCTGAGCTGCTACGTGCTCGATGGCGACAACGTGCGCCACGGGCTCTGCAGCGACCTGGGCTTCTCCGACGCCGCCCGCGAGGAAAACATCCGCCGCATCGGCGAGGTCGCCAAGCTGTTTCTCGACGCCGGCGTGGTGGTGCTCACCGCCTTCGTCTCGCCGTTCCGGGCCGACCGCGAGCGGGCCCGTGCCCTGGTGGATGCCGGCGACTTCATCGAGATCCACTGCGCCGCCGATCTTGAGGTCTGCGAAGGCCGCGACACCAAGGGGCTCTACGCCAAGGCCCGCGCCGGAGCGATCAAGGAGTTCACCGGGATCTCCAGCCCCTACGAGCTGCCGGAGGCCCCCGAGCTGCGCATCGACACCGGCGGCCAGAGCCTGGAGGCCTGCGTGCAGGAGGTGGTGAATTACCTGGCGGCCGCTGGGATCATTCCAGCGGCACCTTGATCGAATCGGGCTCCGGCAGCCCCAGGCCCTGGGCCCAGGCGTCGAGGAAGGTCTTCAGGCAACTGGCCACGGGCACCGCCAGCAGCAGCCCCAGCAACTCCCCAAGCCCCAGCAGGCTGCCCACCCGGGCGCCGATCGGCAGGCTGACCAACAGCCAGGCGGGTTGAAGCCCCACGATCTGGCCCATCAGGCGGGGCTGGATCACCTGGTCCACCACCTGGCCCACGGAAATGGCGGCGGCCAGCACCTCCAGGCCCGTGCGGGGATCTTCAAGGGCCAGCAGGAGACTGACCAAGGTGATTGTGAGCGCGCTGGCGTAAGGCACCAGGGTGGTGAAGCCGATCGCCACGGCGAACAGCACCCCGTAGGGGATCCCCAGCAGGGTGAAGACGATGATCTGGGCGCCGCTGAGGATCAGGGCGAGCACCACCTGGCCGGCGAAGTAGCCACGGAACGTGCGCATCACGGTGCCGAGCACCAGCTCCCGCCAGCTGTCCGGCAGCCAGCGGGCCAGGCCGCGACTGATGGAATCCGCCCCCACCAGCAGGAACACCGCCAGCACCAAGACGATCAAGGTGTTGATCGTGAGATTGAGGGTGGCCCCAAGCAGGGCCAGCAACTGCTGGCTGAATCGGCTGGCCAGCTGGGTGGAGCGGGTCAGAAGCTCGCTGCTGAGATCACCGAAATCCGCCGGCAAGCCCCGGGCCGTCAAGCTCGCCTGCAGCTCATTGAGCAGATTTTCCGTCTGGGCCAGCCAACCGGGCAGGGCCGTGACCAGATCCCCCAGCTGCTGCACCAGCCGCGGCACCAGCCAGAGGGCCGCCAGCACCCCCAAGCCAAAGGTTAGGCCCACCACCAACAGCAGGGCCAGGGGCCGGGGCAGGCCGCGGCCCGTGAGCCAGCGGCTGGGCAGATCGAGCAAAAAGGCGATCAACGCCGCCCCCAGGAACAGGGCGGGGAAGGGAGCCAGGGGCACCAGCAGCTGGCGCAGCACGAAGAGGTTGAGCACCAGCAGGGGCAGGGCCAGGGCCAGCCGCAGCCAACGGGGCACCACCAGAGAAACAATGGGGCCCATGGCTCAGGGGGCCATCTGGCGCAGGTACTCGGCGCTGCCGAGGGCCTGGAGCCGCCCATCCTTCGCAACCACCTGGTCATGCAACTCCTGCCGGTAGGCCTCGACGGCCGCCAGCAACGCGGGATCGGCCGTGGCCAGGATCTGGACGGCCAGCAGGCCGGCGTTGGTGCCATTGCCGATGGCCACGGTGGCCACCGGGATGCCTGCGGGCATCTGCACGATCGAATGCAGTGAATCCACCCCGGACAGAGCTTTGCTCTGCACGGGCACCCCGATCACCGGCAAGGGGGTGAGGGCGGCCACCATCCCCGGCAGGTGGGCGGCGCCCCCGGCGCCGGCGATCACCACCTTGAGGCCCCGGCCGGCGGCGGCGCGGGCAAACGCGACCATTTCCTCGGGGGTGCGGTGGGCCGAGAGCACGCGTAGCTCATGGGCGATGCCGAAACGCTCCAGGATCCGCACCGCCGGCTCCAGGGTGGGCAGATCGGAATCGCTGCCCATCACGACGGCCACCAACGGGGTGGGGAATGGGGTGGGGGCGGCGACCACGGGGGCGAGGAACGGAGAATGGCATTCTCCGCTCCGGCGCGGCCCACCGCCACCTGCCCATCTCCCATCTCCCCATGCGCTGGCTCAGCAACGTCCGTCTCCCCGGCGATGAGCGCCTCTGGCGTGTGGGCCTGGGTGAGGAGGGCCAGATCACTGCCCTGCGGCCCCTGGCCCCGGGCAGCCGCGCCGCCGGCGACGACTGGCGGGGCGACTGGCTCAGCCCGGGCGGGGTGGACCTGCAGATCAACGGCGGGCTGGGGCTGGCCTTCCCGGAACTTCAGGAGAGCGACCTGCCCCGGCTGCTGGAGCTGCTGGAGCGGCTCTGGAGCGACGGCGTGGAGGCGATCTGCCCCACCCTGGTGACCTGCGACGTGGGCCCCCTGCGCCAGGCCCTGGCGGTGCTGGAGCAGGCCCGCTCCCTGCACGGCCGCGGGCGCTGCCAGCTGCTGGGGGGCCACCTGGAGGGCCCGTTTCTGGCCCCCGGGCGCCGGGGCGCCCACCCCAGCCAGCACCTGGTGGCGCCCAGCCTGGCGGCCCTGCGGGAGCGCATCGGCGGTTTTGAAGCCACGATCGACCTGGTCACCCTGGCGCCAGAGCTGGCGGGAGCCGCTGAGCTGATCGAGGCCCTGCGCGCCGACGGGATCGTGGTCAGCCTGGGGCACAGCGAAGCGGATGAAACCCAGGCGGGTGACGCCTTCGCGGCGGGGGTGGCGATGGTGACCCACAGCTTCAATGCCATGGCCGGCCTGGGCCACCGCGCCCCGGGGCCCCTGGCGGCGGCGGTGCTGCGGGGCGATGTGGCCCTGGGGCTGATCGCCGACGGGGTGCACGTGGCCCCCTCGATGGCCCTGCTGCTGCAGCGTCTGGCGCCCGAGCAGCTGGTGATCGTCAGCGATGCCCTGGGCCCCTACGGACTGGAGGAGGGCCGCCACCGCTGGGATGAACGCGTGCTGCTGGTGGAAGACGGCAGCTGCCGGCTGGAGGACGGCACCCTGGCGGGGGTGACCCTGCCGCTTCTGGAGGGGGTGAAGCGCCTGGCGGGCTGGGGCGGGGACGCCGCCGGGGCGATCCGGGCGGCCACCGTGACCCCAAGGCGAGTGCTGGGGGACGAACGGCCGCTGGAGGAACTGCTGCTGGGGATGCCGATCGAGGAGTGCCTGCGCTGGCACACGGGCGCTGCAGGCACCTTGAGCTGGCGGCGCGCTGCCTAGGATCCGCGCCCATTCCCCCAGGCCGCCCACGGCCCCGTCCCCATGCCCGCCGATCAGCTGCTGGATCCCTGCCCGAAGGCGGCCGAAAAAGCGGAGGTGCATGCCTACTTCAACAGCACCGGCTTCGAGCGCTGGAACCGCATCTACAGCGATTCGAGCGAGGTCAACAAGGTGCAGCGCAACATCCGCCTCGGCCACCAGAAGACGGTGGATCAGGTGCTGGGGTGGCTGCAGGAGGAAGGGGATCTGGCTCAGCGCAGCTTCTGCGACGCCGGCTGCGGGGTGGGCAGCCTCAGCCTGCCCCTGGCGGCGCTCGGGGCCGGCCGCATCGCCGCCAGTGATCTGTCGGAGGCGATGGTGGCCGAGGCCCAACGCCGGGCCGATGGGCTGGGCCTCGATCCCCAGCGGCTGAGCTTCAGCAGCTCCGATCTCGAGAGCCTGAGCGGCCTCTACGACACGGTGATCTGCCTCGATGTGTTCATCCACTACCCCCAGGAAGCCGCCGAGCAGATGGTGGAGCACCTGGCGGGGCTGGCGGAGCGGCGGCTGATCGTGAGCTTCGCCCCCTACACACCGCTGCTGGCTGCGCTCAAGCGCATCGGCGAGCTGTTCCCCGGCCCCAGCAAGACCACCCGCGCCTACACCCTCAAGGAAACGGGCATCGTGGCGGCGGCCGAACGCAGCGGCTTTGTGCCCATGCGCCGCAGCCTCAATCAGGCGCCGTTTTACTTCTCGCGGCTGGTGGAGTTCCAGCGGGGCTAGCGACAACCGGAATCGTCCCCTGTTGATGCCATGATGATGTTGCAGGAGGCATCAAGATGCGCACCACCCTCACCGTTGACGACCAGTTGCTCACGGCGCTCAAGCAACGGGCCCTGGAGCAGGGGAAGCCGTTTCGGACCGTGGTGGAAGCAACCCTGCGGGCGGGGCTGAGCGCTCCGGCCACCCCGGCCGGCCCTTCGGGCGGCCCCTACCAACTGACCCCCGTGGCCATGGGTGCACCCCGCCAGCCGCTGGAGCGGGCCCTGGCCCTGGCTGATCGACTGGAGGAGGACGCCATCGCCGCCAAGCTGGCCCAACGGCGTTGAAGGCGGCTCAGCCCAAAGCCATGGACCGGGCCAGCGCTGCGCCGTGATCATCCCCGACGCCAACGTGCTGCTCTACGCCGTGAACCAGGACGCGCCCCAACATGGACCGGCGCGGCACTGGTTGGAAGCGACCCTCTCCGGAGACGAAGCGGTGGGCTGGACCTGGCTGGTGCTGCTCGCCTTCCTGCGCATCAGCACCAGCCAGCGGGTGTTCGATCGGCCGCTGGAGGTGGACGAAGCCCTGGCGCTGATCGACGGCTGGCTGGAGCGGCCGGTGAGCCGCCTGGTGCAACCGGGCCCGCACCACTGGCCCTTGCTGCGCCAGCTTCTGAGCGCCAGCGGCACCGCCGCCAACCTCAGCTCCGATGCCCATCTGGCCGCCATCGCCCTGGAGCAGGGGGCCCGGCTGGCGAGCTGCGACCGGGATTTTCAGCGCTTTTCAGGGCTGCGGGCGGAGGCTCCGCTGCGCTGAGCTGATCAGGAGTTCGATCAGCGCGGGCCTCAACAGCGATTCATCCTCAAGTGGCCAAGACCTGTCGACGGAAGGGACCTTGTCGACCGCGTGGCTCCGATCAAGCGCCCGAACCCAAGAGCCCAAGCCCCTCCGGCAGCGGTGCCTCCAGCTCCAGCAGCTCCCCGTCCGGGCGCAGCAGCACCAGCCGATGGGCATGGAGCCGGTAGCCCCCTTCCCCCGGAAGCACCTCGGCGCGGGCCAGGCCGCCCGGCAGATACAGCGGATCCCCCAGCAGGGGCGCGCCGAGGGCGGCGGCATGGATGCGGATCTGGTGAGGCCTGCCGCTGGCGATCGCCACCTCCACCAGGTCGGCACCCGGGCGGCGCTCCAGCAACTTCAGCGTGCTGCGGGCCGCCAGGGCGCCGGGTTCCCCGTCGGCTGCGGCACACCACACCTGATTCAGCAGTGGATGGGGCCGGCGGCCGATGGGGGTGGAGAGCGTGATCGATTCACCCAGCTTCAAGGGCAGGGGAAGGGGCTCGGTCAACGCCCGGTAGAGCTTGCGGCAGCAGGGCGCTTCGCCAACCTGCCGCGCTGCGCCCGCCGTGCTCTCCCGCAGCTGGTCGCTCAACCAGGCCCGGGTGGTCGGGCGGCGGGCGCAGACCAGCAGCCCCGAGGTGAAGCGCCCCAGCCGGTGCACGGGCCGGGGCATATCGGCGGCGTCACCGCCAGCCTCTTCGGAGTGGCGGCGCTCCAGCAGCCGCAGCAGGGTGTGCTCCAGGAAGCCCCCGGCGGGCAGCACCGGCAGGCCGCTGGGCTTGTCGATCACCAGCAGATCGCCGTCATCAAACAGGAGCTGCCACGACCCCGGCACGGCGGCCTCCTCCCAGGGGGCCGATGCCATTGCAACTGGTCTCCGGCCAAGAGGGCAGCATCGGCCCGGAGCCTGCTGCCGTTCCTGTGGAGCTCCCCGGCCGCCAGGCGCTGCGTCCACACCGCCCGATCGGAATGGCGGTAACGGGCCGCATAGAAGCTCAGCACCGTCGCTCCCGCCGGCTCCGCCCCGATGCGATCGCGGTAGGTCCAGCCGCGATTGAACGCCGCCGGCAGCCAGCCCTCGGCCACGGGCCTCCTAATCCACCAGGCCGTTTTCGAGGGCGTAGCGCACCAGCTCGGTGCGGCTGGCGGTGCCGGTCTTGATGAACAGGCGGCTGACGTACTTCTCGACGTTGCGGATCGAGGTTTCGAGCCGGCGGGCGATCTCCTTGTTCATCATCCCCTCGGCCACCAGCTGCAGCACGCTGGCCTCCCGGGGCGTGAACTCGTGGTGCACCGGGGCGCCGGCGGCCTTCTTGCTGCCGCCCATCTGCAGCAGGGAGCGGATCTCGGTGATCTGCTTGGCCATCTGGCCGATGTCGGCGTCGGCGTAGCGGGCGGCCTCCGCCAGCAGCCGCTCCTGGCGGCGCACCACATTGCGCACCCGCGCCACCAGCTCATCGGGATCGAAGGGCTTGGGGATGTAGTCGTCGACGCCCGCCTGAAAGCCCTCGATGCGATCGGCGGTCATGCCCTTGGCGGTGAGGAAGATCACCGGTGTGCCCCCGAGGCGCTCATCGGCGCGCAGCTTCTTGAGCAGCCCGTAGCCATCGAGGCGCGGCATCATCACGTCGCTGAGCACCAGATCCGGCAGCTGCTCCTGGGCCAGTGCCCAGCCTTCCTCGCCGTCGACCGCGGTGGTGACCTCGAAGCCCTCGTCCTGCAGGTAGGCCTGCACCGCCGTGCGCAGGCCGGGTTCGTCGTCCACCAGCAGCAATCGGGCGGGGGCGGGGGCCGCCACGGGCACCTGAGCGGGCTCCTGCTCAGGCTCGAGCGGGGGTTGGGGGTGCTGCATGCCCGGGGGATGGGAGATTGAAATCTATCGAGCGGATGGACTGGGCAACAGGGTCTCCTTCTCCTGGAGGTTGCCGTTGTAGCCGAGCCTGAGGGCCAGGGGCCGCAGGGTGGCGGGGTCAGCGCCCGCCTGCTCCGGGAAGCAGGAGATCCACCAGATGCGGTGGTCCTGGAGGTTGAAAGGGGTGATCAGCCCGCCGGGATTGAGCTCCCGCATCACCAGATTGTTGCCGTCGTGGCTGATCCGCATCGGGCCCGAGGGGGCGCAGCGGATCGTCTCGCTGCGGACGCTGACTCTGTTGGGCAGCTCGTACCAGACCTTGATGCGCCGCAGGCTGGGGTCTTTCTCATCGACGGTGACGCCGTAGACCCCCACCACCCGGCGCCCCTCGAGGGTGGGCTTGTCCTGGATGATCACCATCCCCTTGGGCCGTGATTCCTCAGGGCTGCCAATCACGTTCTGAGCGCCGGCCGGCACCAGGCCTCCGAGCGGGATCAGCGCGAGGGCCAGCAGCGCCAGTGGCCGCTGGCCCAGCCGCCGGGCAAGCCGCAGGGCGAGCGTCCTCCTGGAGAACGAAGGCTGCTTGGCCTGGCTGCTCGTGCCCATCGCTCCCACCAACCATCACTTCGATCTTGTCAGCATGGAGGGGTCGTTCGCCGCAAGGCTCCCCTGGCCGCCCCCATCCCTTACCTCGACCACCAGGCCACCACGCCCTGCGATCCCGAGGTGGTGGCCGCGATGGCGCCCTACTGGAGCGAGCAGTTCGCCAACCCCGCCAGCCGCCTGCACCGCCCGGGGCTGACGGCCAGCGCCGCCGTGGAGCAGGCGCGCCGCTCGCTGGCCGCTGGCCTGGGCGTGGAGCCTGAAGAGCTGGTGTTCACCAGTGGCGCCACCGAGGCCAACAACCTGGCCCTCAAAGGGATCGCCGAAGCCCGATCGAGGCAGGGCCGCCACCTGGTGACCGTGGCCACGGAGCACCGGGCCGTGCTCGACACGCTGCGGCATCTGGAATCCCAGGGCTTCGAGCTCACGGTGCTGCCGGTGAACCCCGACGGCCTGCTGGACCTGAACCAGCTGGGGGCGGCCCTGCGCCCCGACACCGTGCTGGTGAGCGTGATGGCCGCCAACAACGAGATCGGCGTGCTCCAGCCCCTGGCGGCGATCGGGGCCCTCTGCCAGTCCAGGGGCATCAGCTTCCACTGCGACGCGGCCCAGGCCATCGGCCACCTGAGCCTCAAGCCCAGGGAGCTGGGCATCGACCTTTTGAGCCTCAGCGGCCACAAGCTCTACGGCCCCAAGGGCATCGGCGCCCTGGTGCTGGTCGGCGGGGTGCGGCCGGCGCCCCAGCAGCACGGCGGCGGCCAGGAGCGGGGCCTGCGGGCCGGCACCCTGGCAGTGCCCTTGATCGTGGGGCTGGCCAAAGCGGCGGAGTTAGCAGAGAGCGACCGGGAGGCGCGCAGCGAGCGCCTGGGGGCCCTGCGAGATCAGCTCTGGGGCGCCCTGGAAGCCCTCGGCGACGTGCGCCTCAACGGCCACCCGAGCCAGCGTCTGGCCCACAACCTCAACGTGACCATCGGCGGGGTGGAGGGGAGCCAGCTGCACGGTGCCCTGCGGCGGCAGCTGGCGGTGAGCGGCGGTTCGGCCTGCAGCACCGGCAGCCCCTCCCACGTGCTGGCCGCCCTGGGGCGCAGCCGTGCCGAGGCGGCCGCCTCGATCCGCTTCGGGCTGGGGCGTGGCACCACCGACGCCGAGATCGATCAGGCCATCGAGGCGGTGGCCGCCACGGTGCGGGAGCTGCGGGGCGAGCTGATCAGACCATGATCCGGCTGATCAGCACGAAACCCACCACCCCCAGCACCGCCAGGATCACCTGGGCGAGGCGGCTCACCAGCATCCCCGCCACCACCGCCAGGCCCACCAGCAGCGAGCGCTTCAAACGCTCCAGGCCGAAGGGCCCCAGCTCGCCCGAGGCACTGAGCAGTTCCCCCAGGGCGGCCCCCAGCAGCGGCCCCACCAGGGCCCCCACCAACGGGCCTCCGATGGGCATGGCCGGCAGCAGCCCCAGCAGCCCCACCACCAGCCCCAGGCCGGCGCCGATGTAAGCCCAGCGGGTGGCCTGCAGCCGCGCCGCCCCCAGCAGCATCCCCAGGGCGTCAGCGCCCCAACCCAATAGCAGGATCAAGCTGGCCAGCGCCAGGGCCGGCCAACCCACGGCCCAGCCCACCGACCAGGTCCACAGGCCCGCCCCCAGGGGCAGCAGGGCCAGGCCCGGCAGCACCGGAAAGAGGGTGCCCGGGATCGCCACCAGCTGGATCAACAGCGCCAGCCACCAGATCACGTCCTGCTGGTTCATGGGCTCGCCTCGAGGGGGCGCCGGGCCACCCGCAGCTTGGCGGAGCGGCTGCGGGGGTTGAGCTCCTGCTCCGCCTCACTCGCCACCAGGGGCTTGCGCGTGATCCGCTCCAAGCGTTCATCACTGAGAAAGGCGGTCTTGACGCGGCGATCTTCCAGCGAATGGAAGCTGATCACCGCCAGCAGGCCGCCGGGCACCAACCAGTCGGGGGCGCGCCTCAGCAGGGTGTCGAGGGCCCCCAGCTCGTCGTTGACGGCGATGCGCAGGGCCTGGAAGGTGCGCGTGGCGGGGTGGATCCGGCCGCGGCGGGCCTTGGGGGGATAGCAACCCGCCACCAGGTAGGCCAGCGCCGCCGTGCCCCGATCGGCCTCAGTGGCAGCCGTGCCGCCCCAGGGCCCCTGCTCCACGATCCGGCGGGCGATGCGCCGTGAGAGCCGCTCCTCCCCGTAGGCGTAGATCAGGTCAGCCAGCTCGCCTTCCGAGAGGCGATCGATCAGCGCGGCGGCGGTCTCGCCGGCCCCCGGATTCATGCGCATGTCCAGGGGACCATCGACGCGAAAGCTGAAGCCCCGCGCCCCCATCCAGCTGGGGGCTGCTGACTCCCAGGTCCGCCACCACCCCCAGCAGCGGCGCCGGCGGTGTGAAGGCGGCGAAGTTGCCGGCCACCAGGTTCACGCGATTCCCGAACGGGGCCAGGCGTTCGGCGGCGGCCGCCAGGGCGGCGGGATCCTGGTCGAGGCCGATCAGCCGCAGGCCCGGATGGGCCTCCAGCAGCAGGGCGCTGTGGCCGCCGCCGCCCACGGTGCAGTCGAGCAGCAGGCCGCCGGCGCCCAGGCCGGCGAAGGCCGCCAGCAGCGGCTCCGCCAGCACGGGGATGTGCTCGAAGGCCGCGGCGCCGGGGGGCTCAGAAGCAGCAGGAGCGGCAGCCGTGGGGGGACGTTCAGCCAAACGACAACGAAATGGACCTAAGGAGCGCTGGTCCCTTCCTAAGATCCGACCACTCGATTCCGCCTAAGGCGCCATGACGCAGCTCGAAACGCGCACGGAGCCGATGGTGATCAACTTCGGCCCCCATCACCCCTCCATGCACGGGGTGCTGCGGCTGGTGGTGACCCTCGATGGCGAAGACGTGGTGGACTGCGAGCCGGTGATCGGTTACCTGCACCGCGGCATGGAGAAGATCGCCGAGAACCGCACGAACGTGATGTTCGTGCCCTATGTGAGCCGCTGGGACTACGCGGCGGGGATGTTCAACGAGGCGATCACCGTCAACGCGCCCGAAAAGCTGGCCGACATCCCGGTGCCCAAACGGGCCAGCCACATTCGGGTGCTGATGCTGGAGCTCAACCGCATCGCCAACCACCTGCTCTGGCTCGGCCCCTTCCTGGCGGACGTGGGCGCCCAGACGCCGTTCTTCTACATCTTCCGCGAGCGGGAGATGATCTACGACCTCTGGGAGGCGGCCACGGGCCAGCGGCTGATCAACAACAACTACTTCCGCATCGGCGGGGTGGCGGTGGATCTGCCCTACGGCTGGCTCGACAAGCTGCTCGATTTCTGCGACTGGTTCGGCCCCAAGATCGACGAATACGAAAAGCTGATCACCAACAATCCGATCTTCAAGCGCCGCATCGAGGGCCTCGGGGTCATCAGCCGCGAGATGGCGATCAACTGGAGCCTCTCGGGGCCGATGCTGCGCGCCTCAGGCGTGCCCTGGGACCTGCGCAAGGTGGATCACTACGAGTGCTACGACGACTTCGACTGGGACGTGGCCACTGCCCCCGAGGGCGACTGCTACGCCCGCTACCGGGTGCGGATCCAGGAGATGCGCGAATCGCTCAAGATCCTGCGCCAGGCCGCCGCAGCCATTCCCGGCGGCCCCACCGAGAGCCTGGAGGCGCGGCGAATCACCGAAGGCAAGGGGGCGAAGCCTTCAGCTTCGATATGCAGTACATCGCCAAGAAAGTGGCCCCCACCTTCAAGATCCCCGGCGGTGAGCTCTACGCCCGGCTCGAGTCAGGCAAGGGCGAACTGGGCGTGTTCATCATGGGCAACGATGATGTGACTCCGTGGCGCTGGAAGATCCGCGCCGCTGATTTCAACAATCTCCAGATCCTGCCCCACATCCTCACCGGGGCCAAGGTGGCGGACATCATGGCGATCCTCGGTTCGATCGACGTGATCATGGGCTCGGTGGATCGCTAAAGGTTGTTCGACAACTTTTTCAAGGATCCCCCCATCCCCGGCCACTGGCTGCACCAGAGCCGCACGGTTCGTTTCGGTGACACCGATGCCGCCGGGGTGATGCACTTTCACCAGCTGCTGCGCTGGTGCCACGAGGCCTATGAGCAGAGCCTGGAGGCCTTCGGACTGAGCTCCGCCGAAATCTTCCCGGGGCCGACCTGGCGCAAGGAGTTGCCTGGCGGGCGGGCCAACCCGGCCGTGGTGCTGCCGATCGTGCACGCCCGTGCCGATTTCCACAGGCCCCTGCTCGCCGGCGATGCCCTGACGATCACCCTGGCCCCGGTGGTCCTGGAGGGAGGCCTCTTCGAGGTGCGCTATCGCTTCGAGGCCGGCGGTTTCGAGGCGGCCAGCGCCCTCACCCGCCACCGGGCGATCGAGGCGGCGACCCGTCAACGCTGCGCGTTTCCGGAGCCGATCGCCCGCTGGCTGAAGGAGTCGAGCGCCGCACAACCTGCTGCTGAGGGCGCTGAGGCGCCTCGGCCGGCCGATTCCTAGGGCCCCACAGCCCGCTCGAGACCCCCACCCTCCGGGGCGGATGCGCAGGCTCAGGGGGCGGCCGCAGGATCGCCCATGGGCGGAGTTTGACTGGATTGAGCGGAAATGGTCCGTTAGGGACGAAACAGCGCTAGGCATGGATGCCCCCAGGTTCCATCGTCCATGCGCCGCACCGCCGCGCTCAGCCTCGCCCTGCTGGGCGCCTCCCTGAGCCTGTTGCCCCTGCCCGCCCCCGCTGCCGAGCAGGTGGTGTTCGTGAGCGGCGCCTTCCGGCGCTCAATCCCCGTGGCCGATCTGGAGCACCTGGCCCAAACAGGCGAGGCCCGGGGCCTGCTCGCGGACATGATCCGGCTGGGCCGGCAGAAACCCCAGACCGTGGCCGATCTGCTCAACCGCAGTGTGAGCCTGCCTCTGGTGACCACGAGCCGGCTGCTGGGCACACGCATCGGTGGTGTGGCCCTGGCCCGGGTGGCCCGCATCCTCTATCCCCTGCAGGCCCCCAAGTCCGGGGTGCCGGCCCTGCGGGCCGCGACGGTGCTGGGGATCAACGCCGGTGACGGGAAACTCTCCCCGATCGGCTTCCTGCAGGCCTACCCCACCACCGATCTGGCCGTTAACCTGCCCGCCCTGAAGGCGGCCATCAGCCGCGTCAGCGCCCTCAGCGATGTGGTACGCGTGTTCCTCGAGAGCGACCTGGGCAGCAATCTGGGCAACGATTCCTCCAGCCCCAAGCCCTGAAGCTCAGCCCCCCAGGGGCGCTCGCTCAGCGGCGCAGCACCCAGAGCAGCGTCGCCAGCTGCAGGGGTAGCAGGCTGGCCAGCAGGGCCAGGGGATGAAGGCCATCGGAGATCGTGACCCCGGCCAGGCTGAAGCTCACCAGGGCCGCCACAGCCAGGATCAGCCGCAAGGCAGGGCGCTCGGCCCGGCGATCGGAGGGACGGGCCGACGGGCCCGCCACGCTGGTGGTGGCGCGGCTCAGAACCACTCTTTCTTGCCGTCGATGTAGAGGGCCTTGAACTCCTCGGGTGTTTTGGTGAGGTAGATGATCCCCTCGATCAGGCCGATGACACCGAAGACAAAGCTGGCGAAACCGCAGGTGACCACACCTCCGACCACCGAACCCACCGCCATGATCACGCCGGGGGTGGTGTAACCCAGCACGAATTTGTGAACGCCGAAGGCCCCCAGAAAGATGCCCAGCAGTCCGGCGGCGAGCTTCTTGTTGCTGACCTCGGTGAGATCGCTATCGGTCATCGGGGTACGGCAGACCCCCGCTTCTAGCCGAACCATTCGGCCCTGTCATGCGGCCGTCACTGAGTGACGTCGGCGGATCAGGACGTCGGCGTGGCCTCCTGGAGCCACCGCAGCCAGCGCCCCCGCTCCCATTTCCCGATGGCATTCGGGGCCAGCTGCGGGCAGGGGAACCACTGGCGGGGCCGCTGGGCGGGGGACAGGGCCGCCGCGGCCGTCTCCAACGCCGCCACCAGCGCGGATCCATCGGCGCCGCCCTGGGCCCGCACCAACGCCACCAGCCGCTGACCCCAGAGCGGGTCGCGCTGCCCCAGCACCAGGACCGCCTGCAGAGGAAGGCCCGCCTCGGCGGCCAGGTCCCGCAGCCGCCGCTCCACCTCCTCGGGGAACACCGTCTCACCGCCACTGCTGAGCGCCCCATCCAACCGGCCCAGCAGCTCCAGCCCCGCTGCGCTCAGTCGGGCCCCGTCGCCGCTGCTCCACCAGCCCCCCGGCGCCTCCAAGGGCTGAAAGCTCCCGGCCTCAAAGGCCCCGGGGCTGAGGCTGGTGGCCTTCACCTGCAGGGCACCGCTCGCCGGCTCGAGGCGCAGCTGGGCATGGGCCAGGGGATGACCGCAGCCCCATTCGCCTGCCAGGAAACGCTCGGGCGAAAGGGCGGTGACCATCGCCCCGGTCTCCGTGCTGCCGTAGCAAGGGGCCAGGCGCACCCCTGCCCGCCGCGCCGCGGCCGCCAGTTCCGGCGCCAGGGCCGCCCCGCCGATCCAGATCAGAGCGAACCCCTGCAGCCAGTTGATCCCGGCGGGATCGGCCAGCAGCCGCTGCAGCTGGGTGGGCACCAGCGACAGCAGCGCTGGCCCAGCGTCGGAGGAAGGTGCCCATTCAACGAGCGCTGCTGGCTCGCGCATCCAGGCGGGCTCCAGCCAGCGCAACGTCGCTCCCCAGCGGCGGGCGCGCACCAGGGGCATCAGGCCGCTGATGTGGTGCAGGGGCAGGGGGTTGAACAGGGTGGTCGCTGCCGGATCGATCCCCTGGAGCTGCAGCCACAGGCCCGACGCCACCGCCGCCCGCTCCAGCCCAGCCAGGGGCTGCACACACCAGCGCCTTCGGCCGCTGCTGCCGCCGCTGGCGATCACCACGCCCGGCCCCCAGGGGGAGGGGGTCTCCAGGCGCTCGGGCAGGGCCGCCGCCAGCTCGCCCTGGTCCTGCGGCGAGGCCAGACCCACCAGGGCCCCTTCGGCCCAGAGCGATTCCAGTGCTGCGGCCGTGGCCGCTGCATCGGCGCCGGTGCCCAGGCGGCTGATCACATCGCCGCCTCCCACACCCGCTCCGGATCGCTCTCGAACAACGGCCCGCCTGGGCACCAGCCTGGAGCCAGCCCAGGGGCCGTGGGCGTGGGGCCCAGGGCCTGCAGGGCCGCCAGGTGGGCCACCAAGCGCTGGCCGAGGCCGGTTTCCAAGGCCGTGCTGATCATCCGACGGGATGCCCCCTGGCGCAGCTCCAGCCAGAGGGGGCGCGGATCGCCTTCAAAAGCGGGGCGGCGCACCTGCCAACCGTTCCAGGTCGTGCGGAGCTCGGGGAAAGTCCGCAGGGATTCATCAAGGGCCACCGGCACCGCGGCCGCCAGTTCCAGCAGGCCGTCCTGGTCGCTGGGGGCCAGGGGCTGCTCCAGCCATTCCAGCCGCGCTTCCCCCGCCAGCCGCTGGGCCCAGGCGAAGGCCGTCGGGCGGTCCCAACCGCCGTTGGCATCAAGCCGCAGCCGGGCCGTGGCGGGCAGGCGCTGCAGCAGACGCTCCAGCCACTGCCGCTCCCGGCCGTCGGCCCCTGCGGCCACCTTCCATTTGACGGTGAGGGGCGAAGGCGATTTCAGCGCAAGGACCTGCTCCAGTGAGTCCAGCATCGCCGCACCGGCCGGCAGCAGCACGGCCGAGGCGGGCGCGGCCAGCCAGCCGCCTGCGCCGCCATCAACGGCGGGCCAGCCATCGAGTTCCGCCAGGGCTGAGCCCAAGGCGAAGGCCAGGGCCAACGGCAGTCCTGGCAGGGCGAGCTCCAGGTCGGAGCGCTCGATCGTCTCCCCCAGCCCCCGGATCGCCGCCGCCAGGTCGGGTCCAGCCGGGCTCCCCCAGCAGGCACCGCCCCCTCGGCGTTCAGCGGCGCCGCCTCCCCCAACCCAATGCGACACCGGCGCCCTCCATCCGCAGCAGCCAGCCCCGCTTGCGCTCCAGCGCCCCATGGGCCGTAACCATCGCCCGGGGCAGCTCGAAGACGAACGGGCGCCAGGCCAGGACCAGGCGGCTCACCGCAGGGCGGCCAGGGCGGGCCCGATCGCCAGGCCCAGGGCCAGCCCCAGGCCGTTGAGGGCCTGGAAGCGCAGGGCCAGGAACTTGCTGGCATGGATCTTCTCCGGCACCCGGTGGTGCTCCCGCAGCAGGCCGATCAAGGCCGTGCCCGCCGGCAGACCCGCGCCCCCAGCAGGGCCGTGAGCGGCCACTGGCCCACCAGCACCGGCGCCCACTGAAAGGCCAGGGTGCCGGCCACGAACCAGGGCACCAGCGCCGCGGCGCGGCCGGTGCCCAGACGCACCACCGGCGAGCGCTTGCCGTGGGCCGCGTCCTCCTGCACCTGGTGGAAATGGGAGCAGAACAACACCAGGGTGGTGGCCAGGGCCGGGCCGCTGCCGAGCTCGATTGCCGCCCCCCAGGGCACCCCCACCAGGGCCCCTGCCGGCGCCAGGGCCAGCAGGGCGGCAGCCGTGGCCAGGGGCCCGAAGGCGAGCCAGCAGAGGGGCTCCCCCAGCCCCCGGTAGCCCAGGCGCAGGGGTGGCCCCTGGTAGGCGTAGCCGATGCCGCAGCAGGCCAGCACCAGCACCAGCACGGCGGGGTTGCTGCGCAGGGCCACCAGGGCGATCAAGGCCAGGCCCGCCACCAGGGCGCCGTTGGCGATCCAGGCCACCCGGTCGCGGCGGCCGGTGAGGTTCACCACCGAATGCGGTTTGCCGTGGCGGTCCACGCCGGTGTCGGCATCGAACACATCGTTGGCCAGGTTTTCCCAGGCCAGCAGCAGCACCGCCCCCAGCAGGAATCCCAGCAGTTGATCCAGCCGCAACGCCTGACCCTGACCGAGCCACCAACCGGCCGCCAGCAGCACCGGCATCACCGCCACCGAGTACATCGGCCACTTGATCGCCGCCTTCCAGAGGCGCCGGCGATCGGGCGCCGGCGAGCCCCCAGCCGGCTCCCCGGAGGCGTAACGGCTTGCGACGACCTGGGGCTCGGACATGGCGGCCGGCGGCGGACGGCGCGGGAAGGCCCATACATTTGAGCAGCTTCCACGGCCCTTCCCCCATCCCGTAACCGGTGCAGGCCAGCCCCTCCTTCCTTGAACTGCTGGCGGCGGCGGCCCACGGGCGCGGCAGCTGGAAGACGAGGGCGTTCTCAGCCTGGCGCTGCCCCTGGCCGAGCCCAGGGACAACCACCGTCACGATCCGCTGGCCCTGCTGCCCCACCTGGGCGACGGGCAGGGGTTCCGCTTCCTCTGGGATGGGGCCCCGGGGCTGTGCCTGGCCGCCAGCGGTAAAACCAACCACCTGGAACTGAGTGGGCCCCGGCGCTTCGAGCTCGCCCAGCGTTTCAGCGCCCTCAGCCTCAGCCGCCTGGCGGCCCTGCCCCAGGGCTGCCCTCCCCTGGCCAGGCCGCGGGTGCTGCTGGCCTTCTCCTTCTTTGACAGCCCCCTGCAGGAGGGAACGGGCGTGCCGGGGGTGCAGGCGGTGCTGCCCCGCTGGCAACTGAGCCGCCAGGGGCGGCACTGCTGGCTGCGGCTCCAGCGCAGCCTCGGCGGCGAGGTCACCGCCCGCTCCGTGGCCGAGGAGCTCTGGGAGGAGGCCCAGCGGCTCTCCACCCTGCCGAGCGATCCCGAGGCCCACGGCGAAGCGGCCCTCGGCCCCGGTGTGATCCACCGCTCCAGCTGGCAAGCGGGCTACCGGGGCGCCGTGAAACAGGCCCTCGGGCTCGTGGAGGACGGTGAGCTGCGCAAGCTGGTGCTGGCGGTGCGCCAGGACCTGGAGCTGGACCAACCCCTCGATCCCCTGCGGCTGCTGTCTCACCTGCGCCGGCGTCAGCCCGGCAGTTGCCGCTTCCTGTGGCAGCTGCGGCCTGGCGAGGCCCTGATCGGCGCCTCCCCCGAGCGGCTGCTGGCGGTGCGCCAGGGCCAGCTGCGCAGCGATGCGTTGGCGGGCACGGCACCGATCGGAGCCCCCTCAGGTCAGCTCATCGGCTCGATCAAGGACCTCCATGAGCACGAGCTGGTGGTGGAGGCGATCACCCAGGTGCTGACGGAGAACGGCTTGCGGCCCCGGCGGCCCCGCCACCCACGCCTGGCCCGCCACGGCCAGCTGCTGCATCTGCACACCCCGATCACCGCCGATCTCGACGGCCAGCAGCCCCTGGCCCTCGCCGCCGCCCTGCACCCCACCCCGGCGGTGGCGGGCCTGCCCCGGCGGGAGGCCATGGCCTGGCTGCGCAGCCTGGAACCGTTCGAGCGCGGGCACTACGCCGCCCCGATCGGCTGGATTGACAGCGAAGGGGACGCCGAACTGCGGGTGGCGATCCGGAGCGGCACCCTGCGGGGCCGGCGCCTGGAACTCACCGCCGGCGCCGGCCTGGTGCGGGGCTCGGAGACGGAACGGGAACTGCAGGAGGTGGCCCTGAAGCTGGGAGTGCTGCAGCAGCAGCTCTGCCTGCCTGACAGCCATCTGCCCAAGACCTTGCCCCTCAGCCCGCCAGCAGCCGCTCCATGGTGAGATCGGCCAGGGGCACACCCCCGAGCCGCTCCACCTCCCGCACCCCCGTGGGGCTGGTGACGTTGATCTCACTGAGGCGATCGCCGATCACGTCGATGCCCACGAAGAAAAGGCCCTCGCTGCGCAGGGCCGGCGCCAGCTCGGCGCAGATCTGACGTTCCCGCTCGCTCAGTTCCGTGGCCTCGGCGGCGCCCCCCACCGCCAGGTTGCTGCGGAACTCCCCGTCAGCGGGCCGGCGGTTGATCGCGCCGAGGGGTTCGCCGTCCACCAGCAGGATGCGCTTGTCGCCCGCGGTGACGGCGGCCAGAAAGGCCTGGGCCATCACGGGCATCGCCTGTTGCTGGGTCACCAGCTCCAGCAGCGCCCGCAGCCCGGGGGCGTCCGCCGCCGTGCGCACCACCCCCTGGCCGGCGCGGCCCCCGAGGGGCTTGAGCACCACCTCCCCTGCTCGGCGGCGAAGGCCGCCAGCTGCTCCACCTGGGCGCTCACCAGGGTGGGCGCCATCAAATGGCTGTAGCGCAAGGCACCAAGTTTCTCGTTCCAGCTGCGCAGAGCCGCGGGATGGTTGAGCACACGGACCCCCTTGAACGCCGCCAGCTCCAGCAGGTGGGTGGCATAGAGGTAGGCCTCATCCACGGGCGGATCCTTGCGCATCCACACCCTGGGGAAGTGGGTGAGCGGCAACCAGACGGGCTCCCCGAGGCTGTACCAGGGTTCGGGCAGCTCCCAGCCGCCGCTGGTGGGCCGGATGTCCGCCAGGGTGATCAGCTGGGCGCGCACCAGGGGTTCATGCCCCGGCTCCAGCCCCTTGACGGAAAGTTCCGCCGGGGTGGCCACCCAGACCTGCTGAGCGGCCCGCTGGGCCGCCTGCATCAGGGCGACGCTGGAGTCTTTGGTGGGGCGCAGACGCTGGATCGGATCCAGTACGAACAGTTGGGGCTCCGCCACGGTCAGGCGAGCAGGGCGTCGAGCTGGCCGGAGCGCTCGAGGGCGAACAGGTCGTCGCAGCCGCCCACGTGGGTGCCGTCGATGAAGGTCTGGGGCACGCTGCGACGGCCGCCGGCGCGCTGGGCCATGGCCTCGCGGGCGGCGTGATCGCCATCGATCGCGAACTCGGTGTAGGCCACCCCCTTGCGATCCAGCAGCGCCTTGGCGCGGACGCAGAACGGGCAGGCCCGCCAGGTGTAGATCTCAACCTTGTTCGCCGTGCCCACCGCCATTGCGTTGCCGTGCCGATTGGTATGGATCCTAAGAACCACCCCTGCGCCGCACTGGTACGGTCGACCACACCGAACCCCCGAACGCCGGTGCTGGATCTCACCGACTTCAAACGCGATCTCTCCGAGCTCACTGACCGCCTGGGCCATGCCCAGGACTGTCTTTGACGTACCGGCCCTGAACGCTCGCCAGCGCGACCTCGAGCAGCTGGCCTCGCAACCCGGTTTCTGGGACGACCAGCAGCAGGCGCAGAAACAGATGCGTCTGCTGGATGAAGTCAAGGCCCAGCTGGAGCAGCTGCACCAGTGGCAGACCCTGATCGATGACGGCCAGGCCACCCTTGAGCTCTACGCGCTCGAAGCCGACGACGACCTGCTCGCCGAGGCCCATGGCGGCCTCTTGAGCCTTAAGGCGGCCTTGGATCGCTGGGAACTGGAGCGGCTCCTGAGCGGCCCCTATGACAAGGAGGGCGCCGTGATCTCGATCAACGCCGGCGCCGGCGGCACCGACGCCCAGGACTGGGCGCTGATGCTGATGCGGATGTACACCCGCTGGGCCGAGGACCACGGCATGACGGTGAGCGTGGATGAACTCTCCGAGGGGGAGGAGGCGGGGATCAAGAGCTGCACGATCGAGATCGATGGCCGCTACGCCTACGGCTACCTGCGCAACGAGAAGGGCACCCACCGGCTGGTGCGGATCTCGCCGTTCAACGCCAACGACAAGCGTCAGACCAGCTTCGCCGGTGTGGAGGTGATGCCCAAGCTGGAGCAGGAGGTCAAGCTCAACATCCCCGACAAGGACCTGGAGGTCACCACCTCCCGCTCCGGCGGCGCCGGCGGCCAGAACGTCAACAAGGTGGAAACAGCCGTGCGCATCCTGCACATCCCCACCGGGCTGGCGGTGCGCTGCACCCAGGAGCGCTCCCAGCTGCAGAACAAGGAGAAGGCGATGGCGCTGTTGATGGCCAAGCTGCTGGTGATCGCCCAGGAGCAGCGCGCCGGAGAGATCGCCGACATCCGCGGCGACATCGTCGAGGCGGCCTGGGGCAATCAGATCCGCAACTACGTGTTCCACCCGTATCAGATGGTCAAGGATCTGCGCACGGCTCAGGAGACCACCGATGTGCAAGGGGTGATGGACGGCGATCTCGATCCGTTCATCCAGGCCCTGCTGCGCCAGGGTGTGGAGGTTGCGGCGGATGTGGCTGCCTGAATGACCCATGCCTGATCCCACCAGCCCTACCCCGGCGACACCACCCCCCAGCTTCGTGAAGCTGGCCATGCGCAACATGGTGCGCAAGGGGCGCCAGAGCCTGCTGCACTTCGGCCTCACCGCAGTGGGGCTGGTGGGCTTCCTGCTGCTGTTGGCCTGGCTGGGGCGCCCGATTGTGCCCCAATGACCCTGCCCGATCTCGATCTCGCTTTCTCCGTCGAGGGCGTGCTGGCGCCGGAGCTGCTGAGCGCCGCCGGTTCCCTGGCCGACCCGCTGGAGGGGGCCGAGCGCTGGCATGCCCTGATCGGCGACTGGCTGGCCCAGTTGGGCGCTGAATTGGCCGAACACGTGCAAGCCCCCGCCTACAGCCTGGGGTTGCAACTGGTGGACGATGCCGCCATCGCCGAGCTCAATGCCGATTGGCGCCAGCACAGCGGCCCCACCGACGTGCTGGCCTTCGCCGCCTTGGACGAGGCGCTCGAAGACGCTCCGCCGATGCCCCTGCCCCTGGGGATGGACGACGACGAGCCGGGGCGCGAAGCGCTGGAACTGGGGGACATCGTGATTTCCCTGGAAACCGCCGAACGCCAGGCCCTCGAACACGGTCACTCACTGGATCAGGAACTGCGCTTCCTCGCCAGCCACGGGCTTCTGCACCTGCTGGGCTGGGACCACCCGGACGAGCCCAGCCTGGCGGCGATGCTGGAGCGTCAGCAACTGCTCACAGACTGAGCTGGTTATCGGCGGTATGGTTCGTGCCAGGAGGCTTGAGGCCCTGCGCCGAATGACCACCCTGATGCCACCCGAACCCGTCACGACACTCCCCGCTCAACGCCCCGACGTCCACCGCCGCGGACGCAGCCTGAGGGTCGGGGCCTGGCGGGTGGCCGGCGATCTGCCCGCCAGCTTCCGCTACGCCGCCCAGGGCCTGGCCTACGGCTTCGCCAGCCAGCGCAACTTCCGCATCCATGTGATCACCGGATTGCTGGTTTTTCTGCTGGGCCTCTGGCTGGGCCTGAGCACGGAACGGCTGGCGGTGCTGGTGCTCACCGTGGCGGCGGTGCTGGTGCTGGAGCTGCTCAACACCGCCACCGAAGCGGTGGTGGATCTGGCCATCGGCCGCCAGTTCCATCCCCTGGCCCGCATCGCCAAGGATTGCGCCGCTGCCGCCGTGCTGGTGGCGTCGCTCGCCTCGATGCTGATCGCCCTGCTGCTGCTGATTCCGCCGCTCTGGGTCCGGCTCGGCCTTTGAATGGATCCAGTTGAGGGCCGCTCGGCCCACGAGGTTTGATGCTGCTGGTGCTCGACAACTACGACAGCTTCACCTTCAACCTGGTGCAGTACCTCGGCGAGCTGGCGGCGGAGCATCCGATCGCGGCCGAGCTGCGGGTGGAGCGCAATGACGCCCTCAACGTCGAGGCGATCCGGGAGCTGCAGCCCGAGGCGATCCTGATTTCACCGGGTCCCGGCGATCCAGACCAGGCGGGGGTCTGCCTGGAGGTGCTGCGGCAATTGGGGCCGACCGTGCCGATCCTGGGGGTGTGCCTGGGCCACCAGTGCCTCGCCCAGGTTTTCGGCGGCAAGGTGGTGAGGGCCAGCGAGTTGATGCACGGCAAGACCTCGCCCGTGCGCCATGGGGGCGAGGGAGTGTTCGAGGGACTGCCCGATCCGCTCACCGCCACCCGCTACCACAGCCTGATTGCCGAACGCGCCAGCCTCCCCGACTGCCTGGAGGTGACCGGCTGGCTGGAGGACGGCACGATCATGGGCCTGCGGCACCGGCAGCACCTCCACCTGCAGGGCGTGCAGTTCCACCCTGAAAGCGTGCTCACCGAAGGCGGCCATCGGCTGCTGGGCAACTTCCTGCGCCAAGCAGCCTCCATCAACCCTCCAACCACAGCCGCGACCGGATCGCCGGCCTGAACCCAACCGGGGCATCGCTTCGGCACGCCCGACCCGGGGATCGAACGCCGAAACCCAGGGCAACTGAAGGCTTAGAAGAGAGTGAGATCTAAAGGAGGACCGGCGTTTTCGAGGATGAGGCCCCGAAGAAAGCCGTAGGGTGAGAGGCGATTGTTCAGCGATTCAGCAGTTCACCCGGTGGACAAGTGTCCATTGAGCGCTACTGACGATCCCTAGGGCCACATCTCAGGCCTTGTTACGCCACAAAACAGAGACGCAGGCCCCATGGAATTCGCCGATCAGGCCCTGAATCTTCAGTCCGATCGCCTGAACCCGGGAGACATCGTTCCACTCGAACCGTGGAGCACGGGCAGCGAAACAGGCTTGCTGCTGCCCTTGCTGGAGGCCAGCACGCAGGGGCAACTCAACGATCCAGTGTTCCTGCTGCAGGAGGCGCCACCACCCAACCCTGATCAGAGCTGGCCGGCCCTGGTCGACCATCCCATCTTGATCAGTGGCTTGGAGCAAGGCTCCTACAGCCTGAGCGTCGCCCCAGCGGCCAGCGGAGACTGGCTGACGGATTCTTCCGCGCCGCAGAGCAGCCCAGCCCTGCCTGGACGGCAACTGATCTTCGTGGATGGTGGGCTGAGCGATGCCCATGACCTGGTTGGGCAGATCCAGCAAACAGCCGATCCATCAACCACGGTCGTCACCCTGCTGGATCCCCAGCAAAATGGCCTGGCTCAAATCTCCGCCGCGCTCGCGGGTCAGAGCAATCTGGCCGCGATTCACATCCTCGGCCACGGCAGCAGTGGAGTGCTGCAACTCGGCAGCAAGCTCCTCAGTCAAAGCGACCTGGAAGCCCAGGCAGAACTCCTCAGCGGCTGGGGTTCAGCTCTGCAGGAAACAGGCGACATCCTGCTCTATGGCTGTGATGCCGGCTACGGCACGGCTGGCTTCGCGTTCGCCTCAACCCTGGCGCGGCTCACCGGAGCGGATGTGGCGGCCTCTGTGGATGCCACGGGATCAGCAGCCCTGGGCGGCAACTGGTTTCTGGAAAGCCAGGTGGGCACCATCGAAACCACGGCCCTCTCTCCCGATTATCAGGACCTGCTGGCGGTTGAACCGTGGCTCGGCATCAGCAACGCGCTCGCTTCTGTGGTGAACAGGCTCGATGGCATCGGCATCGGACTGCCGGTCGATGCCTCTTCCGCGCTGGCAGGTGATGGCCCCCTGGGCATTCTCACGGCGCTGCGGGATGCCCTGGCCAGCGCAACCGGCGATGGCGCTGTTGTCGCCTCCAGCCTGAACATGGAGCTCAATGGCCTGATCGGCACCAGCGACGTCACCTATGTGACCTGGGCAGCCAACACCCTGAGCCTGAATCTGGATCAAACGGTCACCGATTCTCTCGATCTCACCCTCGGAGAGGGCAGCCCGATCACGGTGGCGGGCTCTCTCGATGCCTCGATCGCCCTGGGGGCGAGCGCAACCTTCACCCTCAATGCTGGCGGCACAGCGCTCCAGTCCTGGAGCCTGAACCTGTCGCTGTCCGACATCGATGTCGACGTCAGCTCCCTCACCCTGGCGGGGGATCTGGGCCTGGCCAGCTTCGAGGCCAGCGCCATCAGCCTCGCGATCGACCCTGGGCTGACCCTCAGCCTCACCACAGGCTCATCGCAGGCCTCCGGCCCGATCACGGTCGACTTCAGCGATGTGAACGATCCGTTGGATCCAGGCCCTGATGTTGACGACCTGACCTTCAGTGCCTCGATCCAGATCGCCTCGGCCCTGGGAGAGTTCCCCACCCAGAGCCTGACCCTGGCCTGGCAGGACATCGAGAGCACCGACTCGATCCAGGTCTCCGGCAGCGCCGTCACCACCGCCCTCGATCTGATTCATGACCTGGCGGGTTCGCTGCAGGACGGGCTGAACGAGCTGGGTACCAAGGCCCAGGAGCTCGCGGATTCCGTCCTCGGCAATGACATCTTCTCGGACGACACTCCGCTGCCGTTGGTGGGTGGCACCCTCAAGGACCTGCTCGATCTGCGCTCGATCATCGATGGGGTGATCGGCGCGGGTTCTGCCGTGGTCGACTACCTGGCCGTCCGCGATCTCACCACCACCACGCTCAGCTTCGACACCAGCATTGGCGATGTTCTGGTCCTCACGGATGGGAAGGAAGTCCATCTGATTGAAGACACGGCCAGCGCCGAGGACATCGAGCGCATCCTTGGCTTCTTCAACAGCATTGGCCAGGGCAAAGCGCGGGTGGTTGAAGTCAGTGGCGCCGACGCGACAACCAGGGAATTCCGCATCGGAGCCCAGGGCACCCTCAGCAGCCTGCCCACCCTCAGCATCGCCTCGATCCAGGCCGCCACCCTCGTTGACGGCGAGCCATCGAACTCGAAAACGCTGACCCTCGCGGCCACGGGCGATGTGGTGGCCCTCCGATTGGGGAGCGGAGCCGAAGCCGAATACGCCGTTGTGGACGCAACGGCCACGGCGGAAGCCTTCGCCGCGGCGATCGCCGAACTCAGCTCCATCGGCGCCGGCAATGTGGCAGTCGTCGAGACCACCACCACCGGCGCAAGAAGCTTCACGATCACGCTCTCCGGTACGGCCACCACTCAACTGTCCGGTCTGGCCGTGGTCGCTCAGCCCTTGACCACAGCCTCCATCGCTGGAGCCAGTTACAGCGAACTGACCGGTCTGAGCTTCAGCGAGATCGAAGACTCCCTGCCGTCGTTCGATGCCCTCAGCTCCGTTCTGGCCGAGCGCATCGAGACCAGCCTCGCTGATTTCCTCTCTGGAACATTGGGAGTCAGCGTTGATGTGGGTCTTGATCAGGATGGGCTCACGTTCACGTTGGCCCCCACACGATTCGGTGTGGAGGATCAGCTCTCCTTTGATCTGGGTGCCGATCTCGCAGCTGCGGGCATCACCCTCGACACCAGTCTGCAAGCCGACGTGGAAGCCGACGTGGAAGCCTGGCTTGACATCGGTCTCACCTTTGGCCTGGATCTATCGCGCTTGGCGATTGATGTTGCCACGATCAGCTCAGGTTCCCCAACATTCGATGGAACCACCTACACCCTGTCGATTCAGAACCCAACAGGCACTTACGTCATCACTGATGGCAACGAGTTGACCGAGTTGTCAACCCAGCTCAGCGCCAGCCAGATTGAAGAAGCCCTAGCGGCCTGGAGTTCGATTGGCGGTGACAACATTGTAGTCACTGCGGTTGGAGAAGATTTCGAGATTCTGATCAAGCCAGGCGCCACAATCCCGGGCGGTCTGCAGATCGCGCCGCAAACCCCCAGCGCTTCTGATTTCTTCATTCAGTTTGACCAGATCAATGCCCACGCCGCCATTGATGTCCTGGGAACTGCGGATCTAGCAGCGGATCTGGCCGGGGCGACGGGAACCCTGGCGGCAACGGTGGATGCCAGCCTGGTGGTGGATGTCGCTGTGGTGATCACCAACAACGACAACGTTGCCGTGCTCAGCGCTGCCGCGGGGACAGCCGACACCTACACACTCACCCTCACAGGTGTTGCCGGACAGTACGAGATCGCCGTGGGCCAGATCTCTCTGGTGCTGGATAGCTCGCTCACCGATGATCCCGATACAGCTGCCGCTGCCGAATCACTGGAAGCGGCTCTCAATGCGGGGCTCGACCTTGGCGCCCGCAGCTTCGTGGTGGAGGCGAGCGGCGCCAACACGTTCACGATCAGCTTCAGCTCGCCACCGGCCTTCGTTGCTGCCTCCGGCACCACGGTCAGCGGAACCCTGCTCACGCTGAATCCGGCAGCGGGCGCCTGGTCCATCTCCCTCGATGGAACGACCATTGCCCTGCTGGGAACCAACGGCTCCCCGCCCAGTGCCGAACAGATCGCCACCATCCTCAACGCCGATCCAACCGTTGAGAACTGGGGCGGAGCGGTGGTGCTGGATGCCCTCGATGCCGCACCATCGCTGACCAGCGGCAATGCTGAACAGGCCACCCTCAATGGTGACAAGCTCAGTGTCCTGGTCAGCGCAGGCACCTACACACTCACCGTAGGCACAACAAATGTAAGCCTGGCCTACGACGCGACCGACGCGGCCCTCACGACGGCCCTTAATGCGCTTGCCACCAACGGCACCTATGAAGTCGAGCTGATCTCCGCAACGGTGCAACCAGCTGTCTTCCGCATCACCTTCATCGGCAACTTCATCCCGGACAGCTACGACATCCGGTTCGCACAGGCTCCTGCTCTGACCCTTGACAACACGGCCGTTCCACGACGTATCAACTACGCCGATCTCGGAGCGCTGCGCATCGACGTCGCGGCTGAGTCCGATCTGGATCTGGCCATCACTGGCACCGGCAGCATCAGCACCAGCGACAACTTCCTCAACTTCTCCGGCAGCTTTGATGTTGCGGCCAGCAATATAGACATCTTCAATCTGTCCGCCCCGCTGCTGTATGCCATCAGCTTTGAGGGCGTGCTGACCATGGACAACTACTTCCGCATCTCTGGAGAGCTGAACTTTGCCCAACAGCAAGGTCCGCTCACCTTCAGTGATGGCAGGGTGGTGGATGATGCCATCTACAGCGTTCTCAGCGGCAACAACATTGATGTCTTTGCCGGCTACCTGGACCCAACGGCAGATGGCAACGATGGTGATAGCCAAGGAATCAGGATCGAAGACATTGCCTTCACACTGGTTACCTACAAAGACGGGATAGGAGCTGATGCCACCAACGCCGACTTCCGTGCCCTCAAATCCACCGGCGGCAGTGCGGAACTGGTGGGCGTCGAGGGTGTGCAGGTCGCGCTGACAGATTTCAGCCTGGAGGTCAACACATCAACGGCGGCTGGATCGCTGGTGCTCGACTTCAATCCAGGAGGCAGCCAGAGCGGCAGCGAAGTGTTCTCGCTCGTCGATGACGCAACTCCCAGTTCCACCGAAACCATCAGCATCGACTTCGATGGCGATCAAGGAAAACTGTTCGGCGCTTCCGGCACCCTGACGCTACAGATCCTCGCCTATCTGATGGCCGAAGCCACCTTCACACTCAAGCGACGCAGCCTGACCCTCAGCGGTGGCTCAGCGCCGGAAGGTGAGTTCGACCTGGTCACCTTTGAGCTGGAGAACGTCTTCGCCTACGCAGGAACCGGCGTGATCGATGTCGCCGGTAGCGAAGGATTAGGGGCAGATGGCCGCTTCAGCCAGGACGATCTCGACGCCATCGATGAGGATCCCAGCCTCTACGACGGCACCGGATTCGCCGTGGCCGATGGTCGTCTGGGCCTGGCGATGCTGCAGGGTGCAGAAGCTGCGAGCGAACCGAGAGATTCACGCAGCTACATGGCCATCACCTCCGAGCTGGGCAGCGCTCAACTGCTCGGGTTGCCATCGGAGTTCGAGGTCCAGGCCTTCAACATCGCCGTTGAACTCAACCGTGCCTCAGGAGTAGCCGCCGACGGCAGCACACAAGCCACGGCCCTGGATTGGTCCACGGCTCTCGGTGCCAACAACCCCACCTTCTTTGCCGAGTCGAGCGACCCCAGGCAGCTCACCTACGCCGGTGCCTTCACGCGCATCGCCGGTGAATTGAATCTGAAAGCCTTCGATGTTGTTGAGGTCAATGGCGGCTTCGAACTCACCATTCAAGAGGCGGATGTCAGCTTTGATCCCTCGGCCTCAACACCAGTGATCGATCTGGATAACGCTGAATTGCTGCAACTCAGCATCAGCATCAACGATCCCGATGGCGATGGTGGCCCTGGCAAGGGCTTGCGCGTCGGCGCTGCCGATGGGGTGAATTTCTCGATCGATGAAGGCCGCTTCATCTACACAAGCCTGCAGGCTAATCCAGCCGATCGCTCAACCTTCCCAGCCAAATACTATTCGATTCAAGCTGAAGTCAACGGCGCAGAACTCAATGGACTGGGCGAAGGGATCGACATCACCGCCACCAGCCTGAATGTTCTCAGCAATGGCCTCAGCGGGGTGGCACCTTCGGGCGCGCCGGATGCCTTGGATTGGACCAGCATGGTGGACCTCTCGCCAGCGGATGACACCTTCACAGCCACGGCGATCAGCGGGGCCACAACCGCTGGCCTATCGATCGGCGGTGAACTGGCCATCAACCTCGATGGCTTCGTGCTGGCCAGGGGCGGTTTCTCGTTCGTGGAACAGACCGGGCTGGAGCTCACGGACAGCACAGCCCTCACCAGCACGGCGCTCAGTGACGTAACCCTGCAGACGATCTCCCTGAGCGAGGTGGATCTGTTCGTGGGCACCGGCGGCGCCTGGAACAAGGACAGCGACGGAGTCATTCAGGCCCTCGATCTGAGCAACGCCACGGGCTTCAGCATCGAGAACGCCAACCTGGAGATCGCCACCGTCAGCGAAACGGCTGGCCAGCGACGCCGTTGGATGGGGCTCGCCGCGAGCGTAAGCCAGCTCGATCTGGTGGGCCTGCCCAGCGATCTGCTGGAGTTGCGCTCCCTCAATGTGCTCTACAACAAAACCGATCCCGCCAGCGGCAGCCGGTTGGACTGGTCCAACCTGGTGAGCACCACCGAGGCCGACAACACCGATGGGCATCTGAACGGGTTGGCGGAGGAGATCCAGTCCCTCACCAGCACCACAGACCTCAGTGTCAGCGGTGATGTGGCGCTCAATCTCGAGGGCGCGGTGCTGGCCACGGGCACGATCGGCGTCAGCCTGAAGTCCGGCCTCAGCATCGACGACTGCAACGTCAACGTGGACAACGCCAGCCTGCTGCTGGTGGAACTGTCCGATCTGGATGTGTTCGTCGGCAGCGGTGGCGCCTTCACCCGCGAAGACGCCAGCGATCCCGATTCAGCCGTCACCGGCATCCATACGGATGAGGCCGTTGGCTTCTCAGTCAGCGGCGCCAATCTCGATCTGGCCGTGCTGCAGGAAGTGCCGCCTACCACTGGCGGTGGCACGGCCCGAAGCTGGCTGGGTCTGGCCGGAAGCCTGGAATCGATGGCGCCCGTGGGCCTGCCCGATGGCATCACCATTGAGGTGAACAACCTCAAGGTGCTGTTCAACGGTCCCGACAGTTCGACAGCCCCAGAGCGGATCGATTGGCAGGCCCTGGCCGAGCAGGACGATGATCTCTTCGGTATCGATGACACCGGGCTCGCGGAGCTCAGCAGCGGCACCTCGCTGAGTATCGCTGGTGACCTGCTGGTTTCTGTCGACAACGCCATCACCATCAGCGGCTCGGTCGCACTCGAGCAGCGTGAACTCGCCCTGGATCTGGATGGTGACTTCCAGGCAGAGAGCTATTCCGCCCTCACCCTGGGCGCCAAGAACCTGCAAGCGTTCGTCGGCACGGGGCCAGCCGACAGCGATGACGATCAGCAGGTGGACAGCAACACCGAGCTGGAAGCCAACGGCGCCCTCGGAGTTGCCATTCGCGTCGACGAGTTGGCACTGGCCTTGATTGCTCCGGTGCCCACGGCAGGAGTACCAAGCACCAGGAGCTATTTCTCGCTCAAGGCCAGCGGCAATGCAGCACTGATCGGCGTCGAAGGCATCACCCTCTCGGGTTCCGTGGCCGTGGAGGTCAACCGCGGCCGCGATGGTGCAACCACCATCGATGCCCTGAATTTCAAGGAGCTGTCCGCCGATGCCCTCTCCGAGGGTCTAGACGAGGACCTTGAAGGTCTGGTGGTGACGACAGGCCCGCTGAGCACGGATCGCGTGGTGCTGGGTTTTGACAGCACCGCCCAGGTTCTATCAGTGGCGGGTTCGGTGGACATCGTCATCTCTGAGTTCATCCAGGTTCAGGGCAACTTTGCCTTTGAACAATCGGACGCTCTCCAGGAGGTCGTGCTGGCTGATGCCAGCAGCACAACGCTGGATGTCTCCGTACTCAAGATCGGCGCCAGCGACGTGAAGGTGTTCGTCGGAACCGGTGGCCCCTACTTCCTGGCCAACGATGCGACCTCAGATTCGGCAACCGGTGTTGCCCTCACGATCGATGCGTTCGGCCTCGCCCTGATGCGCACCGAGTCGGGTGCAACGGGACCCAGCGGAAGCTTCTACGCCCTCACGGGAACTGGCGGCGGGGCACTCGTGGGCCTGGAAGACATCCTCACGATGGCCGTCACGGACATGAGCGTGGCCGTGAACGGAGGTTCACTCATTCCGGCTGGCGGAGGACCCGCCACGACCGCGGCGGTTGACTTCAGTGAGACAGATTTTGGCGCGGGCGCAGGCGGCGGCATCGAGATCCCGACCGGGATCGGTGCCTCGATGATCCTTGGCGCTAACCCCAGCTTCAACGGCGAAAGTCTGCGGGCCAGTGGCGACGTGGAGATCTCCATCGGCGGGTTTGTGGAGATCAGCGGCAGTGTGGCGCTGGAGCGCAAGGGCGGAATCACAGCCACCCTCAGCGATGGCTCCACAAAGACCCTGTCGATGCTGAGCTTCGGTGGCTCGGGTCTGGACGCCTTCATCGGCGATCCAGGTGTCGATGGTGACGCAACCGACGACAAGGGGCTGGTCGTCGACGGTGCCAGCTTCGGCCTGGCTCTGTTGACGCCGGACGATGTCGCCGATGCCAGCCGCTACTACGCCTTCGAGGCCAGTATCGATGCCGTGGTCCTCACCGGCTTCGATCCCTTCAACCTCTCGATTACCGACGTGGCCATCTCCGGCAACGGAGGCAGCGATGTGCTCAATCCCCGGCGTGTTGTTGATTTCAGCCAGGGTTACACACAGGGTTCCGGAGCTGCGCAGGACTTTGCCATCAGCACCGGAACGACCCCAGATTCCGTAGTACTCAGCGGCAGTGAGGCCGAGATCAAGGCCAGAGGCACGGTCACGCTGGGCGTGACTGTGGATACGCTCAGCGTGGAACTGAGCGGCAGTGTGGCCGTCCGCATTGGATCGGCCGATCTCATCCTGGCCGATGGCAGCGCAGTCAACGATGCCAACGCGATCGAGGTGGGCATCAGCAATGCGGCCATTGAGATCGACACAGATACAACCGACGCTGCCAACGAACTGATCAGCTATGGCAGCGCTGCCAATGTCAACATCGGTCTTGCCTACTACACCAGCACAGATCCAACCGATGCCCGAAGCTGGCTCGGCTTCAAGGTGGCTGGCGGTGAACTATCCGGCGGCAGCGGAGGCGTATCTGGCGAAATTTCGAACATCTCGGCCAGCTACAACGCAGTCTTTGGCCAAACCACCCCAGATCCGACGGAGGCCGTCAACTTCAGGACGAGCTTCGACGGAGCCCTGCTCGTTGAAACCGGTGGGCTGGATGCAGAGGGTAATCCCACCACCATTGCCCTGGCCATGGGGTCAGGGGGCATCAACCTACAGGCGGATGCCGCCCTCACGATTGACGAATATTTCTACGTCAGTGGAACCTTTGGCCTGGAAAGCAGCACCGGCACAATTGACATCTCCAAGACTGGCGTTGTTCAAGAAGTCGCTGTCAGTATCCGCAGTGTGCAGGTCACCGGGGCCCAGGCCTTTGCCGGCACTGGCGGCCCTTACCGCCAAGGCGATGGCAGCATCAACTACGAGGCCGCTGGCCTTGCCCTGGAGGATGTCAACTTCGTCCTCTATCGCTACACGGAAGTCGGCGGCAGCACACGCAGCTGGGACGTGGTCTACGCCGAAGCCTCAACGGCGGCACTTGTGGGCATCGATGGCCTCACCCTCCGCAGCGATCTGATCCGCATCAAGGTCAACACTGCGGCACTCGATGGGAGCTTCGTTCGGTTCAACGAAGATATCGATTTCGATGGCGATGGCACGAGTGAAACCATCATCAGTTACGTCAGCGTCCTGAAGGAAGTCAGCACCCATGCGGTGCTGGCCATCGATGAATACGTCTACATCGAATCCGTTCTCACCTTCAAAACTGAGAGCGGCGTGGATGTGGTCCTCACCCAGCCGAGCTCAGGTGCTGAAGACACCATGGCCCTGCGGAAGACCATGGCCGTCACGACGGTGACCGCCACAGACGCCAACATCTTCATCGGCACGGGTGGACCGTACTTCCAACCGGATGGATCCAAAGAGGAAGCAGGCGCAGCAGGCATTGTCATAGAAAATCTGGATCTCGAACTGAATTTGTTCAAGTCAGAGGTTGCCAATGACCGATCCAGCTTCTTCGCGCTCGATGCCTCAGCAAGTGATATCAAAGTGGTGGGAGTAGACCCAGCGATCTTTAAGTTTGATGTCGAAAATCTCAAGATTGAAGTCAACAGCGGCAACGACATTCGGGGTCGGGTCATCGACTTCCAGGCCACCAACGCGCTCACAGGAGATCCCGCAGACGATTTCGCCTACGACTTTGACACCAAGCTGATCAGCGTATCGGCCGAAGAACTGACGCTCTCGGTGGGTGGCTTCCTGCAGATCAACGGCTCCTTTGCCATGTCGAAGCAGGACGGACGAACCGTCACCCTCTCGGACATCTCCCAGACCCGAGAGGTGGTGAATCTCGTCACCTTTGGCTTCGACAACCTCAACGTGTTCGCCGGTGAGGGCCGCTACGACTTCAGCAAGCCTGTGGAGGAGCAGACCGACGAGCCATCGGGCCTGCTGATCAGCGGCGGCCAGCTGGCCGTTGCCCTGTTCAATCCGCTGGCTCCAGCCGCAGAAGGCTATTACGCCATCAGTGCCTCCCTGGGAACGGCCGAGCTGGTAGGCATTGATGTGGGTTCAACCGACGCATCACCGCTGAGTGCCTCGGGGTATCAGGTACAGATCAACAGTGGTGTCACCAAGCTTGGGGCAGCCAGCAAGGTGGGGATCGACTTCACCGCCTTCGAGGATCCCTTCACCGTGCAGACCGGTGGTGAGGAGGTGGAGTTCAGCTTCTCCTCCCCCACCGAACGGGTGGCAATTGACCATGCCAGATTGACCATTGGAGACTTCGTCTATGTCTCCGGGAGCTTTGCCTTGGAGCGACGCATCGGTGGCTCGGTGACACTCGGCGCGGGTCTGCAGAATGACGTTCAGCTGAACAACGTGAACACCCTGGTGATCGGAGCCAAGGATGTCGACCTGTTCGTGGGTGACGGTCCTTACTTTGTCGACGCCGACAACGATGGGGTCTACGAAAATGTCAACGATGGTTTGGACGGACGCCCTGAGGCCGTCGGCCTGGCCATCGAGAATGGGATGTTTGCCCTCGTCGTCAGCCGAGAAGTTGCGAACACCGGTGCCTCGCAAACGAAATACACAGCACTGAAGGCCTCCGCCGACTTCGTCGGCTTCGTGGGCATCGACGATTTCCAGCTGTCCGCCTCAGGAGTCAGCATTGACTACAACTCCGTCTCCGGACCTGGCGTTGATGTTGGAGGAACCAGTTCAGCGATCAACTACGCCGACGATCCGCTGGATGTCTTCGGAGACGAAAGTGTCATCTTTGACGTGGCAACGCGGGTCCTTCGTGCATCCGTCGACAATGCCACTCTGCAGATCGGCTCCTATGTCTCGCTCACGGGAGGCTCTCGCCTTCGAGAAGGGCGAGGTATTGGAGGATGTGGAGCTCTCCAGAGGTGGCAGCATCGCCACGGCATCGGTCCTGAAGATCGGAGCCAGCGATGTCAGCCTGTTTATCGGTACGGGTGGTCCCTATGCCAGCGACAGCAACGCTGATGGTTCGATCGATCTGGCAACCGAAACCAATGCCAATGCCGTTGGTTTTGCAATCACGGATGTCGATCTTGCCCTTGCCATCCTTCAGGATGCGGACGCGACGCCTGGCACTCCCACCACCAAGTACATCGGCCTGCGGGCCAGCGGCGCCCAGGCCGGCTTGGTGGGTACATCGGATTTCGGTGTCGATTTCGGCACCGGTGCCATCACCATTGAACTGAACATCGCCAGTGGCGGTGGGGCCACAGCCGCCTCCGAGGTGGTGAACTTCGCATCCCTTGGCGATGGGGATGGGTTGGTCGTCAAAACGAGCACAAGCACGGAGCAGGTCCTTGATTTCGAGGAACGCCGGATCCATGTCGGTGCCAATGATGTCCTGGTGAACCTGGGTGGCTTTGCCTATCTCAATGGCAACCTCAGCTTTGATCTTGGCTCGCGAACCTCGGTCATCGTTAATTCCGGAATCCCCAGCAGCGTGTTGTCCGCTATCGAAAGCTCCGGCCTCACATTGAGTGAGGTTGCAGCAACAATCAACGGCTTCCTTCAAGAACTGGAGGAAACCGATCCGCGCACATTGCTGAGAACGAAATTCGTGGACGCCGTTGAGCTTGCACGGACCACCCTGGAAGAAAAATTGATGAGCTTGTCGAGACAATCAAGGATGAACTGAATGAGCAGATCACCAGCGCGATCAGCTATGCGCAGGATGCATTGGCGCAAAGACTGAAGAGCAACGTCGGCGCTGTATCCACAGGGATCTCTGAAACCATTATTGACGATCTGTTTCAACCTTTGCTCGACGAGATCTCAAGCGGACTACCTCCTGCGATGGCCAGCCTTCTTGGCAAAGTGATTGAGCCGCTCAAAGCCACGCTCACCAAAGCCATCAATTCCTACCTCGGTGGAGCCATCGATGATGCCATCCAGCAGGTGGCCGGCACGCTGTCAACAACAATCACCTCCACAACCGATCGGCTCGCCGCAACCATCAGCGCCAAGATTGATGCTGCACTCATCCCTGTTCTCAACCGCATCCAGCTGAAGCTGGATGGTCTCTACAACCGCTTTGATGCCCAGCTGGCTCCTGTCCTGGATGGTCTGGAAAGCTTCGCTGGCCTTCAATTCTCCGACGACTTCCGCACGGTGTCGGGGATGGACGTGGAAGTCACCAAACTGGGGATCGGCGGCGCCGATCTGTTTGTTGGCCTGCCGGGCGTGGATAGCGATGAGATCGGGGATCTCTTTGCGGGAGACAACCTGGGAGAACGCCTACGCGATCTCGGTGCCATCGGCCTCTACGGCTCCAATGTCAATCTCGCCCTCGGCATCTTCAAGCCCCTGGTCAGCGAGCAGCTGCCCACCTTCACGGCGATGAGCCTACAGATCGATGAAGCCGGCTTCACTGATGGTGGCGCAGGCATCCTCGACTTGGATGTCCAAGACATTGTGGTCAACCTGAACCTCGGAGGCGCTCTGGTTCCTGGGGCGAGCGCTCTGCTCAATAACTCCACGATCAACTTCGTCGCGAGCGCGGAAGCCAATCTGCGGGACGATGGAACCTATGCGGATGGCTGGACAGCAGATGGCTATACCATCGAAACTGCGGTGGATACCGGGGACGACACAGTTGAAACCAGTACCACGCTCGGCTTCGAAAGCGAACTGATCAGCGCCAGTGTGGGTGAAGCCAGAGCCCAGATCGCCAACTTCGTCTACCTCAAAGGCAGTCTCGCCTTTGAAATGGGGCGCACCCAGACCGTCGAACTCACCGGCGGCCTCGCGTCAGGTGCGATCGACGCCGCGATTGATGCGGCAGAAGAACTGGGCTTTGGCGGTGATCTGCTGACCACACTGGCCGCCAACGTGACAGGGCCCAAGACCCTGTCGTTCATGACGATCGGAGGTTCTTTGAATGCCTTCGTGGGCATTGTTGGTGATCCCGATGATTTTATCGATAACTTCGATGGCACCAGAGAGAGTCTCGGCGAAGGATCCGTCGGTCTGCTGATCAACAATCTCGATGTTGGCATGGCCTTCATGAGGCCTGAATTGAAGCTGGATCCCTCGAAGTATTTCGCCCTCAAGGGCAGTGCTTCAGGAATCAGCCTTGAAGGAATTGAGGGTGTCACGGTTGATGCCGACAACCTCCTGATTGAGGTCAACCAATCAACGCCAAGCATTTATGGTGTTCCGATCTTCCCCGTCGTTGACTTTGCCGGCACCGACCAGTTCGCCAGCGAAGAAGATGCCTTGTTTGGCGGCGCCGACCGGGTGATCACCCTCGGGGAACTCAAAGCATTCGTCGGCTCTGCATCGATTGCCTCGCTCAGCAGTGATTCACGCGCAGGCAACACTGTCGTCAATCATGAAGACCTCCTCACCTACCTGGATGGCGATCTCGACGGCATGATCAGTCTGGCTGAAGCAGCCCAGCTGCTGGGTGGCGGCGACAATGGCCTTGATCTTGCCACGGCAATCGATCTCGATGAAGACGGCAAGATTGATCCACTGGGCTATGAAGTGAAGACAGGCACGGGTACGGCACCGGTCTACCTGAGCATGGATTCCGCCCTGGTGCGAGCCCAGGGCATGCTGAACCTGGATGTGCTGGGGATTGTCACCCTCAGGGGCAACTTCGCCTTCGAACTCGGTCCCACCCAGGATGTGACCATCCGGGATGTGAACGGCAATCTGGCTCCAGACCCCGTCAATGTCACCACCATGACGGTGGGCGCCTCCGATGTGTTCGGCTTCATCGGTTGGGATGGGCCCTACTTCAATGACGACGGTTCCATCAATCCCAATGCCAGTGGCCTGGCGCTGAACAACCTCAATGTGGGCCTCTTCGTTGGAGTGTCCACGGATCTGAGCAATCCAGCGGCCTATGCAGCGCTTGACTTCTCGCTTGATTCACTGCAGACCGTCGGCGCGCTCAAGCCGATCATTGATTTGGATGTCTATCTCTCCGCCAAGATCAATCTAGGCGTGGGCGTCAACGGGAGTGGTGCCAGCGTCGGCGCGATTGATTTCAAAGAGAGCGCGCGTAATTACTACGAAAACAACAACGACACCTACGGCGACTACTGGTCTGAGCAAGGATTCCTGGTCAACACAGGCAACCCCGATTCGCCCATCGTTCTTGGCTTCGAGGAGTTCCAGATCGATGTGGAGATGGTGGGTTCGCTCACCGTCAAGGCCGGTTCCACCAAGCTGGCCGAAATGCAGGGGGTCTTCTTCCTGGAAGTTGATAACGAAGGCTTTGCCCTTTTCGCCAGCGTGGATGTGCGCGTAGGCCCAGACATCGGCAAGAGCAGCAGCCCCCTTGTAGCCATCAGCGCCCTGGGCGCTGTTGTGATCAACAACCAGGGCTTTGCGGCAGACCTCGATATCGATATCGGTCTGAATCTATCGGTGATCGATCTGGATGTTTCCGCCAGACTGCTGATCAACACAACAGGCGTAACCCAGACAATTACACTGCCTGACACCATCATCAGCAGGCTTGAGGCCAATGAGGATGCCGGCAACATCCTTGCGGGCAACCTGCTCGATCGCCTGGGTGGAAGCAACAACAATCAATACAGTATCGATGGACGCAAGCCCATCATCGTGGGTAGTGACGGCATACCGAAAACCAGCACCATCAGCAAGCTGCTCAACGGTGGTGTTCTCAGCGCATCGGAATATGCCCGGACGCCCTCTCCCTATATCACTGCCGTACTTTCCGGTAGCGTGACCTTTGCCGGCTTTGCCGAGGCGCAGATCACGGGAGGGATTGGGATTGATGCCAACAGCGTTGAGCTATTTGCCGATCTGAGCTTCTCTATCGGCACGCAAGGTATCTCGCTTGATTTCGAAGCCAAGGGTGCCATCTCCATCGATCGCTCCGGCATTGCCCTGACCGCAGCCGTGACGCTCAAAGCTGACGTCACATCAATGCTCAGTCTTGAGGCAGCAGGCTCCTTACTGATCAATACGAAAGGCCCTGTTGATATCTTCAAGCTCAGCATGAAAGGAGATCTCACCATTGCCAAGGTGGTCTCCATTGGTGGTGACTTCAACATTGAAATCGGCGCAGGCGGGGAAGGCACCTGGCGGATCGGGGCCAATCTCTACGGCAACCTCGGTCCGATCAACATCACGGCCGGTGGCTGGATTCAATCCGATGGTCAGTTCAGCATTTCCGTGAGTGGAGGGCTGTACTTCGGCATCCCGGGCTTCTCGATTTCAGGCCAGGTGTTCGGCTCCGTCTCCCTGATCAAGAGTGGCACCAACTATCTCTATTCTGAAGACGATACCTACACGCTCTCCGTCCAGGTTGGAGGACGGGTCAGGCTGGAGATCGTCGGCATCGGCATCGGCGCCTCCGTCACCCTCGGCGGCACTGCAGTCTTTGGCCCGTCCTCGACAACGCTGAGCCTCTACGCGCGGGGTTGTGTTGATCTGTTCTTTGATGAAGTCTGCGGGGGCGGCACCATTGCCAGCATCAGCATTCCTGGAAGCATCTTCCCCACCCCGCCGCCCAGGTTGGCCAAGGTGGAAGGTGGCGTCCTCAATCTCAACGCTGGCGCGCGCAGCACCCAACGTACGGTTGTTAAAAGCGAGATCAACGAGGGCTACCAACTCACTGACCTGGGGGTGGCCGAGTACTCGTTCAGGCCTTCGGCTACACGGAGTACTACAACGGAGTTTCCAGTGTTGCTGCTGACTTTGGATCCGGAAATGACAGCCTGATCCTGACCCAGGGATTTGGATTGGCGGTCAACGCAAGAGGGGGTGCCGGCAACGATGTGCTGGCCTCCGCCGGCAGCGCTCGTGTCGACTTCGATGGTGAGGGAGACAATGACATCCTCTTCGGGGGCTCGGGAAATGACACCCTGCGTGGCGGATCCGGCAATGATTACCTCGAAGGTGGCGCCGGTGCCGATCGGATCGAAGCCGGCGCAGACAATGACGCTATCTTCGGCGTCATCAACGATCTTCTCGGCGATTCGATCGATGCTGGGGCGGGAACTGACAAGCTCGAAGTCAAGGGAACATCGCGATCCGATCTTCTGCGCTTTGCCGGAAATGGCACCACATTGGAGATCTACAACATCCCAACCGGGCCGCAAAGCAACATGGCAACGGCATCGGGCCTGGAATCCCTGCTCATCGTTCCCGCCGACGGTGCCGACACGGTCCTTCTCGAAGACAGCGTACGAAGTGCCGTCGGCAGATTCGAGGTCAATCTGCGCGAAGACAGTAACAAACAGCTCGCTGACACCGTAAACCTGATCCAGTCAGCCTTCGCCGATCGCGTTGATGTCAATGCCAGCGTTTCTCTGGAGCCCTCCACTGTCCGGCGCCTGACGGATTTCCCTGCTCTAGCCAGCACCAACTTTGTGGACACCACCTCGGCAACCTGGGGGCTGGCGAACGGACCCACAACCAGCCTCTCGATCTCCGGGCAAGGAAGCAACGACGAATTCGTGGTCAGAGGTGGGGATGGCAATGATGTCTTCAACATCAACGCCATCAACATCAATACCCGTATCGAGGGCCAAGCCGATGCGGACACCTTCACAGTGGGCAGCAATGCATCGACGACCAACAGCAATGGGGCGCTGACAGGCATCAAGGCCAACCTGGCCGTTGATGGTGGCAGTCAGCCAGTCGACCTCCTCACGATTGACAAGAGCGGTGACAGCACCAACAACCTCGGCACGATCGCCAGCACGGGTTCTGCCGCAGGTCTCAGCGGCTTCGGCATCGCCGGCGGCAGGCAGATCAGCTTCGCCGCCCTTGGCCAGGTGAACCTCAACCTGGGCAGCGGCGCTGACGACCTCACGATCCAAGGCAGCCATGCCTCGGTGCAGCAGATCAGCATCGATGGCCGTGCGGGCGCCGATCAGTTCAACGTCCGGGCCATCGCCGCCGCCGTCACGATCCAGGGCGGAGAGGGCGTCGATCGCTTCAACGTAGGCAGCAACGCCACCACAAGCACGAACAGCGGAGGCACTTTGAATGCCATCGCCGCCCTGCTCACCCTCCAGGGGGCGGCGGCACAGGCGAGCGCGACTCACTGCTGGTGGATGAAACCGGAGATGCCACCGCTAACAGCGGTGCGCTCAGCCGCGACAGCATCACTGGACTAGGCATGGGTGGCTCGATCACCTACCTGACCCTCGAAGATCTCACCCTCTCTCTGGGCAGCGGCGGCAACACCTTCACGGTTCAGAGCACCCACTCCGGCACTCCGCGCAAAACCACCTCTCTCCAGCGGCAGCACTGGCGATCAGGTCACCATCGTTGACGCTGCTGACGATCTCACCGTCTTCGGCCAGCAGGGTGCCGACACCATCAACCTCCAGGGTGCCGACAGCGGCAGTTCGGTCGTGGTCAACGGAGACGCCGACAACGACACGGTGAACCTTGCGGCCAGCCTTGATCTCACCGCTGGAACGGTCACCGTCAACACCGGCGACGGTGAAGACACCACCAACATCCGCGGCATCGGTGGCACCACCACGGTGAACGCCGGGGCCAACGACGACATCATCAATGTGTTCGCCACCGGCACCGGCGGGACCGGCACAGCGACCCAGCTCACCCTCAGGGGCGATCAGGGTGCCGATGTGGTCAACATCCAGACCCTCAACGACGTCACCCTCGTGCAGGCGGGCAATGATTCGGACACCATCAACGTGGGCAACCAGGCCGCAGGCACCCTCGCCAGCCGCAGCGCGAACGGAGGCGGCAACGTGCAGGGAATCCGGGCCAATCTCACGATCAACGGCGATCTGCCCACCAGCGGCAGCGACCATCTCAACGTGGACAACACCGGTGATAGCGCCGATCGCAGCGGCACCCTCACCTCCACCACGCTCTCAGGCCTCGACATGGGGGGAACGATCACCTACGGAACCATCGAGCACCTGCTGATCAGCCTCGGCAGCGGCAGCGACACGTTCACCATTGAAAGCACCCACAAAACCAGCGATCCTGCGGCGCTCGCCATCGGCTTCCAGAAGGACACCACCCTGCGCAGCGGCGGCGGTGACGACCAGGTGGTGATCAACAGCGCTGACGACCTCCTCGTGGTGGAAGGCCAGGCCGACAACGACACGATCACGGTCAACGGCACCAACAACGGCAGCAACAGCACCTTGCGCGGTGATGGCGGCAATGACACGTTCAACATCCGCGCCATGAACGGAACGGTGCTGGCGGAAGGAGGCACCGGAAGCGATACCACCAATGTGGGAAACCTGGCCCCTGCGCGGCCAACTGCCGATGGCGCCACTGCGCCCACGGGCGTCATCACAGCCATCAATGGCTTGCTCACCGTTGATGGGGGCAACGACGATGCCTCCAGCGATCAACTCAATGTCGACGACTCCGCCGCCGCTAATGCCAAGTCAGCAATCCTGGATCAAATCGACACCAGCAGATTCAGCCTGAGGGGCATGGAGCTGGAGCAGGGCATCAACTACCTCAATCTCGAGACGTTCAACCTCTGGATGGGTGCCGCTGGGGATCACCTGCTCGTCAATGCCACCCACGGCACGACCACCAACGTCTTCAGCGCCGCAGGAGCGGATCAGATCCAGATCAACGACGCCGATGGCCAACTGACGATCTACGCCGAAGCCGGCGACGACGTCATCGGTGTGCGCGGAACTGGCTTGGGCAGCACGGTCACGATCTACGGCCAGGCCGGCAGTGATCAGATTCACATCAGCGATTACGGCAAAACCGATAACAACAAGCTGGATCTTGCCACTGCCACCCTGCTGCCCGCTGCCTATCCAGGCGGTCTGCAGGGGCCAGGCATCGGTGGCATCGCCACCCCGGTGGCCTCCAGGATCGGCCAGGTGGATGGGGTGCAGGGCTTGGTGGTGATCGATGGTGGAGCCGCCGCGAACGAGAGCGACGTGCTCTTGATCGACGATTCCGGCAACACCACCGCCAAAGCCGCCACCCTCACCAGCAACAGCCTGCGCGGCCTGGGCCTCGGCGCAGGACTTGACTACACCCATCTCGAAAGCCTCAAGCTCTCGATGGGCACCGGGGCCGATGTGCTGTTGATCGACAGCACCCACCAAGCCAGCACTGAGGTGTTTGGCGGCGATGGCACAGAAGCCACCAACCGCCGGGATGACACGATCGCGATCAACACAATCGGCGGTCTCACCACCATCCACGGCCAGGCCGGCAACGACGTGGTGGAAGTCAATGTGCAGGGGGATCCGAGCGGAGGCATCTTCACGCGCACCAACAGCAATGGCCTGGCGGCCCTGCTCAATCTGCACGGTGAATCGGGTTCCGACCTCACCACCGTGAACCTGGCCGGCACGGGCAGCGCCCTGGTGAATGTGTTTGACAACGGCGCACCCGACAGCGGCGTCGACGCGCTGATCATCAACGGCACCGAAGAGGCCGACACCTTCCTGGGGCGCCAGAACTTCGTGGCCCTCCTCAATGGCTTGACCAGCCAGGGCTTCACCAACGCCGAACGGGTCAACTACGACAAGAACATCAACGCCCGCCTACGGATCAATGGCCTGGGCGGTGACGACAAGATCGTGATGGATGACAACAGCTCGATCACCACCCTCGATGGCGGCGAAGGAGCAGACACCTTCCAGATCGGCCAGATCTTCGGCACCCTTAGGGATGCCAGGGCCGGGGTTCAACCGGGAGACAGTTTTGATGTCACCCCCGTGATCATCGGTCTGATCCGCGATCCCGAAACAAACGAGATCATCTTCAATCCCGTCGGCTTTGACCCCGTCACCGACGTGCTATCTGCAGAAACGAGGCAGAAAATCATTGACGCCATTGCGGCCAGTGGAGATCAACCCCTACAAGGCATCGCCTACGTCAGCAGGGGTGTCAGCTATGCCACCACCATCTTTGGCGGAGACGGCAACGACACCTTCAACGTCTATCGCAATGAAGGCACTCTTCGCATGGAGGGTGAAGACGACAACGACACCTTTGTGATTCGTGCCTTCGTTACCATCGATACAACGGACAAGCAAGGCGAGAGCGAAGTCAAGGGCGGTGATGGCGAAGACTCCATCACCTATGCCATTAATGCCCCCGTGAACATTGATGGCGGAGCGGGCTTCGATACCGTCGTCGTGCTTGGCACCCCCTTCAATGACAGCTTTGTTGTCACCCGCGATGGCATCTTCGGTGCCGGCCTCAATGTGCGCTTCGAGAACATTGAGCAAGCTGAGCTCGATGCCCTCGAGGGCGATGACAAGATCTTCATCCTCAGCACCAATGAAGATGTGGTCACCAAGATCATCGGCGGCCTGGGTAGCGATCAGATTCAGGTCATGGGCGATGTGACCGCCCCAATCGTGAGTGCCGAACTTCAGGCGATTTCGGGCCTGATCACCCACACCTTCAGCAGCACGGATTCCAGCTACGCCACCGTGGGCGCCCCCGGCGTAGACACCCTGGTGAGCACCCCCTCCACCGGGGCTCTGGTGTCAATCGAGCAGGCCACCCAACCGCTGCTGGTGAGCGAAGCCGGCCTGCTCTCCGGCTACAGCATCCGCCTGCTGGAGAAGCCCAAGGCCGGGGAACCCGTCTATCTCACGGTGTCCGCAGGCCCCACCAGCACAGCCGATCAGGCCATTGGTGGCCGCAGCCTCCTGCTGCGCCGCAAGGGTGTGGGCACATTCACCAGCGCCCTTGTGCTCAGCTTCGATGACGACAACTGGAATCAGGCCGTCGAGCTTGAAATCCAGGCCGAAAACGACAGCGCCCCTGAAGGCGAGCGCATTGCCCTGATCAGCCACAGCATCATCAGCCTGGATCAGCGCTTTGACGGCCTGGCTCTCAAGGACGTCTACATCAAAATCATCGACAACGACAAGGCCGGGCTCGACATTCGCCCGCTCGATGCCGACCACTCCGGCTTCAGCGGCACCACCACCGAGGTGCTGGAAGGAGCCAATGGATTCACGGATCAATACTCCGTCAGCCTCACCGCAGCCCCGAAAGTTGGAGAAACCGTCACGGTGACCCTGAACAACGGCATCTTCACGTCAACGAACACCAACACCCTGATCTTCACAAGCGCTGACTGGGATACGGCCCAGACCGTCACGGTCTCAGGCGTGGAGAACAGTAAGCAGGATGGCAAGAAAGCCACCAAGATCAAGCACACCCTCTCCTCAGTGACGGGAGATGGCAGTGACGCTGGCAACTACGCCAACATCGCCGCCTCCTTTGATCTCGATGTCACGGTCTACGACGACGACGTGGCTCAGCTCATCGTTCAGGAAAGCGACGGCTTCACCGCCGTCAACACAGGCACGAATGGTGGTGATGCCTACCGGGTACGGCTCACCAAGCTGCCTACGCAGACCGTGAATCTAAAGGTGGAGACCGATACCACCACGATCATCCAAGGCGCAGTTGCAGACCCCTACAGCACAACGATCAGCTTTGACTCCAGCACCTACAAGCAGTGGAGCATGGTCGGCATTAACGCCAATCCCACACTCTCGCTATCGGCGGAAGCGCGCAGCCTCAAGAAATTTGCCACCCGTGACCAAAATCTCGACCAGATTCAGGGCGCCTTGGTCATCGAGGGTGGTCGATCGGACATCGACCGCAGCTTCGCCGCGCCAGTTCTGCTCCCGGGAGAAACAAATGTTCCAAGCAAAGTCGAGCTGCTCAACACCAATGAATGGGATGACATCGATTCACTCACCATCTTCCACACCGACAACAGCGATGCTGATACCGGCAAGCTGAGCTACCGCACCCAGACTGATCAATCACAGAACCTCTCCAACCCTGGGCTCGCCTTGACAGGCCTGGGGATGGGAGACGACATCCGGGTGAATGAAGGCACGGATGAAAATCCAGTTTGGCGTTACTACGGCGGCGGCATCACATTCAACGGCTTTGAAACCACCGACATCCTTCTCGGCAAGGGGAATGAAACCCTGATCGTGGAGACCACGGCTGATCGGGACGAGGCCACTCGCGATGAAGTCAACACCGATTTGTTGAACGATCCACGCTCGATCATGGCGATCCATGGCGGCGGTGGCGACGACACCATCACCATCAACGACCGCGGTGAAGGTGCACTGATTGTCTATGGAGACAGCTCCCAAGATCGCCTGCGCTACAACAATTCCACGGGTGCGGCGTCTGCCAGTGGCACCAGCTTCAACAACCCAGGTAACGACCGGATCGATGCCTCAGCCATGCAAGCCAAGGCTGATGGCTACGTGGGGCTCGTAATCGATGGTGGCGAAGGCAACGACAACATCAAAGGCAGCCAGGGAGCCGACCAACTCACGGGCAATTCCGGTGACGATGGGGTGGACGGCCAAGCCGGCGACGACCACATCTATGGCGATGCTGCCTTCAATCTGAACCTGAGACTGTTCGCCGAAGATCAACAACCCAACCGCAAAGTCCAAAACTATGGGCTCAGCAATGATGCGGCCATGTTCACGGTGCTCACCAGCCCAGAGCCTGGTTCTGACAACCTCTTGGGCGGAGATGGCCAAGACGTGATCCTGGCCGACCAGGGCATCCTCACCCTGGCGGCGGGCGTCCGCCGCATCAATACCACCGCGGAGGTGGAGCGCATCGAAACCAGCGTGGAAGGCAAAGGTGGCAGCGACACCATCAATGGCGGCGGTGGTGACGACATCGCCCTGGGGGGCTTTGGCGCCGACACGATTGCGCTCGGAGCTGGCAATGACATCGCCCTCGGCGACAACGGCGAGCTGATCTACGACCTGGCCAACCAACAGGATCCGGCCACACTCAAAGCCGTGCGCACGACATATGTGTACAAGGGTGGCGACGATGTCATCACTGGCAACGCCGGCGATGACATCTTGATCGGCGGATTCGGCAACGACCAGCTGTTCGGCGGCAATGGTTCAGCCGGCGCTGCGCTTAGCGGCAGCTTCATCGATGCAGACCTGTTGATTGGCGACAACGCTGAACTTCTCGACGTTCAGACGCTGTCAACCCTGCGGGCCGCGTCAATCACAACCACCGACGTTGCAAACGAGACCGGCGGTGACGACATCATCGAAGGCAACGAAGATGACGACATCATCCTTGGCGGCGTTGGTCATGATGTGATCGACGGCAACGCCGGTCGCGACCACATCCTGGGCGACCAAGGTGTGCTCACCAGCCGCGCGGCGGGCGTGAGCACCAACCCACGCTTCCGCAGCCTGGCGGGCAGCCAGCTCTACGAAACAACGGGCCCATCAGCTGGTCAGTCCGTGCTGACGCTGACCGAGTATTCCGGTCCGAGCGGCGACGTTCCGAAGTGGAGCAACTGGACCACGACGATTGGTGATGGCCAAGGTGGCCTGTTCGGCAACGACTACATCGCCGGCGGCGCCGGCAACGACCAGATCTTCGGCCAGAGCGGCGACGACAGGATCCAGGGCGACGGCTCCATCGCCAGCCGGGTGGCGGGCAGCGGAGTCGACTACCAGCGCGATGCAGCGGGCCTTGTCTCAGTCAACGTGGCGTCGTTCGAGGCTGCCAGCGACGGTGATGACTACATCGAAGGCAATGCCGGCAACGATCTGATCTACGGCAACCTCGGCCAAGACGACATCATCGGCGGGAGTTCCAACCTGTTCGGTCTGAGCGCGAGCAGCCAGCGCACCGACGGCGCCGACCGCCTCTTTGGCGGTGCCGGCACCGACACAGCCCGCAATGACCTCGGCGACCACACCGTTAACAACGGTCACGCCCTCGATGCCGACGCCATCGTCGGCGACAACGGAACCATCTTCCGAATCGTCGGTGCCGGCGGCACGGCCAACGCCGCACAGACGCTCAACTTCAACTACGACGACTACAACTCAGCTACCGGTTCGGCCAACAAAATCGTCGTGCGCTCGATCCAGCTGCTCGACTACACGCCAGGCGGCTCAGATTTCAATGCAGAAACATCCAATGACCTCGGTGCGGCCGACGAACTGCATGGCGAATCCGGTGACGACTTCCTCTATGCCGGCAAGGGCAACGATGTGATCTTCGGCGAAGGCCAGGATGATGACATCGTTGGCGGCTACGGCAACGACTGGATCAGCGGCGGCACGGGCGACGACGGCGTGATCGGTGACGACGGGCGCCTCTTCACCAGCCGCAACGGCAAACCTGAGCCCTTGAATGGGGTGATGGTGGCGGTGACACCAGCCGTGATCGCTACCGGCGGCAACATGCAGCAGGCAACGATCAACATTGCCGGCCAACTCAAGAAGGCCGTCGACCTGAGCCCGTTCAGTCAGGACCCAAACTGGAAGGCAACGGCTGATGAATTCGCGCTACCAAACGCCGGTGGCGTGGGCCAATCACGGCACACCAGCGACGACATCATCTTCGGTGGCTGGGGCAATGATTTTCTGCACGGCGGTTCGGGCGATGACGCCATCAGTGGCGCGGAAGCACTGCAGCTGGCCTGGACCCAGCTCTACGGCATGGATGGCAAGACGGTGGGCGCACCGATCCGCATCGACTACGAACGCCCCTTCAACCCCGGTGATGCGCTTTCGTTTAACCCCAGCGACCTCAACGGCACGAAGGCCAGTGCCCTGCGGGCGGGCGAATTCGCTCTCTACGACGAGTACAACCCCTTGGCGAAGATTTCAGTCAATGGCGGCGAGTTCTTCCTGAACTTCGCCGCCAATGAGGGACCGAAGTCGACCCTGGATGCAGCCCGCCAAACCGATGGCGACGACAAGATCTTTGGCGATCTGGGCAACGATTGGCTGATCGGTGGCAGTGGTCGCGACAATCTCTACGGAGGCTGGGGCAACGACCTGCTCAATGTCGACGACGACCTGGCCACAATTACACCCGACACCAGCGCGAGTTACGAAGACCGTGCCTTCGGCGGCGCTGGCCGCGATGTGATGATCGCTAACACCGGTGGCGATCGACTGATCGACTGGACGGGGGAATACAACAGCTACCTGGTGCCGTTCTCGCCCTATGGGGCCGCCACGATCAGCCGCAGCCTGCAGCCGAGACTGATTGACTTCCTGTACGCGCTCTCACGCAGTGACGGCGCAGACTTCACCCGCGCCACCGACAACCCCGGCGGCGACCCAGCTCGCAACGGCGAACCCTGGGGCGAACTGGGTCTGGTGCTGCAGAAGGATGCTGCCTGGGGCGACCAGCACGGTGGGCCCGCCGATCCGCAGCCAGGCAACAGCGGCGGTGCGCGCGACGTGCTGCGCACGGCCAACTTCAACAGCACGGCCTCACAGGGCTTCACGCCTCAAGTCGGTACCTTCGCGGTCGTGAACAACCGCTACGAGGTGGCACCCGCCACAGCTTTTGGCGATGCCATCAGCCTGTTCAACCAGTCTGATGTCGAGATTCCGGGCGTCTTTGAGATGCAGGCAACCATCAATGCACTCAAGCCCACGGGCGGCAACAAGGCCAATGCCTACTTGATCTTTGACTGGCAGAGCAACGACAACTTCAAGTTCGCCGGCATCAACATCTCAACCAACAAGCTCGAAATCGGGCATTACTCAGCGGGCACCTGGTTCGTAGACAACCAGACCAATGCCCAATTGAAGGCAGGCACTGACTACGTGGTGCTGCTGTCCGTCAGCGGCACGGCCGTCAAGCTCACACAGGGCATCACCTCGGTCAGCTACACCTTTGCCGCCCGCATCGATTCGTTCGGCCTGCGGCACAGCATCAACGACGGCGTGGTTGGCATCGCCTCGACGGGTGGCACCAAGGCACAGATCGATGACGTCGTCGTGCAGTCGCCGCCGAAGACGATCACACTCGATAAGACTGTCGACTTCAGCAGCACCAGCCCAGCCAGCCAACTGTTCACCCAGCCCAAGAACACCACCGGAGCCTGGGCCACAAGCAGCGGGCGCTTCAACGGCACGGCCGCTAGCGCCGCTGCGCCGGCCGTCAACCTGATCGGTACCTTGATCACTCCGGGGTCGCTGCTGGACATCACCACGACCTTGAAGACAGGCGGCCAGGGTGGAATCGTCTTCGATTACCACGGACCGACGTACTACAAGTTCGTCACCCTCTCCGCAGACACCAATCAGCTCCTGATCGGCTACGTCAAGAACGGAACCACGGTCATCGTCCGCAGCGTCTCCATCTCGGTTTCGGCAAGCAAGGATTACAACCTCGGTGTCTCCCTACGGGGCAACGTGGTCAATGCGTCGATCAATGGCGCCGTGGTGGCGAGCACAATCTTCAACGAAACGCTCACTGACGGCGGCTATGGCCTGATCAGCCTCAAAGGCGCGACGTCCGCTCAGACCTCATTCGACCTGGTTCGCCTCAAAACTGACGATGCCGCCTATGGCCAACCCGCGGCGGGCCTGGTGGCGGCCAGCGCCGCACCGGCATCCGTGGCCACCGCCACGGCCCGCCTTACGCAGCCAACGCAGGCGGACCTTGATGGTCTCGTGGCCGAAGCCAAGCGGCGCATCGCGCTGATGGGGCTCGATGCGGCTGCCTTGGCACGCCTAGAGACGGTGACCGTGCAACTGGATGACCTGGAGGGCCTCTCGCTCGGAGCCGAACAGGGCAATGTCATCAAGATTGACTGGAACGCCGCCGGATTTGGTTGGTTCGTCGACGCCACTCCCACCAACGACCAGGAGTTCCGTTTCATCGACGGCATTCTCCAGGCAACGTCAGGCGCCGCCACGGGTCACATGGATCTGCTCAGCGTCATCAGCCATGAACTTGGCCACTACGCGGGGCTGGAGCATGCCGAGTCGGGCTTCATGGCCATGTCTCTCGAAGCCGGCGTCAGAACGGTCATGGGCTCTCCTGTGCTGGCTCCAGGACCCGGCACAAGCTCCGCCTTGACTCCATCGCCAACCATGGATCAATCGGTGAGTCGTGCGGTCGCTGGAGCCGAATGGTCGATGACACTTGCTCCACCCCCAAAAAAGGGATCAAGCTTGGAGATCGGGCCCTGGGTTGCACCGGCAGTCCCACTGAAAGGATCGCCCGCGAGCGCCATTGATACGGCGATCCAGCCCCTGAACATCCCGATCCAACCTCTCGACAGCAAGCCTGCAGCGGAGGCCCTCTCTGGCATCCCAAGGAAACGCTCGAGCAGCAACTCCAGTGGATTGTTCGAGATCCTCTCAAAAGGAGCGGGAGCGCTCCAAAAGGCCAAGCAAGCCCTCAACAAAATGCTGACTGATTAGAAATTTTTACGCATCCTTGCGGGGACCTGTGCACTTCAATCAAACCAACTTCCCCAAACGGGTTACCAGCTCTTGTCGCGTTAGACGCGGCACGATCGCGCCCAAATCAGTTACCCTTGGCAATTAAATCCAGACTCCTATATCGCTGTCAGCCAAGCAGCTTTCCTATCCGTCAGCGAGACAAGCCTGAGCCCAGAAACTCCGTACACTCCTCCCATGCAGCGGATGCTTGAGCACAGCTTGATGGCCGCATGCATCATGCCCGACTTCAACTCTGCTCGCTCATCAAGGTCAGGTCAGACAACACAACGGATCAAAAATCCAGGCCAAGCTCCCTGCGACCACGCCGGGTTAAGATGATTAAGTTAAAGAGATTTTTATGGCCACCCAGCTCCTCTTCTACAACGAAATCATTCCCCTGTCGGCCGAACGCCACAAGGACTGGCACATCAGCCCGGTGAAGGACTATTCCTTCACCGAGTCGACCAACGCTGTGCCGCTGATGGCCATTGAGTTTCTCAATGCTGCTGGCGACTACCCGATCGTCTTTGTCGGCGAGGACGAAGTCATGCCTGTGATACTGCTCGGCATGCAGCAATCAGAAAATCTATACTTGTCTCCCGAGGGAAACTGGGAGGGCAAGTATGTCCCCGCCTTCATTCGCCGCTACCCCTTCGTCTTGTCCCAAGCGGACGATCAAGAGAAAGCCTATCTTTGCATTGATGAAAGCTACCCCGGATTCAACCAAAGCCAAGAGGGCATTGCCCTGATCGGTGACGACGGCAAAGCAAGCGAATACATCGACGGTATCTTGCGCTTCTTAAGTCAGTTTCAAGCTGAGTACCAGCGCACCAAAGTCATCTGCAAAAAACTGAAGGAGCTCAACTTGCTTGAACCCAAGCAGGCTGAAGCCAAGCTCCCCAATGGTCAGACGAAAGCCATCAACGGCTTCTACACCGTCGAGCGCTCGAGGGTGCTGACCCTCTCCTCAGAGGCCCTGCTGGAATTGGTGCGCTCTGGGGTTTACGAGATGATCTGTCATCACCTTGCCTCCCTGCGTAATTTCAACACGCTCGGCAACCTGGGCGGGGCCCAATCGACCACTTCTGATCAGCTTCTGCCTGTTTAATTCCCGTATCCCGCTCCATGCGCCGATGGCCATCTGACGATGCAATCGGTCAGCTCGCCATCGGCCGATCAAGCCAATCCAGCCAACTGGGCAAGGCCTGGCCTTGGAAGGATTGAGCATGCCCCATGGGAGCGACTAACAAACAGCCATCATTCACACCAAGAGCTTCATACTCGTGCAATGCCGGCAGTCATAATGCTCTCAAAGCAACGACGGATTCCCTGATTTCTAGCACTTTGGGCCGCGATTGGTATCGAATTACAGGCGCTGCACGCACCCCTAACGACAAGTCAATCCTCAATCCACCGCTAGTAAATTACAATTCACAGTAAGCACTTGAAGCTAAATAGCATATAAAAGTCATCTACAATCTGGCCCTCATGTACAAGACGCCCATGGCGAATGACTGGGCCTTACCGAAGCAGACCGAGCACGTCCAAGAACTCATCAAGGTTGGAACCATAAATCCCCATGGAATCCTATAGCTCGCCAACCAAACAGAAGCCTGGAGTAAAAATATTGAACTCGATTGCCGCGAAGCAACAGGATAGTACGTCGGAAGATACTTAATGGATATAAATCCCCGGGGAAAGTTCTGCAAAATGGCATGAATTTGGGGCTCTGTCTATTTCAGGGAATGCGCTGACCACCTACCCACGAGACTCGGCCGGCTTCGTTCTCGATCGAATCCAAAGCCAATCTCCCATAACCTGAGAGGGAAGCAATACAGTTTCAAGCTACTTCGCTAGACTCAATGTCTACACGACACCAGGGCTCCAGGCTGAAAGCCATATCAACACAATCACGCAATATTTTTCGCAAAGTAGTCAAAGACAGCGGTCGGTGCCGCTCAGCGACCCATGCGAATAATTGCTAAATGGGCACGCGTTCAGCGATGCCCCGATTGATCATCCCTTGGGCACCGTGATGGCCATCGTCCCCATGGGCCCAATCATGTAGGGAAGATGAGCGGAGCGCGCCTGCCCATAACCTCCACGACTTCGATAACGCTTTTCTCTCTTCAGCGAACTGCTCGCGAAAGCATTCCACCATCTAAACGCATGGCTTTTCTCGAAAAGCTTGATTGCTGCTGATGCCTTGGCTCCATGGCTTTGTTTGGGATTATCGTCTGGGGAGCAAACTTTATCCCTTCAATACTGAATCCCCACGCGCATTGATCTCGAAAAGCATCGATCGTGCCGATCTGGACGTTCAGGTCTCCACCCTGCTGGCAACCGTGGCGATGCTCCTGTTCTGCGCCTCGTCCAGTCACCAAGCCAAGTCTCTCTCGACCACTCCACACCAACATCCCCGGACCAACCACAGCCGCGACCGGATCGCCGGCCTGAACTCAACCGGGGCAACGCTGCTAGGTTCGCGCCACCGCAGGCGTCAGCGGGCGCCCCACACCCCCATGGCCCTTCCCCCCTGTCCCTGCTGCGCCGGTGTGCGGGAGCCCTGGGCGGCAGCTCCCTGGCGGCGGCGGTGGCCTTCGGGGCCAGTTCTCTACCCGCCGCTGCCGAGCAGGGTGGCGGGGTGAACGTCACCAGCTACGGCCACAGTGCCCTGCTGATCCAGGGGGTGGCGCCACGGTGCTGATCAACCCCTTCAAGGCGGTGGCCTGCGCCGCCGGGCTGGCGGAACCACGCGTGCGCGCCGATGTGATCCTGGCCAGCAGCCGCCTGCTGGATGAGGGGGCGCCGGTGGCCAGCGGCAAGTTCCTGGTCAGCCCTGGCTCCTACAAGGTGGGGGGTCTGCGGATCGAGGGTGTTTCCTCGCCCCACGACCGCTTCGATGGCCGCCGCTTTGGCGCCTCCACCCTCTGGCGCTGGAAGCAGGGGGCCTGGAGATCGCCCACATCGGCGGCACCGCCGCCCCACTCAGGCCCGAAGACAAGGTGCTCCTGGGCCGCCCCGACCTGCTGATCATCGGCGTCGGCGGCGGAGCGAAGGTGTACGACGGCGCCGAGGCGGCGGCGGTGGTCAAGGAGTTGCAACCGCGCCGGGTGATCCCCGTGCAGTACGTGAGCGGCAAGACCCCGGCCGACTGCGACCAGGGCAGTGTCGAGCCCTTCCTGCAGGCCCTGGCGGGCACGCCCGTGAAGCGCGTCGGCCGCTCGGTGAGCCTACCGGGCAAGCTCAGCGACGCCACCCAGGTGCTGGTGCTGCGCTGAGCCCATCGATCGCGGCATAGGCCGCCCAGAAGCGCTGCATCTGCTCAAGGGTGCCGAGGCTCACCCGCAGGGAGCCATCAATGAGGGGCTTGCCCGCCATCGAGCGCACCAGGATGCCGGCCTGGCGCAGCCGCTCCTCCACCCGGGCCGCTGGGGCCGTGGGCCAGATCAACAGGTAGTTGCCGCCGTCGGCGTGGTGCCGCACCCCGACCCGATTCAGTTGCTGCACCAACCAATCGCGGGCCCGCAGCACCTCGGCCACGTAGGCGTCCACGTAGGCCGAATCCGCCAGGGCCGCCCGGGCGGCGGTGACCGCAAAGCTGTTGATGTCGTAGGGGCCTGTGACGCGGCTGACCCGATCCACCACCCCGGCGGCTCCGATCGCGAAACCGATGCGCAACCCGGCCAGACCAGCGGTTTTGGCCAGGGAGCGCAGCACCAGCAGATTGGGCACTGCCGCGAAGGGATCACCGCCAACACCTGCCGCCCGCAGCAGCGGCGGCAGCACGCTGTCACCGGTGAAGGCCTCATAGAGCTCATCCACCACCACCAGGGTGCCCGGCGCTGAGCGCGCCAGCTCCAGGATCCGCTCCGGCGCCAATCGGGTGCCGGTGGGGTTGTTGGGGTTGCAGATCAGCAGCAGCCGGGGCCCGGCCGCCAGGGCCAGCTGGATCGCCTCCAGGGGGAAGGTGAAGGCGGGTCCCTCGTAGGGGATCGCCTCGATCGCCATGCCCTGCATGCGGGCGCAGGGGCTGTAATAGCCGAAGGTGGGGCTGGTGGTGAGCAGTGTGTCGCCCGGGGCGCCGTAGGCGTGAAACAGGGCGTGGATGGCGGCGTCAGCGCCGTTGAACAGGCCCACCTGGGCGGGCATGAGGCCTCCCGCTGGCGACGGCTCCGCCGGCAACCCAGCTTCTGAGTTCAGCGAAGCCACCACCGCCTCCCGCAGGCCGTCGTACTCCGGGTAGATGGCGTAGTGATCGGCGGGGATGGCGCGGATCGCCTCCACCACCGCCGGGCTGGGGCCCACCGTGTTCTCGTTGAAATCCAGCCGCAGCAACCCCCGGCGCCCCTCCAGCGGGGCGCTGTAGGCCGTGAGCGATTCCACCTCGGGGCGCGCGTTCACCATCACATCCGATCGAGGGTAGGGATGCCCAGCAGGCCGAGGCCCAGTCTGAGCGTGTCGGCGGTGAGGCGGCAGAGGGCCAGGCGCGAGCTGCGGGCGGGCCCATCGGCCTTGAGCACAGGCACCTGGTCGTAGAAGCGGTTGAAGATCTGCGAGAGCTCAAACAGGTAGGCGCAGAGTCGGTTCGGCAGCAGCTCCTCCTCCACCTCCGCGATCACGGCATCGAACTGCAGCAGCTGGCGGGCCAGGGCCCATTCCTGGGGCTGATCGAACACCAGAGGTTCCAACGCCGCGGCCTCCAGGGCGCCACCCTTGCGGGCGATGCCCTGGATGCGCACAAAGGCGTAGAGCAGGTAGGGGGCCGTGTTGCCCTGGAGGGCCAGCATGCGATCGAAGCTGAACTGGTAGTTGGTGCCGCGGTTGGTGCTCAGGTCGGCGTACTTCACCGCCGCATGGCCCACGGTGGTGGCCCCATGGGCGATGAAGGCCTCGTCCTCGCTGCGGCCCTCCTCCGCCAGACGCCGGCGCAGGTCGGCCTCAGCACGCTCCACCGCCTCATCCAGGAGGTCCTTGAGCCGCACGGTGTCACCGGAGCGGGTCTTGAGTTTCTTGCCGTCCTCGCCCTGCACCAGCCCGAAGGGCACGTGCTCCAGCCGGCCACCTTCAGGGATCCAGCCGGCCCGACCCGCCACCTGGAACACGGCGGCGAAGTGGCTGGCCTGGCCCGCATCGGTCACGTAGATCACCCGGCCGGCGCCATCGCCCTCTGGGGGAGCGGCGAAGCGGTAGCGAATCGCCGCCAGGTCGGTGGTGGCGTAGTTGAAGCCGCCATCGCTCTTGCGCACGATCAGGGGCAACGGACCGCCGTCCTTGCCCTTCACCCCTTCGAGGAACACGCAACCGGCGCCGTCGTCGATCACCAGCAACCCGGTGGCCTCCAGATCGGCCACCACAGCCGCCAGATAGGGGTTGTAGAACGATTCGCCGCGCTCGCTCAACTGGATGTCGAGGCGGTCGTAGATCTGCTGGAACTCTCGCCGCGACTGCTCGCACAGCAGTCCCCAGGCCTTGAGCGACACCGCATCGCCCCCTGCAACTTCACCACCTCCTCGCGGGCGGTGGTCTGGAAGGCCGGGTCGTCGTCGAAGCGCGCCTTGGCCTCGCGGTAAAAGGTCACCAGATCCCCCAGGTCGACCGCATCAGCGGTGATGAGCGTTTCGGGGGCCACCTGCTTGAGGTGGGTGATCAACATGCCGAACTGGGTGCCCCAGTCGCCCACGTGGTTGAGGCGGAGCACCGGATGGCCGCGAAACTCCAGCACCCGGGCCAGGGCATCACCGATGATCGTGGAGCGCAGGTGCCCCACGTGCATCTCCTTGGCGATGTTGGGGCTGGAGAAATCAACGATCACCGGCGCCAGGGCTGCCCCCTGCGGAGCCTGGGCCCGCCCCACGCCCAGCCGGGGATCCCCCAGCCGCGCCGCCAGCTCCGCCGCCAGCCGCTCGGGCCGCAGGGTGAGGTTGATGAAGCCGGGGCCGGCGATCTCGGGCTCTTGGCAGAGCTCGGTGAAGGCGGCATCGGCCTTCAACTGCTCAACGATGGCCGTGGCAATGGCACGGGGGCTCTGGCCCAGGCCCTTGGCCAGGGCAAGGGCCCCATTGGCCTGGAAATCGCCGAATTCAGGCTTGCTGGCGGGGGCCAACTGGGGGTCCAGGAGATTCCCCGCCGCCGCCGCCCTCTCCGCCGCCTCGGGATAGGCCCGCTCGATCGCCTCCTGCAGCTGGTGGGTCAGCGTCTGGGCGATGCGCAGCATGGAGGGAGGGAGCCGAAGCGGCCTGGGGCGTTGCCTGCGATCATCCCGCGCCGCCCTCAGACAGCCCGCTCAGGCGGTCGGGGGGCGCTGCAGTCGTGTTGGAGGCGGCTGATCACCTGAGCCTCCACGGCGAAGTCCTGCAGCAGGCTGACGCAGGCCTTCACCCGTTCCGCGACGGGAAGGTCACGCACTTGCTCGAGAATCTGCTCGCCAATGGGTCCTACGGCCTTGAGCAGGGCTTGCCTCAGGACGGCATCGTCGGGTCCTCCTGGTGGCTCCACTTCAACTTGAGGAGTGATCGGCCCATTGACGTCAACGACTTCAGTTGTGGGACGCGAGGCCAGGGGGTTGGGACGGGGGCCTGCCGTTCTCTGAGCTGACGCGCCACTTCCAGCAATTCTTGAATGGCCTCATCCTGGAGGTGGTTGCCTGACAGGGTGGCAGAGACAGTCTGATCACCAAGCATCAATTTGGCGATGAGTTCCGGTGTGAGCAGCAGATCGGCGACAGGCCCAATCGAACGGCGCAGAACGGACAGCAAAATTTCCCTCTCTCGCTCGCAAACGCCAGCAACAGATTCCGCAGAAACCGTTGCGGTTGGTGCTGTTGGTGCAGGCACCGGGCGAATGGAAGCGGCAGCCAAAGCCGGCTCAATGTCCTCGGCACGCATGCCGCAGTCCTCCAGCTTGGTGCGCAGGGTCGCCTCACGTGAAAACGGAATGACCGAGGGCCAGCTGTCCAGGAGCAACTGAACGACCGGTCCGTAGGTCCTGGCAAGAGCGGCCACCAGCCTGGATTTCTCGATCACACCCTGTTGAGCTGAATCGGCAGCCTCGATCACAACCTGCTGCGGTGGATGGGCAGGCTCAATCAGTGCGGATTGCGGTCGGTCGAGACGTTGCAGGGCATCGGCCGCGGAGTGGATGCGGCGCCCAGGTGACTCCTCAAGCAGCGGCGAAAGCCATGCCATCACTTCCGGGTCGAGATCGCCGCAGTTCCAGCCGCCGATATCCTGGTCGTACAGCTCTCCCGGCGGCCGGCCGCTGTAAAGAGCCAGTGCGGTCACACCGAGTCCGTAAAGATCAACTCCTGCCCAGATCCGCCCGAAACGGATCAGCTCTGGTGGGCTGAAGAACGAACGAGAAGTGACGCCTGCGGCTTGTGCTTGTTCGGTCTCCCCAGAAGGGAATGATTCTGGAGTGGGGAGGATGAAGGAGGAACTCCCCGCCCTGGACTTGATCAGCGAGAAATCCACCACGAACAGCTGCCCCGAGTCCGCGTCTGGGATCAGGTTGGCGGGGTGGAGATCACCGTGCAGGATCCCGGCCGAGTGGGTGACTTCCAGAACTTCCAGAACCTGACGCAGCAGTTCAGAAAGACGCTGCTTCTTGCGCAGGTAGTCGAACGACCCATCCAGGGAGGGACCGGGAATCCATTCCTGCAAAAGGCAGTACTGGCCAGCACGAATGAAGCCGTCGAGTGAGCGGGGGATGCGGGGATGGCGCAACCGATCCAGGCAGGCGGCTTCCAATTCCATGGCGGCCAGCTGTTCCCGATCTCCAGGGAACAACTTGAGCACCGCATGCCGGTCCCTATTCGGATCCTTGACCAGATAGGTGCGGCTTCCGGGTGACCGCCCCAGGGAACGCTCCAGGTGGTAAGGAGAACCAGCCAGCACATTCTCAATGGTGTTCCCATCACGAGGCGCGACAGCCCGATCGCTGAGAAGCTGCTTCTCGGCGATGGAATAACACATCACCGGAGCAGGCAGGCCCGCCAGCGGGACCAGCCCCATCGACCGTGCCCGTTGACGGAACTCGCTGTCCACCATTTCATAGGTGGACTGCAAGAAAGCGACTCCGTTGGGCGGGGCGATCGTCTGAAGCCTGGAGGCCAGGTGCACTCCCTGGCCGATGATGTCATCGCCATTGGCATAGATCTCGCCCACGTGGATGCCGAAGCGGTGCTGCAAAGAATGCCCTCCTCGCTGGCCTACGAGTTGCTCTACGGCGTCTTGGACGAACTCGAGCGCCTGGGTGGGGGCATCGAACGTGGCCAGCACCCCATCGCCGAGCGACTTGACCAGATTGCCCCCATGGCTCTGGATGGCATCTTTGATCAAAGAGAGATCGGTCTTGATGTGCTGAACGGCAATCAGTTCATCGGCAAAGATCCGCTCCGAGGAGTCAACAACGTCGCTGAACAGGACGACCTTGAGCTGCCTGTCACTGCCGATGCTCATCGCCGAGCTCCGATCGGTCCGAAGACACGGTAGGGCTTGCCTTCTTCAGGAAGCTGCCACGACTCCACGTGGGTGACGATGGCGCGAAGTTCCTGCACGCGTTGCCCCTCCGGCGAGGGAGTGCCAGGAACATACCCGAGGCCCGAGGGAAAATCACGGGCTGAATCATCAAGGATGGCCAGAAGACCCGCCAGGCTCCCACTGGTGAGCTCCTGCTTGACCACCATCGAGCCCATCGGGATGGCATGGGTGTCGGTCACGATCCTTCGCACCGGCGGAGTGGGTTCGGGCCGGGCCTCGTCCCAGGCAATCGCGTCGACGCGACCGGAGGCCAGCATCTGCAGCAGGCTTGAATAATCGAGGGCGTAGACAACCTCAGAGAGCTGCAATCCATGCAGGTTGTAGAGCGGTAAATAGAAGCCCGTGAGGGAACCACGCGGTAACAGGCCGAGCCGTGCTCCCTTGAGCTGGACACGGCTACGGATCTCACCCTGCTGAGGAACCACGATCGACGAGCGCGACTCCCGCGTTGTCCCGAGGGTACGAATCGGAACGTAGGGAGGCTTCAGCTCCAGGGCGAACGCCATCAGGCCAGGCGGCAGAAACGCCAGATCCCAGGCCTGGGCAGAGAGACGGCTCCTCGCCAGATCCGGACTCCGGACCGGCTCCATCTGGACCTCGCAGCGACTGGCTGCCGTGAGCTGATCCTTGAGCTCGAAAGCCTGGGCCTGGTCCAGCAGGCCCTCCTTCGCGTCGGCGGCTCCCTCAATGACACCTACGACCCCGACCCTCAGCTCGCCGGAGGCTCCACAAAAAGGAGGACCAGCCCCGGGTTGACCGGAGCATCCCGCCAGAAAGAGCCCTATGAGAACGGCGACGGCTGTGACAGTGTTCCTCACGGAGCGAGAGGGCATCAGAGTTGCTTACGGTCCTTGATCATCTGCATGGAGATCGTCAGGCTCTGCTTCATGCGCTCGAAACTGCGAGCCAGTAAACCAATTTCATCACCACGGGACTTTTCCTCAAAACTGACACTGGAGGGAGTCACACTGGCCTGATCGGCTTTGAGGCTGATCGCCCGCATCGGGCGCAGGATCAGTTGATTGAGAACCGCATTGGTGACAACTCCAACAACGGACAAGGAACCAACCAGCAGGCCTGCGGTGATCAGCAGTGAATGATTCTTGGCAGCGATCACGCTCTCAACCGGCACCGAGACGATCTGAGCCCCGACCACTTCGTTGAGTTTCCAGCCAAAACCATTCGTGGTGCCGTAGGCCAGGATCTGACTCTTGGGAGCACGGTCAGGCGTGGAGTGACAAGCCAAGCAACTTTGCTTGTTGACCATGATGGGCTTGGCCACGTAATGGAACGTCCCTAGACGCGTGGCACGGTCTCCAGACTGGATCTTGAGCGCTCCATTCGCACGAAACGACTCCACAAGCTTGGATTCAAAGGTGTCAGACTTGTCTTTGAGGTTGGTTGGGTTAAGAGTGGCTTCTCGATAGGAATATTGCTTGTATTCAGGCCGGGATTTCAGATATTCAAACACAGTATTGGCGGAATAACTTGGAACCGCTTCTGGACGGAAGACGCCTCCACCCTTGTTGAGAGGTGCCACAATCGGATTGACTTTCTGGCTGGTGTATTCACGCACAGCCAGCATGCTATCCATGAAAAAGTTTGACCTCTGGTCGATCAGCGATCGCGCCTGAATGCCGAAGAGATAGTTGAGAATCAGAACGGCAAGCAAAACTGACAGGGCGAAGATGCCCGCAAGTGTGTAAGCCAGCTGCGTGCGGAGCGGACGGGTGCCATCTCCGCTGAATAGTGAGGTGATCCGACGCAATCTCACAGCAGAACATAGCAATCATGCTTTGATCATACTGGCCTGAACCGGATTGACCATGCGGTTGGGCCAAGTCCGATTTCAGAACATCCCGAATGGGCAATTTAGTCGCATACGACGCCTCATCAACGCCTCCAGGCCCCAACAGACTTTCCGACGGGCGATTACGACCTCGAAGCTCATCGGGATGTCCCTCCTTCGGCTGGGGTGATCGGAGCGCTGGAGGAGATCAGATGGATCCCCATGGCAGCACAGCCGCGCATTACTTCAGACTGGACGCCTGAGGCTTCAAGCACAAGCCGACTGGGGAAAGCACTCCCTCTGCCGTCCGCCACGGGCCCAAGGGCCAGCGCCTGAGCCGCGGTTCACCGCCTCCAGCCGGCCTGGAGAGAGGTCAAGCCGGCTGGAGGCCCAGGTGGATGAACCCGCTCCGCAGTCGAAGGCGGCATTCTCGAGGACCCACAGCCCTGGGTCGTCGTTCGGGTCTCGGCGAACTTCATCCCAGTGCCTTCCCGCTGCCGAACCCGTGAGGAGGTCGCTGCGCTGGACCCTGGATCTCTGGGCTTCGCCCGATTGCCCGGACCCCGAAATGCTGATCCAGTTCAAATGAGAGCTTTCCCACCAGCCAAACCTGGCATGGAGGAACCCCTGAAATGCAAACGTCACAACCCGTGCCAATGGCTGCTCCGAAGGAGTCAAGCTTCTCAACCTTGGGCTGAACGTCGTTGATGTGTTCAGGCCCTTCAAGGCTCCGCAGCCACCCATCGGCGCTGACATCAGTTTATAGCGGAGAAGCAGACGAAGTCGGCCAGAGGCCATAGGCTACAAAAGTAAAATGCTTCAGAAGCTCGAGCAGAAAAAAGCAGACTTTTGCTGCAGGCTTCTCCTCAGGAGAAGCGATTAATCGCTGATGCGGAGCTCGATGGGGCCACGATTGAGGGCCTTGCCGAGGAAACTTCGAAGCCCGAAACGTCACCGCAGAGCTCATGAGCGGTCGCCAAAAATGTGCCGGTTGACATTTCTGATCAGCACAGAGCTGCGCCGAAAACTGTCGAAGTCAGCCAACCTTCAGGCCGAAAGCTCCAACATCTCCTCCAACCCAGCGAGCACCACATCGGCCGTGAGTTTGATCCGATAACGGCAGGCCTGGGTTTCACTGCAATCGAAGGTGCCGTGCTCCCAGTATTTGTTGCTGCCGGCGCCGCCCCCACAGAGGCCGAAATAGGCGCACTCGCTCTGGCAGCGGGCGAGGCCGGAGCGCATGTCCCGGTGGATGCGCTCGAACTTGGCGCTGGCCGCGATCGACACCAGGCTGTCGCTGAGCACATGGCCGAGCACGAAGTCGCCGTAGGTGTCGGTCTGAACCGCCAGCAGCTCCGGATCGAAGGTGGTCATCGAACCGCGGGCATCCACGTTCACGATCGCGAAGGGATGGGTCATGTCGGAGAGTTCCATCCGCGCATCCGCCGCCGCCAGGCTGCAGATGCCCTCGAACTCCCGCACCCGCATCAGCGCAGGGTTGTTCTGCTGCCAAAGCTCCCAGAACCGCTTCAAAAAGGCCTGGTAGGCCACCTCCGCATCGGGGCGGCTGAGGGTTGAAACGCGATTCTCACCCTCGGTTTCTTCCATGTTGAAGGCCACATCCGTGATGCCGTTGTCCACGAAGAAGGCGAACAACTCGTCGGCATGGCCCAAGGCCTCTTCGGTGATCACGCAGATCATCTGGAAGGGGATCTCCCGGCGCCGAAGCACCTCGATGCCCCGCAGGCTGGCGGCGTGGGTCCCCAGGCCGGTGCGCGTGCGCCGGTGGATGTCGTGGAGGAAGGCCGGCCCATCCATGCTCACCCCCACGGACATGCCGTTGCGCTCGAAGCAGTCGCACCAGGCGTCGTTGATCAAGGTGGCGTTGGTCTGCACCGACTGGTGGATCGACAGCGGCTCCCCCTCCCCCTGCCAGCGCTCCAGGGCGCTACGGATGCAGGCGCTGGCCTCGTCGTAGAAGGCGATTGGCACGGTGAGCGGTTCGCCCGCATGCCACAGCAGCGTGAAGTCACCGCCCACATAGGGGCTCTCCAGCACCCGCTCCAGGGCCGCCTCCAGGATCTCCAGGGGCAGGCGATGGCGGTCGTTGCGGTTGGGGAGGTAGCAGTAGTCGCAGTCGAGGTTGCAGTAGGGGGTGGGCTGGATCACCAGCAGTTGCAAGGGCCCGAACCCCTCCGGATTGCCTAGGGGCGGGGCGCCTGGCGGGGTCACCAGAAGTTGCGGAAGCCGCCGTTACGGAACCCGCCGTTGCCGAAGCCACCGTTGCGGAACCCGCCGTTGCCCCAGCCGCCGTTGCGGAAGCCGCCATTACCGAAGCCACCGTTGCGGAAGCCGCCATTGCCCCAGCCGACCCGGCGACCGCCGCCGTTCGCGAACACGAAGGCGAGGCGGCCATCTGGGGAGCTGGCGCGATCCTCAGGCCCCATGGGTTCAGGGGACTTCTCCCTCAGGGCCTGGGAGATGCGCCGCAGCCGGGCATCGATCGAGCCCGGAGCAGCTTCCAACGGGGAGGCACTGGCCGCCGGTGGGGACCCCTCACCGGCCAGCGTTGTGGCGCCAGCATCAGCCAACGAGGTGGCACCAGCACCAGCGGGGGCCAGGGCGGCCAGCAACAACAGAAAACCGAAAAGGCCGGAGCGGGAGAAGGTCGCCATCGGGTTGACGCGAGGAATGAAGAACGGAAGGGAGCGCGGGAGGGGTCCGCCGACAGGCGGAAGCGCTGCCATCAGCGGGAAGCGGCCGGGGAAGAGCCCCCAGGATGAAGCCTTCGCGGCTCAGCAGCACCGATTGAAAGAAGGCGCGGACGCGCTCGGTGGGCACGCTCAGCACACCCTTCGGACCGATCCAGGCATCCACGCTGGCCACGGCGTCGGGACGTCCCTCCAGGTAACCCTGGAACAGTCCGGCTATCGCCAGATTGACCACGTTCAGCAAGGTGGAATTGTTCTCGGGCACGATGCAACCCACCCCGTAACTCAGATAGGGCACCTGGGGCACGAGCGTCACGCCGCTGAGCCGGCGCTGCTGACGCAGCCCGGCGAGCACGATCGTGTCACCGAGAACACCGGCCACTTTGTTCTGCTCCAGGGCCGTCACGGCCTGAGCCAGGGTGGAAAAGCTGACCGCTTTGGCCTTGGGCTGCAGGCTCCCCAGGGCACCGGCGCCGATGGAGCCTTCCACGACGGCGATCGAGCGACCCGCCAGGGAGGCGGGGGAGCCATCGACGGCGCCGCTGCGGCTGAGCAGCCTCAGGCCGGAGAGGGCGATCGGGAGGGAGAAGTCCACCACCCTGTCCCGCTCCCAGCTGAACGGCACCCCGCAGGCCAGGCCCGCCTGGCCGCTGGCCACGGCCTCCACCATCGCGGCGGCGTTGTCGACGGGAACGAAGCGGATCTGCAGCTTGCTGCCCAGTTCGGCCTTGATCTGGCGATCAATGCGGCGGGCCAGATCGATGGCATAGCCCTCGGGTTCGCCCTTTGCCCCCAGCCGGATCAACGGTGGGATGTCGGAGGGACCGACCATCAGCACCTCGCCGCTCTTGGCCGCCCGCTCCAGCACGGTTTCGGCGGAGACCGGCGCCGGCGAGAGCGCCGTAAGCGGCAGCACGGCGCTCAAGGCTCCCAGGAGCAGGGCCCGGAAACGGCTAGGGGCAAAAGAACCCACGATCACGACCCAGACGGATTGAGCCGAAATCTAGGCCCGCTCGAAGCGCATGCTCAGATCGAGCCAGGGGCTGCGGGTGATCGGCGCGCTGGTGGAGATCAGATCAATGCCTGTGGCGGCATAGGCGCTGAGCCTTTCGGGGTCCACACCCGAGGCCTCCAGGACCACTGCCGGGGCGAGCGCCCGCAGGCGCGGTACCAGCTCCGCGAGGGCCTGGGGCGTGAACTCATCCAGCAGCACCGCATCGGCGCCGGCCCGCAGCGCCGCTTCGGCCTCGGCGGCGGTTTCGGCCTCGACGATCACCCGGGCCGGCCAGGGGGCCGAAGCCCTCACGGCCGCGATCGCGGCGGCCACCCCGCCGGCCCAGGCCAGGTGGTTTTCCTTGAGCATGGCGGCGTCATCGAGACCTTGGCGGTGGTTGTGGCCGCCGCCGCAACGCACGGCGTATTTCTCCAGGGTGCGCAGCCCCGGCGTGGTCTTGCGGGTGTCCACCAGGCGCACGCCGCTGCCCGCCAGCTGGGCCACCAGCACCGCCGTGGCGGTGGCGATCCCCGAGAGGCGCATGGCCAGGTTCAGGGCCGTGCGCTCCCCCGCCACCAGGGCCGTCGCTGGGCCTTCCAGCTCCAGCAGGCGCGTCCCCGGCTCCACCAGCACGCCATCGGCCACAAGAAGCTCCACCCGCACAGCCGGATCCAGCAGCTTGAACAGGGGCTCCACCAGCACGCCGCCGCAGAAGCGGCCGCCTTGCTTGGCGATCCAGGCGGCCTGGCCCCGGGCCCCCATCAGGGCGGGCGCCGTCAGATCGCCACGGCCGATGTCTTCGGCCAGCCAGCCCCTCAAGCGCTCACTCAGACCTGGATCGGCGAGCAGGCTGGCGTGGGGGGCGGGACCTGGGGGCATGGGTAGGCGCGGCACCGCCGCAAACCAGAGGCGCGGGGCTGGGGTGGAAAGAATTGTCGACCAGAGTGGCCTGGAACCAACCCCAGCCCCCAGCAGCTCCATGGGAACCCGATCGAATGATCCCGCATCGACCCTCAGCCTGCGGCGCCGGGAGCTGTTGCTGGGGGGCCTGGCCACTGGTTTCGCCATCGCCGCCGGGCCGACCATGGCGGCCACGATCACCACACCCGCCGATGGGCTGCTCGCCGGCTTCGTGAGCGTGCCGGCGGCTGATCGCTCGATTCCCGCCTACCGCGCCCAGCCCGCCAAGGGCAGCCGCCATCCGGTGGTGCTGGTGGTGCAGGAGATCTTCGGGGTGCACGCCCACATCCAGGACGTCTGCCGGCGCCTGGCCAAACTCGGTTACCTGGCGATCGCCCCCAGCCTGTTTGAGCGCCAGGGGGATGTGAGCCAGCTGCCCGACATCCCATCCATCCTGCCGGTGGTGGCCCAGGTGCCGGATGCCCAGGTGCTCTCCGATCTCGATGCCACGGTGGCCTGGGCCGCGGGCCATGGGGGCGACACCAGCCGGCTGGGGATCACGGGCTTCTGCTGGGGTGGACGCATCACCTGGCTCTACGCCGCCCACAACCCCAAGCTCAAGGCCGGTGTGGCCTGGTACGGCCGCCTGGTGGGCACCGCCACGCCGCTGCAGCCCCGCTTCCCGATCGATCTGGCGGGAAAGCTGAAGGCACCGGTGCTGGGCCTCTATGCCGGCGCCGATGAGGGCATCCCACTGGAGTCGGTGCAGCGCATGCAGGCGGCGCTCAAGGCGGCCGGCAACCGCAGTGAGATCCAGGTGTTCCCGGGCGTGCCCCACGGCTTCCACGCCGATTACCGCCCCACCTTCCTGGCCGAAGCGGCGGCGGCGGGCTGGAAGCGGCTGCAGGCCTGGTTCAAGGCCCACGGGGTGGCACCGGCGGGCTGAGGCTTCATTTGCCGATGCAGAAGCGGGAAAAAATCCGATCGAGCACGGCTTCATTCACCTCCTCGCCGGTGATCGCCCCCAGGCTGCGCACCGCCTGGCGCAGGTCAATGGTCCAGAAGTCCCAGGGGAGGTCCTGATCAGCGGCCTCCAGGGATCGGCCCAGGGCGATGGAGGCCTCGGCGGCCAGATCCCGCTGGCGCTGGTTGAGGGCCACTTCCAACCCTGATCCAAGCGTCGCGCCGCATCGAGCCAGCAGCGCCGTCGCCAGGGCGCCCAGCCCCTCGCCCGCCAGGGCGCTGATTGCCAGATCCGCCGGGCCGGCGACCCCACCCCCAGCGGCCGCATCTGGCTGGACCGCATCCAGCTTGTTGCCCACCACCAGCAAGGGCACCCCTCGGGCACCAGCGCCCGCAGGGCCCCATCAGCCTCGCCCCAACCTGCCGACAGGTCGAAGAGCAGCAACACGGCATCGGCGCTCGCCAGGGCCGAGCGGCTGCGTTCGATCCCCCGGCGCTCCACCGGGTCGTCGGTGGGGCGGATACCGGCCGTGTCGAGCAGGGTGATCGGCACCCCCTGGAGCACCAGTTCGCTCTCCACCAGGTCGCGGGTGGTGCCGGGCAGCTCGGTGACGATCGCCCGTTCGCTGCCGCTGAGGGCATTGAGCAGGCTGGATTTGCCCACGTTCGGGCGACCGATGATCGCCACCTTCAACCCCTCCCGCAGCACCCGGCCCTGGGCGGCCTCGGCCACCAGCGCGGCGAGTTCCCCCTCACAGACTCCAGTTCCGCCACCACGGCGCCGCCCTCAAGGGGGGCAGATCCTCTTCGAAATCGACGCGGGCCTCCAGCTCCGCCAATTGATCCAGCAGCCGGAAGCGCAGGGCGCCGATGCGCCGCTCCAGGCCGCCATCGAGGCCCGCCATCGCCAGTTGGGCCGCCCGGCGGCTGCGGGCGGTGATCAGCTCACTGAGCGCCTCGGCGCGGGTGAGGTCCAGGCGGCCGTTGAGGAAGGCCCGCTGGCTGAACTCCCCAGGCAGGGCACGCCGGGCCCCCGCCGCGAGCACCTGCTCCAGCACCCGGCCGACGGCCACCACCCCTCCATGGCAGTGGAACTCCACCACGTCCTCGCGGGTGAAGCTGCGGGGGGCGCGCATCAGCAGCAGCAGCGCCTCATCGAGGCGCTCACCGCTGCCGGGATCGATCACATGGCCGTAGAGCACCCGATGGCTCTCCCAGGCCTGGTCCCCAGGGGCCAGGAACAACCGGCGGGCGATCGGCTCAGCCCCAGCCCCGGAGACCCGCACGATCGCGACGCTGCCTACCCCCGGCGCCACGGCGGTGGCAACCGCAGCGATCGTGTCGGTGGCGCCGCCGCCGCTGGCGATGGTGTCCTCGCTCTTCAAGGGGGCGTCCGCCGCACAACCCCCAGTGTCGGCTGGCGTCATCGCCGACGGCAGCCCCTCAGCCGACAGCCCCTCAGCCGGCAGAAGGCGTCGGGCAGAGCACCAGATCGATCTCCGGGCCGCTGGGGTGGCGCCACTCGCGGAATTCCGCCTCCAGGGCCTGGCATTCCGCCCCCTGATGGCTCAACTGCAGGTGCTCAAGGCGGAGATGCACCAGATCGAGGGTGTCATCCAGCAGGGCGGCGGCTTGCTCAGAGGTCATGGGACGCGACTCCTGAAATGGGTTGAGCCTGTCTAGCCAGCGCTTCCCGGAGCTGATGTGACCAAAGGCACGGCTTCAGGGGCTCCACACCTCAGCCGATGCCCGTGCGGCAGAGATCGAGCACATCCGCCATCGAGCGGATCTGGTCCATGGTGGTGCCCAGCTGGGCGGCACTGGTGAGTTCCACCCGCAGGTCGATGCGGGCCGGCTTGCCGGGGTTGGTGCGCACGCGCGCATCGCTGACGTTGATGCGGCTGTCGGAGAGGCGCGTGAGGATGTCTTTCAAGACCCCGACGCGATCGAGCACCTCGATGCGCAACTGCACCGGGTAACGGCGGCGCACGGGATCCACCAGGGGGTTCCAGCGCACCGGCAGCCGCCGGTCGACCGGCACCGGGCTGATGTTGGGGCAGTCCTGGCGATGGATGGTGATGCCGTGGTTGCCAAGGGCAACCGTGCCCAGGATCGCCTCCCCGGGCAGGGGGCTGCAGCAACCACCGATGCGGTATTCGAGCCCCTCGAGCCCCAGGATCGGGCTGGCGGTGGAGGTCTCGTTCGGCGCAGGGGCGCTCTCCGCCTGGGCCGACACCGTGCGAGCCAGTTCCTCGTTGCTGAGCACCGGAGCGGCCACCGCCGTGGCCAGGCGGATCTCCTCCCGCAGCCGGTTCACCACCTGCTGCAGGGTGACGCCCCCGAAGCCCAGGGAGGCCAGCAGATCGTCGGTGCCGATGAGGTTGCAGCGGCGGGCCACCTTGGCCATGGCCGGTCCGTTGAGCAGGGCATCGAAGCCGTCGCGGCCGAGTTCGCGCTCCAGCAGCTCCCGCCCGCGGAGGATGTTCTCCTCCCGGTGACTGCGCTTGTACCACTGGCGGATGCGGTTCCGCGCCGTGGGGGTGGCGACGAAGTTGAGCCAATCGAGGCTGGGGTGGGCCGACTTGGCGTTGAGGATCTGCACGAAATCGCCGTTCTGCAGCGGCGTGGCCAGGGGGCAGAGGCGGTCGTTGATGCGCACCCCCTGGCAGTGATTGCCCACCTCCGAGTGGATCCGGTAGGCGAAATCCACCGCCGTGGAACCTTTGCGCAACCCCACCACATCACCGCTGGGGGTGAACACAAACACCTCCTCATCGAACAGGTCTTCCTTGATCGAGGCCAGGTAGTCGCTGCTGTCGGCGCCGCCGTCGTCCTTCTGCCAGTCGACCAGCTGCCGCAGCCAGTTGAAGCGCTCGGTGTCGCCGGCGGCGGGGAGCCCCCTCCTTGTATTTCCAGTGGGCGGCGATGCCGTATTCGGCCACCTGGTGCATGTCGGCGGTGCGGATCTGCACCTCGATCGGCCGGTGGCGGCCGATCACCGCCGTGTGCAGGGATTGGTAGCCGTTGGGCTTGGGCAGACCGATGTAGTCCTTGAAGCGGCCGGGGATCGGGCGGAAGGTGTCGTGCACCACGGCCAGGGCGCGATAACAGGCCTCGTCGCTCGGGGTCAGGATGCGAAGGGCCGCCACGTCGTAGATCTCGTGGAAGGCCTTCTGCTGGCGCTGCATCTTGCTCCAGATGCCGTAGAGGTGCTTCGGCCTGCCGCTCACGTCACAGGCCTCCAACCCCACCGCCGCCAGCCGGTCGCGCAGCAGTTGCACGGTGACCGCCAGGCGATCCTCCCGGTCGCTGCGCTTGCTGGCCACCTGCTGCTGGATCTCGCGGAAGGCCTCGGGCTCGAGCACCTTGAAGGCCAGATCCTCCAGTTCCCACTTGAGCCGGCCGATCCCCAGCCGGTTGGCCAGGGGGCCGTAGATCTCGCGGGTCTCGCGGGCGATGCGCTGCTGCTTCTCCGGCGCCAGCGCCGCAATCGTGCGCATGTTGTGGAGCCGGTCGGCCAGCTTCACCAGCACCACCCGGATGTCGCTGGCCATGGCCAGGAACATGCGTCGCAGGTTCTCCGCCTGGGCCTCGGTGCGGTTGGTGAAATGGATGCCCCCCAGCTTGGTGACCCCCTCCACCAGCGCCCGCACCTCAGGGCCGAAATGCTGCTCGAGCTGCTCGGGGGTGACGCCTGTGTCCTCGACCACATCGTGGAGGAACCCGGCGGCGATCACGCTGGGGCTGGCACCGATCTCCCGCAACAGATCAGCGACCGCCACCGGATGAACGATGTAGGGCTCGCCGCTGGCCCGCATCTGACCGTCATGGAGCTGGTAGGCGAAATCGAAGGCGGCGGCCAGCAGGCGCTGATTGGCTGTTGCGAGCGGATGGGCTGTTGCGGGCGGATGAGCGGTTGCCGGCTGGGCCTCGCTGGCGGTGGCGGGAGCCCCGGGGGCGCGAGCTGGGGAAGACGGCTGGGACTGCTCCAAAGCGCGCCGCAGCCACTCCGGCAGCGGAATCGCGTAGTCGTCGGCGGAACGGCGCCCAGAGCCGAAGGCCACCACCAAGGTCCCGCTCACCGGGGGATGTCCAGCAGGCGCTTCGGCAGGGGGATCGACGCGATCGGCATCAACAACCGCCCGATCTTCCAGATCCCCATCGTCGAGAGCGAGATCTTCGGCGAGAAGATCGTCGGCGACAAGATCTTCGACAGCCGTGGCCTGGGCCGCTTCGAGCATTTCACCCTGCGGATTCATCCATCGTATTGGGGCGCCGAAACATTTGGCCGGATGTGCGGGTCCCGGCATCCAAGCTGGGGGAATGGCCACCATTTCCGCCACCGATCCGGTGTTGCTGATCCGCGATCTGGTGGTGCAGTACCCGCCCGCGGCCGGATCGGAGCGGGAAGCCTTGGTTCCCACCCTCGACGGCCTGAACCTGAGCCTGGCCCGGGGCGAGCGGCTGGCCCTGGTGGGCCCCTCGGGCTGCGGCAAGAGCACTGTGGCCCGGGCGGTGCTGCAGCTGCTGCCAAGCGGCAGCCGTTGCGAGGGCACCCTGCTGCTGGCGGGCACCGATCCGCGGCTGCTGCGGCAGGGGGCACTGCGCCAGCTCCGTGGTGAAGCCGTGGGGCTGGTCTTCCAGGACCCGATGACCCGGCTCAACCCGCTGCTCACGGTGGGGGAGCACCTGAACGACACCCTCGCGGCCCACCGCCCCCTGTGGAAACGCCGCCAGCGCCGGCAGCGCGCCGAGGAGCTCCTGGCCCGAGTCGGCATCGAGGCGGAGCGCTACGGCAGCTACCCCCATGAATTCAGCGGCGGCATGCGCCAGCGGCTGGCCATCGCCCTGGCCATGGCCCTGGAACCGCCCCTGGTGATCGCCGATGAGCCCACCACCAGCCTGGATGTGGCGGTGGCCGCCCAGGTGATGGCCGAACTCAGCCGCCTCTGCCAGGAGGCGGGCAGCGCCCTGCTGCTGATCAGCCACGACCTGGCGCTGGCGGGCCGCTGGTGCGATCGCATCGCCGTGCTCGATCAGGGCCGGCTGGTGGAGGAGGCCCCCGCCACCCAACTGCTCACCCGCCCCCGGGCCCCCCTCAGCCAGCGGCTGCTGGCGGCCGCCCGCGCCCGCGAGGGCACCCCCACCCCAGCCCCCAGCGAGGCACCGCTGCTGCTGGAGCTGGAGAACCTGCGCTGCTGGCACCCGCTGCCCTCATTGCCTTGGAACCCCCGTTGGCTCAAGGCCGTCGACGGGGTGAGCCTGCAGGTGCGCGAAGGGGAAACCCTCGGCGTGGTCGGGGCCTCGGGCTGCGGCAAGAGCACCCTCTGCCGGGCCCTGATGGGCCTGACGCCGGTGCGGGGCGGATCGGTGCGGCTGCAGGGCCAGGACCTGCTGGCGCTGCGGGGCCGCCTGAGGCGCCGGGCCCGGCGGCGCATTCAGATGGTGTTCCAGGACCCCCTGGCCTGCCTCAACCCGGCCATGGCCGTGGGGGAGGCGATCGCCGATCCCCTTCTGATCCACGGTCTGGCGGGCCGCGCCGAAGCCCGGGCCAGGGCGCGCGCCCAGCTGGCGGCGGTGGGGCTCTCCCCGCCGGAGCGCTACGAGCGGCGCCTGCCCCGGGAGCTCTCGGGGGCAGCAGCAGCGCGTGGCGATCGCCCGCGCCCTGATGCTCGAGCCCCGGGTGCTGCTCTGCGATGAGAGCGTGAGCATGCTCGACGCCGAGGTGCAGGCGGAGGTGCTGGAGTTGTTGCGCTCCCTCCAGCAGCGCCTGGGGCTGGCGATGGTGTTCGTCACCCACGACCTGGCCTTGGCCAGCGGTTTCTGCCAGCGGCTGATCGTGCTGGAGGGGGCAAGATCGTGGAGCAGGGGCCGGGCGATCAGCTGCTGGAGCATCCCCAGGCAGCCATCACCCGGGCCCTGGTGGAGGCCTCCCCGCGGTTGCCGTCGCTGGCCACTTGAGCACGGGCTCCCTGGCCCCCTGGATCCCGGCCGGCGCTCAGACGCTGCGCAGCTTCGCCAGCAGGCGCTCGAATGCCGCCGGCAAAGGCGCTTCGAACACCAGGCGCTCGTGGCTGATCGGATGGTCGAGCCCGAGCTGCACCGCATGCAAGGCCTGGCCCGCCAACGGAACCGGCAGTTTGCGGCAACGGCCATAGGTGGCATCCCCGACGATCGGGTGGCCGATGTGGGCGCAGTGGACGCGGATCTGGTGGGTGCGGCCGGTGTCGAGCTTGAAGCGCAGCAGGGAGTAATCGCCCAGCCGCTCCAGCAGCTGCCAGTGGGTGCAGGCATGGCGCCCGGAGGCCTCGGCCACCACGGCGTACTTCTTGCGATCCACCGGGTGGCGCCCGATCGCCCCCACCACCGTGCCCCGCTCGGCGCCCGGGGCCCCATGCACCACCGCCAGGTACTCCCGTGAGGCCACGCGGCTCTGGATCTGGCCCTGCAACTTCACCAGGGCCTCCTGGCTCTTGGCCACCACGATGCAGCCCGTGGTGTCCCTGTCGAGGCGGTGCACGATCCCCGGGCGCAGTTCGCCGCCGATGCCCGGCAGATCAGGGCAGTGGTGCAGCAGGGCGTTCACCAGGGTGCCGTCCCTGTTGCCCGGGGCCGGGTGCACCGTGAGCCCGGCGGGCTTGTTGAGCACGATCAGGTGTTCGTCCTCGAAGAGCACATCCAAGGGGATGTCCTGGGGCAGCAGATAGGGCAGGGGCTCCGGGGGCGGCATCCACAGCTGCACCGCATCGCCCTGGCGCAGGGGGTCTTGGCGCGGCCGGTGACGCCGTTGACCCGCACGTAACCGGCATCGATGAACTTCTGGATCCGGGCGCGGCTCTGCTCGGGCCGCTGGCTCACCAGCCAGCGGTCCAACCGCATCGGCAGCGGCTTGGGGTACTCAAGCGTCAGCAGCTCCCCTCCCCTCGCCGAAGCCGCTCACGCCCCGGCCACCTCCATCCCGGCGGGCTCCAGCTCCGCCGGAGGGAGCTCTGCAGGCGGCGCTTCAAGCACCGGCTCCGGTGGCAGTTCCAGGGCGATCGGCCCCAGCACGCCGCGGCGGAAGTCATCCAGCAGGCGCTGGGCCTGGCGGGCCGTGTCGCCGCTGGTGTGGCGGGCGGCGGCGGCCTCCAGCCACTCGGCCCCATCGGCATGGGCGGCCGGGGCCGCCACGCCATAGCGCCGCTGGAGCAAGCCGGCGGCGATGCCGTTGGCGGGATCGAGCTCCAGCTTCTCCAGCAAGCGCAGAAACGCCCGCGCCACCGCCTCGCCGTCGTAGGCCGCCTGGCCGATGTCGTCGCAGAGGGCCAGCAGCAGGGCCGCCCGCTGGTCTTCGAGCCGGGGCGGCAGCACGCCGGGGGCATCGAGCAGATCCAGGGCCTGGCCCAGGCGCACCCAGCGCAGGGTGCGGGTGACCCCGGCCCGGCGGGCGCTGTCCACGACCTTCTGGCGCACGAGCCGGTTGATCAGCGCCGATTTGCCCACGTTGGGGAAGCCCAGCATCAGCGCCCGCACCGGCCGCGGACGCATGCCCCGACCGGCCCGGCGGGCATTGAGCTGCTCTCCGGCGCGAATCGCCGCCTCCTGCAGCTGCTTGACGCCCGTGCCCACCTTGGCGTCGCACCACCAGGGGGTCTCACCGCGGGCGCGGAACCAGCGATCCCAGGCGATCCGGGCCGCCTCCGGCACCATGTCACGGCGGTTGATCACCAGCAGCCGCTGCTTGCCGTCGGTCCAGCGTTTGAGACGGGGATGGCCGGTGGAGAGGGGAATGCGGGCATCCCGCACCTCGATCACCAGGTCGACCTTGGCCAGCTGAGCCTTGAGCTGGCGCTCGGCTCGGGCGATGTGGCCGGGGTACCACTGGATCGCCGGCGCGCGGCCGCCGGCCTCCCCTGGGCCATCCATCAGGGCACCACCAGCACCGGACAGGGGGCGAGCTGGATCACCCGGGCGGCGGTGCTGGGAACGTCGGCCTCCACGGTCAGCCCCCGGGTGCCCATCACGATCAGATCGGCGTTGATCTCATCGGCCACATCACAAATCACGAAGGCCGGCTTGCCCTGCCGCTCGATCACCTGGGTGGGTACCCCCGCCTCCACGAAGCTGCTGCGGGCCTGCTCCAGCAGCTGGGCCACGGCCTCGGGGTCGTGCATCGCCCCGGGTTCCTCCTCCACCACCGAGAGCACCACCAGGTGGCTTTCATGCTGCCGGGCCAGCTTCAGGGCCGTGGCAACCGCGTCCAGGGCCTGGCGGCTCTGATCAATGGGGAACAGCACCGTTTCAAACATCGCCACGCTCCCGGGTGCCCTTGTCCTAGCGCCCGGGGCCGCCGGCGGCAGAAGGCTGAGGGTTAATGTCGCCCATCCTTTACCCCGAAACCCTCCCCCATGGCGAAGCGCTCCCTGACCAGCCTCACCGCCGACGACCTGCGCGGCAAGCGTGTCCTGGTCCGGGTGGACTTCAACGTACCGCTTGATGATCAGGGGGATCACCGACGACACCCGCATCCGCGCCGCCCTGCCCACGATCAACGACCTCTCTGGCAAGGGCGCCCGGGTGATCCTGGCCGCTCACTTCGGACGTCCCAAGGGCCAGGTGAACGAGGCCATGCGCCTCACCGCCGTCGCTGCGCGGCTGAGCGAACTGCTGGGCAAGCCGCTGGTGAAGACCGAGAGCTGCATCGGCCCCGACGCCGAGGCGAAGGTGGCCGCCCTGGCCGACGGTGACGTGCTGCTGCTGGAGAACGTGCGCTTCTTCGCCGAGGAGGAGGCCAACGACCCCGGCTTCGCCGCCAAGCTCGCCGCTCTGGCCGACGTTTATGTGAACGACGCCTTCGGCGCCGCCCACCGCGCCCACGCCTCCACCGCGGGCGTGACCGCTTACCTGAAGCCCTGCGTGGCCGGTCTGCTGATGGAGAAGGAACTGCAGTATCTGCAGGGTGCCGTCGATGAGCCCAAGCGCCCCCTGGCGGCGATCGTGGGCGGCTCCAAGGTGAGCAGCAAGATCGGTGTGCTTGAAGCCCTGATCGACAAGTGCGACAAGGTGCTGATCGGCGGCGGCATGATTTTCACTTTTTACAAGGCGCGCGGCCTGGCGGTGGGCAAGAGCCTGGTGGAAGAAGACAAACTCGAGCTGGCCAAGGAGCTGGAGGCCAAGGCCAAGGCCAAGGGCGTTCAGCTGCTGCTGCCCACCGATGTGGTCCTGGCCGACAACTTCTCCCCCGACGCCAACAGCCAGATCACATCGATCGAGGCCATCCCCGATGGCTGGATGGGCCTCGACATCGGACCCGATTCGATCCAGGCCTTTCAGGCCGCCCTGGCTGACTGCAAGACGGTGATCTGGAACGGCCCGATGGGCGTGTTCGAGTTCGACAAGTTCGCCGCCGGCACCAACGCCATCGCCCACACCCTGGCGGGCCTGAGCGCCACCGGCTGCTGCACGATCATCGGTGGCGGTGACTCCGTGGCCGCCGTGGAGAAAGTGGGGGTGGCCGAGCAGATGAGCCACATCTCCACCGGCGGCGGCGCCAGCCTGGAGCTGCTGGAGGGCAAGGTGCTGCCCGGCGTGGCGGCCCTTGATGAGGCCTGATCTGAGCGCGGGTTGAGGCCCTCCCGCCCGATCAGCTGAGCCATGGGATCAGCTGGGCTCAGCTCAATCCACCTCGGCCTCACCAGACGGGATTTCCGGCACCCTCAGGGCCAGAGCCAGTCCGCTTTTGGCCATTCCAGCGGCGCGGCTGCGGGGCCGGCAGACCCAGGCGTTGGTACAGCGCGGTCACCTCGGCGCGCTTGCGCTCCATCAGCTCCCGCTGGGCGGAGCGCTCCTGCTGCTGGCACGTGCGCAGGCCATCGAGATCCCTGGCGCCTGAGAGGCAGCGTTCGCTCTGCTGGAGCAACGCGATCCGCTCGGAGGCGGTGCGCAGGGCCATGGATTTACGGCCGCTGAACAGCCCCTCGCGCTGGGCGGGGGTGAGATTGAGGGCCTCTTGGCGTGGGCCCATGGACCCCTGGGGTGTGGGGGCGGTCTGGGCCTGGGCGCCCCCCAGTTGCAGGGCCAGGGCGAGGGCGGCCGCCACCGGTGGCAGCAGCAGGCGTTGAACGGAAACGGAAGAAAAGGCGCGCATGGTGTTGGGCTGGATGACTTCGCCATCCTGTGGAACCCATCCGACTGAATCCCTACCGGGGCCGCGGCGTCCATGACCGAATCTTCCTGGCCCCCGGGCCCCAACGCCCAGAACCCACTGAGCGTGGCCTTTCTTGGCCTTGGAGCCCTGGGCGAACCGATGGCCGCCAACCTGCTGGCGGCGGGCTTTGCGCTCACGGTCCACAACCGCACCCGGGAGCGGGAGGAGCCCCTGGCGGCCAGGGGCGCCCGGCGGGCGGCCACGGCGGCGGCGGCGGCGGCCGACGCCGACCTGCTGGCGATCTGCGTCAGCGATGGCCCCGATGTGGAGGCGGTGCTGTTCGGAGCGGACGGGGCGGCCGAGGGCCTGCGGCCCGGCGCCCTGGTCGTGGATTTCTCCAGCATCGATCCGGCCGTCAGCCAGCAGCTGGCGGCGCGGCTGCGGCTGTTGGGGGTGGCTTACCTCGATGCCCCGGTGACCGGTGGCACCGAAGGGGCCCGCGCCGGCAGCCTCTCGGTGCTCGTGGGCGGCGAGCCGGCCGACCTGGAGCGGGCCCGGCCCCTGCTGGAGGTGGTGGGGGGGCGCCTCACCCACTTCGGGCCGGTGGGCGCGGGCCAGCAGGCCAAGGCCGTGAACCAGGTGCTGGTGGCGGGCAGCTACGCGGCGGTGGCAGAAGCCCTCGCCCTCGCCCGGCGCCTGGGGCTACCGCTGGAGCTGGTGGTGGAGGCCCTCAAGGGCGGCGCGGCGGGATCGTGGGCCCTGGAGCACCGCTCGGGCGCCATGCTGCGGGGCCACTTCCCCTCGGCTTCAAGCTCGCTCTGCACCGCAAGGACCTCACCATCGCCCTGGCCGCCGCCGCTGCCCAAGAGCTGGAGCTGCCGATCAGCGCCAGGGTGGCCGCGATGGAGGACAAGCTGATCGAGGCTGGCTTCGGCGAGGAGGATCTGGCCGCCCTGGCCCGCTGGTACGGGCAGGATCTGGGAGAGGGCCAGGGGCCGCTCAGAGCTTGAGGGCCGCCGAACTGCTCACCACCCGCACCCTTTTGCTGGCGCTGATGATGCCATTGGGATGCACGAGCAGCACTGCCCAGGTCTGGCCGCCGGGCTGATCGGGGGCCAGCACCGTTTTGAACAGGCCACCACCACCGAGGGCCGAGAGGCGCATCTCGGGGCTTTCCTGGGCCTCCACCTGCTGGGGAGTGACCGCCGCGATGCCGCCGGCGGCCACCGCCCCATTGAGGGGTTCGTCGAAGACCACATCCACGTCGTAGCGCTGGCCGGTGAGCACCGCATCGGGGATCAGCAGGCTCACCTTCAGATCGGCGCTGCCGCTGCGCAGGATCGAGTTCTCCTTGAGCAGCTCCTGGGCCGTGATCCGGGATCCACTGCTGGTGACCGCCAGCACCTGTTCCGCCAACAGGCGATAGGCAAAGGGCCCTTCGCTGCGGCTGCCGGTGACGCGCAGGGTGAGGCTGCTGCGGCCATCGGCCAGGGGCGGACCGCTCAGCACCTGCCAGCGGGCGTCGGGGAAACGCTCCTTGAAGCTGCGGCGACGGCCCTCGATCGACGCTGGCACCAGCCCAACACCGGGCTCCAGCACGGCGGCCAGGGCGCCAGGGGCCTCGCTGTTGAGGGCCGCCTCCAGACTCTGCAAGGCAGGCGGCAGCGGCGCCAGCTCGGCGCTGATCCTGGCAGGGGCGGCCGCCTGGGCAGCCCTCGGTGCCGCCGGCAGAGCCAGGGCCGCGGCGGCCAGCAGGGCAGCGAGCCAGGGGCGAAGCAGCGACATGGAGCGCAACGGGGTGACCCTTAAGTTAGGCGCGCTCCCCGCGCCAGCGGCGCTTCAACTGACTTCCATGACGAGGCTTCTGATCGCCGCCAGCGGCACCGGGGGCCATCTCTTCCCCGCCCTGGCGGTCGCCGATGCCCTGCCGTCGAACTGGTCGGTGCGCTGGTTGGGGGTGCCGGACCGGCTGGAGAGGGAGCTGGTGCCCAGCCGCTACCCGCTGCACACCGTGCGGGCGGGCGGCCTCCAGGGCCGGGGCCTGCGCAAGCTCTGCCAACTGCTCCGGCTGCTGCTGGCCAGCCGTGACGTGCGCCGGCTGATCCGGCGGGAGCGGATTGAGCTGGTGTTCAGCACCGGCGGCTACATCGCCGCCCCGGTGATCCTGGCGGCCAGAAGCTGCGGCGTGCCAGTGGTGCTGCACGAATCCAACGGCGTGCCTGGGCGGGTGACGCGGTTGCTGGGGCGGCTGTGCACGCGGGTGGCGGTGGGGCTGCCCGAGGCCCAGCGGCGGCTGCCCCAATGCCACCCCCTGCTCACGGGCACCCCCGTGCGCCGAGCCTTCCTGGAGCCCGCCGCGCTTCCGGCCTGGGTGCCCCCTGGGGAGGGCCCGCTGCTGCTGGTGATGGGCGGCAGCCAGGGGGCCGTGGGGCTCAACCGGATGCTGCGACCCCTGCTCCCCGCCCTGCTGGAAGCCGGTGTGCGGGTGGTGCACCTCAGCGGCAGCAGCGACCCGGAGGCGGGCCGTTTCCAGCAGCCGCTCTACCTGGAGCGCCCCTTCAGCGATGACATGCCAGGCCTGCTGCAGCACGCCGATCTGGTGATCAGCCGCGCCGGCGCCGGCAGCCTGGCCGAGCTGGCGGTGAGCGGGGCGCCCGCGATCCTGGTGCCCTTCCCCCAGGCCGCCGACCGCCACCAGGACGCCAATGCGGCGGCGGCGGCGGCCCTGGGGGCGGCGGTGATCGTCTGGCAGCACCCGCCGGAGCAGAAGGCCCTGGGCGAGGCGATCTGGCATCTGTTGGGGCCGCGGCTGCGGGGGTCGATGGCGCCGCCGACCCCCTGCTCAGCCTGCGGCAGGGCATGGAGCGCCTGGCGGTGCGCGATGCCGACCAGCGGCTGGTGGCCCTGCTGGCGGAGCTCAGGCCCCCTGCCTGAGCTCCCAGGCCAGGGCCCGCAGGATCCGCCCGTTGCCGCCGCGGTTTTGGAGGCCGATCCGCAGCCACTCGGGGCCCAGCCCCTCGAAGGAGCGACCATCGCGCAGCAGCACCCGGTGCTGGCGCTCCAGCCGCTCGCGCAGGGGCACCAGGGAACTCTCTCCACGCACCAGCAGGAAATTGGCGGCCGATGGCAAGGGATAGAGCCCGCTCAAGGCCGCCAAGCGCTGGCGCAGCCACGGCCCCTCGGAGCCCACCCAGCGGCGCACCCGCCGGGGCCAGCGGCCATCAGCCAGCAAGGCCTCCCCAGCGGCAGCGGCCAGGGCGTTCACCGGCCAGGGGTCCCGCCAACCGCTCCAGCGCCCCAGCCGCTCCGGCGCGGCCACGGCGTAGCCCAAGCGCAGGCCCGCAATCGCAAACAGTTTGGTGAGGCTGCGGATCACCACCAGGTTGGGGTGATCGGCCACCAGGGGGATGAGCGATTCGCACTCGCCTCCTGGCACCAGGGGCAGAAAAGCCTCATCGACGATCACCAGGGCAAAGCGCCCCAGCAGCGCCTCGAGGCTGGCGCGCGACCACAGCTGGCCGGTGGGGTTGTGGGGGTTGGTCACCCACAGCACCTCGGCGGGGGCCAGCGCGGGGCCCGGATCCGGAAACGCCTGGGGCCAGGCGTCGGGCCACTCCAGGGCCAGGGGCAGCCGCCGCCAGGCGCCCCCCAGCAAGCCAGGGCGCGTTCGTAGTCGGCGAAGCCCGGCGCAGGCAGCACGCTGACACCAGCGGCCGCGGCCTCCCGCGCCACCCAGGTGAACAGCTCGGCGGCGCCGTTACCGGGCAGCACCTGAGCCGGCTCCAGGTCATGGAGGCGGGCGATTGCCCCGCGCAGGGAGGCGTAGGTGCGGTCGGGGTAGGCCCGCAGCGGCGCGGACCGCAGGGCCCGCAGCAGGGCGGCGGGGGCGCGAAGGGCACCAGGGAGGCGCTGGCATCCAACAGCTGGTCGGGGCGGCAGCCCAGGCGGCGGGCGGTGGCCGCCAGGTTGCCGCCGTGGCGCTCGATCGGTTCGGAGCCTGCGCTGGACACGGATCGGGGCGGCAACACCCCTAGCCTGACGCCACCTGCGCCGGTCCATGAGTTCCCTGGTCTCCGTCGTGGCCCAGATCAGTCGGGTGCTGCTCGGCAAGGAACGCCAGGTGCAGCTGGCCGTGAGCGCTCTGGTGGCCGGCGGGCACCTGCTGTTCGAAGACCTGCCCGGCATGGGCAAGACCACCCTCGCCGAGGCCCTGGCCCGCAGTTTCGGCCTGGATTTCCGCCGGGTGCATTTCACCAGCGATCTGCTGCCGGCCGATCTCACCGGCATCCGTCTGTTCGATCAGACCCAGGGGAGCTTCCGCTTTGAGCCGGGCCCGCTGTTTGCCCAGGTACTGCTGGCGGACGAGATCAACCGGGCCAGCCCCCGCACCCAGAGCGCCCTGCTGGAGGCGATGGCGGCCGGTCGGGTGAGCGTGGATGGCACCAGCCACCCGCTGCCCCAGCCCTTCTTCGTGATCGCCACCCAGAACGGCCTCGATCAATCCGGCACCGCCCCGCTGCCGGAATCCCAGCTCGACCGCTTCTTGATGCGGCTCAGCCTGGGCTTCCCGGCTCGGGAGGCGGAACGGGCGTTGCTGGCGGGTGAGGGCCTGGCGCTGACCGATCTGCCCACCTTGCTGAGCCCGCAGCAACTCCAGGAGGAACAGGCGCGCTGCCGCCGTCAGCACGCCTCGCCGGCCCTGCTGGATTACGTGCTCGATCTGGTGGCCCAGAGCCGCAAGGCGGGGCCCGGAACCGGGAACCTTGCCGGGAACTTTGCCGGCAGCAGTGCGGCGCTCTCACCCCGGGCGGCCCAGGGGTTGCTGCAGGCGGCCCGGGCCTGGTCGCTGATCGAGGGTCGCGATTTCGTCAAACCAGGCGACGTGCAGGCGGTGTTCGCGGCGGTGTGTGAACACCGCCTCGATGGGGGCGAGCCCCGGGGGGCGGAAGGCACCCTCAGCCGCCCGTTGCTGGAGGCGGTGGATGGCGTGCGTTAGGGGAGCACCAGCAGTAGTTTGAGGTTCACGGTGAACCTGATCGCAAGGCCATGGCGCGCACCACTGCAACGGTTGACTGGCTGCTCGATCAGCTCAACCCTGGAGGCTCCGGGCGTAGCCGCCGCGACCCGATCAGCCTCGGCGGCCTCGACACCAATCCCCTGGCTGGGGTGGGCGATCAGCGATTCGCCCGGGAGGATCCAATCACCGGCAGCGACGCCCCCTCCCTCCGCTCAGCACACCGCCGCGGCCCTTCGAGAGCCTGACGCAGCCGCTCCTGGCCGTGGACAAGGCCTCCCCGACGCCACCGCTGGCGGCTGAGAATCGTCCCGATGCGATTCCCGAGGCCGGTGGCTGGGCCCCCTCCGGCGCGCTGACGTCCCACACCGCTTCAGCCCAGTTCAAGGCGGCTGAACCCAGCGTCTGCCGCTGCCCGGCCTGCTCCACTCTCCGCGTCAGTGGCGGCGCCGTCGAAGCCGCCACAACGGCCGTGGCCGCCGCCGGCACGGTGGCGTCCCTCAGCCTGCTCGACACCTTCAAGCTCCACAGCAACCCCTGGCGACAAAGTCGATCTACCTGGACTTCGATGGCCATCTGATTCCGGCTGGATCCGCCTGGAGCAACGGCTACAACGGCGGCAACGCCATCAACGCCCCCGCTTGGTCGATCGATGCTGATCCCAACAACTTCAACGATCAGGAACGGGCACTGATCCAGAAAATCTGGCAACGGGTGGCCGAAGACTTCGCACCATTCAACATTGATGTCACCACGGAGTATCTCGGCGAGGCCTTTCTCACACGAAGCAGCATCGGCGACCAGATCTACGGCACCCGTGCCTTAATCAGCCCGATCAGCAGCTACTTCGGAAACTACGGAGGCATCGCCTATGTGAATGTCTTTGACTCCGTTGGCGACACTTACAAACCAGCTCTTATCTTCCCGGAGAATCTCGGGCCCAACGGTGAAAAATACATTGCCGAAGCCATCAGCCATGAGGTTGGGCACAACCTCGGCCTGAGCCATGACGGCACCGCCACCCAGGGCTACTACAGCGGCCAGGGATCGGGCGAAACCGGTTGGGCACCGATCATGGGCGTTGGTTATTACCAGCCCCTCAGCCAGTGGAGCAAGGGTGAGTACATCGGGGCGAACCAAAAGCAAGATGATCTTGCGATCATCGCCAGCCAGAGCACTTACCGGTCTGATGCCTCAGGTAATACTGCCGCAACCGCAAGTTCCCTGGGAGTGAACGGATCAAATGCCACCTATGCCTCTCTGGTGGATGTCTTTCAATTCGGAATCATCGAAACCCGGAGCGATCTGGACTGGTACGGATTCACCACCGGAGTCGGCACAATCTCCTTCTCAGTTGGGAGCATCACCCAGGCCTTCATCAATACCGGTGGCAGTTATCTGAGCAGCTACGTCACGGCTCCTGGCGGCAGCACCAACCTGGACATCTGGGCAGGCCTCTACGCATCAAACGGCACTAAATTGTATGAATCCAATCCCCAGTATGGCCTGGGAGCCAGCTTCAGTTACGACATCTCCATCGCTGGCACCTATTACCTCGCCATCGATGGGGTCGGTGAAGGTAATCCCCTGATGACCGGCTACAGCGATTACGGCAGCCTGGGCCAGTACCTGATCAGCGGCACGATCGTGGCCACGGCGGCCCTACCCGGGATCGTCGTCACTCCCACCTCCGGGCTCACCACAACTGAAGCGGGCGGCACAGCGAGCTTCAGCGTCGTGCTCGCCAGCGCACCGACGGCCAATGTGAGCATCAGCGTCAGCAGCACCAAGACCAACGAAGGCACGCCCGATAAGTCGACTCTCACTTTCACCACCAGTAACTGGAACGTCGCCCAGACCGTCATCGTCACCGGAGTCGACGATCAACTGGTCGATGGCCCCCAGCCCTACGCGGTGACCCTGACCAGTGCCTCCGGAGATTCCGCCTACCAGGGCGTGAGCAGCAGCGTCAGCCTCACCAACCTCGACAACGATCTGCCGGTGCTGAGCCTCTCGTCCGCCCAGACCATGGTCGAGGGACTGAACACCAGCGTTACCTACACCGTCAGCCTCTCGTCGGCAAACCCCGCCGGTGTGACGACAACAGTGAGCTACGCCACCGCCACCGCCAACGGCACCGCCACCGCCGGCTTCGACTACACCGCCACCAGCGGCAGCCTCAGCTTCGCCGCCGGCGAAACGTACAAGACCATCACCGTCGCCCTGCTCAACGACAACAGCTACGAAGCCGACGAAAGCTTCACCCTCAGCCTCTCGGCTCCCACCAATGCTGCCCTGGGGACCCCCAGCAGCGTCACCACCACCCTCACCGACACCCTGGTGGCCACAAGCACCACCACCTTGGCCGCTGGTATCGAGAACCTCAGCCTGAGCGGCAACGCCGCCATCGACGGCACGGGCAACAGCGGCGCCAACGTGATCACAGGCAACATCGCCGCCAACCTGCTCAAGGGCGGCGGCGGCCTCGACACGCTCACCGGCCTTGACGGCACCGACAGCTTCGACCTGAGCGGAATCAGTAGCGCCGCCAACCGCTGCACGATCACCGATTTCAACCTCGACCCTGTCACGGGAGAGACCATCCGCCTCTCCGACAGCCTCACCAGCCGCAGCGGCAGCAGCGCCAGCCTGGCCAGCATCAGCGGGGCCACCACCAGCTACAACCTGAATACCGGCCCTACGGGCAGCGACATCTTCGCCTTCAACTTCGATTCCTCCGCAACCTTGGCGGGCGTCACCAATGGGACGGCCCTGCTGGATGGCCTGATCGGGAGCGGCAGCGCCACGCTGAAAACCAGCACCAGAGGCGGCAAGGGCTATCTGCTCGCCTACGACAACGACAACGCCTTCCTCTACGCCTTCAACGCCGGTGGTGGCAATTCCACCAACTCCACCACGGTGAGCGCCAACGAAATCGCCCTGATCGGCACCTTCGACAACATCAGCGCGATCAATCCCGTTGATGCCTTCGTGCAGAGCAACTTCAACCTGGTTTGAGCCCCCGTCCCGCCGCAGCGGCGCCCCGTGAGCGCTTCCCCGATCGCCTGATCCGGCCCCGGGGAGGCCCGGAGTTGCTGCTGGGCCTGCGCAACCTCTACATCTTGCCGACGCGGTTCGGCTGGCTCTGGCTGCTGAGCTGCCTGGTGCTCTACCTGCTGGGAATCAATGGCGGCAGCAACGGCCCGCTGCTGCTGGGGTTTCTGGGCACGGGACTGTTCCTGATCAGCCTGCACCTCACCCAGTTCAACCTGCAGGGGCTGCGCCTGCGCTGCGGCGAACCGGCGGGGGCTTCGCCGGCGAGCCCCTGGCCTACCCACTGCAGCTCAACAGCCGAGTGAACCGCTACGGCGTCCAGATCCAGTTCAGGGCCAGCGGCGGGCCGATCACGACGCTGACGGTGCCAGCAGGGGACGAAACGATCGCCGTGGCCTGGAGTTCCCCCCAGCGGGGGAGCAGCGCCCGGGGCGACTGCGGATCTGGTCCACGGCGCCCCTGGGGTTGTTCCACTGCTGGAGCGTCTGGGAGCCGAGCGCTCCCCAGCTGGTCTACCCCCAGCGGCTGAATGGGCCGGTGGCGGTGGTGGGCGAAGGGGAGAAGGCGGCGGATCAGGCCGCCAGCCAGCGCAACGCCCATGGAAGCGAGGACTGGAGCGAGCTGCGACCCCATCGGCCCCAGGAGGGTCTGGCGCGGCTGGCCTGGAAACAGCTGGCCCGCAGCGGCGGCCGCTACAGCAAGCGCTTCGAGGATCCCGAACCCCGCCACGGGCTGCTCGCCCCCCACCCGGACGCCCCCTGGGAGCGGGCCCTGAGCCAGCTGAGCGCGCGCATTGCCCAGCTCGGCCAGGGCAACGAGGCCTATGGGCTGCGGTTGGGGGAGCTCACCATCCCCATGGGCAGCGGCAAGGCCCACCGGGACCGCTGCCTGCGGGCCCTCGCCCTGGCCCGGCTGTGATCGCGAGACCGCGATGAGTCAGGCGCGCACCACCCTCAGCCCCCGGGCGGTTCGGCTGCAGCAGGTCGTCCTCGGCAGCCTGGCGCTGCAACTGCTTGGCAGCGACAGCCGCCATCCCCTGTTCTGGGGAGTGGTGGTGCTGGTGGTGCTGGCGGCCCTGAAGCTCTGGGAGGCGCGCCGGCCCTCGGATCTGCAGCGCAGCGCCCTCACCCAGCTGCTGGCCGTGGGGGTGCTGGCGGTGATCAACCCCGGCCTGGCGCCAAGCCTGGTGCAGGGGGCCACGGCGCTGGTGGCGATCATCGCCATTGTCTTTCAGGAATTAGGCGAGCTGCCGCCGGTGCGGCGGGTGCTGGAGCAGACCCTGCGGCTGCTCGGGGCCTCGATCCCGCTGATGCTGCTGCTGTTCCTGCTGCTGCCACGGCTCGGCCCGCTCTGGCAGTTGCCCCAGAACCAGGCCGGGCGCACCGGCCTCTCCGACCAACTCAACCCCGGGGGCCTCAGCTCCCTGGTGCGCGATGCCTCGCCGGCCCTGCGGGTGAGCTTCGGCAAGGACCCGCCGCCCCCACCCAGCCAGCGCTACTGGCGGGTGCTGGTGCTCGAGGCCTTCGATGGACGCGGCTGGGGTGTCTCCCAACGGGTCCCGGCGGCTGCAGCGACCGCCACCGATCCACCACCACCCCCAACAACGAAACCCGAGCCAGGGGGCCAGCCAGCTGTGGTTGCTGGAGCCCTGGCCTTTGACCCAGCTGCCCTGGTCAGGGCAGGGGTTACCTGAATCAGCCGAGCTGCGCACCAGCGACCAGGGGGTGCTGCGCAGCCAACGCCTGATCGGCGATCGGCCGGTTTACACCCTCACCCACACAGAGCGCATCGGCTCCTGGAGCCTGGTGCCGCCCACGGCCAGGCAGCTGGCGTTGCCCATCGGCAGCAACCCGCGCCTGGAGGCCCTGGGCCAGTCCTGGGGCAGCCTGGCCACCCCCTGGAGCGGGTGCAAGCCGCCCAGCGCTGGTTCAAGCAACGGCCCTTCCGCTACACGCTCGAACCAGGCCCCCTGCCGCAGCTGGCGCCCATGGATGCCTTTCTGTTTCAGACCCAGAAGGGCTTCTGCGAGCACTACGCCTCCAGCTTCACGGCCCTGATGCGGGCCGCCGGCGTGCCCGCGCGGGTGGTGGTGGGGTACCAGGGGGGCGACTGGGTGGGGGCGGCCACGGGCGGCGATGGCTACCTGGATGTGCGCCAGAGCGATGCCCACTCCTGGAGTGAGGTGTGGCTGGGGGCCAGCGGCTGGCTGCGCGTGGATCCCACCGGCTGGGTGGATCCGGCCCGGATCGAGCGGGGCCTGGCGGGGAGCCTGGCGGACCGCCCGGGGGAACTGGCGCTGCTGAAGATCGGTCCGGCCTGGTTGCGGCAACTGGGCCAGCGCTGGGGGGGCCTGGACCTGCTCTGGACCCGCTGGATGCTGGGCTTCGACGGCCCCGCCCAGCAGGCCTGGCTGGGCCAGTGGATGGGGCCCTGGAAAGACTGGCAGGGGCTGCTGCTGGTGCTGACCATGGCCGGGACGATCACTGTGGCCCTGGGTCTGATGCAGCTGCTCGATCACTGGCGAAGGCGTCCGGGCGATCGCCTCAGGCGCCAGCTGGAGCGCAGCCTCAGGCCCCTGCGCCGCGTGGGCCTGGAGCCCCTTCCCGGGGAGAGCCTGGACGCGTTCTGCCGGCGGGTGAGGGAGATCCATCCGAGCCTCAGCGCACCCTTGCAGCAGCTCGAGCATCACTACAGCCAGCGGCGTTTCGCGCGCCAAGCCCCGCCGCTAGCGGTTCTCCCCTGGCGGCAGCCAGGCCACGACCTGGCAACGGCCATTCGACGCCTGGAGCTGCCATGGTTAGAACTCAGGCAGCATCCACGGCAGCAATGAACAAGGTTGTCCCTCTGATCAGCCTGGCCCTGCTGGGGGCCTGACCGCTGGTCCCGGCCAGGCAGCCGATCAGACCCAACTGATGCGGCTGCTCGAGAGCCGGCGCTGTGTGGGCTGCAAGCTCCAGGACGCCGATCTGGTGCGGGCGGATCTACGCGATGGCGATCTGCGCAAGGCCCGGCTGCAGCGGGCGAATCTGAGTGGCGCGCGACTTGATGGGGCCAACCTGAGCGGCGCCGATCTGAGCTTCACGAGCCTGTCCGGCGCGAGCCTGCGCGGGGCCGACTTGCGCGGTGCCCTGCTGCAGGGCACCGATCTTCGCGAAGCCGATCTCAGTGAGGCCCTGCTCGACACCGACGCCCTGAGCCGCAGCCACTGGGAGAAGGCGGTGGGTGTGTCGACCACCTTCCAGAGTTACGCCTCTCTCCATAACGCCGGAGCCGACGCCGCCACCCAGGGGCGCTATCCAGAGGCCGAAAAATTCTTTGGTGACGCGATTCGCAAACAACCCGATGCGGCGATGAGCTGGGTCGCCCGGGGCATCAGCCGCACGGAACTGGGCAAGAATGCTCTAGCCGCCCAGGATTTCGCCTACGCCGCCTCGCTATTCGAGCAATCGGGCCAGCCGGAACCGGCCCTACAGCTCAAGAAGGCCTCCGAGCAGCTCCTGGCCCCCGAGAAAAAGAAGGACGCCGGCAATGGCATGGGCTCCCAGCTGCTGAGCGGGGTGATGTCAGCATTCAGTTACCTCGCCCCGCTGGCGGCCAAGGCGTTCATGGCGTTTTAGGAAAGAGCCCTGGCCTATGGCCTGGGCTCTACATCTGGGATCCGACAAACTGCCTGGCGTCTTTGGTAGAAGGGTTATAGCCGTAGCCATAGGTGCCGCCTTCGGTGTCGTTGATGATCTTCGGGGTCACCAGGATCACCAGCTCACGCTTCTTGCGGCCACCGTTGGAGCTACGGAAGAACTGCCCAATCAACGGGATGTCACCAAGAATGGGCCATTTGCTGACGAGTTGTGTATCAGAGTCGGAAATGACACCCGTAAGGATCAGTGTCTGCCCATCTCGAACCCGGGCACTACCCGTATCCAATCTACGGATCGAAAGAATATCGATCAACCCACAGCCGGCAACGTTCTGCTGTCGTGTGGTGGCAGAAATCTGAGGGGAAAGCGTGAAAGTGACAAAGCCATTGTCATCAATCTTCGAGACCCGAGCGCCAAAGGTGAGACCCGCGATGCCAAACTCAGGTTCACAGGAGTTGCCGTTGCCTTGGGTGCCGGTTGTCACCGTGTAATTCGTGATTACCTGCTCTCCAACGGTCACATAGGACTCGTTCGAGCGCGGACGGCCAATGGTCGCACCTCCTGTGGTACCGGAGAGGCCACTGCCACTGGAGCTGGAGCTGCTAGATGAACCTCCGGCAGTGGCCAAGGCCGCCGAAACCTCAGCACCGCCTTTGATTTCGTCCTGATTCTCACTGAGGATCAGGGTTGGGCTAGCTAGAACTTTGGTGCTTCGTGCTGTGATTGTGGCATTCACAAAATCAAAGAAGTTGTCCCTTGGATACTGGAGGCCAGGATTAGGAGGGGCTCCTGCGGTGGCAAAAGCGCGCGGTGCATCGAAAGCGCTAAGTCCAAGCGCCGTACTTGGAGGGAGAAGCCGACCAAACGCCCCAAGCATCTGGCCATTGTCATTGACGATAAAATTGTTCCCGTAGCGGAAAGCAAAGCTATTGGAAATAGTAGCGTCGTTATCCAGTGTGACATCCAGGATCTTGACGGACAGCGCCACCTGCCGCTGACGCAGATCCAACTGCCTGAGGTAATTCTCAGCAATGGCCACGACACCAGAATCACCGATCAAAGTGATCGTGCCCAAGCGCGAATCCGTCGTGCCGATCAAACCACGGAGGGGGCCGCTGCCTGCCCCGTAAGACTCAACCGTCTGCTGGGAAGAGGTGGTGGTCTGTGAGGTGGCCGAGCCTCCGGCCACCTGGTTGGCTTGGTCCACGCCCTGGGCCACCGCCGTGGTCACCGTGGTGACTTTGGTGACAGTGGCACCAAGACTGGCGAGGTAATTCGCCGCCGATGCTGAAGACGCCTGATTCAGGCGATAGATCTTCGAAATCTGCGATCCGAAGGATTTACCGGATACATTCGGTCCAGCAACAATCATGCTGCCTTCGAGCTTGCCTTGGAGGCCAGCGGCGAGGAGCACAGAATTCAATGCTCTGGGATAGCTTTCATTGCGGAAGGCAATCGATACAGCGCGCGAAGGGGCTGGCGCTCCCCCTGCCTGGGCATCATCCACGAAGACGAAGCCGTAATTGCCCATCTGGGCCAGAGCCATCAGGGCATCCTTGGCCGGTGCGTTGCGCAGGGTGAGGGTGACACGGGGGCCGCTCACATTCACGAAGCTGCGGTTGCGCAGCACCATGCTTCCCACGGCCATGTCCCCGAGCGGCGGGGCCACGGCCCTTGGCTGCAGAGGGGGAGCAAACACGCTCTGGGGCACCCGGCCAGGGGCATTGAGATCAAGCCGTCCGCTGACCGTGGTCGCCTGGGCATTGGCCGAGAACGACAGGATCAGGTTCCGGCCATCGGCGCTCACCAGCGGCCGGGCTAGGGGCGCCCCGCCCATGGGCTTGACCTGGATCTGATAGCTGCCCCCCGATCCCTGCAGGGTGATCGATTCGATCCCCGCTTCCGGCAGAGCCAAGCGCTGGGAGCCGGCCCCCAGACGCAGGGGCTGACTGGTGGCCAACTGACCGAACCAGAGGCCGCCGCTGTTGGACTGCTGCAGCACCGGCGCCGGGCCCGTGCCTTCGATCATCACCTCAACCGAATCGCTCAGCCGCCGAGCCTTGAGCACCAGGCCTTCGGCTGCCGGCTGGGACTGAACGGAGAGCGGCACCGCCTGGGCCAGGGCAGCCCCACCGGGGGCTCCCAACTGAAGAACGGGCAAGGCAGTGGCCGCCGCCCAGATAAACAAGCGCTTACTACCCACAGTGACCACCACCCTGACGACATCCATAACCTGCGGATCGTAACGCTGAACTGACGGAAGAACCATGGCAAGAGCAGTAATTCAAGGCTTTTTCGCCCCCGAGGGCGCAGGAGCTTTGGAATAAAGCGCCACATTCAACTTCAACACCGTGCGAGGAGCGGGTGGCTGGATCACAAGGGTGGAACCTGGCACGGGCGTCGGCCCTTGCTTGACATCCTCAAGCCCCAGAACGAGATCGCTCTGCACCACCAAGAGGCTCAAGCTTTCAAGCCGGCGCAGGAAGGCCAACACCTGCGGATAGCGTCCCCGTGCCCCAATCAACACCGAGGTTTTCTGCATCCCCGGTGCCAACAGTGGATCCACTGGAACGGCGGGCTGGGCCGCTTGATCCGCTGGCGCCCCCTTCGCCGGTGGGGCTGCAGGTGCCGGGGGCGCTGCAGGTGCCGGGGGCGCAGCGCCTGGGGGTGGCGCAACAGCCACCAGTGGTTCATAGGCATCCAGTTGCACACCGGTGCGCAATCCTTCGGCGCTGAGTTGGGCCAAGAAGGTTTTCATGCTGCCGCTGCCAGCGATCAAAGCAAGAAGTTTGGCCCTGAGATTGAGTGCCTCGGTTTCATTGGTCTGCTGCACCGCCAGTTGGTTGCGCAGCAGCGGCAGGGTGGCCTCCTGCTGGCGAAGATCGTCGACTTGCTTTTGAACCTTGTCGACTTGTTGTACGAGCGGCACGACCGCGAAGCCAACGAAGGTCAGGGCGATCACCCCACCGATCACGGCCGGCACACCGACGAGCATCCGCTCGCGGGTGAAAAAGCCCGTGAGCCCTGGACTGGAAGCTTGGGCCTGAAGATTGGTCATGGGAGCACCCCCGCACGGCGAAGAACGATCAACCGCTGAGCCATGCCTTCGGCCCCCAGGCGCTGCAGCTCCGCCAAGTTGGCGGACTGGGCTGCGGGACTGAACTCCACCTTCATCTCGAAGGTCACCTGGGTGGCAGGGGCGGCCCCAGGTTGGGCCTGAACTGGAGACTTCTCGCGACTGACCTTGACAACTTCCGCGGTAGAGGCATCGAACAAGGGAGAATTGGCAAGCTGCAGCTGCAGAGCATTGATGCGGCGGAACGCCTGCGGATCAGCCGCAAGGCCCTTGAGGGTGAGGGTGTTGCCCTGCACATCGCCGTTGGTGAGTTGAATTCCGGCGGGGTTGATCAAGGACAGCTGGGTGAGCAGCGCCGAGCCCGAACGCACCGCCAATAGGCCCTCAACCAGGCCCTTGTTGACGGCCTTCAATTTGATGACACGCCCGATCGAGGCCTCAAGCTCACCCTTCAGCGCCTTCACCTGCACCGGGACATCGGCTAGAGAGGCCACCTCGGTGTCCAACACCTGCAACCGGAAGCGGAATCCCAGCCAAACCAGCAAGGACAGAAGCACCAGGGCGGCCCCGGCGAGACCCCCATAAGGAGCAGCCTTGAAGAATCGGTGGGGGCCGCCGGTCGCTCGGGCAGCCCCAGTTCAAGGCGCCGTTGGCGCAGCAGATCGACCGAGCCTGGAGATCGGGTCATGGCTTGAGCGCCTCCTGGAGCAGACCCGCCACCCGCAGCAACTGGCCACCGGACGGCGTGCCCGTTTCGCCCGCATCAGCCGGTGGATCGATCCATCCAAGCCTGTAGGCATCGATCTGCTCCACGCTCCAGCCCTCCGGTTGACTGAATAGATCGAGCAGATCCTGGCGCTCCGCGTAGGTTCCCACAAGCCCCACCCGCACGGACGTCACCGCGGCATCCTGCTCACGCCAGTAGCGAACGATGCCCTCGACCTTCTGCACCAACTCCTGGTTGAGATCCAGCTGCACCGGACGGCCCGCCGCCGGCAACGCCTGCTCGAACTCCGGCACCCCATGGCGGTAAAGCACCAAGCGGCTGCCTCCCTCATTGAGTTCCACCTGGACAAACAAGGCTCCGCTGGGCAGGTCGCTGAGCAAGGGTTCCAGGGCCCTCCATTCACTCAGCTGCGCCGATTCCAAGTGCTCCAACTCCACGCCCGCCAGGGAGAAGATTTCGATCCAGGACTGAACGGCGGCACGGCGGACAGTCACCAAGAGCGAGGTGGCCGGCTCGCTGGACTGTTTGCGCGGCAGGGGCAACAGCGTGACATAGGCGGCCGTGAGGGGGTAGGGCAAGCCGAGATCGGGATTGAGTGTCTCCAGTTCCTTCTCAGGATTCGCCGGCCAGCCCGGTGTGGTCCACTGCACCATCCGCCACTGGGTGGCCTGGTGGGGGAGCGTGGCGACCACCCGAGCTCCCGTGAGGCCATGCTCGAGCAACAGATCACCCATCAGGTCGCCGATCGCCTCCGTGCGGCGCGGTTCGCCGGCCACGATCGAGCCGGCGGGCAGCGGCACCCGCTGCAGAAAAGTGGCCCGCCGCTGCTGGCTGCCGGAGGGGAAAGCGGACAGTGTCAGCCAGCGATCCTCCACCTCCAGCAGGACCCGAGGCGGAAAGAGCCAAGCCTTCAGAGGCTTGAGTCGATTCTGTACACCGGAGAGCACCAAAACCGCAGGTGGTCAAAGTTCTCCAAAGGGTACCGGTAGTTCAGCGCCAGGGAACCCCACAACCGACCGCTTCACCAATCTCGCGGAATCCGTGGCGATCAAGCTGTGCTGAGAGGCCCTCAAGAATCGCCGGCACCAAGGCCGGTCCCTGGTAGATCCAGCCCGTGTAGAGCTGCACCAGGGAGGCTCCGGCGGTGATGCGCTCCCAGGCAGCCTCTGGCGTATCGATGCCGCCCACACCGATCAAAGGCAACGACGGCCCCGCTGTGGCCCTAAGCCGCCGGATCACCTCCAGGGCTCGAGCCCGCAGGGGAGCACCGCTCAGTCCCCCCGCCTCCTCCGCCAGGCTGCGGCCGCTCTGGGCGAGTCGCCGCTGCTCCAGACCCAGCCGGTTGAGGCTGGTGTTGACCGCGATCACTCCGGCCAGGCCCTCCTCGTAGGCCAGGCGGGCGATGGCGTCGATGGCGTCATCCTCCAGATCAGGGGCGATCTTCACCAGCAGGGGCGGGCAGGCGGGCAGCCGCCGCAGCCGCTCCACCAGACGCCGCAGCTGCACCTCCTCCTGCAGCTCCCTCAATCCCGGTGTGTTCGGCGAACTGACGTTGATCACCGCGTAGTCCGCCAGGGGCGAGAGCAGCTCCAGGGTGGAGGCGTAATCATCGGGAGCCAGCTCCAGGGAGGTGGCCCGGGACTTGCCCAGGTTGATCCCCAGCACCGCCGGACGCTGGCCTGCCGGGGGCAGCTGCTGGCGCTCGAGCGTGCGGCGCACGGCCTCGGCGCCGATGTTGTTGAAGCCCATGCGGTTGAGGGCGGCCCGCTCGGCGGCCAGCCGGAACAGCCGGGGCCGGGGATTGCCGGCCTGGGCCTGCCAGGTGACCGTGCCCAGCTCGGCGAATCCGAAACCGAACACATGCCAGATCGCCGCGGCCACGCCGTTCTTGTCGAAACCGGCCGCCAGCCCCACCGGGTTGGCGAAACGACAGCCGAACAGGGTCTGCTCCAGCCGGGGATCGCGGCGCTGGAGCTCCGCCGCAAGCCCCGCCAGGCTGCCCGCCACGATCGGCCATTGGCGCCGCAGGGCCGCCTGGCCAAGGGCCGCCAGGGTGATCACGCTCAACTGTTCGGCGTCGGCGCCCCCATCGCGGGCCAGGAGCGGGCCGACCCAGCGGCGGTAGAGCGGCATCGGCTCAGCCATCGGCCACCTCCCGCACCAGCCGCCAACGGCCTTCAGCCTCGGGCCGCACCTGCCAATCGCGCCAGCGCCAGGACCGCTGTCGGTCCTGCACCTTGGCCAGCGGCTGTTCCACCAGCTGGGCCAGCTCCACGGCGCTCAGGCCGTAGCCCCCCGCGCCAGTCGATCGGCCAGCTCAAGCCGATTGAGCAGCGCCTGCAGGGGCGCCGGAGCAAGGTCCTCGATGGGCGCGGGGGGCCTTCGGCCGCAGGAGCCGAACCCGCCAGGGCCGGCCGCCCCCGCGGGAGTAGGCCACGGCGATGGCGTCGCAGCGGTCGTTGTCGGGGTCGCCACTGTGGCCCTTGACATGGACGAAGGGCACATCGGCCAGGCGGGCCCGGTCGAGGGCCTCCCAGAGCTCGCGGTTGAGCACGGCGCCCCCGGAGGCGGTGCGCCAGCCCTTGCGCTTCCAACCGGCCATCCACTTGCTGAAGCCATCGATCAGATAACGGCTGTCGGTGCGGATCGCCAGCGCGGGGTGCCGGGGCAGATCGGCGAGGGTTTCCAGCAACGCCAGGGCCGCGGTGAGCTCCATGCGGTTGTTGGTGGTGGCCGGCTCCCAACCGCCGAACTCCCGCACGGTGCCATCTTCAAAGCGCAGCAACGCTCCCCAGCCGCCGGGGCCAGGGTTGCCGCTGCAGGCACCGTCGCAGGAGGCGGTCACCACACGCCCTGCCTCAGTGGCCACTGGGCCGGGGCGGGGAAGTTCGGTAGAACGCAGTTCCGATCTCGATGAGAGGCGTCCGTCGCATGCAGCGAACCTACCTCGCAGCCCTTGGCCTCGGTGCACTTCTGGCCAGCGGATCGGCGCTGGCCCCCACGCCGCTTGCGCCCCTGCAGGCGGCCCGGGCCGCCACCCTGTTTGAAAGCCGGCCGGTGGAGGCCTCCCGGTTTGTGATCCTGGCCAAACCCGTGGCCCGATCCGACTGGAGTCTGATCGTGCTGGAGCAGCTGCAGCCCGCCCCCGCCTGCTGGCAGCAGCGGTCGGATGGTCTGATCGACGCAGCCCTCACCCGTTTTGACTACACCGGCATCTGCAGCCGCTACATCGACAGCAACGGCTATTCCCTGCGGGTGAACGGCGTGGACCTGGCGAGCCGCTACCGGCTGCTGCTCCGCCAGCGGGGCCAGGAACTGCAGCTGCTCGGGTCCTCCCCGATAACAGCAATGATCTGGTGCTGGGCCGTGGCTCGGTGCAGCGCCGGGACCGGGACGGCTTCGTGGCGATGTCACTGGAGCCCGGCTGGCAGCTGCGCCGCCGGGTCTACGGGGGCCAGACCCTCAGCCACATGTACTTCGCCAGCGACGGCAGCCTCAGCCAACTCTCCAGGCCTGCGGAGACGGCCACAGCCTTGAGCCCGGGCCGAGCGGGCTACGGCAGTGGACCGATCAGCCTGCGGGTGATCCCCTTCCGGCCGTGAGCCCCTCCAGGAGTGCGGACAGTTGCCATAGCGTCCGCCCCAGGTGGGCGCCCCCATCCCCTCTCGGTAAGGTCTGTGCGTGTGAGGAGTGCGGAACGCTCTCCCGGGGTCGAAACGAGGAAAGACTCCCAGGATCGTTCCAATCTCAGAGCCCTGCCTTCGGCGGGGCTTTTTTTGTCTGCGCACTGGAGCAGTGGGGCGGCGGGCCATGAAAAAGCCGGCCCCGCAGGGCCGGCGAAGGCAACCAGAAGAGCTGACGGGGGCGAAGGCCCCCGCCGGGCCGGAGATCACTTGATGGTGACCTTGCCGCCGACTTCTTCCACGGCCTTCTTGATCGTTTCGGCGTCGCCCTTGGCGATGCCTTCCTTGATCGGAGTGGGAGCGGCTTCCACGAGGGCCTTGGCTTCGCCCAGGCCGAGGCCGGTGGCCTCGCGGACGGCCTTGAGGACCTTGATCTTGGCGGCGGGGTCGAAGCCGTCGAGGATCACGTCAAATTCGGTCTGCTCTTCGACGGGCTCGGCAACGGCGGCGGCAGCCACCACGACCGCACCGGCGGAGGGGGCTGCGGAGACGCCGAAGGCCTCTTCGATCTGCTTGACGAGCTCAGAGGCCTCCAGCAGGGAGAGCGCCTTGAGCGATTCGAGAATGGTGTCGGTTTTTGGGGACATGGTTAGGGGGATCAGCAACAGATCTGTTGGGGAACAGGGGGATCGGTCGAACTCTTGGGGCCCGGCCCGGCGAGAGCCGGAGCCAGGATTCAGCTGTCGCCGGATTCGGCGTGGGCCTTCAGCGCCCGGGCAAGACCGGCCGGAACCTCGTTGATGCCCACAGCCACCTTGGCGGCCACGGCGTTGATCGCACCTGCGATCTGAGCCAGCAGCGCCTCCTTGGAAGGCAGCTCACCAATGGCCTGAACATCGGACTGGGAAAGGAGTTTGCCCTCGTAGAGGCCTCCTTTGACTTCCGATTTCTTCGTGTCCTTCTGGAAGGACTGAACGGCCTTGACGGCACCGCCGACATCGCCCTTGATCAGGACGAAGGCATTGGTGCCCGTGAGCAGGGAATCGAGTTCCGACCAAACAGCGTCACCATCAATGGCACGGCGGATCAAGGTGTTTTTGGTCACCTTGCAAATGCCGTTGCTGGCCTGCAGACGGGTCCGCAGATCAGACATCTCCTTGATGGTCAGGCCCTTGTAATCAAGAACCAGCGCCATGTCGGCCTCACCGAGGAGCCCTTTGAGCTCTTCGACGATCTGTTGCTTGCTCTCCAGCGTGCGGCCCATAGGTGTGGAACGGATCGGGGGAACAAGCTGGGCACGCGGCCATGGGAACCTCCCTTGGAAGGGAAGCGAGGCCGCGTGATGATCCGCCCCATGGGGGAAAAACCTTCGCGTGCACCTCGGCAGGATTTAAGGGAAACCTGCTGTCTTGGGTCGGGCGCGTGCCCGTTTCTGGCCTGAGCCAGTTGATCACCCTACAGGGTGACGTACCCGGGCCAATCAGCTCTCCTGCTTGATCTCCTGCAGGAGGGCGACGTCCACCTGCACCGAGGGGCCCATGGTGGAGGAGAGGTAAAGGCTCTTCCAGTAGCGGCCCTTGGCACCGCTGGGTTTCTGGCGATCAATCGTTTCCTGCAGGGCCTTGAGGTTCTCCAGCAGTTTCTCAACGCTGAAGCTGGCCTTGCCGAAGCGCACGTGCACGATGCCGGTGCGATCGGCGCGGAATTCCAGCTTGCCCGCCTTGAATTCTTTGATCGCTCCGGCCAGGTCAGTGGCCACGGTGCCGGCCTTCGGGTTCGGCATCAGACCCCGGGGGCCGAGGACACGGCCGAGCTTGGCCACCTTGGGCATCATGTCCGGGGTGGCGATCAGCAGGTCAAAGTCCATCTGGCCGGCGGCGATGGCGTCCACGAGTTCGTCGTCACCGGCGAGGTCGGCGCCGGCCGCCTTGGCCTCGGCCACCTTCTCACCGCGGGCGATCACGGCGATGCGAATGTTCTGGCCGGTGCCGTTCGGCAGCGCCACGGTGGTGCGCAGCTGCTGGTCGGTGTACTTGGGATCGATGCCCAGGCGCACGTGGGCTTCGATCGTTTCGTCGAACTTGGCGGTGGCGGTGTCTTTCACCAGTTGCACCGCCTCCTCGGGGGTGTAGACGCGGTCTTCGACCTGGGCGTGGAGCGCGGACAGTCGCTTGGAGATCTTTGGCATGGCAGGTGGTGGGGTGCAATCGACCGTTGGGCGGTCTCCCCCGGTGAGGTGGATGAAAGGAACGTTGAAGATCGGGCGGGCCGGAGCTCGCCGGATCAGGCTCAGTCGCTGATGGCGACGCCCATGTTGCGGGCGGTGCCTTCGATGATGCGCTGGGCGGACTCGAGGCTGGAGGTGTTGAGATCGGGCAGTTTGGTGCGGGCGATCTCCTCGAGCTGGGCGCGGCTGATGGCACCCACGGAACCCTTGGCGGAGGTGGCGGCACCCTTCTCGATGCCGGCCGCCTTGGAGATCAAGACGGAGGCGGGCGGGGTCTTGGTGATGAAGGTGGAAGCTGCGGTCTTCGAAGACCGAGATCTCCACCGGAATCACATAGCCGGCCTTGTCCTGGGTGCGGGCGTTGTACTCCTTGCAGAACGCCATGATGTTGACCCCGTGCTGGCCGAGGGCAGGGCCCACGGGCGGTGCGGGGTTGGCTTTGCCGGCATTGAGGGCCAGCTTGATCACGGCTACGACTTTCTTGGCCATCGGCTGGGCTGGGGAACGGGGACTTCCCTAGGGGGACGTCGGGACGGTCTGCGGATCGCCGACCCGAAGGGAACGGCGTGCGATGGACGGCCACCCTCCGCAGGGAGGCGGCCGCTGGGCTTCAGCTCTGTTTGCTGATCTGGGCGAACTCCAGCTCGACCGGGGTTTCCCGGCCGAAGATCGAGAGCAGGGCCTTGAGCTTGCTGCGCTCACCGGAGACTTCGATCACCTCGCCCTGGAAGTCCTTGAACGGACCGGCGGTGACGAGAATCTGGTCGCCCTCGGTGAGGTCGAACTTGACCACGGCCTTCTTCTCGGCGGCGCGCTTGAAGATGCGGTCCACCTCCGTGCGGCTCAGGGGGCGGGGCTTGATGTGGCCGCGCACCCGGCCCGTGGCGCGCCGCTCCTCGGCCCCCACGAAATTGATCACGTTGGGGTGCTGCGCACCGCCATCATCGTGTCCTCGTCGAGGACCATGCGCACCAGCACGTAGCCGGGGAACACCTTTTCCTCGGTGCTCTGGCGGTTGCCGTCCTTCTTGATCTTGATGGCCGGGGTCTGGGGAATCTCGATCTCCAGGATGCGGCTGTCCACGCCGAGGGTGACGGCCCGCTGCTCCAGGGTGGCCTTGACCTTCTTCTCGCAGCTGGAGGCCACCTGGACCGCATACCAGCGCGCCACGGTCTTCTTGCCCTCGGAGGCCCCTTCGCCGGCCCCATCACCGGAAGGCGCTTCGCTCAGGTCGATCAGTTGGCCCGGCGAGGCGATCTCCTCGAAGGGCTCATCGCCGGCGGAGAGATCAGAGGTGGCGAGTTGGGCTTCGGACACGGAGTTCAGAACGGGGAGGCGCAGCGGGAAGGGGACAGCGGGCGAGGCGATCAGCGGAAGATCTGGGTGGACCCCCAACCGAAGAAGCGATCAACGGCGGCGATCGCGGCCGCCGAAAGGCTGACCATCAAGATCACGGCCACCGACTCGCTGAACAGCTGTTGGCGGCTGGGCCAGACCACCTTGCGCAACTCCTCCACAGTGGCGGCGGCGAAACCGCCGGAATCGGCCGGCGCCGCTGGCGCGGCGGGGTTTTGGCCGTGTCTTCGGGCGTTTGGAGGGTCACAGGCGCTGGCGCACCGGTGCGATCAGTCGTACCGGCAAACGATCACCCTACCGGACGTCCTCACGCTCTGGCCCCAGGGGATGAAACACAGCGGCTCCGCCGGGTCAGCGGATGCCTGCACCCGAACGCCCCTGGCGCCGCTGAAGGTCTCGGCCAGCAGGGCCGTGGCCAGCGGGTTCTCAATCTGACGGCGCAGCAGGCGCCTCAGGGGCCTGGCCCCGTACTCGGGCTCGTAACCCTGGGCGGCCAGGCGGGCCACCAGGGACTCGTCCACCTGCAACTCCAGTCCCTGGTCCGCCAGCAACTGAGCCAGCTCCGCCAACTGCAGGCGCACGATCCGCTGCAGATCTTCGGGCCGCAGGGGTCGGAAACGAATCACCTCATCAATGCGGTTGAGGAACTCCGGCCGGAACTGATCGGCTAGGGCCCGCTCCACGGCGGCATCGAGGGCGGCCCCGTCGCCGCTGCGCCCGAATTCGAGAATCGCCCGACTGGCCAGGTTGCTGGTCATCACCACCACCGTGTGGCGGAAATCGACCGTGCGGCCCTGGGAATCGGTCAGGCGGCCGTCGTCGAGCACCTGCAGCAGCACGTTGAACACGTCCGGGTGGGCCTTCTCCACCTCATCGAGCAGCAGCACCGCATAGGGACGCTGGCGCACCGCCTCGGTGAGCTGCCCCCCTCCTCGTAACCCACATAGCCCGGCGGCGCCCCCAGCAGGCGGGCCACGGCGTTGCGCTCCATGTACTCGCTCATGTCGAGCCGCACCAGGGCCTCGGTCTCATCGAACAGGGCCGCCGCCAGGGACTTGGCCAGTTCGGTCTTGCCCACGCCGGTGGGCCCGAGGAACAGAAACGAGCCCACGGGCCGGCGGGGGTCCTGCATGCCGGCCCGGGCGCGGCGGATGGCGGCGGCCACGGCGGTGACCGCCTCGGGCTGGCCGATCACCCGCTCCCCGAGTCGGCTTTCGAGCTCCAGCAGCTTCTGGCGTTCCCCCGCCAGCAGCCGTTGCACGGGGATGCCGGTCCAGCGGGCCACCACATCGGCGATGTCCCCCTCCTCCACCTGCTCCCGCAGCAGCGACTGACCGGAGCGCTGGTCTTCGAGCATCCCCTGCTCCAGGGCCAGACGGCGCTGCTGCAGCCCATGGAGCTGGTCGTACTGCAACCGGGCCGCCTCCTCGAGATCGCCATCGCGCTCGGCCTCGGCGATGGCGTGGCGCAGGTCCTCGTCCTGGTGCTGGAGCTCCCGCAGCTCCGCCAGCTGCTCCCGCTCCCCTGCCAGCGTTCCTGCAGGGCCGCCAGGCGCTCCTGGGCGTCCCGGCGCTGGTCCTGCCACTGCAGGCGTTCGGCCATCGGGGCGGACTCCGCCGCCAGCAGGGCCAGCTCCACCCGCCGCAGGGCCAGTTCGGCGTCCTCCACCAGCTGGGGCTTGGAGGTGACCTCCATCTTGAGCTGGGCGGCGGCCTCATCGATCAGGTCGATGGCCTTGTCCGGCAGGCAGCGGTCGGCGATGTAGCGGGCCGCCAGGCGGGTGGCGGCCACCACCGCCCCATCGCTGATCGTGACGCCGTGGTGGAGCTCATAGCGCTCCTTGAGCCCCCGCAGGATCTCGATGCTCACCTCCAGGCTGGGTTCGCCCACCACCACCTGCTGGAAACGGCGCTCGAGGGCGGGGTCCTTCTCCACCGTGCGCCGGTAATCGGCTGGGGTGGTGGCACCGATGCAGCGCAGCTCGCCGCGGGCCAGCATCGGCTTGAGCAGGCTGCCGGCATCGGCGTTGGAGCGGTCGCTGCTGACCACCGTGTGCAGCTCGTCGATGAACAGCACCACCCCGGCGTCGGGGTCGCTCACCTCCGCCAGCACGCTGCGCAGCCGTTCCTCGAACTGCCCGCGGAACTTGGCGCCGGCGATCAGGGCCCCCAGATCGAGGGCGATCAGGCGCAGGCCCTTGAGCGAATCGGGCACCTCACCGGCCACGATCCTCTGGGCCAGCAGCTCGGCGATGGCGGTCTTGCCGACGCCGGGCTCGCCAATCAGCACCGGGTTGTTCTTGCCCCGGCGCGAGAGCACCTGAATCAGGCGGCGGATCTCGGCGTCGCGACCGATCACCGGATCCAGCTGACCGGCGCGGGCGGCGGCGGTGAGGTCGCGCCCGAATTGCTCCAGGGGAGAGGGTTCCCGCTCCAGGGTGAGCCCGCCCTCAGAAGCAACCGGAACCGCCAGCGCAGCCTTGGGCGGGGCCACGGGCTGGGGGCGGGATGGGGTCGTGTCGATCCAGTCGTCGTCGCTGCGCAGCAGCGCGGTCCGGGGGCGGGGGGACGCCTGGGGCGATGGGCTCGAGAGCAGGGGCGCCCCGGGACGCAGCTGTCGCAGCAGGCGCTCTTCGCCCAACCCCTCGGCCGCCAGCACCTCGGCGCCGAGGCGGGGTTCCTCCAGCAGGGCGAGCAGCAGGTGGGGCACATCGATCAGGCGGGAGCCCCAGCCCCCCGCCGGCGGTCGGCGGCCTCCAGCAGCTCCTCCAGGGCCTCACCGATGAACAGCTCACCGCCACTGCCCGCGGGCTGATCGGCGCAGAAGGCCTCGAGGCGATCGAGCACCCGGTCGACGCTGATCGGCAGCGGATCCACCCAAGCGGCGAAACGGGCATCGCTGAACAGCACCTGCAACAGATGCTCCACATCCAGCTGGCCATGGCGCCAGCGACGGGCCTGGTCCTGGCTGGCCAGCAGCAGGTCCCAGGCGGCGTCGCTGAAACGGTCCGGTTCGGCGGTGAGGCTGCCCGGGGGAAGGGTCAGTCCGCATCGTGCCGGGGGAGGTTTGAATCAATTCCACCTTGTAGCCATCGGGATCCTCCACGAAGGCGATCACGGTGCTGCCGTGCTTCATCGGTCCAGGCTCACGGGTCACCCGGCCGCCCTTGGCGCGGATCTGATCACAGAGCGCCTGGATGTCCTCCACCCCCAGGGCGATGTGGCCGTAACCACTGCCGATCTCGTAGCTGGCGGTGTCCCAGTTGTGGGTCAGCTCGAGCACAGCGGTGTCGCGCTCGTCGCCGTAACCCACGAAGGCCAGGGTGAAACGGCCCGACGGGTAATCCTTGCGGCGCAGCAGCCGCATGCCGAGCACATCCGTGTAGAAGGCGAGCGAGCGCTCCAGATCCCCCACCCGCAGCATGGTGTGAAGCAGTCGCATGGCCAGGGGGTGGGGCGAAGCCATTCTGACCAGAGGCCCGAGATCCGTGCCAACCGGCACAAATGGGCGGGCGGGGGAGGCCCATAAGATCCCCAACATCAACGACAGCCTTTCGTGTTCGATTCCCTCGATCTCGTCATCGACAGCGTGGTGGCCCGCGAGGTGCTGGATTCCCGTGGCACCCCGACGGTGGAAGCGGAGGTGCTGCTCGAAGGGGGCGCCCGCGGGATGGCGATCGTGCCCAGCGGCGCCAGCACCGGCGCCCACGAGGCCCACGAGCTCCGGGACGGGGATCCCAGCCGCTACTTCGGCAAGGGAGTCACCAAGGCGGTGACCAACATCGAAGAAAAGATCGCGCCGGCCCTCTGCGGCCTCAGCGCCACCGACCAGGGCACCGTGGATGCCGCCCTGATCGAACTGGACGGCAGCGACAACAAATCCGCCCTCGGGGCCAACGCGATCCTCGCGGTCAGCTTGGCGGTGGCCCGGGCGGCGGCCGAGGGGTCGGCCTGCCCCTCTACCGCTACCTGGGGGGCCGATGGCCACCCTGTTGCCGGTGCCGCTGATGAACGTGATCAACGGAGGCGCCCACGCCGCCAACAACCTGGATTTCCAGGAATTCATGGTGGTGCCCCACGGCGCCTCCAGCTTCAGGGAGGCCTTGCGCATGGGCGCCGAGGTGTTCCACACGCTCAAGGGTCTGCTGGCCGAGCAGGGGCTCTCCACCGCCGTGGGCGATGAAGGGGGCTTCGCCCCCGACCTGACCAGCAATGACGCCGGCGGTGATCTGCTGGTGGCGGCGATCGAGAAGGCGGGCTATCGGCCCGGGGATCAGATCTCCCTGGCCCTGGATGTGGCCAGCACCGAGTTTTTCAAGGACGGCCGCTACGCCTTCGGCGGTGGCAGCTACACCAGCGCCGAGCTGGTGGATCAGCTGGAGGCAATGGTCAGCCGCTACCCGATCGTCTCGATCGAGGATGGCCTCGCCGAGGACGACTGGGAGGGCTGGGCCCTGCTCACCGAGCGGCTGGGGAGCCGCGTGCAGCTGGTGGGCGACGACCTGTTCGTGACCAACACCAGCCGCCTGCAGCGGGGCATCGAGCAGGGGATCGCCAATTCGATCCTGATCAAGGTCAACCAGATCGGCTCCCTCACCGAAACCCTCCAGGCGATCGACCTGGCCGGCCGGGCCGGCTACACGAGCGTGATCAGCCACCGCAGCGGCGAAACCGAGGACACAACAATCGCCGACCTGGCGGTGGCCACCCGCGCCGGCCAGATCAAGACCGGCTCCCTCAGCCGCAGCGAGCGGGTCGCCAAATACAACCGCCTGCTGCGCATCGAAGACGAACTGGGCAGCCAGGCGATCTACGCCGGTGTCGAAGACCGGGGCCCGAGAGGCAAGGCCTGATCCAGCTCAGCTGCGGGTGCCGGGGAGCTGCTCCAGGCGGCTGTCACGGCGCAGCTTCGCCTGGAGCTTGATCCAGCCGACCCCCACGGGAACACCCGCCAGCAGGGGAAGGGCCGAGAGCAGCGGCCGACCACTGCTGGCCAGCAGGGAAGCGGCCACCACCAGGGCCCCCAGCAACACCGACTGACTGGCCAGTTGCTGACTGACCGCCAACCGCCGCAGCAGCCGGTCGGTTTCACCGGCGCGAATCTGCACCTGCAGATCGCCTTGCTCGACGCGGGCCAGGCTCTCCTCCAGGCGCCGGGGGATGCCGAGGGCACGGCTGCCCACCTCGGCCGCCTGGCGACCGAGTTCGTTGATGAAGTCGTTGGGACCGTTACCGCTGGCGGACATCAGAGGCAGCAGGTAGGGGCGGGCAATCGCCACCAGGCTAAAGGCCGGATCGAGGCTGCGGCCCACCCCCTCGAAGGTCGAGAGGGCCCGCATAACGAAGATCAGCTCCACCGGCAGGCGGAACGGCTGGCCATAGACCAGGTCATAGAGATCCCCCGAGAGCTTCTCGATCACGTTGCTGGAGAAGGGCGGCGTCAGGGCGTCGTTGAGCATCACCCGCACCAGCCGGCGCACGGGCCCCTGATCGATGCCCTGGGCGATCACCCCGGCCGCCTGCAACTCCTCCACCAGGCCGGAGGCATCGCGGGCGGCGGCGGCCCGCACCATGCGCCCCAGGCGGCTGCGCAGCCGCTGGGAGATCTGACCCATCATCCCGAAGTCGTAGTAGATGAGGGCGCCATCGGCCGCCACCGCCAGATTCCCCGGATGGGGGTCGGCGTGGAAGAACCCGTAGCGCACCAGTTGCTGCAGGTAACTGGCCGCCCCCGCTCGGCCACGGCGGCCGGATCGATGCCGGCCTCGATCAGGGCCGCACGGTCGGTGATCTTGATGCCGGGCAGGTAGTCGAGGCAGAGCACCCGGCGGGTGCTCAGTTCCCAGACCACCGCCGGCACACGGATGAGCGGATCATCGAGGAACTGTTGGCGGAAGCGGGCCGCATGTTCGGCCTCGGTGCGGAAGTCCAGCTCGCGGATCAGCACCCGGCGGCATTCCTGGGCGATGCCCACCCAGTCGCGGCCTTCCCCCAACGGGGATGGCGCTGGAACAACGCAGCCACCTGCTGGAGGATGTCGAGATCGAGGCGGAAGAGGCGTTCCAGGCCGGGGCGCTGGATCTTGAACACCACCTGCCGGCCGCTGCGCAGGCTGGCCCGGTGCACCTGGGCGAGGCTGGCGGCGCCCAGGGGCTCAGCCTCCAGATCGATGATCTCGGCGCAACGCTCCCCCAATTCCTGCTCCAGCAGGCCCTGGGCCACGGCGAAGGGGAAGGCCGGCACCTTGTCCTGGAGATGCGCCAGCTCCTCCACATAGCCAGCGGGCAGCACATCCGGGCGAGCGGAGAGCAGCTGACCGAGCTTGATGAAGGCCGCCCCCAGATCGAGCAGACGGGCCGTGAGCCAGCGGGCCCGTTGTCGTTGGCGCTGGGCGCGGCCTTCCTCGGTGACACCACCGGGATAGCTCCAGGCGGCCCCGTCCCACCAGAGGCCCACCACCATCGCCACCACCACCCACCACACCTGAACGCTGCGGGCCAGTTCCCGCAGCCGGCGCCGCAAAGGGCCGATCAAGGCTGATCCTCGAGCCGCGAGGCGAGCCCGGCCACCTGGGCCCGCAGGGCATCGATCTGATCCTGGGGGTTCGGGCTGGCACCGGAGGACTGGCCCTGGACCCCAATGTCCGCAGGTGGGGCTGCGGCACCGGGAGTGGCATCAGAGGGCGCCGTTTCACCCCGTTCCAGGCGCTCGGCCTCCTGCTCCACCTCCTCGACGAACAAGCTCCATTCCTGTTGCAGACGCTCGGGCGCCAGCTCCGCCAGGCTGGTCAGGGCGGACAGGGCCTCGGCCACGCCGCTCTGGAGGCGCGCCGAGAGCCGATTGACGGCGGCTTGAAGCAGGGATTGCGGGGCGCTCATCCTGGGCCTGCTGTGCTGGCCAAACTGTGGCAGATCGGAATCCCCGGCGGGGATCTAGCGGGCGGGAGTCGCCTCGGGCAGAACGGGGGGCGCTGGTGCGTCCAGAGGGGGCAGCGGGTCGAGGGCGCCGTCGTCGGCACTCCGGGGCTGTGGCTTGGCACTCGGGGGCTGTGGCTTGGCCTTCGGGGGCTGTGATGGGGCCGTCGGGGCGGCGCTCTCCGTGGGCGCGAGGGGATCGGGGGCGCCGTTGCTGTCGGGCTCCGCCCCCGGCAGCGGCTCAGGCAGCTGGTCTGCGGGGTCTGTTTTCGCGGGCGGGTTGGGATCCCCGCGCAGGGATTCATTCTGGGCGCCGTAGCGCATCCTCAGGCTCTCCAGGCTGATGCCGGGCAAGGGCTGTGCGTCGAAACGGTGGCCCAGGTCGATCGAAGGGGTCCCGTCCAGGACCTGCAACCGCTGGGTGAGGCCGAACCCCAGGGCGAAGCCGAGCCCGATCACCAGGGGACCACTCCAGGGGTTCCCGGGGCGGGCGGCACGGGTGGGGGCGGCACTGGCCTGGGCCATGGGCATAGGGCGGTGGGGCGGCGGTGCGGGGGGCAGCGGTGCGCCGACCCATCCTGCCCCAGGCGGATCTCTCAGCCCTTCAAGATGAAGGTCAGTGGCGGGGATCCGGCCCTGGCGCCAGGGATCCAAACGAGACCGGGCAACCTACGCTCAGTCCAAGACAAATGGGGGTGGTTGTGGCGAAATCGCGGGTCGGACACAACACCCAGTTCAAGGCACCCGCGCGCATCAGCATCACGATCCCCGAAAGCGTCAACGAACGACTGATCGCCATCTCGCGCGAACAGGGACGTTCCCTGAGCAATCTCGCTGCCTACCTGCTCGAGTGGGCCATCTCCAACGAGCCGAACTGCCACGCGATCCTCAGCGAGAAGCAGTCTTCGGAGTGATTCAACCCGCTCAGGTGGTGTAGTCGGCGTTGATGCGCACGTATTGATCCGATAGGTCACAGCCCCAGGCGATGCCCGTGCCGGACCCCTCCCCCACCCGCAGCCGAATGAGCACCGTGTCGCCGCCGGGGCCCGTGCCGCCCAGGTAGTCACCTTCGGCACGGGCCTTGAGATAGCTGGAGGCCCCCGGTCGATCGAACACCAGGGGCTGACCCGCCGCCATCAGTTGGTGCTCCCCGAGCCAGAGGGCCACCGCCTCCGGATCGAAGGCCGCCCCGGCCCGGCCCGCCGCGGCCACGATCCGGCCCCAGTTGGGGTCGCGGCCGTGGACGGCGCATTTCACCAGCGACGAGCCGCAGACGGTGCGGGCGATGGCGCGGGCGTCGGCGTCGCTGGCGGCACCCTCCACCCGCACCTCGATCAGGCAGGTGGCCCCCTCACCATCACGGGCAATCGCTTGGGCCAGGTGCTGCGACACCGCCGTCAGGCCGGCCTCCAGCGCCTCGAAGTGCTCCGGTGGCAGGGGCGCACCGGCGGCAAAGGCCAGGAACGTGTCGTTGGTGCTGGTGTCGCCGTCCACCGTGATCGCGTTGAAGGAGCGCTCCACCGCCCGCTGCACCATGGCGCGCCACAACTCCGCCGGCACACCCGCATCGCACGTGAGATAGCCCAGCATCGTGGCCATCTGGGGGTGGATCATCCCGGAGCCCTTGGCCATGCCGCCGAGGCGCACCCGCCGGCCACCCAGGTGGGCCTCCAGGGCGATCTGCTTGTTCGTCAGGTCGGTGGTGAGGATCGCCGTGGCGGCGGCGGCGCCCCCTCGGGGCCCAGGGCCGCCACCAGGGGATCGAGGCCCGCCACCAGGGTGTCGATCGGGATCGGCACCCCGATCACGCCGGTGGAGCAGATCAGCACCTCCTCGGCGGCCAGACCCAGGCGATGGGCCAGTTCGGCCGTAGCCGTCAGGCTGTCGGCCAGGCCCCGTGATCCGGTGCAGGCATTGGCCTGGCCTGAGTTGGTGAGCACCGCCCGGGCGCGGCCACCGCTGGCGGCCAGCCGTTCGGCGCAGAGGTCCACACAGGCGGCCCGCACCCGGTTGGTGGTGAAGCTGCCGGCGCAAACGGCCCCAACGGGCGCCAGCAGCAGGGAGAGGTCGCTCTTGCCGGAGGCTTTGAGGCCAGCGGTGGCGCCGGCGGCGAGGAAGCCCGCCGGAGCGGTGATGCCACCGGCGATGGGCTGCCAGGGGGTCGGAAGGGTCAAGGCGAGGGATCGCTCTGGGTGCATCCTGCCGGGGCGGCGGCCCGTTCAACGCCAGGGCGGGGGCGCAGGCCGCGCCCTCAGCGGTACACGCTGGCCGGGCCCACCTTGGCGTAGAGATCTTCCAGCCGAACCGACAGCTGCTCCAGCAGGCTGCGGCTGAACTCGGTCGATTGCGACAGCAGCTCTTCGAAATGGGACGCGGTGAACACCAGCACCGTCGCGGGTTCGGCGCCGGCGCGCACCTCGGCCCGGCGGGGATGATCGGTGAAGAAAGCCACCTCGCCGATCGGCTCGCCCACGCGGATCTGGGCCATCAGGGCCATCGGATTCCCCACTCCGTCGTCGCGGTAGACCTCACAGCTGCCCTCCAGCAGGATCGCGACGATGTCGGGTTGATCGCCGACGCTGAACAGAGCCTCACCGGGCTCGAGCCGCCGCTGGTCTCCCCAGCGCAACATGCTGAACAGGGCCGCCGGGGAGAGGTCGGCCCCCAGGGGGACCTGGAGCAGCTGGGTGAGCCGATCGCTGTGGGGCACATCCACCCCCGCCAGCAACTGGCGCAGGGCCGGGCTGTCCGGCAGACCCACCCGCGGCTGCCGGCGCAGGGCGGCGGCCCGCTCCGGCGCGCGCCGGTCCTGCACCCACAGCACCCACAGGGCGGTGTCGGGATCGGGATCGCGCCAGAGGGCTTCGAGGGCATCGGAGGGATCGGGCAAGGGCTCCAGGTTGATGGAGCCCTCCCCTGGCTCCATCACCAGGCGCTGCTCCCTGCGCCTGAGCTGGCTCAACACCAACGGCGGCGCCAGGGGCAGCAGCGCCGCGAAACGCCGCACCAAGGGGTCGTCGTCGCTGAAATGTGCAAGACCGGGCCAGATGATCACGAACAGGCTGGTGAGGCGTCGGTCGATCACCGGCAGCAAAGGGCGGATCAGAGGATCGCTGGCGGTGGCCTGCTCCAGGCTGATGCGGGCCGCAAGCTGGGCGCGCAGCTCCTCCCATTCCTCCTCGAGGCGCTGGCGGGAGAAGGCCGAGGTGGGGCCAAAACGGGCCAGCAGCTCCCCCAGCTGGCCTCATCGAGCACGAATTCAGCGCGGATGCGCTCCAGGCCCTCCTGATGGCTGGGGGAGGCGAGGGCGGCACTGAGGTCGAGGCTGCGGCTGGCCTCGAGCAGATCTTCGATCGCCTCGGCGGCGGCCTCCTGGCGCAGGCCACGGATCTCCCTCTGGCGGTAGTCCAGCTGCAGGATGCGCGGGTCGGTGATCGCCAGTTCGCGCACGGCGGCGTGGTGGTCCTCCTCCACCAGCCCCAGGGATTGGCGCAGCTCCTCCAACTGCACCAGGGCCGCGGCCCGGTCCAGTCGGCCGGTGTCGAACAGGTCGGACATCACCTCCCGGTAGATGCCGCGCTTGGTGGCGCTGATCTGGACCGGCAGCACCTTGGCGAGGGTGAACACCTCGTTGGCGCTGAGCTCCTGGAGCGAGCGCCCCTCAAGCAAGGCGTCCAGCTCGGGCATGAGCTTCTCGAGCTGCTTGCGCAGGCTGGCGCTGGTGCTCTCGCGGGTGTAGGTGGCCTTGTCCCGGGACCAGCCGCGGTAGAGCCACATGCCGCTGGCGATCAGCACCACGGAGCGGATGAGCTGGCCGCCCTTGCCCCCCAACGCCCCCAGGGAGGGATCAGCAAACCAGAAGAAGACGTTCACCGCCAGGAAGCTGGCCAGCAGGCGGGTGCGCTGCCGGGCCACATCGGCGGCCCGCTCCCCGAGGGCCGCCAGCCGGCGTTCCAGCTGCCGTTGCAGCCAGGAGAAGATCAGCACCGAGAGGACAGCCGCCAGCACCAGCAGCGCCGGCAGGGAGATCAGCCGCGGCAGCAGCGTGTTCAAGCCCCACAACTGCAGGGGCTGAAGGATCGCATCAACATGGCGGGCGTCGTAGGCCCACAGGCCCGTGCGCAGGTAATCGACGCCCTCGCGGGACTCGGCGCGGATGAGCAGGAAAAAGCCCAGCACCAAGCCGGGATAGGACAACCAGGCCCAGTCGAGGCCACGCTTGGCGCTGAAGGTCTGCCAGTAGGCCCGTTCCGAATCGATGTCGATGCAGGGGGCCTGGCAGGCCACACAGGCGCTCTGGAGCTTGCCCTTGTCGCCGTAGGTGCGGCACATCGACTGGGTGATCTTGGAGCTGGTGTCCATGTGGGCGGGGCTTCCCAGCAGGCTGCGCTGGCCCGTGACCACGGTCTGCACCGGCGCCATCGGGCAGAAGTACTGGCACCAGGCCTTGCCGCCATAGGCCCAGCCCACCACCAGGGCCGCCGCCACCGTGAGCAGCAGGAACAGACCCAGGCCCACGGTGCTGCTGTTGACCACCAACAGACGGAGGCTGAGGCCGGCGATGAACAGGCTCCACTGCAACTGCACGTGGTGTTGGCCCAGCCAGGAGTTGGCCTCGATCTTCACCACCTCCCTACGGCTGCCCTTGCCGGCCACGGTGCGCTGCCAGTGCAGGGCCCGGAACAGCTGGGAGATGAACGCCAAGGGGCAGATCCGGCGCCAGAGCTCATGGCTCAACACCACCAGGGTCAGCAGACCGCTGGGCACCACCAGGCCCCAGAAGATCTGGTTGCCCTCATGGGTGTGGCATTCCAGGAGCTGGCCGCAGTGGTTGATGTTGAACGGCCAGGGATCGACGTTCGGGATCAGCAGCGAGACGATCAACCCCAGCCAGCCCAGCAGCAGCACCCAGCGGGTGAGATGGGCCTGACGCTCCGACCAGGCACTGAACAGTTGCAAGGCGCAAGCCGTCGGCGGATTGGACCCTACCGATGCCCTCGGGGCCTGTCGAGTTGATGATGACGTTCACCCCGCCATCCCTTTCGCCCCTCCATGTCTGCCTCGGGTTCCAGCCGCCAACGCCGCATCGGCCTGACCGGCGGCATCGCCAGCGGCAAGAGCACGGTGGGGCGCCTGCTGATCGAACGGCACGGCCTGCCGCTGCTCGATGCCGACGCCTTCGCCCGCGAGGCCCTGGCCCCCGGCAGCCCGGGCGCCCGGGCCGTGGCGGAGCGCTACGGAGACCTGGTGGCCGGGGGGAACCCAGTGCAGGTGGACCGCGCTGCCCTGGGGAGGATCGTGTTCGCCGATTCCGCTGAGCGGACCTGGCTCGAGGGCCTTGTCCACCCGGCGGTGCGGGCGAGATTCGAGGCCGAACTGGCGCGGCTGGTAGCCGAGCCCGTGGTGGTGCTGATGGTCCCGTTGCTGTTCGAGGCCGGGCTGGAGGGGCTGTGCAGTGAAATCTGGCTGGTGGACTGCGACCCTGAGGAGCAACGGGAGCGGCTGATGACCCGCGATGGCTTCAGCCGGGCGGAAGCCGAGGCCCGCCTGGCGGCCCAGTGGCCCCTGGAACGCAAACGGGCCCGCGCCGATGTGCTGATCGACAACCGGGGCGCGCCCGAGGGCCTGGAGGTTCAGGTGCAGCGGGCCCTGGCCCTCAGCCCTTGAGCTTGGCCACGAGCACCTGGTTGGCCAGCTTCGGGTCGGCCTTGCCGGCGGTGCGCTGCATCAGCTGACCTATAAAAAAGCCCTGGAGCTTGGTCTTGCCGCCACGGAACGCCTCCACCTCAGCCGGGTGGGCCGCCAGCAGCTCCTCGACAATCGCCGTGATCGCCGCCGGGTCGCTGATCATCCCCAGGCCCCGTTCCTCGACGATCGCGGCGGGGGAGCCGCCTTGCTCCAACAGCTCCGGCAGGATCTCCTTGGCGATCTTGCCGCTGATCGTGCCGCCCTCGATCAGTTGCACCAGCTCCGCGAGCTGCTGGGGCCGCAGGAGCATTTCGCCGTAGGCGAGGCGGTTGGCGTTGACATGGGCGGCGATGTCGCCGGTGATCCAGTTGGCCGCCCCCTTGGGGTCGGCGCCGGCCGCCACCGCGGCCTCGAAGTACTCCGCCATCGGCCGCTCATCGGTGAGCACGCGGGCGTCGTAGATCGAGAGCCCCAGCTGTTCGGCGTAGCGGTGGCGCTTGGCGGCCGGCAGCTCCGGCAATTCGGCGCGCCAGGCTTCACGCCGCTGGGGCGTCACCTCGATCGGGCCGAGATCGGGTTCGGGGAAGTAGCGGTAGTCGCTGCTGCCCTCCTTGCTGCGCATGCTCTTGGTGAGCTGTTTGCCCTCATCCCAGAGGCGGGTTTCCTGGAAGATCGGCTCCCCGGCCTCGATTGCTTTGATCTGGCGTTCGATCTCGTGATCGCAGGCCTTCTGGATCGCCGAGAAGGAGTTCATGTTCTTGATCTCCACCTTCACCCCGAAGGGTTCATCGGGCCCGCGGCGCACGGAGATGTTGACGTCGCAGCGCAGGGAGCCCTCCTGCATGTTGCCGTCGGAGACACCGAGGTAGCGCATGATCCGGCGGATCTCGGAGGCATACTCAGCCGCCTCGCGGCCCGTGCGCAGATCCGGCTTGGAGACGATCTCCGCCAGGGCCACACCGGCGCGGTTGTAGTCCACCAACGAGTGGGTGGAGCCCGCCAGGCGGTCGCTGCCGGCGTGCACGAGCTTGCCGGCATCCTCTTCCATGTGCAGGCGCTCGATGCCGATGCGCTTGGTGTAAGTGTCCTTGCCCTTTTCGGCCACCTCCACCTCGATCCAGCCGTTCTCGGCGATCGGCTGATCGAACTGGGAGATCTGAAAGTTCTTGGGCAGGTCGGGGTAGAAGTACTGCTTGCGGTCGAACTTGCAGTGCTCGGCCACCTGCAAATTGAGTGCCAGCGAGGCCTTGACCGCGTACTCCAGCACCTTCTGGTTCAACACCGGCAGGGTGCCGGGCAGCCCCAGCACCACCGGATCGATATGGGTGTTGGGGTCATCGCCGAAGTTGGTGGAGGCGGCCGAGAAGATCTTGCTGGCGGTGGCCAGCTGCACATGGGTTTCCAGGCCGATCACGGCCTCCCAGCTCCCGTGGCCGATCGCCGACGCCATACCGCTTCACTCCCTTGGCTGAGGGGGCGATCCTAGGCAGCGGCCTCAAACGTCAGCTCCCGGTAACCGCTGAGGGCATCGAGCTGGCGCTCGAAGCGCACCGCCAGCGGCAGCAGCAGGGCGATCTCGGCGGTGGTGCGGATGACGTTGCCCGCCAGCAGATGGCCGCCGCGGCAGTGGCCGCCCTGATCGGCGGCTGTGAGATGCAGGTGAACGCCGCCGGGGCCGAGGCTGCCCTGGAGGCTGAGCAGTTCCCAGGGGCCCTCCAGCTCCAGAACCCGGTCGCTGCCGGCGGGGCGGAACACCAGCCCCTGGAGGCTGCCGATGGCCGAGGCCACCCAGGCGGCGGCGATGGCGCGTTCGTTCACCAGGGCCTCCAGAGCCCCGCGCAGGTCGGCCCCCGGCGACAGCCGCAGGCTGAGCAGCCCTGTCGGCGCCGCTGATCCGGGTGGATAGGTTGTCGTCATGACTGGGGCCACAGGCGAACCGATCCTGATCCTGGGGGCGGCCTGATGGGGCTGGCGATCGCCCACCAGCTAGCCCGCCGCGGCCAGGCGGTGACCGTGCTGAGCCGGAGCCGCAGCGAGGCGGCGGGCTTCGTGGCGGCGGGGATGCTGGCGCCCCATGCGGAAGGGCTCTCGGGGGCCCTGCTGGCGTTGGGCCAGCGCAGCCTGGAGGCCATTCCGGCTTGGGTGGAGCAGATCGAAGCCGACAGCGGCCTGAGCTGCGGCCTGCGGCCCTGCGGGATCGTGGTGCCGTTCGCCAGCGCCACCGAGCGGGACGCCTATCCCACCGCCAGCCTGGGCACGCCATTGGATCGCCCCGACCTCGAGCGCGAGATCCCCGGCATCGGGCCTGGCTTCCAGGCGGCCCTGCTGTTCGAGCAGGACGGCCAGATCGACAACCGCCGCCAGCTGATGCGGGCCCTCGAACGCGCCTGCAGCGCCCACGGGGTGGCCTTCCAGGAGGGCGCCGAGGTGCTGGACCTGCACCAGGAGGCCCAGGCCACGGCCCCCCGGCTGACGGGGGTGCGGCTGCGGCGGGCGGAAGGGGACGAGCAGCTTTTGAGCTGTGGCAAGGCCGTGCTGGCCTGCGGCGCCTGGAGCGCCCGGTTGCTGAGCGAGCTGTCGGTGTTTCCGGTCAAAGGACAGATGCTGTCGCTGCAGGGGCCGATCGGGGCCCTGGCACGGGTGGTGTTCGGCCCCGGCACCTACCTGGTGGCGAGGGAGGACGGCCTGCTGGTGGTGGGCGCCACCTGTGAACCGGAGGCGGGTTTCGCTGAGGGCCTCACCCCGGCCGGCCAGCGGCAGCTACAGGCGGGAATCGACGCCCTGCTGCCGGAGGCGGCTCAGTGGCCGCCGATGGAGCGCTGGTGGGGCTTTCGCCCCTGCACCCCCGACCAGGGGCCCCTGCTGGGGGCGAGCCCGCTCGCAGGCCTGGAGCTGGCCACCGGCCACCACCGCAACGGCGTGCTGCTGGCGGCGATCACCGCCGAGCTCATCACGGCCAGGCTGCTGGGGGATGAGCTGCAGGCGGCGGATCGGGGCCTGCTAGAGGCGTTCCGTTGGGACCGCTTCAGCCCCCGGGCGCCGGCGGCGGGGATGCCGGCGGTGACTCCGGCAGGGTGAACACCGGCGTGGGCCCCATGCCCTTCACCGGCGGTGAACCCTTCGATTGGGGCGCCAGTTCATCGCGCACCAGGTCTGCGGTGACCTGATCGAACAGCACCGGCACCTCCAGGGTGCGGGTGAGACCCTCCAACCGGCTGGCCAGGTTGACCGTGTCGCCGATCACGGTGAAATCGAGGCGGCGGGGGCTGCCGATCTGGCCCACCACCACATCGCCGCTGGCCAGCCCGACGCCGTTGCCCAGAGGCTCGATGTCGCGCTGGGCCCAACCCAGGTTGAGCCGTTCGAGCGCCTCGCGCATCGCCCGGGCGCAGCGCACCGCCGCCAGGGCCTCCTGCTGCTCGCCGCGGCTCACGGGCGAGCCAAACACCGCCATCACCGCATCGCCGATGAACTTGTCGACGGTGCCGCCGTGGGCCGTGATCACCTCCACCATCTCGCCCAGGTATTCGTTCAGTTGACTCACCAGCAGCTCGCTCTGGCCGTCGAGGGTGCGCTGGCGGGTGAGCTGGGTGAAGCCCTTGAGATCCGAGAACAGCACCGTCACCCGCAGCACGCGGCCCCGCAGGATGCCGTCGGCCGCCTTGGGATCGGAAAGGATCTCCGCCACCACGCTGGGGGCCACGTAGCGCTCGAAGGTGCGCCGCAGGCGCCGCCGCTCCCGCTCCTCCTGCAGGTAGGCATCGCCGCCATAGAGCAGCCCGAGCACCACGAGCCCTGAGGCGGGGGCCAGCAGGGGCAGCCAGCGGTGACTGCGCTGCAGGGCGAAGAAGCCCGCGGTGACCACCAGCACCAGGGCGGCGCCCACGAGGGCGAGGCGCCAGCCGATGCCGCCGCGCCAGAGGCCGAGGGCGGCCACCAGCAGCACCGGCGCCAGGGCCAGCAGCGCCCGCCAGGGAGCCGTGGTGGGCCAGGGGGCCAGGCCATCGCCGGCCAGGGAATTGGCGGTGGCGGTGGCCAGCAGCTCCAGGCCGGAGAGGTTGCCGAAGGGGGTGGGGTTGCCCGCCTCCCCCTGGGAGACCACGGGCCCCACCACCACCAGGGCGTTCTTCAGGGAACCCCGCAGGGGATGGCGGCTCCAGCGGGCCGGATCGAGCACTTCCCAGGCCGACAGGCGCGTGAAGCTGCCCTCTGGCCCATAAAAATCCAGGGCCATGGCCGGATCGTTCTGGCGGGAAGACCGTCCCCCCAGCTGGAGCAACGTGGCCGCCAAGGAAGGCTGGGGCTTGAGGCCATTGGCCGGCAGCAGTCTGCGGCCGTAGGCCTCCGGGTGTCGGTCGGGATCACCCGCCTGGGCGGGCAGGGTGTTGGTGAGCCCCAGGGCACCCGATCCGCCAACGGGGGTCATGAAACGCTCCGGGCGCACCAGGGTGAGCCCACTGCCCACCTGGGCATCCTGGGGCTCGAGCATCTCGGCGGCCAGGGCCACCTTGCCGCGTTGCGAAGCCAGGGAGCGGGCCAGGGCGGTGTCATCGGCGAACCCACGGCTGCTGGAGCCCTCGAAGACCACGTTGAGGGCCACCGCATCGGCACCCGCCTCCAGCAATCGACTGGCCAGTTGGCCATAGCTGGCCCGCGGCCAGGGAGGGTGCCAATGCCCCGGGCCCAATCGGGCATGGCGCCATGGCCCTCGAACCAGGCCCCCTGCTGCAGGGTGGCATCGTCGATCGCCACGACCATCACCGACCTGGGCGGTTGGCGCGGGCCCCGCCAGCGCACCAACTGGTTTTCAAGACCTCGCTCCCAGCTCTTCCAGGGGCCCAGGGGCCAACCGCCCAGCCCCCCACCAGCAGCACGATCGCGCCGGAGGCCAGGGCGATCACGGCGGGGCGTTTCATCGCCGCCTCTCAGTGGTCAGCAGCCAAGCCCCAGCGAAGGCCCCCATCAGAAGAAACGGGGGAAGCCGAAGCTGGGCACCGACGGCGCATAGGGGACCGATGGAATCGACACCCCCGGCACATAACTGCGGATGTAGCTCTCCAGCGAGCTGAATCCAGGCAGGGAGGAACTGAAACCTGAGAACAGGGGACCGTTCAGAACGCTGGTGTAGTCCGAAGGCGACAGACGCAGGATCGCCAGCACCACCCCCACGGGCGAGAGCTGCACCTTCTGCCCCGCCTCCACCGTGGTGCTGGGGGCCCCGGTGGGCTCGCCATCAAGGCTGGGGGCCACCTCCACCGAACCCTCCAGCACCGAGAGTTCGGCGTCGCCGCTCTCGGAGACGTCAATCACGTAGTTGGTGCCGCGCACGCTCATCCGCGACGACTTGGTGCAGCCGTTCTGCTTGCCGGAGACCAGGATCTGCCCCTTATCGAGCAGGAAGCAGCTGGCACCCAGCTTGAGCTGGGAAAAGCGGTTCAAGCGGCCGGCGGCACCCCCTCGAAGGCCAGCTGGGCGCGGCTGCTGCCGGTGCTCACCTGCTGGGGGGAAGCCGCTTTGTCCTTCACCCGTGCCGGCTTGCTGTCGATGTAGAGCTCCTTGCCATCGAGGATTTCCTGCACCGTGGCGGCATCGGCGGCGCGGGCGGCAGAGCCGGTGCCCGCGTCCAAGCCCATGGCCAGGGCGAGGCCCACCAGGAGCCCTGAAGCGGAAAGGGAGCCCAGGCCAGCGGAGCGGCGCCGGAGGGAAGCGACCATCGTCAGCCAGTGGCAAGGGGCGCCATTCTGCCCCCGGTGACCAGGCCTGGCCCCCTCGGCCTCAAGCCTCCGGCCGCAGACCCTCCAAGGCATACACCGCCAGGGGCGTCGGCCAGCCCTTGACCGTGTGCTCACCGAGCGGCACCACCTCCGCCCGTTCCCCCAGCAGGGCCAAGAGCTCGCCGCTGATCAGGATCGAGTGCTCCGGGAAGCGGCGGGTGAGCCCTTCCAGGCGGCTGGCCACATTCACGCTCGATCCCACCACCGTGAACTCCAGGCGCTGGGAGGAGCCCAGGTTGCCAGCGATCACCTCACCGAAGTGCAGGCCGATGCCCTGGCGCAGGGTCGGGCGGCCCTCACGCTCCAGCTCGGCGTTGAGGGCCTCCAGGCTGCTGCGCATGGCCAGGGCGGCCCGTGCCGCCGCCAGGGCCTCCTGGCGGTCGCCGCGGCTGCGGGGCACCCCGAACTCCGCCATCAGCGAATCGCCGATGAACTTGTCCAGCAGCCCCTGCTCCTCGATCACAGCGGTGGCGATCGCTTCGAAGTAATTGTTGAGCAAGGCAAAGAGGGCCGCTGGCTCCAGCTGGGCGCTCAGGGGGTGAACCCCACCAGGTCGGTGAACAGCACCACGCAGTCGGCGCGGCTGCCCCCCACCTGGGTCCAGAGCGGCCCCGGCTCCCGCAGGATGTCCTTGAGCAGGGTGGGGGAGATGCGCCGGGCCAGCACCTGGTGCAGGTAGGCGCGCTCGCGGCTCTCCTTGAGCCACTGGCCGCCGCCCCGCACGGCACCCGCCGCCAGGGGCATGGCGACCAGGGCGGCCCAGGGCAGCACCAGGAAGGCCCGGGCCCAGAGCAGGGCCCCCAGCCCCAGGGCCGCCGCCGCCAGGGCCAGGCCCGTGACCAGGCTGGCGGAGGCATTGGGGCCGCGGCGCAACAGCAGCGCTGTGGCCAAGCCCCAAGCCAGCAGCAGCAGGGTTTCCAGGGCGGGCTCCGGCCGCGCCAGGCCGTCGCCCCGCAGCACGCTGGCCAGGGCGGCCGCCTGCACCTCCGTGCCGCTCTGGGGTCCGTAGGCCGTCTCCAGCAGGCCGCCGAGTTCGGGAGCGGTGGCGCCGATCAGCACGGTGCGCCCACGCCAGAAGCCTTCGGGCTGCTCCAGCACCCGCCAGGCCGGCACGCTGGCCACACGGCCGGCGGGGCCAGGAAAGTTGATGCCCAGGGGCTGACGCGGCGGCCGCCGGCCCGTGGCCACAAACGGCAGGGGATCGGGGCGGGGCGGGGCGAACGCCGCCAGGTTGCTCTCCAGCCACTCCAGGCCTGGAATGGCGTCGCTGAGGCCCTGGGGGCTCTGCAACAGGGTGGTGAGACCGCTGTGGAGGAAGGGGTAGATCGGGCGGTCCAGCTGGGAACGCTCCACCCCGTCCTGGCTTTCGCGGCCATAGGCCGCCGCCAGAATCACCCGATCACGCCAGGGGGCCAGGCGCGCGCTGAAGGCCTTGTCATCGGCGGGGCCATAGCGGCTGGGCTGGCCGTAGACGACGTTGAACACCACCCGGGCTGCCCCCCGCTCCAGCACCGCCGCCGCCAGCTCCGCCTGCAGGGCCCGCGGCCAGGGCCAGGGGCCCATGCGCCGCCACAGCGGCGATCGCTGTCGCTCCTCGGGGCCCAGCAACCGATCGAGGGCGAGCGAATCGCCATCCACCGCCAGCACCACCAGCGACGGCGGCGCCGGGCGCGGGCCGCGAAGGCGAAAGAACTGGGCCCCGATCGCGGCATCGGCGGCCACCAGGGCGAGGCCGACGGGGCTGGTGCGCAGGGCCGGAAGAGCCAGGAGCAACGGCGCCAGCAGCGCCAGACCCCACAGGGGCGGCCGCCTCAACGGTGCCCGGCGGCTGGGGCTTGGGCTGGAGCTGCGCTCCTGGGGGCTGAATGGAGGGCGTCGATCTGCCGATCGATCAACGGCAGGGTGTCCATCGGCGTGCTGAAGCTCTGGAAAAGCGGGTTGCGCTCGCGCCGGCCGCGGGCCTCCACGGGGCTGAGCGGGCGGGGCAGGGCCCAGGTGTCACCGGTCTTGGTCATGACCTGGCCGCCTTTGAGCTGGATGCGCTTGCCGTCGTCGGTGGCCACCTTGACGAGACCCTCCCAGCTCAGGAACAACACCCTCTCCGCGCTGGCATCGATGAACACCGTGGTGCCCACGATCGAGGCGGTGGCCACCCGGGTGCGGATGCGCAGCGGCGGCCAACCGCCCTTCTGAGCGGGATTGATCCAGGCAATGATCTGGCCCCGGCGCAGGTCCAGCTCCTCACCAGCCAGATGCAGTTCGGCATCACCGCCGAGGCGGAAGCTGCGGCCATCGGCCAGGCGCACCTGCAGCCGTCCGGGGCTCTGGGTGCGCAGCACCGTGCCGGGGGCGAGCAGCTGTCCGGGTTTGGCTGCCACCTCGGAGGCCCCTGCCGCGCGTTTGAAGGCGGGCCGGGCGGCCACATCGACGATCCGGGAGCTGGGCTTTTTCGTAGGCGTTGCCGCGTCAGCCCATCCAGCGGCCAGGGCGGCGCTGATCGCGGTGGCCAGCACCAGGGGACGTCCGCGGACCTTCATGGCGAAGACGCACAAGTCCCCCCAGCCTGCCAACCCCGGCAAGGGCCGGAACTGGCCCAAGCCAAAAGTCAGCCCGCGGCTGGCTCAGCCTTCGCTGCGCCAGGTCTGGTCGGAAGGGGTCCAGTCGCTGAGTTCCTCGGGGCGGAACCACAGGCCGATCTCGAAAGCGGCCGTTTCCGGGGCGTCGGAGCCGTGGATCACATTGCGGCCGATGTTGATCGCCAGATCACCGCGGATGGTGCCGGGTTCGGCCTCCAGGGGCTTGGTGGCGCCGATCAGCTTGCGGGCGCTGGCGATCACGCCGTCGCCCTCCCACACCATGGCCACCACGGGGCCGCTGGTGATGAACTCCACCAGGCCCGCGAAAAAGGGGCGCTCGCGGTGCACGCCGTAGTGGCTCTCGGCCAGCTCACGGCTGGGGGTGAGCTGCTTGAGGCCCACCAACTTGAAGCCCTTGCGCTCGAAGCGGCCGAGGATTTCCGCCACCAGGCCCCGCTGGACCCCATCGGGCTTGATCGCGATGAAGCTGCGTTCGCTGGTCATGGGTGCTTGATCCACAAATCCGGACCATCGTCCGCGCCAGTCGGCCCCCTTGGCAAGCACAGTGGAAACGCTTCATGCCCCCTGAGCGCACCGATGGTCGCCTCGAGCACCGCTGCTGATGCCGCTGCTGACGCCAATTACGGCGCCATTGCAGACCCCACTGCGGGCGGGACAACCTGGTCGGTGGCGGACAGCGCCCACCTCTATGGGCTCGATGGCTGGGGGGAGCCCTACTTCTCGATCAATGGCCGCGGCCACGTGATGGTGCAACCCCGGGGCGACCGGGGGGCTCGTTGGATCTAGTCGAGCTGGTGCAGGGGCTGCAGGGACGGAACCTGGGCCTGCCGCTGCTGATTCGCTTTGATGACATCCTCGAGGACCGGCTGGAGCGGCTGCACGCCGCCTTCGAGCGGGCGATCGCCCAGTACGGCTACTCCGGCCGCTACCAGGGGGTGTTCCCGGTGAAATGCCACCAGCAGCGCCACGTGGTCGAGCAGCTGGTGGAGAGCGGCCGGCGCTGGCATTTCGGTCTGGAGGCGGGCAGCAAGGCGGAGCTGCTGATCGCCCTCTCCCTGCTCGATGACCCGGAGGCACTGCTGATCTGCAATGGCTACAAGGACCGTCGCTACATCGAAACGGCGATCCTGGCCCGGCGGCTTGGGCGCCAGCCGGTGGTGGTGATCGAGCAGGCCGATGAGGTCGAGCGGATCATCGAGGCGAGTGCGGCCCTGGGGGCAGCACCGTTCATCGGCGTGCGCGCCAAACTTTCGGTCCGCAGCACCGGGCGCTGGGGAAGTTCGGTGGGGGATCGTGCCAAGTTCGGCCTCTCGATCCCCGACCTGCTCACCACGGTGGAGCGCCTGAGGGCCGCGGGGCTGCTGGGGGAGCTGCGCCTGCTGCACTTCCACGTGGGCAGCCAGATCAACGACATCGCCGTGCTCAAGGACGCCCTGCAGGAGGCGGGCCAGATCTACGTTCAGCTGGCCCAGCTGGGGGCGCCCATGGGCTACCTCGATGTGGGCGGTGGCCTGGGCATCGACTACGACGGCAGCCGCACCGCCACCGCCGCCTCCACCAACTACTCGCTGCAGAACTACGCCAACGACGTGGTGGCCACGGTGCGGGAGTGCTGCGAACCCCTGGGCGTTGCCCTGCCCACCCTGGTGAGTGAGAGCGGCCGGGCGCTCGCCAGCCACTTCAGCGTGTTGGTGTTCGATGTGCTCGGCGCCGCCGGCGTGCCGGACGCGGTGCCCGAAGCGCTGGAGGGTGAACCGCTGATCGTGCGCAACCTGCGTGACACCCTGGCCGGCATCAACGCCACGGAGCACGGCGACACCCGGCACCTGCAGGAGGCCTGGAACGACGCGCTCAAGTTCAAGGAAGACGCCCTCTCGGCCTTCCGCCTCGGCTACCTGAGCCTGCCGGAACGGGCCCTGGCGGAGCAGCTCACCTGGGCCTGCTGCCAGGCGATCGCCCAACGGCTACCAGCCGTCGGCGTACCCGATGAGCTCAAGGGGCTACAGGCCGCCCTGGCCAGCACCTACTACGCCAACCTCTCGGTGTTCCGTTCAGCGCCCGACACCTGGGCGATCGATCAGCTGTTCCCGGTGATGCCGATCCACCGGCTGGGCGAACGACCCGATCAGCTCGGCAGCTTCGCCGACCTCACCTGCGACTCCGACGGCAAGCTGGCCCGCTTCATCGACCGCGGTCAGGTGAAGCCGCTGCTGGAACTGCACGCGCTCAAGCCAGGCGAGCCCTACTGGATCGGCTTGTTCCTGGGCGGGGCCTACCAGGAGGTGATGGGCAACCTGCACAACCTGTTCGGCAGCACCAACGCCGTACACATCCGCCTGGCCGCCGGCGGCGGCTACCGCCTGGATCACGTGGTGCGGGGCGACACCAACGCCGATGTGCTCCAGGCGATGGAGCACCAGCCTGAGTTGCTGCTGGAACGGCTACGTGTGGCCAGTGAGGCGGCGATCAGCCGCGGCGATCTGCGCATCAACGACGCCCAGCGGCTGATGGACCACCTGGAGAGCAGTCTGGGGCAGATCACCTACCTGCAGTGAGGGCGAGGCTCAACGGCCGCTGATCCGGCGACGCACCGCCTGAATCACCTCCCGCAGGCTCTGCTGCAGCTGGGCCGGGCTTGGGGCCACCCTGCCTCCGCCCTCCAGGCCGAGCTTGGAGGCGGTGTCTTCCAGCGCCTTCTGCTCTGAGGACGTGAATTGATCGTTCACCTGCTGGGGAGACAACTGCTGCACGGCCCGATCAAACAGGCCCTGGGGGCCGCCCGAAAGGCTGAGCACCGCGCCGGAAGGCCAGGTCTGATTGAAGGCCGTAGAGGGGAACAGCGCTTGCAGCAAGCGCAGGCTGAACGGATCCGCAGTGGCCCCCGTTGCGGCCAAGGCGGCCGAGGGGGCGGCCGCGGGGGCAGACGGAATGGGCCGTGTCCATTCGAGATTGAGCTGCACCGGCTGGCTGTAGATCGAGCCATCGGCCAGCAGGACGGCCGATTCCGCCAGGGCCCGCTGATCCGCCGCCGTGAACTGCTCCATCACCTGCAGGGATGAGAGCAACTGAATCGAACGCTCCGCCACGGTCGACGCGTCCACCACCCCACCGAGCACGGGACCCGGGGGCCAGGCCGTGCTGATCGCCGCTGACGGGTACAGATCCTGATAGAGCCGCAGGGCGCTGGGCTCGACAGCCGGCATCAGAGACGCCAGCAGTGAAGGGGCCGCCTCCGCCACAGCCCCGGCCCCGGCCCCGGCCCCGGCCGAGGGGAACAGGTCCTGGGCCAGGCGAAGGTTCATCAGTTCGCCGAAAGAGCGAGCGGCCTCCAGGGCGAACACCGGGTTGCTCAGCAGTTCGGGATCAAGCTGCAGGGGCTGGCCATAGGGCGAAGCGAGGGCCAGATCGCTGAAGAGCTCAGCGAAACTTCCCGACGTGGGGCTGTCCCACACCGCCAGGGGACCCTGAGCTGACGTCATCCAAGTGTCGGCGAACAGGAACGCCGATTCGCTCAGGCTGATCGAGAGCGGATCGATCCCCACTTGCTCCCACTGGGCGACCAGCAACGAACCCGGTGCCGTGTAATCAACGCTGGAGAGCGGAGAGCTCTGACCAAGATCGACGCTGAACTGGAATGCCACCTCAGCGGGCAGCGCCTCGATCGAGGGCAGATCAGGCAGCACCGTCACGGCGCCCAAGTCCACGCCGTTCACGAACAGACGGCCGCCGATGATGCTGGCGTTGTTAACGATTGAGCCGGCGAACAGGCTGAACGACGCCCCACCGCCGCCGACCAGGGATGTGGCGGCATCGAGACTCAAGGTGGCGGTGTTGGCCGAACCCAACAGGATCGAGCCACCACTGAGACCGACCACGTTCAATGTGGAGCCGACCAGGGCGATGGCACGGCCGTCGATGGTGATCGTGCCGCCCAGGCCCGGCGGATCGGCCACCAGGCTGCTGTTGGTAATGGTGGTGCTGCTCGGCAGGGTTTTGAGACCCAGCTGAATCAAACCACCGTCGCTGGCACCGGAGGTGTTCAGCGTGGCGTTGGTGAGTGTGAGCGAGCTGCCATCAAGCTGCACCGTGCCGCCGGCACTGCTGCCGCTGGCATCGACGCGGGCACCCAGAAGGCTCAGGGGGCCGCCGCTGCTCACGGAGATCAGAGCGCCGGGGCTGGTGAGCAATGAACCGGAGGCAAGCAAGGTGGGGCCGCTGGAGCTGAGGCTGATGGGACCACCAGCGGAGCTCACAGCGCCGCTGAGATTGAGGCCGCCGGCGCTGCTGGAGAGGCTCACGGGGCCCGTAGCCCCCACGCCACTGAGGTTCAGGTCGCCGCTGGTCTGGGTGATCGCAACGCTGGAGAAGTTGCTGCCAAGGCTGCCGCCGTTCTCCGTGTAGGTCCCATTAAGCGCGAGTGGGCCGCTGCCGTTCACCAGCCCTTCGTTGATCAACGTGGCGGTGGAGAAGCTGCCGCCATTGAGGCTCAAGCTGGCGCCGCTGGCCACGGATGTGGCACCACTCACCGCCAGGGAACCACCGGTGATGCTGAGGTTTTGATCGTTGAAGAGGCTTTGCAGGTTGGTGCTGCCGGCGGCGGCGTCATAGGTGAGGGCGCCGCTGCCGACTGGGATCGCCACGGCGGCCACGTTGGAGCCGCTGGGCAGGGCATCCCAGTTGGCCGGATCGCTCCAGTTGCCGGCAGTGGAGGCGCTCCAGGTGGCGAGGGGGCGGATGGCGATGTCGGCGGAGAGGCTGCTGGAAGGCAGCAGGCTGTAGTTGGCAGCGTCGGTGCCACCAAGGCCCAAGCCGCTGACGGCCACGGGCTTGGCCAGGCCCACGTTGGCATCGGCGAACAGACCTGTGCCACCAGCAAGGGCCACACGGTCACCCGCGATCAGACCCGTAAGGGTCGCGCCGCTGGTGCTGATCGTCGCCACGGTGTTGCCGTCGTAGACCTTGTTGTTCGCGAGAACCCCGTGGCCGTGAGGTCTAGGGGACTGATCGTGTAGATGGACGCTGACGTGAAGCCCGAGAAGGAGTAGTTCGCCGCATCAGAGCCGCTGAGGGCCGTGCTGGCGGATTGGGTGTAACCGCCAACGATGGCTTGGCCGCCGGTGCTGAGGATGGAGGTGTTGACGGAGATGGCAGAGCCGACGAGATCACCGGAGAAGAGATTGCCAAAGCTCACCGCGCCTGGGGTGAGGGCAGAGCCGTAGGTCGAACTGCCCGAAGCAATCGCTGCGCCTGTGAGCGCCAGCGGGCTGATTGTGTAGTTAGGCGTTGATGTGAAGCCCGAGAAGCTGTAGTTCGCCGCATCAGAGCCGCTGAGGGCCGTGCTGGCGGATTGGGTGTAGGCACCAACGATCGGGTTGCCGCCCGTGCTCAAGGTGGAGGTGTTGACCGCAGCGGCAGCTCCGACGAGATCACCGGAGAAGAGGTTGCCAAAGCTCACCGCGCCTGGGGTGAGCGCTGAGCCGTAGATGGAACTGCCCGAGCCGATCGCCGCGCCTGTGAGGGCGAGCGGGCTGATCGTGTAGTTGGGCGTTGAGGTGAAGCCCGAGAAGCTGTAGTTCGCCGCATCGCCACCGATGAGGGTCGTGCCAGCGGATTGGGTGTAGGCGCCAACGATGGAGTTACCGCTACTGCTCACGCCGCCTGTGTTGACGGAAGCCGTGGCGCCAACGAGATCCCCTACGAGGAGATTGCCAAAGCTGACGGCGCCGGGGGCAAGTGCTGAGCCGTAGATGGAACTGCCCGAAGCGATCGCAGCGCCTGTGAGGGCCAGCGGACTGATCGTGTAGTTGGGAGTTGATGTGAAGCCTGAGAAGCTGTAGTTCGCCGCATCGCTACCGCTGAGGGTGGTGCTGACCGTTTGGGTGTAGGCGCCAACGATGGAGTTGCCGCTACTGCTCACGCCGCCTGTGTTGACGGAAGCCGTGGCGCCGACGAGATCCCCTGAAAAGACATTGGAGAAGCTGACCGCACCGGGGCTGAGGGCCGAACCGTAAATGGAGCTGGAGGGCGCAATCGCGGCACCGGTGAGCGCGAGGGGATTGATCGTGCCCAGGGCGGTACCGGTCGCTGTTGAGCTGGCCAACTGGTAGCCATACACCGCGACCGCACCCTCGCTGGCCCCGGTGATCGCCACCCCAGCAGCGGAGACATCCTTACCACTGCCGGCATCCTTCGCACCACGCCCCCCGGTCCCGGCCGATGTGTACGTGCCCAGCGTGGGATTGTTCACCTGTACGGTGTCGCTGTCGATCGCGCCAGTGACGAGATAGTTGCCAGCCGCGAGCGGGGCTGCCACGGTGCCGTCGTAGGTCTTGCTGATGCTGCCGGTGAGGCTGGCCGTGACCGTTGGCGTGGCGCCGTAGAGGAAGCCATTGCCGGCGCCCACTACGGGGGTCGCACTGCCGTAGGTGATGCCGTATTGCTTGAAGGCATAGCTCAAGCCGCCGCGGTTGTCGGTCAGGGGGCTGGCGGAATAGACCAACCAGCGCGCCCCTGGTGCGACCGCTAGCGCCCCGGCGCCGGCCAGGTTGGTGAAGGCGCCCGTGCCGGCCTCGAGCACCAAGGAACTCCCCGTGCTTGCCGTGGCGTTCAGCACGACACCGGGCTGCAGCGTCAGCCCTGTGGCACCGCGGCCCAGCAGGGTGGTGGCCGTCACGGGTCCATCGATCAGCAGGTTTCCAGCCGCCGCCGTGAACGACACCGGTCCATTGACGCTCCAGGCGCCCGGGCTGAGATCACCGCTGGCCTGGTTGAGCGTGACCCCGGTGAGGCTGGTGCCCGTGGTTCCGCCCGTACGCGTGAAGGCATTGGAAACCGTGAGGCTGCCGCTGCCACCCAAAGCTCCGCCGTTGAGGGCCAACGACGATGCGCTGAGGGGCGATTCAATGTTCAGGGTGCCATTAACGGTGAGATCGCCAGCGAGGTTGGAGGCGGTGCCTGGATCGTTCAGTGTCAACGACCCACCGGAATTGATTGTGAGGTTGTTAGCAACAAGGCTGTTGAGCCCCTTGACGCTCTGGCTGCTGGAGAGGGTCACATCAACACCGCCCACCAGGTTCAGGTAGGCCACATCGGTGGTGGTGGGCAATTGATCGCCGCTCCAGTTGGCGAGGGTTTCCCAGCCGGTGGTGCCGCCGCCGCCATCCCAACAGACGCCCAGGCAGCTCAGGCCGGAATTGGTGAGTCGGTAGACGCTGCCCACAATCGCGCCGTTGAATCCCGAAGGCAGATTCGAGCTGGCAAAGCTGCCGGTGGTGGTGGCGGAGAGGATCACATCGAAGTTCTGGCCTGGGCTGGGGCTATAGCCATTGATCAACTGGGCGTTGATCGTGCCATCGAGGCTTGCGTTGCCGACGACGTTTGCAGTAAACAGCCTGTCGTATTGGCTTCCCGTGGCGCCACCAATGTCCAGGTTGAGCACGGAGGTGCTGCCCAAGATCAGGTTGTCGGCGCCTATTACTCCAACCACGCCATCACCACCGGGGCTGATCGTGCCAAAGTTGATCAACGTGCCAAAATAGACTTCAATGCCACCCGAGAGGGTGCCGGTGGAGGCATTCGTCAAGTCGGATTGGACCTGAAAGCTTGCATCTGAAGCCGTCTGAATCAGCCCATTATTCTGTATCAAAGAATTAGGGCTAACCACTAACGTGCCAGATCTCACATCCACCAAGCCGTTGTTGGTCAGATTCACGCTACCCAAGAAGCTAATTCCCAGCCCACTCTTGCGCAGCTCTCCTCCAGTCAAATTGTTGAACGCGAACGTGAATGATCCGGCAGCATCCCAGACATCACCGATCTCCACATCGAACAAGCCGCTGTTATCAATTACACCATCAGCACTATAATTTAATCCCTCAGCCAACCATTGAACCGTCCCCTGATTCGTCAGCCGACTCAAGCCATACGTGCCAGGAACAATCCCACTCCCGCCACCCACCACCAGCGTTGCCCCACTCCCCACCGTTAATGATCCCGCTCCAGCAAGGGTGCCGCCGGCCCACACCGAATTTCCATTCAGTGTTAGCGCTCCATTGGTCGTCAACGCGCCATCGTAGATGGCTAGTTCACCATTCAATGTGGAGCTCGTTCCTGAATCATTCAGGGTCAACAAACCACCGGAATTGATCGTGAGGTTGTTACCCACGATGCTATTGAGACCTTTGACGCTCTGGCTGCTGGAGAGGGTCACATCGACACCGCCCACCAGGTTCAGGTAGGCCACATCGCTGGTGGTGGGCAATTGATCGCCACTCCAGTTGGCCAGGGTTTCCCAGCTGGTGTCACCACCGCCGCCATCCCAACAGACCCCCAGGCAGCTCAGGCCGGAATTGGTGAGCCGGTAGACGCTGCCAAAGACGATCGCCCCATTGAAACCAGAAGGCAGATTCGAGCCGGCAAAGCTACCGGTGGCGGTGCCGCCGGATGTGATCACATCAAAGTTCTGGCCCAGGCTGGGGCTAAAACCATTGATGAGTTGGGTGTTGATCGTGCCCCCGAGGTTCACATTGCCCGAAACCGCCAGCCGGTCGTATTGACTGCCAGGCGTGGCGCCGCCCAGGTCGAGGTTGAGTACGGAGGTGCTGCTCAGGGCCAGGACGCCGGTGATGCTGAGAGCACCCGCCACGCCATCGCCGCCGGGGCTGATGGTGCCGAGGTTGGTGAGCGTGTTGCCGGCGCCCACATCGATGGTGCCAAAGCCCGAGAGGGTGCCGGTGGAAGCATTGGTGAAGCCGCCGCTCTTCTGAAAAACGGCTCCAGCGGCCACATCAATCGCGCCCGACTGGGTCAGTGAACCGCCAATCGACAGCGTGCCCACATCAACATTCACCGTGCCCGTGTTGTTGAAGTTGACGTCAATCGTGTGCGCACCGACCACCGTCTGGTTCAATGTCCCCGCATTGATCACCTCCGCTGTGCCGGCCCAATAGCTCAGCGGCGTGCCAGCGGCGCTCGATAGATTCAAGGTCGCGCCCACCGCATTCGTCAGCGTGTTGGCGCCCCCTCCGACAAAGCCAAAGTAGATCAAGTCATCACCACCGATCGTCAGTGTGCCTTCGTTCACCCAGTTCTTACCGTTCGAAATGTTTAGAGAGCCTCCACTCACGCTGGGCATGTTCACCGTGCTGGTGCCCTGCGTCGTGAACAATCCAGGTCCACTCAGGTAGCTGGAGGAGGTGACGTCAAACGCCCCACTGACCGTCACATCACCCGTGCCACCTAGCGTGCCGCCATCGAGTTGCAGATTGCTGCCGATCGTCAGACCACTGTTGGCATTCACCGTCGCACCCGAGACGCTCAGCGTTCCCAGGCCGGTGATGTTGCTGCCCGCATTCAGGTCGCGTGTACCGCTGCTGAAGTTGAGCGTGGTTCCCGCATCCACCGCGTAGCTGCCGCTGTCGCTACCGCTGCCGCCAATCGACAGCGTGCCCACATCAACATTCACCGTGCCCGTGTTGTTGAAGTTGACGTCAATCGTGTGCGCACCGACCACCGTCTGGTTCAATGTCCCCGCATTGATCACCTCCGCTGTGCCGGCCCAATAGCTCAGCGGCGTGCCAGCGGCGCTCGATAGATTCAAGGTCGCGCCCACCGCATTCGTCAGCGTGTTGGCGCCCCCTCCGACAAAGCCAAAGTAGATCAAGTCATCACCACCGATCGTCAGTGTGCCTTCGTTCACCCAGTTCTTACCGCCCTCAAGGTTCAAGTAGCCTCCGAGCTCACTGGGCATGTTCACCGTGCTGGTGCCCTGCGTCGTGAACAATCCAGGTCCACTCAGGTAGCTGAAGGAGGTGACGTCAAAGGCACCACTGACCGTCACATCTCCCGTGCCACCCAGCGTGCCGCCATCGAGTGGCAGATTGCCGACCGTTAGACCACTATTGACGTAGAGCGATCCATTATTACTTACGGAAAGCGACGTTCCGCTGGCTAAAAAGTCAAGCGCGATGTTGGCATTCACCGTCGCACCCGAGACGCTCAGCGTTCCCAGGCCGGTGATGTTGCTGCCCGCATTCAGGTCGCGTGTACCGCTGCTGAAGTTGAGCGTGGTTCCCGCATCCACCGCGTAGCTGCCGCTGTCGCTACCGCTGCCGCCAATCGACAGCGTGCCCACATCAACATTCACCGTGCCCGTGTTGTTGAAGTTGACGTCAATCGTGTGCGCACCGACCACCGTCTGGTTCAATGTCCCCGCATTGATCACCTCCGCTGTGCCGGCCCAATAGCTCAGCGGCGTGCCAGCGGCGCTCGATAGATTCAAGGTCGCGCCCACCGCATTCGTCAGCGTGTTGGCGCCCCCTCCGACAAAGCCAAAGTAGATCAAGTCATCACCACCGATCGTCAGTGTGCCTTCGTTCACCCAGTTCTTACCGCCCTCAAGGTTCAAGTAGCCTCCGAGCTCACTGGGCATGTTCACCGTGCTGGTGCCCTGCGTCGTGAACAATCCAGGTCCACTCAGGTAGCTGAAGGAGGTGACGTCAAAGGCACCACTGACCGTCACATCTCCCGTGCCACCCAGCGTGCCGCCATCGAGTGGCAGATTGCCGACCGTTAGACCACTATTGACGTAGAGCGATCCATTATTACTTACGGAAAGCGACGTTCCGCTGGCTAAAAAGTCAAGCGCGATGTTGGCATTCACCGTCGCACCCGAGACGCTCAGCGTTCCCAGGCCGGTGATGTTGCTGCCCGCATTCAGGTCGCGTGTACCGCTGCTGAAGTTGAGCGTGGTTCCCGCATCCACCGCGTAGCTGCCGCTGTCGCTACCGCTGCCGCCAATCGACAGCGTGCCCACATCAACATTCACCGTGCCCGTGTTGTTGAAGTTGACGTCAATCGTGTGCGCACCGACCACCGTCTGGTTCAATGTCCCCGCATTGATCACCTCCGCTGTGCCGGCCCAATAGCTCAGCGGCGTGCCAGCGGCGCTCGATAGATTCAAGGTCGCGCCCACCGCATTCGTCAGCGTGTTGGCGCCCCCTCCGACAAAGCCAAAGTAGATCAAGTCATCACCACCGATCGTCAGTGTGCCTTCGTTCACCCAGTTCTTACCGCCCTCAAGGTTCAAGTAGCCTCCGAGCTCACTGGGCATGTTCACCGTGCTGGTGCCCTGCGTCGTGAACAATCCAGGTCCACTCAGGTAGCTGAAGGAGGTGACGTCAAAGGCACCACTGACCGTCACATCTCCCGTGCCACCCAGCGTGCCGCCATCGAGTGGCAGATTGCCGACCGTTAGACCACTATTGACGTAGAGCGATCCATTATTACTTACGGAAAGCGACGTTCCGCTGGCTAAAAAGTCAAGCGCGATGTTGGCATTCACCGTCGCACCCGAGACGCTTAGCGTTCCTAGGCCGGTGATGTTGCTGCCCGCATTCAGGTCGCGTGTACCGCTGCTGAAGTTGAGCGTGGTTCCCGCATCCACCGCGTAGCTGCCGCTGTCGCTACCGCTGCCGCCAATCGACAGCGTGCCCACATCAACATTCACCGTGCCCGTGTTGTTGAAGTTGACGTCAATCGTGTGCGCACCGACCACCGTCTGGTTCAATGTCCCCGCATTGATCACCTCCGCTGTGCCGGCCCAATAGCTCAGCGGCGTGCCAGCGGCGCTCGATAGATTCAAGGTCGCGCCCACCGCATTCGTCAGCGTGTTGGCTCCCCCTCCGACAAAGCCAAAGTAGATCAAGTCATCACCACCGATCGTCAGTGTGCCTTCGTTCACCCAGTTCTTACCGCCCTCAAGGTTCAAGTAGCCTCCGAGCTCACTGGGCATGTTCACCGTGCTGGTGCCCTGCGTCGTGAACAATCCAGGTCCACTCAGGTAGCTGGAGGAGGTGACGTCAAAGGCACCACTGACCGTCACATCTCCCGTGCCACCGAGTGTGCCGCCGCTGAGGACAAGACTCGGTAACGTGATCGGATTAGTGGTGTTGACGTTGAGCGCGCCGCCGCTGATGCTCACAGGCGCCAAAGTGCCGGTGATGGCACTGCCATTGAGATTCAGCGCACCACTAGCGACTGTGAGCGGCGTGCCCGTTGACGCGATATCCAAAAGGTTGTTGGCATTTACCGTCGCACCCGAGACGCTTAGCGTTCCTAGGCCGGTGATGTTGCTGCCCGCATTCAGGTCGCGTGTACCGCTGCTGAAGTTGAGCGTGGTTCCCGCATCCACCGCGTAGCTGCCGCTGTCGCTACCGCTGCCGCCAATCGACAGCGTGCCCACATCAACATTCACCGTGCCCGTGTTGTTGAAGTTGACGTCAATCGTGTGCGCACCGACCACCGTCTGGTTCAATGTCCCCGCATTGATCACCTCCGCTGTGCCGGCCCAATAGCTCAGCGGCGTGCCAGCGGCGCTCGATAGATTCAAGGTCGCGCCCACCGCATTCGTCAGCGTGTTGGCGCCCCCTCCGACAAAGCCAAAGTAGATCAAGTCATCACCACCGATCGTCAGTGTGCCTTCGTTCACCCAGTTCTTACCGCCCTCAAGGTTCAAGTAGCCTCCGAGCTCACTGGGCATGTTCACCGTGCTGGTGCCCTGCGTCGTGAACAATCCAGGTCCACTCAGGTAGCTGAAGGAGGTGACGTCAAAGGCACCACTGACCGTCACATCTCCCGTGCCACCCAGCGTGCCGCCATCGAGTGGCAGATTGCCGACCGTTAGACCACTATTGACGTAGAGCGATCCATTATTACTTACGGAAAGCGACGTTCCGCTGGCTAAAAAGTCAAGCGCGATGTTGGCATTCACCGTCGCACCCGAGACGCTTAGCGTTCCTAGGCCGGTGATGTTGCTGCCCGCATTCAGGTCGCGTGTACCGCTGCTGAAGTTGAGCGTGGTTCCCGCATCCACCGCGTAGCTGCCGCTGTCGCTACCGCTGCCGCCAATCGACAGCGTGCCCACATCAACATTCACCGTGCCCGTGTTGTTGAAGTTGACGTCAATCGTGTGCGCACCGACCACCGTCTGGTTCAATGTCCCCGCATTGATCACCTCCGCTGTGCCGGCCCAATAGCTCAGCGGCGTGCCAGCGGCGCTCGATAGATTCAAGGTCGCGCCCACCGCATTCGTCAGCGTGTTGGCTCCCCCTCCGACAAAGCCAAAGTAGATCAAGTCATCACCACCGATCGTCAGTGTGCCTTCGTTCACCCAGTTCTTACCGCCCTCAAGGTTCAAGTAGCCTCCGAGCTCACTGGGCATGTTCACCGTGCTGGTGCCCTGCGTCGTGAACAATCCAGGTCCACTCAGGTAGCTGGAGGAGGTGACGTCAAAGGCACCACTGACCGTCACATCTCCCGTGCCACCGAGTGTGCCGCCGCTGAGGACAAGACTCGGTAACGTGATCGGATTAGTGGTGTTGACGTTGAGCGCGCCGCCGCTGATGCTCACAGGCGCCAAAGTGCCGGTGATGGCACTGCCATTGAGATTCAGCGCACCACTAGCGACTGTGAGCGGCGTGCCCGTTGACGCGATATCCAAAAGGTTGTTGGCATTTACCGTCGCACCCGAGACGCTTAGCGTTCCTAGGCCGGTGATGTTGCTGCCCGCATTCAGGTCGCGTGTACCGCTGCTGAAGTTGAGCGTGGTTCCCGCATCCACCGCGTAGCTGCCGCTGTCGCTACCGCTGCCGCCAATCGACAGCGTGCCCACATCAACATTCACCGTGCCCGTGTTGTTGAAGTTGACGTCAATCGTGTGCGCACCGACCACCGTCTGGTTCAATGTCCCCGCATTGATCACCTCCGCTGTGCCGGCCCAATAGCTCAGCGGCGTGCCAGCGGCGCTCGATAGATTCAAGGTCGCGCCCACCGCATTCGTCAGCGTGTTGGCGCCCCCTCCGACAAAGCCAAAGTAGATCAAGTCATCACCACCGATCGTCAGTGTGCCTTCGTTCACCCAGTTCTTACCGCCCTCAAGGTTCAAGTAGCCTCCGAGCTCACTGGGCATGTTCACCGTGCTGGTGCCCTGCGTCGTGAACAATCCAGGTCCACTCAGGTAGCTGGAGGAGGTGACGTCAAACGCCCCACTGACCGTCACATCACCCGTGCCACCTAGCGTGCCGCCGTTGATCGTCAGTCCACCGTTCAAGCTGGAACTCGTGCCTGAATCATTCAGCGTCAACGACCCACCGGAATTGATCGTGAGGTTGTTTCCAGCGATGCTGTTCAGCCCTTTGACGCTCTGGCTGCTGGAGAGGGTCACATCGACACCGCCCACCAGGTTCAGGTAGGCCACATCAATGGCGGTGGGTAAAAGATCTCCACCCCAGTTCGCCACATTTTCCCAGCTGGTGTCACCACCGCCGCCATCCCAGCAGATCCCCAGGCAGCCCAGGCCGGAGTTAGTGAGCCGGTAGACGCTGCCCACAATCGCCCCGTTGAACCCAGAAGGCAGATTGGAGCTGGCAAAGCTGCCGGTGGCGGTGCCGCCGGCGGTGATCACATCAAAGCTTTGCCCGGAGGGTACGAAGCCATTGATCAGGGGGCTGTTCAAGGTGCCCCCCAGGGTCACGTTGCCTGAAACCGCCAGCCGGTCGTACTGACTGCCAGCGGTGGTGCCTCCCAGTTCGGCTTCAATGATGCCGCTTGCGCTGCTGACGAAATTGCCGGTGATGTTGAGCGTGCCCGCCGCGCCCGTACCGCCGGGTTTGATCGTGCCGTTGTTGGTTACCGTACCGGTGCCCACATTGATGGTGCCGCTGCCCTGGATCGCGCCATCGCTGGAGAAGGAGTTGTTAGCGGTAGCGAGCGTGGAGCCCGCTGAAACAACGAGTGTTCCTGTGGCGCCGTTGGTGGAAGCTGGTGGGCGTAATGGACCAGGTGCCGCCGGTGGTGGAAGCGATTGTGCCGTTGTTGATGATTGGGGCCGCAGAGCTGTTGGTCAGCGTCGTGGTGCCTGCGCCGGAACTTTGCAGCGTCACGCCAGGGCCGATCGTCAGGGTCTGGCCGCTGACCCCCGACCCGGCGAAGATGGCGCCACCACTGCTGCTGACCGTGGCGCTGCTGGCGCCTGGAGCCAGGCCGAGGGTACGAACTCCTGTGGTGACGAAGTTCCAATTATTCGCTCCCTTGTTCACTGTCACGCCATTAGTCAGCAGCAGATCGTTGGCGATGCGCAACGTACCGTTGATGCCCACGTTGGAGCCGATCGTCATCCCATTGAGCGTGCCTAAGCCCGAGGTCAGCACAGGGGTGGTATCGGTGTTGATCAGCGTGCCGCCTAAAAGCGTGCCGCTGAGCTGCGTCAGCCCACCGCTGCCGAACAGGCCCGCCGAGCCCACATCCAACGTGGCACCCGCCAGGTCGAAGGTGCCGGGAATGAAGACCGAACCCCCGGTGCGATTGGAGGCACCTGGGTTGGCATTGGTGAACGTACCGCCCAGATTCAATGTGCCCGAAGGGCCAACATTGAAGACACCCGTGCTCCCATTGCTCCAACTCGTCGAACTGATCGACACCGTGCCGTTGTTGGCTGTCACCGCACCGTTGTTGATGAACCCGGCGGGCAAAATCGACCAGGTGCCACCAGTGGTGGAAGCGATTGTGCCGTTGTTGATGATGGTGCTGGCGGTGCTGTCTCTCAGCTGCGTGGTGCCTGCGCCGGAGCTCTGCAGCGTCACGCCAGGGCCGATCGTCAGGGTCTGGCCGATGACCCCCTGGCCGGCAAGAATGAAGCCCCCGCTGCTGATGACGGTGGCGCTGGTGGCCCCTGGGGCCAGCCCCAGGGTGCGCAGACCGGTGGTTCCAAAGCGCCAGATGTTCGCTTCTTTGTTCACCGTCACACCATTGGCCAGCAGCAGATCGTTGACGATTCCCACTTCGTTACTGAAGGTCATGTCGGTGCCAATCGTCACGCCGGTCAACCGAACGAAGAAGGGCGCCAGGTAGGAACCTGTTCCACTTTTGTCAAACCGAAGATTCCGAAAGTCGTCAATTAGCGTGAAGTCGCCATTGCCAGCAAGGTTCAAGTTACCGCCGTTCAAGTCGATGAAGGTACCAGAAGTCTGCCTCTGTACGGATCCACCGCCGACGTTGTCCGAATTGGCAACCAAATTCAGGTTCAATGCACCCGCTAATGAGGAAATGTTGGCATTGAGGTTGATGTTGTTGTGGGCGCTCAGGCTGAGGGAGGCAGCGCCGCCGGCCGTTTTGCTGATCGGGGCGGAGACCGTGATGTCACCCGCCTGGGCACCACCGGCACTGGTGGCCAGGCTCACGCTGGTGCCCGCGTTCAAGGCTGCATTGATTGTGGAGGCGGCGATGACGGCGCTGTCGCCTGTGGTGGTTGCGTTGGGGAAGCCGCTGACATTGCTGTCGGGCCCGCTGGCATTCACCGTGAGGTTGTTGGGATCCAGCAGCCAGGTGCCTCCCTTGCCCAAAGGGGCCGAGGCATCCGGCGCCCGACTGACCGCCAATTGCTCGCGGCCTGAGGTTTCCACGAAGCCGCCATCACCGCCCGCCGGGCCGCCGCGGGCGCTGATCGCCCCATCCACCAGGGTGGCCCTCTCAGCCCACACCACCACCTGGCCGCCGTTGCCCGCCTGGGTGGTATCGGCCTTCAAGCTGCTGCTGCTGTCCACCATGGTGTTGATGGCGTTGGCGCCCCCCAGGCTGAGGGGGCTGCCCTGAACCCCGCCGCCCACCCTGATCACACCGCCGCCGCCGGCGCCGCTGGCATCCACTTGGGCCGCCGCAAGGGTCACGCTGGGGGCCGTGAGCTCGATCGTGCCGCCCTTGGCCATTGGCCCCGTACCCGTGGCGGTGATCGCGGACGAACTCGTGAGGCTGGTGCCGGCCTGCAGGTTGATGGTGCCGCCAGCACTGGACCCGTTGGCCTGGATCGGTGCGCCGTTGGTGAGAGCGCCCGCCGCGTTGATCGTCACCGAGCCACCGCTCGTGCCGCTGGATTCGATCGGTGCGTCCTGCCGAACGGACTGGCCCTGGATCTCCACCGACCCGCCCTTCGCCTGCAGCCTCGCCGCCTGCAGCAGCACGTTGCCCCCCTGGGCATCCAGCAGCAGGCCCTGATCCACCGTCAGCAGACCGCCGGCGATGCTGAGATCGCCGTTCTTCTGGATCCCCAGGGCCGCAAGAGTTGCCGGATCGTTCACCGCACCGGCAAGGCCGCTCACAGGCGCTCCGCTCAACAGGGCCGCCTGACCGGCTGTGGTGCCCGCCGCATCGAACACACCATTGCCCACCCGCCAGCCCGTGGCGGTGCTCAGGTTCAGCTGCTGGATGTTGGCGAAACCGCCGGCGCCGCTGATGGCGATGCCGCCCGGGGAGAGCCAGAACAGGTTGCCGGGGCTCGAGAACGAGACAAGTTTGTCGATGAAGCTGCCCAGGGGGCTCGTCACCCCAACGAACACGTTTTGGGCGCCGCCGGTGGAGAAATTCACCCCCGTGATGCCGCCGCGCGTGTCGAAGGCGGAAAAGCGATGGAAGAGGTTGCGGCCTGCTGCCGTGCCACCGCCCACCTGGCACAGGCCTAAGCCGCAGCTGCCGCCCAGCTGGCCGTTCACCGCGGTGCCCAGGCCCAGGGCGCCGCCGGTGGCGCTCACTTCGCCGGCGACGACAGGACCCCCCGCCAGGATCAGAGCCCAAAGGCCGATGGCATGACGCAGCGCGATGGATGGGGCCATTCGAGTCCGTTTCAAGAAACTAAGGCCTATGTCAGACCTTTTGGCGGTTGATCCTTGATCGATCACTGAGAATCTGCTAAGTGCTGCATCACTGCAGCAGCTAATCCGTAGCCCTCGCTACTAAACATGACTTCATCGACTTGCCCAACGGCGCACCTATCCTTGCCCCCTAACGGTTTCAAGCCATCTCCCCAGCGCCGCGCATCATTGGCCTGCTGAAGGTCAAAAACGAGTGGCCCCTGGCGGCGGTGGCCCTGGTGCACGCCCTCCAGCACCACGTTGATGTGGCCTATGTGCTCGACCACGGCAGCAGCGATGGCACCGCCGCTGGCCTCCGCACCTGACTGGCTCTATCGCTTCGATGCCGATGTAGTTCTGATCGCTGCGCGAGGGCTGGGTGTGGAGTTCCAGCACGTTGTTCATGATCTCCACCAGGGTCTTGTCCGACAGCCGCTCAGGTCTACTCAGGCGTTGTGCAATGCCGAATATCTCATCTGGATAAACGCAGGATCAGCCATCCCCAGGGCAAGGGGAAGGACGGCCAGAATCGCTAATCACCAAGGCGTTCCCAGCAACTGGATGCCCGCCCAGAAGAAGGGGTGCTGCAGACCTGTGCTGATGCGACGTTGCTGGGACGTGGTCAGTTTGGAGAGGAGCACATCGCCCCCGGCCCCGATCACCTGGTCGCCCACGAGCCGCATCCGGCCGTTCGCCATGGCGCGCCGGGTGAATTGCAGCGCCTCGGCCTTGGGAAGGCCCTGGTCCAGGTAGCGGTAGAACTGCACGAACAGCGCCGAAGTGGCCACATCGTCGATGTACCAGAGGCTGCCGATCGCACTGCGGGAGCCCGCCTGGAGCGCCAACCCCGCGAAACCCAGTTCGCTGTCGGCATCACCGAGGGCGGTGCGGCAGGCGCTGAGGCTGAACACATCCAGCTGACCCTCACCGCGGCGTTGGCGCAGCTGGGATAACTGACGCAGGGACATCGGACCGGTGCCTGAGTACAGGCGAGCCGCCGCTGGCCCGCCGGGCAGGAATTCGGCGTGGGTGGCGATGTGCACCCGATCGATCAGTGGATCGCCCGCCTTCTGGAGCAGCACTTGGGGCGTAAAGCTCCTGTTGAGGAAGCTCTGGTTCGCCCTGCCCTTGCCCACCCGGTCGAGCTCCTGGGGCACCAGAGGCAGGGCATTGAGGCCCACGAACTCGGAGGCCCCGGCCGCCAGCAGTTGTGGTTGGGCTTTCTCGGGCAGCACTGCCAGCTTGGTGAGCCCCAGGGCCGGCGTCATGCCGAGGCCGTAGCGCTCACCCAGGTAGCTCTGGCCGTCGTGGAGGGCCGCGAACGGCACAGCCTGCAGCCCCGCATCGGCGGAGATCAGCAGCGTGGTGATCTTGTGCTTTTGCAGCTGCGCGGCAATCGGCTGGATCAGAATCGAATACAGCTGCCGAGCCGGTGAGTTCGGATCGTTGACATCCAGCGGCGATTGACTCGCCAGTTGGCCATAGAGCTTGCGCAGCAGCTCGTTGAAGCTCTTGAGCGAAACCTCACTGCGGGCACCATGCACATCCCCATCGGGTGGCACCAAGGTGATGTCGAGGAAGGAATCGGCCTCGGGATTGGCGGACTTGCCCTTGGCTTCGCTGAAGCCGATGCGCAGGATCGCCGGGTTGTAGAGGGCCGGATTGAAGGGGGAAGCACCATCGGAAGCGCGCGCCAGCTGCACAGCGGCGGCTGGCGGAGCCGCCAAGGCAACTGGTGTCGTTACAGGGAGACCGAGGAACAACGGCAGCGAGGCCACCAGGTAACGGCTCGGCCAATGACGTGCTGGCCGGATCATGGCTGACCTCCTCGGATCCGCCCGCGCACAGCTTTGATCACCTTCTGCAGGCTCGCCTGCAATTGAGCAGGAGTAGGCGCCAATAGGCCGTCAGTGGGGTCAAGACCTAGTTTCGCCGCCGTTGCTTCCATCGCTCGCTGCTCGGAAGCGGTGAACTGCTCTTCCACCTGTGAGGGGGTGAGCTGCTGCACGGATGGATCGAACGTCCACAGACCACTGGTTGAAAGACCTTCATTCAATAAGAAATTGGCATAGAGGAAGGCCGATTCCGTGAGGGTGATAGAAAGCGGATCGATCCCCAGCTGCTCCCACTGGGCGACCAGCAACGAACCCGGCGCCGTGTAATCAACGCTGGAGAGCGGAGAGCTCTGACCGAGATCGACGCTGAGCTGGAACGCCACCTCAGAGGGCAGCGCGACGATGGGGGACAAAACAGCGCTCAAGGGCAGATTAGGCAACACACTCACAGCGCCCAATCCCACCCCATTCAAAAACAACCGGCCACCGATGATGCTGGCGTTGTTGAGAATCGAACCGCCGAACAGGCTGAAGGTGCCATCACCACCGCCCACGAGAGAGGTGGCAGCATCGAGGCTCAAGGTGGCGGTATTGGCAGAACCCAGCAGGATGGAACCGCCGCTCAAGCCCACCACGTTCAAGGTGGAGCCAACCAAGGCGATGGCAAGGCCGTCGATGGAGATGGAACCGCCAAGACCAGGGGGATCCGCCACCAGGCTGGAGTTGGTGAGCGTAACGCTACTGGGCAGGGATTTCAGGCCCAGCTGAATCGAACCACCTTCGCTGGCACCAGAAGTGTTCACCGTGGCGTTGGTGAGGGTGATGCTGCTGCCATCGAGCTGCACCGTGCCGGCGGCACTGGCTCCGCTGGCATCGATGCGAGCGCCGTTCAGGCTCAGCGGACCGCCGCTGCTCACGGAGATCAGAGCGCCGGGGCTGATGAGCGACGCGGTGGAGGAAAGATCCGTGGCGCCGGTGGCGATCAGGTTGATGGGCCCACCGGCTGAGCTCACAGCGCCGCTGAGGTTGAGGGCGCCAGCGCTGCTGGTCAGGCTCACCGGGCCCGTGGATCCCACGCTGCTGAGGTTGAGGTCGCCGCTGGCCTGGGTGATCGCAACGCTGGAGAAACCGCTACCGAGACTGCCGCCGCTCTCGGTGTAGGAGCCATTCACCACGAGCGGACTGCTGCCGTTCACCAGCCCCTGGTTGCTCAGGGAGGTGGTCGAAAAATTGCCACCACTGAGACTCAAGCTGGCGCCGCTGGCCACGGATGTCGCACCGCTCACCGCCAGGGAACCACCGGTGATGCTGAGGCTCTGGTCGATGATGAGGCTCTGCAGGTTGGTGCTACCGGCGGCGGCGTCGTAAGTGAGGGCGCCGCTACCCACGGGGATCACCACGACGGCCACGTTAGAGCCACTGGGCAGGACATCCCAGTTGGCCGCATCGCTCCAGTTGCCAGGGGTGGAGGCGCTCCAGGTGCCGAGGGGGCGGATGGTGATGTCGGCGGTCAGGCCGCCCGGCTGAAGAAGGGTGTAATTGGCCGCATCGGGGCCACTGATCACGAAGCCGGAGACGGCAACGGGCTTGGCCAGGCCGGCGTTGGGATCGGCGAATTGACCGGTTGCGGTTAGGCCGTTAAGCGTCACACCGTCGGTGCCTAAGAGGCCTGACACGGCGGCGGCGGTATTGTTGAGGGTGGCCTGAGTGGTGCCGTCGTAGGTCTTGCTGAGGGGGGTAACGCCCGTGACCGAGAGGCTGAGGGGATTGATCGTGTAGTTGGGAGTTGATGTGAAGCCTGAGAAGCTGTAGTTCGCCGCATCGCTACCGCTGAGGGTGGCGCTGGCCGTTTGGGTGTAGGTACCAACGATGGGGGTGCCGCCGGTGCTGAGGGTTGAGGTATTGACGGAGGTGGCAGAACCGACGAGATCGCCGGAGAAGAGATTGGAGAAGCTGACTGCACCGGGGCTGAGGGCCGCGCCGTAGATGGAACTGGAGGGCGCAATCGCGGCACCGGCGAGCGCGAGCGGATTGATCGTGCCCAGGGCGGTACCGCTCGCTGTTGAGCTGGCCAACTGGTAGCCATACACCGCAACCGCACCCTCGCTGGCGCCGGAAATCGTCACCCCAGAAACGGAGACATCCTTTCCACTGCCAACATCCTTCGCACCACGCCCCCCGGTCCCGGCCGTTGTGTACGTGCCGAGCGTGGAATTGTTCACCTGTACGGTGTCGCCATCGATCGCGCCACTGACGAGATAGTTGCCAGCGGCGATCGGGGCGGCCACGGTGCCGTCGTAGGTCTTGCTGATGCTGCCGGTGAGGCTGGCCGTGACCGTTGGCGTGGCGCTGTAGAGGAAGCCATTGCCGGCGCCCAATACAGGGCTCGCGCTGCCGTAAGTGATGCCGTATTGCTTGAAGGCATAGCTCAAGCCGCCGCGGTTGTCGGTGAGGGGGCTGGCGGAATAGACCAACCAGCGCGCCCCTGGTGCCACCGCTAGCGCCCCGGCGCCGGCCAGGTTGGTGAAGGCGCCCGTGCCGGCATCGAGCACCAAGGCACTCCCCGTGCTTGCCGTGGCGTTCAGCACGACACCGGGCTGCAGCGTCAGCCCTGTGGCACCGCGGCCCAGCAGGGTGGTGGCCGTCACGGGTCCATCGACGAGCAGGTTTCCTGCCGCCGCCGTAAACGACACCGGTCCATTAACGGTCCAGGCGCCCGGGCTGAGATCACCGCTGGCCTGGTTGAGCGTGACCCCGGTGAGGGTGGTGCCCGTAGTTCCGCCCGTACGCGAGAAGGCATTAGAAACCGTGAGGCTGCCGCTGCCGGCCAACGCTCCGCCACTGAGGGCCAACGACGATGCGCTGAGGGGCGATTGAATGTTCAGGGTGCCACTGACCGTGAGATTGCCAGCAAGGTTGGAGGCCGTTCCTGGATCGTTCAGCGTCAACGCCCCCCGGAATTGATCGTGAGGCTGTTGCCGGAGATGCTGTTCAACCCCTTGATGCTCTGGCTGCTGGAGAGGGTCACATCGACACCAGCTACCAGATTCAGGTAGGCCACATCGGTGGTGGTGGGCAACTTATCGCTTGTCCAATTCGCCAGGGTTTCCCAGCCGGTGGTGCCGCCACCGCCATCCCAGCAGACGCCCAGGCAGCTCAGGCCGGAGTTGGTGAGGCGGTAGACGCTGCCCACGATCGCCCCGTTGACACCCGAAGGCAGATTCGAGCTGGCAAAGCTGCCGGTGGCCGTTCCGCCGGATGTGATCACATCGAAGCTTTGACCGGGGCTAGGGGCGTAGGCATTGATCAGCTGGGTGTTGATCGTGCCACCAAGGCTCACGTTGCCCGAAACCGCTAGCCGGTCGTATTGGCTACCGGGTGTGGCACCGCCCAGGTCGAGGTTGAGCACGGAGGCCCCGCCCAGAGCTAGGTCGCCGATGAGACTCAGGGTTCCCGCAGTACTAGTGCTAGCGCTGCCGGGGTAGATGAACAAGAGGTTGGTGAGCGTATTGCCGGCGCCCACATCAATGGTGCCAAAGCCCGAAAGAATGCCGTTGTTGGTGAGGCCTCCTGAAGCAACCTGGAAAGTTGCTCCCGATGCAATTTCGATTATGCCATTGTTCTGCATTGCCGACGCAGGGCTGATCGCCAGCGTTCCCGCGCTCACCTCCACTGATCCGCGGTTCGTCAGATTCACTCGATTGCCCCCTGCTCCCAAGGTCGCAGTACCCGTACCAGCACTCTTGCGCAGTATTCCGTTCAGGTTATTGAACTCAATCGCGAACAAGCCTTTGTTGCCCCAGATGCTATCGGTCTGCACGTCGAACAAAAGTGAGTTAGTGATCACTCCATTTGCACTAAAATCAACATTGCCGCTCGTCCATTGCACTATCCCCTGATTCGTCAGTTGGCTCAAGCCATAGGTGCCGCCGCCGTTCACCACCAATTTGGCCGCTGGAGACACCGTCAGCGTTCCCGTTCCATCAAGGGTGCCGCCGGCCCACACCGAGGATCCGTTCAGTGTTAAGGCTCCTTTGGTGGTCAACGTGCCACCACTGATGGTCAGCCCACCATCCAATAGCGAGCTTGTTCCTGGATCATTCAGCGTCAACGTGCCACCAGGATTGATCGTGAGGTTGTTGCCGGCGTTGCTGTTCAACCCCTTGATGCTCTGGCTGCTGGAGAGGGTCACATCGACACCAGCCACCAGGTTCAGGTAGGCCACATCGCTGGTGGTGGGCAACTGATCACTTGTCCAATTCGCCGGGTTTTCCCAGGCGGTGGTGCCGTCACCGCCATCCCAGCAAATGCCAAGACAGCTCAGACCTGAGTTGGTGAGGCGGTAGACGCTGCCCACGATCGCGCCGTTGAACCCCGAGGGCAGATTCGAGGTAGCAAAGCTGCCTGTGACCGTTAATGGGTCGTTTGAGATCACATCGAAGCTCTGGCCAAGGCTTGGGCTAAAACCATTGATAAGTTGGGTGTTGATCGTGCCACCGAGGCTCACGTTGCCACTAACTGTTATCCAGTCGAATTGGCTGCCATTAATGGGCCCGCCAATTTCGAGATTAAGGACTGAGGTGCTGCCCAGGACAAGGTCGCCCCCAGACAGGGTCAGCCAGCCCGCGACGCCATCGCCTCCGGGGCTGATGGTGCCGAGGTTGGTGAGAGTAGCAGAAGGAGAAGTACTATCGCCTTGGAGTAAGAGGCTCCCCTGCGCCAGACCTAAACCGCCGCGGATGATGCCGCCCGCCGCATTGGTGGAAGCTTTTCGCGCTGATGCTGGTGTTCGGGCCGATCTCTAGAACACCAGCATTGGAGAAGGGATTGGTGGGGAAGATCCCGATACTTCCCAAGGTGGTAGCAATGGTACCCGTGTTGTTCAGCGTCGTTGGTTTAATCGAGAACACCTGCCCAGCCGTGGAGGCACGAATCGTGCCCTGGTTGTTCAGCGTTGCCGATGAGTTGGTCGTCAACGTGCCATAGCCCTGCAGCGTCACGCCGCTGCCGATTCCGAACGTTCCAGGACCGCCATTGCCCGCAATGATGTTACCGCCGCTGCTGTTGATCACAGCAGTCCCGCCAGTCGTTAACTGCGTGCCCGGGGCTGCATACCAGTCGCTGCTGATGCCTTTGTTCAACGTGATTCCATTGGCCAGCCCGATCGTTCCAGAAAGATTCAACCCCCCTGTGGTCGACAGATTCGAGCCGAACGTGATGTTGCTCAGCGTTGCGTTACTTGAGGCAATCTCTGACCCGGTGATCGTGCTGCCGCTGATCGTGCCCGCCAAGGAAGTGCTGCCGTTGAAGGCCGCCGTGCCGCCATTGAGGGCGAGGGTGGCACCAGTAGCCAGGCTGGTGGTCCCACCGCCACTGGCATCACTGTCGGGGTTGAGCGTGAGATTCAGCTGTCCAACGCTGCTGCTGATGTTCGCGTTGAGGTTGATGTTGTTGTAGGCCGTGAGCGTGAGCGTGGCGTTACCCCCGCCGTTTTGCTGATCGGTGAGGCCACGGTGATGTCGCCCGCCTGGGTGCCGCCGGCGCTGGTCACCACACTCACGTTGGTGCCGGCATTGAGCGCGGTCTCAAGGGTGCTGGTGGTGAGCACCGCGCTGTCGCCGGTGGTGATCACGGCCGGCGGGGCGGTGACGTTGCTGTCGGGCCCCGTTGCCTGGATCGTGACGTTGTTGGGATCGATCAGCCACGTGCCGCCTTGGCCCTTCGGGGCGGAAGCGTCCGGCGCCTGGTTCACCACCAGCTCGCCGCGGCTGGAGGTTTCCACCAGGCCGCCATCGCCGCCCTGGGGGCCCCCGCGGGCCGAGAGGGCGCCTTCCACCTTGATGCTGTCGGTGCCGTAGACCACCACGGTGCCGCCCGAACCCTGGGCCGTGGCATCGGCGCGGACCGCGCTGGCCCCATCCACGCTCGTGCGTTGGGCGTTGGTGATCGTGGGATCGGCTCCCAGCAGGCCACCGCCCAGGCGCACCGTGCCGCCGCCGCTGGAGCCGCTCACATCCACCGTGCTGGATTGCAGTGAAACCGAGGCCCCGGTGATCGCCACCTGGGCCCCGGGCGCCTGGATCCCGGCCGCCTGCAGCAGCACGTTGCCGCCCTGGGCATCGAGCAGCAGGCTCTGATCGACGGTGAGCAGGCCGTCTGAAAGGCTCAGATCGCCGTTCTTCTGCAGGCCGAGCGCCGCCAGGCTGGCCGGATCGGTGAGGGCACCAGCCGCCCCTAGGCCCGGTGTGCCGCTGAGCAGGGCCGCCTGGCCGGCTGTGGTGCCCGCCGCATCGAATACACCGTTGCCCACGCGCCAGCCGGTGGCGGTGCTCAGGTTCAGCTGCTGGATGTTGGCGAAACCGCCGGCGCCGCTGATGGCGATGCCGCCCGGGGAGAGCCAGAACAGGTTGCCGGGGCTAGAGAACGAGACAAGTTTGTCGATGAAGCTGCCCAGGGGGCTCGTCACCCCAACGAACACGTTTTGGGCGCCGCCGGTGGAGAAATTCACCCCCGTGATGCCGCCGCGCGTGTCGAAGGCGGAAAAGCGGTGAAAAAGGTTACGGCCCGCCGCCGTGCCGCCGCCCACCTGGCAGAGGCCCGATGCGCAGCTGCCGCCCAGCTGGCCGTTCACCGCGGTGCCCAGGCCCAGGGCGCCGCCGCTGGCGCTCACTTCGCCCGCCATGGCAGGCGCTCCAGCCAGGATTAGCGCCCAAAGACCGATGGCATGACGCAGCGCCATGGGTGGGGCCGTTCGCGACTAGCTCCAGAAGCTAAAGCCCAATCAGCTTTTTTAGCGGTTGATCCATAATTGATCACTGAGAATCTGCTAAGTGCTGCATCACTGCAGCAGCTAATCCGTAGCCCTCGCTACTAAACATGGCTTCATCGTCGTGCCCAATGGCGCACCTATCCTTGCCCCCTAACGGTTTCAAGCCATCTCCCCAGCGCCGCGCATCATTGGCCTGCTGAAGGTCAAAAACGAGTGGCCCCTGGCGGCGGTGGCGCTGGTGTACGCCCTCCAGCACCACGTTGATGTGGCCTATGTGCTCGACCACGGCAGCAGCGATGGCACCGCCACTGGCCTGGCGGCCTTGCAGGCGTCGCCGTTGGGTGCACGAATCCATGTGGTGCGCTTCGAGGAGGAAGCTTTCATCGAAGAGGCGTTCATGAACGCCCTGGTGGAGGTGGCCCAGGCCTCCGCTCCCGAGTGGTTCTACCCCTTTGATGCCGATGAAATTCTGATCGCTCCGTCAGGGCTACGGGAGCTGATTGAAAGCCTGCCCGACACCATCAACGCCCTGCATTACCAGGTGGAAAACTGGCTTTCCACGTCGGATTTTGATGAGACCAACCTCAATCACTACCGCGTTCTTCAGGTGCGCTCCCTGCCGGATCAACCCTTCTCACCCTCGCTGGATCCACGTCTGGTGGAAGCGATCATCGCGGGTTCGTTCAACTATTTCCGCCTGCCGTTCGGTGGCAAGGTGATCTTCCGCAACACCGCCTCGGCCTGGCTCGCGGCCGGCGCCCACGAACTGCGCCCATCCATCCGCGCCCAGAGCCTGTTCGCCCACCGCCAGCACCTGAGGTGCGCCCACCTGCCCCTGCTCAGCCGCGGGCGGCTGGCGCGCAAGGCGGCGATGGGCCGCCGCACGATCGCCGACGGCATGGCTCCCTGGTACAACTGGCAACACCAGATGATCGCGCGATTGGAGGAGCTGAGGAGCCTCGAATCGTTCTGGGCCCGCCACAGCTGGCTGCCCGGGGGCGATCCCACGCAACCAACGGCGGATGGGCTGCGGGTGGCCGTCGATGACAGCCTGCAGCGGGCCCTGGGGCCCACCCTTGACACCCTGACGGACCTCAGGCTTGACCTGAGCGAACGTTGCGCGGCCGGGGCACCCGCTGACGCGCCCCTTTCCCTCCCGGCTGATCTCTACCGGCTGGCCCTGCGAGCATGCGCTCCACACAACGCTCGAACGCCCGGGCATGGTCCGCCTCCTGCCGCAGGGGCGACGCTTCCATAAGGGCTCGCAGACCCTTGCGCTCGGCGCTGAGCCCCACGGGATCCGCCGCGAGCTTCAGGGCAATCGCCAGGTAAGCCTCCGGATCATCGGCAATCCACTCGGGACGGCCCAGGGCCTCCAGCAGGCTCACACCGCCGCGCGCCTGGGGCAGCTGGCCACGCAGTGCCACAACGGGCACACCCATCCAGAGGGCATCGCAGGTGGTGGTCACACCGTTGTAGGGGAAGGGATCGAGGGCGATGTCGATGGCGTGGTAAGCCCCCATGTGCCCATGGTTGGGGTTGCGTGGGAGCAGCGCCAGCCGCTCTGCCGGCACCCCATGGGCGGAGAACGCCCCCAGGATGCGGCCGCGCCAAAGGGATCCTCCAGCTGGCTGTACTGCAACAGCAGGCGGCTGCCCAGGCAGCTGAGCAGCAAGCGGCTCCAGAGGGCAACGACCTCACGGCTGAGCTTGTTGAGGTTGCTGCGGGATCCAAACGTGATCCCCGGCGCCTCCAGGGCCGGCAACGGGGAAACCTCCGGGGCTTCGCACGCCGGGCGGTAGACGAACTGGCAGCGGTCCATCAGCACCGCACGCTCAGATTTGCCCTGATCTGGATCCTGCCAATCCTGACCCGAGCCAGCCTCCACCCAGGCATCGCTGAGGCGGTAGTCAATCGTGGGCAGCCCGGTGCGGAAGGGGTAACCGAGCCAGGAGACCTGGACCGTTGCCGGCCGTGTGGCCAGCGCCCCCAAACGGGTGCCACGGGTGTGGCCATTGAGCTCGACGAGCAGATCGATGCCTTCGCTGCGGATCAAGCTGGCCAAGTCGCCGTCATCGAGGTGATGGCAGGGGTGCCACTCCAGGGGCAACCGCCGCAGCCGCTCGCTCACTTCATCGTTCTCTTGCTGGCTGGCGAAACAGACCACCTCGTAGCGCTCCCGGTCCAGGTGCTCCAGCAACGGCTCCAGAAAGGTGCTCACCGCATGGCGGCGCAGGTCGCTGGAGAGGAACCCCAGTCGTGGCTTGCCGCTGGGGCTGGGGGGCCGGGTCTGATCCTGGGGCGCTGGGCTGACAACCCCAGGGGCCTTCCTGGCCATCAGGGCCTCCCCCAGGCGCGGTGGCGCTCCAGCAACTCGGCCTCACTGAGGTCGGAGCGGTAGAGGTCCCGCATCAGCTGGCCGCTGCCCAGGTTGTGCAGGGCCTCCGGCTGGTCGCCCTGGAGCTCCAGGGCGCGGCGATGGCAGGCCTCGGCTTCGGCGTGGAAGGCCAATTCCTCGAGGGCGCAGCCCAGGTTCACCCAGGCACCGGCATGGCCTGCCTGCAACGCCAGAGCCCCACGGGCCGCCAGCTCCGCCTCCGACAACCGTCCCAACAGGCGCAGGGCATTGGAGAGGTTCGCGAGGGCGTTGGCGTAATCCGGCCGCAGGCCGAGGGCCTGGCGGTAGGCCCCTTCAGCCGCCCCGATCTGGCCAGCAGCCAGCAGGGCATTGCCGAAGTTGTTCAGCAGCACCGGCCGCAACTCAGCTGAGGCCGCCACCCCACTGGCCTGGCGTTGCTCCAGCAGGGCCAGAAAGGAGGGGTAGGCGGGCAGAAAACTCGGCCAACCGTTGACAAGCTGCTCGAACAGGGCCTGGGCTCGATCGATCTGGCCCGTGCGGAACTCCAGTTCCGCCTGGTTGTGGCGGGGGGCCGGATGGCTTGGATCGAGCGTGATGGCCTCCTCCAGCAGGGTTCGTGCCTGCGCCACCTCTCCTTTGGCCAAGGCGTCCAAGGCTCGATTGATCGCCGCTGCAATCCCCTGGTCTGCAGGCTGCGCCTGCCCAGGTCCGGCCTGCCCCGAAGTCAGTTCACTCACGTTGGGGATCCCCGATCAGCGCTCAACTACCGCCCTTGGCAGCTGGGCGCAGGAATATCTCCACATCCACCTCGTCGATCTGCTCAGGCAGCAGGAAGAGATCGGCATAGTTCTGGTAGATGCCGGAGCGCAGGAACAGCTCGAACAGGTCGGCGTCAATGTGCTGGCGGTCGCGGAAGCCGGCCAGGATCTTGAGGCATTCCGACAACGACTTGGCCTTCTTGTAGGGGCGATCGGATGCCGTGAGCGCCTCGAAGATGTCGGCGATCGCCATGATCCGCGACGGCACCGAAAGCTGCTCGCCCGTGAGCTTGCGCGGGTAGCCCTTGCCGTCGAGGGTCTCGTGGTGGGTACCCGCATACTCCGCCACCCGCGAGAGATTGGCGGGGAACGGCAGAGCCTCGAGCATGATGATCGTCTGCACGATGTGCTCGTTGATCTTGTAGCGCTCCTCGTCGGTGAGGGTGCCGCGGGAGACCGAGAGGTTGTGCAGTTCCCCGAGGTTGTAGAGGTGCTCGGGAACCTCCATCTTGAAGCCGTAGCGGGCGTCAGGGATCTGGCTGTCCTCGCGGGGGATGATGTGACACGACTTATCCGCCAGCAGGGACTCCTCCGCGGGCAGCGTCTGAAGCAGTTGGGTGTGGCGTGAAAGCTCCTCCCAGGCCAGGCCCAGGGAACTGTCGAAATGGCGCTGCCAGCTCTGGGCACCGATGGCATGCAGGCGCTCCACCAGCTCAGGGCCCAGGAACTCACCCCCGAGGTTGCACTCAGCCACGAAGGTGAACTGGTCCTTGAGCTCTGCCTCCCGCTGCTTGTAGGCCTTGTCCAGCTGTTCGCGATCCGCTCCGTTGATCACCCCTTCAAACCAGACAATGCGGGCATCCCGCAGCAGCACCTCGAAACGGGTGCGGATTTCGTGGATGCGGTTGTAGTTGGTTTCAAGTTTGGTGGCCTTGTCGACCACGTATTCAGGGGTGGTGATCTTGCCGCAGTCGTGCAGCCAGGCGCCGATGCGGAACTCACGCCAGTCCTCCTCTCCGCCGAGCGAGAACTCAGCCAGGGGGCCCGCCGTGGTCTCTTCGGCCTCTCGGGCCAGCATCAGCGCCAATTCCGGCACCCGGGCGCAGTGGCCGCCGGTGTAGGGGCTCTTGGCATCGATGGCCCCCGCCAGCAGGGTGATCATCGAATCGATCAGCTGCCGCTGGGCCTCCAGCAACTGGGTGCGCTCGACGCAAACCGCCGCCTGAGAGGCCAGGGCCTCAATCAGGCTCTGATCAAAGGCATCGAACGGACGCACCAGCGTCTGGGCCGTTTCAGCGCTGATCACGGTGGCGGGGTCAATCTTGCGGTTGATCAGCTGCATCACCCCCACCGTTTCGCCTGAGGTGGAGCGCATCGGCACGGTGAGCATCGACACGGCCCGGTAACCCAGTTCCTTGTCGACGGTGCTGTCGAAGCGGTAAGGCAGGGCTGGATCGAGCTGATAGACGTCGGGGATGTTGAGCACCTCGCCGGTGAGGGCACTCCAGCCCACCAAGCGCTCGGAGGTGAGCGGGAAACGCAGATCGGAGAGCTCCTCATGGATGTCATCCTGCTGACCAGCCAGCCTCGATCGGCTCGCCAGGCTGGCGTTCTGGGAAACCGCGAACCAGAGCTTGTCCACACCACCAGGATCCTTGCGCTGATCCACGCGCTCCACCAAAAAGATGCTGCCGGCATCACTGCCCGTGAGCTGGCGGGATTTGGTCAGGATCAGGTGCAACAGGGTGCGCAGATCGCCGGCACCGCTGAGGGCGGTGGCGATGTTCAGGATCTCCACCAGGGTCTGATCCGACGGCCCGCTCGGAGCAGCTGCGGGGCGGGAGAAGGCCGTGTCGGTCATGGGCGAACCGCCTGATCAGCTAGATCCAACCTTAAGTTGGCCCACCGAACTCGCCACTCACCAGGGCGTTCCCAGCAGCTCGATTCCCGCCCAATAAAAGGGATGCTGCAGACCACGGCTGACCCGGCGTTGCTCGGCGAGGGTGAGATCCGTCAGCAGGGGCTGAGGGCCCGGTCCCAGCAACTGATCCCCCTGCAGGCGCACCTGGCCATCGATGAAGGCCGAACGCGTGCGCTGGAGGGCTTCTGCCTTGGGCAGACCGCGATCCAGATGCCGGTAGAACTGAATGAAGAAGGCGGCGGCAGCCACATCATCCACGTACCAGAGGGTGCCCAGGGCGCTGCGGGAGCCCGACTGCAACGCCAGGCCGGAAAAGCCCAGCTCCGAATCTGAATTGCCAAGCGCCGTACGGCAGGCGCTCAGGGAGAACAGATCCAGCGGTACCCCCTGGCGTCGCTGCCGCAGGGCGGCAAAGCGCGCCAGGGAGACTGGGCCCGTCCCTGAGAAGATCATCGACTTGTCCGGCCCCCGGGCAGGAATTCGGCATGGGTGGCCACGTGCACGCGCTGGTACTGGGAATCGCCCGCCTTCACCAGCACCACATCGGGGGTGAAGGCCCGATTGAGGAAGAGATCCGTGCGCCCGGGCGCCGAGGTATTGGCCAGTTCCTTGGGCACCAAGGGCAACGGGGAGAGCCCCTCGAACACCGAGGCACCCGCACTCAACACCCGCTTATCCGGTTGGGCGAGGGGCACATCCTTGACCATCAGCCCCAGGGACGGGGTGATGGAAAAGGCGTAGGTCTGGCCGAAATAAGCCTTGCCGTCGTGGAGAGCTGCCAGGGGAGAGCCTGGAGGCCGGCATCCACCGAGATCAGCAGGGTGGTGATCCCCCGCTGTTTCAGCTCAGGCTCGATCGGCGCGATCAACAGGGCGTGCAGTCGCCGGGAGGGTGAGGCTGGGTTGCCCACATCCAGGGATTCGAACCGGGCCAGGCGCACGTAGAGGCCCTTGAGGAGCTCGGCGAACTGCTTCACGTTCAGCTGCACCCGCTTGCCGATCACCGGGCCCTCGGGAGGAACGAAGCTGAGATCGATGAAGCCCTCGTTTGTGGAGGCGCCCGGTGGGGCCTTCTCCTGGGGGTTGACCGCTTGTGGGGCGCTGGAGAAGGCCAGACGCAGAATCCCCGGCCGGTAGACCGCCGGTGCCAGGACGGTCTTGGCCGGGCCGTCTGGGACCGGTACCGCCACGGGCGTGGCCGAACGGGCGGGGCCATTGGGAGCCACCAAGGCCAGCAGAACCAGGGAAATGAGTGGCCGAATCAGGGGTGCCATAGCGTCAGCGCCCCGACTGGAGCCGTTGCTGGACGTACGGCACCACCTGACGCAGCCACTGCTGCAGCTGCAACACGTTGATGGCCTCTTTATCGGGTTCAGGCTCAACTCCCAGCTTGATGGTGGCGTTGCTCTCGGCCGCCTGTTCGCCCTTGAGGAACAGGGCCTCGGCTTGAGAGGGATCCAGATCCGTGACCGAGACCCGGTCACGATCGTCCCGATCGGCGGGGTTGCCGCCCTGGCCAAGGCCGGGGAGCTTGAGCTGCTCATCGACGCTGAGGTCACCCGTCGCCTCGCTGCCTGTTTGACCCGCCGAGCTGGCGGCGCGCTTCTGCAGATCCAAGGCATCGAGGCCCAGGAGCGACGGATCCAGCACCGGATCGAGATAACCATCCACGTACAGGAGGGAACTCTGATCGAGGGTGAGCTGCAAAGGAAGCCCTGCGAACAGGCTGGGATCGGCGCTGCTGAACAGCCCGGTGGCCACAGGTGGTAAGGATGTGCCGGCCGACTGGTTGGTGGTGCCGTTCAGACCGGTTACTAGCAACAGATTGAAATTGGTGTTGAGCAGGCTGGAGGCGATCAGAGCGGACGTCAGACCCGACAGAGGAGAGCTGGTGGCCAGGGGGCTAGCCAACAGCCCGGCCGCCCCGGCCGTGGGGGAAATCGGCGCCGTTGGAGAGGTGGGAGTGGTTGGAGTCGTGGGGACGGCAGGGGAGAAGATCGTGCCGATGATCCGCAACGTGCCACCGGAATAGGGGGCGAACTGGGGGTCATAAATCGTGGTGCCCTGGTAGGTGGAAGCTGCCGCTGCCACCTCCGAGCACGCTGGTGCCGGCGCCGAAGATCAGGGCATTGGTCAGGGGCGAGCCGAGGGCCAGGAAACCTCCGCTGGCACCAAATACGTTGTAGAGGCTGCCGGACGTGAAGATCGTCGTCCCGCCAACGGCGATCGATCCGCCCGTGGCTGCCGGGTCGGCGATCAAGTTGGAGTTCACGATCGAGACGCTGGTGGGATTGTTCGTGGCCGCCATGCCAATGGCGATCGTGCCGCCAGTGGCGCCACCGGAGGTGTTCAGCGTTGCGCCGGCCAAGGCGATGGCCCCACCGTCCACCGTGATCGTGCCGCCATTGCTGAGGGGCAAAGGCAAGACAGCGGTGCCACCACGGGCATCGAGCAGGGAACTGGTCAGGGAGAGGGATGTGGGCACGAATGGGGTGGAGAGGGCGCCCAGGGCGATGGTGCCGCCATTCCCGGAGCCCGTGCCGAAGGCATTGAAGGTGCTGCCACCGATCTGCAACACCGTGCCATCAAGGGTGATGCTGCCGCCATCGCCCGTGGGGCTGCTGGCATTGAAGGTGCTGTTGGCCACGGACAACACTCCTGTGCTGGTCACCGACAGCGACCCGGCGGCCGTCGGGGAGCCGTTGGCGCTCAAGGTGGTCCCCGAGAGCGAGAGGTTGACGGCACTGATGTCGATGGCACCGGCGCTGACCTGGGAGAGGGCGATGGTGCCTGCGGTGGCCGTGGCGGTGGAGGGGCGAACGGCGAGGGTGACCGTGCCGGTGCCGGCATTGAGGCTGGTGCCAGTGCGCTGAACGATCCCTCCGTCACCGGGTTCGCGCACACCGGGAATGGCGCCAGGGTCGTTGGCGATCAGGGTGAGATTGCCGTTGTCGGTGCTGATGCTGGAATTGAGAGCAATGTTGCGACCAGCCTGGAGCGTGAGGTCGCCGCCATTGCCCCGCGGATTATTGAAGGTGAGATCGGAGAGCGGACGCAGCAGGATGTCGTTGCTGGCCTGGAGCACCAGGGCGGTGCCGGTGTTGGTGATCGCCGCGATCTGGCTGGGGGAGATGGTGACCGAAGCGTCGCCGGCGTCAGCGAAGTTGAGGCCCGGAGCGACCAAGGGATAGAGCGGTTCAGGGACGATTCGCACCTTCTGGGCCACCACGTTGGCCGTGACGGGAGGTGTACCGACCAGGGAGGCCCCCGGACCGTTGACGAAGAAGGTGTCCGGCGCGACCACATCAACACTTCTGCCGACCTGGTCACCGATGGAATTGCCGATCAGGGAGTTTTTGGCGCTCAGCCCCCCTTGCCGGATTCATCCACCATCAGCCCATTGGCTCCATTCACCCAGGTGACGGCACCGGCATCGACGAGCGGCCCGCCCGCGATCAAGGCATCCCAGTTGGGGCTTTGCAATAGCACGTTGAGGCCTGCATAGCTGTACAGCGAACCCATCGGCGCATAGAGCGCACCCACCTGGTCACCTGCGGACGTACCCACGATCGAGAAGTTGGCGCTCACCGCCCCGATCGCGGCGCTGCCGTCAAGGAGCTGGCCGGTGAGGCCGCTGATCCAGGTGACCGCGCCGGCATCCACCAGCGGACCGTTGTCCCAGGAGCCGCTCAACACCAGCAGGTTGGAGCCGATCTGGGAGTAATAGGACCCCACCTCCAGGGCTGTGGCGCCGATCCGGTCACCGGCGGTGCTGCCCACCAGGGAATTGGCAGCGCTGATGGGTCCGATCGCTGCCGCACCGTTGGCCAGCAGCCCTGAGCTGCCGCTGATCCAGGTGACGGCGCCCGCGTCAACCGCCGCACCGTTGTCCCAGTTGGGGCTGATCAGGCCGATGTTGCTGCCGAGAGAACTGGAGAAGGTGCGCCGGGAGAGCGCGACGTCATCACTGCTGCTGCTGCCCACCAGTGAATTAGCGGCACTGATCGGCCCGATGGCCACGGCCCCATTCGCCAGGGTGCCGGTGGCGCCGTTCAGCCAGGTGAAAGCTCCTGCATCGATGGCAGCGCCGTTGTCCCAGGAGCCGCTGAACAGGGCGACGCCGTTGCCAAACGAATAGGCGTCATAGTTGGTGCCGATGTTGTCGTAGCTGGTGTTGCCCACCAGGGAATTGGCGGCGCTGATCGGCCCGATCGCGGCACTGCCGTTGGCCAACTTGCCTGTGGCCACGTTCAGCCAGGTGACCGCCCCGGCATCTTCGGCGGCGCCGTTGTCCCAGTAGCCACTGAACAAGGCCAGCCCGCTGACGCCCTTGGTGACTGTGTTGTAGAAGTTGCCGATGCCATCGTTGGCGGTGCTGCCCACCAGGGAATTGGCGGCACCGATCACCCCAACCGCTGGGTTGCCATCGGCGAGCTTGCCGGTGCTGGTGTTCAGCCAGGTGACGGCCCCGGCACGACTGTTCCAGGCGACGTTGCGGAACAGGATTCCGTCGCCCGAGGAATTGGTGTTGTATTTGAAGAAGTTGGCGGCGACGGGCACGAAGCGGTAGTAGTTGCTGTCGTCGTACTGAGGGGCCAGATCGCCGACGGCGCTGCCCACCAGAGAATTTGCCGCACCGATCAAACCGCCCGTCGCGCCATTGGCCAGGGCGCCCGTCTTGCCGTTGAGCCAGGTGAGGGAGCCGATCCCGCTGCCCGAGGCTGAGCTGAAACCCCAGGCGGAGCTGTAGATCACCACGTTGCCGCTGGGAGACTCCCGGTAGGGATTGGTGGTGTCGGCCAGATCGCCGCGGCCCAGCGTGCCCTGGCCCGTGCCGAGCAAAGAGTTGGTGGGGCCGATCACGCCACCGCTGCTGCCGTCGGAGAGTTTGCCGGTGGCGCTGTTCAACCAGGTGATCGCTCCGCCATTCGCCGTGGCGCCGTTCCAGAACGGCGTCACCACCAGCACGTTGCTGTCGGCAGTGGCGCTCAGCTGGCGCAGGTAATAGCCATTGAGGTCGCCCGTTGCACCACCGACAATCGAGTTGCTCGGACCAATGGCCCCCAGGCCGGCCACGCCGGTGGGGTTGTTCGCAAGCGCCGGGGTGGTGCCGTTCAACCAGGTGAGGGCACCGGCATCGGCAACCGCGCCGTTGTCCCAGGAGGGAGTGGAAACAAGCAGATTGCCGCCCGAAAGGGATCTGAGCTGGTAGCTGGCCAGATCACCGCTCTGGCTGCCCAGCAAGGCATTGCCTGGCCCCACCGCACCACCGGGGCTGCCATCCGCCAGGGCCCCGGTGCTGCTGTTGATCCAGCCGAGGGCTCCCGCATCGGCTACGGCACCACTGTTCCAGCTCGGCAGGTGCACGAAGGCACCCGTGCCAAACTGAGAGGTGTTGTAGTCGGCAAAATCACCGCTGCTGCTACCCACCAGCGACGTACCAGCTCCTATGGCTCCGCCAAAGGAGCCATTGCCCAAGGCTCCAGTGGTGCCATTGATCCAGGTCACCGCGCCGGCACTTGCCACCGCACCATTGCTCCAGTTCGGGGTGAACAGCAGCGCGTTGCTGCCCAGGCTGCGGGCTGAGAAGCCCGTGAAATCACCGGCACTGCTGCCCACCAGGGCGTTGCTGGCATCGAGGCTGCCCACCCGGGGCGTGGTGGTGGGGATCAGGGCCACGGCACCGACATCGGCGGTGGTGGCGCTGTCCCAGCGGGGCTGGCCACCAGGGCGGCGCCGTTGGAGAGGGTGCCGACGTTGGTTTCGATCACCGGCGTGCCATCGGGAAGCTGGTCGTTGCGGCTGAAAATCCCCAGTTGCTCTCCGGCCGAACTGCCTACAAGGGCATTTGAGGAGCTCAGGGGGCCTGTGGCGTAGTTGGAGGTACCCACCAGACGGCCGTCGAGGAGACGCACGGCCGTGATGGCCCCGGCATCGGCCCGGGCTCCGTTATCCCAGAGGGGGCTGCCGATCAGCACTGATGAGCCGAAGTCAAAGGGCACCAAATAGTCCTGGTTGGTGCAGGCGGCTCCGGCGGTGCAGGCTTGCGTGATGGAGAAGGTCCCCAGCTGATCGCCGCTCGACGAGCCCACTAGGGAATTCGCCGTTCCAACTGTGCCGATCGCGTTGTCACCACCAACGGTTTGACCGAGCTGGCGGTCCATCCAGGTGATGGCACCTGCATCGACGGTGCTGCCGCCATCCCAATTAGGACTGCCGATGAAGGCGTACTGCCCGCCGCTGGTTTCGATGGTCAGGCCGACACGATCATTGGTGCTGCTGCCCACCAATGAATTGACGGAGCTGATGTCACCGAAGCTGTTGTTGATGCCACCGGCCAACTTGCCTATGGACAGGTTCAACCATGTGACGGCGCCGGCGTCGGTGGCCCCCGTGGCGGTGTTGTCCCAGGCAGTGCTCCGCAGCAGCAGGGTTTCAGTAGAGCCGAAGTAGCGGTCATAGAGCCCGCCCACTCCGTCGGCGCTGGTGCTGCCCACCAGGGAATTTCGACTGCCGATGGCCCCGAAGGGGTTGCTGGCTCCGTCGGCGAGCTTTCCAGTGGCACCGGCGATCCAGGTCACCGCACCGGCATCAGTGGCACCGGCCGAGGTGTTGTCCCAGAGCGGGGAGAGCAACAGCAGGTTGACACCGGGCGTGCTGTAGAACGATCCGCTGGTGAGGAAACCGTCGCCCACCCGATCACCGGAGCTGCTGCCCACCAGGGAGTTGGCGGCACCAATGGCCCCGAACGCATCACTGCCATCGGCCAGTTGGCCCGTACCGAGGTTCAACCAGGTGACCGCGCCGGCATCGGTGGCCACGCCGTTGTCCCAGGAGGGGCTCCGCAACACCAGGTTGGTGCCACCGGGGTCGTCGTAGTAGCCGACACCCGTCGCCAACGCTCCGATGGCGTCACCGCTGCTGCTGCCCACCAACGACGTGGTGGGACCGATCGGTCCCAGGGCAACCGCGCCGTTGCTCAGCAGGCCCGTGGAGCCATTAATCCAGGTGACGGCTCCAGCATCCGTGGCCAAGCCGTTGTCCCAGAGTGGATTGCGCAGAAGAACGTTTCTGAGGCTGTAGTAGTAATCGCCGGTGATCGTGATCGAGGCCGCCGAACCAAGGCCATCGCCAGGGCTGCTTCCCACCAGGGCATTCGCTCCACTGACCACGCCAAAGGGGTTGTTGCCATCGGCAAGCTTGCCGGTGTCGCCGTTGATCCAGGTGATCGCTCCCGCGCCGCTGCTCCAATCGGGGCTGGCCAGCAGGAAGTTGTCCGGCGGCTGACCGCTCAAACTGGAGCGCAGGCTCAAGGCAGCTGAACCAACTCGATCGCCGGGGGTGCTTCCCACCAGAGAATTGGCCGTGCCAATCGCTCCCACCGCCGGGGCTCCATCGGCCAGCGCACCGGTGCTGCCATTAATAAAGGTGGCGGCACCCGTGTTCCCCGACCACTGGGGATTGCGGGCCAGCACGTTGGGGTAGAGCTCCGGACCGTCATAAGAGTAGTAGTTGGTATCGATCAACGACCGCTGACCGATGGCGTCGCCCACATGGCTACCCACCAACGAGGTGGTGGCACCCAGGGCACCGAAGGCGCTCGCTCCGGTGGCGAGCTTGCCCGTGTTGCCATCCACCCAGGTGAGGGCGCCGGCGTCGGTGGCGGCGCCGTTATCCCAGTTGGGGGTGAACACCAGCAGGTTCTGGAATTTGTTGGTGTAGTAATAGGACGACGAATACAGACGTGACACACTGCTGCCGCTGAAATCGCTGGCACTGCTGCCCACCAGTGAATTAGCCACCCCGATCGCCCCCACCGCCGGAGAGCCATCCGCCAAGCTGCCGGTGGAGCCCTGGATCCAAGTGAAGGCGCCGGCATCGGCACTCGCACCATTGTCCCAACCACCGGTGGTGAGCCAGAGGTTGGTGATGGTCGAAGAGTAATAACCAGTTGTGATGCCTTCGTAGGATCCACCCACCCGGTCGCCGGCCGTGATGCCCACCAAGGAGTTGCTGGCGTCCAAGGTGCCGATGATCGGGGCGTTCGTAGCGAGTCGTCCGGTGCTGCCGCGGATCCAGGTGAGGGCACCGGCGTCGGCGGCGGTGGCACTGGCATCCCAGGTGGGATTGAGGAAGACGAAATAATCCCGGGAGGTGCTGGAGTAGTACCCCAATTGCTGGTAAGAGGAGCCGACCCGATCGTTCGTGGAGCTCCCCACCAGGGAATTGGCCGCTCCGATCGCTCCGACAGCGGCCGCTCCATTGCCGAGCTTGCCGGTGGCCACATCAATCCAGGTGAGGGCGCCGGCGTCGGTGGCTCCTGTGGCGGTGTTGTCCCAGGTGGTGAAGCGGAACAGGGCCAGCGGGGCGGCCGCGGCCGTCTGGTCGTAGACGAGGTTCGTCCCTCCCTGCTGAAAGAAGTAGTTAGGGTCATAGGTGTTGGGAACCAGACCACCGAAGGGATTGAGATCCCCCGCACTGGAGCCCACAAGAGAGTTGCCCGCGTCGATCACGCCACCGGTGGCGCCGTTGGCCAGGGCGCCCGTTGTGCCGTTCAACCAGGTGAGTGCCCCCGCATTCGGCACGGCGCCATTGGCCCAGGCGCCGCTGTAGATCAACAGATTTCCGCCGCCGTACTCGCGCACGGTTTGATTCACGTAGGAACTGCAACCGGTGCAGCCCGCCTGTGGCAGATAGGCCGCCGAGGCCGTGTTCAGAAGGGAGTTGCCAATGCCAATCGCTCCGCCCGTGCTGGCATCGGCGAGCTTGCCGGTGCTGCCACTCAGCCAGGTGAGACCGCCGGCATCGACGCTGGCTCCGTTGTCCCAGCGGGGGTGAACACCAGGGCTTGGCCGGAAGTCAGGAAGCGCACCGAGGCCTGGTTGAAATCACCCGTGGTGCTGCCCAGCAAGGAGTTGCCGCTGCCAATGACACCGCTGGTGGTGCCATTGGCGAATTTGCCCGTGGCGGTGTTGATCCAGGTGGCCGCCCCGGCATCGAGCGTCGCCCCGTTGTTCCAGCCGGGGCTGATCAGCGCCAGCAATCCCGCTGAGACACCCGACGGGGAGTAGTTCGCCTTCTGGCTGCTGATCGCATCGGTGCCATAGAGCGCGCTCAGCAGGCCGTAGGTGCTGCCATCGAACAGGTAGGTGACCCCCTCCTGGCCGGGGAGGCCGCCCGTGGGCACGTTCACCAGGATCGGGCTAGTGGCCGCCGTGCCCAGCTGCTCCACCAGCGCCGTCGGACCGGCTGCATCGGAGCCGGGGTAGACGATGTTCTGCGCGTCGTAGCCGTAGCCCCCGACCGTGGTGTTCTCGATGTAGATGTTCTTGGGATCGAGCAGCAGGCTGCCGGGGCTGCCGGCGGGAGCTGAGGCGTCGGCCGTGCCACCGAAGAACAGATCGGCCTTGCCCGACACCTCCAGCACACCGCCGTTCCCTCCCAAGGCGCCTCCCTTGGCGCTGACGGCGCCAGCAAACCGAGTGGCATCTTCCGACCAGACCACCACCTGACCGCCATTCCCCAGGGCCGTGGCATCGGCCCGGAGGCCGGTGCCGGGGGTCACCGTGACCTTGCGGGCATTCGCGCCCAGGCCGAGGTCGGCCCCCTGGAAGCCGCCGCCCACGTGCACCTGGCCGCCGCCGCCGACGCCGGAGGCATCGAGTTGGGCCGCAGCCAGGGTGATCGTGGAGGCGAGCAGATCGATACGACCGCCCTGGGCCGCTCCACCGGTGCCCTGGGCGAGGTAGCTGCCGGAGCTGAACAGTTCGGTGCCGGCGCTGAGGGTGATCGAGCCCCCCGCCGAGAGTCCGCTGACATCCCACAGGCCGCTGAGGGTCTGCACCGTGGAGGCGGTGCTGGCGCTGGTGATGCGGCCCCCAGAGCCCTGGCTGCCGATGGCCTGGATCGGCGCCGCACTGAGCAGCTGGTTCGCCTGCAGGGTCACCTCGCCACCGCTGCTGCCGCTGGCGTTGAGAGCCGCGGTCTGGAGCACCGCGCCGCCCGTAATCGTGATCCGGCCGCCGGGTCCGCTGACAGAACTCACATCAATCGATGTGGCGCCTTGGTCCACCGTGGCCCCACTGATCGCCACCTGCCCCCCGGCGCCTGGATCCCGGCGGCCTGCAGGAGCACGTTGCCGCCCTGGGCATCGAGCAGCAGGCTCTGATCCACCGTGAGCAGGCCGCCGGAAAGGCTCAGATCGCCGTTCTTCTGCAGGCCGATCGCCGCCAGGCTGGCCGGATCGCTGAGCGGCCCCGCCGCCCCCTGCAGGGGAGCGCCGCTGAGCAACGCCGCCTGGCCGGCGGTGGTGCCTGCCGCATCGAACACGCCGTTGCTCAGCCGCCAGCCGGTGGCGGTGCTGAGGTTCAGCTGCTGGATGTTGGCGAAACCACCGGCGCCGCTGATGGCGATGCCGCCCGGGGAGAGCCAGAACAGGTTGCCGGGGCTAGAGAACGAGACAAGTTTGTCGATGAAGCTGCCCAGGGGGCTGGTCACACCAACAAACACATTGCTGGCGCCGCCGGTGGCGAAGTTCACCCCGGTGATGCCGCCGCGCGTATCAAAGGCCGAAAAGCGGTGAAAGAGGTTGCTGCCTGCCGCCGTGCCGCCGCCCACTTGGCACAGGCCAGCTGCGCAGCTGCCGCCCAGCTGGCCATTCACCGCCGTGCCCAGGCCCAGGACGCCGCCGGTGGCGCTCACTTCGCCCGCGCACACCGGAACAGCGGCCAGCAGGGCCGAGAGGCCCAGGGCCACTGAGACGCCCTGGCCATGCGATTGCTTCATCCGGGAACGCGTCGCCATGGAAAGGACGCCAACAAAAAGCGGGGGTTCAAAACCCACACCAGGTGAAATAAACACTAAGCGGAGGACATGTTCGGGGCGTCATCGGGCAACAGACGTTCAAGCGCCCATTTCAATCAGCGCCCAAAGAATGACCTGAATCGTTTGGCCCGCATCGATCCGGCGGCCACCGCCCCAGCAACGGAACGCTGGGTCGTGCAGGGACGATCAACCAAGGGGTCCGTCGCGCTGAAATTCAGACAAATCTCCGATAAGTTTTGCTCATAAACTTTTACACGACTCTCATGTTCACTCTGCCCTTGCTGGCCCAGCTGGTGGCCCCACCAGTTCAGCAGGGGCCGGTACGGTTGCCGGGGCCGGGCGCCACCGAGCAACGACCCGATCGGGACCGTCCGGCCCCGAAGATTGATGGGCTGCCGGTGGAGCCAGAGGTCCCGGCCACCCCCGTGCCAACTCCCACCGGCCCCGGCGCACCCAGCACCAGCCGCCAGGCGCTGCCCGAAATCCGCGGTTTCAAGCGCTATTCCAGTGCCGAACTGAGCAAGATCCTCGCGCCCTGCCTGGCGATCAGCGATCCAGCCGAGCGTCTGAAGGCCTGCGCCGCCAGCCTCACCGCCCGGTTGGTGGCCGATGGCTACGTCAACAGCCGCGTCTTCGTCGAAACCAGCCCGGCGCCCGGCCGCCTGGAGGTGGTGGAAGGGAAGATCGTGGAGGTGCGGGTCAACGCCAAGAGTGCCTGGCTGAGTCGCCGGGTGACCCGGCTGCTGCGGCCGCTCCAGGGCGAGGTGCTCAACCTGGCCGAGGTGGAGCGCCAACTGCGGCTGCTGCAGCGCCAGGCGGGCATCAAGAGCATCCGCAGCAACCTCTCGCGCCTGGGCAGCGACCCCACCCAGGCCGTACTGACGGTGAATGTGGAGTTGGGCAGCCAGCCCCTCCAAGGTGACCTCTCCCTGCGCAACGACGGCTCCAGCGGCTCCGGCGAGGGCCGGGCCGTGGCCACCCTGGTGAAGGGGGGCTCGCCGCCCCCGGCGACATCCTGTTGCTCTACGGCGAACTCGACTTCAACAACGACCCCTCCCTGGGGGCCTTGATCACATCCGCCAGCTACACCTACCCGCTGAGCGACCAGGTCAACCTCACGGGCTCCTTCGGCTACAGCCGCCGCAACCTGATCGAGCTCCCCGCCCCGGCGAACGACTTCAGCACCCGGCAGTTCCAGGGCCTCGGGCAGCTGGAGTGGGTGTTCAAGGAAACCCTGACCCAGCGCTGGGCTGCCTTCGCCGGCCTGAGCATCAACCGCAGCGACACCTACCTCTCGGGCCAGGCCCTGCCCAGTTTCCTGCCCGAGAGTGTGCGCTCCCCGCGCACGGGCTACCTGCGGGTGGGGCTGAGCGGCAGCGGGCTGAGCAACTCCGTGGGCTGGAGTGGCAACGTCTACCTGTTGCAGGGCATCGGTGCCCTCACCCCCGACAAGCAGATCAACGAATTGACCCAGGTGGGCGTTGTCCCGGGCCAGGCCACGGCCCTGGGGGGTCTGGTGTCAGCGGCCTGGGGTTTCGCCCCCAACTGGCAACTGAACCTGCGGGCCGGGGGGCAGGTGGCCTTCAACCCGCTCACCCCCTCGATGCAGTTCACCCTCGGCTCCGACGTGGGCCTGCGCGGCCTGCCCGGTCAGCTGATCAGCGGCGACAACGGCTGGCTGGGCACCAGTGAGGTGGTCTGGACCTTCTGGCAGAAGAAAAAGAACGCCTTGCAACTGGTGCCCTTCTTCGGCTACGGCGGCATCAACACCAAGCTGCAGGGCCTCAACTTCACCGACTACATCGGCTCCACCGGCGTTCTCACCCGCTGGCTGGCCGGCGACAAGTGGACGTTGGAGGCCGGCTGGGTGAATCAGCTCGGCGCCAACACCAACGTCGGCCCATGGGCCGACTGGACCCTGAGCAAGGGCTTCTACGGCAAGGTGCAATACCGGTTCTGAGGGCCTCCATGGGCCGATCGTCGCGACCCAATCGTTTAAGCCGGGCGCTGCTGCTGACGGCCCCCTACGGAGCGGCGGCGCTGTTGGTGGCGGCCCTGCGCTTCACGGGCATCGGTGAATCGCTCAACCTGCTGCTCTACGACCTGATCACCTACCTGCGGCCTGCTCCCGCCGGTACCACCACACCGATCACGCTCATCGGGATCAGCGAAGGAGACATCTCGCGCTTCGGCTGGCCGATCGATGACCAGCTGCTCTGCCGGGCGATCGACACCCTCAGCGCCGATGGCGCCCGGGCGATCGGCTTCGATCTCTACCGCAACAAGGGCGTCGGCCCCCAGCAGGAGTGCCTGCGCCGCCAGGCACGCAGCAACCCGCGGTTGGTGTCGATCTTCAATGTGGCCGAATCGATCGGCCCGATCCCGGGCACCCCGAGCGATCGCCAGGCCTTCAACGACCTGGTGGTGGACGCCGATGGGGTGGTACGCCGGGACCTGCTCCATGTGGCCGGCCAGGACGCCGCCACCGTGGCCCTCCCCTGCGGCTGGTAGAAGTGTTCCGCGGCAACGGCGAGCTGCGCAGCCGGCTGGACACCAGCCCCAACGCCGAGGGTTGGCTCGAGCGCGATTCAGGCGGATACTTCAACCTCGATGCCGCCGGCTACCAGCAGATGCTGGCGTTCCATCGGCCGGGCAGTTTTCCCCTCTGGAGCCTCGATCAGCTGCTCAACCGGCAGGTGCCCCAAGCACAGATCCGCGGGCGGATCGTGCTGATCGGCAGCACCGCCCCTCCCTGCGCGATCTGTTCAACGTTCCTTACACCCGCTTCGTGCTGACGGCCCGCCAGATGCAGATGCCCGGCGTGGAACTCCATGCCAACCGCACCGCCGCCCTGCTGGCGCTCGCCGACGGGCGACCCCTTGGGCTGCGGGCCCTGCCGGGCTGGAGCGGCATGCTGCTGCTGGTGCTGGGCCTGGGGCTCGGAGTAGCCCTGGGGGAAAGCTTCGCCACCCTGCGGCGCAGCATCCTCGCCGTGACGGCGGTGCTGCTGCTGGGCCTGGGCGGCGCGGTAGCCCTGCTGCTGAACGGGGTGTGGCTGCAAACCACCCTGCCCCTGGCGGGCCTGACGCTGATGGCGGGGGCGGCCTGGTTGCGCCGCGGGGCCGCCAGCCAGCAACAGCGCCAGCAGATCCAACGGCTGCTCGGCCAGACCACCTCACCGGCGGTGGCCCAGCAGCTCTGGGAGCAACGGGATGAACTGCTCAGCGACGGGCGCTTTGAGGGGCGCCTGCTGGCGGTCACCGTGATCTTCTCCGACACCTGCGATTTCACCACCCTTTCCGAGCGCCTCAAACCGGCGGATCTGCTGGCCTGGCTGAACCGCGGCATGGCCCTCTGCGTCCCCGCCATCACCGAGCGCGGCGGCATGGTCAACAAGTTCACCGGCGATGGGTTCCTGGCGGTGTTCGGGGCACCGTTGGGCAAGGGGGAGGTGGCCGACGCGAGCGAAGCGATCGACGCCGCCCTGGCGATCCAGCACGGCCTGGAGCAACTCAACCGCGACCTGGCCGCCGACGGCGAGCCGCCGATGCGCATGCGCATCGGGATTCATTCCGGCGCTGTGCTGGCGGGCTCGATGGGAAGCAGCGAGCGGCTGGAATACGCGATCATCGGTGACACGGTCAACTGCGCCTCACGGCTGGAAAGCTCCGAGAAAGCGCGTCAGAACGGCCTCTGCCGGGTGCTGGTTTCCTCGGTGACGCGCGATCTGGTGCTTCAGAACGGCGCCAACACGATGAATTGGGAACCCTGGGGCAGCCTGCAGGTGAAGGGCCGAACGGAACCCCTCGACGTCTGGGAGCTCAGGGGCAGCGCACCGGCAGCGTCGCCGGCCAATCCGCCCCGATGACATCTTCGAGGCCGAAGGATTGGGCCAGCTGAGCCTTGGACAACTGGGAACCGCAGAGGCCCTTGAGCTTCTGCAACGCCGCCTGGATGCTGCGGTCGTCGGCCGAGCCTTCGGTGACGAGCAGGCTCAGGGCTGGTGGTGAGACCGTTTCGACGAAGCTGAGCGGATCGTTGGTGGCGGGCGGAGCGCCGTCATCGCAGCGGAAGGTGGATTCCCAGACCTGGGAACCCTTGAAGCTGGCCAGCTTGAGCAGGGTGATCCCCGCCGGAGCAGCCGGCAGCTCCCGTTTCACGGCGGGGCCGGCGGCCGTGCCGCCAGGGCCCTGGGGCCGGAACTGAACCTGCAGGGGCCGGGGGTTGGCCGTGGGTCCCTCGAGCAGAGCCACTGTCAGGGCGGGGCCGGGGGCGAAGACGCTGTCGCTGGGCACCAGGTGGGCCAGCACCCGTGCGGCGCACTCACCGCGGGTGCCGCCACCGATGCGACGGCCGGGAAACGTACTGCGCAGGTTCGGCTGGGCCAGGGCAGCGCTGGCCTCAAGGCTCACCGCCGCCAGGAGCAGGACATGGAGCCAGCGGCGGGCGGGTTTGCGATCAAAGAGGGCCATCGCTGGATCGGATGAAGGTCGTTGAATCCACCCGCTCAGGATCGCACCACCAGCCAGGTCCAAAAAGCTTGGTGGTCAGGTGGATGGCCTGATCACCCGGCAGGCGGTAGAGATGCCGGCACTTGCCGAAGTCGGTGAGGGCGTGGGCCACCCATTCCGCCAACCCCAGCAGGGGCACGCCGGTGATCGCACCCACCAGGAAGCCATGGATGGCGGCATGGGAGCCCAGCCACCAGTACCAAGGAAGCGTGACATCATGGCCCGGACACTTTTCTGTGGCCATCCGGTCGCTCTGCAGAGCGAAGTCCCCCACGAAATGCCCCATGGCCAGCATCAGGAACAGGTCCAGCGCATGCGGGTGATGGGAGGGGTCTGGAAACATGGCTTGGGCCGCCCGGCCCGTCCAGGATGCCCCGCCATGACCTGAGCCGCCATGGACGTGCTGCAACGGCTGCTGCTGGCCCTCGGTCTCACCGCCAGCCTGATCCTGCTGCGGGTCCTCAGCCGTCGCCATCCGCGAGGCCTCGCCTCCCCCCACCCGTCTGCCCCTGGCGGCGATCTTGGCCTGGTTCCTGAGCAGCAGCCTGCCGTTGGTCTGGCTGCCGGAGGCCCTCCGCCCCTGGTGGAGCACCTCGTCCGTACTGCTGATCAGCTACGCCCTGATCAGCCTGGGGGAGTGGGCGTTCCTGGAACTGCCCGCGGCCCTGGGCCTGTGGGCCAAACCTCCCAAGATCCTTCGCGATCTGGGCATCCTGGCCGTGGGGGCAGCGCTCACGGTGGTGGTGCTGCAACAACAGGCCCGCATCAACCTGGTGGGACTGGTGACCACCTCAGCGGTGCTCACCGCCGTGATCGGCCTCGCGGCCCAGGAAACCCTCAAAGACCTGTTCGCGGGCATCACTCTTCAGATCGACAATCCCTTTCGTGAAGGCGACTGGATCGAGGTGGACGGGTTCAAGGGCTTCGTGGTTTCACTCACCCTGATGAACACGATCGTCAAGGGCATGGACGGGTCCCTGCAAGTGCTCCCCAACAGCAAGGTGGCCTCAGATGTGCTGAAGCGATTCGGTCCGAACGATCCGGTGGGCAACCGCTTCAGCCTCGGCCTCGATTACGCCCTGTCTCCCGCCCAGGCCCGGCAGCTGCTTCTGCAGGTGGTCCGCCAGCACCCCCGCGTGCTCAGCAGTGAGGAATCGCGGGTCTGGGTGGGGGCCTACGCCGAGAGCGCGATCACCTACGAGCTGATGGTGTGGCACCTCGGTGCAGGAGAAGCCAGCCGCCTCCAGATCCGCAGTGAACTGCTGGAACAGTTCTGGTTCGCACTCCAGCGGGCAGGCCACAGCATTCCCTATCCGGTGCGCGAATTGCGCCGCAAGCGTCAGGCGAGCGCCGACGCGGATCCCTCGCTCACATCGCTGGAGCAGCGGCAGCGGTTGCTGCGCTCCAACCACCTGTTCGCGCTTCTGGGGGAAGAGCAGCTGAGCACCCTGGCCTCCCTGAGCCTGACGCGGCGCTTTGGTCCCGGCGAAACGATCGTGCGCGAGGGCGATGCCGGGGACTCGCTGTATCAACTGGTGCAAGGCCAGGTGGAAGTGCTCAAAGCAAACGCCGACGGCAGCCCCACCTCCGTCGCCCGGCTCGGAGCGGGGGAGATCTTCGGGGAGATGACCCTCTGCCTCGATGCCCCCCGCAGTGCCACCGTGCGCACCCTCGAGGAATGCCTGCTGCTGGAGGTGAGTCGTGCAGCGCTGCAGCCCTTACTGGCCGACGACACCGCCCTGCTGGAGGAGCTGGCGGGCCTGGTGAATGCCCGCCGGGCCCAGCTCGAACGCCTCGAAAACGAAGCGACACCCCTCCATGACAAGCAGCTGTTCGAGCGCATGCGTGAGCTGTTCAGTTCGCTGCTCGGCTGACTTGCCTACCCGCTGAGGCCTCAGCGAGCGCAGAAACGGGCCAGGAGGCTGGTGCGCTCAGTGGGCTTGGGCAATTCGGCTGGGTCAAAGGGGGCGGCGCTGTCGGCGGCCATGGCCTTCATCATCACCGGCCGAAACCCACCCTCCACCTGCACCTCCAACGGTGTGAGCCGGGCCAGGCCGATGGCGGCCGCCAACTCCCGCGCCTGGGTCAGGGCGTCCTGGTAGGCCGCCCGCAGCAACACGCCGCGGCTGGCGGCATCACCACGGGGATCGGCCTCGGCGGCCACCGGTGCCAAGCGCACCCCCGGCAGTGCCCCCACCCCACGGATCAGCGCCTGCAGGTTGTCGGGGGCCAAGCGACCGCTCACCTGCACGTTCGCCGTCACCTGGGCGGGCATGCGCGGCGCAGAAGGGCGATCCCAGGTGTTGGGGGAGGTGACCTCCAATTCCTGCACCCCCAGGCGCTGCAGGCCCTGGCGCACGGCCGCCAGGCGCTCCTGCAGCAAACCGAGGGCAGCATCGGCGTTGAGGCCCTCGGCCTCGATCCCCAGGGAAACGCGCAGGCGCTGGGTGGGGCGCTTGCCTTCGGCCGAGCCCCGCGCCTCCACCAAGGTGCCGTCGCAGCGCAGCTGCACCTGGCCCTCGGCGCGGGCCGCAGCCGGCGCCAGGGCGATCAGTGTTGGCAGCGCCAGCAGGCCCGTCAGCGAGCCAACCAGGAGAGGAGCGTTACGGGGGCGGGGCATCGGCAGGGGGCAACCGCTTCCCACGCTATGGCTGGCGGCCTACAGGGCTTCGAAACGCACGTTGAGGTTGAGCTTGCCGGGGCCCAGAGCAGTGGACTGCAGCACCAGGGCCGCCGTCTTGCCGGACGGGGTGCCATCCACGGTGGTGCCGGCCGGGGGATCGAGCACCAGGTTGAACCCCCACGGCCCGACCACGGTGTTGATGGTGCGTTCCTTGTAGCCCTGAACACTGAGCAAGGCCTTGGCCTTCACCAGGAGTGATTCTGGAGTGCCGCCCAGCTGGCCGTTGAGGCTGGTCTGACCCACGGCATTGGCCGCGAACAGCGTGGTGAGCCCGCCCGGCAACTTGAGGCCCTTGAGCAGGGTGCCGGCCGGGGTGGCGAAGGCGGCTGTGGCGCTGAGCAGAACAGCGAGGGCCGCCAGGCCGGAGACCCAGAGGCGTTTCGATGAGATCAGTTGGATGGCCATGGCTGTCTGCGGCATGGGGCACGGAGAGGTCCACCCTATGGAGCGTGGTTCCTTCCAACCAAGCCCCGACACGGATCCTCACCGCGCGCAGGCAAAAGATCAGAGGTGCTCCATCTGCGTGAGCTGATGGCTGGTGAGCGAAAGCTTCTGACCGACGTCGCGGATCAGGGCCAGCAACAGTTCGTTCATCGCCTCGGGGTCACTGCGGCGGAGCTGATCGAAATCAGCGCGGCTGAGCACCAGGCAGCTGCCGGCCTGGTCGCAGTGAATGCTGGCGCTGCGCCGCTGACCGGAGAGGAAGGCGATCTCCCCAAAGCACATCTCCGGCCCGAAGGTGGCCAGCCGTGATTCCAGCGCCCGGCCGTAGCCATCCGTGAGTTGGATCGTGGCGGTGAAGCGGCCCTCCCGCACCAGAAACAGTTCATCTCCGGGATCACCACGGCGAATCACCTGATCGCCGGCTGCAAAATCCCGTCGCCGCAGACAGGCCGCCACCCGCTGGCGGTAGTCGGGATCGAGGTGGGCGAGAAAGCCCAGGGACGCTTCGTCCTTGGCGCTGGAAGCCCCCTGGTCAGGGTCTCCGTTCCAGATGTCGAGGTAGAGGTTCTCAGCCCGCTCAATCGACTGGTCGAGATCAACGCAGAAGAGGGTCTCCGCCTCCAGGCCCAGGGCCAGGCGCACCCCCTCGAGATCGAGATGGGCGGAGCGCGACAACAGGATCGCCAGGCCCCGGTCACGCAACAGGGTCAACTGCTGGGCCAGCAGGCCCGCCGACTCCGCCGGAAGCTCGACCACATGGGCCAGATCAAGGACCAACACCTTCGCCTCAGCCAGGCTCGCCGCCAGTTCCGCCACCAATCGTTCCAGGGCGGCGAAATCGAGGATCCCCTGGACATGCACGATGCGGATGCGGTGGCCGGAGGCACGCAGGGCCTCCCGGTCGGCGGAGGAACGCCAACGGCGGGATTGACGCAGGGCGGCGGTGTAGGAGCGGCGGACGGTGGAGGAGCTCTGGGGGTACTGGTTGAACAGGCTCAGGCCGAGGCGCTCGGAGAGCTCCGAGCAGACGGCGATGCCGCGCACGCTGTTGCCGAGGCTGTCGAGGGGCGGGGAATAGACAGCGATGCCGAGGCGGCCGGGCACCACCGCCAGGATCCCGCCACCCACTCCGCTCTTGGCCGGCATGCCCACGTCGTGGAGCCACTGGCCGGCAAAGTCGTAGGTGCCGCAGCTGGCCATCAGCGCCAGCACCCGCTTGGTGATGTCCGAGCTGAGGGGCCTGGCACCGGTGAAGGGGTTGCGGCCCTGGCAGGCAAGGGTGGCCGCCATGATCGCCAGATCCCGGCAGGTGACCTGAATCGAGCACTGCCGGAAATAGAGATCCAGCGAGGGCTCCGGATCTGTTTCGATGATCTCGAAATTGCGCAGCAGATGGCCGATCGAGCGGTTGCGGTGGCCCGTTTCCCGCTCCGAGCGAAACACCGCCTCATCCACGCCCAGACGGCGGCCCGCCAGCTGGGCGAAGAAATCGAGAACGGTGGCTTCGCCGTGCTCAGGATCGTGGGAAGCGATCTGGGCGGTGGTGGCAATGGCCCCGGCGTTGATCATCGGGTTGCGCGGCCGCCCAGACGCCGGATCCAGGCTGATGGCGTTGAAGGCCTCGCCCGAAGGCTCCACCCCCACCTTGGCCACCATGTGCTCAGGCGTGAGCAGGCCCAGGGCCAGGCCATACACGAAGGGCTTGGAGATCGACTGAATCGTGAATGGCTTGCTGACATCGCCAGCCTGATAAAGCCGTCCATCGACGGTGGCGATGACGATGCCGAAATCGTTGGGATCGGCCTTGGCTAGCTCAGGAATGTAATCAGCCGGCGCACCATCATTCAACGATGAATAGCGTTGATGAAGTTCATCGATGAGGCCCTGAATCGCGTTGACCTGTGAAATGGCAACCATCGCCGAGAGGCACTCGCTCATCAATCACCCGGCGATCCCACTGCCTAACGGGGACCACCTCTGTAGCGATCGCTACCACCCATTGGGGATCCCGGCCGCCCCGCCTCATAGCGAGAGCGCCTCGATCAGCTGAGCGCGGGCCGTCTCCAAAGCGCCATCGAGGCCAGCCACCTCCTTGCCGCCGGCCGTGGCCAGATTGGGGCGGCCGCCGCCGCCGCCGCCCACCAGCCGGGCGATGGCGCCGATGAACGCGCCCGCCTTGGGGCCCGCCGCCACCACCGCCGGGCCGAAGGCCGCCACCAGGGAGAGCTTGTCGGTGATCGTCGCGTCGGGAACCCCCGCCAGCACCACCGCCGCCCCCTCGCCGAGGCGCTCCTGCAGCCGCTGGGCCGCGCTCTGCAGGCCGGCGGCTTCCACCCCATCGAGGCGGGCCACCAGCAGCTGGAAAGCCCCGATCGTCTCGGCGCCTGCCGCCAGCTCCGTGGAGCGGGCCAGGGCCAGCTCGGTGCGGGCCGCCGCCAGGGCCTTGCCGCTGGCCTTGAGCTCGTCGGCCAGCGCCGCCACGCGCTCGACGATCTCGCCCGGTTGCACCTTGAAGCGCTCCCCCAGCTGGCGCACCACCGCGTCGCGCTCGTTGAGGTAGGCGAGCACCGCCGGGCCTGCCACCGCCTCGATGCGGCGGATGCCGGCGGCCACACCGGTTTCGGCGATGATCTTGAACAGACCGATCTCGGCGGTATTGGCCACGTGGGTGCCGCCGCAGAGCTCCATCGACACCCCGGGCACGTCGACGACGCGCACCACATCGGCGTACTTCTCACCGAACATCGCCACGGCGCCGGCGGCCCTGGCCTGCTCGATTCCCATCTCCCGCACCTGGAGGTGGTGGGCATCGGCGATCCAGCCGTTGATCAGCGCCTCAATCCGCTCCAGCTCCGCGGCCGTGACCGCCCGGGGGCTGTGGAAGTCGAAGCGCAGGCGATCGAAATCCACCAGGGAGCCCGCCTGGGCGATGGAGGGATCCACCACCTGCTTGAGGGCCGCCTGCAACAGGTGCGTGGCGGTGTGGTTGGCCTGGGCGCGGCGGCGGCAGCCGCGGTCCACCCGGGCCATCACCAGATCACCAATCGCCAGCTGGCCGCGCTCGATCCGGCCGCTGTGCACGAACACGCTGCGATTACGGCTGACCCCATCGATGCGCACGAACAGATCGCTCGACTGGTCGCCATCGGCTCCCGCTTCGGTCTCCCCGGCGCTCAGCGTGCCCCGGTCCCCCACCTGGCCGCCCCCTCGCCGTAAAAGGGGTGGAATCGAGCACCAACTGCACCGCATCACCGGCAACGGCGCGTTCGGCCGGCGCGCCATTCACCACCAGGGCCAGCACGCAGCTGGGGTGCTCCAGGGCCTCGTAGCCCTTGAAGGCCGTGGCCTCCAGTTCGCCGGCCACCTGCTCGATCGCGCCCTGAAGCGTGAGATCGAGGCTCACCGCCGCCGCCTTGGCGCGCTGGCGCTGGGCCTCCATGGCGGCCTGGAACCCCGCCAGATCCACCCTGAGCCCATGCTCCTCGGCGATCTCCTCGGTGAGCTCCAGGGGAAGCCGTAGGTGTCGTAGAGCTCGAAGGCCTGCTCGCCGCTGATCTGCTGCGGCTGGGCCGCCAGCACCTCGGCCAGCAGCTTCTCGCCCCGCTCCAGGGTTTCGAGGAAGCGGGCCTCCTCGCGGGCCAGTTCCGCCAGGATCGCCTCGCGGCGCTCGATCAGCTGCGGATAAGACGCCGCCATCACCGCGATCGCGGCCTCGCCCATCGAGGTAAGAAACGGCTTGTCGATGCCCAGGAGCCGTCCGTGGCGCACCACCCGCCGCAGCAGCCGCCGCAGGATGTAGCCGCGGCCGAGATTGGAGGCACTCACTCCATCGCCGATCAGTTGGGTGATGGCGCGGCTGTGGTCGCCGATCACCTTCAGGGAGGTTTTGGCTTTCTCCTCCAGGCGGTGGTAGTCGACACCCGCCAGGTCCGCCGCCCGCTCGATCAGGGGATAGATCAGGTCGGTTTCGTAGTTGTTGGGCACCTGCTGCAGGATCTGGGCCATGCGCTCAAGCCCCAGACCGGTGTCGATGCTGCGCTGGGCCAGGGGGTGAGCTGTCCGTCCGCATCGCGGTTGGACTCCATGAACACCAGGTTGTAGAACTCGATGAAGCGGGAATCGTCTTCCAGGTCGAGGCCTTCATCACCGAGCTCGGGCTTGAAGTCGTAGTAGAGCTCCGAGCAGGGGCCGCAGGGGCCCGTGGGGCCCGAGGCCCAGAAGTTGTCGGCCTCATCCATGCGGATGATGCGCCTGGGGTTCACGCCCACGACGTCGCGCCAGATCGCCGCGGCCTCGTCGTCGTCGCGGAAGACGCTCACCACCAGATGGTTCGGCGAGAGGCCGAAGACCTCGGTGGACAGCTCCCAGGCCCAGCGGATCGCCTGCTCCTTGAAGTAGTCGCCGAAGGAGAAGTTGCCCAGCATCTCGAAGTAGGTGTGGTGCCGCGCCGTGCGGCCCACGTTCTCGATGTCGTTGGTGCGGATGCACTTCTGGGCGCTGGTGGCCCGGGGCGCCGGCCTCGGGGCCTGGCCCAGGAACACCGGCTTGAACGGCAGCATGCCGGCGATGGTGAGCAGCACGGTGGGGTCCTCCGGCACCAGGGAGGCACTGGCCAGCCGCCGGTGGCCCCGGCTCTCGAAGAAGCTCAGGAACGCCTCGCGGATCTCCGCGCCGAGGCGGGGCTGGGGCCGCTCAGGGGCAGGGCGATCGGGGAGAGCGCAACAGCCATGGCCTCGAACGTGCAAACAACACCCTGGAACGGGCATGATCGCCCAGCACAGGTCCAGCGCCCCGCCACCGTCCCCTGGTTGAGCCCCCTTGCTTGAGCCCCCGCTCCCCTGAGGCCCGCGCGCGCCTGCGGCTGCGATCGCTTGGCTGGGCCCTGCTGGCGGGCCTGGTGGGGGCGGTGTGCGGCATCCACAGCCTGGCCTTGCCCCTGGAATGGAATGGCCCAGCGGCGGAGGTCCTGCCAGGGTTGATGATGGCGCTGCTGCGCGCCTGGCTGCCGTTGATCGGTGCCGCCCTGGTGCTGCACGCCGGCCAACGCTCCTTGAGCGTCCTGCGGCCATGACCCCCGGCGCGGACGTATCCCGTACCCATGAGCCTGCTGCACGCCACCTGGCTCCGGTCCCACACCGCCGGCCGACCCGGCCTGTTGCTCTGGGCCGACACCTGGCGGGTGGCGGCGCCGGTCACGCCCGGCGCGAAGGTGCCGGTTCACCCCCTGAGCCTGGACCAGGACGAGCTCGGGGCCTGGCTGGAGGAGCACGAGCTCTGGTCGGAGGCCTTCCGCCCGACCGTGGCCACCCTCACCCTGCCCAGCCGCAGCCAGAGCGCCCGAGGCAAGAAGGCCAGCGAAGGGGCCGCCTGGAGCGGCCTGCCCCTGCAGGCGGGCGAACCGATCCCCAAAACCGTGGAGTGGTGGCCCTGGCAACTGGAAGGGCTGTGGCTGGAGCCGGCTGCGGCCGGGGCCTGGCTGGGCCAGCTCCCCCTCTCCGGCGATGAGCTCGGCCTGGCGGATGAACTGCGCTGGTGGAGCCACCTGCAGCGCTGGGTGTTGAGCCTGATCGCCCGCGGCCGCTGGCTGCCCCAGGTGGAGAGCAGCGGCGATGGGCGAGTGGCCCGCTGGCGCCCCCTGCTCAACCGCGAAGACGACCGCCGCCGCCTCGAAGACCTGGCGGCGCGCCTGCCCCAGGTGGCCATGGCGGCCTCGGGGGTGGCCACCCCGCTGGGGCTGCCGCCGGTGGCCGAGATGGCCTGCCGGCGGCCCGGCTCCAGCCGCCTGGTGGTGGTCAACCTGCTTAACGATCTGGTCGATGGCCAGCTGCGGGCGGGCTTCCGCCCCGACAGCACCGACCTCGATCCGCTGCTGGCAGCCTGGCAACAGGCCCTGGGGCCCGGCACGGGCAAGCTGAACCTGGGCGTCGAGGACGCCGAGCGGCTGGAGGTGGCCACCCACCACTGGCGCGAAGCGGTGGCGGGGCGGGTGGCCCCGGCCCGGGCCTGCCTGGAGCTCTCCACCCCGGAGGAGGGCCAGGATCTCTGGGACCTGCGCTTCAGCCTGCAGGCGGAGGCGGATCCCGCCCTGCGGGTGAGCGCGGCGGTGGTCTGGGCCACCACCGAGCGCCAGCTGATGCTCGGAGAGATCGAAGTGGAGCAGCCCGGCGAGGTGCTGCTGGAGGGGATGGGCCGCGCCCTGCAGGTGTTCGAGCCGATCGGCAGGGGGCTGGATTCCTCCGCCCCCGAGGGCATGCAGCTGACGCCGGCCGAGGCCTTCGTGCTGGTGCGAACCATCACCTCCAAACTCCGGGACGTGGGCGTGGGGGTGCTGCTGCCCCCAGCCTCAGTGGCGGCCTGGCCAGCCGGCTGGGCTTGGCGATTCAGGCCGAACTCCCGGCCCGATCCAGAGGTTTCAGCCTCGGCGAGACCCTGGAGTGGAGCTGGGAGCTGATGATCGGCGGGGTCACCTTGACCCTCAAGGATCTGGAGCGGCTGGCGGGCAAGCGCAGCCCGCTGGTGCAGCACAAGGGGGCCTGGATTGAGCTGCGCCCTGGCGATCTGCGCAACGCCGAAAAGTTCTGCGCCCTCGATCCCGCCCTCAGCCTCGATGACGCCCTGCGGCTCACGGGCAACGAGGGGGAAACCCTGCAGCGGTTGCCGGTGCACCGGTTCACGGCGGGGCCCAGGCTGCAGGCGGTGCTGGAGCAATACCACCAGCAGAAGGCCCCCGACCCCCTGCCGGCCCCCGAGGGTTTCTCCGGCCAGCTGCGGCCCTACCAGGAACGGGGCCTGGGCTGGCTGGCCTTCCTGCACCGCTTCGACCAGGGGGCCTGCCTGGCGGACGACATGGGCCTGGGCAAGACGATCCAGCTGCTGGCCTTCCTGCAACACCTCAAGGCGGAGAACGAACTCAAGCGCCCGGTGCTGCTGGTGGCCCCCACCTCGGTGCTCACCAACTGGAAGCGGGAAGCGGCCGGGTTCACCCCCGAGCTGCGGGTGCTGGAGCACTACGGGCCCCGCCGGGCCGCCAACTCTGCCGCCCTGAAAAAGGCACTCGACGGCGTCGATCTCATGCTCACCAGCTACGGGCTGCTGCAGCGGGACATCGACCTGCTCGGCGGCGCCGACTGGCAGGGGGTGGTGATCGACGAGGCCCAGGCGATCAAGAACCCCAGCGCCAAGCAGAGCCAGGCCGCCCGGGAGCTGGCCCGCTCCGCCAAGCACAGCCGCTTCCGCATTGCCCTCACCGGCACCCCGGTGGAGAACCGGGTGAGCGAGCTGTGGGCGCTGATGGATTTCCTCAACCCCAAGGTGCTGGGGGAGGAGGGATTCTTCCGCCAGCGCTACCGGTTGCCGATCGAGCGCTACGGCGACATGAGCTCGCTGAAAGACCTCAAGGCCCGGGTGGGTCCGTTCATCCTGCGGCGCCTCAAGACCGACAAATCGATCATCAACGACCTGCCCGAGAAGGTGGAGCTCAACGAGTGGGTGGGCCTGAGCCCTGAGCAGGTGAAGCTCTACCGCAAGACCGTCGATGAGACCCTTGACGCGATCGCCCGCGCCCCCTGGGCCAGAAGCACGGCCAGGTGCTGGCCCTGCTCACCAAGCTCAAGCAGATCTGCAACCACCCGGCGCTGGCGCTCAAGGAAGCAACCGTCGGCGAAGGGTTCGCCGCCCGCTCCGCCAAGTTGCAGCGGCTCGATGAGATCGTCGAGGAGGTGATCGAAGCCGGTGATCGGGCGCTGCTGTTCACCCAGTTCGCCGAATGGGGGCTGCTGTTGCAGACCCATCTCCAGAAGCGCTTCCACCAGGAGGTGCCCTTCCTCTACGGCAACACCAGCAAGGCCGAACGCCAGGCGATGGTGGATCGCTTCCAGGAGGATCCGCGCGGCCCCCAGCTTTTCCTGCTCTCGCTCAAGGCGGGTGGTGTGGGCCTCAACCTCACCCGGGCCAGCCATGTGTTCCACATCGACCGCTGGTGGAACCCGGCGGTGGAGAACCAGGCCACCGACCGGGCCTACCGCATCGGCCAGATCAACCGGGTGCTGGTGCACAAGTTCATCACCAGCGGCTCAGTGGAAGAAAAGATCGACCGCATGATCCGCGAGAAGGCCAAGCTCGCCGAAGACATCATCGGCAGCGGCGAGGAGTGGCTGGGGGCCTCGACCCTGGCCAGCTCAGGGATCTGGTGGCCCTGGAGGAGTCGTAGGCGCCGCCACCAGTGCCTGCTCGATGCGGCGGTCGGGGACGATCCAGATGAGGGCCACCAGTACATAGATCGTCTGGGACAGCCAGGGAAAGAGGAAGGCCATGGCCGCGCCGAAGGCATAGAGCAGCAGCGAAGCCCGGCCCTTGGTGTCACGGCCGACGGCACGACGCAGCAACGAATTCGAGCCTTCGGCAGCGATGATCGTCTGCTGCAGGACCCAGTAGGCGAAACCGGCCAGCAGCAGGTTGAGGCCATAGACGGCCGTCGGTACTGGGGCGTAATGGTTCTCGCCGATCCAGCGGGTGACGAAGGGAAACAATGACAGCCAGAACAGCAGGTGCAGGTTCGCCCAGAGCACCCCGCCGCTGACGCGACTGCAGGCGTGGAGCATGTGGTGGTGATTGCTCCAATAGATGCCGATGTAGATGAAGCTGAGCAGATAGCTCAGAAACACTGGCGTCAGAGTGAGGAGGCCTTGGAAACCTTCGCCGGCCGGGCTTTTGAGCTCCAGCACCATGATCGTGATGATGATGGCAAGCACGCCATCGCTGAAGGCCTCGAGTCGTCCGGTGCCCATAGGTGGTGCGCTCCGCTGCGGCGGTCTTGGGGCAGAAATCTAGGGGCGCTGGCCAACACCACCAGGCGGATTCAAAGCTCCAGTTTCAGCTTCAGACCGCCACTGACGCTGAACCCTTCCCGCTCGTAGAAGGCCAGGGTGCGCTCGAACGCCGGCAGCGGCGGGGTGGTCACCTCCAGACGGCTCCAGCCCCGGGAGCGGCCATGGGCGACGGCCGCCGCCAGCAACCCCAGGCCCACACCAGCGCCGCGGTGGCCCGGTGCCACATAGAACTCAGGGATGAGGCCGAACGCGCCCTCCGTGTAAAGAGCGAACCCCTCCAGCAGCGCCAGAAAACCAATCAGGTCACCTGGAGCCGTCTCTGCCAGTAGCACCCGGTAGCGATCCGCCGCCAGGGCCTCCCGCAGGCGCCGCTCGATGGCAGCGGGATCGACCCGAAACGCGGGCTCGTCAATCTCCGCCATGATCTCCATCAGCAACGCTCCCACCAGGGCCGTCACCCCAGGGGCATCTGCAGCGGTGGCGAAGCGCACCACCGGCTCCGGCCTCCGGCCGATCACGGCTCCATCAGGCCCTGCAGAGCAACCGAAAGATCCTGGGTGAGGGACGCCACAGCCCCTGGCGCCCGGCCCGGTAGGCGTCCCGGCGCGCGCTCACATCGATCGGTTCACCCACGCTGATCTGGGCCCGGCGCAGCCCCAGCCGAGGCACCTTCAGCATGGCTCCATCTCCTGTGAGCCGGTGCACCAACGAGAAGAGAATCTGCAGGGTTTCGCCGAAGCGGTCGGCGCAGGGTTTCTCGCGCACATGGGTGCCGCTGACGGCCACGAACGACTCCACCAGCCGCATGTGCCAGAGGGCGCGCTCGGCATCGGTGGCGAGGCGGTCCGCCAGCCCCAGCTCCACGGCTGAAAGAGCCTGGCGGTCGCGGGTTTCGGGGCGGTAGATGCAGTCCCAGCCCGCCTGCTCGATGCGTCGGCAGCGGTCGTTGAGGCTGCCCTTCGCGATCAGACCGAGCTGGGTCTCGCTCACCGCCAGTGCCGCCTCCAGCAAGTGCCGCAGCCGCTCGCCCCGGTTCTCGGGCGTGATCGGCCCCTCGCCCTCCAGGAGAGCCCGGTGGGCCTGCCGGTAGAAGCGCTCCAGGCGCTGCAACAGCCAATCGGCCACGGCCGCCAGCCGCGGGTAAAGGGCAGCCAGCTGGGCCTCCTCAGCGCCGGCCACGCCAGGGGCTGAAGCAGCGGCTGGACCCGGGGGCGGAACGGGCAGTCCGCAGGCCCGCTCCAGGCCTGAGAGCACCCGATCCGCGGCGGGGCCGATCGGCTCGACGTAGTGGTAACGAATGCCAAGCGGCACCAGCTCCACCGCCTCGGTGCGCCCGGCCTGGGCCAGGTCTTCGACCGCCCAGAAGGCGATCTGGGCCACACCCGGCTCCAGGGGGCTGAGCACGTCGCTGAGGCCATTGGTGGCCCCCTCCGGCGCCGCCGCCAGCGGATACTCCCCGTCGAGCATCAACTGCCGAGCGGCCCGCAGGCCCTTGAGATCGAGCTTGCCCCGCTGGATCGAGCTACCCCCAGACGGGTGAACAACCAGGCCACGGTGGAGCCGGCCCACAGGGGAATGCCGCGGTCGTAGAGGAAATGGGAATGGACGAACGTCCGCAGGGGCTGGCCCTGGGCCCGCGCTGAACGGGGCAGCAGATCCCAGAGCAGGGCGGAGTAGCAGAAGGGATCGCTGGTCTGGGGATGGCGAAAAGCGACCAACAGTCGCGCCTCACCCCGCTGAAAGCGCCCGATCGCCGCCACCAGGCGCTCCAGGTGATCGGCCTCCACCCCCACCAGGCCCGCCTGCAGGCGCAGCAGCAACGGCAGCACTGGCCGCATCAGCTGCGGCAGCCAGGGCAACAGCCGCTGGGGCAGGAAGTCGAGGGGGGCCTGGGCCAGCATCTAGATCAGGAGTCCAGGGAGTCGAGGAGCCGGCTCAGCTCCCGGCCCCACTCTCCAGTAGCGAAGGCCCGGCTAGGGCGATCGCCCACCGGGCCTGCATACTTGGCCCAGCACGGCCATGGCCAGCACGACCCGACCCAAGCGGCCCGAACCATGACGGTCACCCCCGCCAGCCTCACCACCACCCTGGGCGACGAAGGCCTCGGGCAGCAGCCCTGGTGGGTGGAGCAGTGGATGGAGCTGATCAACTCCTACCGCTACAAGAAACGGCTGGAGCGCGCCTGGACCTACGCCCGTTCCGGCAACGTGCTCTCGATCCGCTTCGAGGGGCGCCGCGTGCACGCCAGGGTGCAGGGCACCGAAGAGGAGCCCTACAAGGTGGAAGCTCTGGCTCGACACCCTCAGCGACGAAGACTGGGGCTACGTGCTCGAAGCCCTGGGGCAGAAGGCCCGCTGGTCGGCGCAGCTGCTGGCGGGAATCATGCCCGCCGACATCGAGCGCGCCTTCGCCGCCAGCGGCCGCCGGCTGTTTCCGTTCAAGTTGCAGGAGGTGCGCAGCGAATGCACCTGTCCCGACAAGGCCAACCCCTGCAAGCACACCAGCGCCGTCTACTACCTGATGGGGGACCGCTTCAGCGAAGACCCCTTCGTGCTGTTCCAGTTGCGGGGCCGCAGCCGCAACCAGCTGCTCGCGAACCTGGCGGAGCAACGCCGCCAGCTGCTGAGCGCCAAGGCCACCGCCCCGGCCGCCCCCCATCCGCCCCACCCGGCTATCACCGATCCCGGGCGCTGGTGGCGCTACGACGCCCCCTCGATCCCGATCTGGTGGTGGTCACCCCGGCCCTGGAGGGCGACACCGGGCTCGACGAGGCGGGCGATCTGCCCCTGGCCGCCGAACCCCGCTTCCCCGAGGCCAACCAGCTGTTCCTCGAGCGGCTGCGGCAGCAGGGAACCCTGCTGGGCCAGCAGGCGATGGCACAGGCCATGGGGGGTGGCTGAGGCCCCCTGGCTGACGCCGGAGTGCCTGGGACTCACCGCCCTGCTGCTCGACTCCCACTTGCGCGCCTTCGGGCGACCGCTGCTGGCGGGCGACGGACCCGGCCGCTCCCGGCGGCTGGCGGCCCAGGAACTGTTCGCCGGCGCGGAGGTGGTGCTGGCCCACGGCGGCGGCCGCGATCCCCAGCTGATCTACGCCAATGGGGCGGCCCTGCGCCTGTGGCGTCGCCCCTGGGCCGCGATGGTGGGGCTGCCCTCGCGGCTGACGGCGGAGCCCCAGGAGCGCAGCGCCCGCCAACGGCTCCTGGAGAGCGCCCTCCAGCTGGAGGCGATCCGCGGCTACACCGGGGTGCGCATCAACAGCCACGGGCGCCGCTTCGTGATCGACAACGCCCGCCTCTGGACCCTGCGCGACGAGGAGGGCCGGGGCTGCGGCCAGGCGGCCGCCTTCAGCCGCTGGTGGTGGATCTGAGGCGGATCGGACGGTTCTTTCGACCGGCCTGGGGTGGGGCCCGAACTGATGCGTGAGCGCCGTACCGGACGGGCCGGTTCTCCCCTCGGAGGCCCCAAACACTCGGGGCACAGTGACATCACGGGTGAAGCGTTCTCACCCCCATCAATCATCAAACCGAGGACACATCATGCTGACCCTGCGCCAATCCCCCTTCGATCTCTTTGAGCGTCTCGAGCAACAGGTGGTCCAGGCCGAGCGCGTGCCTGCCGCCGAAGTGCACGAAGGCGAAGCGGCCTACACGATCGTGCTGGAACTGCCCGGCGTGGACAAGGCCTCCATCGACGTCAAAGCCACCGACCGCTCCCTGGTGATCAGCGCCGAGCGCAAATCCGAAGCACCCCAGAGCGCTGAAGGCGCCCCGGCGGGCCCGCTGCACAGCGAATTCCGCTACGGCACCTGGAGCCGCAGCTTCCGCTTCCCAGGCGGCCTGGATCGGGAACATCTGGAGGCCCGTTACCGGGATGGTCTGCTCACCGTCATCGCCCCCAAGGCCCAGACCAGCACCACGGTGTCGGTGAAGGTGGAGGACTGAAGCGCTTAGGCGCGCTGGGGTGATACCCGGTCACACGAGAGGACGATTGTTAGGCACCAGCCCCGGCTTCGGCCGGGGCTTTTGCTGGCAACGATCACAAGGGCCCGTCGACTCAGTCCGCCGTGTCGTCGTGGGCGAAACGGCTGTAGAGGAAGTCCAGCGCCTGGTTGCGCAGGTCGTAGTAGATCGGATCCTCCATGATTTCCTCGCGGTTGCGGGGGCGCGGAAACTTGATGTCCATGATTTCGCCGATCTTGGCGGACGGGCCGTTGGTCATCATCACCAGCCGATCAGCGAGAAACAGGGCCTCGTCGATGTCGTGGGTGATCATCAGCACCGTGCACTTCTGGGTGTTCCAGATGGTGAGCAGCTCCTCCTGCAACTCCTCCTTGGTGATCGCATCGAGGGCCCCGAAGGGTTCATCGAGAATCAGCACTTCCGGCCGGATCGCCAGGGCCCGGGCGATCGCCACCCGCTGCTTCATGCCACCGGAGAGCTGCAGGATCTTCTTCTCGGCCGCCTCGGTGAGCCCCACCATCGCCAGGTGCTCCCGGGTGATCTCCTTCTTCTCACGCTCCGGCAGATCCGGCTTCACCGAATCAACCGCCAGATACACGTTTTCGTAGGCGGTGAACCAGGGCAGCAGGGCATAGCCCTGGAACACCACCATGCGGTCGGGACCAGGCTTGGTGATCCTGTTGCCGTGCAGCACCACCTGGCCCTCGGTGGGGGTGGAGAAGCCCGAGACCATGTTCAGCAGGGTGGACTTGCCGCAACCGGAGTGGCCGATCACGCACATGAACTCCCCTGGTTCACGGCCATGTCGATGCCATCGAGCACCGTGTAAGGGCCAGTGGCGGTGGGATACACCTTGCTGACGTTCTCGAAACGCAGGAAAGCCTCGCTGGGGGGCTGGTGGGGCCCGCCGGGGTGGACTGAAGCAATGTGGACATCAAGAATCTCGCTGATGGGAGGCGAAGCGGGAAACAAAGCGTGTGGGCCAGACGGCCCTTCTCAGCCGCGCCGGGGCGGGGCCAGGGGGATCTCGGCGATGCTGAAATCGCGCTTGATCGTCTGCGCGTTGAGATATCCGATCGGATCGTCGGCATTGAACGGCTGGCCGTCGAAGAGCTCGATGCCCTGGCGCTGGTAGCTGATCGCATCGAGACCGAGTTCGCGGGCCGCGGTGCTGAACACCCCCACCTGGCAGACGCGCTCAAGGATTTCCACCCAGTTGCGCGGCAGGGGAATCTCCCCCAGCGGGCCATCTGGGTCATCATCCAGAGGTGCTCGGTGCGGCTGGGCCGGTTCAGGCCTTCCCCGAAGAAGAGGTGGTGCGGCACGGCTTCTTCGCTCTCCGGTCCGCCCCGGTCCACATCGGCGCTGGCCTCACTGAAGCGGATCATTTCCGGCTTGATGCCCAGGTAGCGGCGATCGCTGAGCAGTTCACTCAGTTCGCCCCAGTGGGCGGGATCGGCGCAGTAGCGGCAGGCCTCGAGCAGCGCCTTGGTAAGGGCGATGTGGGTGTTGGGGTAGGCGATCGCCCAGTCTTCACGCACGCCGAGCACCTTGCCGGGATGGCCGGGCCAGATCGCCAGGTCGCCCGCCACAGGAATCCCGTGGCCGTCGCGGATCGCCCGATCGAGCCAGGGGCGCCCACGCAGTAGCCGTCGATGCTGCCGTCCTTGAGGTCGGCGAGCATCTGGGCCGGCGGCAGGGCCTGCAGGTGCACGTCCTTGTCGGGGTCGATGTCGTTGGCCGCCAGCCAGTAGCGCAGCAGCAGGTTGTGCATCGAGGCCTCGTGCACGATCCCCATCGTGTGGGGCTCGCGCTCGTGGCTCTTGAGATAGGCGCGGTAATCCTCCACCGTGCGCACCCCTGCTCCGCCAGGCGGCGGCCCAGGGTGATGCCGTTGCCGTTGCGGCTGAGGGTGAGCGCCGTCACGATCGGCAAGGGCGTACCGCCGTGGCCACCGGCGGTCATCCAGGTGGGCATCCCCGCCGGCATCAGCGAGGCGTCGAGGGTGCCGTCCACCAGCCCGTCGACGATGCCGCGCCAGCTGGTTTCCCGGATCAGGCTCACCTCATCGAGGCCGTGCTTGGCGAACAGGCCATGGGCCTCGGCCACCGCCATCGGCGCACTGGCCGCCAGGGGCAGGAAGCCCAGATCCAGGTTCACCTTCTCCAGTCCGTGGCGGGCCACCGTCTGGTGGGGCCGGGCGCGCCACTGCTTCACCCGCTTCTGGCGGTTGAGGAAGTAGATGATCTCCGAGCGCAGGCTGTAGTAGCTGGGGTGATGCACCACCTCCAGGCGCTGCCGTGGCCGGGGGATGTCGACCTCGAGGATGCCGCCGATGTTCGAGCCCGGGCCGTTGGTGAGCATCACGATGCGGTCGGAGAGCAGCACCGCCTCGTCCACGTCGTGGGTGACCATCACCGCAGTGAGCTCGTGCTCGTTGCAGATCTGCATCAGCTTCTCCTGCAGATTGCCCCGGGTGAGGGCGTCGAGGGCGCCGAAGGGCTCATCGAGCAGCAGCAGTTTGGGGCGGATCGCCAGGGCCCGGGCGATCGCCACCCGCTGGCGCATGCCACCGGAGAGCTGCAGGGGCAACTTGGTGGCCGCCGGGCCCAGGCCCACCATGTCGATGTGCTCCTGGACCAGGGCATCACGCTCGGCGGTGGGCAACGTCCCCATCACCTCATCGACTGCCAGGGCGATGTTCTCCCGCACCGTGAGCCAGGGCAGCAGCGAGTAGTTCTGGAACACCACCATCTTGTCGGGACCGGGGCGCTTGACGGCTTCGCCGTCGAGTAGCACGGTGCCCTCAGTGGGCAGATCGAGGCCAGCGATCATGTTGAGCAAGGTGGACTTGCCACAGCCCGAGTGGCCGATCAGGGAAATGAATTCACCCTTGCGGATCTCCAGATCGATGCCTTGAAGGGCCAGATAGGTGCCGCCGCCACGGAGATCGAAGCTCTTCTCGATCGATTGGACATCTACCAGTGCGGTCATGGTTGGGGCTCCTGTGGGATGGTGAAACAACGGAAGCGGAAACAGGAAACCATCACTGACCTGGGGAGATGCGGGTCTGCAACCAGGCCATCAGGCGATCGAGAATCAGACCGATGGCGCCGATCCAGATCACGCCGAGCACGATCTCGCCCACGTAGTTCTGCTGGTAGGCATCCCAGATGAAGAAGCCGATGCCGAGGGTGCCGGGCATCACGATCTCGGCCGCGATGATCGCCAGCCAGGCCAGACCGATCGAGATGCGCAGACCCGTGAAGATGTAGGGGAGGGCCGAAGGGATCAGCACCTTGATGAAGAAGCGCCGGTTCGACATCTGCAGCACCAGGGCCACATTGCGGTAGTCCTGGGGGATCTGGCGCACGCCCTCGGCGGTGTTGATCAGGATCGGCCAGATCGCCGTGATGAAGATCACGAAGATGGCGGCGGGCTGGTTCTTCTGAAACAGCACCAGTGCGATCGGCACCCAGGCCAGGGGCGCCACCATGCGCAGGAACTGGAACAGGGGATCGAAGGCGCGGTTGATCGTGGGCTTCAGGCCGATCGTGATGCCCACAGCGATGCCCACCAGGGCGGCGAGGGTGTAGCCCTGGGCCACCCTGGTGAGGCTGGCCAGGGTTTGCCAGAACAGGCCTTTATCAAGGCCACCGCGGTCATAGAAGGGGTAGAGGATCAGGATGCGGGTGCGCTCTTCGGTGAACAGGCTGGTGGGGGCCGGCAGAGCGATCACCCCGCTCATCGAGAGCAGCTGCCAGAGCAGCAGGAAGCCGCCGGTGCCCAGCAGGGGCGGCAGCCACTGTCCTGAGCTGCGCGTGAGCCAGCTCAGGGGGCTGGAGTTGTTGCCTTTACGGGGCATTGGAATCGGAGCCATGACGTGTGTTAGTGGTGATGGAGCGTGTATCTATTGCCGAGGCGTTTCGATCTCGGCAGTTGGCCGTTATTTCCTGATCTTCAGGCCATCGAGATAGGCCTGGGGATTCTCCGGGTCGTAAACGACGCCATCGAAGAAGGTCTCCTTGCCTCGGCTGGAGCCGGTGGGGATCTGGGCGGCGGGCAGGCCCAGTTCCTTGGCCGCCAGGAGCCAGAGATCCTCGCGGGTCACCTTGTCGTTGATTGCCTTGGCCTGGTCAACCGTGTCGAGGATGCCGGGGTAGAACTTCCAGCGCAGGGCTTCGAGCAGGAACCAGAGGGTGAGGCTCTTGTAGGGGTAGGAGATCACACCCCGATCGCTCGCCCAATAGAGCGGTCCCATGGCCAGGTCGGTCTCGGGCTTGCCGGAGGCGCCCATCAGGTACTCACCCTTGAGCGACTGCTCCAGCACCGGGGCCGGGATGTTGTACCACTTGCGCGAGCTGAGGATCTTGGCGGCCTCGGCCTTGTTTTCAGGCTTGTCGAGCCACTGCTGGGCCTCGATCACCCCCTTGATCAGAGCCACGGCAGCTTTGGGGTGCTTGTCGACCCAATCGGAGCGCACCGCCAGGTATTCCTCGGGGTGCGCCTTCCAGATCTGGGCGGTGGTGGCCGCCAGATAGCCCACCTTGTCCTTGACGATGCGCGAGGGCCAGGGATCGCCAGTGGAGAAGGCCTGCATCGTGCCGTTCTTCATCCCCTGGAGGGTTTCGGTGGCGGGCACCGTCAACAGTTCCACCTGCTTGTCGGGATCGACGCCGCCAGCGGCGAGCCAGTAACGGATCCAGATCTCCTGGTTGGCCTTCGGGAATGTGTAGGAGGCCTTGAACTTGTTGCCCGTCTTCTGGGCGAACGAATCAAAGAAACCCGGCGACGTCTTCTTGAGATCAACGCTGAGGTTGCCATCCTTGACGGCGTTGGCGGCCGCGATGCCATTGCCCTGGCTCATCAGCATCGCCAGCACAACCATCGGCACCTTCTTGCCATCGGTGATCGCGCCTTCGCTGATCATCTGGGGCATCGGCATCTGCCACTGGCCGCCGTCGATGCCGCCACCGGCGGAACCGAGCACGACGTTGTCGCGGGCGGAGGGCCAGCTGGCCTGCTTGGTGAGGTTCACCTCCAGGCCATGTTTGGCGAAGAAGCCCTTCTCCACCGCCACCACCAACGGCGCGGCCTCAAGAATGGGGATGAAGCCCAGGCTGATGGTCTTGGTCTCGAGGTTGGAAGGCGCGACAGCGGTCGGCGGGGCGCCGCTTCCGGCGGAGCCACCACCGGGTTCGGGAGGATTACCGAGGCAACCCGTGAGCACAACGCTGCTGGCCATGGCAGCACCCATCAGCGCGAGAAATTGACGACGCTTAGACATGGAAAAAGTTCCTGCAAAAAGGAAAACTTGGTACAAGTCAACGAAACCGGACTGGGAGAAACAGAAGTACCGGAAAACGCTCAAATTAAAGGGATCCAACTGGGTCCCAGGGATCAATCAACGGGCGTTCAAAAAAGCATCTGAAACGAAATTCGTCATTGGTCGGCGGACCCTAATGGCCGTCCCTGGCGATTGGGTGTGAATTTTGCGAAGGATTGTGAATAGAAGTGATAAGCAGAGGCGATCAATGGGCGCTCAGGCGGCTGCCGGGGCGGGGGCCGGGGCCCCAGGGATCACGGTCGCCCGATCAGCGCTTGATCTTGAGGCTGTCGAGGTAGGCCTGGGGCTTGGCGGGGTCGTAAACGCTGCCGTCGAAGAACCACTCGGTGCCACGGCTGGAGCCCTTGGGGATGGCCTTGGCGGGCACACCCAGCTCTGTGGCTGCTTTCTTCCAGAGGTGCGGCCCGGAGACGATCTGGAGCCCTGGCTCAGGCGGGTGAGCTTCCCCAGCAGGCCGGGGATCCTTTCTGCTTCAAAGAACTCAGCACGCGCGAGCAACGGGTGGCGGCGATCGAACGCTGCAGCGAGGCCGCTTCCGATGGAGTGGCCGTGGTCGAAACGGACAACGGACATGCGCGCCCACCGCAACCCCACCCGCCTGGCCACGAGCCGGCCGATTGCGGCGCCTGCAACCTTTGAGGTCACAGCCCATCCCAGCCGCACGGCAGCGCAAGGAGCCCGAGTCCGATCAGTCCCATCAGCAAGACCCATGGATGGGTCAGCCAGGCAACAGGCGGCTGTTCCTAAGTTGCTTCCACGCGATGCAACCCTGAGCCCCCGACGCCATGACACAGCTCGCCGCCCCCACGACCGCTCCCGCCGCCCCCGGCCGCCTCTCGCTCCAGTGCGAAGCGATCGGACCCGACACCACCACGATCCGGTCGCTCGACTGGGACCGCAGCCGCTTCGACATCGAGTTCGGCCTGCGCAACGGCACCACCTACAACGCCTTCCTGATCCGCGGCGAGCGCACCGCCCTGGTGGACACCAGCCATGCCAAATTCCGTGACACCTGGCTACCATTACTGGCCGAGCAGATCGATCCGGCCACGATCGACTATCTGATTGTTTCGCACACCGAACCCGACCACTCGGGCCTGATCGGTGATCTGCTGGAGCTCAATCCCGAGATCGAAATCGTCGCCTCCAAGGTGGCGATCGCCTACCTGGCCGACCAGGTGCACCGGCCCTTCCGCAGCCGGGCGGTGAAGAGCGGCGAGGAGCTCGATCTGGGCACCAACCCCGGGAGCGGCGTGCAGCACCGCTTCGAATTTCTGAGCGCCCCGAACCTGCACTGGCCCGACACGATCTTCTCCTTCGACCACGGCACCGGCATCCTCTACACCTGCGACGCCTTCGGCCTGCACTACTGCGGCGATGACGTCTTCGACATCGATCCCGGCGCGATCGCCCCCGATTTCCGCTTCTACTACGACTGCCTGATGGGCCCCAACGCCCGCAGCGTGCTGCAGGCCCTCAAGCGCATGGACGCCCTGCCGGAGATCACCACGATCGCCACCGGCCACGGCCCCCTGCTCAGGGAGCACCTCAACCTCTGGGTGGGCGACTACCGCGACTGGAGCAGCCAGCGCAGCGCCAATGAGACCTACGCGGCCGTCTGCTACATCAGCCAGTACGGCTTCTGCGACCGGCTCAGCCAGGCGATCGCCCGGGGCATCGGCAAGACCGAGGCCGAGGTGCAACTGGTGGACCTGCGCGCCACCGATCCCCAGGAGCTGGCGGCGCTGGTGGGGGTGCGGCAGCGGTGGTGGTGCCCACCTGGCCGATCAGCCCCGACGCCGACATCCAGCAGTCGATCGGCACCCTGCTGGCGGCCCTCAAGGCCAAGCAGTTCGTGGCCGTCTACGACGCCTACGGCGGCAACGATGAGCCGATCGACAGCATCGCCACCCAGCTGCGGGGCCTGGGGCTCAAGGAGGCCTTCAGCCCCCTGCGGGTGCGCCAGGTACCCGATGCCACCGACTACCAGCGCGGCGAGGAGGCCGGCACCGACCTGGGCCAGCTGCTCACCCGCGACAAAACCATCGCGGCGATGAAGAGCCTCGACGGCGACCTGGACAAGGCCCTGGGCCGGATCAGCGGCGGGCTCTACATCGTGACCGCCCAGCAGGAGGAGCGCAGCAGCGCCATGGTGGCCAGCTGGGTGAACCAGGCCAGCTTCGATCCGCCGGGGATCTCGATCGCCGTGGCCAAGGACCGGGCGATCGAGGCGTTGATGCAGGTGGGCGACCGCTTCGTGCTCAACATCCTGCGGGAGGACAACCACCAGGCCCTGCTGCGCCATTTCCTCAAGCGCTTCCCGCCGGGGGCCGACCGCTTCGCCGGTGTGGCCACCCTGGAGGGGGCCGCCGCCGGCGGGCCGGTGCTGAGCGAGGCCCTGGCCTTCCTGGGCTGCCGGGTGGTCCAGCGCATGGAGGGCCCCGACCACTGGATCATCTATGCCGAGGTGGAGGAGGGCACCGTGGCCGACAGTGAGGCCGCCACCGCCGTGCACCACCGCAAGGTGGGCAACCACTACTGATGGCGGACACCAGCTTCAAGGCCCCCGCCTCGCCGGCCGAGAGCAGCGACCGCCGCGTGATCGTCCTTCCTGTCGATGACGGGTTGCTCTGTCTGAGGGGGCTGAGCCCGAAGCGGCTGCGCTTCGAGGTGGAATACGGCCTGGAGCGCGGCACCAGCGCCAACAGTTTCCTGTTCAGCGCCGGCACCAACCCAGCCGGCCAACCGGTGCCGCCGGTGCTGGTCCATCCACCCGGTGAATCCTTCGCCGCGCCGTTCCTGGAACAGCTGGCCGAACTGGTGGGACCAGGCGAAGCCCTGAAGGTGGTGGTCGGCCACACCAACCCCAACCGGGTGGGACTGCTGCGCCAGCTGGCCCAGCGCTGGCCTGAGCTGATGCTGGTGGCCTCCAACGCCGGCGCCCGGCTCGTGGAAGAGCTCTGGGGGCAGCGCAAACCCAGCCCAGAGGGTGAAGCGCAGGAGCCCCTGCCTCCCCTGCCGCCGATCGATGTGGTCAAGCAGGAGGTGAGCCGTGACCTGGCCGCTGGCCACCGCCTCAGCTTGATCCCCGTGCCCACACCGCGTTGGCCCGGGGCCCTGGTGGCGTTCGAAGCCAAGACCGGTCTGCTGATGAGCGGCAAGTTCTTCGCCGCCCACCTCTGCACCGAGACCTTCGCCGAGGCCAACTCCAGCAGCAGCGAGGAAGACCGGCGCTACTTCTACGACTGCCTGATGGCGCCGATGGCGCGCCAGGTGGAGTCGGTGGTGGACCGGCTCGAGGCGCTGCCGATCCGCACCATCGCCCCCGGCCACGGGCCGGCGATCGAGCAGAGCTGGCGCAGCCTGCTGGCGGACTACCGCCGCTGGGGCGCCAGCCAGGAGAAGGCCAAGCTGGCGGTCGCCCTGCTCTATGCCAGCGCCTACGGCAACACGGCCACCATCGCCGACGCCCTCGCCCAGGGGGTGTCGCGCTCGGGGGTGCGGGTGGAGAGCATCAACTGCGAGTTCGCCCCCACCGAGCAGCTGCTGGCGGCGATCCGCGGCTGCGACGCGGTGCTGATCGGCTCCCCCACCCTCGGGGGCCATGCCCCCACCCCGATCGTTTCGGCCCTGGGCAGCCTGCTGGCGGAGGGCGACCGGGACAAGCCCGTGGGGGTGTTCGGCAGCTTCGGCTGGAGCGGCGAAGCGATCGATCTGCTCGAGAGCAAGCTGCGCGATGGCGGCTTCCGCTTCGCCTTCGAGCCGATCCGGGTCAAGTTCAGCCCCGACGGCCCCACCCTCAAGCGCCTGGAGGAGACGGGCACCGCCCTGGCCCGGGAGCTGCTCAAGGGCCAGCGCAAGCAGCAGCTGCGCAGCGGCGGCCTGGGGGAGAGCCTCAGCAACCCGGCGGTGCTGGCGCTCGGGCGCGTGGTCGGGCCCCTGTGCGTGCTCACCGCCGCCAAAGGCGAAGGTGCCGATCGGATCAGCGGCGCCATGGTGGCCAGCTGGGTGTCCCAGGCCAGCTTCTCGCCGCCGGGGCTGACCGTGGCGGTGGCCAAGGACCGGGCCGTGGAGGAGCTGATGCATGTGGGCGGCGTCTTCGCCCTCAACGTGCTGGCCGAAGGTCGCTCCAGCGGCCCGATGAAGCAGTTTCTGCAGCCCTTCCCCCGGCGCCGACCGCTTCGCGGGCCTGGAGCTGGAGGAAACCCCCGGCGGCCAGCCTGTGCTGCCGGAGGCCGTGGCCTGGCTGGAGGCGCGCATCACCCAGCGGATGGAGTGCGGCGACCACTGGCTGGTGTATGCCCAGGTCGACCATGGCGGCCTGCTCGATGCGGGCGCCACCCCGGCGGTGCACCAACGGCGCAGCGGCGCCTTTTACTGACCCTCCACGGCCTTATGCGGAGTCAGTCCGACTTCGTGTAAGCTTCCTGGCATCCACGATGGCTCCCCCATGGACCTCTCCAAGCCCAGCACCACAGCCAACCTCGAAGCCGCCTTCGGCGGTGAGAGCATGGCCAACCGCAAATACCTCTTCTTCGCGGATGTGGCCAAGCAGCTCGGCAACTCCGAGCTGGCCAAACTCTTCCGCGACACCGCCGCCCAGGAAACCGAGCACGCCTTCGCCCACTTCCGCCTGCTCCACCCCGAGCTCGTCGTGGCCGACCCCGCCACCCTGGGCGATGCCGAGAAGCAGGCCGTGCTCAGCCGTTGCCTGGAGTTGGCAATCGAAGGGGAAACCTATGAGTACACAACGATGTACCCGGAGTTCGCCGAGCAGGCCCGCAGCGACCGCGATGGCGGCGCCGAAGCCGAGTTCAACGAGCAGATCGCCGAATCCGCTGAGCACGCCGGCATCTTCCGCAAGGCCGCCAGCAACTTCGGCCTGCTCACCCCCATCGAGCACCACCACGCCGATCGCTACAGCGTCGCCCTTGAAGCGCTCATGGGCGCCGGCACGGCCGGGGAAACCGCCCCTGTGGCCGGCAAGTGGATCTGCAAGGTCTGCTCGGTGATCTACGACCCCGAACTCGGCGACCCCGATTCCGGCCTCGCCGCCGGCACCCCGTTTGAGGCCATCCCCGATGACTGGAGTTGCCCGCTCTGCGGCACCCGCAAGGCCAATTTCATCCCCTATCGGGAGCCTGAACTGGTGGCCGCCTGATCGCCGCAGTCGCTGCAGGGCACCGTCTCGTTGAAGCGGCTGAAGTCGAGCACCCGGCTGTCCTCGTCGTCCACGACGATGTCGGCAAACCGCGCATTCAGCCTCAGATCGCCGGGCCGGTAGGTCCAGCGGGCGTGGACGGGACTCTGCAGGGTCTCGTCCACCCCCTGGAAGGCCACCAGCAGCTCCCCATGGCGGGCGGCCAGGCTTTCGGCGGTGTGACCTTGGAGCGGACTTTGATCATCGATCGTGTGCATCAGCGTCCACATCAGTTGGAAATGGATCGACTGCTCCCGCAGCAGGGTCAGGGGCACCAGGCGCCGCAGCCTGAACCCCTCGCTGCTGAGCTCCTCCAGGGCCAGGTAGAGCCGCATGCGCCCATCGAGGATGCCGTTGCGGCGCACGTTGGCGATCCGGAAGGTGAGCGTGGGCACGCCATTCCAGGGCTCGATCGTGGCCACTTCGCTGAACAGGATGCGCGCCCGGCTGCGGGAAAAACGGGCGAAGGCCAGGCCCGTGGTCACGGCGATGAAGATCAGTCCCCCCAGGGCCTCAAGGGTCACCACCAGATTCACCCAGAGGCTGGCGGGATGGAGGACGCCGTAGCCGATCGAGCCCAGGGTCTGGACGCTGAAGAAGAAGGCCTCGGCGAACCCGGCCGGGCCTCCACCGGGAACCCCACCGATGCCGCCCGGGTCCAGCAGATAGAGCAGGGCGAAGGCGAGATTGAGGGCCAGATAACTGGCCGCGATCAGCCCCACGAAGCCCGGCCAGGGGATGGCCAGCATCAGGTGGTAGGGCTCACGCCAGTGGTGGCGCCAGTCATCGAGCTTCTCGGCCCGGAACACCCCGTCCTGCTTGCGCAGCCGCAGGGACCGCAACACGGGGACCCTGGGAGTGGAACGGCGCGGCTTAAGAAACCAGACCATCAGGGCTCAGAGACTGTTGGCTTGGGCACGCCTGCCTGAGCGCTCTGGTCAACGAACCCGTTTAGCTGACCCATTGATTCGCGGCAGGAAGGACAACAAGGTTCGGTGCGCTCCTGTGAGCCACTGAGCTGAGATCATGGCCGACATCCGAGCAAAACCATTCCCCCACTCTCGCCAACTCCTCCAGCCGCTTCCCCCATGACCGACCTGTTCAGCCCCCTGCGCCTCGGCTCCCTGGAGCTGCCCAACCGGGTGTGGCTGGCGCCGCTCACCCGCTGCCGCGCCGAGGCGGACCACATCCCCGGGCCGCTGATGGCGGAGTACTACGGCCAGCGGGCCAGCGCCGGCCTGGAGATCGCCGAGGCCACGATGGTGATGGAGGGGAACTCGTCCTTCATCAGCGAGCCCGGCATCCATTCGGCGGCCCAGGTGGCGGGTTGGCGCCTGAGCACCGATGCCGTGCACGGGCGCGGCGGCCGGATCGTGCTGCAGCTCTGGCACGGGGGCCGCGCCTGCCACCCCCTGCTCAACGGCGGCCGCCAGCCGGTGGCCCCCAGCGCACTCGCCATCACCGATGACGGCGTGCACACCCCCGAGGGCAAGCAGCCCTACGTGCTGCCCCGGGAGCTGGCCGACGGGGAACTGCCCGGAATCGTGGAGGGTTTCCGGCTGGCGGCCCGCAACGCCATCGCCGCCGGCTTTGACGGCGTGGAAGTGCACGGCGCCAATGGCTACCTGCTCGATCAGTTCCTGCGCGACGGCAGCAACCAGCGCAGCGGTGCCTACGGCGGCCCGATTGAGAACCGGGCGCGGCTGCTGCTGGAGGTGATCGACGCGGTGCGCCAGGAAAGCGAGCTGGTGGGGCTGCGCATCTCACCCCTGAACAGCTTCAACTCGATGCTCGACAGCGATCCGCTGGGTCTTTCCAGCTGGCTGGCCAGGCGCCTGAACGACAGCGGCCTGGCCTACATGCACGTGATGCGCAGCGATTTCGCCCAGCAGCAGCACGGCGATGTGCTCACCCCGATCCGGGAGCACTTCAACGGGGTGCTGGTGGCCAACATGGGCTACGACGCTGCTGAGGCCAACGCCGCCATCGGCGCCGGCGCCATCGATGCGGTGGCCTTCGGTTCAGCGTTCCTGGCTAACCCCGACCTGCCCGAGCGCCTGCGGCGCGGCGCCCCGCTCAACGCCCCCGATCCCGCCAGCTTCTACAGCCCAGGCCCCGCGGGCTACACCGATTACCCCTTCCTGCCATGACCACCACCAGCAACGGCACCCGCCCTGTCTTCCGCCCGGCCGCCGAGCGCTTCCACAGCCAGCTCGACTGGCTCGACAGCTGGCACAGCTTCTCGTTTTCGAGCCACTACGACCCCGCCTGGATGGGCTTCGGCCCCCTGCGGGTGATCAACGACGACACCATCGCCGCCGGCCGCGGCTTCGGGATGCATCCCCATAGCGACATGGAGATCATCACGGTGATGGTGGACGGGGAACTCAGCCACCGCGATTCGATGGGCAACGGCGAAGTGCTCCACGCCGGCGAGGTGCAGCGCATGAGCGCCGGCACCGGGGTGGTGCACAGCGAGATCAACCAGAGCGATCGCCCCTGCCGGCTGCTGCAGGTCTGGATCGAGCCCAGCCACCGAGGCATCCCGCCGGCCTATGGGCAACAAGCGTTCAGCATCGGCGACGACTGGATTCTGCTGATCGATCCCGACCAGCAGGGCGGCGCCATGGCGATCGACCGGCCGCTGCGGCTCTGGCGGGCGCAGCCCGGCGCGGGGCAACGGCTGGAGCTGCCCCGCATCGCCGGCCGCCGCTATTGGCTGCAGATGATCGACGGGGCCGTGCGCCTGGAGAACAGTGCCGCCGCCTCGGCCCCGCCAAGCCTGGAGCGGGGCGATGGCTACGGCTTCGCTGACGACGCAGGGGGCACCCCCTCCACGCTCAGCGCCTTGGATCAGGGGGCGGATCTGTTGCTGTTCGAGCTGGATTGAAGCGAAGGATGCAACACGCCCGCGGCCACCCAGTTACACAGGAAGGATCACCACCTGATCGGATCGATGGCGGAGCGACGTGAGCTGCTGAACAATCGGAGCCAGCAAACCCTGAGTGGGCCACGGCCGGCGGCGCCCCAGCGCTGGGTGGTGCGCTATAGGGGCTTCGTGCTCATCCCCCAGGACGACCTCACCTGGCTGGTGCGCCCGGAACGCAGTCCGATGCGAATGCTGCCGTTTCGGGCGCCGGCCAGCTCCATCGACGATGTGAAGGCCCTGGTGGACTGGCGCCTGGAAACGGTTCAGGCCGCCTGAGGCGGGGTGGGGTTGGGCCCGTTCAGTTGGAACGGCAGCACCAGGGTGGCCCAGTGCTCGGGGCGCTCGGGCCGCACCCGACGGGCCTGACGCACACCGAAGGGCACCCGGATCACATTGGTTCCTTCCACCTGGTGGATTTCTCCACGGCTGGCGGATTGCTGAAACGCCGCCATCAAGGGCGGAAGATCCACCGAACGGGACGGAAATCGGCTGCCGTTGATGGTTGCACCGCCAGCGTGATCGCTGGCGGCTTTGGCCCCATCGGTTGTGGTTGTGTCGTCGCCGTTCATGATCCCCATCGATGAACTGTTGGAATGTGAAATCAACCCGAAAGATGGGGCTGATTCATGGCCATTAGGCCGGAATGTAGCGCCTTTCGGCAAGAACGCACGGGCGCAACGGCGACTTAAACCGGTGTGAGCACCGGCACAGCCATCTCCTCCACCGAAGGGCAGGTGCAGACAAGGTTGCGATCGCCGTAGGCATTATCGATCCGGGCCACGGCTGGCCAGATCTTGTTACTGCGCAGCTGCTCCACGGGGAAGGCGGCCTGCTGGCGACCGTAGGGACGATCCCAGATCTCGGCGGTGACGGCGGCGAGGGTATGGGGAGCGCGTTTGAGCGGGTTGTCGAGCGGATCGGCGGCGCCGGATTCGATCGCGGCCACCTCGGCGCGGACGGCCGCCATGGCGGCGCAGAAGCGATCGAGTTCCGCCAGGCCTTCACTCTCGGTGGGCTCCACCATCACCGTGCCGGCCACGGGCCAGCTGACGGTGGGGGCATGGAAGCCGTAGTCCATCAAGCGCTTGGCCAGATCCTCCACTTCGATACCGGCGCTGCGCTTGAGCGGCCGCAGATCAAGGATGCATTCGTGGGCCACCCGACCGTTGGCGCCGCGGAACAGCACCGGGAAATGGGGCTCCAGCCGCTCGGCGATCAGGTTGGCCGAGAGCAGGGCAACGCTGCTGGCCGCCCGCAGGCCGTCGCCGCCCATCAGGCGGATGTACATCCAGCTGATCGGCAGGATCGAGGCGCTGCCCCAGGGGGCCGCCGACACCGGGCCGATCGCCTGATCGCCGCCGCAGCTCGCCAGGGGTGCCCGGGCAGGAAGGGGGCCAGATGAGCCGCCACGCCGATCGGCCCCACCCCGGGGCCGCCGCCGCCGTGGGGGATGCAGAAGGTCTTGTGCAGGTTCAGGTGACACACATCGGCGCCGTAGAGCCCCGGCTTGGCCAGGCCCACCTGGGCGTTGAGGTTGGCCCCATCGAGGTACACCTGGCCGCCGTGGCGGTGCACGGTGGCGCAGAGCTGACGGATGCCGGTCTCGAACACGCCGTGGGTGGAGGGGTAGGTGACCATCACCGCCGCCAGGCGCTCGGCGTGGAGGGCGGCCTTGGCCTCCAGATCCTTGAGGTCGATGTTGCCCTGCTCGTCGCAGGCCACCGGCACCACCTGCAGGCCCGCCATCACAGCGCTGGCGGGGTTGGTGCCGTGGGCGCTGGTGGGGATCAGGCAGACGGTGCGCTGGTCGTCGCCGCGGCTACGGTGCCAGGCGCGGATCACCAGCAGGCCGGCGTACTCCCCCTGGGAGCCCGCATTGGGCTGCAGCGACACGGCGGCAAAGCCGGTGATCGCCGCCAGCCAGCCCTCCAGATCCGCCACCAGCTTTTGGTAGCCCGCCGTCTGGGAGGCGGGGGCGAAGGGGTGCAGATGGGCGAAGGCAGGCCAGCTCACCGGCGCCAGCTCGGCGGCGGCATTGAGCTTCATGGTGCAGCTGCCCAGGGGGATCATCCCGTGCACCAACGACAGATCCTTGGAGACCAGGCGCTGGATGTAGCGCAGCAGCTCGGTTTCGCTGCGGTGGCGGTGGAACACCTCCTGGGCCAGCCAGGGACCCGAGCGCAGGGGAGCCCCGCCAGCAGCTGGCGCTCGGGCTCGGCGGCGGTGAGGCCCGCCTCCAACTGCTCCAGCAGCTCGGCGGCAGGGGTCACGGCCTGCCCATCGGCCAGGGCCGCCAGCAGGGCATCGAGTTCGGCGGCGTCGCTGAGCTCATCGAGGCTGATGGCGAGGCGATCGGGTCCCTCCAGGCGCAGGTTGAAGCCAGCGCGCTCGGCCCGCTCCAGCAGCGCCAGGGCACGGGAGGTGGTCAGGCCAACGGTGTCGAAGCCGGGGCCGGGCTCGATCTCCAGGCCCAGCTGCGCCAGGCCCAGGGCGAGGGCCGCACGCAGCCGCAGCACCCGGCGGGCGATCGCGGCCAGCCCATCGGGGCCGTGGTGCACGGCGTAGAAGCTGGCCAGCACCGCCAGCAGCACCTGGGCGGTGCAGATGTTGCTGGTGGCCTTGTCGCGGCGGATGTGCTGCTCGCGGGTCTGCAGGGCCAGGCGCAGGGCGGGGTGGCCCTCGGCGTCGAGGGAGCGGCCCACCAGCCGGCCGGGGATCTGACGCTTGTGCTCCTCGGTGGTGGCGAAGAAGGCGGCATGGGGCCCGCCGAAGCCCAGGGGCACACCGAACCGCTGGGCGCTGCCGACGGCGATGTCGGCGCCGAGGGCGCCCACGGGCTCCAGCAGCACCTGGGCAAGGGGATCGATCGCCACCGTGACCAGGGCCCCGCCGGCGTGGGCGGCCTCGATCACGGCGCTGGGGTCCCAGAGCAGGCCGCGGCGACCCGGCAGCTGCAGCAGCGCTCCGAACACCTCAGGGCCGAAGACAAAATCGGCGGGATCTGCCACCACCAGCTCGAGGCCCAGGGGCTCAGCCCGGGTGCGCAGCACGGCCAGGGTCTGGGGCAGCACCTGCTCGTCCACCAGGAAGCGCAGGGCGCCGGAGCGCTTGCAGGCGCCACGGCTGAGGGCCATGGCCTCGGCGGCGGCGGTGCCCTCATCGAGCAGGGAGGCGTTGGCGATCGGCAGGCCGGTGAGCTCGCTGATCAAGGTCTGGAAATTGAGCAGGGCCTCCAGGCGCCCCTGGGCGATCTCGGCCTGGTAGGGGGTGTAGGCGGTGTACCAGGCGGGGTTCTCGAACACATGGCGCTGCAGCAGCGCCGGGGTGGCGGTGCCGTGGTAGCCGAGGCCGATCAGGCTGCGGCGCACCTGGTTGGTGGCGGCGATCGCGGCCAGCTCAGAGAGGGCCTGCTGCTCGCCGCAGCCCTCCGGCAGGCCCAGGGCGGCCTCGGCCGGATCGAGAAGGATGTCGGCGGGAACCACCTCAGCGACGAAGCGCTCAAGATCGGCCGCCCCCAGCTCCCGCAGCATCTGCTCCTGCTCAGACGCGGTGGGCCCGATGTGCCGAACGAGAAAGGCTCCAGAGCTCACACCGCAGGATCAAAGGTGGCGGGATCCTAAGGAATCTCCAGGGGGTCAGGCGCCTTCCACCTTGGCGCGGTAGCTGGGGCCATCGAGCAGATCCTCCAGCTGGGCGGCATCGCTGGGACGCACCACCAGCAACCAGCCCTCGCCGTAGGGGTCGTTCTGGAGCTCTTCGGGGCTGGCGAGCACCGACTCGTTGCGGGCCTCCACCGTCCCGCTGATCGGGGCGTACATCTCCTCCACCGCCTTCACCGATTCCACCGTGCCGAAGCTGCTGCCCCGCTCCAGGGCGCTGCCCACCTCGGGCAACTCCACGAAAACGATGTCGCCCAGTTGATCGACGGCAAAGGCGCTGATGCCGATGCGCATCAGCTCGCCTTCGGGGCGCACGAATTCGTGGCTGTCGGCGTAGCGGAGGTCGTCGGGGAAGCTGGGGGCCATCGCGGTGAGGCGATCAGGTGCCCCCCAGTGTGACCGACGCAGCCCTCAGGGGCTCCAGGGCAACGAGCGCCCGCTCCAGGGCGAGCTCGGCATGGCTGCGGTGGGTGCCCCCTGGGCGAAGAGCACGTAGGGCTCCCGCAGGGGCCCATCGGCGGAGAACTCGCTGGTGCTGCCGTCGATGAAGGTGCCGCCGGCCATCACCAGCTCGCTGGCATAGCCAGGCATCGGGGCGGGCACCGGGTCGAGGTAGGAGCCCACGGGGGAGCAGGCCTGAAAGGCACGGCAGACGGCGATGAGCGGCTCGGGGGCCCCGAAGCGCACCGCCTGGATCAGATCGCTGCGGTTCCCGGCCGGCAGCGGATGGACGGCATAGCCCAGGTCGCTGAACACCGCCGCCACCAGCTCGGCGCTGATCAGGGCCTCGGCCACCATCTGGGGCGCCAGGAACAGCCCCTGGAACAGCAGCCGGTGCAGGTCGAAGCCCGTTCCCCCTCGCTGCCGATGCCCGGGGCGGTGAGGCGGCAACAGGCCTGCTCCACCAGCTCGGCGCGGCCGGCCACATAGCCGCCGGTGGGGGCGATCGTGCCCCCCAGGTTCTTGATCAGCGAGCCCGCGATCAGGTCGGCCCCCACGGCGGTGGGCTCCCGCTCCTCCACCAGCTCGCCGTAGCAGTTGTCGACGAAGCAGACGCAGCCCGGTTGCAGGGCCTTGACCCACTCGATCAGCCGGCCGATCTCCGCCACCGCCAGCGATGGCCGCCAGCTGTAGCCGCAGCTGCGCTGGATCAACACCATCCGCGTCGGCACGGAGAGGGCATCCGCCAGGCCGGCCCCATCCACGGCACCGCTGGCGCTGAGCGGCAGTTCGTCATAGGTGATGCCGAATTCGGCCAGGGACCCCTGGCCCGAGCCCCGCAGGCCGATCACCTCCTCAAGGGTGTCGTAGGGGCGGCCTGTGATCGACAGCAGCCGATCCCCGGGCGCAGCACGCCGAACAGGGCGGCGGCGATGGCGTGGGTGCCGCTGACGAACTGCAGGCGCACGGCGGCGGCCTCGGCCTGCAGCACGCGGGCGAAGACCCGATCGAGGGTGTCTCGGCCCAGATCGCCATGGCCATAGCCGCTCACGGAGGCGAAATGGTGGGTGCCCAGGCGCTCAGCGGCGAAGGCCGCCAGCACCCGCTCCAGCCGCGGCCGCACCGCCGCCGTGCGCTGCGCCGCCAGGGGCGCGACCCGCTCGATCGCCGCGGCCACCCGCTCGGCCGCCCAGCCCGTGCCCATGAACTCCATGTCTCAACCGCGGCCATGGTGCCGCGCCAGGGAGAGTCGCACCGGTAGATTTCTGCGCCATAGCCCTCGGCAGAGAGTTCATTTGGTCGCCGTCATGAATGAAGGCAGCCGCCTTTCCGAGGCCCAGGAGGCCCGGATGCGCGCCGCCGTTAACGCCCCGAGAGAGCGGCTGCCCCGGGATCAGCGGATCTACAAGCTGGGCACCACCGGGTTCATGCTGGCGATCCACGTGGGAGCCGTGGCGGCGCTGCTGCCGATGTTCTGGAGCTGGCAGGGGGTGGCCGCGCTGGCGGTTCTCTACTGGGTCACAGTGATCGGGGTGACGCTGGGGTTGCACCGGCTGGTGGCCCACCGCAGCTTCGTGGCCCCCAAGTGGGTGGAGCGCGTCCTCGTGGTGATGGGCACCCTGGCCTGCCAGAGCGGTCCGATCGAATGGGTGGGGCTGCACCGCCACCACCACAAGTATTCAGACCAGCCCAACGACCACCACGACGCCGCCCGGGGCCTGTGGTGGGCCCACAGCGACTGGATGCTGCACGAGATCCCGGCGGTGCAGCAGGTGGAGCGCTTCACCGGCGACCTGCAGCAGGACGGCTTCTACATCTGGCTCGACCGCTGGTTCCTGCTGCTGCAGGTGCCCATCGGCCTGGCCCTCTACTGGTACGGCCAGCACGCCAATGTCCATGGCGGCGGCCTGGGGCTGGTGCTCTGGGCGATCCCCCTGCGCCTGGCCATCGTCTATCACGTCACCTGGCTGGTGAACTCAGCCACCCACGCCGTCGGCTACCGCAATTTCGACTGCCCGGATCTGTCACGCAACTGCTGGTGGGTGGCGATCCTCTCCTTCGGTGAGGGCTGGCACAACAACCACCACGCCCACCCATCGAGCGCCCGCCACGGCCTGCGCTGGTTCGAATTCGACATCACCTGGCAGCACATCAAGCTGCTGCGGGCCCTGGGCTGGGCCAAGCGCATCCGCGAAGCCCGTTACAGCCCCGCCTTCGGGGCCAAGGTCGGGGCGACCGCCAACTCCTGACGGATCGCCGCCGCCAGATCACCGCCGCCCGTCTGCTCCAGCAGGCGGGCTTTTTGGCGCAATAACTCCAGGAACAGATCGGCGCTGAGCTCCTGCTCGGCCGCGACCCCCAGGGCGGTGAGGGTGCGGTGCAGGTCCAGCAGTTCGCCGTCGAGTTCGGCGGCGGTGTAGTCGCCCTGGCCGGCGATCACGGCGGCGAAGCGCTCGCGCCGCTGGCGTTTCTCGGCCGGATAGGCCGCCAGCAGCTGCTCCTTGCAGGCCCGCCAGGGGCGGCCGGCGGTGAGCAACTGGGCCAGGGCGGCGCTTAAGGGCGCGGCCTCGGCCTCGGCGATGCGCAGGTCGAAGGCGGCGGGCAGGGGCTCAAGGCCCACGAAGATCGCGAACAGCTCGGCAGGACCGAGCACCTGAGCGTCCTCGCCGGCCAGGGCCAGGGCGGAGGTCTGCAGGGCCGCGAGCAGATCGGGATGGCGCGCGAGCGGATCGGCCAGCGCCGGGCTGAGCGCCCCGGAGCGCACCTGCTCGGCCAGCAGCCGGTTGACGCCGCCGAGGGCCAGGAACACCTCCGGGCCGGGGGAGGCGAGCTTGCGGTTGCGCAGATTCGAGAGCTGGGAGTTGTGGATCCGGCCCAGGTCAAAGACCTCAGCGAGGCCGGGCAGCACACGGTGGGACCAGCCGTTGCGCTCATGCCAGGCCCTGATCAGATGGGCAAATGCCTCGCGCCCTGATGCGAGTTGGTCTTGATATCCCACGCGATACGGATTCGTACTGTTACTATTTTATCGATCGATCAGGAGTCGGCCCATGACGGCCTCCGTCGCCCTACCGCCCACCGCCCTGCGCCAGGCCCGTGCCCTGCACCAGCCCCGCCGCGGCGAACCCCAGCCCCTGGTGCCCAAGGGCGCCCACTGGGTCACCATCGGCTTCATGCTGGTGATCCATGTTCTGGCGCTGGTGGCGCTGCTGCCCCAGTTCTGGAGTGTGCCCGCCGCGGCCAGCTTCCTGGTGCTCTATTGGCTCACCGCCTGCCTCGGCGTGACCATCGGCTACCACCGCCTGCTCAGCCACCGCTCCTTCAAGGTGCCCCGCTGGCTGGAGCGTTTCTTCGCCACCTGCGGCGCCCTCAGCTGCCAGCACGGTCCGATCGACTGGGTGGGGATGCACCGCCATCACCACAAATTCTCTGATACGGAAGCGGATCACCACAACAGCCACAAGGGCTTCTGGTGGAGCCACATGGGCTGGATGTTCCATGAGATCCCGGCCATGGCGGCCGTGCCCCGGCTCACGGGCGACCTGGCCCGCGATCCCTACCACCGCTGGCTGAACAAGAATTTCCTGCTGCTGCAAGTGCCCCTGGGCCTACTGCTGTTCACCATCGGCACCCTCACCGGCACCGGCGGCTGGGCCCTGGTGCTCTGGGGCATTCCCCTGCGCCTGGTGGTGGTCTACCAATGCACCTGGCTGGTGAACAGCGCCACCCATAAGTGGGGCAAGGTGACCTACGAGAGCGGCGATGGCTCCCGCAACAACCCCTGGGTGGCGGCGCTCACCTTCGGCGAGGGCTGGCACAACAACCACCACACCTTCCCCCATTCAGCCCGCCACGGCCTCAAGCCCAGCCAGCTCGACCTCACCTGGCTGCACATCCGAGCGCTGCAGCGCCTCGGTCTGGCCACCGCGGTGCGCCTGCCCGCCGAAGGGCCCGCCGGCGAGAGGGCCGTTCGGGTCGTGGCTTAAGGTTGCCAATCGCCTCACCGCAGCACGTTCCGCAGGAAGATCCATGGCCAAGCGCGTATCCGTCGTCCTCAGCGAAGACGTCCTGAGCCTCGGGAAAGACGGCGATCTGGTGGAGGTAGCCCCCGGCTACGCCCGCAACTTCCTGCTCCCCACCGGCAAGGCCCTCGCCGTCACCCCAGCGGTGCTGCGCCAGGTGCAGCACCGCCGCGCCAAGGAAGCCGAGAAGCAGGCCGCCCTCAAGCAGACCGCCATCGATTTCCGCACCGCCCTCGACACCATCGGTCGCTTCACGGTCAAAAAGCAGACCGGCGGCGATGACGTGCTCTTCGGCACCGTCACCAACGGCGACGTGGCCGAAGCGATCGAAGCCGCCACCAAAAAGGACGTCGAACGCCGCGACATCACCGTGCCCGAAATCCACCGCACCGGCACCTACAAGGTGCAAATCAAGCTCCACCCCGAAGTGGTCGCCGAAATCAACCTCGAAGTCGTCAGCCACTGAGGCCCCACAGGGGCCCTCGATGGGTTGAAGCAGAAGATCCGGGCTCCGTTGGGGGTCCGGTTTTTTGCGGCAAGAAGCCGCTAGGGCGGCGCTCCGGTGGCCCTTTGGGATGGCGTGGGATTGGCGGGGGATTGGCGTCTGGGGCGACAGGATCCAGGGGCCATCGGCCCTAGGTTGAGCCGATGGCGCACGCTCCTCTCCACGATCCAGACGGCCCAGAACCCCTGGGCGGCAACACCGTGACGCCCGCCTTCCGGCGGCGCAACCAGGGTGGGGACGAGGCACGGTTCGAGGCCCTGCCCGATTCGGTGCCGCCCCAGAACCTGGAAGCCGAAGAGGCGGTGCTCGGGGGCCTGTTGCTCGACCCCGACGCCCTCGGCCGCATCGCCGACGTGCTGCGGCCGGAGGCCTTCTATCTCAGCGCCCACCGCGAGATCTACCGCACCGCCTTGATGCTGCACGGCCAGGGCAAGCCCACCGACCTCACCGCCATGGCCGCCTGGCTGGCGGATACCGGTGTGCTGGAGAAGGTGGGTGGCACCAGCCGGCTGGTGGAGCTGGTGGAGCGCACCCTCTCCACCGCCTCGATCGACCAGGTGGCCCGCCTGGTGATGGACAAGTATTTGCGGCGGCAGCTGATCCGCTCCGGCAACGAGGTGATCCGCCTCGGCTTTGATCAGAGCAAGCCGATGGAGCAGGTGCTCGATGAGGCCGAGCAGCAGATCTTCGCGATCAGCAACGAGAAACCCTCGGTGGGCCTGACCCCCACCGCCGAGATCCTCACCAGCACCTTCAACGAAATCGAGAGCCGTTCGCTCGGCACCGCGGTGGCCGGCATCCCGGTGAACTTCTACGACCTCGACGCGATCACCCAGGGGCTGCAGCGCAGCGATCTGATCATCGTGGCCGGGCGGCCGGCGATGGGAAAAACCTCGATCGTGCTCAACATGGCCAAGAACGTCGCCCAGCTGCACCAGCTGCCCGTGTGCGTGTTCTCGCTGGAGATGAGCAAGGAGCAGCTCACCTACCGGCTGCTGTCGATGGAGGTCGGGATTGAGAGCGGCCGGCTGCGCACCGGACGCCTGCACCAGGAGGAATGGCCGCTGCTGGGCCAGGGCATCAACACCCTGGGCCAGCTGCCGCTGTTCATCGACGACAAGCCCAACTCCGGGGTGCTGGAGATGCGCTCCCTCTGCCGGCGGCTGATGGCGGAGCAGGGCAAGGAGCTGGGGCTGATCGTGATCGACTACCTGCAGCTGATGGAGGGCTCCAGCCCCGACAACCGGGTGCAGGAGATCTCGCGGATCACCCGGGGGCTCAAGGCCATGGCCCGCGAGCTGAACGTGCCGGTGATGGCCCTCTCCCAGCTCAGCCGCGGGGTGGAATCACGCACCAACAAGCGGCCGATGCTCAGCGACCTGCGCGAATCGGGCTCGATCGAGCAGGACGCCGACCTGGTGCTGATGATCTACCGCGACGAGTACTACAACCCGGAAACGGCCGATCGCGGCATCACCGAGGTGATCGTGACCAAGCACCGCAACGGGCCGGTGGGCACCTGCAAGTTGCTGTTCGAGCCCCAGTTCACGCGCTTCCGCAACCTGGCCGCCCCCGTGGGGCACTAGGGCTCGATGCCGTGCACGGCCAAGGCCGCCTGCACGCCGGGATCCGAGACCATGCGGGCGTAGAAGCGATCCACGGCAGGCCAGGGGGCGAGGCCCCCTCGATCACGCGTCCCACCCAACGCAGCATCGGCACCGCGTAGGCATCCACCAGGGTGAGCTGCTCGCCCACGAAGGTGGTGCGTTCGCTCAGGTGGGCGTCCAGGGTGGCCAGGTGGCCCTTCACCAGCTCCACGGCCGCCGCCTTCACCGCCGCTTGGGCCGCTACGGAAGGATCGGTGGTGTAGCGGCCGGGGACGAACAGGGGGAAGAAGGCCGGGTGGAAATCGCCGGTGAAGAAGCACGACCACTGCAACACCCTGGCCTGGTTGGCCGGTTCAGGCCCCCCGAGCAGATCCCCGCGGCCGGCGCTCTGGGCCAGATGCTGCAGCACCGCCCCCGCCTGGGTGATCACCTGGCCATCGGCAAGCTTCAGGGCCGGCACCGCCCCGGAGGCATTGATGGCGCGGTAGCTCGCATCCCGAGGGGCGTTGATCGCCTCGTAGGGCGCACCGATCCACTCCAACAGGATGTGGGGAGCGAGGGCGCAGGAGCCGGGGCGGTAATAGAGCGTGACCACGGCAAACACCAGAGGTTGCCCCGACCCTAGGGAGGGCTCCGGCGGCGGGGCCCATGGCCGCTGCTCACTGGGGCACCCAGAACGTGCAGAGAGCTCCGGTGCGGCCACCGTCGCTCAGCTGAACGCAGGCGGCGTGGCTGGTGCGTGGCCGGTTGAGCAGGACGTCGGTGTGATGGGAGGAGCTGAGCCAGAGGTTGAGCACGCGCTCGGGGTTCCAGCGGCCACTGGGCACCGGGCAACCGAGCACCTCGCTCACCGGTCGCAACCGGCCAGCGGCGGAACGGGCCTGGAACGCCTGCCAGGCCCCCAGGTCGTGGTCGCAGGAACCCGTCGCGATCAGCTGCCGCAGCACGGGCTCGGCGTAGGCGGTGTTGGCGGCCGCCAGGGTGACCGGCAAGGACTGCAGCGGGGCGCGGCCGTTGCCGGTGCGGACGCCATTGATCAGGCTGACGATGGGATCGCTGGACGGCGCCGGGGCGCTGGAGGCCAGGGAGCGGGCCAGGCGCGCCAGGGCCTCTCCATCGGGCAAGGGTGAACGGAACCCCTGAACCAAGGGGCCCTCGAGGATCTCCCGCAGGGCGGCGGCGCTGAGCAACTGGCGGCTGAGCAGGGCGCCACTGGCTGAGAGCCGCACCCGCTCTCCCGCCAGCACGGCCACAGGCGGCTCACCCGTGGGGACGCCCTCGCGCAGGGTTTGCACCGCCACCGTCCCCTCCAACACGCTGAGCTCCAACTCGCCAGAAGCGAGCAGATCGAGCACGTAGTTGGTGCCGCGCACACTCATTCGGCTGGAGCGCGTGCAGGCGTTCTGCTTACCCGACACCAACACCTGGCCGGCCCCGAGCAGGAAGCAATCGCTGCCCAGGCGCAGCCTGGAGAAACGGTTGAGGCGGCCGGAGGCGCCGCTGGAGAAGGCGAGCTGGGCGCGGCTGTCCCCGGTGCTCACCTGCTGGGGGCTCTGGGCCCTGGCCCCCACCCGCACCTGGCGCTCCTCGATGGCGACCTGGCGGCCATCGAGGATTTCCTGGACCGTTGCTGTTGAAGAGGAGGCCGTTGAAGTGGGAGCCGTGGAAGGAGCGGCGACGGTGGGGACGGCCCACAGCAACGCCAGGGCAGGAACCAGCGCCCGCAGGCCGCGGCGGATCGACGCTGGGGTGTTCGCCGTCATCAGATCTGAGGAGCGTCAGGCGAATCCCCCAGTGGGGGCAAAAATGGTGCTGGTTCCTGGGACGGGAACATCTGCAATTCCGGCATCGACTCCTGCAACTCCTCATTGGCTGCGGGGGTAAATCCAGGCCACCGGTGCCATCGGAGGGAGACAGATCCCCAGCCAACAGTTGGTCAGGACTTAGATCGAGGCTGGCGATCAGCAGGAGGGAGATAACGAGATGGCGCAGAAGACACATCCGGCGGATCCAGGCGATCGACATGACCGGGATGCAGCGATCGTTCACCCTAGAGGGCCTGCACTGGCCCCAGGGCGGATGCCGGAGAAGGGAGTTTGCCTTGAGCACGCAATCTTGCGCCCCTGAAGAGAACTTGCGCGGCTGAACTCATCCCTGCGCAGCGACATGGCCGTTTCGTGGCGGCCGGACAACAAACAACAACCCGAATGATCACGATGCAGAAATAAAGGAATGCACCCCCAGCACGATCTCCAGGGCAGAGTGATTCAGGGGCAGATCCAGCAGCAGGGCGCCGGCGAGGCCCAGGCTGCGGCAGAGGCCAACGGGCTGATCCCCTCAGTGGGGCTGGCTGGCTTCCAGCACCCGCAAGCGCCGTTCCAGCTGCTCGATCCGCTCCAGGTAGGTGAGCGCCAGGGCCATGCCGGGGGTGTTGAGGCCGAAGTCGTCGCGCAGGCGGGCGGCGCGGCGGGCCTGGACCACGGTGCGCGAGTAGAAGGCATAACCCGTGAGGCCGCTGCAGGTTTCAAGCACGCCCAGCTCGACCAGCTCGATCACCTCGGCCTGCACCAGGCCGGTGCTCGCGATCAGATCGTCGAGGTCGATCGCCTCCTCGGGACTCGACGGGTTCAAGGCGAATTCAGACATGGCTGGGTTCTCCGGTGAGGTGGGCACGGGGATCGAAGCTGGAGCTGGCGGCGAGCTCTTCGAACAGCTGCTTCTCCTTGTCGCTGATCACGCTGGGGGTGACGATCTGGAGCACGGCGAAGAGATCACCCGCCCCCTCGCCGCGCCGGGGCAGACCCTTGCCGGCCAGGCGCAGCTTCTGGCCGCCGCGGGCGCCGGGCTTCACGGTCAGCTTCAGGCGCCCATCAAGGGTGGGCAGCTCGATCTCGGCGCCGAGCACCGCCTCCCAGGGGGCGATCGGCACCTGCAAATAAAGATCGTGGCCAGCCACTTCGAAGCGGGGATGGCGCTCCAGGCGGATGTCGATGTAGAGATCCCCCGGCTTGCCGCCCCCCAGCCCCGGGCCACCCTTGCCCGGCACGCGCAGGCGCTCGCCATCGCTGACCCCCTTGGGCACGCGCACCCGGGCGGTGTGGGGGCGGCGCTGCACCCGGCCGTCGTCCCCCAGCTCGGCGACGCTGAACTCCACGCTCACCTCGGTGCCCGTGGCGGCGTCCTCGAGGCTGAGGCTGGTGGCGATCTCGAAATCCTGGCCGCGGCGGGGGCCCGCCCGCCACCCCCCGGTCGCTGGGGGCCGCCCGCCCCGCGCGGGACGCTCCCATGGAAGCCGATGCGCTCGAGCAGTTCGGCCAGGTCGATGTCCTCGCCGGGGGCACCCTGCCAGAAGCGGCTGTCCCATTCGGCGCTGGGCTGCACGTTCTCGCCCGGGCGGTGGCGGCCGAGCTGGTCGTAGGCCTCGCGCTTCTGGGGATCAGAGAGGGTCTCGTTGGCCTCGCTGATCGCCTTGAAGCGCTCCTCGGCGTCGGGCTCCTTGGAGACATCCGGGTGGTAGCACCGCGCCAGGCGCCGGTAGGCCTTGCGGATCTCCTCGGCCGATGCGCCCCGCTCCACCTCCAGGGCGGCGTAGTAGTCGACGTAGTTCATGGCGCCTCAGCCGTGCGCCGGGCCGCCGAGGGAACCTGAATCCACACGGCCATGGGGCAACGGCGGGGGACGCTCCATCTTTGTAGCGCGCTGGGCGGTTGGAAAGACCGGCAGGGGCGGCCGATGCCGAACGGCTGGGCCTGGCCCATCCCCCAGTGACGCAATGTCTGCGGTCTGGCGTGTCGATGGGGAGGGACGTTGGAGCTGGGGTGCCCACGACGTCAGGTCAGCTCAAGGACACCCAGCACCACTGCAGGCCCGGGCCCAGGGGTTTGTCGATGAGCCTCCGTGCATCGACCTCCCGATCGCCGTTTTGTAGTGTCGCGAAAAGGGCTCAGCGGGTTCGCGAAACAGTGGTTCGTTTGGAACCAAGCAGGCGCAGATCCATCGGGGCGCAGACGTTCGCGCTAAGTGGGCCTAAGGCTTCCTGCGAGTTGGACGGGCAAACGCTCAGTGGCTAGCGTTGTTCTGGGAAACGGCGAAGATCTAGCTAGCCTGCGAATAAAGCCAATATGACTACCAACGCTGATTTGCTACGGACAATTCAAGATGGCGCAGTATCTGCAGACATGCCTGTTGGCGAATTACTTCGACGTTGTCAAGTCCTCGCGGCGCGCCAAAAGATACCCGACCTAGGCATGTGGGTTCAAAACGAGCTCAATGGATATCCCGAAGATGCCGAACTGCCTAACTATCGTGTTCTTTCCGGGCTTGCGATGGGTGACTTCATGGGGCCATTCGGTAGCGCTATTCGGAACAGTGTACTCCCTGCAAGCAATCTTCCAGATGAATTAAGACACTGGGCGCGCGAGGCGAAATTCCGTCATCCGATTGCAACTCTCGAAGAAATCGCTCGTCGCAAAGATGATCATCTTCTCTGTGCATGGCCAGGAGATCTCATCGCCATGGTTCAGAGGGACTTCTACGAAAACATGGCACTTGCCCAAGCATGGCTGAGCATTTCCAAGAGCACGATTATCGGAGCGATCGAGTCGGTTCGGAATCGGATTCTTACTTTCGCACTTGAGGCCGAATCAGTGATTGAGCTTGATGGAATCGACCTGCCGAACTCAAGTGCCGCATTATCTCAGGTCTTTCATACGGTGGTGTATGGAAACATTGGTAATATCGCACAAGCAAGCACACAAGTCACTCAGTCAGCAGGCGTAGCTCCCGGGGACTTAGAGTGTCTTATTCGCGAGCTTTCAAGGCTTGGCGTTAGCCCTAATGATTCAGGCGACTTAAGGGAGGCAATTGCAGAAGATGGCCAGCCCAAAGGGGAGAAGCTAGGCGCTCGCGTCGCGGGCTGGGTCGGAGGCATGATCGCAAAGGCTATGGCTGGCACTTGGACAGTCGCGACAGCCACGGCGACGACGGTGCTACCTAAACTCATTGCTAAATACTATGGACTGCCTGAGTAGACCCCTCTAACATCAAGATTCAGAAGACGGGTGCGTGGTACATTATAAGTGCAGAGAGATATGCCAGCTTCTGATCTTAGCGTTAGCCATCCGAGGCATAAAATATACAATAACTGCATAACGCATCAAAAACGCTGACGACACACGCCTTCCGATGTAAGCTTGTTGCATTGCTTGGATTAGCATAATGACTGAGGCACCGAAGCACCCCCTTCTCGCCCACCCCGAAGAGGCAAGGATTGCTTATCTGTCACTTCTTGCCGAACTATGCTTTATAGATCGCATCTTTGACGAACAAGAGCGTAAACACCTAGATACTGAGCTTTCCAAGCTTGACATTTCTGACCAAGGCAAAGCAAGGGTTTATGCTGCTGTTTACGATTTAAAGGATTCGCATCGCGAAGCAATCCTCGCTGGGATTAAGGCTCTTGGCAGCTCGGATCTCCGTTTCACATTGATTTCAGATCTATTCTTAATGTCTCTTGCCAATGGCTACATCTCAGTTGAAGAGCAGGAGCATGTCATCCGTCTTGGACGTCACCTGGAGCTTAAAGATGATCAGATTCAGGCGATTAAGCAGGTTCAATTTAATCTTTGGCAGATTCGCAATACCCCAAGTGATTCAGACTCCTTTAACAATCTGATCAAGGAATGTGCCGCAAGCCTCGCTGGTGTCGGCGTTCCTGTTGCAGCCGTCGCTGCATCTGGCTCTGTCTTCGGCCTTAGCGCTGCGGGCATTACCTCTGGCCTGGCGGCATTAGGCGCTCTCGTCGGAGGAGGCATGCTTGCTGGCACTGTCTTGGTGGTACCTGTTATTGCCGCAGGCTCAATCTGGGGTGTAAAGGTACTTGTTGACCTCATAGCCAAAGATAACTAACATATTGCCATTCTTCATCCTTCCTCTTTGGATATCATCATGAGTGACTCATCAATTCCCCATGTTTCAGCTATGAATACAGGTGGAGTGCTTGCAAAGGGGCTTATTGATAATCTGCCCGTAATAATAGATGGATTCAGAGATGTCTATGCCTTGAGGTCAAAAGAAGAGGCATTCCGGGCAGCTCTTCAGGCTCGGTGTACTGAACTTCAGATCAATAGCCAAAACTTCAGCATCCTGGTAGCCTCCCTCACAGAGCTGTCGAAAAACGAATCTGCCGACGAAGAGACAAAGGTCATGTTTAGGGAGATGATTCGCAGCCTCTTCGATCTTTTTGCAGATCGCTCTCGCCAGTCTAATACTTTTTCTGACTTCATGAATCGCTGAGCCGAATCATGTGGGGAATAAATCCAGTTGTCGTAGCCCAGATCCTAGGTACCGTGGTTTCAAAAGACATTTTCTCGCGCCGTCACGGAGTACCTAAGATGATCATTAACAAAATAACAATTCATATTGCACAAAAGGAGATTGAGCTTGCCAAAGCGATGGCTAGATCTGTCGCGCGACAAGACAAAGACTTGTACGAAGAACTAAAGCGTGATTTGCGTACTACTATCTCAGAGGTTGACTTTCAGCAGATCTTCTCGGACTGATCAGATGCTGCAGATTACCTGCTCGGAAGACGGGCAACAGAAGCAGATCGCATTGGACAATATTTTCAATTTAAGTATAGAATTTACTCCAATAGTTGCGTCCCGTCAAGGATCAACCAGCATCACCTTGCACTAGCTACCTCCAGCAAGATCCTTCTCCTGCATTTTAATATTCGGCCTGATGATGACAAGAGTTAAATGCAAATAAACCCGTCCATGCCATACCAGCTTTATCCCTCATCCACAAACTCCCCCCAACCTTCCCCCCAACTCTCTGACCCTGCCATCCTTAGCCTTCAGCCCTCCTTCTCCCCTTGACCACCGCGCCTGATCACGCTCTGACCCCTGCAAACACCCAGGATGACCTCCACGACGAGTTCCTCGGCGCCCTCGAAGCCCTGGGTGGATCAGCGGGTAACGGCCGCCTGCGGGAAATGCTGGAGTGGGACGAAGCCAGCTACGAAGCGGTGAAGGGCGACCTGCTGAGCCGCCGGCTGATCGTGCCCGGCCGTGGCCGAGGCGGTTCGGTGGCACTGGCGGATGGTTCGGCGGAAGAAGCCCCCGGCCATGGCCAGGAATTCAGCTCTGCCCCCTCCAACCGCGCCCCGAACGGTGCCCGCGCCGCTGCCCCCAGCTCGTTTGAGCAGGCGTTCCGCGCCATCGACGACTGCCTGCGCAAGGAGGCCGGCTGCGGCACCGAGCTCGATTACCGAGCAGACCTCCTGGCTGCTGTTCCTCAAGTACCTCGACGGACTCGAAGACGACAAAGCCACCGTGGCCGCCCTGGAGGGCCGCAGCACCACGCCGATCCTCGATGAGCCCTACCGCTGGAACAGCTGGGCGGCACCGAAGAACGCCAGCGGCCAGCTCGACCACCACGCCGCCCTCACGGGCGACGACCTGCGCGACTTCGTGAACCAGCGCCTGTTCCCCTACCTGGAGCGCTTCAAGCAGAGCGCCAGCGGGCCGAACACGATCGAATACAAGATCGGCGAGATCTTCGGCGAACTGCGCAACAAGATCAGCAGCGGCTACAACCTGCGCGAGATCATCGATGTGATCGATGGCCTGCGCTTCCGCTCCCAGGCCGAGAAGCATGAGCTCTCGATGCTCTATGAGGAAAAGATCAAGCGGATGGGCAATGCCGGCCGCAACGGCGGCGAGTACTACACCCCAAGGCCGCTGATCCGCGCCGTGATCCAGGTGGTCCATCCAACGATCGGGGAAACGGTCTGCGATCCAGCGGTGGGCTCAGCTGGTTTTCTCTGCGAGGCCTTTGATTTCATGCGCCGCCGCGGGGAGCTGTCCACCGCTGATCTGGAAACCCTTCAGAGCCGCACCTTCACCGGCAAGGAAAAGAAGAGCCTCGCCTATGTGATCGCGATCATGAACATGATCCTGCACGGCATCGAGGCGCCGAACATCCTCCACACCAACACCCTCGCCGAGAACCTCGCCGATGTGGAGGAGAAAGACCGCTTCGATGTGATCGTTGCCAATCCGCCCTTCGGCGGCAAGGAGCGCAAGGAAGTGCAGCAGAACTTCCCGGTCCGCACCGGCGAAACCGCCTTCCTCTTCCTCCAGCACTTCATCCGCGTGCTCAAGGCGGGCGGCCGCGCCGGCATCGTGATCAAGAACACCTTCCTCTCCAACACCGACAACGCGTCGGTGGCCCTGCGCCAGAAGCTGCTCGAGGAGTGCAACCTCCACACCGTGCTCGACTGCCCCGGCGGCACCTTTCAAGGGGCGGGCGTAAAGACCGTGGTGCTGTTCTTCGAAAAAGGCTCGCCCACCCGCAAGGTGTGGTTCTACCAGCTCGACCCCGGCCGCAACCTGGGCAAGACCAACCCGCTCAACGACGCCGACCTCGCCGAGTTCATCGACCTGCAGAAGACCAAAGCCGACTCGCCCAAGAGCTGGAGCGTGGACGTGGCGGCCATCGACCCGTACACCTTTGATCTGTCGGTGAAGAACCCCAACGGCGGCGAGGCCATCGCGCACCGCAGTCCGCAAGAGATCATGGAGGAGATTGCGGCGCTGGATGCTGAGAGTGCGGAAGTGCTGGGGAACATCAGGGCGCTGTTATGAAGAAGGGGTGGGAAACGAAAACACTTGGTGACGTTTGTCAACTCATTTCTGGACAGCACATTGACGCGAAGGACTACAATACGGAGTCTCGGGGCATCGGTTATCTCACTGGACCCTCCGACTTTGGGCCACTTAATCCGGTAATCACAAAGTGGACGGAGTATCCAAAGATACTTGCGAATCGAGGCGATGTCCTCATAACAGTCAAGGGCTCGGGCGTCGGCAAAGTCAATCTGCTCGACGAAGACGAAGTTGCGATTAGTCGTCAGTTGATGGCCGTTCGAGTAACCAGAGCTGTGCCGAGCTTTGTCTACGCATTTTTAAGTTCGAAATTTGACGACTTCCAGGCGCTCTCCACGGGTGCCGCAATCCCCGGCATCTCCCGTGAGCAAGTCCTTGGGTTGTCAATCGCGCTTCCTTCGCTGGCCGAACAGCAGCGGATCGTCAGCCTGCTCGACGCCCTCGCCACCGAAACCCAACGCCTCACCCAAATCTACGAACGCAAACTCGCCGCGCTGGAGGCCCTGAAAAAATCCCTGCTGCACCAGGCCTTCAGCGGCGAGCTCTGAGCCATGGCGAGCGGCCTCAGCTTCTCCTTCGCCGCCGTCACTGATGCCCTGACTGCCCAACCACTTCAGAAGCGCAGTGATAGCGGGGCGGAGGTGTCACGGTGAATCCAGCCAACCGGTTCTAGAATGGCCACAACACAGGGGGAGCGCATGTCGATTGATCTTTCCGGCGACGTGCTTGATGCGCTCACTGTGCAGGAAAAGGTTCGTCTTCTTGAGCAGGTCTGGCAAAGCCTCTGCAGCCACCCGGCGGATGTCTCCTCACCTGAATGGCACGCTGAGGTGCTGCGGGAACGCAGCGAGAGACTGACCGATGGCAGGGCTACGCGGATCCCATGGGCTGAGGCCAAGGCCCAGCTTCAGCAACTCGGTGGATGATCATCAACATCTCTTCAGATGCTCTGAAAGATCTGGAGGAGGGATTCTGGTTTGACGAGCAGCAGGCTCCGGGTCTTGGGGGCTATTTCCGTAGCTGTTTGCTGGCCGATAGCGAATCTCTGGCCTACTACGGAGGGATTCACGGGCTTGCCCATGGTTTATCGAGCGCTGTCGAAGCGATTTCCTTTTTGCATCTACTACACGTTTGACGTCGACGACTTGACTGTGGTCGCCGTTCTCGATGCCCGAAGGGATGCTCTCTGGACGCGTCAGCGTCTTGGTTGACGCCACCGTCGGCATTGATGTGGGCGGCGCCCGCAAGGGCTTCCATGCCGTGGCCCTCTGCGGTGGTGCCTATCACTCCCGCTTCACCAGCAGCGATGCAGCGGCCCTGGCCCATTGGTGCCGCTCGGTGGTGCGCGCCAGCGTGATCGCCATTGATGCCCCCTGCCGCTGGAGCGCGGATGGCCGCAGCCGCCTCGCCGAACGCGCGTTGATGGCCGAGCGGATCCCATGCTTCTCCAGCCCCAGCCGCCAGCGGGCCATCGAGCACCCAACGGACTACTTCGGCTGGATGCTGCGCGGCGAAGCGCTCTACCAAGCCCTGGAGCCCAGCCATCCCCTGCTCACCGCTTTGCCCACAGCCGAGCTGCCCGCAGGCGCCCTGCCAGCAGGAGAACAGCGCTGCTGCTTCGAAACCTTTCCCCACGCCATCACCTGGCACCTGCACCGGGCCCTCGGACTTCCCCCTCCCCAGGCGCGCCGCAAAGTCCAGGAGCGCTGGGCTCTGCTGCAACGGCTCGGCCTCGATTGCCGCGAGCTCACCAACATCGACTGGATCGATGCGGCCCTCTGTGCCGTCGCCGCCCAGCAGCTCGCGATGGGTGGCGCGTGCGTTGGCTACGGGGAGCCGCAGACGGGGTTGATCGTGGTGCCGAGGGGGCATGAACGGGCGCCATTCCCTACCTTGAACCCAGGACAGGTGTCGACATCCGCTGGCAGCAACGCTTCGGCAACTTCCGCCAGGCACTGGCGCGTTTGAGGAAGCGGTGGAGCTCTCCCAGCAGCGCAGCCTCAGTGACCTGGAACGGCAGGGGTTGATCAAGGCCTTCGAGTTCACCCATGAACTCAGCTGGAAAACCCTCAAGGATTTCCTGGTCTCCCGCGGTGTGTCCGACCTCTTCGGTTCCCGCGACACCACCCGTGAAGCCTTTGCCCAGGGGTTGATCAACGATGGCGAGATCTGGATGGAGATGATCCGCCATCGCAACCTCAGCGCCCACACCTACGACGAAGCGACGGTGCTGAAATCACTCCTCCAGGCAGAGGAGGCCCGGCCATGACCTCCCAGGCTTCCGCCACCCGCTACGGATTGCCCATCGCCGCCGTGGCCAGGATCCAGGCCACCCTCGCCGCCTTTCCGGCCATCGAGCAGGCCACCCTCTATGGCTCAAGGGCCCTCGGGCGCCACCGTCCCGGCTCCGACATCGACCTCACCCTCTCCGGCGTCGACCTCGATCACCGCACCCTTGCCCGCCTCGATGTCGCCCTCGACGATCTGCTGCTGCCCTGGCGCTTCGACCTCTCGCTCCTGGCCGCGCTCCAGTCCCCCGAGCTGATCGATCACATCCAGCGAGCGGGGGTGGTGTTCTACCGGCGTGGGGATCGGCCCTGAGCAGAAAGCAGGGCCTCGATCAAAATGCCTCTTTCGTTGTCGGGATGGACATTTCCGTGACCAAGCTCCTCGCCCACTATCTGGAGTTTATCCGGTGCGGCAAATCAGTGGCATGCCAGACGCCACCCTCCATGGGTGCCGCCACTAACCCCTCTCCCTGGGCGGCCTTGCGCGGATCCGGTGTGCTCCACGCCGAGCCCGAAGACTCCGTGCTGGAGGCCCATGCCTTCGATGCCTTGCGGTGATTCGCATCTGGCAAGGGTCCAGCTGACAACCATGGGCCGGCAACGCTGACAACCACCACCATGCCCAGTTCTGGTTCAGACTTCTCCCCATGACCGCCTCGGCCCGCCCCTCCAGCTATCACTACGTGGTGGATGAGCCGCTGCTGGGCACCATCGCGGCCGAGATCCAGGCGGCGATCCCCGGCGCCGAGGTGCGCCTGTTCGGCTCCCGCGCCCGTGGCACCGAACGGCCCGACTCCGACATCGACCTGCTGGTGACGGTGCCTGACGACTGGCTGGCCACGCACTCGCGCTTCGAAGAGACGGATGCCCTGGGCTGGAAGCTGGCCCATCACCGCCTGCCGATCGAGCTGTTGCTCTACTCCGCCAGTGAGGTGGAGGAGCGGCGTCATGGTCGTCAGAATGTGATTGCCGAGGCCTTCCGCTACGGACGGCGGCTGGACCCAGAGGAGTCTCCGCATGGCGCCAGCTGAGACGTCGGCCGCTTTTCTGCGCATCGCCCACCGCGATCTGCGTGCCGCCATGGCCATGGCGGACTCCTCCGTCTTCGAGGAGGACACCTGGGGGTTCTATCTCCAACAGGCCACAGAAAAATCCCTCAAAGCCTGGCTGTTGGTTCTGGCTCCAGAACAACCACCCTTCACGCACAATCTCCGGCTGCTGTTCCAGATGCTGCGGGATCAAGGTGTTGCGATCGAGCCCTTCATGGCTCTCAGCCGGTTCACTCTCTTTGCCGTCCTGCGCCGCTACGACGAAGAACCGGAGTTGGAAAACCTCGATCGCGTCGCCTGGAACCAACGATGTGCTGAGCTGCTCGCCCACGTGGATGCCCTGATCGCATGAACGAGGCCGAAACCCGCGCCGAGCTGATTGATCCGCTGCTCACGGCGGCCGGCTGGGGCGTGGTGGAGGGCAGCCGCATCCGCCGCGAATACTCGATCACCCCGGGCCGGATCGAGGGCGGCGGCCGCCGCGGTAAGCCACTGATCGCCGACTACGTGCTCACCTACCGCAACACCCAGCTGGCGGTGGTGGAGGCCAAGGCCGACAGCCTGCCACTCAGCGAGGGGGTGGGCCAGGCCAAGGATTACGCCACCAAACTGCAGATCCGCTTCACCTACGCCAGCAATGGCAAGGGCGTCTACGCCATCGATCGGGCCACGGGCGAGGAGGCGGAGCTCGACGCTTTCCACAGCCCCCAGGAGCTATGGGACCGCACCTTTGCCGAAGAGAACGCCTGGCGTGATCGCTTCGCCGCCATCCCTTACCCAGACAAGGGCGGCAGCTGGCAGATCCGCTTCTATCAGGACATCGCCGTGACCCGCGTGCTTGAGGCCATCGCCTCCGGCAGCAGCCGCATCCTGCTGACGCTGGCCACCGGCACCGGCAAAACTTCGATCGCGTTTCAGATCATCTGGAAGCTGTTTGCGGCCCGCTGGAACCTCTCGGGCCAACCCAGCCGCCGGCCCCGCCTCCTGTTTCTGGCCGATCGCAACAACCTCGCCGATCAGGCCTTCAACGACTTCACCGCCTTCGCCGACTTCGAAGAGGGCGCCCTGGCCCGCCTGGAGCCGGATGCCCTGCGCAAGAAAGGCCGGGTGCCCACCAACGCCAGCGTGTTCCTCACCATCTTCCAGACCTTCATGAGCGGGCCGCTGCGCGACGGCAAGCGCTCCCCCTGGTTCGGCCAGTACCCGCCGGATTTCTTCGACTTCATCGTGATCGATGAATGCCACCGCGGCGGCGCCAACAACGAATCCACCTGGCGCGGCATCCTCGAATACTTCGCCCCCGCCGTGCAACTCGGGCTCACCGCCACCCCGCGCCGCAAGGACAACACCGACACCTACGCCTACTTCGGCGAACCGGTGTTCACCTATTCCCTCAAGGAGGGCATCAACGACGGCTTCCTCACCCCCTTTCGGGTCAAGCAGGTCACCACCACCCTCGATGAGTACGTCTACACCCCCGATGACACGGTGGTGGAAGGGGAGATCGAAGCCGGCAAGCTCTACAAGGAAGCCGACTTCAACAGGATCATCGAGATCAAACAGCGCGAGCAGCAGCGGGTCGAGATCTTCATGGCTCAGATCGATCAGCGCCAGAAAACCCTGGTGTTCTGCGCCACCCAGGACCACGCCCTGGCGATCCGTGATCTGATCAACCAGCTCAAGGCCAGCCCCGATCCCAACTACTGCCAGCGCGTGACGGCGAACGACGGCGAACTGGGCAACCAGGCCCTTCGCGCCTTCCAGGACAACGAGAAGACCATCCCCACCATCCTCACCACCTCCCAGAAGCTCTCCACCGGCGTGGACGCCCGCAATGTGCGCAACATCGTGCTGCTGCGGCCGGTGAACTCGATGATCGAGTTCAAGCAGATCATCGGCCGTGGCACCCGCCTGTTTGACGGCAAGGAGTACTTCACGATCTACGACTTCGTGAAGGCGCACCATCACTTCAGTGATCCGGAGTGGGACGGTGAACCCACGGAGCCGGAAGAGGTTGTGCCTCGGGCACCGGAGCAGCGCATCGATCCCCTGACCCCAAGGATCCAGGCGACGAGGATGACACCAGCGGCCAGCCCAGCCGCACCAGAGCCCGGATCAAGTTGGGTGACGGCAAGGAACGCTCCATCCAGCACATGACGGTGACCAGCTTCTGGCACCCCGATGGCAGGCCGATGAGTTCTCAGCAGTTCCTGGAACTGCTCTATGGCCAGTTGCCGGAGTTCGTGAAGGATGAAGCCGAGCTGCGAGCGCTCTGGAGTGCACCAGACACCCGCAGCAAGTTGCTCCAAGGCCTCGCGGAGAAGGGTTTCGGTGCAGCGCAGCTGGCCGAGATGCAGTCGATTATTGATGCAGGCAACAGCGATCTGTTTGATGTGCTGGCCCATGTGGCCTATGCCCTGCAGCCCATCCCCCGCGAGGCGCGCGCCCAGCAGGCCCGTCTGTACATCCATTCCAGATTCACCAGCAAGCAACAGCTCTTCCTGGATTTCGTGCTCCAGCACTACGTGACGATGGGCGTGCAGGAGCTCGCTCAAGAGAAACTCACGCCGTTGCTCTGCCTTCGCTACCAGAACTCCATTGCCGATGCCGTGGCCGATCTGGGCAGGCCCGAAGACATCGGTCAGCTCTTTTCAGGCTTCCAGAGATATCTTTATGAAGCCACCGCCCGATGAGGGCGGCTTCGCTAAATCCCGGCAGCGCGAACAGATCGTGGCTCAGAGCCTGATGCTCCTGACTCGCCATCGCAGACTTGCTGGAACACCCACCAGCTCCGAGCGGGCAGGTGATCGGAGACGTTGGGCGGGCTCTACCAAGCGTGAGATCCCAAGGCTACGGTGGGCTTCTCATTCAGCCCATGGTGATGACGGTGGTCAAACAAAGACAGGCGTTGGTGTCGTGCTTTGTATGCGGGTCGCTCCCTCTGATGGCGCTCGCCGGCTACGGCAAACCCGCCGTCCCCGTTGCTCAAGCAGCGAAGATGGATGCGGTCGCCGGTCTGCCGGTGCCCGGCATCGCGGAAGTCAAGACCATCGCACAGGAGGGTTTCATCTACGGTCTGCCAATCGTGATGAATTATGCGGTGATGAACGAGTACATCTTGAACAAGAATTCTGGCCAGTGGAAGGCGCCCTTCAACCAGATTTTCAACGAGGCTCGCGTCTTCACCTACCAGGATACGGCGATCCCGACGCCGAACAGTGACACGCCTTATTCGCTTCTCTGGATGGACCTTCGCGCCGAGCCGCAAGTGGTGTCAGTCCCGTTGGTGGAGAACAAGCGTTACTACTCGGTGCAATTGATTGACGGCAACACCTTCAATTACGGCTATATCGGCAGCCGCGCCACTGGCCATGAAGCCGGCGACTACCTGATCGTCGGCCCCCGTTGGAAGGGTGAACAACCGCCGGGCATCAAGCAGGTGTTCCGCTCGGGCACCGACTTCTCGCTGGCGATTTTCCGGACCCAGCTTTTCGACCCCAAGGACCTGCCCAACGTTGAGAAAGTGCAGGCGGGCTACAGGACACAGCCGCTGTCGGCTTACCTCAAGCAGCCGCCCCCGCCAGCCGCACCTCCGATCAATTTTCCGAAGATCGACAAGGAGCTGGTGAAGACTAACTTCTTCGACTACCTGGCCTTCGCGCTGCAGTTTGCGCCGCCTGGTCCTGAGGAAATAGCCATCCGCGCCAAGCTCGCCAGCATCGGCATCGGCCCGGGCAAGATGTTCAGCATCAAGGATCTGCCGCCTGAGCGCCAGGCCGCCATCGTGCTTGCGATTAAGGAAGGCGGCGCCAGGATCGAAAGCTACCTGGAAGCCGGACAGAAGAACATCAATGGCTGGAAGGTCGGCTCGTTGTTTGGCAACCGAGAGTTTTATAACGGCGACTGGCTGAAGCGAGCCGCTGGCGCCAAAGGCGGAATCTTCGGCAACGATGCCGTTGAAGCCATGTATCCGTTGACCAAGACGCTCGCCAGCGGCGGAGACTCGACGGAGCCAAGCACAAATACAAGCTGACTTTCCCCAAGGATCAGCTCCCTCCTGTCAACGCCTTCTGGTCGATGACCATGTACAACGGCACGACGCAGCTCCTGATCAAAAACCCGATCAACCGCTACCTGATCAACTCGCCGATGCTGCCCCAGCTGAAGAAGAACGCCGACGGGTCGCTCACCCTCTACATCCAGAAGGATTCGCCTGGCAAAGGTAAGGAAGCCAACTGGCTGCCCGCGCCTGATGGCCCGATCTACATGGTGATGCGCCTGTACTGGCCGAAGGCCACCCCACCGTCGATCCTGCCCCCCGGCACAGGCAGTTGGAAGCCGCCGGCGGTGATGCAGGCGCAATGATCGGATTCATCAATCTCGGTCTCTGATCAGCGCTCATGGCCATTCGCTCTCTCGATTCACCCTCAACCAACCCATCGAACGTTTCGATCATGAAGTTGATTCTTTACGTCTTGCCTACCTTCTTCACCGCTGCCGCGCTGGTCGCTTCGGTGGGCTGGCACCCCACGGCACAAGCCCAAGCCAAACCGGCAGCCGGACCGATCGTCAAACTGACGGATCCCTGCCCGATCAAGGCTGAGAACTGGCGCGGCAAGGCCTTCTACGAGATTCTGTTCATGTTCCGCCAGCCCAACGGTGGCGGGATCGGCAACTACTTCAACTCTCTCAGCAACGCCCTTCCAGCGCCCAACGACGAGATGGACGCGCGCTTCCGAGCTCTGAATACGGAGACCTTGAAGAAGACGTTCGGGGGCGACGGGATCTTCTTCAATGGCCCACGGCGTTTCGTGGCGAATAGCCTAACGGCGATGTCCTGGGATGGCTGCAAGCAGAGAGTGATCGGCACGATCCCCTTGAACGTGGACGGCACCTTCGAAGTCCCGAGTTTCGACAAGTTCGTTTCCGGACCGCCCGTGGCCTACAAGCCGTTGGTCTCCAAACGTGACAGTCGCATGATCTTCAATGCGGGCGAAACGGTATATGAACTGATCACTCCCGAGGGCGCCGTTTACACCATGTTCAGCCTGTCCCTGAAAGCGGACCCCAAGAACACCATCGATAACCTGCCAACCCTGGGCCAGCGCCTGACCTTGCCGAAGGGATGGCAGTTCAGATCACGCCAACTGGACAAGGAGATGGTTCTGACGGCCGCCGCCGACTCCAACCCACCCAACACCGTCGTTCTCGACCAGTTCGAAGGCAACTACCAGTACAACGCTGGCGCCAAGTAGCCGCCCATGAGCCGCCTGGCTAAGGCAGTTCGCACCTGCCTTCTTGAATCCCGGTGAGATCAACCTGGGCCAATCAAAACGCCGCCTAAGAGGGCCTCTTCATCCGTAGAAGTGCCCTCTGAGCTCTCTGCCCATGGCGAGAGGGCTTCTTCTTGAGAGCTGATCGGCGCCGTTGGGCCGCGATGACAAGGCGCCGGACTGGCGTCTTCCTGTCGCACCTGCTCGCCGGCGCGCTGGGTCGGATGGAGGCCAGGCTCCCATCCCTGAGGTCGCGTCAGCCCTCTGGCTCGCAGGCCCCGCACCAGACATTGCCGTCGTCGGCGGAGCATGAGCATTCGACATAACTTGCAGCGATGGAACTCCACCACCCGCAACACCCAACCCGCCTGAACCGAAAACCCTTGAGCGCCACGGAGTTCCCAACAGCCCCATAGCAAGCCCAGATCAACCTCGCATCATCGCCTTACCCTTACCTACGTCTTTCCAGTGCACCGCAGAAACACGATGGTGGCAAAAAACACGATCTGCCTGTGGTACGACGGCGCAGCGCTCGAGGCGGCCACGTTCTACACCTCAACGTTCCCGGATAGCGAGCTGGGTGCCATATTTCATGCCCCGAGTGATTACCCCTCCGGGAAGCAGGGCGATGTGCTGACGGTGTTGTTCACGGTCTGCGAAATCCCCTGCCTGGGCCTCAATGGGGGCCCCGCCTTCCGCCCCAGCGAAGCCTTTTCCTTCCAGATCGCCACCGACGACCAGGAAGAAACGGATCGTCTCTGGCACGCCATCACGGCGAACGGAGGCCAGGAGAGTTCCTGTGGCTGGTGCAAAGACCGCTGGGGAGTGTCGTGGCAGATCACCCCGCGGGTGCTCACAGCAGCCCTGGCGCATCCCGAACCCAAGGCCGCAAAGCGTGCCTTTGCGGCGATGATGGAGATGACGAAGATCGACATCGCCACGATCGAAGCCGCCCTTCAGGAATGACAGTTTCAGCGGCGCGGTGGTTGGGCCCGTCATCGAGAAGGGACCCTGATGGACAGCAATGACTGCCGATGGGTGGCAACGTCCGACGCGTGAATGAATCGCAAGCTGTACACGGTCTGCGCCTCACTTGCCGAGGCAGACTTGTACGCAGATCTCGCCTTCCTCTCGCGTCTCACAGGCGATCCGGCTGAATCCCCCCTCCATGCCACGCCAGAACCTGCTCCATTCACTGAGATCCTCGTTTGAGGCCTCGATCGGCGATGTCGTCTTCGGGATGGAGGACGGCACCGTGTCGATCTTCGGCCTGGTGGCCGGGGTGGCACTCACAGCCAGCTCCGGCAAGAGCGTGCTGATCGCGGGTGCCTCCGGAGCCGTGGCCGCCGCCGTCTCGATGATGGCGGGGGTGTTCCTCGACCTGCAGTCAGAGCAGGACCAGGAGCGGGTGGACAGCCGCCGCCGCCTCAAGGCCGTGGGGGCCGATCCCACCGGCGAGATCGCCGCGCTGATGGGCCGCCTGGGCCGCACGGGCCTGCAGCCGGCCACCCTGGCGGCCATTGAGAGCGACCTGCAGCAGCGGCCGGCGACGCTGCCGGAACTGGAGCGCCGCGCCGCGGTGCCCTCTGCCTCCAGTCGCCAGCAGCCCTGGGCCCATGCACTGTGGATGCTCGTGTCGGATCTGTTCGCGGGGCTGACGCCGGTGATGGCCTTCGCCCTGTTGCCGCTGGAGCAGGCCCGGCCGGTGTCGCTGCTGATGACCCTGGTACTACTGGTGCTGCTGGGCTACGGCCGTGCCCGGATCGGCGAGCGCGCGGTGCTGCCCACGGTGCTGACCACGGTGTCGATCGCCGGTTGTGCCGCCCTGGCCGGGGTGGCGATCGGCCTGTGGCTGAACCGGATCGGTTGAGGCACGGGCCAGCCCGCTGATGGTCAATTCTGGAGCCGCATGACAACCACCATCCCCCTGTGGATCGCCTGCCTGGGGCTGGCGGCGCTGCCTGCGGGAATCGCGGCGCCCCGTGATCCCCTGGTCGTCCTCCGCAGCGGCAGCAGCTTCGGCCATTGCGTGGGCTACTGCGAGGAGGAACTGGAGCTGCTGGGAACCCGCGGGCGCTATGAGCGCCGGGCCTGGCGCACTCCGAACGGCACAACGCTGGCGCCGAAAATCCAGCTCACCAGCCTTCCCCCGCAGACCTGGCGGACGCTCGTTCGCCTGGCGGACAGCCTTCAACTCACGAAGCCCCAGGTCGTGATCGGCTGCCCCGATTGCGACGATGGCGGCTCGGAATGGATCGAACTGGTGCGCCAGAGCGGGGCCAAACGACGCATCGTGTTCCAGTACCACCGCTACCCCGCCCAGGCGGAGGCGTTGGGCCCCCAGCTCGCCGCCCTGCGGGAGTCGCTGGCGAAAGCCAGTGCCCAAGCTGATCGCTGAACGGGAGTGGGAGTTTTGCGCTGCGGGGGGTACAAGTTGTCTCAATCCGTTCAACCCACGACAGATCCCTGGCGCCATGGAAACCATCCCAGCTGAACCAGGCGTTCAACGGCAAGCTTTGAGCCCCGGCGAACCCGGCGGTAGCAAGATGGAGGGCCCGCTGGATCGGCCCATGAAAGAAATCAGCCTTCTGGAGGTGGTTCTGAGAGCCAGCGCAAAAGTGGCGGCGATCTCCGGCCTGGTGGCGCTCGTGATCTGGGTCACCTGGGTGATGCTCGACCTCAGGAACCTGCAATCAGGCTTCACCCTGCCCTGAGCCATGTCGCCTGGAGAACGACCAGGTTGAGCACGCCCGTGGGCTCTCTGGCCTGTGGTTGGTGTGATGGCAAGACAAGGCACAACAAACCTTGACCCGCCAAATGCCCACCCTCTGCCTGGTCCCCTTGGTCCTGCTGGGTTGGGCGATGTCATCAGCGATCGCGGTGGCTTGGGCCAAGGGGCCGCTTCGCCGGGCACAACGTGGTCGCCGATCTGCTCGGCCTGCCGCTGCCGCCGCACCCGAGCTGCCAACGGCACCGGCCGTGGAGCCATCGGCAACGGGCACGGCAACGGCCATGACAACGGAGAGCTAGTCGACGTCCTGTGGAACGGCTCCCGGCAGCGGCAGCCCCAGGAGAGCTGGCCCCCCATGGCGGCTGGATTGGGTGGGGTTTCCGGTCCGATCAGATCCACCGCGGTGCGCTGCACCAGCAGCCGGAAGCGCATCGGGGCCTGTTGCTGATTGATGAACTCCTGCACCGCCGCCACCTGCTTGGGGGTGGGCAGATCGGGGTCGGTGACGCGGACCCGGGCGTCGATCTGGGGTGGATTCTTCTGCCAGTCGATGCTGATCCCCACCAGATCGATGGCCGGGTCACTGCCCAGGGTGATCGTGCTGCTCCGCAGCCGCTGCTCGATCAGGGCCTCCACCCGCTGCGCCGCCGCCTGCTGGCGGTAGCTGCCCACCAGCCGAAAAAGCTGCTGCCCAGGGGAATCACGAGCAAGGCGGTGAGGCCCACGCTGATCAGGCCGAGCCGGCTGTGGAACAGCCTGGCCCGGTAGACGCGCTCGAGGGTGGCCAGCGCCGCCATGGCGCCCACCATGATCCCAAGCAGGTTGGTGGCGAACAGCAACAGCGCTCCGTAGGCCTCGGTCCTCTGGCCGGCTGAAAGCAAGAGCCCCACCACGCACATCGGCGGCACCAGCGCCACGGCGATCGCCAGGCCGGCCAGGGCGGAGATCGCCTCCTTACGCAACTTGGCGTACATCGCCACCGCTCCGGCCGCCAGGGCCACGCCCAGATCGAGCAGGTTCGGGCTCGTTCGGTTGATCACCTCCGTTCCGAAGCTGGGGAACGCCACCAGGGCTCCCAACCCCATCGAAAGCGCCACACAGATCACCACCCCGAGCATCAGGGTGCGGAACGCCCGCAGCAGCATCCCCACCCGCCCCCGCAGGATCTCGAAGGCCATCGCCTGCAGGGGCATGATCCACGGGGCCACCACCATGGCGCCGATCACCACACCCGGGCTGTTGGCCAGCAGACCCAGGGTGGCGATCAGGCTGGCGCCCACCGTGAGCACGACGAACACCTGGTTGAAGCTGGCCTCCCGCTCGAATTCCTTCGTCAGGGCCTCAAGCCGGCCCTCCTCCGCGGCGGCCACCATCCCAGCCATGGCGAGCACGGGCAAAGAAGCAAGTTATCGGCAGGGGCCGCCTACGCCGCTCCCAACCTGAAACGACCCTCAACCCGCCAGGGCCAGCCATGGCGCCAACCGCCGGGCCCCGGCCGCACCAGCGCCAGGGAATCGAAGCTGAGGCGCGCCGGCAGCTCCGGCGCCAGCTCCCGGGCCAGGGCCGCCCGGTCGATCGCAGCGCCGGGTTGCCCTTGCTCCGGCTCGGCGTAGAGCAGGCTCAGGTGGGGCCCCAGCGGCGGCCCGTCGCTGCCTGGGAAAGCCAAGCGAGCACGCTCCAGCAGCTCGGCGGCGGCTGGATCCGGCAGCAGCAGATAAAAGAACGTGAAAAAGTCATCGCACCAGGCGGGTCCCGCCGTGGCCAGCTCCAGGGGCGCCAGGCGGCTGGCCAGCGTGGCCGTGGCCTCCAGCCAAGGCTCCAAAGCCCCCGACCGATCGCCAGCACAGAGGGTCACATGGGGGGCAAAGGCCGGCGCCTCGTAACGCTCGGCCAGGCGCTCGATCAACGCCTGCAGAACTTGGGCCTGCTCCGGCGCCGGCAGCAGCCAGAGGGCATAGGGCCCGGCGGCTTCAGCCACAACAGGCTGGCGCGGGAGCAGGATCCGCTTCAGCCGCCGCGGCTGCGGCCAGAAATTGGCCCCGGTGGCGGGAGCGATCGCCGTGCAGCTCGAAGTGGGGGGCAAGGCGGCTCTCGCTGAGCATCCGCGCCGTGTTGCCATCCACCGGCTGGGCCACCCCGCGCGCAAAGCCCAGCTCCTGATCGAAGCTGAACGTCTCGGGACGGTCGGTCACCGTGCCGAGATAGGTCGCCGTCTGGCCGTAATCCTCTCGGGTTTCCTCCAGATCATCGAGCGCGAACAGCCGGTAGGTGGCCGAGCGGAAGCGCAGCTCCCCCAGCTTCACCGCCAGCTCCGGATCGGTGACGGCCAGGGGCCGCTGCTCCACCAGACGCGGATCGGCGAAACCCGCCTGGCGCGCCAGCCGCACGAAATCGGGGCCATAGAGCGCCCCACTCAGGCATTCGCCGTAGAGCACCGGATCGCCCTGCAGCTCGATCGGCACCCGCCGGTCGGCGTAGACATCAGCGAAGTACAGCTCACCCCCGGGTTTCAGCAACCGCCGCACACCCCGCAGCACGGCCAGCTTGTCGGTGCTGAGGTTGACCACGCAGTTGGAGACCACCACATCGAAGCTGGCGGGCTCCAGGGGCAAGGCCTCGAGCTGCTCGATCAGGCCCGAAAGGAAGCGCACGTTGGCGTAGCCGAAGGCCTCGGCCTGGAAGGCGCGGTGGGCTTCGGCCACCGCCAGCTGCTCGGGGGTCATGTCGACGCCGATCACCTCGCCCGTGGCTCCCACCAGCTGGGCGAGCAGGTACACATCCCGGCCGCTGCCGCAGCCCAGATCCAGCAGCCGCGTGCCTTCCAGCACCGGCGGCGCCACCAGGCCGCAGCCGTAGTAGCGCTCCAGCACTTCGGGGTGGAGGCCTGCCAACAGGGGCTTCAGCGACTCGGGCAGGGCGCTGGCGTCGCAGCAGGCATCCGTGCGCAGGTCAGCCGTGCCCGCCAGGGTGCTGCCGTAGTACTCCTGAACGGCGCTATGCACGGGGGCAGGGGGAAAGGAACAGCCAGTCTGGCGCCGGGGGAGTACAACGACTGCATCCCCGGATCCAGCTCTGGTGGGCTTCAGCGAGGTGATCCCCGGGGCCCTGGCCCTCGATCCGGCCAGCTTCCGCGCCATGCGGGAGCTGCCGGGGCTGGGGCTGCCGCTGGTGCTGGCGGCGGGGCTGAGCCGGGAGATCGCCCAGGGCTTCATCCTGTTCATCAACCGGGTCACGCCCCTGCGTTTCCTGCTCACGCTGCTGGTGCAGACGCTGCTGTTCGCCTTCGGGTTCCTGGTCTGGGCCTTGAGCACGGCGTTGGTGGCGCAGCTGGTGTTCCGCAACCCCGTGCCCCTGGCCCTGGTGGTGCGCGCCCTCGCCCTGGCCTACGCCCCCCAGCTGCTGAGCTTCCTGGGGGTGCTGCCCTACCTGGGGGTGCCGCTGCTGTCGCTGCTCTCGCTCTGGACCGCGATCGCCTTCGTGGTCGGTCTGCACGCGGTCACGGGTCTGGGGTCCTGGAGCGCCTTCGCCTGTCTGATCGGCGGCTGGTTGCTGAGCCAGCTGCTGGAACGCACCGCCGGTCAGCCCGTGATCGCCCTGGGCCAGCAACTTCTGGATCGGGCCGCCGGTGTGGCTGTGGTCAGCGACCGGCCGCAATTGCAGGCCCTGCTGCGCTCGGGGCGGCGATGAAGCTGCCCCCTTCTCCCGCCGCTGGTGGCTGCTGGTCGCCCTGGCCCTGGTGCTGCTGCCGGGCGCCGGCCTGGCCCTGGCACCGCTCTATGCGCTGCTGCATCGCACGTTCGGCGTCGCGATCGAGCTGGTCACGATCGGGGCGCTGCTGTTCCTGATCGCCGCCTTGCTCGCTCCGCTCGAAGCCCTGGGCTGGTGGGCGGGCTGGTATGGCGGAGGTGTGGAGGGCCACCCGGCGACGGGGGTGCTGGCCACACCGCGGCGCGGCGAACAGCCCCTGGCGCGCATGGTCGTCTACCTCGATGGCATCGGCCAGGCCTCCGCCGAGGCCCTGCCCGAAGGCGAAGACTTCCTGCGCCGCCTCGCCCAGCGGTTGCCGGATGACACGCCGATCGTGCGCGGAATCATGCCCTACTCGGTGGTCAACGTGCCGCTGACCGAAATGGGCTGGCTGGCGGTGTTCTGGCGTTGGGTGGATCGCCTGCGCCTCAAGAACCCCCGCAGCCTGCTGGGGCTGATCATCAACCTGCGCAACGTCACCGTGGTGGCGGTCTCCGCCGACGAGCGCTACGGGCCGATCTACAACCAGGGCATTGCCCAGGTGATCGTCGACAGCCTGGTGGCCAACGGCTACCCCCTCGGCACGGGCCTGCCGATCACCCTGCTGGGCTTCAGCGGCGGCGGCCAGATTTCCCTGGGGGCCTTGCCCTACCTGCGCCGCGCCCTGGAGGCCCCGATCGAGGTGATCTCCCTGGGGGGCGTGTTCGCCGGCGGCAACCCCTTTCTCCAGGTCCAGCACCTCTACCACCTGGTGGGGGATCGCGATCGCGTCGAGCGCTTCGGGCGGATCGTCTTCCCCCGGCGCTGGCCCCTGGTGGCGCTCTCCTACTGGAACCGGGCCAGGCGGCGGGGCAAGGTGAGCCTGATCCCCCTGGGCCCCGTGGGCCATGAGCTCCCCGGCGGCATCCTCGATGGCGAAGCGCTGCTCCCCGATGGCCGCAGCCCTCTTCAGCAGACCTTGGATCTGGTGGCCGCGATCCTGGGCGAGCGGCCGGTGGTGCCGCCCCTGGCGCTCCCGGAGGGCAGCAGCTACGGCCTGGCCCGGGCCAACCGCTGGCACCAGCTCGATCGGGCCCGTGACACCGGGCAGCTGGAGCCCACCCCCGGCCCCTTCCGGCCCCTGGACCGCTGGCTCGGCCGCCTGATCCTGCCTTCCCCTGAGCAGCGCGACGGCAGCGTGGACTTCGAGGTGTTCCGAGCGCCGGCCGAGGCGGCGGACCTGGTGGGCCGCACCCTGCGCCTGCACTGGGACGACCCCCACCTGGCCGCGATCGTGTTCGATGTGCACTTCAGCGAGGAGGCGCGCCACAGCCTCCGCCAGGGTGGGGTGCACCCGGTGCGTCTGGAGGGCTGGCGCCAGGTGACGCCGCTGGAATCCCTGGCCGGGGCGCGTCCCTATGACGACCAGTTCGTGGCCCTGCCGGAGCCGGTGCGGATCGAGACGACCGGCGCTGTGCCAGAGTTGCAGATCGTCGCCGAGCCGCGCCAGACCAGCGGGATGGCCCTGGTGCAGTTCCAGAAACCCCTGGGCGGCGACCTCTGGCAAGCCGTGGCCTTCGACCCCCTGCGGCGCAGCTTCAGTGGCGCCGCCCTGGAGCTGCGTTTGCCGGAGCCCATCGCCAACAGCGAAGGCCTGCGGCCCTCCACCAGCACCGACCTGAACCAACTGCCGCCGAACCGCGAGGGCTGGTATGTCGCCGGGGTGAGCGATGGCGAGGGCCGGCTGGTGGTGCAGTCGATGGCGCCGCGGGCGCTGCTGCGCCTGGCGCCGGAGCGGGTGATCAGCGGCCGGCGCGCCGCCTGGCGCTACCTCAAACGTGAGGCCTGGGCCGACACCTCCGCCGGCAGCCTCAGCTCGGTGCTGGTGAGCGGCCGCCGGGCGAATCCCCAGGCCCTGCTCGCCGACTGGCGGATCGGCGATCGCCTGCTGGTGCTGCACGTCTACGGCGGCATCGGCGGCCAGCGGCGGGAGGCGGCTGCGGCCTCGGGCCTCATCTTCGGCCACTTCGCCTACGGCACCGCCGAGGTGGTGCTCGAACCACTCGCCGCCGAGCCGTCCCTGGCGATCGACTACCACCAGGTGTATGCCCACAACGGCGATGGCGTGATCGCCGGCGCCCACAGCTGGTGGCGCTACATGGGCGATCGACAGGCGGGCTGGCTCGGCACCCGCCCCGTGGCCGACATCCTGATCCGCTTCCCGCCTTTCACCGCCCCCTACCAGGTGGGGGACGAGCTGCGCTCCCCCTGGCCCTGTTCGAGTGCCAGTTGGCGGCGATGACCGCCCGCTACCGGGTGGGGGATGGCACCGGCGCCACCTTCGTCGGTCCAGCCAACAACTGCGCCCAGGACTCCAACCAGGCCCTGTTCGGCGCCATCCGGCTGCTGCTGGAGCAGATCCAGGCCGTGGATCCCACCCTGCGCCGGGAGTGGGAGCGCGAGAACCCCGAGCCGGCCCAGCGGCTGGCGCAGTTGCTGCGGCTGGAGCGCGCCCTGAGGCGGGAGCTGCATCCCCTGGGGCGCACCCGCGCCGACTGGCGCCAGAACGCCTACCTGCTGGGGAGCAGCCTGGAGGATCGGCCCCTGGCCAACCTGGCCCGGGGATTGAGCAGCTGGCGGACGATGCTGCCGCGGCTCGCCTCCGACACGGTGATCAAGGTGTTCCTCGAGCATGGGGCCTCGGCCCTGGTGTTGCGCACCAACCAGGTGGGGGGCCGGCGGCCGGAGATCGAGCCCCTGGCGCCCCTGACCCTATGAAAAAAAGCGCGTCACCTGGGCGGTGCGGAAATGCTCCAGCCGCTCGGCCCAGGAGCCTTTCATGTACTCATCCAGGAAGGTGCCGGGGGCCAGCAGGCCCTCGCTGAACACCATGCCCACCAAGGTGGTGGTGGGCGAGGGCGTCGTGGCCCAGCAGACCTGCACCGGCAGGGACAGCTCATCGAGGCTGTTCGGCAGTCGCACCATCAACACACCCAGGCTGTTCTCGTCCACCACCGCCGTGCGGGACAGATAAAGGCAGGCTCCGGCGGAGCTGATGTCCCAGAGGCGGCCGGGGAGCAACTCGTCCGCGGGGCCGCGGAACTCGGCGATCACAGGTGCCAGGTTGGAGGGCAAGGGAAAGCGCGTGTGCCTTCGCTCCGGTAACCCCGCCACCCCTGAAGCACTCATCTCTGTGGTCCCTGCTGGGGACACGACTGTTCAGGGCCAGAGTTTAAGCGGAGTTTTCAACAGCAACGGACGCATCGATCACCATCCCCCGGCGGCGTTGCAGCGGTGCCTTGAGCCTGGTCAGGCTTCAGTGGCTGCCAGGTGTCAGACCGACGATGTTGTTGAGCTGAATGCCTAGATAGACGGCTTCTTGATTGAGGGCCCGTTTCAGCTCGATGTTGCCGGCGGCGGCGGCGGCGGCGTAACGGACGAGCAATGAGTCCCGAAGGGCCTGGTCTCGGGCTGGACTGGTGGTGACGTGGGCCATTGGGAAGGGTTGGGCTGAGCAGCGGAACATCGCACCGCAGTTCAACCATAAGCATGCGCCGGACCCGATCAAGCCCCATCTGTCTGTAGCTGATTACACCAAGTTGTGTCATGAATCACCGCCCAGGCCCGCTTCCCCCGCAGACCTGCTTTGATCCGGCGCCCAGGCAGGCCAGGCCTGTGGTGGGCTTGATCCCTCGGGCCCGGGGGTGCGGTGGTTCGGCGCCGGCCCGGAACTGCGGAGGGCGGGACGGTCCTCAGCGCCGTTACAACCTGTTACAATTCTCGCAACACTTCGTTGCAGCCATGGCTGATTCCACCCCCGCTTCGGTTTCGTTGCCTTCGCCGAAACCTGGAATGGCCGTCTGGCCATGCTCGGCTTTGTGATCGGCCTGGGCACCGAGCTGCTCACCGGTCAAGGCATCCTCTCCCAGATCGGTCTCGGTTGAACCCCATGTCCACCGATTACACCTCAGCCATCACCGGCCTGATCACGGTTGTGCTGTTGCTCACGGGCATGGTCACGTTTGTTGTCTCCCGTCCCACTGATCTCCCCTCCAGCTCCCGCTGACTCCAGCGCTTGCTGTCTGAACATTCATCCCACCCCGTATCAACCATGACCACCACTCCCTCTAGCAACAACTCTGCCCAGGATTTCGCCACCCAGGCGACCCACCTTGAACAGCTCAAGCGTGCGGAACTGTTCAACGGTCGGGCCGCCATGCTCGGCATCGTGATCGGGATCATCACCGAAGGTCTGACCGGCGCCGGTATTGCCCACCAGATCGGTCTGGGGCCCCTGGTGGACGGCTTCACCGCTTGCCACACCCAGTTCCTTCCCTTCTGCTTCTGAACCTGATCCCCAGGCGAGACATCCAGCAACCCCCAGGCCCTGCCTAGGGGTTTTTATGCGCCCAGACGCCACATCTCTGAACTCCTGTGGCCTGGGCTGGCTCAGCCTGTGAGACTGGATCCAGCCCATCGTTCTCCCAATGGCGAACTACACCATTTCGATCGAAGGCGGTGGGTCCTTCACCTGCGACGACATCACTTACATCCTCGACGCCGCGGAACGACAGGGCTTCAACCTCCCCTTTTCCTGCCGGGCTGGGGGCTGCAGCACCTGCGTAGGAAAGATCCTGGCCGGCAGCGTGGATCAGTCGGAGCAGAACTTCCTCGATGACGATCAGATGCGCGCCGGCTACGCCCTGCTCTGCCTGAGCTACCCCAAAAGTGACTGCACGCTCCAGACCAACGTGGAAGTCGAACTCTGAGGCCAGCGGCCGAGGGGTGGTGCTCCAGGCTGAACAACGATCAGTCCCTACCCCATGGCCACGGATCCTGTCGTGGTGGCCTTGGTCTGTGACAACGATCTATTCGTCAAGCCGACGGCTGCAGGACGGGAGATCCTCGGCGCGCCTGCGGAGCATCCCCTACCCGGGGGCCAAGCCCTATTTCCGGGTGCGGGACGAAATCGAGGATCCCGCCCGGCTGCGGCAGCTGCTGGTGGCCACGGCCCGGGAACTGCCGTTCCCCAAACCGAAGGCCAGGCCGAAGCAGAAGCTGAGCTGACGGGCCCTACGCCCCCGGCTCCAGGTCCGGCCCCTGAAAAGCCTTTCTGGAGCTGAGTTTCTCCCCTATCCCCCAGCGCTCCACAACGGCTGTACGCCCTAGATTCACAGGATGAGATCCGCGCAGGCCCCCAGCGAAACCTTCGAGCTGATCGTGGTCGGTGGCGGCCATGCCGGCTGTGAAGCGGCGCTCACCGCGGCGCGCCTGGGAATCAGCACCGCCCTGTTCAGCCTCAACCTCGACCGCATCGCCTGGCAGCCCTGCAACCCGGCCGTGGGCGGTCCGGCCAAGAGCCAGCTGGTGCATGAGGTGGATGCCCTCGGTGGGGTGATCGGCCGCCTCGCCGATGCCACCGCCCTTCAGAAGCGCGTGCTCAACGCCAGCCGCGGCCCGGCTGTGTGGGCCCTGCGCGCCCAGACCGACAAGCGCCAGTACGCCCGCCAGATGCTGCAGTTGCTGCAGCACACCCCGAACCTGGCCCTGCGGGAGGCGATGGTGACCGACCTGGTGGTGGAGGGCGACCCCGAGGCCGGCGACGCCCGCATCACCGGCGTGCGCACCTACTTCGGTAGCGTCTACGCCGCCGGCGCCGTGGTGCTGACCACCGGCACCTTCCTGGGGGGCCGCATCTGGGTGGGGGATCGCTCGATGGCGGCCGGCCGGGCCGGGGAACAGCCCGCCGAAGGGCTCACCGAGGCCCTGGGCGCCCTGGGCTTCCGCACCGATCGCCTCAAGACCGGCACCCCCGCCCGGGTCGACCGCCGCAGCGTCCGCCTCGACCAGCTGGAGGAGCAACCCAGCGACGCGGCCGATCGCTTCTTCTCCTTCGATCCGGCCGCCTGGGTGAGCGGAGAGCAGATGGCCTGTCACCTCACCCGCACCACGGCCGCCACCCATCAGCTGATCCGCGACAACCTGCATCTCACCCCGATCTACGGCGGCTTCATCGACAGCAAGGGCCCGCGCTACTGCCCCTCGATCGAAGACAAGATCGTGCGCTTCGCCGACAAGGAGAGTCACCAGATCTTCCTGGAGCCCGAGGGCCGCGACACCCCTGAGCTCTACATCCAGGGCTTCTCCACCGGCCTGCCCGAGCGCCTGCAGCTGGAGCTGCTGCGCACCCTGCCGGGCCTGGAGCAGTGCGTGATGCTGCGGCCCGCCTACAGCGTCGATTACGACTATTTACCGGCCACCCAGCTGCGGCCCAGCCTGGAGACCAAGCGGGTGGCCGGGCTGTTCAGCGCCGGCCAGCTCAACGGCACCACCGGCTACGAGGAGGCCGCCGCCCAGGGGCTGGTGGCCGGCCTCAACGCCGCCCGGCGCCTGCGGGGCCAGGAGCCCGTGCACTTCCCCCGCGAGGGCAGCTACATCGGTACCTTGATCGACGACCTGGTCACCAAGGACCTCAAGGAGCCCTACCGCGTGCTCACCAGCCGCAGCGAGTACCGGCTGGTGCTGCGGGGCGACAACGCCGACCGGCGGCTCACCCCCTGGGGCGGGAGCTGGGGCTGATCGATGTCCGCCGCTGGGAGATTTTCGAGCGCAAACAGGCGGCGATCGAATCCGAAGCCCGCCGGCTGGACACCTTGCGCCTCAAGGAGTCCGATCCGGCGGCGGCGGCGATCGCCGCCGAAACCGACGCCCCGATCAAGGGCTCGATCCTGCTGTCGGAGCTGCTGCGGCGCTCCGGCTTCCACAGCGCTGATCTGGTGCGCCACGGCCTGATGGAGGCGGCTCTGCCCCTGGCCGTGCGCGAGGCGGTGGAGATCGACATCAAATACAGCGGCTACCTGGCCCGCCAGGTGCAGCAGATCGAACGGGTGAAACAGCAGGAGCACCGGCCGATCCCCGCCGGCACCGCCTACGGCGCCATCGCCACCCTCTCCAGGGAGGCCCGTGAGCGCCTGGATGCCGTGGCGCCGCTCACCCTTGGCCAGGCCGCCCGCATCCCCGGCGTCAGCCCCGCCGATGTGACCGCCTTGATGCTCTGGCTGGAGCTGCAGAAACGGCAGCGGACACCGGCACCCTCGTCACAAGCGCTCGTCGCAGGTACCGTGCTCCCACCGACGCGCTGAGGGCAAGCCGATGGCTCCGCGAAGCAGCACCTCGAGAACCTTCTGGGAATTGCGGGCCGAGCAGGTCATGGACCGGGTGTTCCAGGGCGCCTTTGCGGCCCAGGCACCGGCGGCCGAACGCCCCCCGGTGGCACCCCGCCCCGCCACGGTCTCGCCAAGGGTGCCTGCAGGAGTGGGGGCCGCGGGGGCGGGAGTGGCCAGCCCCGGCGAACCCGCCATTGAGGTGGAGGTGCGCGAAGAGCGCCACTTCGGCTCCCGCTTCTTCGGCGGCGCCCGCCTGTTCCCGATTGATTGGCCCACACCCGAATGGGCCCGGGATGTGAGCCGCTGGAAGCCGCAGCTGCCCAGCCTGAGCCTGGATGTCCAGCTGCTGGCGGCGGTGCTGGGACTGCTGGCTCTGTTCACCGCTGGCTCCTCGGTGCTTCTATGGCGCGGTTGGAACCAGGCCCGCCTCGACCTGCGCCAGGAGCGCAACCTGCAGCTGCTGGAGCGCCTGCGCAGCATCGGTTTCGGCAACGCGGTCGCCTCGGCCCCGGCCGCACCTCTGCTCGATCCACCTGGCAAGGACAAGACCCTGACCCTGGGGGCCACGGGTGTCTCCACCCTGCCGCCGCCACCGCCTGAAGAGACCTGGATGCAGCAGCTGGAACCGCTCCAGGGCGGCGGTAACAGCGGTGGAGGCGGCGGCGGTTCTGCGCCGGTTCCCCGCTCCTCCAATGTGCTGAGGGTGCCGTTCAGCCGCAGCCTCACCAACCCCGGCCCTCCTCCTCCGGTCAACGCCGGCTCGTCCGGCGGCTCGAACTCCCGCAGCGATTACGAAGGTGGCGGTGGCAGCAGTGGTCCCGAGCTGGTCGGGGTGGTGCAGGTGCCGGGCCGATCAGGCTCAGCCATCTTCCAGATGGGCAGCAGTTCCACCAGCGTTGGGGTGGGCGAGATGATCGGCTCCAGCGGCTGGCGGCTGCGTTCGGCCTCAGGCGATTCGGCCGTGATCGAGAAGGGCTCCACCCAACGGATGGTCAGCATCAGCAGCGGCTTTTGACCCGATCGGAGGGATTTCTGGCGCTGACGGCGCTCTGGGAGGCCCCCTGCCAGAGCGCCGTCACGGCCGCCGAGGCCGGCGAAAACCTCAGTGGCCCCTGGAAGCTCCTGCTCCTGGGGGACGGCAGCCCCACCCGCCACCTGCAGCTGCTCACCGGCGCGCCGGTGGAGGTGGAACTGATCGCCATGGCCCCCGATCCGGCCACAAATTCCGACGCCGAGACGGCCAGCTCCAGCGAGCGGCCGGCGGAGGTGGCGGAGTTGGAGCCGCCCCTGATCCGCCGCCAGGTGTGGCTCAACTGCGGCGAGTCCACCCTCGCCTGGGCTGAGAGCTGGTGGAACCAGGCGGCAGCCGAGCGCCATCTCCAGGACCGCCAGCTGCCCATCTGGCGCAGCCTCACCGCCGATCGGGCCGAGCTGTTCCGGGAGGTGGACGGCCTGGCCCGGGTGAACGCCCCCTGGCTGGAGCGACGCTTCGGCCAGCCGGGCCCTTTCTGGAGTCGTCACTACCGCTTCTTCCGGGGCGGCGTGGAGCTGACGGTGATTAGGGAGGTGTTCAGCCCCGCCCTGGAGCGCTGGCTGGGGCCGAGCAACGCTCCAGCCGCAGCCAGCCGTTCCTGAGAGCTTGCCGAATCCGTGCCGGCTGCCAGCGGAAATGGCCTGAGCTCTTGCTCCTCGATGGGCACCACATCTGGTCGAGCTTCTGAACTCGCCTCCCTCCAGCCAACGGCCCACTCAGGTCAGGCGGAGGGCCTCGGCCTGCTTGCTCGCCGTCTCCAGCAGCTCCCGCAGACGATTTTCATCGGTGTGGCTGAGGCTGGTGCGCAGCAGCTTGGCGTGGGGCGCGTGGCGCCGCAGGCGCTCCACCACCCGATCCGGGGTGGACTCTCGCACCAGCAGACAGAGGGCGGCACTGCCCCGGGGCAGGCTCTCGCCCACCTCCTTGAGGAAGCCGTCGTTGATGCCCAGGTCGGTGAGCGCCCCGGAGGCCGCCCCCATGCCCGCGCCCACCGCCGCCCCCAGCAGGGGGTTGAGGAACAGCAGACCGATCAAAGAGCCCCAGAAGCCGCCGCTGACCGCGCCGGCGGTCGTGAGGTTGATGGACTGCCGCAGGTGCACGCCGCCCTCGGCGTCATGTTCCACCACCACCGCATCCTCCAGGGAGATCAGGTGCTCCTGCTGGATGTCCACCAGCTCGCGCCGCACCTCTTCCGCCTCCGCCACCTTGGGGAAGCCGACCACCACCAGATTGCTCATCGCCAGGGTTCAGGAAGGCCTCAACCTAGGCAGTCCTGAGACGGTCATCGTTCGCGCCGGTGGTCTGGAACACCTGGGCGCTCGAACCGGGTCTCAGCTCCGGCGACGGGTGGAGCGGGGGAGCGGGCGCCCTGCCGTGCCCTCCGGTTCCCCCGCTCGGAGCTCGGGCCGCTCCGCCTCGGGCACAGCGGGCCGGGCCGGCCGCCGCCAGCGGGGCACGCTGAACTCCTCGAGGTCGGGCCAGTCATCGGCGCCTGGGGGTGCCGACACCGGTGGCAGCAGGGGGTGGAGCGGCGGGAGATCGCCTCCAGGGGCTGGCGGCGGGGGCTCGGTTCCGGAGGTTCGCCTCCCCAGGTCGCCACGGGGCGCGGTTGCACGGGGGGAGGGGGCGTAGCGATCGGCTGTTGGACGGCCAGCTGTGGGACGACTGGCTGATTCGCGGCCCCACCGGTCGCCGTAGGGGGCCTCCCGATTTGGGGCCGTGCGGGAGGCCTCCTGCCAGGGCTCGCGCCAGTCGTCCTCGTCTTCCAGGAGCCAATCGAGCCGGTCTTCCACCCAGGCGCCCAGGCCCGCTCGCCCGCCGCCGCGGCCCGGGCCGGCGGACCCGGAGGGACGTGAGCCCGGGCGAGCGCCGGCCACCCCATTCACCAGCTGCCGTCCCGCATCTAGGAAGCGATCGAAGCCCTGCCCAAGGCGGGAATCGATGGGCTCACCGCCCCGGCGGCGTGCGCGGTTACTGGATCCGGCCATGCTTCGACGTTACTGACGCCTGGCTTTGAGCCAGCGCTCGCGGCCCAGGCCCACCAGGGCGATGCCCACACCGGAAAACTCCAACACCCAGAGAAAGGTGCCCATGGCGGCGTGACGGCAGGCCGCAGGTTAAGCGCCGGTCTTACGCGGCAGTTCTACGCAGCCGTCTTACGCAGCAGTGGACTCGAAGATCAACTGGCAACTGGTGTGCCAGCGGCCGCCGTGGAGCCTGTCGCAGCAGTGGCGGCAGGCCAGCCCTCGCGCCGGCGCCGGTAGGCCGCGCTGACGCCGCAGCTGGGGCAGCGGGCCCGCCAGCGGGCGGCGCTGATCGGCACCGGGTAGCGGTGGCGCAGGCTCACCTGAAACGACCCCTGGGCGGCGTTGATCGCCGCCATCCGGGCCCGGAAGCAGGGGCCGTGCACCTCCTGCACCTGCAGCACCCGGTCCACCCAGGCGTGGATCATCTCGTGGCAGAGGGTGCTGAGCGTGGCCTCCCGCGGCAGTGGCTCCAGCAGCGGCCGCGAGAGCACGATCTCGCAGAGGTCGCGGCCATCGCCGTAGCGGCCCCGCTTGTAGAGGCCGGCGGTGCGGTTCATGCGCCCATCGCTCCAGCGCAACTCCACCAGAGAGCGGCCGAGCGGGGCGAGGCTGCCGCCGAAGTGCTCCCGATCGAGCCGATGGAACAGGGGCAGCAGGGGCTCCAGGGGCATGCCGCGAGGGCCGCAGGTCAACCCCTCCAGTCTGAACCGCCTCGCCGGCGCCTGCCGTCGGTCAGACTCAGGAACCCGAATCGCCCCGTTCGAGCCCCATGGATCTGGTCCTGGCCCGTGAGATCGGCACCAAGTCGCTGCTGGCCGGTGCTGGAGCCCTGCTCCTCTACTGGACCTACACGGCGGTGGAAGCTGGTGATCAGCGCCCGGGGCATCAACCCGCTGATCAAGCAGTTCTTCACCCAGGTGGCCTCCGGCCGCATCGACGCTGCCTACCTGCTCACCACCAAGAACTACCGCTCCCACGTCAACCGTCAGCAGTTCATCCGCTTTCTGGCGGGGCTGCAGCTGAACAAGTACAGCAACCTCAAATCCGGGCGCCCGCGGCTGCAGGAGGGCCAGATGATCCTCACCGTCAAGCTCAAGTCCGACGCCAAGGAGGAGCTGCCCCTGGATTTCACCTTTGTGAAGGTGGAGGACGACTGGCGCGTCGATCGCATCGCCAAGCTGGCGGCCAGCTGAGGGTGGCCGCTCATCAAACAGCCGTGAGCGCCACCAGCCCGAGCCCGCAGACCCGCGCCCAGCACCTGCGGGCGCTGCTGAACCGGGCCGCCCACGCCTACTACGTGCTCGATGCCCCGCTGATGGAGGACCCGGTCTACGACCGGCTTTACCGGGAGCTGCTGGAACTCGAAAGCGCCCACCCCGAGCTGCTGGCCGCTGACAGCCCCACCCAGCGCGTCGGCGGTGCCCCGTCCGAAGGCTTCGTGAGCGTGGAGCACCGCATCGGCCTGCTCAGCCTCGACAACGGCTTCAGCACCCAGGAGCTGGAGGCCTGGTACAACCGCCTGCTCAAGGTGCTCGATCGCCTGCCGGAACCTGGCCAACCCCTGCCGGCCCTGGCGATGGTCAGCGAGCTCAAGATCGACGGCAACGCCCTCGCCCTCAGTTATGCGAACGGCCTGCTGGTGCGGGCCGCCACCCGCGGCGACGGCGAGCGGGGCGAGGAGATCACTGCCAACGTGCGCACGATCCAGGCGGTGCCCCTGAGGCTGCAGCTGGAGGATCCACCGCCCTGGGTGGAGGTGCGCGGTGAGGCCCTGATCCGCGATGACACCTTCGCGGTAATCAACGCCGAGCGCAACGAGCGGGGGAGGCCCCCTTCGCCAATCCACGCAACGCCTGCGCCGGCACCCTGCGCCAGCTCGATCCCCGGGTGGTGGCCTCCCGGCGGCTGGATTTCTTCGCCTACACCCTGCACCTGCCCGACGACTGGCGGCCGGTCTCAGCTGGGCGGCCCGGCAGCCAGTGGAACTCGCTTCAGTGGCTGGCGGCCGCCGGTTTCCGGGTGAATCCCAACGCCGAGCGCTGCTCCGATCTGGCGGCGGTGGAGGCCTTCTTTGCGGCCTGGGAGACGCGGCGGGCGCAGCTCCCCTACGCCACCGACGGGGTGGTGGTGAAGCTCGATGACCTGCGGCTCCAGGACAGCGCCGGCTTCACCCAGAAGGCGCCCCGCTGGGCGATCGCGCTCAAGTACGCCGCCGAGGAGGCCCCCAGCAAGCTGCTGCGCCTCAGCGCCCAGGTGGGCCGCACGGGGGTGGTGACCCCGGTGGCCGAGTTCGAACCCGTACCCCTGGCGGGCACCACGGTGAGCCGCGCCACCCTGCACAACGCCGACCGCCTGGCGGAGCTGGATCTCCGCATCGGCGACACGGTGGTGGTGCGCAAGGCCGGCGAGATCATCCCCGAGGTGGTGCGTGTGCTGCCGGAACTCAGGCCGCCCGGGGCCCGCCCCCTGGAGCTGCCCCACGCCTGCCCGGAGTGCGGTTCCGATCTCGTGCGGGAGGAAGGGGAGGCGGCCACCCGCTGCGTCAACTCCAGCTGCCCGGCGATCCTGCGCGGCTCCCTGCGCCACTGGGTGGCCCGGGACGCCCTTGATGTGGATGGCGCCGGCGGCAAGCTGATCGAGCAGCTGGTGGACCGGGGCCTGGTGGGCTCGATCGCCGACCTCTACCGGCTCGATGAAGCCCTGCTCGCCAGCCTGGAGCGCCTGGGCGAGAAGTCAGCCACCAACCTGGTGGAGGCCCTGGCGGCCTCGAAGCGCCGTCCCTGGCATCGGCTGCTCTACGGCCTCGGCATCCACCATGTGGGCAGCGTGAACGCCAAGGCCCTGGCCAAAGCCTTCCCCAGCGCCAGCGCGCTGGGCGCCGCCGCCCTGGAGCGACCCGAAGCGGTCACGGCCGTGTTCGGCGTCGGCGCCGAGATCGCCCAGAGCCTGCAGCAGTGGTTCGCCACCCCCGCCAACCAGCTGCTGCTGGAGCAACTTCAAGCCCTGGGGCTGCCGCTGATGGCCACGGACGCCGAGCGGGCGGAAGCGGGGGGCAGCGGCGCCGATGGGCCCCTGGCCGGCCAGACCCTGGTGCTGACCGGCACCCTGCCGACCTTGAGCCGCAGCGCCGCCCAGGCTCTGATCGAGGCGGCCGGGGGCAAGGTGAGCGGCTCGGTGAGCAAGAAAACCAGCTATGTGGTGGCGGGCGAGGAGGCGGGCAGCAAGCTCAGCAAAGCCGAAGCGCTGGGGGTGCCTGTGCTCGATGAGGCGGGGCTGAAGGAGCTGCTGGGAGAGGGCGCATAGCATCCGGCCACCCCGGGCCGTTGGCCGCCGATGAGCACCACCAACCTGGTCCGCTACCTGTTGATCGTGGCCAGCGCCGCGGTCACGGTGCTGCTGTTCAACTACTTCGCGGGCACGATCGGCCTGTTCACCGCCGCCGGCATCGTGGCGGCGCTGCTGAACATCCCGCTGGCCTGGTTGGAGCGGCGCATCCCCCGGCCCCTGGCGATCGCGGTGGTGTTCCTCGGCGCCCTGCTGCTGGCCGGCGGCTTCACCGCCCTGGTGGGCCTGCAGGTGCTCAACCAGGGCCAGAGCCTGGTGCTTGATCTGCGCAAAACCCTGGGCGAGCAGGACCTCAGCCCCATGCACCGCTTCCTGGAGGGCTACGGTCTCGACAAGATCACCCAGCTGCTGCAGGCGGGCCTGGTGACGGGGCTGGGGGTGCTGCAGACCCTGTTCACCAGCGCCTTCACCGGCATTTTCGGGGCGGTGATCAGCCTCTACATGCTGATCGACGGCGAAAAGCTCTGGCGGGGCTTCCTGGGCTGGCTGCCCGACGCCCACCGGGACCGCTTCGAGCGCACCTTCAAGCAAAGCTTTCTGGGCTTCATCCACGGTCAGCTGCTGCTGATGCTCTTCCTCACCCTGAGCACCGCCGTGGTGTTCCCGCTGGTGGGGGTGAGGTACGCCCTGCTGCTGGCGGTGATCGTGGGCGTGCTCGATGCGATCCCGGGCATCGGTGCCACCCTCGGGATCGTGCTGGTCACCGCCCTGGTGTACGCCTCCCAGGGGGCGACATCGCCCTGCGGGCCCTGATCGCCTCGTTGCTGCTGGGCCAGCTCCAGGACAACGTCGTGCACCCGCGGGTGATGGGCAAGGCGATGGAGCTGAACCCTGTCGTGCTGTTTCTGGCCCTGTTCATCGGCCAGCGCACCGCTGGCCTGCTGGGGGTGTTCCTCTCGATTCCGATCGCCGGCATGGTCTCGATCTGGATTCAATCGGTCCGGCAGGAGCAGGGTGCCCTGCCGGAAACCAACGCCGAGCCCCAAGCCAGCCCCTGATCAGATCAGCGGGGGCTGCTGTTGGATCAGATCGATCTGGCCACCTTCCACTAGATAGTTAGCACCGCCAATGTTGCCGTCTTTGATGCTGTGGGCTTGCACGTTGGCCAGGAAGTAGGAGCCAGCTGCAGCGTCATAGATGGATGAGACATCGATGATGCCGGAGGACTCCCAGTTGCCGACTCCATTGCTGTCTGCGTTGGTGTAGGCGGGCTGGGTCTGGCCATAGGCCGTGGGCACGGCGGTGCGGTCAATCTGAGCCCAGCGCAGAGCTTCTCCGGTCGCATTGCCGGTGATCGGATCGATCGCCAGCTTCCAGATCGAGGCTTCCTGAGTGCCGAAGTTGCCGAGGGTGGTGTTGGTGCCACCGCCGTTGGCCCGGTCCTCCTGGATGTAGGCATGGCCATCCGCGCTGATGGTCATGTTGTCGGGATTGCGCAGACCGGTGGTGGGATCAACCAGCAGGTCGCCGTCATAGACGACCTTGAGCACCGAGGCTCCAGGTCCGGAAATCAGGCCATCGCTGCCGAAGGCATCATCGAAACCAAGGGTGTAGACGTTGCCATACAGGTCACCTTTCGCGAAATCAGCGGTGCCGGTGGAGACGAACACCGCCTGCTGACCGTTGAGCGGGTTGACCTCACCGTCCTCGATCCGGCTCAGCTGCAGGGCACCGGCGCCCACCGCCAGCTGGCGCAGGGCCGGGGCACCCAGCTGGGTGTAGTTGGCATCGAGGCTGGCCAGGTCGACCCAGGAGCCATTGATGGCGGTGTTCAGGCCATTGGCCTGGGTGAAGGCCAGCAGGTCGGAGGAGTCGGGGCCTGCGCTCACCCCGTTCTCGGGAAGGGCCGTGGTCACGTAGGTGTACAACGTGCCCTGGTTCTCCGCCAGGCCGTTGCGCTCCAGGAAGCTGGCATCAGCGGCCGAACTCTTGCTGCCGACCCACAGGTAGAGGGGCGCCTTGGCGTCGTCGAACAACAGCACCGACACGGTGTCCGCACTGCCGGTATCGATGATCGTGGCGGATTCCCAGGTGCCCTTGCCGAAGCCCACCACCTCATGGATGGCCCGGCTGTTGACATCGAGAGCGAAGAAGGAACCACCGTCACCGCTGAATTCTTCTTCGCCCACCAGATAGATGCGGTCGGCGAAGCCGATGCCTGCACCGAAGCTGTTCGCTTCCACCAGATTGGCCGCACAGAATCTCTTGAAGCCAGCGGCACCCAGATCGGCAGCCTGATCGATCGCAGCGTCCGAGCCGTCGAGGTGGATGCGGTCGTAGGCCAGACCACCTCTGAGCACCTGGCTCTGGTAGCCGTTGGAGGCGTCATCATCGACGTCCTTGTCGATCACCAGGCTGCTGACGCGAGCACCGGTGAGCCCACCCTCGACGCCGGGCAGGAGATAGCCATAACCGCGATCAGCGCCCAGTTCACTGTTGACCAGCAGGGTGAAGCTGCCGTCGCCGTTGTCGTAGGCACCCATGCCATCGAAGATCCCCGTGGGGGCATAGACCGGGCTGCCGGGGGCAAGGCCGTTGGTGAACTCTCCGTTGGTGATCAGGCTGCTGATCTTCAGCTCGGGCCCGCCAGCCACGTCCTTGAGCATGGTGCTGGCAAAGGTGCCGGCACCAGCCACCGTCGGCGCGGCGATCAGAGCCTCAAGGTCGAACACGTTGAGGGTGTTAGAGATCTCATTGGAGACAATCAGTTGATCGCGCCCGGTGGGGCTCTGCTTGGCCTCGATCACCTGCAGACCCTCAGGGGAGATGCTCCCGGCAATCACGGTGCTGGTGACGAAGCTCACCGCAGCTGGATCGGTGACATCGAACACCGCGAGCATCGAGTTGGTGGTGCGCTCCATGCCCACGATCGCGTAAGTGCGGCCGTTGAGCTTGGCCACCACCACGCCCTCGGGCTCGACGCCCTTGTCATCACTGCGGCCATCGGCATACATGCCGGCCGCGAAGGCGATGGTCTGCAGGGTGTTGCCGCTATCCCAGAGCAGTGCGCCGTTGTCGGCATCGAAGAGGCTGATGCTGCGGCCACCGAAGGTGGTGATGCGATCGGTACTGCCGACATTGGTGTCATCGGAGAGGCGCTTGACGCGGTAGGCGGTGGCATCCGGAGTGCTGCTGGTGCCCGGGTTCGTCCCGCGGCGTTCATCGGTGTAGGCGCCGTACTCGCGGCCGTCGCCCTCGTTGGCGGTGATGAAGTAATCCTTGCCCTTGACGCTGTAGGCGGCAATGCCATCAGCCATCCTTAGCCCTTCGTAGTTCTGGCCCAGCAGCGGCTTGAAGGTGGGCGCACCACCTGTGCCGTCCTTATCAGTGAGATCAACGAGCTGATTCTTGAAATCGACCGTACCGAGGGCAAAAATCGACTCGATCTGATTCGAGATCAGGTTGACCTTGGCCACCCCGTTATTTTCCTGCAGGGTCACGTAGGCATAGTGGCCCAGGATTGAGACGTACTCAGGCTCGATGTCGTTGGCCTGGGTGGTGCCAGTAGGGCCAGAGATGCGGATCCCCGCAGGCAGTGTGAGGCCGTCGAAGCCCAGATCGGTATAAGAAAAACGCTCCTGGCCGGCACGGCCTTTGATGTCGATGATGCCGATGCTTCCGACCGGATCCTTGCCTGCAACGACGCCGTAGCCCGTGATCGGTTCGCCCTCGTTGGCGATCACCAGCTTGGTGCCCTGGTCGTTGAAGGCGATGCTGTCGGGCAGATAACCGACCTCCACATCCTTCACCACGGTGAGGCTGCCGTCAGAGCCGAGGCGGTAGAAGCGCACCAGGCCCCGGCCGCCGTTGGTGGCGTAATCGCTGGGGGAGAGGGCCACCGCCACCAGGTTGCCGTAGGTGGCCACCGCCTGGCTCTTGTAGGTGTCCAGGGGCTGGCGGCTGACCAGGGCAAGGGCGGCGGGGTTGGTGGCATCGGTGACCTGGAGGGTGCTGCCGCCGCCGCTGGAGAGGATGAAGGTCTTGCCGCCGATGCTCACGTAGGCGGAGATTTCCGTCTGGAACTGCTCCGTGGGAAGCGTGGGAGGCGTGGTAACTGGTGGGAGAACCAGGGAGAGGTTGATGGAGCCCAGCAGGGGGTTGGTGGGAGCAGGCTCAGGCTGCCCTGGGAAAGCCTTGCGATTGGCAATCGCGGGGGCCGCAGGAGTCAGGGCTGCGTCGCCCGACCTGCGGCCCACGTAGGCCTCCTCGAGCAACAGGTTGAGGCCTGCGTTGGCTGTGCTGACGGTGGCCATCGTTAGGGGAAAACGAATGGTGCCACCCTCTGTTGAGGACGTGCCTGGCGTCGTTAACGCTTGATTAGGGCTCGATTAACGCCACAGGCCGGCGTTGTCCAAGGCACATGCCTAGGTTTGATGGGCTTCGTTCTCGCCCGCCATGGCCGGTACCGCTGCCCCACCGCCACCGGCGGTGTTCCGCTGGATCAAGACCGAGTGCGGCCGCGCCCAATACAGCGACCTGGCCGCCCGGCCCGGCCCCCTGGCCAGGCTGCGGCTGGCCTGGTTCGTGCTGATCGCGGCGCTGCGGGATTGGCCCCTGGCCGCTCCAGCCGACCCCGCGAACCCGGATCAAGGCGACTCCTGAGCGTTCCCCTCCAGGGCTCGGCGTGCCGCCCGGCCCGCCACCCAGATCGACCCAACCGTGGCCACCAGCCCCACGATGCGCAGGGCCCAGGTGCCCGCATCGGCCCGGCCGGACAGCACTTCGCCGAATCGCGCCACATCCCCCGCCAGGGCACCTAACGCACAGAACAGAACCGTGCCGGGCAGGATCGCGATCAGACCGAGCGCATAATCCCGGAAGCTCACCTCACTGAGCCCATAGGCCAGGTTCAGCAGGCTGAACGGGAACGCCGGTGACAGGCGCGTGAGCACCACGATCTTGAGGCCCTCACGGCTCACCGCCTGCTCGATCGCCAGCAGCTTGGGGCTGCTCGCCAACCGCCGCCGGGCCCACTCCCGCAGCCAGCTGCGCCCCAGCAGAAACACCACGATCGCCCCCAGCGAGGCGCCCACGAAGACCACTGCACTGCCCAACACCGTGCCGTAGAGGGCGCCCGCCAGCATCGAGGCCCACACCCCCGGCAACAGCAGCGTCACCCAGAGGGCATAGAGGGGGATGAAGGCCACGGCCCCGGCGGGCGAACGCAGGGCGGGAAGGAGCTGATCGAGCAGCGTGTCCATGGGCCCATTCACCTGATCATCAGGCTAGGGGAGGCCCTGGAGGCCGTCAGCTCCCAGAAGCCGTACGTGCGGCCATGGTCGCGCCTCAGGCGGGCCAGGTAGCTGTCGTGAGGCTCGATGTCTCCCCAATCCTCGATCGCCGCGGCCAGGGCCGCGCAGGTGTCGAGGTGGCGGGCAGCATGGCGATAGCGGGTCGAACGGGCCTGCGCCAGGCTGAAATCGATCATCGCCCGCAGGCAAAGGGTGGCGGCCAGGGGCTGCTCCCGTTCAAGGCGCTCAGCCACCGGCCCCAGCAGCTCGTAGGCATCGCCGTCGAGTTCGCTCTGGCGCGCCAGGATCAACCGGGCGGCGCGGCGCCGATCGGGCCATTGGTGCAGAAACTGCAGGGCGAGGGGGAAGCTGGGGTGATCGAAGCCCAGATCGAGGGCCCGCTCCTCCGCTTCGACCTCCTCGAAATCAGGCAGGCGCCGCAGATAGTCGCGCAGGTGGCGGATCGAGAGGCTGCGCTCCAGCTCGGCCCAACGCAGCGCCTGCGCCTCCTGACCGCGATCCAAGGCCTCCAAGGCCGCCAGGCGAGCCTCCAGCCACTCGCTGCGTCCGGCCGTACGGCGTTCATCAAGAACGGCACTATCCAACAGATCCAGGGCCTCCTGGGCCCGACCGACCGTCGTGAGCCGCTCGGCCACCTCGGCGGCGATCGCCGGCAGCGCCAGCAGCTTCGGGTCATGGCCTTGGTACTCGGCCAGGTAGGCCTGGGCATCGCCACAGGCATCGGCGATGTCGAGCATCGCCAGCCGTACGATCGACGCCCGCGATTCGTGGGCCGCTCCAGAGGCTCGGCGGGCACGCAGCGTCTCCAGGCGCTGACGCAGATGGGCCAGCCCCGCCTCCCCCAGGGCGCCCGCGAGCTGCTCGATCAGGTGGTCGAACTGTCCGTAGCCGTTGTCCATCAACGCCGCATAGACCTGATCCGCCAGCGCTTCGGGTTTCACAGCGCAACGGGCTGCCACCACCCCAAGATCTTCTGTGGCCTGATGAAACAGCGGCATCACGGCGCCGTCGCTGTCGTCGCAGCGCTCGATCACCGGCTCCACCAGTTCCAGGAACGTCCAGAGCAGCTCCACCGCCAGGGCCGGATCCTGTTCGGCGATCGGGCCGCTGATCGCCTGGCGTTGCTGCTCCAGGTCCTTCAGCAGCGCCTTGCGCTGGCGGCTGTCGAGGAAACTGCCGGCGCGGGCCAGGGTGGCCAGACGTTTGCGCACCTCCCGGGCGATCTCCGCCGGCCCGCTCTGCTGCGCCAGGGCAAGCCGCAGCAGCCGTTTGGCGGAGGCGTTGCCCTGCACCACCTCGATCAGCAACTCCGCCAGCCGCGGAGCACCGAGGGCCTCCAGGTTCTTCGCATTGAGGGTGGTGCGTGCTGCCATGGGCTCAGCCCAGCCCCTCCAGCCGCCCCCGGGCCAGGGTGGCCTGGGCCTCGGCCTCAGCGAGGTTGGCTTGGCACTCGGCCACCACCTCCGGCGGCGCCTTGCCGGCGAAGTTGGGGTTGGCGAGGCGAGCGGAGAGCCCGGCGATCTCCTTTTCGGCCTTGGCCAGGTCCTTCTCCAGGCGGCCCTTAAGGGCACCCAGGTCCACCAGTCCCTCGATCGGCAGCAGCACCTGCAGCTCGCCGCTCACCGCCGCCAGGGTGCGGGCGCTGGAGCGCTGGGCCGCGGCCGCCGGATCCAGCACCGTCACACTCTCGGCCTTGGTCAGCGCGGCGATGTCGCCGCTGGCCTCGTTGAGCACCGCCGCCAGCACGGGGCGGCCGGTGACGAACACGACCGGTGCCGGCTGGTTGGGCTTGAGCCCGGCCACGGCCCGCAGGTTGCGCACCACCCGGATCGCCTCAATCAATTCGGCGAACGACGACTCCAACTCGTCGTCCAGCGCCGCTACGTCGACGGCGGGCCAGCGCTGCAGGGCCAGAAAGGTACCCTCGGGGGCGCCGGTGAGGCCATGCCAGAGCTCCTCGCTCAGGTGGGGCACCAGGGGATGGAGCAGCACCAGCAGCTCGCTGAGCACCTTGGCCAGCACCTGCCGCGCCAGGCGCTGATCAGCGAGGGCCTCGGGGCTGGGGTCCTCGCCGGGGTTGATCCGCCGCTTGAGCAGCTCAATCGTCCAGTCGCAGACCTCGTTCCAGGCGAACTCGTAGAGCCCCTTGGCCGCCTCACCGAGGGCATAGCTGCCGTAGCGCTCGGCGCTGCCCTGGTTCACGCGGGCCAGGCGCGAGAGGATCCAGCGGTCGGCCAGTTGCAGCTGGGCAGCATCAGGCGCGCCCAAGGAAGCCGGCGTTTCGCCCCCCAGGTTCATCAGCGCGAAGCGCGTGGCGTTCCAGAGCTTGTTGGCGAAGTTACGCGCCCCCTCCACCGTGGCTGAGCTGCCCGTGGCTCGGTCGTAGTCGAGTCGGATGTCCTGGCCGGCGCCCGCCACCTCCCGCACCAGGGCGAAGCGCAACGCATCGGCGCCGTAGCGCTCGATCAGCGGCAGCGGGTCGATGCCGTTGCCCGCCGACTTGCTCATCTTGCGGTTCTGCTCGTCCCGCACCAGCCCGTGGATCATCACGTCGGCGAAGGGGATCCAGGGTTTGCCGGCACCCAGGGGCTCCATGGCCCCCGCCAGCATCGTCATCCGGGCGACCCAGAAAAAGATGATGTCGAAGCCCGTCACCAGGCAGCTGGTGGGGTACCAGCGGGCCAGGTCGGCGGCTCCGGCGTCGGGCCAGCCCAGGGTGGAGAAGGGCCAAAGGCCACTGGAGAACCAGGTGTCGAGCACGTCGGGGTCCTGCTCCAGCACCACCCCAGCGCCGAACTGCGCTTCGGCTTGGGTCTGTGCTTCGACCTGATCGCGTGCCACCACGTAGGGCGTGGCCTCGGTGATCACGCCAGCGGTTTCGCTGACCACGAACCAGGCGGGGATGCGGTGGCCCCACCAGAGCTGGCGGCTGATGCACCAGTCGCGGATGTCCGTGAGCCAGTCGCGGTACACCTTCTCCCAGCGCCCCGGCACAAAGCGCGGCTCACCGCGATCGAGCGCCTCGCGGCAGCGCTCGGCCAGGGGCTCGGCCTTCACGAACCATTGCGTGGAGAGCAGCGGCTCCACCGGCACCTTGCCGCGATCGGAGAACGGAACGCTGTGGCGATGGGGTTCCACCTTCACCAAAAAGCCTTCGGCCTCCATGGCGGCCACCACCGCCGCGCGCGCCTCGAATCGATCGAGTCCGGCGAAGCGGCCGGCGGCCGCGTTCATGGTGCCGTCCTTGGCCATCACCGTGATCTGCGCCAGGCCGTGGCGGGCGCCGATGGCGAAGTCGTTGGGGTCGTGGGCAGGGGTGACCTTGACGCAGCCCGTGCCGAAGGCGGGATCCACATGCTCGTCAGCCACGATCGGGATCTCGCGGCCCACCAGGGGCAAGGTGATCATGCGGCCCACCAGGGCGGCGTAGCGAGGGTCGCCCGGGTGCACGGCGACGCCGGTGTCACCCAGGAGGGTTTCGGGACGTGTGGTGGCCACCACCAGGTGGTCGGGGCCAGCGGAGGCTGTGCCATCGGAGGCGGCCCCGCCGCTGAGGGGGTAGCGGAAGTGCCAGAGGTGCCCCTCGATCTCCTTCATCTCCACCTCCAGATCGCTCACCGCCGATCCCGAGGCCGGGCACCAGTTCACCAGGTACTCGCCCCGGTAGATCAGGCCCTGCCCGTGCAGGCGCACGAAGGCCTCCACCACGGCTTTGTTGAGCTGCTCATCGAGGGTGAAGCGCTCGCGCTGCCAGTCGACCGAGTAGCCCAGGCGGCGCAGCTGGCCCACGATCGTGCCGCCGCTTTCCGCCTTCCAGGCCCAGGCGCGCTCGAAGAAGGCATCGCGGCCCAGGTCGTCCTTGCTGGCGCCCTCGGCCTTGAGCTGCTTCTCGAGGATCGTCTGGACGGCGATCGAGGCGTGATCCGTTCCCGGCAGGCAGAGCACGTTCTTTCCCTGCAGGCGCTGGAAGCGCACGATCGTGTCGATCAGGGCCGTCTCGAAGCCGTGGCCCATGTGCAGACTGCCGGTCACGTTCGGCGGTGGGATCACGATCGAAAACGGTTCCCCCGGGGCACTGGGATCAGGGTGAAAGGCACCCGCTGCTTCCCAGGCGGCCTGCCAGCGGGCTTCGGTGCCGGCCGGGTCGTAGGTCTTGGGCAGGGCGCCTGCGTCGTTGAGGGGAGGGGCGGCGGCCTCGGCCATGGATCAGGGTCTGCGGTAGCCCATGCTCTCAAAGGGCCGCGAGCCTCACTTCAGGCCCGTAGGCCATCAGGGTGCGATCGGCGCTGAGCAGGGTGAGTCCTTCGCAGCGGGCCTGGGCCACCAGCAGCCTGTCGAATGGGTCGCGGTGCACCCAGGGCAGGTGCTGCACGGCCAGCCCATGGGCGGCAGTGATCGCCTGCTCGCTGAACCCCTCGCGCAGCAAGCCCTGCCTCAGGGCCTGGGCGTCGACCCGAAATCCGGGGCGCCCAAGGGAGGTTTTGACCGCCACTTCCCACAGGCTCACCACGCTGAACAGGAGCGGTTGCCGCCTGTCGCTGAGTTCCTGCCGGAGTGCCGTTGGCAGCCGCTCGGGCTCAACGGCCCACCAGAGCAGCAGGTGGGTGTCGAGCAGCAGCGGACCCGCCGGCTCCATCAACCGAACATCGCTTCGATTTCGGCGCTGAAATCAGCCTTGAGATCGGCCGTGATCTCGGCCTTCCCCTGGAGGAAGCCTGTCCTGCGCTGGGGGGTGCCCTGCTCCACCGGCACCAGGCGCACCAGCGGATGGCCTGCCTTGGCGATCACCACCTCCTCGCCCTCCAGGGCCTGGGCCACGTAGCGGGACAGGTGGGTTTTGGCGTCGTGGAGGTTGACCTGCATGGGGAGATCCTATGGACTTAGCCAAGGATAAGGACTAAGCCGTACTCCCTTCGTCGTGCCCGGCGTCGAACCATTCCTGCGCGTCACCTGCCCTGGCAGACAGCGGCTCAGCTGCCGAGGATGTTGATGGCCCGGGCGGCGATCACGGCGATGGTCAGCAGGGAGATGGTGCTCTGCAGCATCAACATCAACTGGGATCGGGCATTGAGCGGGATCGCCCCCGTGGGACTGAAGGCCGTCGCCGTCGAGAAGCTCAGAAACAGGTAATCGATGAAGGTGGGACGCCAGTCGGGGCGCACAGCATCGGGCACACCCTCCTGCGGAAAGAACCAGTCCGCCCGGATGGCCAGACGATTGAGGCGCGCCTCTGGGCCGCCGCGATCGACCTGCCAGAACGCCAGCGAAAAGATGACCACATTGGACACCCAGATCGCGACGCCGGAGGCGAGCAGCTCAAGGGCATCGAGATCTCCTCGGCCAAACAGCATCTCCTTGATCAGAACGACCAGGGTGACGAACGTGATGCCGCCGGCGGCAATCACGAAGATCGAGGTGGTGAGGCGCTCGATGCGTAACCAGCGAGAGCGCCCGGCCGTCAGTCCGACGGCCAGCATCGGGATCAGCACTAGGCCGAAGCTGATGAAGTCAAAGCCGGCAGGAAGGAGCCGGAACCGGTTGGGCAGCCCTCTCTCCAGTGCCCACAGAACGAGCACGGCGAGCGAAGCCGGCCAGCGCAACTCGATGCGCATGGATTTTGCTGGCTTGTTCTGGTTCACACCTTCCATGGCAACGCCGCCTATTGCAACGCCATCGCCACCTGCAGCCGTTCTTCGGGTGAGATCAGGTGATCGAGATCCTCGGCGTCCTTGTCGACCGCGATCTCCACCCAGTTCACCTCGCCGCTGAACGTGCCACCAACGCTCGGATAGTCGTCGGTCACCGGTGAACCGGCCTCGAAACCGACGTCGCAGGTCTCGTCGGCGGAGAAAAGCATCGGTTCAGTCTGCTCCACCCGGCCTTCGCCGGCCTTCTGTCCATCCACATAGAGCGTCACCGTGCCGCCCTTGGCCAGGCCGCCGCCGTCGTAGTCGAACTCCATCCGCACCTGGTGGGTTCCAGGGGGATCGTCTCTGTGCCCGCGATCGTGTAGCGGTTCACGCCATAGAAGTTGTAGCAGTACTTCGGTTTGCCCTCCTTCGTGTAGAGGCTCCAGCCACCGGTGAGACCACCCTGGGCGATGATCACGCCCTCGGCACCCGCTTCCGGAACCACCAGCTCGGCGGTGATGGCGTGTGACTTGTTCTTGAAGTTGACGATTGAGCTTTCGCTCAACCGCCCCATGCCGCCGAACAGCACTTGGCGGGTTCCCTTAATCAATTGTGGCCGACCGGCGATCTCGGGATTGGCCCGCTCGGCGAAGCGATCATCCAGCGGCAGCACGTTGTAGCGGGTGGCTTCGATCAGCCACAGCCGCTGCAGTTCATGGAGCTTCTGGGGATGGACGCTGGCCAGATCCTGCGCCTGGGTCCAGTCGGTGCTGGTGTCGTAGAGCTCCCAGACATCGTCGTCGAAGGCAGCCAGCTTCACCTGACCGGTCACCCAGGGGGTTCGGTGCCTGGTCACCGCCGTCCAGCCCTTGTGGTAGATGCCGCGGTTGCCCGCCATCTCGAAGTACTGGGTCTGGCGCCGTTCGGCAGCGCTGGAATCATTGAAGGAATAGGCCATGCTCACCCCTTCGATCGGCCGCTGTTGCACCCCATTGACGAAGGTGGGCTGGGGCAGGCCCGCCGCCTCCAGAATCGTTGGGGCCACATCGATCACATGGTGGAACTGGCTGCGGATCTCGCCCTTGGCCTGGATTCCCTTGGGCCAATGCACGATGGTGCCGTTGCGGGTGCCGCCGAAGTGGGAGGCCACCTGCTTGGTCCACTGGTAGGGGGTGTCCATGGCGTGGGCCCAGCCCACCGCGTAGTGGTTGTAGGCCTGTACACCGCCCAGTTGATCCAGGCGCTCGCTGAGGAACTCGGCGGTTTCGAGGTGGGCAAAGCCCGTGAGCGGAGCCATTTCGTTGAAACAGCCCTGGAGGGAGCCCTCCGCTGAGGCGCCGTTGTCGCCGATGATCACGTAGACCAGCGTGTCCTCAAGAATTTCGAGGTCCTGGAGCGCGTCGATCAACCGTCCGACGTGATGATCGGTGTGCTCCAGGAAGCCCGCATACACCTCCATCTGGCGGGCGAGAATCGGTTTCATCTCGGCCGTGATCGTGTCCCAGGCGGGAATATCCCCATGGCGCCCGGTGAGCTGACAGTCGGCAGGAATCACCCCCAACTGCTTCTGACGGGCAAAGGTTTCCTCTCTCAACTTGTCCCAGCCCTGGTCGAACTGACCCTTGTACTTGTCGGCCCATTCCTTCGGCACATGGTGCGGGGCATGGGTCGCTCCAGGAGCGAAATAGGTGAAGAAGGGCTTGTCAGCCATCAGCGCCTTCTGCTGGCGGATCCACTGAATCGCCTTGGTGGTCAGATCATCGCTGAGGTGATAGCCCTGCTCGGGCGTCTTCCTGGGTTCCACCGGCGTGGTGCCCTCATAAAGCGCCGGATACCACTGGTTGGTTTCACCGCCGATGAAGCCATAGAAGTATTCGAAGCCACCGCCGCCCGTGGGCCAGGCATCAAAGGGGCCCATCGGGCTCGTCTGCCAGACGGGCACCTCATGGCATTTGCCGAACTGCGCGGTGGAGTAGCCGTTGAGCTTCAGGGTGCGCGCCAGGGGAGCACAGGTGTTCGGCAGGATCGAGTTGTAGCCGGGAGCAGCTGTGGCGATCTCGGTGATGCCGCCCATGCCCACTGAATGGTGGTTGCGGCCGGTGAGCAGGGCCTGACGGGTGGGGGAGCAGAGGGCGGTGGTGTGGAAGCGGTTGTACTTGAGGCCGCCGGCAGCCAGCTTCTCGATGTTCGGGGTGTGGCAGGGCCCACCGAAGGCGCTGGAGGCACCGAAGCCCACATCATCCAGCAGGATCACGAGCACATTGGGTGCTCCCGCCGGCGGCCGCAGATCCCGGATCGGGGGATAGGTGGTATCCGGATCCCTGGCGTCGTAGGTGATCAGCCCCACGTGGGATTGATCCGGGATCGGCAAGATCTGGCGTTGTACGGAATCAGCTGGGGTCATGGTTGAGGATCTGTTCAGAAGACTGAATCTGGGTAAGACTGTGCCAGCTCCAAACAAGCCGGGCCGTTGACACTTGAGCGGAAAGCCGCTACTGCCGCGCCAGGATCATGCGCATTTTCTCTTCGAGCGATTCCACCGATGTGCCGGTCACATCCACCAGCGCCCGCTTCACCGTGCCGGCGAAAGCGAAGGGCGGCTTGTAATCAGGCATGGTGGGAGAACCGGGATCGGCACCGACCGCCGCACCCGCCGCCAGGCCCAGGCTCAGGGGAATCGTGACCGGCAGGTGCCCTTCGCCCACGGGCTGACCATCCACGAACAACTTGATCGCCGCGGGTGTGCCCTTGCCGTTGGCGATGTCCGCCGGGCCTGTGGGGGTGAACTCCACGCTGAAGATGTGGTGGCCGCTGGGGACCGGCGCCGTGGAGGTGATCCGGAAGTGGCTCTCGGCCACGTAGTTGTAGCCGTAGGTGAGGATCCCGTTCTGCACATAGAACGCGAAACCACCGTCGTTGCCGCCCATGCTGAACAACACCCCATCGGCGCCACCTTCGGGCACCAAGGCCTCCACCGAGATCGAGTGGGGGCGATTCATCACCCGGGGGGCGGCGTTGGTGGGCACCACTTGGGTGCCGGGGTAATAGATGTAGCGCTGGCGATCGGGGGCGATCTGAGGGCGCTCCACCCCGAAACGCTGGGTGCCGCGGCTATCGATCGGCAGCACGTTGTACTTGCCGGCCTCCACATACCACATGCCGATCATGGCGATCAGGCGATCACGCTCGCTGGCGGCGAGGTCGTTGGTTTCGGCAAAATCCTCCTCCAAGTTGTAGAGCTCGCAGCCGTGGGCATCGAGCTGAATCAGCTGGTCGTAGGAGATCGGATCGCCGAAGCGGCGGCCTGATTCGCTGAACGAGGCACCGGGCCAGGGACACACCGCCCGCCAGCCATCGTGATAGAGCGAGCGATGGCCAAACATCTCGAAGTACTGGGTGATGTGCTTGCTCGGAGCCGTGGCCTCATCGAACGACGAGGCCAGGCTGAAGCCCTCGATCGGGCTCTGGGTCACCCCCGGATCGTTGTGGGGGCCTCGATCCCCAGGGCATCGAGCACGGTGGGCACCATGTCGATCGCGTGGGCGTACTGGCTGCGGATCTCGCCCCTGGCGTTGATGCCTTTTGGCCAGCTCAGGATGAAGGGATCGCTGGTGCCGCCCCGGTAGGTCTCCCGCTTCCAGCGCCGGAACGGGGTGTTGCCGGCGTGGGTCCAGCCCCAGGGGTAATGGTTGAAATACTTCGGTCCGCCGATGTCGTCGATGGCCGCCAGATTCTGCTCCAGGTTTTCAGGAACGTTGTTGAAGAACTTGCCCTCGTTCACCGATCCGGTGGGTCCACCCTCGGAGCTGGCGCCGTTGTCGGAGATCACCATGATCAGGGTGTTCTCGTATTCACCGAGCTCCTTGAGGAACTCGATCAGCTCGCCGATGTAGTGGTCGGTGTGCTCCAGGAAGCCGGCAAACACCTCCATCATCCGGGCATAGAGCTTGCGCTCATCGGCCGAAAGGGTGTTCCAATCCTGCACGTCGGGATCGTGGCGCGAAAGGGTGGTATCGGGAGGAATGATGCCCAGCTCCTTCTGGCGAGCAAAGGCCGTTTCGCGGTAGGCATCCCAGCCGTCGTCGAATTGACCCTTGTACTTGTCGGCCCACTCCTTCGGCACATGGTGGGGCGCATGCATGGCGCCGGTGCAGAAGTACATGAAGAAGGGCTTGTTCGGTGCCACCTGCTTGGCATCGGCTATCATCGCCTTGGCCTTCTCCACCAGATCCGGGGTGAGGTGATAGCCCTGCTCAGGAGTTTTCTCGGGTTCCACCTGGGTGTTGTCGCGCACCAGCTCCGGGTAGTACTGGTGCGTGTCGCCACCGAGGAAGCCGTAGAAGCGCTCGAAGCCGCGGCCCAGGGGCCAGCGGTCATAGGGCCCAGCCGCCGAGGTGGCTTCCGCGGGCGTGAGGTGCCACTTGCCCACGGCGTAGGTGTTGTAGCCCTTCTGCAGCAGGATCTCCGACAGAAAGCCGTTCTCGAAGGGGATGTAGCCGTTGGAGCCGGGATAGCCCATCGAGCCTTCCGTGATGCAGGCCAGCCCGTTGGAATGGTGGTTGCGCCCCGTGAGCATGCAGGAGCGCGACGGCGAGCAGAGCGCCGTGGTGTGCATGTTGCTGTAGCGCAGCCCATCGGCCGCCAGGGCATCCAGATGCGGCGTGGCAATCGGACTGCCGTAGCAGCCGAGCTGCCCGAAGCCCGTGTCGTCGAGCACGAGATACAGCACATTTGGCGCACCTTCCGCTGCTCGGTTGGGCTCGGGCCAGGCCGGCGTCGACACGTCGGCGGTGCGGCCGATCACACCGGGGAAGGCGGCCCCCGATTTGTACTCGTTGAGAGGCATCGGAAGGCAGGCGGAGAGGATGGTTCCTGACTCAGAAAACTAATCTGGACAGCCGAGGCGTGCCAAGGGCAGCCGAAATTGTTACCAGGCCTGAGACGTGCCTATGGCGCTCCTTCAGGAGCCATAAGATGCGCAGACGGCAACGTCAGAAACCTGCGGATCGAGGTTGTGGTCATCGAGGGATTGACCATGATGTTCATGAGCTGAATGCTGGCCCGAAAGGATCTGGACTTCGATCTACGAACTTCAGTGTTATGAGCACTGCATCGTTGTGATCGCACTGTGAAACATCCAAAAGCCTTAGAACAGGCCAAAGCCGACCGAACAGGGTAAGCGGGTCTGCATCTGGCCGGTCCCTAGAACGTCCAAGGGGCTTCAAGTGGCGGCGAGGCGGGCGATGTAGGCCTCCAGCGTGCCGGCGTTGATCCAGCCGGTGGCAATGGTCTTGGTCTCGGCATGGCTCACCCGCCCCCGGTGGATGTGGGACAGCCCGGCCGGAAAGATCACGAGCTTGCCGCGCACGGCCTCTTCGTGGTGCCCCTGCCAATGGAACTCGGTGCCGCCTTCGCTCACGTCGTTGCAGTACAGGATCCAGGCCAGCACCCGCCGGATCGGCTCGGTGCCCTCCTCACTGGTGTTCCAGTCGCAGTGCCAGCGGTGGAAGCCCTCTCCGGGGGCGTAGCGCTGCAGGTTGAAGATCGGGTTGACGAACATCGCCTGTTCCGGGCAGCACTGCCGCAGCAGCGGCCGCTCCTGCAGGTAACGCTCCAGGGCAGCGCCCACGCCGCGCAGGATCACGCCTGCGAGGGCAAAGGCCTCGGGGTCGGAGCGGTCGATCGCCACCAGGCTGATGTCGGTGGAGACCTTGGCGGGGCCGGGGTCGCCGGACTGGCCAGGGGAGTCGCCACCCGATTCGCCCCCGAAGGCCACACCGCGGCGCTGCAGATCGCTGCGGCGATCGAAGAAGGCCACCGCCCCATCGGCGAGGGCCTCGAAGCCGGCGTTGCGGTAGGAGGCGATCAGGCGCATCGCTCCCCCCAGGGCAGCGCCACCAGCCCCTCCAGAACCTGCCACTGCTCGCGCCCGGCCACCCGCTCGCCCAGGCCCACCCGCTCCAGGGCCACCGCCACGCGCTCCAGGTCAGGGGCATCTGCGCCCACCAGGGGCAACGCCAGTACCTGGGCCTCGGCCGGATCGGCCAGCAGCTTCAGCTCCAGATCCCCCAGCTCACGCTCGAAGAACTGCCGGCGCAGGCGGCCACAGAGCACGGGGCCAAGGGCGGCCGCGAACTGCTCCAGGGCCTCCCGTTCGCCGGAGCAGCCGCAGTTGAGCGCCAGCCAGATCATCAACTTGGCCCAGCTCTCCAGCGTCCACAGGGGCGCAAAGCTCTCGCGGTGCTGCCGCACCAGTTCGCCGATGGCGAAATCGAACAGGGTGGCCTGCAGGGAGGCCGGATCGGTGCGGCTCATGGCTGCCATCCTCCCCGGCGAGGGTCCAAACTGCAGGGGCGTGAACGTGACAGAACGATGGCCCTGGACCTGAACGACCCGGATCTGGAGTTCGCCGATCTGGTCGAGGCCTATCAGAGCTGGGTGATCGCGGTGATCAACGATGAGAAGCTCGGCGGCGACGAAAAGCTCCTGAACGACGACATCGCCGAAGACGCCCTCAATGCCATGCGCTTCCTGCCCGGTGAGGTGACCTCCGCGATCGAAACCACCCTGGCCCGCGTCTACGACGTGGATGCCGACGAACTGGCGCTGCTGCTGTTCCCGGAAGACTGAGCGACGGTCCATGGCGGCGGGAGGCACGCCGGCTGAGCGGCCGAGCGACACCTACGTGCTGGGCACCGACCCGGCCGAGCGTGAGCGCCTGCGGCTCCAGCACGAGCTATGGCTGCCTGCCGCCCGGGAGGCCTGGGGCCGCGCGGGCCTCGCTCCCGGCCAGCGGGTGCTGGATCTCGGCGCTGGGCCGGGCTTCTGTGCCCTCGAACTGGCCCGGGCCGTGGGGCCGACGGGGAAGGTGCTGGCCCTTGAGCTCAGCGCCGCCTACGTGCAGGCGGGCCAGCGGGCGGCCGCCGCCGCTGGCCTGGAGCAGCTGGAGCTGCGCCGCCACGACCTGAACCGCGAGGCCCTCGCCGAGACGGGCTTCGATCTGGCCTGGTGCCGCTGGCTGGCGATGTTCCTGCCCGCCGTGGAGCCCTTGGTGGAAACCCTGGCGGGGGCTCTGCGGCCCGGGGCCCAGGTGGTGCTGCACGAGTACATCCACTGGGACAGCTTCGGCCTGCATCCCCACGGGCCGGCCCTGGGCCGCTTCGGGGCCGCCTGCCAGGCCAGCTTTCGCGCCAGCGGCGCTGACCCGGACGTGAACCGGCGCCTGCCGGCGCTGCTGGCGGCGCGGGGCTTTCGGATCGAGGAGCTGCGGCCCCTGCTGCTGCTGGGACAGCCGTGGGATCCGGTGGCGGCCTGGATTGAGCGCTTCGTGGCCATCTACGGACCCGAACTGGTGCGCCAGGGCCACTGGAGCGCGGCCGAGGCCGAGGCCGCCGCCGCCGAAATCACCGCGGCCCACCAGACCCCCGGCGCCTTCTGGGTGGCGCCCACGGTGATGGAGCTGCGGGCGACAAGATTGGACCCATGAGCTGGACCACCAACGATCTCGGCGACCTCAGCGGCCGCCTGGCCCTGATCACCGGCGCCAACAGCGGCCTGGGGTTCGAGTCAGCCCGGGCCCTCTCGGAGCACGGCGCCACGGTGGTGCTGGCCTGCCGCTCCCGCCGCCGCGCCGAGGAGAGCCGCGACGCCCTGCTGCCCAAGGCCAAAGGCGGCCTGGAGGTGCTGGAACTGGATCTGGCCGATCTGGCCAGCGTGGCGGCGGCGGCCCAGCGGCTGGCGGAGAACTGGGGCCGCCTCGATCTGCTGCTCAACAACGCCGGTGTGATGGCCCTGCCCCGCAGCCTCACCCGTGACGGCTTCGAGCGCCAGTTCGGCATCAACCACCTGGGCCACTTCGCCCTCACCCTGCAGCTGCTGCCCCTGATGGAGGGGCGCCCCGGGGCCAGGGTGGTGACGGTCACCTCCGGCGCCCACCTGTTCGGCCGCATCGCCTTCGACGACCTGCAGGGGGAGCGCCGCTACGACCGCTGGAGCGCCTACAGCCAGAGCAAGCTGGCCAACGTGATGTTCGCCCTCGAACTGCAGCGGCGCCTGGAGGCCGCAGGCAGCACGGTGGCCTCCCTGGCGGCCCACCCGGGGATGGCGCGCACCAACCTGCAGCCCGCCTCGATCAGCGCCAACGGCTCCTGGATCGAGCCGATCGCCTACGGGCTGATGGGTCCCCTGTTCCAGAGCGCCGCCATGGGGGCCCTGCCCCAGCTCCATGCCGCCGTCGCCGCCAGCGCCAAAGGCGGCGAGCTCTACGGCCCGGATCAATGGGGGTGTGCGCGGTTATCCCGCCAGGGGCCGCATCGCCCCGGCAGCCCTTGATGACGGCGCCCGGCGCCGGCTCTGGGCGGTGAGCGAGGAACTCACCGGCGTGGCCTCCTAACGCTCCAGCTTGCTGGGAATGCCCTTGATGCTGCCGGGCAGGCTCTGGCGGGAGCGGCTGCCGCCCCAAGCGCCCAGGTAAAAGCGGTCTTCGCTGTCCAGCTGGCGCAGGTCGGAGAGGTTGGCGTTCTCAACGATCGCGCCGGTGCCAACTCCCGACTCAAAATCCGGTGGGGTGCGCGGATCCGCTGGTGAGGCCGCCTCGGCCGTGCCGTAGAAGAAACGCGTGCGCTCCAGCCGGGCGCCATCGAGATCGGCGCCGCTGAGGTTGACCCCGGCCAGGTTGGCATCGGCCAGATCCGAACCGCGCAGGTTGGATCCCCCAGGTCGGCGCCGTTGAAATCCACCCCGCGCAGGTCGACGCCCGAGAGATCCACCCCCGTAGCATCTGGTGCAGGCGGATCACGGGCACCCCGTCGAGGCGGTCCACCTCGTAGTTGCCCTCGCCATCAAGAATCGCCCGGCCCAGGCGCTGGTCCCGGCGCAGGGGCGTGAGCAGGCGGGCGTGGGCGAGGAAGCGCAGGATCTTGGCCTTGCCCTCGGCGTCGATGCTGCCGAACACCGCCGCCATGCGGCCCTCGGCCAGCATGCGCTCCAGGGGCCAGTCCTCCAGCAGCCCGTCCTCGTCGCTGATCAGCTCGGAGAGGCCCTGCATGAAGCTGTCGATGGTCTGGGCCTGGGTGATGCGGTTCTGCTGGGTGGTGAGCCGCTGGTCAACCACGAACTGGCGCCAGGCGATCACCAGGGCCACGAAGGCCACCAGGATCTGGCCGAAGGCCCCGATCACCCCCTCCCCGACGGCCCCGATCGCGGTCCAGTCGCCGCTGCGGTAGATCGCAGCCAGCGGTTCCCACCAGCCCAGGGCCACGGTGATCGCCACCGCCCCCAGCACCAGTCCGAGCAGGGCCAGGGTCTGCACTGTGGCGGGCTCCTCGAGCCGCGAGCGCAGCACCACCCACAGGGGTGGCAGCAGCTGCAGCAGCGAGAGCACCAGGGTCAGCAGGCCCCCCAACAGCGCCAGCCAGCTCCAGCCCAGGGCCAGGGCCGCCAGGGTGGCGGAGGCCGCCAGCAGCAGCTGCAGGGCCGGCAGCTCCTGGAGCCGGGCCAGAGCCGCCCGGCTGCGGAACGGCAGCACCGGTCGATCGTCGGGGGTGGCGGCCATCGCGCTCAGCCCGCCTGGAAGAAGAAACCGGCCGCCAGGATCAGGTAGGCCGCCAGCAACAGCGCCCCCTCCAGCCAGTCGGAGCGGCCATCGACCGTCACCAGATTGCTGACCAGCACCGCTGTGATCACCGTCACGAGTTCGAAGACATCAAAGCTCAGATCGAGGGGATGGCCCAGCAACGGCCCGATCAGCACCAGCACCGGCACCACCAGCAGGGCCACCAGCAGGGTGGAGCCCAACGACACGGACACCGAGAGATCCATCTTGTTCTTGCGCGCCATGGTCACGGCGGTGAGGTACTCGGCCGTGCCCCCCAGCAGGGGCAGCAGCACCACACCGGTGAACAGGGCCGTGAGCCCCAGGCCCTCGGTGACGGTCTCGACCACACCAACGAAAAGTTCCGATTCGTAGGCCAGCACAGCGGTGGCCGCCAGCAGCACACCCAGCCAGGGCAACAGCGGCGGCTTGTGGGCGCTCGCGCCCTCCTCCTGGGCCTCCAGATCGGCGGCGGCCACCTCGTAGAGGCTGCGGTGGGTGCCCAGGGAGAACAGCAGGGTGAGGCCGTAGACCGCCAGCAGCACCCAGGCCACGAAGGTGGAGAAGCCCTGGGTGCTCTCCGCCGTATGGCCGCCCGAGAGCACCGAGAGGCTGGGGATCAGGATCGCCACCACCGCCAGGGTCATGGCCGAGCCGTTGACCCGCGCCACCACCGGCTGGAAGGTCTGCTCCTTGCGGCCGATGCCCCCACCAGCATCGAGAGCCCCAGGGCCAGCAGCAGGTTGGCCATCACCGTGCCGGTGATGCTCGCCTTGACGATCTCCACCAGACCGGCCTTGAGGGCCACCAGGGCGATGATCAGCTCGGTGGCGTTGCCGAACACCGCATTGAGCAGGGCGCCGATCGAGGGGCCCAGGGTGATCGAGAGTTCCTCAGTGGCGGTGCTGAGCCAGATCGCCAACGGGATGATCGCGATCGCTGAAGTCGCGAACACGACGCCATCGCCCCAGTGCAGGGCCTCGGCGGCGATCGACACCGGCACCATCGCCAGCAGGCCGATGGAAGCGGTCCGGCGCAAGGACATGACCCGGCAGCGAATGGCCCGCATTCTGCTGGCCCGCCCGCTGGCCGACGCGATCCGCCGCGATCTGGTCGCCTGGGACATCGAACTGTTCGAGAGCGTGCGCGATGCCACCCCGGTGTGAGCCGTTCCTACGGACAGGCCAGGGCCCACACCGCTGAAACCAGCTCCTCGGGCACGAAGCTTTCGGTTTCCTCGGGGATGGGCACGCCGTTGTAGGCGTACACGACGCGGGTTCGGCGGAGGCAGTCGATCCGCTCGCTGTGGCGATCGCCCACACCGGCGTAGTCGGCGAAGCGGATCTCCACCAGCTTGCGTGCACCACGGAGATCGATCGGACGGATCGACCAGGTCAGGGCGGCACCGCCACGGCCCAGCAGGATCCAGCCTGGCTCCCGCTCCCGGGCCCATCCCGCCGGCCCCAGCGCCAAGACCAGCACCCAGGCCGACGCCGAGCCGAACGCTTCGAGCTGGCAGCGGGCAACGGTCTTCGTCACGCCCTCTCAATCCAGCCGGAGCCATCCTGCCACCGGCGCCCGGTGGCCCGAGCACCCGGCTGGCCCGCGGGGATCCCACTGCGACCACCGAACCCATGGACAACGCCGCCCCAATCGACTAGTACAGGTGTTCCACTGGCGTTGCGATCGATGGTCCCGCTGCCCCTCTCCACCCTTGAGCCCTCCCGCCTCGAGCCGATCGAAGACTGGCCCTGGCTCGGGGGCCCCGTGCTCGTGGCCGCCCGCAGCCGCAAGGTCTGCATGACCTGCCACTGGTTTCGCCACCATGCCGCCCCCGGCGGGATCCCCATGCTCACCTGCCAGCTGCACCAGGGCCTGCTGGCCCACGGCGATCACCTCACCCACCGCTGCTCGGGCTGGACCGATGACCTTCACCGCCAGCGCGGCTGGGGGATATCGCCATGCCAGTGTTGATCCATGGCCATCAGCACTCGCTACAGCGAAGCTCTCCACTGGGCGGCGGAGTTGCATGGCGATCAGATGCGCAAAGGCAAGGCCGTTCCTTACATCTCCCACCTGATCGCCGTCAGTGGCCTGGTCTGGGAGGACGGCGGCGACGAGGAGCAGGCCATCGCCGGCCTGCTCCATGACGCGATCGAGGATGCGGGCCAGAGCCAGGCTTCAATCGCGGCGCGCTTCGGCGATCGAGTCGCCGCCATCGTCGCCGACTGCAGCGACAGCGCCGGGAGCCCCGCGGCTGAACACAAGGAGCCCTGGCTGACCCGCAAGACCCGCTATGTGGCCTCGCTGGAGCACAAACCGCTCGACTCCCTGCGGGTGAGTGCCGCCGACAAGGCCCACAACGCCCGTGATCAGGTGCTCGATGCCCGCCGGGAGGCCGACAGCTGGAAGCGCTTCAGCGCCGGCATCGAAGGCAGCGCCTGGTACCTGCTGCGGATCCACCAGGTGTTGAGCCACAGGCTCCCCGACAGCCGCTCCAATGAGTTGCTGGGGGAAGCGGTGCTGGAGATCCTGCACACGCCCACCTTCATCCGCCTGGTGCCGCGGGGCATGGCCCCCTCCGTCTGGGCGGCCGGTTACGCCGAGCGCCAGCTGGCGGGGGCCGGCGACCTAGGTCGCTAAGGGCTTGCGCCAGAACCCCAGCCATTCGCCCTCGCGGCCCTTGGCCTGCATCCCCACCGCCTCCCACAACTCCTCCACCAATCCGGCGCCGCTGAGCAGGGCGTGAACGGCCCCTGGATCGGCGCCAAAGGGCGGACCGCCGGGGCGGCCATGACACCAGAACAGCCCCAGCAGCCAGCCCCCCGGCGCCAGCAGCTCAGCCACGGTGCGCCCGTAGGCCGGCCTCAGGCCCGGATCAATCGCACAGAAACAGGTGTGCTCCAGCACCCCCGCCAGGCTCCCGCCACCCAGACCCGCCGCGGCCAGGGCAGGGGCGTCGAACAGATCCGCCTGGAGCCAGCGCAGCGCGCCAGCGGCGCTGCCGTGGAGCCGCTGGGCCTCGCGGAGTGCTTCGGCACTGAAATCCAGACCCACCACCTCGAAACCGCGATCGGCCAGCAGCCCGGCCTCATGGCCGCGGCCGCAACCGGGCACCAGCAGCCGCCCCGGGGGCTGCGGCGCCAGGGGATGGCCGCTGAGGAACTGCGCCAGGGCGGCCGCCGGTTGGCCCAGTTCCCAGCCGTCGCGGCCCTCGCGGTAGCGCTGGTCCCAGAAGGCGGCCTTCAGGGGCGATGAAGGGGTCTGGGGAGGCGAGGCCATGGCGAACGGATGCCGCCGGGGAGCGGCGCAGGAGAGCACACAGCGTGCCATCCAGCGGCGCGGAGACGTTCCTCCCGGGATCGCGACCACGGGCCCTTCACTCCCTGCCCCTCTGGGGCGCCCCCATGGGATTGCAGCCCTGTGGCCTCCAAGCTGGGTGTGCGCCAGGGCCGCTGCCCAGGGGCCCAAGCCGGAGCTGAACGGGCCAGGACAATGGCGGAATGAACCCGAACCCGTCCTTGCCCAGACGGCCGCCTGACCATGCCACTGCTGAGGCCACGGCTGAGACCACAGCTGAGACCAAAGCTGCTTGCCCTCGCCGCCGTGGCTGGCTCCGCCGCGCTGGCCCTGGGCGGCGGATTCGCCAACCCTCCGGCGAACCGGCACCAATCCAGCGGTGTGATTTATCAGGTCGATGAACGGGCCGGCGAGCGCGTCCATCTGCTGACGATCGCGAACGATTCGGCCCTCATGGTCGTTCCGGCGGTGGGCCCATCGCTGCAACCCCTGGCGCAGATCGCCCGGGCCAGGGGAGCGATCGCAGGGATCAACGGCGGCTACTTCGATCCCGCCAACCAACAGACGAACTCCTGGGTGCTGATCAACGGACGGGTGGCAGCCAACCCAGGCAAGAACAGGCGCCTGATCGAGAACCCGGCACTGAGGCCCTACCTCAACGCGATCCTGGCCCGCAGTGAATTCCGGGTGTACCGCTGCAGGGGCAAGGTCCAGTACGGGATTGCAGCCCACCAGGCACCGATCCCGCCCGCCTGCAGGCTGGAGCAGGCACTCGGTGGAGGGCCGCAGCTGCTTCCCAACCTGACCACCGAACGGGAAGCGTTCACGGCCAGGGAACAGGGCGTCGTGGTCCGTGATGCCATCGATGCCCTGGGCGCCAACGCCCGTACGGCGGTGGGCATCAAGGCCGATGGCCAGCTCCTGTGGGTGATGGTTGAGCAGAAGCCCGGCCGGGACCGCTCAGGAATGACCCTGGCGGAACTGGGCCGCTACCTGCAGGGACGGGGAGTCATCGCGGCCCTGAATCTCGACGGTGGATCTTCATCGTCGATCTATGTCCAGGGCGTCAGCCATGGGGGCCAACGTGATCGAAGCGGCCAGCCGATCCAACGGGCCATCCAATCGGTGCTGCTGCTGGTGCCGGGCCCTTCAGGCAAGGGGCCATCCAGCTGAGCTGGCGTCAGGGTTTGCTGAGGTACTTCTCCAGAAATGTGCGGGCCTTTTCCGAGAGCCCCATGTTCGAGTACGTGAGCCCGTAATAGGTGTTGCCGTACTCCTCCTTTTCCCACATTTTGGTCACCTCAAAGAGCACCTCCTCTCTCCCGTGGGACTCCTTGAGCACCAGGGTGAACTGATCGCTCTCGTTGAGATGGCTGGTGTTCTTGACCCCCACCACCACACAGAGCCCCCCGCGGCTCACATCCCAGAGGGTGACATGGCAGCGACCCTCCTCACCGGAGCGGAGCTCTCCCTTGGGTGGATTCACATGCAGGATCGTGCGTTTGTAATTTCGCCTCGGATCGTCAGGATCAATCTCCCTGGTCTTGGGGGGTTTCTTGGCTTCGCCGAACAGGAAGTTGAACATCTCCCCAGACCCATGAGCTGGGCCCCAAGCTAGGTGGTCCCTGGGTCTGCGCCGCACCCCTGTCTCCCCGTGGCCCGGCAGCAGCTGGACTGGGGGCAGCATCGGTACCCCCGGCACCCAACCGGGTGCTGGGAAATGGGTAACTTCCTATCAAAAACCTGAATGTCCCGTGGCTTTGACTGGAGCAGATCTGCTGGCAAAGCTCAAAGAGCTCGGTGATGTCAGCACGTCCACGCTGGTGCGGGCAGCGGGGTATGTCTCCACCAAAGAGGACGGGACTGAACGGCTCAAATTCACGACGTTCTACGTCGGCGAAGCCTTCTCGAAGAGTGGCGATGCTGGAGGCCTGGCCGCAAGCTGAGCCACATCGCCACGGTGCAGGGCAACAGAAATCTGCTGGTGGGCAAGGCCTGCGCAGTCCTGCTCGATCTGGCGGCGGCCGACGGGGCCTGCCAACAACGTCTCGCGCTGGCCAAGCCGATCCGGGAACGGCTCTGTCCTGCCCTGAGCCGGCAGGCGGAGGCGGAACTGCAGCGCCGCCATCGGGTGCTCCACCGCGACCGTTTCTCACTGGCGTACTACACGCCCGAGGGGGCGGCGTTGGGGCTGCCCCTATGGCAACCGCTGAGCGGGGCCAGGGCCAACACCGGCGCCGGGCGCAGGACCGATCTCATCCTTTGTATTATTGGCGTAATGCACTTGAAGCGAAGCGATGCGGACGATTTCCGTGCGCCTGGATGACGGCAGCGAGGTCAGGCTCGAGCGCCTTTGCCACGTCCTCGGCCTCAGCCAGACCGAGGTGGTGAAGGCCGGCCTAGAGCTGCTGCAGCGGCAATCCACCAACCCTGCGGCCCTGGCGGAGAGCCTTGGTCTGATCGGCTGCTTCTCCAGTGGTGCCCCAGATGGCACCAGCAGCAGTCGGGGACGGGACCATTCGGCTCAACTTCGCCAGAAGTTGAACGGCCAGCAGAGGCGGCAACGTCTGAGCGAGCTGGACGCGTGAGTCGCTCCAGCTTTCGCGGTGCCACCCTCGTCGATACGGGCCCTCTGGTCGCCTGGTTCGATCGCAGTGACCAGGACCACGACGCCTGTGCCGCTTTTTCTTGCAGCACAGCGGAGCCCTGGTTTCCACCTGGCCGGTGCTCACCGAGGTTTGCCATCTGATCCCAGCGGATGTGGCCCCTCGCCTGCTCGGTTGGGTCTCGCTCGGTGGCCTGAGCGTGGCGGAGATGGGTGGGTCCGCCCTGGAGTTGATGGCCCGCTGGATGCGGCAATACGGCGATCTGCCGATGGATCTGGCCGATGCCTCACTGCTCTGGCTGGCCCATGAGCATGGGCTGCGCCAAATCGCCACGCTTGATCGACGCGATTTCGGCGTCTATCGACTGCCCGGTGGAGACGGGCTCGAGAACCTGCTGGAGCCGTGAGGGCGCTCATCTGATCTTCAGCGTGGAACTGGGCCAGAGCGCCCCGGGCCTGCGCTGCGCGCAAGTTCAGCCGCCTTGCCTTGCCTATCAATTCATGACGCAGGGTCGATCCGAGCGCCACCGGCATCAGCCTTGATGGGATCAACTTGGAGACTCGTCATGCGTCAGCTGATGAAGGTGCGTTTCGAGAATGCCGCCGCCAATGTGGCACTGGCCGATTCACAATTTGGCGAAAAGATGCAACGACTGTTGACGGACATCCATGCCGAAGCGGCTTATTTCACAGCCATTGATGGTCAACGGGGTGCCTACATCATCCTTGATCTGGAAAACGCAGCGCAGATTCCTGCGGTTGCTGAACCCTTTTTTCACTGGCTCAAGGCGGAGATCTCCTTTGAACCGGTGATGATCCCTGCTGACCTCGCCCAGGCAGGGCCCGCCATCGCAGAGGCCGCCAGGGCCTGGGGGTAGCCCCAGGAGCACGACAGGTCCCTCACGCCTGAGCAGCGGGCCGCAGCCAGCAACTGAACGCAACCTGTGGGCGTCCAGGAGCGATCTCGCCCGTGGACACGCGGCTCACACACGGCGAGTCATCCCGCAGCAGGCTGATTACCCCGCCGGGAGCGAATCACGCCAGTGGATCGCCTCAAGCTCCACCCTGACCGCCTCCTCCACGGGAATCACCGGGCGTGCCTGGAACTCGAACGCCGGAAAGGTGGAGCAGAGCTTGTGCACCGTCAACGGGTCATCGCAATCCACCAGCAGATGGCCGCCCCATTCCCCAACGCGAACCACGAAGAGCTCGATCCGAAGATCGGCGGGTGCCTTCCACTGACCAAACACCTCAAGGATCCGCTTCTGGGCTTGCTCGTATTCCGCTGAAGAACCCTGCGGACGCTCGAACCAACTGATCATGTATTTCATGGCAGCAACATTTCCTCAGGGCACCATTCGTATGAACGCTAGATCGGTCATGGGTGCATGATCAGCGCCAAGCATGAACGGACACAACCAGCCCGCTCGGGGTCAATGACCATCGAACCGCTCCCTTCAGCCGTTCATCCTGCCGCGGGCCGATGAATGACCTGATGAGCAATCACACGTGGACAGAGCATCAGACGTGCAAGCAGGTTGCCCATGGCTTACACGCAAAAAGACAAGCCGGCCAGAGATATCATCATGGCCATTCATAATAGTAAATCTCAAACAAGACTGCAATCCATCTGGTCCCATGTCATCGTGATCAACCATGCAGTGCCCTGGATAGCCTTTGGCCGCTTCCCCATAGAAATCCAACAGAGAGCTCAAGCCACCCATGCCGAAGGATGAGGCGAGCCATCGCGATAAACGAATCGTTTTCTGTGAACTCAGGGCCCTGGGATGGTCGAACGGTGATGTACTTCTCTACGGAAAGCTTCTGGAGTATCGACGCCGCTGGGGCGCGATCAACTTGGAGCTTGAGGAGAGGCAATTCCTGAGCAAGGCTGAGGCGGCCTTGTCTCAACATCGTTCAAGCAACACACCCCCAAAGAATGAAGCGAGCGGCTTACCCCGCCGTCAATCAGCGCTGCCGCGCAATGGGAAACTCGAAACCGATTGCTTCGTGGCGCTGGATTTTGAGACCGCTGATCAGGGCAGGGACAGCGCCTGCTCGATCGCGTTGGTGCGGGTCGAGAGGAACGCCATCGTGCATCGCGAGCACCGACTGATTCGACCACCTCGGCAGAAATTTTTATTCACGTCAATTCACGGAATCAGTTGGCCGCAGGTGGCCGATGCACCTTCCTTCGCTGAACTCTGGCCCGAGCTGGAGACCTGCCTCGAGGGGGCCCGTTTCATCGCCGCCCACAATGCTTCTTTTGACTCCGGTGTCATGCGGGCCTGCTGTGATCGGGCTGGCTTCTCGCCCCCGCTCCAGCCCTATTTCTGCACGGTGCAGCTCGCCCGGAAGACCTGGAACCTTCGGCCGACGAAGTTACCGGATGTGTGTCGGCATCTGAATCTGAGCCTCAATCACCACGATGCACTCTCCGACGCTGAAGCCTGCGCCAACATCGTTCTTGCGGCGATCCGTGATGGCGGGATGTAACGGGCCCATACCCGGGCGCCTGGCCGCCCCAACTGGGAAGCTGGATCCAGCGACGCCCAACCCTCGATGATGTCCGTTCTGCTCACCGTCTTCACCGTCCTGGTGGGCTATGGCCTTGGGCGCGGTATGCCCCGCCTGGCCCAGAAATCCGGTGGGATCGTGCGGCGCTCTCGCTCGGGCCAACTGGCGATGGGCCTGGTGCTGCTGATCCCCTGGGCGGTTGGTGGCCTCGCCCTGGTGATGGTGCTGGGCCAACCGTTCCTGTGGCTGCCGTTGCTGGGCTATGCGGCAGGGATGTGGTGGGGGAGGCGCAAGATCGGCCTCTGAGGGCCCATGGCTTGGCCTATCCCTCGCCAGGTGCTGATCCCCTGAATTGGCCGGCATGGTGTGTCGCGGGATGCAACCCAGATGGCCTGAGGGCCTTGGACTGTTTCAAACCGTTCCTGGTTCCATGGCCACCTACACCATCTCGATCGAAGGCGGGGCTTCCTTCCCTGCGCGGATGACACCTACATCCTCGACGCCGCAGAAGAACAGGGCATTGACCTGCCCTATTCCTGCCGGGCCGGCGCCTGCAGCACCTGTGCCGGCAAGGTGCTCACGGGCACTGTCGACCAATCCGATCAGAGCTTCCTTGACGACGAACAGATCGACCAAGGCTTTGCCCTGCTGTGCGTCAGCTATCCCAAGAGCGACTGCACGGTGAAGGCCAACGTGGAAGACGACCTCTGAGGCTCGCTGCTGGAGTAAGCGGTCTGGACTCCTGCCCATGAGGGGAGCAGCGCTGGCTTCTGGAGCGACAACACCCCTGGCGGAAAGGAATGCTGGGTATGCCCGATGCCGATTTCGAACCAGCCACATCCTGCTTGCAAGTCAGGTTGAATCCGCTCAAAGCCATTGCCATCAAATGGTTTTGTACTCTCAACCAACACGGTCGGCGGAAGTTTTAGCAAAATTTCGCTACTGCAACCCGTTGTTTGGTCCCTGAGTTCCAAGGTCATTGAATCCGATGCGATCCTCAACCGGCTGCCACACCACAGCCATGTGGTGACGATCAGCGGCGACAGCTACCGGCTCAGGAAGAAACGCAGATCCTGGCTGTTCCGCACTCAGGTGGGCGGCTCCTCGCCGTCACTGCCTGCCAAGGAGGCCTGAGGGGGAGAACAGCCCCACCGGCATCAACGGCCGAGGTCAACCAAGCCAACGCACGAACCATGAACGACCCCAGGCAACACAGCCAGAACCAAGACACATCACCACCGCAAACCCCCGACCCTCGCCCGGCCGGAGATAGCCCACGTTTCGATGGTGGAAGTGGCTCAGTTTTCAGTTTCGCTCGACAGGAAGATCGCTGGCCGGGGCCTTGAAGTGGTTGTTCCTGAGGATTTCCCTCATCGCCGTCATGGTCTTTCGGTCAATGAGGGCCGTGACCCTTCTGCGATCGTCACGATGAAGAATCTACCTCTACACGCAATCTCTCTACCTCTTCAAACTTCGGTTTCTCGTTTCTTGCCCAGTCGGCAATGGCATCCCAGTCAATCGAATGGCTCCTGCAAACCATGACGGCTTGATCCCAGCATTGGCGGTCACAGTGATGGAAGTAAGCCGCTAACCGGTCGATCACGCAAAGGGTTGGCGTGATCACCCGTAAGGCCCCATGCTCGCTCTGAAATACGTCGATCGTTCTGGGGTCGGTAACATAAAGTTCTCCAAATCCAAGGGGCCCAGCGGGGAACTCAACCAGCCACTCGGTACGGGGATGTTCATAAAGTCGCTTGGAAGAACCCTGGGCGAAGCCCAAGGGAGCGATCGCCTTCAGCAAATTCTTGGGGTCCGCTGAAGTCACGAAATCCAGGTCATGGCTCATGTATTGGTTGTTGCTGTAGATCGATACCGCCCCACCACCCGACAAGGTAGCGATGATCCCTGCTGCCTCCAAGGCCTCGCTGAGGATCACGGCCAGCTCCTCGATGCTGGTGGCTTCGGTGATCTCAACCATGGTTGATGAGCACCTTTCCCGACTGGCGCGGCCGTTGCCGTTGGCGGAAATACTGCTGAACCTGCGCCGCGGGAAGCAGCTTGAGCTCAGCTTCCAGCAATTCCCTGAGATTGCGCACGGTTGGATTTCGATCATTGAAGGCAAACAGCCGGATGTTCCCCACCAACCGGCTCACCAGCACACCCTCTTCCTCCAGGCGCTTCAGCTGGCGCTGGGTCATGTTCAACCCAAAGCCGAACGTCTTGGCGATGCGCAGGGCATGGCCTTCGCCGTAGCACTGCAGGAAGAGCAGAACCCATGCCGCCGTGCGGTTGCCAAAGATCGCTTCAAGCACAGGGTTCATGGCGGGATCCAGGCACACCATTAATGAGTCGCATAACTCAAGACCTGAGTTAGACTACCCCATAAAGGGGTGCTTTGATGGGCTGTGAATAGGGCATCCATGCCTCGTCTGCCATGACAAGACAACCCGTAGGCAGCCTTCCTGACTTTGGCTCGCAGCCTGGCTCAGGCCTTTCACACGATGCTCCCCTCTGTCGTTGCCTCAGAGCTGGAGCAGGTGACTCATTCGGCCGTGGAGGGAGATCGCTGCTCACGACCCACGTAACCAACCCGATCCCGCTGCACCTCCTGGAACCATCCAGGGCAGCCCCTGGAATGGCGCATGAATTCTTGCCATGCCCGATGCCGGTTTCGAACCAGCGACATCCTGCTTGTAAGGCATACCTAACCTGCCCAAAAACCTTGCTGTGACTGGGTTTATTAATCTCCGCTAGCAGAAATAGCGTAATTTTTAGCGTAATTTTGCTGCTGCAAGCGGTTGCCTACTGACACGATGTCGCAGGTCGTTCTGTCGACGGCTACCCCCCGACTGTTGGCCATGTCCAAGGCTGGATGGCGTGGGAGACCACACCACCCACCTATCAACGTCTGAAAACGTCCCTGGAGCAGGCGCCGGCTTCAGTTGTTGCCGGTTGAGCCGATGACCTGGTTGAGCTGAATGCCGAGGTAGGTGGCTTCGTGGTTGAGGGCGAGCTTCATGTCGTTGTTGCCGGCGGCAGCAGCGGCGGCGTAACGGACGCGCAAGGAGTCCCGGAGAGCTTGTTCACGGGCGGGGCTGGTGGTGGCTTTGGCCATTGGGAATGCTCGGTAAAATGCGGACGGATGATCCGCCACTGGACCGTAGTCAGGTTTGAAGTCACCAAATGCCGAGCTGTCTGTAGCTGATTACACCGAAATGTGCCGCGGGACACAGTCCTTGCCACGCCGGCCTTAGGGGGCTGCCTTGGCCGGCGGCTCAGCCGAAAACCCCGTTACAACCTGTTACAATGGGTGTGTAACAACTCGTTGCAGCCATGACTGATTCCACTGCCCGCTTTGGTTTCGTAGCTTTCGCTGAAACCTGGAATGGCCGCCTGGCCATGCTCGGCTTCGTGATCGGCCTGGGCACCGAACTGCTCACCGGCCAAGGCATCCTCTCCCAGATCGGTCTCGGTTGAACCTGATGTCAACTGATTACTCAGCGGCCATCACCGGCCTGATCACGGTTGTCGTGATGCTCACGGGCATGGTGACCTACGTGGTTTCACGTCCCTCTGATCTACCAGCCAGCTCCCGTTGATCCCAACGCTTGCTGGCTGGTTCACCCTGCTGTGCGGGGGATCCACTACCGGTACGAAACCAAGCAACCCCTGGGCTTCTACCCAGGGGTTTTTGCTGCAACCGCTCCACGGACGTGATCCCCAGCAGTGGTCCTTTCCTAGGGGAGCGGATGGTTCGTCAGTGCCCACGGCGGTACGTCGTCAGCCTCGTCATTGACCTACCGTTCCACCTCTAGCCAGTGCAAGGGATGTGAACCCTGGGTGACTCACCGAGCCGAGGGGATCAGAAAATCCACAGGGTTTTCTTTTTGCAGTAGCCCGCCCCAATGTTCATCCATCCCGAGTCACAGGGCTTTCCATAGGTCGGCTTCACCTGGTAGTAGATGGGTGAATTGCAATGCTGCTTCAGGTCATTCACATACCCCAGTGGACATTGGTCGTTGCCCGGGAGTTTGGGAATCCGCTTCTGAGCCCATGCTGTGTCAGGGATCAGCAGTGGAAGGCCCAGGAGCACAGTGGCCAGACTGAGGAGTAGCTTCTGCACTGGGTGGGTGAGCAAGTGCTCAAACCCTAGGGAATTTCCTCAGTAGCACCGCTTTCCAGTCAAGCGGCGGCCCCAACCACCATCAGCTTTTTCGGGTTCATGCCCTGTAACACCTGGGTCGGAAGGATTCGCTGACACCGATCAAGTACAAAGCAGTTGGAATAGGTACTGGTGCCCTCCGGACCATCCGGTACGTTGTGGGTTACAACGATCGACTCTCCAATGGCACTCACCGGACCTGATCTGCTCGCCAAAGTCAAAGAGCTCGGTGACGTGAGCAAGTCTGATCTCGTCAGGGCAGCGGGCTACGTCTCGACCAAGAAAGACGGGTCCGAGCGGCTGAACTTCACGGCGTTCTATGAAGCTCTCCTGGAAGCCAAGGGGGTGTCTCTGGGCACCAATGGTGGTGGTTCCGTGGGCAAAGGTGGCCGCAAGCTGAGCTACGTGGCCACCGTGCAAGGCAACGGCAATCTCCTGATCGGCAAGGCTTACACCGCACTGCTGGGCTTGGAGGCTGGGGACGAGTTTGAAATCAAACTCGGCCGCAAGCAGATTCGACTGGTCCCCGTGGGTTCCACTGACGAAGAGGATTGATCGGCCAGGTGGCTTGACGAAAGACACACCACTAAGCGGGTAGGTCAGTCCAGTTGCACGTGCTGGCCTACCCGTTCGGGGAAGCAGGGTGCCGCCGCTTGCCTGTCCTTTGCACACGGCTGGTGTGGGTACTGTCGAGCAGCAGCAAAGGTGGGGTGAATCAGCCAAGCTGATGAAACCCGCGGAAACGATGCCCTTGCCTGCCTGGTTGGTGATCCTGGCTGTAATGGGTGCTGTTTTCTGGGCCCTGCGGCTGTCGCGGGTGGATGCTGATTGGTATCTGCGTCTGCATCGGCCTGCTTGGCTGAGCTTCGAGCGTTGGATCCCCTTGATCTGGCTTGGGATCTATGCCTGCTGGTACGCGTCAGCATTGCTGTGCTGGGAGGCCAGTCGGAGTTGGGGGTTGATGGTTGGGTATGCGGGATTACTGCTGGTTCTGGTGGGACGCACGTGGCTGATCGGCTATACCCGGCGGCTCTTGTGCGGTGTGGTTCTAGGTGTTGTGGGGTGGGTGCTGGCGGTGACGCTGGTGGATGCGGTTGGAATAGATGCAGCGGTGTCTGGCTGGTTGCTGTTCCCCTACCTCCTGTGGAGTCCGGTTGAAACAGTGGTGTACTGGCAGATGCGCGGACTCAACAGTTGAGCGGGTCATATTCAGTCGCAACCTTGCAGCAGCCGAGGAGGAACTACGAGCTTTTAGGGGCGGAAGTGACGGTGTAGCTTGTGCTGAACGTGTTGCACTTGCCATGGCATTGACCGGTACGGAGCTCCTGGCCAAGATCAAAGAACTGGGAGAGGCCAGCAAGTCGGTCCTGGTCAGGGCCACTGGGTACGTCACTGCCAAGAAAAACGGCACCGAACGCTTGAACTACACCGCGTTCTACGAAGCACTGCTGGCCGCCAAGGGCACGAGCTTTGGTGACAAGGCCGGCCAACTGGCAAGCAAGGCTGGTCGGAACCTTTCTTATGCCACCAAAGTCCAGTTCAACGGCAACCTCATGGTGGGTAAGGCCTACACGTCACTCCTCGACCTGAAGCCTGGGGACGAGTTTGAAATCAAGCTGGGCAAGAAGCAGATCCGCCTGGTGCCTTTGGGTGCCACCGACGAGGAGGAGTGAGCTCACAAGACTGAAGCTACATTATTTGTGAGCTCAGGTTGATTGCATCAAGGACGATTCCTTCCAATCGGCAACCGCATGGCTTAACGCTTCCCTGTTGGCCTCGAATTGGGCGGGCCTGCCTGTGTTGGCGCCTGATGGATGGGGAAAGCCCTGCAAGATCGTGGCATGCAGTTGGCGGTCACGCAGGGCGTAGTTGACGAACCGTTCAACAGCAATCCCCAGGGGCACAATCAACAACCCGGCAGGCAGCGAGGCAAGTTCTTCTGTTAGCAGCGTGTCCAGCATGGTCTGAAAGAAACCAATGCTGAGTGCGTCTGGCTGATGCCCCCCGTAGTTCTTCCACTCCCTGCTCTTGTGGCAAAACACGGGGTAACGCAACGCGGATGTTGCATGCACGCGGGGATCAGGCTTCCCGAGAATGTCACCGGTGGTCTGGATGTTGAACGCCTTGTTGACCCCGAGCTGATCAAGCATCTTGACTAGATTTGTCCGCATCGACCCAACAAAAGCTGCCTGTGAGTGGGCTTGTTTGCAAGCTGTGCTGTAGTCCAAACCTTCCGCGAGTGCCTGCTTGGCAACGGAATAAGCGGTCTGTGCCTGTGTCCAGCCAGGAGTGATGCCTACAAGTGCAATCCTGGCGCTGCTGTTGATGTGGTCAAACGGCGCCCACACTGCCTTTAAGTTCTTGTCCTGGTAGAGAACAAACTCAGGTCGAATTGAACCTGGGCTGCACGGCACGCCATCAGCGAGCTGGTGGTATAGGTCGACGGTATCAATGGTGCCAAGGTTGCTGGTAGCGGTATAGCGAATCAACATCCCTCCCAAGCCTCCCGCATCTGTCCAACCTCACCTAAGGGGCATGTCACCATGACTGACTCAAAGCTCCACCCAATCATTTCGCGTTCTTTTGGATCTGTCGCGGATTCGTACAGCTTCCGCAACCGTCTGGCCGTTTCGGTGTGGGGTAGCTGAAGCGCGAATTGCTGCTGGGCATGGGCGAACGTGCTCAAGACCTCGACTCCTGAGCTACGCAGTCGGGGTTGTCTCGATTGTGCTTGATAAAGGCCTGACATAGCTCGTACATCTGGTGCGGAGTCATGTCGTGCTTGGCATCATTCATCCCCCACCCGCAGATCACAAAGTCTGGCTCGGCATTGGCAATGCGGTGGTCGATCGTGGGTAGCAGATTGAAATCCCGCTTGTAGGCACTACGGCCTTTCTTCGATTCCGTGTTGTCGTAAGTCCCGATCAGGTTCCAGTGAAGTCTTTCGCCAGTCCAATGATCGACACCGTTAGATTTGACAACAGCCTTATGGATGGCTTGAACATACTCAGCACGAGTGGACTTGCTACCACGCTTCTTGTCACGCCTGTGCAGAGCAGCGGCCTTGCGGAACAGCCACTTAGTGTAGACGGCTTGGTTTGTCTGTTCAAGCAGCCATGGGGGCGCATTCATGCGGTGCGGTCCTCCAGCTTGCACCGCAGGACCTCCCAATTGTTCTCATAATTGTTTTCATCGTTGTAGAACCAGAAATTGCGGATAGCGGTGTCCGTTCGAGTTGTCCGCCTATCCTCTGGCCCAGCGGCAATCCATTCACGATGCTCTCGAGAGCATTGCTCCGCGACCACCTCACTGGGCACCAAAAAAAGCGGGGTAGGGTGCCGACTTCACCCAGATGGACGAAACAGTAGACGAGATTCGGGGCTCCGATCTGCTCAGCTCTGCTGGAAAGAGTCCAACACCACCAGAGGCGCTTGGTGGGAGCCCGCATGGCGTCGGATGCGGTTTTGACCTCCACCTTAAGCATGTGGCCTGTCTCCTGATCAACAACGAGGATGTCCATCCCCTTCGTGTTACCAAGAGTGGGATGGGCACTGTATCCACGCTGGAGTAGCTGAGCTAGGACATGGAACTCTCCTGCCATGCCGACCTCATTGAGTGTCCCCTTCTTTGAAGTCGTCATTTCAGGAGCTCGGTGGGCAAGTGCTTATGAACATACAACCAGGACGAAGCTGCCATCAGCGACAACAAGTCTTCAGCGGTGCATGTGAGGAGGATCATGACATCACTTTAGCGGTTTCTATCAGCACCACTCAGGCGTCAGCACCGCCTGGGCAGCTACTTCTTCAGAACCACAATTGACCGCAGAACTCGTTCGAACTCTGCCTGGCCAAGTGACTTGCAGTCGGGCTTTCCATAACCAGGCGTAAGCAGCAGAGGATTGCCCACCACTGGAATGAAAGCAGCGAAATTGTTGGCACCCGCTGGGCTAGGGGATTCGGTGTAGATCTTGATCCTCCCAAACGCGGTTGCTACCTGTCCAACCTGCTGCAGGCCACGAGGACCTGACTGGCTAGAGGCCACGGTAAAGCAAGTTTGGCTGTTATTGCGGTAGTCGATGTTGTAACCCGAGTCGTCGTCACCATTGGCGTACTTGCCTGTCTCAGCGTCAACCCGAGTCACACGAAAACTAACGGGTGTATCAACCGGGACCACCACTGGTATTGGTAAACGGATGAGCTGCTGGACTTGCTTGGTGGTCAGCAGGTTGACTGTTTCCTTGGCATGGCCATGCAAGGGGAGGCCACCAATGCAAAAGCCATCAGTAAGAGGAAGGCGTAGTTCTTCACTGGCCTGCGGCTAGCTGTTCCATGGTGCCATCACCATTGCGTGCTGGCAGAGATTGCGGGTGGCCCAGCTGGTCAAGAAGCACAACCAACAGGACCACTGGAGGTGCTTGCTGTGTCGTAGTTGGGGTTTCTGGATTCCCCTGCTCCCCTATTCCCCTTTTACCAAAGGCAGTCTGCACGGCCCCGCAGGTCAGTCGTAGCAAACGGAGCCAGGGGTGGGTAACCAGGCGGCCAACTGGGGAAACAGGGGAAACAGGGGAGTCTCTACAAACCGCTGCCGGGGGTGGGCTCAGGTGAAAGCTGACGCCACTGGGTCAAACGAAAAGTGCTGGCCCGTGGTTTCTTTGGTGAGGTAATCCACCGAGAAAGCAGCAGTCGGGTGTTCGAGCACCCCGACCAGGTCTGCTGCAGTACAAGCAGCGGTACCGCCAGCAATGCCACGCACGTGAATCCCCCGCCAGGACAGGCATTTGGCTCGGGCCGGCAGGTGGTGGTTGAGATCCCTGGTGAGTGACCCCGCGGTGTGGTCCGTGCCGGGTGGGTGGGGCAGCAGCAGATGTGAGTGGTACTGGGTACGCAAGGACCCGAGCTCGTGGAACACCAGCACCAACGGCTGGGGTGGGTGACCGGCGGCACGGTTGCGGCTGGCGAGCCGCCGCAAGTGGCGGGGAGTGGGCACGTGGTAATACCGGGCCAACAGGAGATTCCTGAGGTGTGTGGCGTCCTGGGAGACCGCGTCGTAGTCGTTTCTACGGCGGGTGTAGTAGTTGTACGCGGGTGTTTGTTGCCAGGTGCTGGCAGCGGGGTTGGAGCCCCAATTGGCGTCAGCGGGTGACCGGTAATGCAGGGTGACGAGGTACCGAGGTTGGTACCCGTCGACCAAGTACGACTGCAGGTAGTCCCTGGTGGCCTGGCGTTGCGGGCTGGTGTTGGTCTGGTGGAAGCGGTACGACACGGGGGGACAGGGGACAGGGACGCACGGGGCGTGGTGGTGGTTGGTGGTGGGTTGGGAAGTGGGAAAAAAGGAAAAAAGAAAAACGAGCAGGTAAAAAGATGCGGTGGTGGTGGGTGTGGTGGGTAGTGGTAGCAGTGGAGTAGTGAGTGGTGGGTGGAGTGAGTGGAATGAATTGGTAATGGAGTATTGATCTGGGTCCTGCTCTCAGGCACAGCAAAGCAATCACCACTGACGCGGCTCGCGTGTGCCTGCAGCCCGACCAGTGATGTTCTGCACTCCAGGCAGAGATCAGTGTGGGTCAGGTGTTGTGGGTATGGCTGTGGTTGGAAGGTTGTGGTGGCTGAGAGAGTTATGGGCTACGTCGTTGGGTGGTTGCGGTTCGGCGGGAGGTATGTGTTTTGGTAGCTGGCGTCGTGCGGGTTGGTGGTGTCGGTGTTGTCAGTGCTGGTGGTGTGACCTGTGGAGGTCCACTCAAACAGTGTAAGCACAAAGTGTATAGAATGGCAAGGGGTGATGGTTAGTGGGGCTTAGAAATGTTGCGGCTAAAGGGGTTAGCGGCTGAGCAGGCATTTCCCGCGGGGGCTAGTTCCCAGCCCGGAACGATTGTCCCCGTTGGTTGCTGGGGAAACAGGCCATGTGTTGTGGGTTCGACTCCTGACTTTCAAGATTTTTTGCCCCCTGAAAAGGGGGTCATTTTGTGGTTTCTGACCACCCACCCCCTTTGGGAATGACTTAATCCCCCGCTGCCCTGGAGTCACGGCAGCTGACACCCAGCAGGGGAACGGGTGGCTCGAAAACCATGCCCTGTCCCATTGATCTACTAACCATGACGACCACACGCGCCACACAATTGCTCCGGCGGCTGCCAACGCACGCACCGCCGCCACTAACGGACGAACAACAGGCCGTTGTGGACGCCAACGGTGACCTCCGGGTGCTGGCTTTTGCCGGCACCGGCAAGACCACGGTGCTGCAGGCGTATGCCCTGGCCCGCCCCGCAAAGCGGATGTTGTACCTGGCCTTCAACCGCTCGATTGCAGCTGCGGCTGGCAGCAAATTCCCGGCCAACGTGTCTTGCTCAACGATCCATGCCCTTGCTTTCAAGGCTGTCGGTCGGCGGTACCAGCACAAGCTGCGGGGTGCTGTCCGACCAGACGAGGCCGCCAAGGCACTGGGACTCAACCCCCAAGAACCAGGTGAACTCGGGCAAGCCGCACTGGCACTCAAGCTGCTGGTGCAATGGCACTGCTCGGCTGCAGAGGAGTTCGTTGCCTTTGCTGCTCAGCACCAGACCCGGCAAAACGCCGTGGCCCTAGCGGCTGCGGAGCGGCTGTGGCGGTTGCAGCTGGATTCCGGTCACGGGCTGCCGATGACTCACGAGGGGTACTTAAAGGTCTACCAATTGACCCGTCCCCAACTGCCGTACGACACGATCCTGTTCGACGAAGCCCAGGATTCCAATCCGGTGACGTTGGCCGTCGTGCTGGGGCAACCCGCCACGAAAGTCTTCGTGGGAGACCCGCACCAGTCGATCTACAGCTTCCGGTACGCCACTAACGCCATGGCTGACGCCGGTCTCGGGCAACTGCTGCACCTCACCGAAAGCTTCCGCTTTGGGGCTGGAATTGCAGCTGACGCCAACCGGTTGCTGTCGGTCAAGCGGGAGACCCGTGAGCTGGTCGGGGGACGGCGTGGTGCACCCACGGGCACGACGGCGTTCTTGGCCCGTGGGAACGCTGCGGTGTACACCCACGCTGTTGAACTCGTCACCCAGCACAAACGCATCCATTTCGTAGGCGGGATCAGCGGTTACCGGTTGGATCTGCTGCTGGAGGTCTGCTGCCTACGGGTTGGAGCCACTGCTGACGTGAAGGATCCGTTTTTGCGCGGGTTCCAGAGCTACGCGGCACTGGAGGCCTACGCACACGAACAGGACTCCCGTGATCTCCTGGCCTGGTTAGGTCTGCTCGAACGGCACCGTAATTGGCGGGAAATCCCCGGGGAGATCCACCAACTGCAGACCCTGGCAGTCGACACCGCTGCTGCTGCTGACGTTGCCGTGGCCACGGCCCACAAATCCAAAGGGTTGGAATTCGGCCGGGTGGAACTGGCAGACGATTTTCCTGCAGTGGTCTTCGTGCCTGAGCCTGCATCGTCGGTGCGTGCAACTGACTACCCAGCTTGTTGGGACTACGGCCCGACTCTGTCCCCCCAGCTTTGGGGACCAACAGGATTCCGTGGGGCCCTGGTGTTGCCGGTTGAGGAGCTCAATCTGCGGTACGTGGCTCTCACCCGTGCCGAGCACACCTGTGTGGCCCCGCAGTGGGGTGATCCAATGTTTGCTGACTTGGCGGCCTTTACGGCGGCCTACCCGGACTACGTCCAGCTGGAGCGTGCCCCAGTGCCTCCGAAGGTGACGGCAAGACCCGTGCGGCTGCCGGTGGATACCCACGGTGCAGCTGCTGGTGCGGTAGTGACCGCTGACCATGCTGGTGCTGCTGTGCAGGCTGTTGGCCCCACTGCTGCGGTTGCTGCTGGTGGTGTTGAGGCAACCAGTCGGCAATGGGTACTAGGTGTACTGGATGCCGACCTCGTCCGAGCCGTGGTCAACCACTACGACTACCGCTACCCCGCGTTGGATTGGGGTTGGCTCCTGACAGAACTGTCGACGCTACGGCTGGTGTCTGTGGAACCCGTAGCTGCGGTGGAAGCCTTCTTGGCTGAACACCAGCTCGGTTCGACGGGGTACCTGGTGCTGCGGTACCTCCTCGACGTGGGGCTGGTGCAACACGTTGGGGATTGACGTCCGCCAGGGCTTGAGCTGGGCACGGGAGGTGCTACCGGCCGCTTGAAGCCGTAGGGGAACACTTGCAGGGGGAGGCGTCCCAGCCGCGAGTGATCCAGAAAGAAGAGGGGGAGAGAGAGTGAATCGTCAGGGTTCCCGCCGCACGCGGGCACACGTCACCAGAAACGCTGACGTACGTCGTGGTAGTAACGCCCAACCCTTCCATCAAGCCGAGGCCCACTAGGAATGCTCCTGCCCTGTCATGGGCTTAGGGGACATTCTTGATTCCGGGTCAACCCCAACGAACGTCGGTGGTAACCAGACTCTCACGACCAACAGGCCTGCCATCGTGGCCAAGAACAAGCACACCGCCAACGTCTGGTGCCAGTCGGTTTCAAGTACTCCACGCACGATCACCTCCCGCAGCACTGACACGATTGCAACTTCAACCGACACCGTGATCGAGACCCTTTGCTCCTGGAGGTAAATGATCAGCAACCGGAACAATTCCACCAAGATCAGAATGAACAAAATGTCGGCAGTGATCCCGTGGAATTCAGCGGTTGTGAGCAGCTCGGTAAAGATCACTTTCATCTCCAACACCATTACGCAGAACAGCCCCACGCAGAGTGCTACGGCAATCAGGTCCTGCACGGCCTCGAGGGTCTGAACAATCTGAGTTCGCCGGAACTGCTGGTACCAGGGCACTCTCTGGTTGCCAGGAGATGACGTAGCGGCTGCTGGCTGGCCGTCTGGGTTATGGGCAGGAAAAGTAAAGGTTGTGGTGTCTTGCATGTCGACCCCGAAGCTGAGGCACAGCCTATTGAAAGGCTGAAAGGTCGAACCAAATATGAGGAACTCAGCATTGCCCTTGGTGTTGAAGAACACGGCAAATCCTGGAGGCCGTGGCATCAGGGAAAGAATGAGCTATCGAATTGATCAACGCAATGTCGTGCAGTTTGCTGCCTCTTCTTGCTTGATTTCGGACTGGAGCATTACTTAGGGAGCTAACGTCTGATGGGGCTTGATCTGATCATGCAAAGTGCTGCCAGATGGTTGATGCGTTAGGCCCGACTGTTGTTTGAGGCGTTCGAGCTCCGTTTGGTGAGAGAATGAGCGAGAGAGAAAGGAGAAGTCGATCCGAGCGGCGGACCCGTTGCAGATTGAGCGGAAAGTTGCCTTCGGCGCAGAAGACGAATTCTTGAAACCCCATGGAGTTTGGTCTGCACAGTGGCTTGATGACAGCTGAGAGCCTCACCCATCCTGTGCTCTGGGCAAGGACGTCAGTTTCAGTGACTGGTTGCAGCCCTCCAGCAAACTGGTGGTTGGGCTGAGCTGAAGCCATGGACCACGATCATGCTCCCAAGGCCAGGGATACCCCACAGCGGTGGGGGCTGACTGCCGGCTTGCTGGCCGCCTTGCTCTTTGGCATCAGTGCTCCCTTGATCAGCGTAATCAGCAGTGCTGCCTCCCCACTGATGATTGCGGCACTGCTTTACGCCGGAGCCTCGTTCGGGCTGCTGGTGGTGCGTGGGTTTGTACGCCATCAACAGGAAGAATCACCGGTTCAGCGGAGTGACCTTCCCATGCTCCTTGGGCTCACTGTTTGTGGAGGGATGATTGGTCCACTTTGCTTGGTCCAGGGCCTCACCCTGCTGTCTGCGGGATCTGCCTCGCTGCTGCTGAACCTGGAAGCAGTGTTCACGTTGCTGATTGCCGTGCTGATTGGTCGTGAACACCTCAGCCGCAGGGGGCTGATTGCTGCCGTTCTGATCCTCACCGGTGCTGTGCTGCTCACCGACGGCTCCTTGAACAGTGCAAACCTTCTCGGCACCCTGTTGATCGGCGGTGCCTGCCTGGCTTGGGGGATCGACAACAACCTCAGCCAACGCCTCAGCCTGCGCAACCCCATCCAGGTTGCCCTGTTGAAAGCCATTGGGGCGTCAGCTCCGATGCTGATTCTGGCCCTCGGTGCGGGTCAGCCACTGCCAGCGTGGAACTCGTTGCTGGCAGTGCTGGCCATTGGCGCGGTGGGGTACGGCTTCTCAATTTGGCTGGATCTGATAGCCCTACGCCACCTGGGTGCAGCTCGGGAATCCGTGGTGTTTGCAACGGCTCCGTTCGTGGGATTGCTGTTCTCCGTGTTGGTGCTGGGTGAAGCTTTCACCCTTGGCTTGACCATGGCTGCAGTCTTGATGCTGCTCGGTGTGGCCGTGCTGCTGAAGGAAGACCATGCCCACTGGCACCGGCACGCTGAGTTCTGGCATGCCCACCGTCACAGGCACGATCCGGCTGCCGGAGACCCGCACCACAGCCACGACCACCCTGCCGATAACCCGTCAGCTGGTAATCCTGAGCGGGCGTACTGGCATGCCCATGAGCATCAACACGCACCGATTGAGCATGAGCACCCCCACGTCAGTGATGTGCATCACCGTCACGGCCATGGCGGTTGAGCATCGTCAATACAGACGAAAGGCAGGCTTTGTCGGGCCTAAGGCATCATTTCAGGCATTGCACTGGGCCTGGGCGGGTCAGTTGCCCAATGGCCGTCATTGGCTCTGGACAGATTCCAGAGGTGCCCCTGGCCGTCAAGGTGCAGGGCCACGCGTTGAATGGTTTCCTGCTGCTGGAGGGACCGCCAAACAGCGGCTGCTTCCTGGTGGTCTGCAACGTGAACGCGGATCATGGTCTTGCAGGTGGTAGTGGTGATCAGCCCAATTTCACGCTGGAGACCTCAACCGGTCTTGAAGGGAAATGTGCGAGCGTTTTAATGCCTACGGCGCGGGCCCGGGTCCGCATGACCAGGTAGGCCTCGGCCCGACAAGCAGCTGATCTGATCTGCCCTGAAGACTTGGCTGGCCAGCAGGACTGATCGGCCTGGGGCCACACCGACGGCTCTTGGTGGACACGACCCCACACCTCCCATGGTCCACCGGCACCCCACCAGCTGGCAGTTGCCAGGGTGGGGACAACGTCCGGCAAGGGCTACGCGGTGTGCCGGGCGGCACCCTGGCCTGAGACGTTGTAGCCGGTGGGGGGAACGGTGTTCTTGCCGTGCCCCCAATGGAGCCGACCACTACACCGACCACGATCCTGACCACCTTGCTGGCCCACGCACTGGCCTGCGGGTGGTTTGCCGTTGCTACTACCCACCGCTTCACAGTCCAGGCCCACCGCTGGTACCTGGCCACCAAGGCTCAACCATCCCCAGGTGCACCCCAGCTCGACGCTGTCATTGATGCCTGGGCTACTGCCGCCGCTGCCGGTGACTGGTCAGAGCCAGACCCTGCAGACGTCCCGTCCCTGATTGGTTCCGGTTGGGATTCCTGGTCCTGCGGTGACCACTGGCTGGACGAGCAGCAAATCGACGAGCTCCCCGACGACCTGCCGTTGGATTGGGCTACTTGAGCTCTGCCGCAGGTGCCTGGTGCCACCCGGCACTGGGCACCACACGCTGCCAGCTGCCCTGGTCACTGCTACCACCGGTAGCCGTCAGCTGGTTGACGTCAACCCTAGTGGCCTGTGTTGACCACCTAGTGGCCCTGGCTGGTAGCCGCCATGGTGATCCAACCCAGTGGCCTCCTTGCTGGAGGGAGCTTTGACAAGAGGAGTGGCTGAGATCAGGGAAGAGACAAAAGCTGCCAATTCACCAGGTCCGAATGCACCTACCATGGCAACCAGTCCACATCAGATAAAGATGATGCCACGATCAGGATTCAATTGTCTGTCCCTTTCCATTGCAGGCGTCATGCTTGGGTTTCTTCTGACACCGCAAGGGGCAAGAGCTCAGTCGTTACCTTTTAAGCCCTCACCGCAGGGCTACGCCAGCTATCTGAATGACGTTCAATGGAGCAGTGGCTCCAAGATCGTTTTCACAGGCTTGAACTCCTGCCAGGACACTGGACCACGCTACCGCTGCCTAGATGGCAAGGCCACGATCACAAGCCCCTCAGGCCAGGTCAAAGTATGTACCTTGGCGCTTGTGGCATACACGAAAGCCACTGACAGCCCTACCTATGCCGTTCGTAGCTGTACAACTCGTTAACGTCTTACGCCGGTAGCCGTCCACTGGTGTTGGTTGTCACCGTGGTTGGTACGGACTACGCATCGGCGTCACACCACCCCGATTTTAGCCAGACCGCACATTTGTTTCTGGGCACGAATGGCGTGCGGTCTGGCTGATGGGGTGGCGTTCTCCACCGCTGCTCCGTGGCCGTACCAACCCTGTACCAACGTCTCCAGCACCAGCTGCGTCTCCTGCGGTGGCGTGTTGACCTGTGGTTCCTGTGCCGTGAATACGAAGCGGAATGCCGGCAGCGGCAGCGGTGAACCCGCACCACAACCTGCTCCCCCCCCCGACAGCTCCCCCCTACGGGGGGGGATTGCTACGGGGTGGGTTCGGGGGGGTGCAGCTCAGGTTGCACGGTGCTGCTGGCCTGCCAGTGCTGCCCCCCGAGCAGTTGCAGGGACCAGCACCTGGGACCCAAGATCAAACGACTACGGATGTCCCCTGTGGCCACTGATCCAGACACGGTCACCTACATCTGTGAGCAAGTGAACCTCCCCGGTGAGCTGACGCAGCGGAAGATGTTTGGGGAATACGCCTTGTACCTGGCGGGGAAAGTAGTGGCTTTGGTCTGTGACAACGATCTGTACGTGAAACCCACCGCAGCAGGCCGGCAGATCCTTGGTACCCCAGTTGAGCTACCGCCATACCCAGGGGCTAAGCCGTACTTCCGGGTGCGGGATGAGATTGAAACCCCCGCGGCACTCCAGCAGCTGCTGGTGGCTACTGCCCAGGAGCTACCGCTGCCAAAACCGAAGACCAAGCTGCAAACCAAGTTGAGCTAACGGCCCCGGACCAGCGGTAGCCACCAGAGCCGTCCGTCGATCGAGCCCCGGGCGGACTCAAGAAGCGGTGGCTGCTGGCTCAACGGCTCGTAGCCACCAGGCTGCTGCTCACGGTGGTGGGGGGTCGTCAGCCCCGTAGGCCACGGGTGGGTGCTCGGCCCTCTACACCCTGCAGCCCGCACGCCACTGGTTTGTTTTCTAGTCGGTGGTAGCTCACCACTGCCGTCAAGGGCAAGCGTTGTGCTGGCAGCACCCTGGACGGCAGCGGTTGTCGGGCTGCAGGCGGGTAAGGGTCCTACACAGACCCACCCATGGCACGCTCAGTTGCCTCCCAATCCCCCCAACGGCACCGTGACCAATTGGTGCTCGACCACCTGGCCCTCGCTGACACGATCGGCGGTTGTTTCCACCGCCAGTACAGCGGCCTGATCGAACGGGATGATGCTCAGCAGGTGGCCCGCCTGGAGCTCGTCCGCGCCGTCAGCCGTCTTGACGCTGCACACGACAATCCTGTCCCGTACCTGCGGCACTGCATCCAGGGGGCTTTGAGCCACTACCTCCGGGATCGTTCCCGTCTGGTCCGGGTATCCCGGCGTCAGCACGAGCTCGGTACCCACGCCTACGGCCACACCAGCCTCGATGCACCGTTGGGTGGGCAGCCCACCATGTTGCTCGATCAACTGGCGGCACCTGACACGGCACCCACCGACCCGCAGCTCGCTGCCACGCTCGACACCCTGGTGGACCAACTGCCCGCTGCGCAAGCTGCCAGCCTGCGTCTGACCGTGCTGGAAGGCTTGTCCCTCCGTCAGGCAGCGGCGCAGCTGGGCCTCAGCCCCATGACGGTCTGCCGGGCCCGTAAAAAGGCCCTGGCCACGCTGCGGGAACAGGTCACGGCCTGACGGCCGACGGGCCAGCCTTCCAACGGCTGGCCCTTCACTGCAGCTGCCAGCTCGGAAGTCGTTGGTCTGTGAACGCTCCTGCCAAGCAAAACGCCGCAGCATGAGCTGTTAAGAGCGGCACTGCCTGCAGGCTGGTGCTGGTTGTGTTCAAGCCGACCAACCAGCTGATCTAGCTTGACTTTCCTGGTCGCAACAACAGGTGTGACTGAACCGGACCCTCGTGTTGCCCGTTGCGCGGAGTTGCGGCACCGAATGGGGGAGATCTCCCGAGAGATTCAAGCTCCGGGCACCCCACCGGAACGCATGGCTGATCTGGTGGCTCGCATTGAGCACCTTCACAAGATCATCCTGGCCCTCTCCCAGGAGCTGACAAGCCACTGAGCTACAGGCCAACCTTTGGACGAAACGCGGCATGTTGTTCTTGGTTCAGGCGCATCACACACAGCTCACCCAAGGTGAGTAGCAGCTTGAACCTGCGGCAGCCTGAAGATAAATATCCTGATCGGAACGAAAGAAGTCAACGTGACACTCCTAAAGCTGAACGGTTATCGATAGAAAAGGAGGTGATGATGCTGCAACACAAGGTCTCGGTTCAGAGCTTTCGGTTGAGGTGCTTGCCAGAAAGCACCATGCATTTGATTGAGATCCTTCAGAGAGCTGATTTAGCATCCAAGCAAGTGATCGACTTCCGTGGCTGAATCCCCGCAACCGGACCAGGAACCGAAGCTTGGGCTATGGGGTCTCCTTGGTAGATCAAGCCAAACATCGTCACGGCATACGCCCGACAAGCGGAAGATCATGGCAAGGGCACACCTCATCAGCAGGATCCACCCCTGGCAAACGGAGTCAGAAAACCAACAGCAAGCTGAGCAAGAGCTTTCGAACCCCTCATGTCTTGCGCCGCTGACGGCACTGTGGCGGTGGTCGGGGCTAGGTGAGAAGTCAGGCAGGGGAGGGTTGGATGCGGTGGCTTCCATCTCCGTTCCAGTGGTGATTGCAGCAGGAGGACTTCTTTTTAATCACGTCAGTGAGGTTCGTCAGCGAGATATTGCAACAGAGGAGAGAAAAGATACTGTCCTGAGAGAATACACATCAGAGATGAAGACCATACTTCTAGACGCCAGAGTTTCCCAGCAGGCTAGGCAGGAAGGAACAGAGGCAAATTCAATTGCGCGTGCTCTGACACTGACGGCCTTGACCCAACTCTCTGGCCATAGTCCACTTGGTCCCCAGCGCAGAAGCATGGTGTTTCAGTTTCTCCGAGAAGTTAAGTTCCCAGTGCTTGCTGGTGCTGACCTCACCGGATTTGATCTTGCAGGTGCCAACCTCAGCAGGACCAGTTTTGTTGGAACCAAGTTCACCAACGCTGATCTACAGGGGGCAGACCTCACCGGGACAGACCTCAGAGGGAGCGAGTTCGCTGGGGCCGATCTCAGTAAAACCAACTTGCTCTGGGCTGACCTCAGCGGTGCCGATCTCAAGGGTGCCCAATTCAGTCGGACAACCTGCCCCAACGGAAGCGTAACGAATGTGGGCTGTGGGCTGAGAAAGTGAGCTCAATGGCACACGCCGGGGACACCAGAGCCTGCCAGCCTTGCCGGCTGGCCCTTCACCGCAGCTGCCACCACCGGGGGTAGGTTCGAGGCTGGGCAGCAACGGTCGGAGAGCAGGAGAACCATTGGTGTGGCTGGGTTTCCACCCTTAGCTGGTCAGGCCAGCGCAATTAGACTTGCTTCTAGGGAAGCAACTGGTTCTTTACCCCGACACCAGTAGACGTTGGGCGGGTGATGTCGTCTTCGACTCGACGTCCGCACCAGAAAAAAGCCCCTGGTCAACGACCAAGGGCTCGGGTTCAGGGGTGTCTGGTGGGGATCAGACCTCCTGGGCAACAGGGGCTGCAGTTACGGCGGGGCCAACGTTGTCGTTGGCCCCGCCCAGGCCGACCACCTCTGCCGGGGCGTGCCCTGTCTGCTCAGGTGTAGCGGCTGCCTTGCTCTTCCTGCGGGGCTGGCCCTCAGCGTGCTGGGACTGCACGGTGGGGGCTTCAGTCGGCGCGGGCTCGTCACCTTCCCCCGTGGCCAGTTCGGACGGTTGGGAGGGCTCTGTGGAGGCAGTGACCTCGACCGCCTTGGGCTGAACGGTCACCACCGCGTTGGTGGCGGCGTCCTCCGAGTTGAGTTCTCCGAAGAGGCCGTCGATCACGACGGGCTGGTAGCGGTTCTCCATGGCACGGCTATTGCTGGCCTTCCAGGAGGTAGCTAAACCATGCCGGACCAATCGGTTCAGGGGTCGACGACCAACGCATTCATCTGGACCACCGGTTTGGCCAATCTCGGCAACTACCGCAGCCGCAGTGACGCCGTTGGGGCAAGACGGACTCAGGCGGCGTAGAGCACGTAAAGCGGTACGTTCACGGGGTTGCAGTTCATCTTCAGCTGTTTCCAGCTTGAAGACCAACGCTTCCTCCTCGACCCGCTTCCCTGATTCGAAGATCCCGTCGTCATTGAGCCTGATCGTCATGTTCTGCTCTGGGCCATGGCGGCCTTTGGTGTGCAGCTTGATCAAGCTCCCACCGAGCTCACTGAGGGTCACGATCTGGGACGCAGCCGCAGGAATGGCAGAGCTGCCACGGCTTCTACCGGTGGCGTAGCTGACGTGGTGGAAGCAACAAACCCGTGGTGTTCGTGCCCAATAGCGCCTTGGATAGGGCTCGCAATGGTTCGGCCACCTTCACAGAACTTTCGCCGATCCTGAGCGGACAGAAGAACGAGTGCAAGGTGTCGACGATCATCAACGAACCAGGCTGGGCAAGGGCCATGCGCCGAATGGCATCGATGCCGTTCTGGTGCGGTGGGAAGCAGTTGCCCTCGTGGAAGAGGGTGATTCCAGCCTGCAAGCGTTCGTTGCCTTCATGGTCTCGCTGACACAAGCCAGCCTTTCCGAGCATCGTCATCCAGACAGCCTCCGGCATATCTGGGCCAAAAATGATCACCTGCGGCGGCGTCATGGGTGTCACTGCCCGGTCAATGAAACTGCCCTTCTTGCCAAGAAGGGCTGCCACTAGACCCACGGCAAGTCTGGTCTTGCCGACCTTCGGCGGAGCAACCATCAGGGTAAGAACGCCCCGAGGAACCACACCTTCCAGCAACCAATCGGGCTCGTTAGTCACGATTGGATCGGCTGCAGTCACGCCGAGGCCCATGAGTGCCTCTGGAGTTTCTGCGGTCCGGTTGCAGTCGGCCTGAGCCAATAGCGTTTCGATGTCCCTTCGGGGGACTGAAAGCTTCAGTGCTCTAGCAATTTCACGCAGAATCAGGAGAGCTGTTGTCGTGTCGAGGCCCCTGCTAGGAGTTTGTTGCCAATTGAGCAGCGAACCCCTGGCCACAGCGGATCGACCCCTGAGCTGAATAGCTGAGACTCCGTCCTTCTGCTGTCCGGGCCCCATCGATGGGCCTCAGTCAGCCGCTGCTACACCGGCCAACGCTTCTGCTGCCACTCATCCCGATGCTGCCACCAGCGCCTGTTGCTGTGATCGCCTGAACCTGAACAACTTGAGCAGGTTGTGGGTGGCAGCGATCAGATGCCACTCGTTGTTCACCTTCTCCAGACCCCGCAGCAGGAATCGGCGTAGGCCCCGGGCTTCTTTGATCTGCCCATTTACCGGCTCCACGATCGCCTTGCGCTGGGCGTAGATCTTGGCGCCCTTCTTGCTTCTGAGCTTGCGGGCCATGCGGGTTTTTGCATCGGCGTCTCTGGCTAAAGGTCCTCGCTTGGGCGGTGGCGGCTGGCCGTGTGGCAGGCGGCCGGTGGCGATGTATCCATCAATGCCCTGATCGGTGCAGGCGTTGGCGTTTGCCTCGCTCCAGTAGCCCGCATCCATCGTCATCACCGTGGGCAGTGCACCGGCGCTGGCGGCGATGCGCTCCAGCATGGGTTCCAGGTGCTCGACGTCCGGCGGTTGGCTGCTCACCCCGAGCGCCACGATCACCTGGTGGTCGCTGTCCACCGCCAACTGGCAGTTGTAGCCCTGCAGATAGGACCCACCTGACTGCATCAGATGACTCTGGGGATCGGTGAAGTTGCGCTGGGCCTTGGTGGTTGGGGTGCCGTCGGCTTTCCGGGCCAGACCACGGTGTGGCATCGCGTCAGCAGCAAGTGGCTCCAGATCCGGCGGCTCCACGCCAGCGACCTCGGCGGCCTTGATCGCAGCCTCCCGGGCAGCCTTGGCCTTTGCTGCTGCCGCCTCGGCTTTCTTGTTCAGCTCGGCCTGCTCTGCTGGCGATGCCTCCGCGTCCTGCGCGGCAGTGGCTTGGGCCCTGGCCGCTTCTGCCTCCTCGTGCCGCTGACGCGCTGCAGCAGCAGCGGTCTCCGCTTCCATCTCCTTGCGGGCCTGACGGATCCTGGCCAGCCGATCCTGCCGCCGCCGCAGTTCGTCGGGCAGGTCGCTGCCGCGGTTGCTCTTGCCGTAGCGACGATCCTCCTGGGCATCAAGGATCTCGGCCTTGCGCATCAAGGCATTGATCTCCTGCTGCAGCTGCTTCTCCGCCCTGAGCATGCGCTCGTGGCTCATGGCTTTGTGCTTGGAGGCATTGGCCTGAATCTTGGTGCCATCAAGGGCCACATGGCCGAGGCTCACCATGCCGGCCTTCTGGCACAGGCGCAGGATCTGAACAAATAGACCCCTCAGGGCATCGAGGTTGCGGCGCCGGAATTCGCTGACGCGGCTGTGGTCTGGCTGCTGGTTGCCCGTCAGCACCCGGAAGGCCAGGTCCTCGTAGCAGGCCCGCTCGATCTTGCGGGAGGAGACGATGCCCACGCAGTACGCGTAAAGCAGCAACATCGTCATCATCCTGGGGTCAAACCCTTTCTCCCCACGTGGATCTTTGCTCTGAGCGGGGATCAGGACCTGTGATAGATCCAGCTCATCCACCAGATCAAGCAGGAAATACACCTGGTGATCATCCGAGAGCCAATCACTCGGTGATGGCGGCAGCAGGGTGGTCTGCTCCGGCTGCCAGGGGCGGAAGGACTTGGGCTTCTGCATGCCCCATTCTGGTGGCCAGACCCATTGCTGTCACTGGGATCTGGGCAGATTTATGGGCGTCTGTGGAGAGCTCGGCCGCTGATCTACGCGCAACAGGCTCCTAGCAACTGCATCGACGTGGACCCTGAACTCGCTGATCTTTCCTTCGACCTCATAGGGCACCTCGGTTGCCGCGCATCCATTGGGAGACGTGGTGTCCGTGCCGGTGGTGGGCTGCTCAGCGGCAGGAGAGCCGAGCTCCTCCACAAGCGGCGTGGTGCCGTTGCTGGCGGCCACTGCCGTTGCGGTGCTGGAGTCCATGGTGTCGGGCTCTGGCTGGTCGCCAGGATCGATCGGCCGGCTGGCGTGATCAGTGTTGTTGCCGTTGTCAGGTGTAGCGGAGGCGAATTTGTCGTCCATGGTTAGAAGAAATAGATTCAAACGTATAAATGCTCTGCTGGCACTGGTTGGTATTGACATCCAAGTTGCTGGGATGATGCAACCCCACGGGGAAACATCACCGCCACCGCAATGGAATGTTGGAGGAACTCCCACCACCTTGCCTCTACAGAGCTTCCGTGCGGTGGTGTTAGTTCTGCCCCCCAGTTCTTGTGCCGCGGCTCAACAACCCCCGATGACTCAGGGCTGCCAGGCAGCGTTCAACCCGCCAGACCATCGGCGAATTGCGGTGAGGCCCGTACCGGAAGTGCTCTCCTACGTTGAGCACGCCTGCCTTGGCATGACGCTTTAGCGTGTCCGTGCTTAGGCCAAGGGCTATAGCCGCCTGGCCGGTACGCAGCCACAGCTCTGGATGCTGAGCCTGGGGCTTGAGTTTGGATTTACCCGCAGGAGTCAAAGCTCCCCGGGTACTTCCGCGCTGGGGAGGTCGACCTCCCGTGAGGCGAGAATCTTCGGAGTTGCCCCCAAAGTTCGAGTCGATCAGATTCGCAATCATTAGTAGCCATCAATGGAACTGATGTGGCTACTCGCTTTGGTTACGTGTGGGTTGTAAAAATATTGGTTGGGCGTGAGGGTTACGTAGAGGGCTATGTAGTGGGTTGTGTAGTGGGTTGTGTTGTACGCGAGCAAGTGTCGGCCAGGGTGAGACTCGCTGGCTGAACCAGGTTGTCTCACTTATGGTACATCGTTGGTTCTGGCCAGCTTCAAGAGCCCTGCTGGAGGGCTCAACTGCTGCGGCTTCGGGAACCCCCGGTTGGGCAGCAGGAAGACGGGTTGGAAGTAGGAAGCACCAAACACTGGAATCAGCATTGCACATGCTCTTGCGGGGGGTCAATAGGGGTGAAGGTGCGGTTGACCGACCTCTTGCTGATCATCTCGGTGCTATATCCCCAGCGTTCCCAGTTGGATCCTGGGATGCGTGGCCCGCCACCCAATCGGCGGGTCCAATGAGTGTCGACAGAGAGGATCTGCCCAGTCGGGGCTATACAGAACATGCTCCCTGACTGGGTCTGTACACTCTGAACGTGCTTTTTCAGACAGTGCCCCCCGATTTCTTCCTGCCACGATCACCGTCGGCGGGCCAGCCGCTCTGGTGCTGGCGGTGACGCCTCGGGCTGCAGCTGCTCGATCCGCTCGCGGGCTTGGGTGAACGCAGCCTCCTGGACCTCGACGTCGGACCAGGTCCCATACGCACTGTTGTGGGTGAGCGCGGAATGGCCCATTGAATCAGCTGAGGCCCGCACGGTAAGGCCGCCATCCTGGTGGGCTCGGAGGGCATAGCCGTGTCTGAGGGAGTACGGAGTGAGCTTCTCTCCGCGGGCGGCCGCTTCCTGTTTGAGTTCTTGCCAGATCGGCCGGCGGTCGAGATAGACCCTCAGGGCTTTCGATGTTTCGCCGTCGGTGGCCCCCAGTGGCGGTAGTCCCGGTTCTCCCGAAGCCAGTTTCGCAACGGCCCTTGCCGTCAGACCCGGAAGACCAACAGGATCGAGCCCCAGGGCAAGGCGTGGCTTGGTACTGCCTCTGCTCGTGCGCTTGCGGTAGCTGACCCTCAGCGAGGCACCGTCAGCACCGGGGGAGCAGTGCTTGAGTTCCACGGGCCTGAGCCCAAAGCAGACCAGCAGCTCGACGGCCAGCCGCCAGCGCGGATCAGCTATCCCTTCAAGGAGCCTGACGATGTCCGGGCTCTTGAGCGGTGTCGAATCTCGCTTGGGCGTGAGCCGCTTGCCGATATAGTCCGACAAGCTCGGTGGTGGCAGCCACCGCTTGGGAACTCCCCGCTTGTCGACGGCGTACCGCAGGAACTGGGCTGCATAAAGGATCCGTTGGCGGCGGCCCTGGGTGCCGGGTGCACCGCCGTAGGCATCTCGCAAGGTGGCAAGGACTGCGGGGCCATCTCGTGGTGCCGGCCGCTGGTCCATCACCTCCAAAAGCTGATTCATCACCGGGAGGTACATGCTCTCCCAGGTGCTCAGCTTGATCTCGCCGGAGTCCTCGTTCTTGTGCTTCCGAAACGCCTCGACCAGTACCGGCCAGTTGGTGGCCCCTTCAGCCGGTGACGACGCTTGGTCACCGGCTGTGAGCTGCTCAACAGCGTCGGCCAGGCTCAGCCCGACATCTTCCATCTGATGGATGGCCTGAAGCCGCGTCAGCACCGCCGTGGAGCTCGAGCTGCTCCACGGCAAGTCGAGGACCACACTGCTGCGTCCTCCGTCGGGTAGCCGACGCGTCAGCTTGACCTTCCCGCTTTGCGGGTCGAGCGTCCATCCGCGACCGTGCTCACGACGCACCAACGACCGCAACTCCTTCACCCAAGCAGGCACGGGGGCTCGAGCTGCGGCTGACATGTCTCAAGCTCAGCGAGAGCCGTTGTTAGCGTAAAAACTAGCGTAAAGCTGCTCTAGCGGGCCTGTTCATGGGGGTGCAGCGGCTTGGGCCTGGTGGCCAAAACCCTTGTGCTGGAGGCGGTTTGGGGTATGCCCGATGCCGGTTTCGAACCAGCGACATCCTGCTTGTAAGGCAGGCGCTCTACCGCTGAGCTAATCGGGCGATCGTTCCATTCTGAGGGATCAGCTCCCCCAACGGCCCCGGCTCCTCCGGGGGGCCTAGAGCAGGTAGATGATCCCGAACAACACCACCCAGATGCCATCGACGAAGTGCCAGTAGAGCTCGGCGGCCTCCAGGCCGAAGTGCTCATGGCTGGTGATCGAGCCACCCTCACGAGCCTGCCACCAGACAATCAGCATCAACATCACCCCAAGGCTGACGTGCAGGCCGTGAAAGCCCGTCAGCACGTAGAAGGTGCTGGCATACAGGTTGCTGGTGAGACCGAAGGGGAGGGTGAAGTACTCGCGCATCTGGCTCACCAGGAACGCCGCCCCGAGCGCCACGGTGATCATCAGCCAGAGGCGGCAGCCGGCTGAATTCTCGGCGCGCAGCAGCTTCGCGGATCGATGGAAGGTGGAAGCTGCTGAGCACCAGCAACACCGTGTTGATCGTGGGCAGCAGCAGTTCGAGCTCGTAGATCCCACCGGTGGGCAGGGGATTGACGGCCCGGAAGGTGAGGTAAGCCGCGAACATGCCGGCGAAGGTCATGCCATCGGCCACCAGGAACAACACCAGGCCGAACAGACGGAAATCTCCGTGCTCTTCGTGCTCATGCGCCTCGGGCGAGTCCTGCAGCTCGGGGCTGATGGAGGGAAGGGTGGTCATGGTTGGGGCTCCGCTCCGTAGCCGTAGGGGTGACGCACATGGGGAGCTGGTCCGTGCCAGTTCTCCACCGGGGGCGGAGAGCTGGTGAGCCATTCGCTCGTGAGCGCTCGCCAGGGATTATCTCCGGCCACCTTGCCGTTGAAGTAGCTGGCGATGACGTTGTAGAGGAAGGGCAGGGTGCTCAGGGCCATCAGCAGGGCGCCGACGCTGCTGATCTGGTTCAACAGGGTGAACTGCGGGTCGTATTCCGCCACCCTCCTGGGCATGCCATTGATGCCCAGCCAGTGCTGGGGACCGAAGCAGAGATTGAACCCGATGAAGGTGAGGGCGAAATGCACGAGGCCAAGGCGCTCGTCCAGCATCTTGCCGGTGAACTTGGGATACCAGTGGTAAATGGAGCTGAAGATCACGAAGACCGTTCCGCCATAAACGATGTAATGGAAATGGGCGACCACGAAGTAGGTGTCGTGCACGTGGATGTCGAAGGGCACCTGGGCCAGGGCCACGCCTGTGATGCCGCCAAGCACGAAATTGACGATGAAGGCACAGGCGAAGAGCATGGCGGAATTCAGGGCAATTCTTCCGCCCCAGAGCGTCGCCAGCCAGTTGAAGAACTTGATGCCGGTGGGCACGGCAATGAACGAGGTGGCGATCGTGAAGAACAGCCGCATCCAGGGGGCGTGCCGCTGGTGAACATGTGATGGGCCCAGACGATCAGGCCCAGGAACACGATCGCCAGAATCGAATACACCATGGTGGTGTAGCCAAACAAAGGCTTGCGCGCATGCACCGGCAGGATCTCGCTCACGAGCCCGAAGGCCGGCAACACCATGATGTAAACCGCCGGGTGGGAATAGAACCAGAACAGATGCTGATACACCACCACGTTGCCGCCCTGGCCTGGGTTGAAGAAGCCCGTGTGGGCCACGATGTCGAAGGCCAGAAGGATCAGGGTGCCCGCCAGCACCGGCGTGGACAGCACCACCAGAATGCTGGTGCCCAGCATGGCCCAGCAATACATTGGTAACTCCATGAGCTTCAGCCCTGGGCGGCGCAGCTTCAGGATCGTGGCGATGAAATTGATGCCCCCGAGGATGGAGCTGCCCCCCAGCAGAATCACGCTGAAGATCCAGACCAGCTGCCCCGCCGCTGGTGTGGTGAGGCTCAAGGGGGATAGGCCGTCCAACCCGACTGGGACGCCCCACCGATGAAGTAGCTGGTGATCAGCATCACCCCGGCGGGCGGAATCAACCAGAAGGCAATGGCATTGAGGCGGGGGAAGGCCATATCACGGGCGCCCACATAGAAGGGCACCAGATAGTTGCCGAAGGCCCCGTTCACCACCGGAACGATCCACAGGAAGATCATGATCGTGCCGTGGAGTGTCAGCACCTCGTTGTAGGCCTCACGGCTGAGGAAGTCAGAGATCGGAGTGGTCAGCTCGGTGCGGATCATCCCCGCCAGGACACCGCCCACGAGATAGAAAAAGAAGCTCGTGACCAGATACTGAATACCGATCACCTTGTGATCGAGGCTGAAGCCGAAGTAACGCCGCCAGTCCTCAGGCTCCGGCCCGTCGAAGAGCCCAGGGGATGGGGAGGTGGAGGTGGTGGTGGTCATGGCTGGAGATTCCCTCAGGCGGCAACGGGGTCGGGGCTGTTCTGCTTCAGCCACTGCTCGTAGGCATCTTGCCCGTGCACCACCACCGACGTGCGCATGCCGCCGTGATAAGGCCCGCACAGCTCAGCACAGATGATCGGGTAGGTGCCTTCCCGGGTGGGGGTGAAGGCAAGCACGGTCGGCTGGCCCGGAATGATGTCCTGCTTGAGGCGGAACTGCGGCACCCAGAAGGCATGGATCACATCGTTGGCCTTCATGTGCAGTTCCACCGGCTGACCCACGGGCACATGCAGCTCGCCGCTGATGATGTTGCTGGAGGGGTAGCTGAAGATGAAGGCGAACTGCATCGCCGTGACATCCACCGTCGTGGCAGGAGCCACGCCGGCGCTGGTGCCGATGCCCCCCCAGACCTCGCCCTCGGGTGGCGCCGCCATGGTCGCCATGGCCTCCATCGAATGCATGCCGCCGTGGTCCCCGAGGGAGGTCATGCCGCCCATGCGGTCATAGATGTTGTAGCTGTAGAGGCCGACGAACAACACGACCACAGCCGGAATGGCGGTCCAGACGATCTCCAGGGGCAGATTCCCCTCGATCGCCGCCCCATCGCTGACATCACCGTCACGGCGCCGAAAGCGGACCATGCTGTAGATCAGCACCCCGAAGACCCCCAGGAACAGGATCGTTCCGATGCTGTACAGCACTTGAAACAGCTGGTCGTAGAGCGGAGCGTTGAGGCTGGCCTGCACCGGCAACAGCGAATGGTCGCTTCCCACCCAGAGGCCGATGAGGATGGTCGCCACGACCAGGGCGACGACGAGCACCCTCGAACGTACGGAAACCAAGCTCAGGCGGGCAAATCGGCTTTCACATTATGGAAAGCGGACCCTTTGGCGCGATCGCCGGGGGTTTGTGTTGAAGGACGGATCGAAACCGGGCCGAGGTCCAGGGGCGCCCCCTCAACCGCCGGCGGCGAAGGCGGAGAGCACCAGCACGGACAGCAACATGCCCGGAAGGAGCAGCATCACCAGCTGGCCCAGATCGTGGATGGTCATGGCCGAAGCAGTGGCATGGGGGTGAGGTTAAGCAGGCGATCCACTGAAACAGATGTTGACAGATTGATTCAAACCGGCCCGGCCTGCCTTAGCTGAGGACGAGCCCGACTGATCCCCCATGGACCGCCTCCAGGCCTACCAGCTCCGTTGCACCCTCACCTTCGGGGACATCTACGGCCAGATCATGATCTGGATGGTGGTCATCTTCGTGAGCCTGGCGGCCGGCATGGCGCTGATGGGGGCGAGCAGCCCGATCTATGCCCTGGTGGTGGTGGGCGTGATCCTTGTGCTCTCCCTGCCCTTCCTGCTGTTCGCCTTCACCACAACCCTGCTGAACCACATCGCCCTCGATCCGTCGGCCGATCCGGTCCAGGCGCCCTGATCCATGGCCAGCGGCCGCGAGCACGACCGCCTGACCCTGTGGCTCAGCCTGCCCTTCGCCCTGCTCTGGTGGCCGGCCTTGGGCCCATCGGGGGCGGCCACGGCCCTGGTCAGCTTTCTGGTGGGGGGCCTCTGGCTCTCCCCTGACCTCGACACCCCCTCCAACCCCACCCGCCGCTGGGGCCCCTGGCGCTGCTCTGGCTCCCCTACCGCAAGCTGCTGCGCCACCGCTCCTCCCTCTCCCACACGCCGTTGGTGGGCACCGCCGGGCGGTTGCTTTATCTGTCGGCGGTGCTGGTGGCCCTGGGCCTGCTGCTGAAGCCCCTGGGGCTGGTCCACATGGGTCTGATGGGCCCCGCCCGGGCCCTGGCGGCGGCTGAGCAGCTCTGGCGGCAGCAACGGCCCCTGGTGCTGCTCGCCTTGGTGGGGCTGGAGGCCAGCGCCTGGCTGCACCTGCTCCAGGACGGCGATCCCATGCCCAAGCGGCCACGGCTGTTGAGGCGTAACTCGCTGTTGAGACGCAACTCGCTGTTGAGACGCAGATGGCTGTTGAGACGGCGGCGCCAGCGATCGATGCGAAGGTGAGCGCCCGTGAGGGCCCCAATCCCAGACCACCGCCATGAGCGCCGCGCCTCCCCTGAGACCGCCACCACCGACGCCCTCGCCGAGCTGGTGGCCGTGGTGGACCGGCTGCGCGATCCCGAAGGCGGCTGCCCCTGGGACCTCAAGCAGACCCACAGCTCGCTGATCCCCTACGTGCTCGAGGAGGCCCACGAGGTGGCCGATGCCATCCGCCACGGGGACGACGAGCACCTGTGCGAGGAGCTCGGGGACCTGCTGCTGCAGGTTGTGCTGCACGCCCGCCTCGCCTCAGAGGAGGGCCGTTTTGACCTGGCGCAGGTGGCCCGGGGCATCAGCGCCAAGCTGATCCGGCGTCATCCCCACGTGTTCGAGCCGGAGAACGGCTCCCCCGCCACCTGGGAGGCGATCAAGGCGGCCGAGCGGGCCGCCCGCGGCGCCGCAGAGAGCAGCCTCAGCGATCGGCTGCGCGAGCAGGTCCGCGGCCAGTCGGCCCTGAGCGGGGCGATGACCATCTCGAGAAAGGCCGCCGCGGCCGGCTTCGAGTGGGAATCGATCGCAGGGGTGTGGGGGAAGGTGGAGGAGGAGCTGGGGGAGCTGCGGGAGGCGGTGGCCAGCGGTGATCGGGCCCACGCCCAGAGCGAGCTGGGGGATCTGTTGTTCACCCTGGTGAACGTGGCCCGCTGGTGCGATCTGGATCCCGAGGAGGGCCTCGCCGGCACCAACCGTCGCTTCCTGGCGCGCTTCGCCCGGGTGGAGGAGGCCCTCGGGGGCGAGCTGGAGGGCCAGAGCATCGAGCGGCTCGAAGGCCTGTGGCAGCAGGCCAAGGCCGCGATCCGCGCCGAGACCACCAGCGCGGAGGCGAGCTGCTCCGGGGAAGCCCGCCCCTGAGGTGTGCGGGACGACAACGGCGAACCGCTTAGCTGGGAAGACCCGATCAAGCCCCCCATGGACTCCAACGACGGCTGGGTGGATGAGATCCACGCCGGCTGCCGCTACGGCATGAAGGCCACGGTGCTGGTGGACACCCACAGCCCCTTCCAGCGGGTGACCGTGATCGACAGCGAGCCCTATGGCAAGGCGCTGCTGCTCGATGGCTGCTGGATGACCGCCGAGCGCCAGGAGCGCCAGTACCACGAATCGCTGGTGCACCCGGCCCTCACCTCGGCGGCCTCGATCGAGCACGTGCTGGTGATCGGCGGCGGCGATGGGGGCACCGCCCGCGAGGTGCTGCGCCACCGGGGCGTGCGCCAGCTGGACATGGTGGAGATCGATGGGCTGGTGGTGGAGCTCTGCCGCGAGCACCTGCCCAGCCTGGGGGCCACGGCCTGGGATGACCCCCGCTTCCAGCTCACGATCGGCGATGGCCTCGCCTGGGTGGCCGCGGCCCCAGACGCCAGCTACGACGTGGTGATCGTCGATGGCTCCGACCCCGCCGGCCCCGCCGAAGGCCTGTTCAACGAAGCCTTCTTCCAGAACTGCCGGCGCCTGCTCAGACCCGGGGGCGTGTTCGCCACCCAGAGCGAATCCCCCGAGGCCTTCCGCGCCGTGCACATCGACACCGTGCGCCTGCTGCGGCAGGTGTTCGGCCACGCCGATCCGCTCTACGGCTGGGTGCCCATGTACCCCAGCGGCTGGTGGAGCTGGATCTTCGCCGCCGTGGATGGCCCCCGCTACCTCACGCCCCAACGGGAACGGGCCGAAGCGGTGGCGGCGGGCTGCGAGATCTGGAGCCCCCGCTGGCAGGGCGGCGCCTTCGCGGCGGTGCCGGCGGCGATCGAGCGGGAGCTCAAACGATGAGTGAGCTATTTGATCAAGGGCTGTTTGACACAGATGGCGCCATCTACATGGCCAGCCGCCGGGACCCCGCCGGCTGCCGCGTCGGCCTGTTCGGAGTGCCCTACGACGGCACCACCTCCTTCCGCCCCGGCACGCGCTTCGGGCCGGCGGCGATCCGTGAGGTGAGCAGCGGCCTGGAGACCTACGACCCCCAGCTCGACCTCGACCTGGAGGAGGCCGCCATCGCCGATCTGGGCGCCCTTGACATCCCCTACGGAGCCCCCGAACCCGTGGTGGAGGCCGTGGGCCGCGCCACCCGGGCGGTGATGGGCCTTGGCCTCAAGCCCCTGATGCTGGGCGGAGAGCATTCGATCAGCAGCGGCGCCGTGGCGGCGGTGGCCGAACGGCACCCGGAGCTGGTGCTGGTGCAGCTCGATGCCCACGCCGACCTGCGCGAGCAGTGGCTGGGGGCCCGCCACAGCCACGCCTGCGCCATGCGCCGCTGCCTGGAGGTACTGCCCAGCGGCGACCTGCTGCAGATCGCGATCCGCAGTGGCACCCGCGAGGAGTTCGGCGAACTGCGCCGCAGCGGCCGCCTGATCGGCCTCGATGGCCTGGTGGCTGCCCTCACCCCCTGCGCGGGCGGCCCTTGTACCTGACGGTGGATCTGGACTGGTTCGATCCGGCGGTGCTGCCGGGCACGGGCACCCCCGAACCCGGTGGCTTCTTTTGGCACCACTTCGCGGCCCTGGTGGACGAACTCCGCCATCACCAGCTGGTGGCCGCCGATGTGGTGGAGCTGGCACCCCAGCTCGATCCCAGCGGTGTCAGCGCGGTGCTGGCCGCCAAGGTGGTGCGAAGCCTGTTGCTGTTGCTGGATCAGTAGCAGCAGGTGCCGCTGGTGCGCTGCTCGCGCAAACGGTCGTGCTGCTGGGCGATCAGGTGCACCGCCAGGGTGGGGTGGTTGTGCAGCAGGTTCAGGAACCGCAGCCGGTCGAGCCTGATCAACTCAACGGGCGTTCGGGCCACCGCCGTGTGGCGATAGGGGCCTTCACTCCAGACAATGTCCTGATAACTGAACAGTTCACCGGGGCGATAACACAACGTGTCGCCCTGATCACCAATCAATTCGACAATTCCACGGCGCACGGCATAGATGGAGTCGGCCGATTCACCGGGGGTGAAGACATGGGTGGCCGTGGGAAACGTGAGGACCTCACTGTCGATCTGAGCGCCGAGGAGCTCAGCAGGAGTCGAACTTGCCAGCAGCGTGACCAATAACCCACCTCAGCAACGAAATTTGGATGATCCCCCACATTGACAGCCGCTGAGGCCGTTTCAAGTGCCGATCAGCACCTTCTGGCCCCGAATCGATGACAAGCCGTCTCAGCCCTCGAACAGCAGCGGCGTGAGCGCCAGTTGCTGGCTGACGCCAAGGGGTGACGAATCTGCGCCAGTGAGGCTGGTGCCCTCGCCACCCTGGCCGGTGAGAGGCAGCCGCGGCGGCAAGGGTGTCCAGTGGTGGCACCAGAACTCGCCACTGAGCTCGGGATGGATCGCCAGGCGCCGCAGCTTGCACCAGCCCATCCCCGCCGCCGTGGGGGGCGCAATGGAGACAACTGCGGCAGCTGGGGCGCTTGCCCATTGAGGCGGAGAATTTTGGTCACTCAACTTAATGAGAAGCCTTCCCCAACACCTGTGTGCGGACCGAACCTGCGGGAAGTCTTCGGATTCGGGCCCGGCCCCATCCAGCCAGGGGCCTCCATAGGATCCGCCCCATCCCCGCGCCCGACCCCGCCATGGCCGACGCCCTGCAGCGCACGCCCCTGTTCGAGGCCGCCCGCGCCGCCGGCGGCCGCCTGGTGCCCTTCGCCGGCTGGGAGATGGCGGTGCAGTTCGCCGGCCTGGTCCAGGAGCACCAGGCGGTGCGCCAGCACTGCGGCGTCTTCGACATCTCCCACATGGGTGTGCTGACCCTGCGCGGCGACGGCGTCAAGGAGGCCCTCCAGGCCCTGGTGCCCAGCGATCTGCACCGCATCGGCCCCAGCGAGGCCTGCTACAGCGTGCTGCTCAACGAGGCGGGCGGCATCCGCGACGATCTGATCGTCTACGACCGCGGCCGGGTGGCGGGCCCCGAAGGCGAAACCGATGAGCTGGTGCTGGTGATCAACGCCGCCTGCGCCGACGCCGACACCGCCTGGATCCGCAGCCAGCTGGAACCGCTGGGGTTCGAGATCACCGATCGCAAAGGCGACGGGGTGCTGCTGGCCCTGCAGGGGCCCGAGGCGGCCAGACGCCTGGAGGCCCTCAGCGGGGCCGATCTCTCCGGCCTGCCGCGCTTCGGCCACCGGGAGCTGGCCCTGGCGGGCACGGCCACCGGCGCCGCCCTGGGGGCGCCCGTGTTCGTGGGGCGCACGGGCTACACCGGCGAAGACGGCTTCGAGCTGCTGCTGGGGCGTGAGGCGGGCCTGGCCCTGTGGCAGCAGCTGCTGGCAGGCGGTGTGAGCCCCTGCGGCCTGGGCGCCCGCGACACCCTGCGCCTGGAGGCGGCGATGCACCTCTACGGCAACGACATGGACGCCACCACCACCCCGCTCGAGGCCTCCCTGGGCTGGCTGGTGCACCTGGAGATGCCGGCCACCTTCATCGGCCGCGAGGCCCTGGAGCGCCAGACGGCCGAGGGGGTGGGACGCCGGCTGGTGGGCCTCAAGCTCTCGGGCCGCGCCATCGCCCGCCACGGCTACCCGGTGCTCCTGGGCGGCCAGGAGGTGGGGGAGATCACCAGCGGCACCTGGTCGCCAACCCTGGGGGAAGCGATCGCCCTGGCCTACGTGCCGGCCGCGGCCGCCAAGGTGGGCACGGAACTGGCGGTGGAGATCCGCGGCAAGTCCGAACCGGCGCTGGTGGTGAAGCGGCCCTTTTATCGGCGTGCCTAGTGCCGTGGGAAAATCCCTGATTCATCTCTCTCCCCCATGCGCAGCCACGGATGCGGTGACCTGCGCAGCGCTGACGCCGGCCAGTCGGTCCAGCTCTGCGGCTGGGTCGACCGGCGCCGGGACCACGGCGGGGTGATCTTCATCGACCTGCGCGACCGCAGCGGCACCGTCCAGATCACGGTCGATCCGGATCGCGGGGATGGTGCCTTCGCCGCCGCCGAGCAGCTGCGCAGCGAGTTCGTGCTGCAGATCCAGGGCACGGTGCGCCAGCGGCCGGCCGACTCCCTCAACGAGCGCCTCGCCACCGGCGCAGTGGAGGTGCTGGCGGAAACGATCACCGTGCTGAACACGGTCAAGCGCACCCTGCCCTTTGCGGTCTCCGTCCACGACGACGAGAGCGTGCGCGAGGAGCTGCGCCTGCGTCACCGCTACCTGGACCTGCGCCGCGAGCGCATGAACGGCAACCTGCGCCTGCGCCACAAAACCATCCAGACCGCCCGCCAGTACCTGGAGGCCGAGGGCTTCATCGAGGTGGAAACCCCCGTGCTCACGCGCTCCACCCCCGAAGGCGCCCGCGACTACCTGGTGCCCTCGCGGGTCAACGGCGGCGAGTGGTTCGCCCTGCCCCAATCCCCCAGCTGTTCAAGCAGCTGCTGATGGTGGGCGGCCTCGAGCGCTACTACCAGGTGGCCCGCTGCTTCCGCGATGAAGACCTGCGCGCCGATCGCCAGCCGGAATTCACCCAACTGGACATCGAGCTGAGCTTCACCACCCAGGAGCAGATCCTGGCGCTCAACGAGGGCCTGATCGCCGCGATCTGGAAGGCCGTCAAGGGCATCGAGCTGCCCCGGCCCTTCCCGCGGCTCACCTGGACGGAAGCGATGGAGCGCTACGGCACCGACCGGCCCGATACCCGCTACGGCCTGGAGCTCACCAACGTGAGCGACATCGTGGCCACGAGCGGCTTCAAGGTGTTCTCCGGCGCTGTGGCCGCCGGCGGGGCCGTGAAGTGCCTCGCGATTCCCGGCGGCAACGAGGCCCTCAGCAACGTGCGCATCAAGCCCGGCGGCGATGTGTTCGCTGAAGCCACCGCCGCCGGCGCCGGCGGCCTGGCCTTCATCCGGGTGCGCGAGGGCGGCGAGATCGACAGCATCGGCGCCATCAAGGACAACCTCTCAGAAGCGGGCAAGGCCGAACTGCTGCGCCGCACGGGCGCGGTGCCCGGCACCCTGCTGCTCTTCGGCGCCGGCGAGACCGCGACGGTGAACAAGGCCCTCGATCGAGTGCGCCAGTTCCTGGCCAAGGAGCTGGGCCTGGTGGCCGAAGGGCGCGCCAATGACACCTGGAACTTCCTCTGGGTGGTGGATTTCCCGATGTTCGAGTTCAACGCCGGCGAACACCGGCTCGAAGCCCTCCACCACCCCTTCTGCGCCCCCAACTCAGGCGATCTGGGCAACGATCCGGCCGCCTGGGCCGAGCGACTGCCAGGCGCCCGCGCCCAGGCCTACGACCTGGTGCTCAACGGGCTCGAACTCGGCGGCGGCTCCCTGCGCATCCACGATTCCGCCCTGCAGCGCCAGGTGCTGCAGACCATCGGCCTGCCTTTGGAGGAGGCGGAGCGTCAGTTCGGCTTCCTGATCGAAGCCCTCGACATGGGGGCCCCGCCCCACGGCGGCCTGGCCTTCGGGCTCGATCGGATCGTGATGCTGCTGGCCGGGGAAGAATCGATCCGCGACACGATCGCCTTCCCCAAGACCCAGCAGGCCCGCTGCCTGCTCACCGGCGCCCCCGCCGGCGTCGCGCCCCAGCAGCTGGCGGAGCTGCATGTGGCCAGCACCTGGGTGGATCCTCAATAGGCTGAGCCCCTGCGCCCAGCCTTCATCCATGGCCCACGCCCCCAGCCTGTCCGCCCCTTCGATCGACATCGGCATCCCCGAGGCCCAGCGCCAGGCCATCGCCGAGGGGCTGGGCCGGCTGCTGGCGGACAGCTACGTGCTCTACGGCAAGACCCACGGCTTCCACTGGAACGTCACCGGGCCGATGTTCAACACGCTCCACCTGATGTTCATGGACCAGTACACGGAGCTGTGGACCGCCCTGGATGTGATCGCCGAGCGCATCCGCGCCCTGGGCTTTCCCGCCCCCTTCGGCGGCGCCCGCTTCGCGGCCCTGGCCTCGATCAGCGAAACCGAAGGTGTGCCCGCCGCCCTGGAGATGGTGCGCGAGCTGGTGAAGGGCCACGAGGCGGTGGCGCGTACCGCCCGCGGCGTGTTCGCCACCGCGGCTGAGGCCAACGACCAGCCCACGGCCGATCTGCTCACCCAACGGTTGCAGATCCACGAGAAAACCGCCTGGATGCTGCGCAGCCTGCTAGAGGGCTGACACCCCCGTAGATTGGGTGGTCCCTGAGGTGCCCATGGCCAGCCCCGCCGCCGCCCGCAGCCACGCCGCCAAGTTCGTCTTCGTGACCGGCGGGGTGGTCTCCAGCATCGGCAAGGGCATCGTGGCCGCCAGCCTGGGCCGGTTGCTGAAATCCCGGGGTTACAGCGTCTCGATCCTCAAGCTCGATCCCTACCTGAACGTGGATCCGGGCACCATGAGCCCCTACCAGCACGGCGAGGTGTTCGTCACCCAGGACGGCGCCGAGACCGACCTGGATCTGGGCCACTACGAGCGCTTCCACCGACACCGCCATGTCGCGCCTCAACAGCGTGACCACCGGCTCGATCTACCAGGCGGTGATCAACAAGGAGCGCCGCGGCGACTACAACGGCGGCACGGTGCAGGTGATCCCCACATCACCGGTGAGATCCGCGAGCGCATCCACCGGGTGGCGGCCAACAGCGGCGCCGATGTGGTGATCACCGAGATCGGCGGCACCGTCGGAGACATCGAATCGCTTCCGTTTCTCGAGGCGATCCGGGAATTCCGCGGTGATGTGGGACGCCACGACATCGCCTACGTGCACGTCACCCTGCTGCCGTTCATCGGCACCTCGGGCGAACTCAAGACCAAGCCCACCCAGCACTCGGTCAAGGAGCTGCGCTCGATCGGCATCCAGCCCGATGTGCTGGTCTGCCGCAGCGACCGCGCGATCACCAGCGAGCTCAAGGCCAAGATCGGCGGCTTCTGCGGCGTGTCCACCGACGCCGTGATCCAGGCCCTCGACGCCGACAGCATCTACGCCGTTCCCCTGGCCATGGAGCGCGAGGGCCTCTGCCGCCAGGTGCTGGACGTGCTGGGGCTCGAAGACCACGAGAGCGACATGGCCCGCTGGGCCGAGCTGGTGCGCAAGCTGCGCAACCCCGGCCCGGAGGTGAAGGTGGCCCTGGTGGGCAAATACGTCCAACTCAACGACGCCTACCTTTCGGTGGTCGAAGCCCTGCGCCACGCCTGCCTCGAGCGCGACGCCTCGCTGAACCTGCACTGGATCTGCGCCGAGCAGATCGAAACCCAGGGCGCCGACACCCTGCTTCGGGGCATGGATGCGGTGGTGGTGCCGGGCGGTTTCGGCCACCGCGGCGTCGATGGCAAGGTGGCGGCGATCCGCTGGGCCCGGGAGCAGCGGGTGCCGTTCCTGGGGCTCTGCCTGGGGATGCAGTGCGCCGTGATCGAGTGGGCGCGCAACCAGGCGGGCCTGGAGGGGGCCACCAGCGCCGAGCTCGACCCCGAGAGCCCCCATCCGGTGATCCACCTGCTGCCCGAACAGCAGGACGTGGTGGATCGGGGCGGCACCATGCGCCTGGGGGTCTACCCCTGCCGGCTGGTGCCCGGCACCCTGGGGCAATCCCTCTACGGCGAACAGGTGGTCTACGAGCGCCACCGCCACCGCTACGAGTTCAACAACGCCTACCGCAGCCTGTTTCTGGAATCGGGCTACGAGATCAGCGGCACCTCCCCCGATGGGCGCCTGGTGGAGTTGATCGAACTCAAGAACCACCCCTTCTTCACCGCCTGCCAGTACCACCCGGAATTCCTCTCCCGCCCCGGCCGGCCCCACCCCCTGTTCCGGGGGCTGATCGAGGCCGCCCAGCAACGGCTGCCCTCCTCACCGGAGGAGGCGTTCTCGCGCAGCGGCACGGCGCTCAGCGGCTGAGGGTGAGGGCTGAGGCCTAAATCTTCTTGAGCGAATCGGTCTTGTCCTTGAAGTCGGAGAGCAACAGCTGCAGGTAGGTCACCTTGCGCAGCTTGATGTTCGCGGTCAGCGACATGCCCACCTGCAACGGCAACAGCTGGCCGCTCTTGAGCTTCAAGGTTTGTCTTGAGAGCTGGATCTGGGCCGGGAAGCGGTAGGTCTGCTTGAGCTGGTCGGGGGGCAGGGCATCGGAGCCGATTTCCTTGACCGTTCCCTCGATCACGCCGAAATCGGAGGAGGGGAAGGAGTCGATGCTGATCTCCGCCGGCTTGCCGACGCGCACGAAGCCGATCTTGTTGCTGGGGATCTCCACCTTGGCCAGCAGGTTGGCGTAGGGCACGATCTTCATGATCGGTTCGCTGCCCTGGGCCACGAAGCCGGGACCCGTGGGCTTGAGGTCGAACACCACCCCGTCCACGGGAGAACGGATGTCCTGGTAGCGGATGTTCACCCTCAGCTCGGTGAGCTTGCTGCCCAGATCCGCCAGTTCGCCCTTGAGCTGCTCGATCGCCTGCTCCACGATTGCGCTCTGGCGCAGGCGATCCACCCGGGTCTTGTCGAGTTCGCCCTGCACCTCCTTGACCTTGTTGCGCTGCTGCAGGTACTGGAGTTCGGCCGTGGCCCCCTGCTTCTGCAGAGTTTCGAGGCGATCGAGGATCTCCTGCTCCAGGTCGCGGTTGCGGCCCAGCACCCCCTGTTCGGTGTCGTTGAGGTTGAGGTAGCGGGCCAGCTCCACGGTCTTGAGCCGCAGCTGCTCTTCCTTGGCGGCGATGGTCTGGATCAGGCTGCGCTGGCGATCGAGGGTGGCCTCGTTGTCGAGGCGCAGCAGCACCTGGCCACTCTTCACGCGTTCGCCGTCCTTGACGAGCATCCTGTCGAGCACACCACCCACGGGCATCTGCACGATCTTGACGTTGCCGATCGGCTCCAACTTGCCGGGGGCCACCACCACCTCCTCGGTCTTGGCCAAGGCCAGCCAGGCCAGCGCCAGGCCGGTGCAACCGATCAGGGTCCAGGTGAGGGTGCGGGCCAGAAAGCGCGACTGCTGCAGCGCCAGCTCCTCATGGCTGCTCTGCGCCCGCCGTTCGATGGCGCTCTGGGCGGCGCGTACGAGGGCGCCGGGTTTGTTCGGGCGGGCCATCAGCTGTCCTCCTGCTGCTGAACCAGGGCGTAGTAGCGGCCCCGTTGGGCCATCAGTTCATCGTGGGTGCCGCTCTCCACCACGGAGCCCTGGTGCAGCATCACGATCCGATCCACCCGGCGGATGGTGGAGAGCCGGTGCGTGATGAAGAACACCGTGGCGTGCTTCACGTTCTCGATCAGGTTGTCGAACACCTGGCGCTCGGTGGCGTAATCCAGGGCACTGGTGGCCTCATCGAGCACCAGCAGCTTGGGGCGGCTCAGCAGCGTGCGGGCCAGGGCGATCCGCTGACGCTGGCCCCCCGAGAGGCTTGCTCCTCTCTCGCCCACGTTGGTGCTGTAGCCGGCCGGCAATTCCATGATGAAGTCGTGGGCACAGGCCAGCCGGGCCGCCGCCACGATCGCGTCGCTGCTGGCATCGGGGTCGGTGAGGGCGATGTTCTCGGCCACGCTGCCGGAGAACAGCAGCGGATCCTGGGGCACGATGCCGATCTGACGACGCAGGGAATACAACTCAACTTTGTCGATGTCGTGGCCATCGATCAGGATCCGGCCGCTCTGGGGGGAATAGAGACGTGAGAGCAGCTTGGTGAGGGTGCTCTTGCCGCTGCCGCTCTGACCCACCACGCCCACGAAGGTGCCGGCGGGGATCGACAGATCGATGTGGCTGAGCACCGACGCGGTGCCGCTCTGGAAGCTGAAGCTCACATCATCGAAGCGGATCTCCCCATCGATCGGGGGCAGGGGGATCTTCTGCTTGTCGGCGTCGTCGGATTCCTCCGGGGTGTCGACCACATCCGCCAACCGCTCAAAGGACACCTTCAGCTCCTGGATCGTCTGCCAGATCGAGGAGAGCCGCAGCAGCGGCTGGGTGACATAACCGCTGATGATGCGGAAGGCGATCAGTTGACCCAAGGTGAGCTCCCCCTTGAGCACCAAGGTGGTGCCCACCCACAGCACCAGCAGCTGGGAGAGCTTCTGGAGCACCTGGCTGGTCTCGTTGAGGGCCGTGCCGGTGATCGTTTTCTCGAAGCTTCGGGCGATGTACTTGGCGTAGAGGTCCTGCCATTTCCAGCGGCTGATCATCTCCACGTTCTGGGCCTTCACGGTCTGGATGCCGCTGAGCACCTCCACCAGGTGGCTCTGGGTGCGCGCGTTCTCCTGGGCGGCGTCGCGGTACTGGCGCCGGAACAGGGGGCCCCCAGCACGGTGAGCAGCACCTGGATCGGCACCACGCAGAGGGCGATCAGCGTCAGCAGCCAGCTGTAGATCACCATCACCACGATGTAGATGACGGAGAAGGCCGCATCCAGCAGGGTGGTGAGCGCCTGGCCGGTGAGGAAATTGCGGATCTTCTCCAGCTCCGCGATCCGGGTGCCCAGTTCCCCCACCGGGCGCCGGTCGAAATAGCCCAGGGGCAGCCGCAGCAGGTGATCGATCACCTCGGCGCCGAGCCGCATGTCGAGGCGGTTGGTGGTTTCGGTGAACAGGAAGGTGCGCAACGAGCCGATCACCCCTTCCATCAGGGTGACCACCACCAGGGCGATGCCGAGCACCTGCAGGGTGTCGAGGCTGCGCTGGTTGATCACCTTGTCGATGATCACCTGGATCAGCAGGGGGTTAGCCAGGCTGAACAGCTGAACGACGAACGAGGCCAGCAGCACCTGGAAGAGGAGGCCGCGGTAACGGCTCAGGGCGGGCCAGAACCAGCTGAAGCCGAACTTCTGCTCCGGCGTGGCGTTGCTGCGCTCCACCAGCAGCAGATCGATGCCCTCGGGGAAAACCTCCGCAAGACGGCCTGGTGGCAGCTCCACCCAGCCCTCCCGGGGCGAGGCCAGCAGCAGGCCGCGGGCGTTGCTGAAGCGCACCAGGGCGAAGCCCCCTGCCAGGGGATCAGGGCCGGGGTCATCAGCCGCGTGCCCTGGGAGGCCGGCACGCGCACGCCGCTGACATGCAGCCCCATCATCGCCGCCAGGTTGCCGCAGAGCTGCAGATCGGGGGTCTGGCCGCGGCGCAGGGCATCGCGCAGGATCTTCTCGATCGCGTCGCGGCGGAAGGGCAAGCGCAGCTCCGCCGCCAGCATCTGGAAGCAGGCGAGGGTTTCTTCCAACGGGCCGTTGCCGCGCAGCAGCCGGAAAACGGGGCGATCCCGTTGGCCCAGATCAAGGCCGGAGGCCAGGGGCGGACCGGCGAGATCGGAGGAGCCGGCGGCCACCAGGGCCGATCCTTCCCCATCCAGCAGCTCGGCCTCGAGAACGGGCGCCGCCCCGATCTCCGTCTCCAGGGCCCTCGGCAGGGCGATCAACCGGGGCGGCAGCGGCGGCAGGGCCTGGGGCACCCCGGCGGCGGGCTCCAGGCGGCTGCCGATCGGATGGCGCTCGATGTTGTTGCTGGAGACCAGCAACACCTGATCGGCGTCCAGCAGCTCCAGCACCGCTTGGCTCGGGGCCACCAGCCGGGCCTCGGGCCGGATCCGCTCGAACTGCTCCACCAGGGTGAGGTGGGTCTGGGGATGCTGGCGGCGCAGCTCCTGGATCAGGGCCGCCAGTTCGGCGCTGAACAGTTGGGCGGCGCACCAGGCCGCAAAGCTGGGTTCGCTCTGCAGCAACTGCAGCACCAGGGCATCGCCCAGGGCGGCGGCGGCCACGGGCTCGGCGGCGCTGACCTCCTCGCAGGGGCTCGCCCGCAGCAGCGAGGCCAGGCCGACAAACTCGCCGGGGCGCAGCTTCGTGAGCGTGAGCAGGCGGCCGCCCTCGCGCACCAGCAGCCGCGCCTCTCCCTCCAGCAGCAGCAGGATCTCGCTCGGGATCAGCGCAGCGCTGGAGAGGGACTGGCCGAGGGCGTAGCGATTGAGCCGGGCCTGGCCCTCCAGAAGGGCGCGGCCGGCGGAGGAAAGCCGCGCGAAGGCGGGATGGCCCAGCAGGGCCGCCAGGGAGGGGCCGCGCTCATCGGCCCACCGGGGCAGCGCCCGGCTGGGGCGGGGCCAACCCAGGTTCACCCGGCTGCTCCCGGGCCAGCCCGGCCAGCCGCTCAACCACCTGCTCCTCCACCCATTCCTCCAGCAGTTCAGCGGCCATCTGCCGGCGGGTGGCCTCATCGAGGCTGGCGTCGGTCTGGCTCTCGAGGCGCACCACCAGCCACCAGGTCTCCACATGGAACGGCTCCAGCAGCGCCCCCACCGCAGCCGTGCGCAGTCGCTCCAGCAACTGGGGGTGGGCCTGGGACAGGGGAACGGGGCCGACGATGCCGCGGGACTCCTTCTCCGGGCCCTCGGCATAGCGGGCCGCCAGCTCACTGAACTCGGCCTCGCCCTCGGCGATGCGCAGGTAGAGCTCCCGGGCCAGCCCCGCATCCCGCACGCGCAGCAGGCTGTAGACGATGCGATCGAGCTGGGGCTTGCGGCTCAAGAAGCGAGCTCCCGCCCGGGCCAGGAAACGTGCCTCCATGGCCCGCTGCAGTTGCAGGGGTTGCTCGGCCAGGGCGCGCAGATCCTCCTCACTGAGCAGGTTGGCGGCCAGGAAGCGGGCCAGGGCCTCAGGCTGCTCCAGGCCCCGCTCCCGCCGCACGGCCTCGAAGCGTTCCTGCCGCTCCTGCTCCTGCAGGGGAAAGCCCGCCGCCAGCTCGGCGAGCACCTGCTGCTTGAGCAGTGGCCGGAGCAGATTGTGGCGGGCCAGCTGTGACACCACGGCGGGGGTCAGCCACGGGTCGGAAGGCAAACGACCAAGGCGCGAATCAACCAAGGCTATGGGCGGGCGGTGGTGCGGACCGTTGTTGACGGATGGGTTGCTTAGGGTTCCACATTGAGCGTGCACGAGGCCACGTGGAGCGGCCCATGGCTCTCGACCTTCCCGTCGTTGAAACCTTCCACTCCCTGCAGGGGAGGGCCTCCACGCTGGCCGCAGCGCCTTCTTCATTCGGCTGGGGGGCTGCCGGGTGGGCTGCCACTGGTGTGACACCAAGCATTCCTGGCCCGAGGCGGTCCATCCCCGACGAACCGTTGGTGCCCTGGCTGCTGAAGCCGAAGCCGCCGCCGCCACGGGCGCGGCCTTTGTGGTGATCACCGGCGGTGAGCCCCTGCACCATGACCTCACCAACCTCTGCGCCGCCCTGCGGGCCGCCCGGGGCGGCGCAGAGGTCCCCCTGCCCCTGCACCTGGAGACCAGCGGCGTCGATCAGCTCAGCGGCCATTTCGACTGGATCTGCCTCTCCCCCAAGCCCCACCAGCCCCCCACCAGGGAACTGCTCGCCGCCTGCGACGAGCTCAAGGTGGTGATCCACGGCCCGGAGGATCTGGTCTTTGCCGAAGCGATGGCCGCCGCCGCCCAGGACGCTCGCGGCTCTGATGCGCAGGGCCCTGGCGCCGCTGCCTCCAGAGCGCAGCTGCTGCTGCAACCGGGCTGGGGGTGCCCCGAAGGCGCGGCCCTGGCGATCGAGCACGTGCGCCGCCATCCCACCTGGCGCCTCAGCCTGCAGAGCCACAAGTGGCTGAACGTGCGCTGAGCGGCCCCGACCTGACGGCCCCGCTGCTGCCTCAGATCTCCTGGGCGCGGCGGGTCTCCTTTTCCGCCTTCCAGATCCGCCAGCGCAGCTCGTAGCCCCTTCGGGGTGTAGACCACGACCGGCAGGCTGGCGTTGTAGGGCACCACGAAGGGCTTGCTGCCGGCGCTCACGAACTGGGGCCTGAGGGGCTCCCCGGGGGGCAGGCCTTGCGGGTGGAGAGCATCGGGCCCACCTCCGTGAGCCGGAACAGGGTGTAACCCCAGCCGGGGATCGTCTCGGGCTTGAGCTTGCCGCCGAGGCGGTGCTGGTTGCAGTCGAGTGGCAGGGTCTTGCCAGCGATCAGCTGCACCCGCCAGTCGGCTGGATCCGCAGAAAAGGAGGGGTCCCTGGTGGGGGGAGCAGGCCCGGCAACTGGATCACCCAGCGCAGCTCATCGGCCGCCGGGGCCGGATAGGGCTTGAGATCGAGCCGGGGGATCGCCCGGGCCGGCAGCGAGGCCGCGGCAAAGGCCGCCCCAAGGGCCACCACCAGCCCAGCCCTGACGCGCACCTGTCCCATCGATCCTGGAATCCAACTGCCATGATCATGGCCGCCGCCAGCCCCAGCGCCGTTGGCCTCCGCGTTTCCAGCCTCCGGCGCCACAGCCGTGGCCCTGCTCTCGGGCGGCCTCGATTCGGCCACCGCCACGGCCCTGGCGATCGAGGCGGGGCAGCGGGTGATCGGGCTGTCCTTCGACTACGGCCAGCGCCACCGCCGCGAACTGGAGGCCGCCCGGGCCCTGGCCGAGCGCCTGGGTCTGGCGGAGCACCACACCATTGCTGTGAACCTGGCGGCCTGGGGCGGCTCCTCGCTCACCGATGCCGCCCTGGCGGTGCCCAGCGATGGGGTCGCCGACGGGGTGATCCCCTCCACCTACGTGCCTGGCCGCAACACCGTGTTCATCGCCCTGGGGCTGAGCCTGGCGGAAGCGCGCGGGGCCACGCGGCTGGTGCTGGGGGTCAACGCGATCGACTACTCCGGCTACCCCGATTGCCGGCCCGACTACCTCGACGCCTTCCAGACCCTGGCCGATCTGGCCACCAGGGCGGGCCGCGCCGGACACGGTGCCCGGCTCTGGGCCCCCTGATTCACTGGAGCAAGACCGAGATCGTGCGCCAGGCCCTACGGCTCGGGGTTCCGATCGAGGTCACCTGGAGCTGCTACGCCGGCGGCGAGCTCCCCTGCGGCCGCTGCGACAGCTGCCGCATTCGCGACGCGGCCCTGATCGAAGCCGGGCGGCCCGATCTGGCCAGCCACCGGCCGTGAGGCGGGAGCTGCCCTGGCGGGACCCCTGGGCGGTGGCGCTGGCCCTGGCGGCGGCCTTCGGCCAGGACGGGCTGGTGTGGCTCGATGGCGATGGGTCCCCAGCTGGGCCGGCAGCGGCGGGAGGCGGAGCCGAACCGTTCGGGGCGGGCCTGAGTGCGCGCAGCATTCTGGCGGTGGCTCCGTTGGAGACCCTCTGCTGCCGGGGGCTGCCGGGGAGCCCGGTGCCCACGATCCATTCGCGGCCCTCGAACGCATGGAGGCCCAGGGGGCGATTGGCTCGGCTGGCTGGGTTACGAGGCGGGGGCCTGGGTGGAAGCCGGTGACCACTGGCAGCGCCCGGCGATGGCCACCCTCTGGGCCGGCCGCTACGACCACCTGCTGCACATCAACCTGAAGGAGCGGCAGCTCTGGCTGGAGGGCTGCGGAACCGAGCGGCTGGCGACGATCGCCGCCGTGGTGGAGGCCCTCCCGGAGGGCGCCGGGGCGCCCACCGCCGGCGATCCGGCAGCGATCCCGATCTCCACCTGGCACTGGCACACCGACGCCGGCGGCTTCGCGGCCCAGGTGGAGCAGCTCCAGGCCTGGATCGCCGCCGGGGATCTGTTCCAGGCCAACCTCACGGCCTGCTGCGAGACCACCCTGGCGGCGGAAACCGACCTGCTGGCCCTCTACGGGCGCCTGCGCCGCGCCTGCCCGGCGCCGTTCTCGGGCCTGGCGATCGCCAATGGCGCGGCCCAAGGGGAAGCGGTGCTCTCCGCCTCGCCTGAGCGCTTCCTGCGGCTGAGCGCCGATGGCCAGGTGGAAACCCGGCCGATCAAAGGCACCCGCCCCCGCCGGGCCGACCCCGAGGCCGATGCCCGCGAGGCCGCCGAACTGATCACCAGCCCCAAGGACCGTGCCGAGAACGTGATGATCGTGGATCTGCTGCGCAATGACCTTGGGCGGGTGTGTGTGGCGGGGAGCATCAGCGTGCCCCAGCTGGTGGGGCTGGAGAGCTACCGCCAGGTGCATCACCTCACCTCGGTGGTGGAGGGGCGGCTGCGGCCGGGGCTGGGGGTGGTGGATCTGCTGCGGGCCTGCTGGCCCGGGGGCTCGATCAGTGGCGCCCCCAAGGTGCGGGCCTGCCGGCGTCTGAACGCGCTGGAGCCCGTGCCCCGGGGCCCCTATTGCGGCAGCCTGTTTCACCTGGCCCCTGGCGGCGCCTTCGATGGCAACATCCTGATCCGCAGCCTGCTGATCAACGGCCGCCAACTGCGGGTGCATGCCGGCTGCGGCATCGTCGCCGACTCCGATCCGGCCGGGGAGGCCGAGGAAATGGGCTGGAAGATCCAGCCGCTGCTGGAGGCCCTGACATGAACGCGATCGCCTGGATCGGCGATCCCGCTGGCGGTCCCCAATCGGGCCTTTGGGGGGCGCCCGGCGCCCTGAGCCTGCCACTGGATGACCGGGGCCTGGGCCTGGCCGATGGCCTGTTTGAAACGGTGCGGGTGGAGAACGGCCAGGCCCTGCTGCTGGCGGAGCACCTGGAGCGCTGGGATCGCGCCGCCGCCCTGCTGGCGATGGCAGCGCCACCGGCCAGCGCCGCGGTGCGGGCGCTGCTATCGGAAGCCGTGGGCCGCTGCGGCCAGGGCGATGGTGCCCTGCGGCTCAACTGGAGCCGGGGGCGGCCGCCGGGCGGGGGATTGATTTACCCAGCATCGGCGCCACACCATCACCCGCTGCCGGCCATCGCTTCTGGCTGCAATTCAGCCCCGGCGCGGCTTGCTTCCAGCCGGTATCGGTACTGATCAGTCGCCTGGAGCGCCGTAACGCCTCAAGCCAGCTGAGCGGTTGCAAGACCTTTGCCTATGGGCCCGCGATCCAGGCCCGCCGTGAAGCGCGCTCAGCCGGCGCCGAGGACGCCCTGTTGCTCAGCACGGCCGGTGGGCTCTGCTGCGGCACCGCCGCCAACCTGCTGGTCCGGCGCAACGGAGGCTGGTGGACGCCACCCCTGGCCAGCGGCTGCCTACCGGGGGTGATGCGCGGCCGGGCCCTGGCCCTGGGGCTGGCCAGGGAGGGCGAACTGAACGCCGAGGACCTGGTGGGCGCCGAAGCCGCGCTGCTGATCAACAGCCTCGGCTGCCGGCCGATCACGGCCGTCGATGGGGCACCCATGGCGTTTCTCAGCCCCACGGAGGCCGAGACCTTCTGGCGTCAGTTGTCGTAACTCCACAACGGCTTGAGCTGGGACGACTCAGACCTTGAGGAAGCGGTTCACCACCTCCTGACTGAGCTCTTCGGTGGGGCCACTGGCCACCATCCCCCCGCTGCATGGCATAGAACCAGTCAGCCTGCTCCACGAAATTGACGTGCTGCTCCACCAGCAGGACGCTGATTCCCGTGGTCTTGATGATCCGCTTGACCGCGCGCTCGATGTCGAGAATCACGGACGGCTGAATGCCCTCGGTGGGTTCATCGAGCAGCAGCAGTCGAGGCTTGCCCAGAAGGGCACGGGCGATGGCGAGTTGCTGCTGCTGTCCGCCGCTGAGATCGCCGCCGCGACGGTTGAGGAACTTCTCGAGAACCGGGAACAGCTCGTAGACCACAGGATCGATGTGGCGGTTCTTCTGCAACCCCCGGCAGAGCCTCCAGACCCAGCAGAAGGTTCTCGCGCACCGTGAGCTGGGGAATGATCTCCCGGCCCTGGGGCACGTAGCCGATACCGCTGCGGGCCCGCTGATGGGGCGGCAGGGCGGAGACGTCTCGATCCTCGAGCTCAACGGCTCCACTGCGCTGCCGCAGCAACCCGATCACGGTCTTGAGCAGGGTGGTTTTACCGACACCGTTCCTGCCGATCAGACAGACCATCTGGCCTGGTTTGACGGTGATGTCGACATCCCTGAGGATATGGCTGTCACCGTAGTAGACGTTGAGGCCGCGAACCTGCAGCACCGCATCCGTGGTGGTCATGCGTCGTCCTCCATCGAAATGCCCAAGTAGACCTCGATCACCTTTGGATTCTTCTCGACTTGATCCATGGGCCCCTCACACAGCACATGGCCCTCATGCAGCACCGTGACCTGGGAGTCGAGATCGCGGATGAACTCCATGTCGTGCTCAATGACCAGCACGGTGTGATCACCGGAGAGCTGCTTGAGCAGATCAGCGGTGCGGCGGGTTTCCTCATCGGTGAGGCCGGCCACGGGCTCATCGACCAACAACAGATCGGGGTCCTGGGCCAGCAGCATGGCGATCTCCAACCACTGTTTCTGGCCATGGGACAACCCACCCGCCGGCACGTTGGCCTGGGCCTCCAGATCCACCACCGCCAGCAGCTGCTGCACCCGCTCCCGAGCCTTGGAATCGAGAGAGCCGAAGAGGAGATCGATTGGGGAATTGCGGTGGCTCACCGCCAGCTCGAGGTTCCGGCGTGGCGAAAGGTTCTGATACACCCGCGGCGTCTGGAATTTGCGGCCGACCCCCAGCCGTGCGATCTGGTGCTCCGTGGTGCCCACCAGGGATTTCCCCCGGAAGACCACATCCCCCTTGGTGGGCCTCACCTTGCCGGTGATCACATCGAGGAAGGTGGTCTTGCCGGCACCATTCGGACCGATCACCGCCCGCAGCTCGCCGGGTGCCAGCTGCAGATTGAGATCGTTGAGGGCCCAGAAACCATCGAAGCTGACGCTCACCGAGCGCAGTTCCAGCAGCGGACTCACGCCGGTGGACGGGGTGCTCATGGCTCGACTCCTCGGGTGGACGGCGGGGTGAGTTCGGCGGCCTCGGCCTGCACGACGGGATCGAGATCCAAGGCGGGATAGGTGGGCGCCAGGGGCGGCCAACCGAGCATCGCCTGGAGCTGGCGCACTCCGCCCTGGCGCCACCAGCCCACCAGGCCATCGGGCAGGGCGGTGACCACCAGCAGGAACAGACCCCCTGGATGAACAGCCAGGTTTCGGGCAGCTGCTCACTGATCAGGCTCTTGGCATAGTTGATCAGCACGGCCCCGAGCACAGCCCCGATCAGGGTGCCCCGTCCGCCCACCGCCACCCAGATCACCATCTCGATCGAGAACGGCACCGCCATGAACTGGGGGCTGACGATGCCGGATTGGACGGTGTAGAGCGCTCCGCTCACCCCGGCCAGGGCTCCGGCCACGGCGAAGACGAGGGTCTTGTAGGCGGTGGGGTTGTAGCCCGTGTAGCGAAGCCTGGGCTCATCATCTCGGATCGCCACCAGGGCATCACCGAAGCGGCCGCTGGTGAGCCAGCGGCAAAGGAACCAGGCCGCCACGGTCAGCACCACGGTGAGCAGGAACAGGCTGCGCTGCATGGCATCGGAGCCGACCAACTCGCCGAAGATCCGCGCGGTGTCGGTCTTGAGGCCGTTGGTGCCGTTGATCAGCTTCTGTTGGCCGTTGAAAAAGTTGAAGAAGACCAGCAGGGCCGCCTGGGTGAGGATCGAGAAGTAGACCCCCTTGATCCGGTTGCGGAACACCAGAAAGCCGAGCAGGCCAGCCACCAGGGCAGGGATCACCCAGATCGCCAGAAACGTGAACACCGGCGAGGTGAAGGGCTGCCAGAAGGTCGGCAGCTCCTTGACGCCGTAGAGGCCGAAGAACTCCGGCAACTGGCCGGGCTCGAGGCTGTCGAGCTGCAGGTACATGCCGATGGCATAACCACCGATGGCGAAGAAGATCCCCTGGCCGAGGCTGAGCAGGCCGGTGAAGCCCCAGATCAGATCAATGCCCAGGGCGACGATGCCCAGCGAGAGAAACCGACCGAGCAGGTTGAGCCGGAAGGGGGCAGTAGCACCGGCAGGATCAGGGCCGCGGCCACGATCAGCACCCAGGGCAACAGGCGACGCCAGAGGGGAGCAGCGGTGGGCGCCATGGCTCAGGCCTCCACCATGCGGCCCTTGGGCGGGAAGATCCCCGCCGGGCGGAACTGCAGGAAGACCACGATGATCGCAAACACGAGCACCTTGGCCATCGAGGTGGTGGCGAAGAAGGTGATCAGCTCGTTGAGGCCGCCGGGCATGGCAGGCCAGACCAGAAGCAACGAACCGGAACCGACCACATAACTCAGCACACCGATGGCGAGGGCCGCCACCACCGTGCCCATGAGCTTGCCCACCCCTCCGAGCACCACGACCATGAAGCAGTCGACGATGTAATTGCCTCCGAGGTTGGGGCCCACCGATCCCAGCAGGGTGACGGCGACACCAGCCACACCGGCCAGACCGGAGCCGACCAGGAAGGTGAGCGCATCCACCTTCTGGGTGGGGATGCCGAGGCAATCGCTCATCGGCCGGTTCTGGGTGACCGAGCGGATGCGGATGCCCCAGACGCTCTTCTGCAGGAACCAGGTGACCGCCACCAGGGCGGCGATGGTGAGGGCGATGATGAACAGGCGCGCAGTCGGCATGTTCACGGCCCCCACGTCGATGGAACCGCGCAGCCAGCTGGGCGCGGTGACATCGAGGTTGCGGGCGCTGAACCAGGGTTCATCAAGGGCCCGCTGCTGTCCGAGGACGGCGGCCACGGCGATCCCCACCAGGCCGGCGACGAGCCAGTTGCCCACGGCGAGGATCGGGGTCCAGCGCTGTTGCCACCAGGCCTTGGGGGTGAGGCGAGGCAGCAGCAGACCGAGGGCCACCGCCAGCACCAGGCCGATGGCGAAGGCACTCGAGACCGAGCGCACAAACTGCTGCAGGATCAGGCTCACCCCCAGGTGGCCAGCAGGGTTTCCAGGGGCCGCCCGTAGAGCCTGCGGATCACGGTCTTCTCCAGCAGCAGACCGGCCAGACCACTGACCAGGAAGGCGATCGGAATGGCAATCAAGATGTAAATCGGGAACAGCGCTTCCGGCACGGCGGCCTTGAAGATGTTCTGCACCACATAGGTGGTGTAGGCCCCGATCATCATCAACTCGCCATGGGCCATGTTGATGACGCCCATCAGCCCGAAGACCACGGCCAGTCCGAGTGCGGCGAGCACCAGCACCGAGCCGATGGCCAGGCCGTTGAACAGTGTTTCGTAGAGAAGATCCATGGCGTCCCGGCGGAACCGGGCAAGGTGAACGGTCAGCCCAGAAAGCCAGGCACGAAAAGAGGGGAGATTCCTCCCCCTCTGAGGTCGATGGCCTGACGGCGATCACATCTTGAACTTGCCGGCGTCAGGACGCTTCTGGGTCCAGTCGCAGGTGTAGCCCTTGGTTTCAGGCACAAACTGGTTCCAGGCAATGGGCTTGAGGATGCCCTTGTTCTCGATGATCTTGAACATCCCATCCTTCTGGACCTCGCCGATCATCACCAGTTCAGTGGTGTGATGGTTGGGTTGAACTTCGATCGGACCCTGAGGGGCATCGAACTTCACTCCGATCAAGGCCTCACGCACCTTGGCGTTATCGGTGCTGCCGGCCTTCTCGGCACCCTTGGCCCAGAGGTAGACCATGTTGTAAGCCGACTCAGCCGGGTCGTTGGTGACCCGCTTCTCGCCATACTTCGCCTTGAAGTCAGCGGTGAACTTCTTGGAAGCCGGGGTATCAAGGCTTTGGAAGAAGTTCCAGGCGGCATAGGTACCTTCAAGGTACTCAGGCCCGATGGCGGCCACTTCCTCTTCCGCGATCGAGAAGCTCATGATCGCGTAACCGTTGGCCGGGGTGATGCCGGCAGCCTTCATCTGCTTGAAGAAAGCAACATTGCTGTCACCGTTCAGGGTGTTGACGATCACACCACCCTTGGGCAGGGCCTGCTTGATCTTGGCAATGATCGGCGCCACCTCAGTGTTTCCAAGGGGAAGGTAGTCCTCACCCACCAGCTTGCCGCCTTCTGCCTTGAGCTGTTCCTTCATGATCGTGTTGGCCGTACGTGGGTACACGTAATCGGAGCCCACCAGGAAGAAGTCTTTGCCCTTGTTCTTCAGCAGCCAAGACACAGCCGGCTCGGCCTGCTGATTGGGCGTAGCCCCGCTGTAGAAGATGTTCTTGGAGCACTCCTGACCTTCGTACTGGATTGGGTAGAAGAGGAAGTGATCCTTGGCCTCGAACACCGGCAGCATCGCCTTGCGGCTGGCGGAGGTCCAGCCTCCGAACACCACGTCGACCTTGTCCTGATCAATGAGTTTCTTGGCTTTCTCGGCGAAGGTGGGCCAGTCGGAAGCGCCGTCTTCCTCGACCGGAACGATCTTCAGCTTCTTGCCAGCAACATTGACACCACCGGATTTGTTGATCTCCTCGATCGCCATCAGCTCGGCTTCGGCCACCGTGTTCTCGGAGATAGCCATGGTGCCGGAGCGGGAGTGAAGGATCCCGACCTTCACTTCACCGTCGAAACCGCCGCCGCCGTCTCCGGAGGCCATCTTGTCGCCGCCACCGCCCCCACAGGCCACGAGGGAAAAGGACGTGGCCAGAGCGGTGGCGCCGCCCAGCAGACGAAAGGCCGTCTTCTGCGTCGAGGTGGGCTTCATTGAACAAAACTCCTGGGTGTGGTCCGCCAACTAGCGGAAAGGGCAACGTATCGACGGGTACCTCGGAAAACATGTAGCGGATCGCACCGTTTGGCCAACCCATGGGCGGCCTGTCACAGACCCAACGTCAAACAAGTCTCAATCCGGTAGCTGTTGCAACAGAAACTTCTCCACCTGATCGAGGCCCTCTCCCGAGCGGAGGTTGGTGAAGCACCACGGCAGACCCGGGCGCATGCGCTCGGTGTCCCGCTCCATCACCTCCAAAGAAGCGCCCACCATCGGGGCCAGATCGATCTTGTTGATCACCAGCAGATCGGAGCGGGTGATGCCCGGTCCCCCTTGCGGGGGATCTTGTCGCCGGCGGCCACATCAATCACATAGATGCAGCGGTCGACGAGCTCCGGGCTGAAACTGGCGGCCAGGTTGTCACCGCCGCTCTCCACCAGCACCAGATCCAGGTCGGGGAAGGCCTGCTCCAGCTCCTCCACCGCCGCCCGATTGATCGAGCAGTCCTCACGGATCGCCGTGTGGGGGCAGCCGCCCGTCTCCACCCCGCGGATGCGCTCGGGGGCGAGGGCACCGGCGCGGGTGAGGAACTGGGCGTCTTCCTGGGTGTAGATGTCGTTGGTCACCACCGCCAGCTGCAGCCGGTCCCGCAGCGAGCGGCACAGGGCCTCCACCAGGGCCGTCTTGCCGGAACCCACGGGCCCGGCCACCCCCACGCGCAAGCGGCTCATCTAACTGCGGAACAGACGGGAGTAGAGCTCAGCATGCTGCAGCTGGGCCAGGGCCGCCCCGACCCCGCCGCTCCAGAGGGCGCGGGGGTCGGCGCCCACCAGCTCCCGGGCGCGGCGCTCCAGCAACGGCCCCAGCCGCAGCTGCAGGGCCTGGCCCGAGGTGGCCCCCAGGGGCACCAGGCGCACGGCGGCACTGATCTGATTGGCCACCCAGCCGTGGAGGTAGGCCTCGATCAGCTCAAGGGGCTCCAGCTCCAGGCACACCCCCGCCCAGGCCCAGGCGGCGCTCCAGCCCAGCCCAGGAGCTGCAGCTCCAGCCCCAGCCGGAGGCAGGGGCCAGCCCAAGTCCTTCAGCAACTGCAGCAGCGAGCGCCCCATTTGACGCTGCTGGGCCCGCAGCTCCGCCGCCTCCCGCTGGGCCAGCAGCCAACCGTCGAGTTCGGCCGCCGCCGGCAGGTCCCCTGGGCCAGGGCCTCCATCAAGGGACCCAGGGCCGCGGCCTCGATCGCCACCAGGCCGCGCTCCAGCTCAGCGATCAGCCAGCCCTCCAGGGCGGCGACCTCGGCCAGCTGACCGCGCTGCACCAGCACCTCCAACCCCTCCGAATAACTGAAGGCGCCCACCGGCAGGGCTGGGCTGACCAGCTGATAAAGGCGCAGGCGGGACAGGCTCACGGCTGGTGGTGATCGTGGGGCCCCTGATGGCTGTGATCGTGGTGGCTGGGCCCAGCCCCGGCATAGGCACCGCCCTCGGGCAGGAAGGGCGCCTGCAACCGCTCCACCAGCAGGCCCCGCTGCCGCAGCAGGTCCTCGAGCACGCTGTCGACCCTCAGCCGCAGCTGATTGGCATGAACTTCCAGGGGCACATGGCGGTTGCCCAAGTGGTAAGCCGCCTGCAGCAGCGCCAGGGGATCGGCGGCGCGCACCACCAACAACGGTTCGGGGGCCGCCTCCACCAGCACCACAGGGCTGCCGCCCGCCGGGACCAAGCGCTCGCCGGGCTCCAGGGCCGCGCCCCGGGGCAACTGCAGCAGCAGATCCCTCCCGCAGGCGCTCCTGCGGTGGCCCCGCAGGCTGGTGCGTTGGTCAGCGTTCAGGGGCAGGAGCAGGACCGAACCGGCCTCGGGCCCTTCGGCTGGGCCGCCCAGGCGATTCACCAGCACCAGGGGCGTCGTGGCTGAGGAGCCGGAGGGGCCGAGGGGAGAGCGACTCATCACTGGCGACGGGGAAGGCGACAGGATGGGCGCCTAAGCCATTCCACCATCAGCCCCCGCTTGCCCCCGCGTGATCGTCAGCCCACCCGAGCGCACCACCACCCCCTGGCGGGCCAGCGCCCAGCTGTGTTTCAGCCGAGCGGACCCTGGCGGAGCCACGGTGCACCAGGGCGGAGCCACGGCACCGCTCAAGATCCAACGTGCCTTCCGCCAGCAGGATGGTCGCTGCGAACTGCCGCTGCTGCACACCGCCGGCGGCCTCGTGGGGGGCGATGAGCTCGCCATCGAGGCCCAGCTGGGCCCCCGAAGCCAGGCCCTGATCACCAGCGTGGCGGCCCAGAAGGTCTATGGCACGGTGGGACGCTCGCGGATCACACCCAAAGGCACCTGGGCCCGGCAGCGACTGCAGTTTGATCTCGCCGCCGGGGCGGACCTGGAATGGCTCCCCCAGGAGCTGGTGCTCTACGCGGGCGCCCTGTTCGAGCAGCACAGCCGGGTGGAGCTGACGGCCGGGGCCAGCTGGCTGGGGGCGGAGGTGGTGCGGCTGGGCCGCAGCGCCGACGGCGAAACCCTCGGCTCCGGCAGCTGGCGTTCCTCCCTGGAGATTCGGCGCGCCGGGAGCTGGAGTCTGGTGGACCGCTTGGCACTGGGGGGCGAGAGCCTCACGGACCCCCATGGCCTGGGGGGATCCCCCGTGTTCGGCAGCCTGGTCTGGGCGGCGCCAGAACCCGTGAGCGAGGCGCTGCTGGAGGCATGCCGCGCCGATCGACAAGGGCTGGAGGGGGCCATGGCCTGCGGACGATTGGATCAGGGGCTGGTGGCCCGTTACCACGGGCCCTCCACCCAGGCGGCCCGCTGGTGGTTCACGCGCCTCTGGGCACGCATCCGCGCCGAGCGCGGCCTGCCGCCACCTGAACTGCCGCGGGTGTGGCCGTTTCAGGAATCACCCTTCACTCACCTCCCCTCCCCTGGGGAAGCCCCATGAGCCGGCAACGGCTGGGCGCGCTGAGCGAGCGGGGGCTGTTGGCGATCGGGCCCATGCCCTGCTGGATGTCGGCAGCGGCAAGCTGGCGAACGCCTGCCGGTGCTCCGTGGGGGCCGCCTGCAACGGGGGGATCCCGTCTGGCTGGAGACCGAGGGCGCCTGGGGGGAGCAACAACGCCAGGGGATCTCATAGGAGTCGTCACAACCGTTCCCCCTGAACCCGTCCACACGCCCAACCACTGCCAGAGTGCAGCCGGCACGCCAGCACCCATGCACCTGACCCCCCAGGAGAAGGACAAGCTCCTGATCGTCACCGCCGCCCTGCTGGCGGAGCGACGGTTGAACCGCGGCCTCAAGCTCAACCACCCGGAGGCGGTGGCCCTGCTCAGCTTCCTGATCCTGGAGGGGGCCCGTGACGGCCGCAGCGTCGCCGAGCTGATGCGCGATGGCAGCACCTGGCTCAAGCGCAATCAGGTGATGGAAGGCGTTCCGGAGCTCATTGGCGAAGTGCAGATGGAGGCCACCTTCCCCGACGGCACCAAGCTCGTCACCCTCCATGACCCCATCCGCTGAGCGCCTGAACCCATGAGCCCACTGATTCCTGGTGAAATGATTCCCGGTGAACTGATCCCCGAGCCCGGCGTGATCGAGCTCAACGCCGGTCGCCCCGTGACCACCATTGGGGTCGCCAACCGCGGCGATCGGCCCGTGCAGGTGGGCTCCCATTTCCATTTCCACGAGGCCAACGAAGCGCTGGTGTTCGATCGCGACGCCGCCCGCGGCCAGCGGCTCGACATCCCCGCCGGCACGGCGGTGCGCTTTGAACCCGGCGATGCCCGCGAGGTGCAGCTGGTGCCCTACGCCGGCGCCCGCCGGGTGTTTGGTTTCAACGGCCTGATCAACGGACCCCTGGAGTAAGCAGCCATGGCCTATCGGATGGAGCGGAGGGCCTACGCCGAGACCTACGGCCCCACCACGGGCGACCGCCTGCGGCTCGCCGACACCGAGCTGATCCTGGAGGTGGAGCGCGACTTCACCACCTACGGCGATGAGGTGAAGTTCGGCGGCGGCAAGGTGATCCGCGACGGCATGGGCCAGGCCCAGACCAGCCGCGCCGACGGCGCCGTCGACACGGTGATCACCAACGCCCTGATCGTCGACTGGTGGGGGATCGTCAAGGCCGACATCGGCCTGCGTGACGGCCGCATCTGCGCGATCGGCAAGGCCGGCAACCCCGACATCAGCGATGGCATCGACATCATCGTGGGGCCGGGCACCGAAGCGATCGCCGGCGAAGGCCACCTGGTGACCGCCGGCGGCATCGACACCCACATCCACTTCATCTGCCCCCAGCAGATCGAAACGGCCCTCTCCAGCGGGGTCACCACCCTGCTGGGGGGCGGCACGGGTCCGGCCACCGGCACCAACGCCACCACCTGCACCCCCGGTGCCTTCCACCTGGCCCGCATGCTCCAGGCCGCTGAGGGGTTGCCGGTGAACCTGGGCTTCTTCGGCAAGGGCAACGCCAGCACCCCGGCGGCCCTCGAAGAGCAGATCCGCGCCGGCGCCTGCGGCCTCAAGCTCCACGAAGACTGGGGCACTACGCCAGCCGCGATCGACTGCTGCCTGTCGGTGGCCGACCAGTTCGACGTGCAGGTCTGCATCCACTCCGACACCCTCAACGAGGCGGGCTTCGTCGAAGACACGATCCGCGCCATCGGCGGCCGCACGATCCACACCTTCCACACCGAAGGGGCCGGTGGCGGCCATGCCCCCGACATCATCCGGATCTGCGGCGAGGCCAACGTGCTGCCCAGCTCCACCAACCCCACCCGCCCCTACACCAGCAACACGCTCGAGGAGCACCTCGACATGCTGATGGTGTGCCACCACCTGGATCCATCGATCCCGGAAGATGTGGCCTTCGCCGAATCGCGCATCCGCCGCGAGACGATCGCCGCCGAGGACATCCTTCACGACCTGGGCGCCTTCTCGATCATCGCCAGCGACTCCCAGGCCATGGGCCGGGTGGGGGAGGTGATCACCCGCACCTTCCAGACCGCCCACAAGATGAAGGTGCAGCGGGGCCCCCTGCCGGAGGATGCCGCCGCCGGTGGCCGCCACGACAACACGCGCATCCGGCGCTACGTCGCCAAGTTCACGATCAACCCCGCCATTGCCCACGGCCTGGATTCCCAGATCGGCTCGGTGGAGGTGGGCAAGCTGGCGGATCTGGTGCTGTGGAAACCAGGCTTTTTGGGGTCAAGCCCGAGCTGGTGCTCAAGGGAGGCTCAATCGTCTGGGCCCAGATGGGCGACGCCAACGCCTCGATTCCCACCCCCGGCCCCGTGCACGGCCGGCCGATGTTCGCCGCCTACGGCGGTGCCCTTGCCCCCAGCTGCCTCACCTTCTTGAGCCAGGCCGCCCTCGATGATGACCTGCCCCGGAAGCTGGGCCTGAAGCGGCCCTGCGTGCCGGTGGTGAACACCCGCGGCATCGGCAAGGCTGAGATGCGCAACAACAGCGCCCTGCCCAAGGTGGAGGTGGACCCCCAGACCTACGAAGTGTTCGCCGACGGGGAGTTACTCACCTGCGAACCGGCCGAGGTGCTGCCCATGGCCCAGCGGTACTTTTTGCTCTAAGCAACCTGCTCAGATGCAAGCTCTTCTGCTTCTCGCCCTCGCCACCTGCCCGCCCCAGGCCAGCGCCGTGGTGAAGGACGTCTACGGGTGGTACCTCAAGGACCAGAACCACTGGCCCCGCTCCCTGCCGAGCCAGCGGGAGCGGTTCGAGCCCGGGCTCTACGCGAAGCTGAGTGAAGCGAGCAAGCCCTTCCAATCTCCCCGCAACGATGGGAGCGGCGTGCTCGATTCCGATCCCTTCCAGGGCACCCAGGTGGGCGCCATGAGCTATCGCATCGCCGGCTGCCAGCTGACGGCGCCGGACCGAGCCATCGTGTCAGTCCCGGTGAGTGTGGGGCGCTCCAAGGCCTCCGCCAGCCTCCAGGCCATCCAGGTGCAGGTGAACGCCACCGGCGGCCGCTGGCGCCTCGCCGACATCAGCTTTCCGGCGCCCGAGGGATCGCCGGAGCAGACCCCCGCCGCACGTTGAGCGATCAACTGCGGCAGATCCTGGCCATGCGCAGCCCCTCATGGGTCCCCCCGGAACGAAAGGCCCGGTCCACACGCCATAGCTGCACCAGACCCCAGCTGCTGGCCAGCATCCCCGCCGCCCCCACCAGGCCCAGGGACCAGGGGGAGCCGTTGCCGGGGGCGCGCAGGGCACCGCTCCAACCCGCCCAGAGCACGAACGCCGTGGCCAGGCCATAGACCCTGAAGGCGTGGAGGCTCTGGCGGCGGCCAGCGGGATCGACGGGATCCTCGCGGTCGTAGCGGTGGGGCAAAGCACCAGGAAATGGGCCGCCTGCCACAGGCAGGTGAGCAGGAACACCGGCATCGCCAGCAGGCTGCCGATGGCCAGCATCAGACCGCCGGCCCCCACGATCGGCGCGCCGCCATAGAGCCTCAGCGCCCGTTCGCGCACCAACCGATCAGGGCGCCGCGCCGCGAGGCCATCGAGAGCCGCTTCGAGCAGGGTGTCGCGGATCGCCGCCCGGGCGGCCACCACACCGGCGAACGCGTAGGACAGCCCCACCAGCACCGTTGAAGCGGCCCCAGGAAGGCTGGCCATCCCTCGGCGTCGTGGGGGCAACGATCGACAGGCCAGCTTGGGCTCAATGACGTTCTGCCGCCTGGGGCTGATAGATGGCCCCATCGAAGCGGTAGAGGGTGCGGCCGCGGGGCCCGTAGCGCGTGCGCAGATCGGCGTAGCCCAGGGTGCGGCTGCCCGGGACCTCCAGACCATCCTCGGCGCCACTCATCAATTCGCTGTAAACCCCGTCGGGCCGTCGCTCGACAATCCAGAAGGGCACCGAATGACCGCCGAAGTAAGCCGGGCAACGGCGGGTGGGGACCACAAGCCAGGCCGCCCCCGAGGGCGCCAGCCGCGGCATTGGCAGCGCCGCGAAAAACGCCTCGGCCCGCCGAAGGCCCACGGAGGGATCGGCCACGCAGCGGGCGAGCGCAGACCGGTGCTCAGGATCGGCGGCAAGCTGACGGCTCAGCGCCGGCGGTGCCGGTGTGCGGGTGGAACCACGCATTAATGACTCAAGGTCGTAGCTCTGGGCGCGGGCAGCGCTGGCTCCGAGCAACGCCAAAAAAAGCGTCAAACCCACGGCATCAGAACTCCACCGTTTCACCCGTCCAGCCCAGCGCCCGGCCGAGCGTATCGAAGAAGTTGGGCCACTAGTCAGGCCCCACCGCAGGCGTGCTGGCTGTCTGGAAGTGTCCAGAATTCGCCCGTGCGCAGGTTGCGCGTGGTGTACCTCCGACCGCGCCGATCGTCCTTCGCGGCCTGCCGGCAATCGGGGATGAAGCTCAGGCACAGCTGCACCACATCCCCCTCGCGGCTGCGATGGATCGCCGGCACGGTGTCATAGGAGACCTGGTAACCGCCGTTGGTGAAGGTGATGGCGGACCCCGATCCTGGGATGGGGATCAGGACGCCATTGGCATCGGTGGAGCTGAGCCGGTAGAGCACCTCCTTGACGCTGCTGCGGCGGCACTCCCCCAGCCGCTGGGGCAAGGGAGCTCCCTGGGCCCCGGCGGGAAGCAGCGCCACCGCGCTGAGCAGCCACGCCAGGCCCAGCGGCCGCCAGCTTGTGGTGCCCCTGATCCTGAGCAAGGTGATCCACGGCGCCGGTCCACTACGAAGGCGGGCAGGGGGAACTGAAACGCCATCGGAGGCCCTCCACTCGAAGGGGACGATCGGCTCCGATTCTGGCCCTGCACCCACCGATGGACATCGGCCGCCAACTCCGTCGCTCAGGCCGTTCCAGGGCAGGGCCGGAAGCTTTGCCCTTCACCACCTGCCCGAGCGGGAGTGAACCGGTGCAACACCCCTAAACTGCCGATCCCCGGACCCCAGCCCGTGTCGAGGCGGCTGCTCTCCCAGCGCCACCCTTTCCTGTACCGCGCCTCGGTGGCGTTCCACCGCCTGCGGCGACGCCTGCGTGCCCGCTTCGATGGCCGCACCTACTGCACAGTCGCCAGCGTTGGCGCCGAACCGCTGCCTTACCGGATCAAGAAGCACCAGTCGCTGCTGATGCGCAAGCTCGGCAGCACCGACCTGCGCCTTCAGCACAACAAGGTCGACAACCTGCGCCTGGTGGTGGCCAACCTCGATGGCGTGCTGTTGCGCCCGGGGGAAACCTTCTCCTTCTGTCAGCTGGTGGGCAAACCAAGCCGCCGGCGCGGTTTCAAGGAGGGGGTCGAGCTCTCGTTCGGGGTGGCGCGGCCGGGTATCGGCGGCGGCATCTGCCAATCGACCAACCTGCTCTACTGGCTGGCGCTGCACGCGGAGCTCACGATCAGCGAGCGCCATCACCACACCTGTGATCCCTTCCCCGATGAGGGCCGGGTGCTGCCCTGGTCATCGGGGGCGGCTGTGTTTTACAACTACCTCGACTTCCAGCTCACCAATCCCACCCCGTCCACGTTTCAGATCCGCCTCTGGCTCACCGACACCCACCTGGTGGGGAGCTGCGCAGCGATCGGGAACCTGCCTTCAAGTTCCACGTCTACGAGGAGAACCATCGCTTTCTCAAGGGCGAGAACGCCTACTTCCGCAGCAACGAGATCTGGCGCCGCGCCGTGAACCGTGCCAGCGGCCGCACCGAGCGCCATGAGCTGATCTCCCACAACTTCGGCAAGGTGCTCTACGAGCCGAGTGAGGAGATCAAGCGGGCTGCCGTGCCACTGGAGGAGACGGTGACGTTGTGAGGAGGAGGCAATGGCTGTCCGCGCTTGCGCCCCTGGTGCTGATGCTGGGAGCCCAGACCATGGCCATGAGCGCCATGCCATCAGACGTGCAGGAATGGGTGCGGCAGGCCGAGGCCCGTGAGAAGCAAGGAGCTTTTGGCGAAGCGGCTGAGTTCTGGAAACGGGTCGTCCGCCGCAGCGAGCAGGTGCAGGGCGGCAATCATCCCGATACCGCCACGGCGTTGAACCACCTCGGCGAGAACCTCTACTACATGGCCGCGTACGGCGAAGCTCTCATCGCCTTCGAACGGGCCCTGCGCATCCGCGAAAGCAGGCTCGGTCCCCGTCACCCGGACACGGGCACCTCCCTCCAGAACCTGGCTGCGCTCTATGAGAAGCAGGCCGCCTACGGCAAGGCTGAACCCCTTTACGAGCGGGCCCTTGAAATCCAGGAAGCGACCCTCGGGTCTCAGCACCTCGCCACGGCAACCACCCTCAACAACCTTGGAGGACTAAGCCGCCGCCAGGGAGCGATGGCCAGGGCCGAGGCCTTCTATAGGCGGGCCCTCGTGATCGTCGAACAACGGTTGGGGCCCAAGGATCCCCAGACCGCTGACACGCTGCACAATCTCGCCAGCCTGTATGCCAGCGAGGGCCAGGGCGAGAAAGCCGAGCCCCTCTTCCTCCGAGTGGTCGCCATCAGTGAGGCCACGCTCGGACCCAATCACCCGGAGACGGCCACGACCCTCAATTCCCTTGCGCTTCTGTACGACAAAAAGAAAGAGTTCTCCAAAGCGGAATCGCTCTACCGCCGCAGCCTCGCGATCCGGGACAAGGTCCTGGGGGCAGGCCACCCCGACACAGGAGCATCACTCAACAACCTGGCCCTATTCCTCTCCAGTCAAGGGCGATTCGAGGACGCAGAACCCCTGGCCCGGCGCGCCCTGGAGATCAAGGAACGAGCCTTGGGCCCGAACCACCTCGGCACCGCACTCTCGCTGGATACCTTGGCTGGCCTGCTCCTCAACCAGGGCGCCCATCAGTCCGCTGAACCTCCCCTCCGTCGCAGTATTTCGATTCAGGTCAGCTTCCTACAGAGGGAACTGCCCCTGTTGCCCGAATCCAGCCGCCTTCCCCAGATCCAGGCCCTGGGCAACGCCTGGGAGGCGGCCTACTCCCTGGCCGGCCGCACCCCCAGCGGCGCCGATCTCGCCCTGTTCACACGCCTCAACCGCCACGGCCTCCTCCAGGACATCGAACGCCGGCAGGCCCTGCTCGCCCGTGCACCAGGGCCCCAGCAGGCCCTCAGCCAGCGGATTGCCGCCCTCACCGCCCTCCTCGCCAACGTCGGACTGCCCCCCGCCCAGCGACAGCCCCTCCAGGACCAGCGCCAGCAGCTCGAGCAGCAGCTCTACCGCCAGCTCCCCGCCCTCCAGCCCAGGCTGGTGGAACCCGCTTCCGTGGCCCAGGCCCTGCCTCCCGATGGAGTGCTGATCGAGTTCCAGCGCTACCGGCCCTACGACGGGCGTGCCAACAAGGACCAGCGCTGGGGTGAACCCCGCTACCTCGCCCTCGTGCTCCAGCCCTCCGGCGCCATCACCGCCACTGATCTCGGGCCCGCCAGTGCCATCGATCCCCTCATCCGCCAGGCACTGGCCGTCAGTGAAAAGGGCGAGCGCCCCGCCGATCCCCTCTGGCAACAGGTCACCGTCAAGGTGCTCAGCCCCCTGCTCCCCCAGCTCGCCGGCCGCCGACGCTGGTTCCTCTCCCCGATGGCGAGCTCAACCGCATCCCCTACGCCGCCCTCTCCGATCCAAGCAACCCCAGCCAGCGCCTGGTGCAGGCCGTGCAGCTGCGCCTGCTCACCAGCGGCCGCGATCTGCTGCCAGGCGAGCCCAGCTCCGCTGGCCAGTTACCCCTGGTGGTGGCCGGCCCCGATTTCGGTGGTGCCCGCCCCTGGGCCGCCCTCCCCGCTGCCGCCCAGGAAGGCCAGCAGGTGGCCAGCCAGCTCAAGGCCACCTTGATCGCGGGAACTGCCGCGACCACCACAGCCCTCAAGCAGGCCCGCGGGCCCAGCGTGCTGCATGTGGCCAGCCATGGCTTCTTCCTGCCCGCCGCCAACGGCGGCGACCCCCTGCTCGATTCCGGTCTGGTGCTCGCCGGCGCCAACCGCAGCGGCCTGCCCAATCAGCCAAGCGCAGCCCCAACAACGGCAACTCGCAAGAGCGGTGCCGGCGACGATGGCTACCTCACCGCCAAGGAGGCCGCCCAGCTCCAGCTCGACGGCACCCAGCTCGTCGTCCTCTCCGCCTGCGACACCGGCTCCGGCACCGTTCAGGGCGGCGAGGGCGTCTACGGCCTCCAAAGAGCCCTCACCGTCGCCGGTGCCCGCTCCACACTCCTCTCCCTCTGGAAGGTCGACGACGACGCCACCGCTCAGTTCATGCGCCGCTTCTACGACCTCCTCAAGGCCGGCAAAGGACGCATGGAGGCCCTCGTTCAGGTCCAGGAGGAGTTCCGCACCAACCCTCCCGTGCGCGACTGGCGCGACCACAAGTACTGGGCCGCCTGGCAGCTCTCCGGTGATGTAGCACCGCTGCCGGGGCTGTGAGGAAGCGGGCGCTGCTGGCCGTGGTGGGAATCCTCGCGGCCCCGGCGCTGGCGGTCGCAGCGCCGGGGCCGATCCCTTCCCGCTCCGATTCCCGGCAGGCACAGGTGCCCTCCGCGTCCAGCCGCCGTCGCACGATCGCCCCAGCCGACCTCCTCAGCGAGGTGCACCGGGCACAAGCCCTGGAAGCCCGTGGCGCCATCGCGCAGGCAACGGCGCTGATGGAGCAGATCCTGCACTCGGTCGAGAAGCAGGCCGGCTCCAGCCACCCCACGACGGCCGCCGTGCTCTCCGCTCTGGCCCGCCTTCTCCAGAAGCAGGGGAACGGCAAGCGTGCCGAGGCTCTCCACCTGCGGGCTCTCGCCATCTTCGAGCGGCTCCACGGCCGCGGTCATGCCGACACGGCGACAGCGCTCCAATACCTGGCCGACTTCTACGACAACCAGCACCTCTTGCCTCAGGCCGAGTTCTTCCACCGCCGAGCTCTGGCAGCACAGGAGCAGGCCCTCGGACCCGATGACCCGGCCACGGCCACCTATCTGAACAACCTTGCCGTCCATCTGATGCGCCGGGGCGCTTACGACAATGCCGAGCCCCTGCTTCAGCGGGCACTCTCGATCGTCGAGCGGCACCACGGCCCTCTCCATCCTGACACCGCAACCACCCTCATCAACCTGGGCGGGCTCCATCAGGGACTTCATGACTACGACAGAGCCCAAGCCCTGTTCACCCGTGCGCTCCATGTGGCCGAAACCTCGCTGGGCGCGGGGAGTCCACTCGCGCTGCAGGCCCTCGGCAGCCTCGCCCTTCTCTCTCACATTCAGGGGGCCTACCCCGAAGCGGAAGTCCTCTACCGGAAGGTGCTGACCGGCATGGAGGAGAACCGGAGCACAGCTCCGACCGATGCGGCGAGGGTTCGGATAAACCTGGCTCAACTTCTTGTGCTCCAGTCCAGGTACGGGCTGGCGGAACCACTCCTGCTGAGCGCCCTGGATCTGCAGCGCCGTGCCCTGGGTGCACGGCACCCGGAAATCGGCCTGACGCTGAACAACCTGGCCCAGCTCCACATCGATCAGGGAGCCTACGAGCGGGCAGAGCCGCTGCTCCGGCAAGCCCTTGCGATGAGCGAATCCACCCTGGGACCCTCCCATCCCGCCACAGCTCTGGGGCTCAGCAACCTGGCCCAGCTCCACCAGCGCAGCGGGACCCCGGATCGAGCCGAGCCGCTCCTGCTGCGGGCCCTCGCCATCAACGAGAAGGTTCAGGGCCGTGAGGCTCCGGGCACAGCGGTCGTCCTCAACAACCTGGCTCAGAACTACCTGACACAAGGGGCATTCACGCGAGCTGAAGCGCTCCTGCTGCGTGCCCTCTCGATCAACGACAAAGCCTTCGGTGCCGATCACCCCACCTCATCGGGCTATCTCCTGAACCTGGCCGAGGCCTATCGGCAACAGGGTTCCGCCGTCCGCGCCGAACCGCTCTACCGCAGGGCCCTGATCATCCAGGAGCAACGGCTCGGAGCGGAGCATCCCGTGACGGCCAACACCCAGATCAACCTGGCCCTGCTCTACGACGGCCAGGGCGCCTCCGCCCGCGCCGAACCCCTGCTGCGCCAGGGCATCCGCGGCCAGACCCTCTTCCTTCAGCGCGAAATCCCCCTCCTTCCCGAATCCCGCCGCCTCCCCCAGATCCGCTCCCTCGGCAACGCCTGGGAAATCGCCTACAGCTACGCCGGCCGTTCCCCCGCCGGCTCCGATCTCGCCCTGTTCACACGCCTCAACCGCCACGGCCTCCTCCAGGACATCGAACGCCGGCAGGCCCTTCTCGCCCGTGCACCAGGGCCCCAGCAGGCCCTCAGCCAGCGGATTGCCGCCCTCACCGCCCTCCTCGCCAACGTCGGACTGCCCCCCGCCCAGCGACAGCCCCTCCAGGACCAGCGCCAGCAGCTCGAGCAGCAGCTCTACCGCCAGCTGCCCGCCCTCCAGCCACGCCTCATCGAACCTGCTGCCGTGGCCAAGTCCCTGCCTTCCGATGGTGTGCTGATCGAGTTCCAGCGCTTCCAGCCCTTCCAGGGACGCCCCGGAACGGCCTCCCCTGGGGAGAACCCCGCTACCTCGCCCTCGTCCTCCAGCCCTCGGGCGCCATCACCGCCACCGACCTGGGGCCCGCCAGTGCCATCGATCCCCCCATCCGCGAGGCCCTCGCCGTCAGCGAAAAGGGCGAGCGTCCCGCCGATCCCCTCTGGCAGCAGGTCACCGCCAAGGTGTTGGCTCCCCTGATGCCCCAGCTGGAGGGTCGCCGCCGCTGGTTTCTCTCCCCCGACGGCGAACTCAACCGCATCCCCTACGCCGCCCTCTCCGATCCCCGCAACCCCAGCCAGCGCCTGGTGCAGAACGTGCAGCTGCGCCTGCTCACCAGCGGCCGTGATCTCCTTCCCACCGATCCAGCCCCCAACGCCCAGCCACCCCTGGTCGTCGCCGGTCCCGATTTCGGCGGCGTCAAACCTTGGGCCGCCCTGCCCGCCGCCGCCAAGGAAGGACAACAGGTAGCCGACCAGCTCCGCGCACGCCTGATCGAGGGATCCGCCGCCACCGCCACCGCCCTGGAACGGACCCACGGGCCCCGGGTGCTGCACGTCGCCAGCCATGGTTTCTTCCTGCCCGCCCCCACCGGAGGTGATCCCCTGCTCGATTCCGGCCTCGTGCTGGCGGGCGCCAACCGCAGCGGCCTGCCCAACCAGCCCAAAGCCCCTGCCGGCCCCCCAACCACCCGCTCTGGCGCCTCCCTTGATGACGGCTACCTCACCGCCAAGGAGGCCGCCCAGCTCCAGCTCGATGGCACCCAGCTCGTCGTCCTCTCCGCCTGCGACACCGGCTCCGGCACCGTTCAGGGCGGCGAGGGCGTCTACGGCCTCCAAAGAGCCCTCACCGTCGCCGGGGCCCGCTCCACACTCCTCTCCCTCTGGAAGGTCGACGACGACGCCACCGCTCAGTTCATGCGCCGCTTCTACGACCTCCTCAAGGCCGGCAAAGGACGCATGGAGGCCCTCGTTCAGGTCCAGGAGGAGTTCCGCACCAACCCTCCCGTGCGCGACTGGCGCGACCACAAGTACTGGGCCGCCTGGCAGCTCTCCGGCGACACCTCTCCCTTGCCGGGGCTATGAGAGGTAAACACACTGAACCCACCCACCCAGCTGCCGTCGTGTCCCAGCCCTCGACCCCCGGGTTCCTGATCTCCGCACTGTTGCTGGCCGCCAGCGCCGGCGCCACCTTGGCCCCAGCGGCCGTGGCCGCCCCGAATCCTGCGACCGACCTGCAGGCAGCGGTTCAGGCCGTCAGCGGGCCCCTGCAGCAGGCCTGGAAGGGGGATCCAGCCACCGCCGCCCTGCCCTGGCCGGCCCTGCGGCTGGTCCCTGCGGGCAACGGTCTTCTCTCCAGCTGCCCCAGCGCCCAGGGCGCCAGCGCCGACACCAGTGCCCTCTACTGCCCGGCCAGTGGCGAGCTGCTGCTGGAGGCGAAAGGATTGAGCAGCGATCGGAAGCGCTACGGACCGTGGGGAATCGCCTACTGGGTCGCCTCCGGCCTGGGCCAGGCCTTCCTCGCCCGACAGAAGGCCGGCACCGCCCTAGAGGGACCGGCTCTCAATCTCCAGGCCATCTGTCTGGCGGGAGTGCTACTGGATTCCAGCCCGGGACTCAAGCCCAGCACCCCCGCCCAGAAACTCTCGCCGGCGCGCTCCGCCTACGGCAGCGCCGATGCGGCCCTGCAGGGCACCCGAAGCCAGCGGGCCTACGCCCTGCTCAGCGGTTTCGGCGCCACCGCCAGCCCCTGCACGGCCGCGGCCATGGAGGGCCTGGCGAACGACCGCGTCAGCGATCTGAAGCTGTTGGCCGAGGTGGGCGAGGAGCCCAACCGGGCCTTGAGCAGCGTCAGCAACGCCCCAACAGCCTCCTGCCGCAAACCCCTGCGCTGCCCCCGCCGGGTCGGTGAGGTCTTCGCCGCCGCCCGGCCCTGAGCCATGGCCGAGCCAGAGCAGCCGCCAACCGCAACGCCCCGCGCAGCGGCAGCTACCCCCGCGGCGTCCAAGGATCCGGTGCCCTCCTGGGTGCGCTCGAACGTGCTGCACAACTGGATTCAATCGGTCGGCATCGTGGTGGCGGCCACCTGGGGGGCCTACACCTTCATCTGGAAGGAGGTCCTGGTGCCGGACATGGCCCCCGCCAGCCTCAGCCTGCAGATCGCGGTGAGCCCCAGCCGTCGGCTGCGGCCGACCCAGACAACGGGCCAGGCCAACCTGGAACTGGAAGTGGAGATCACTGCTTCCAATTCCAGCAGCCGCAGGCTGTACCTGCTACCCAGCGTCTGGCAGCTGAAGGGGATCCGACTCCATCAGGATGGCGAGGATCCTGCCTTCGCAGAGAGGGCCACCGAGGTGCTGATTCTGCTGGGCCCCCAGGACCGGGCCGAGCGCTTCGCCCCCTCAGACCCCGGCCGCACCCTCTCCACTGGCTGGCTCTTCCTCGACGATGTGATTCACCCCGGCGAGAAGCTGAGCCGCAACCTGCTGTTGCGATTGCCGGCCAAGAGCTTCGAGGCCGCCAGCTTCGATCTGCTGATCCCCACGCTCACCCAGCCGCCGAAGCCATCCCTGTTCGGGGGCCGGGCCCTGCGCTGGTCCTACGACCCCCGGGCCACGGCCGCCATGGAACTAGTGCCCAATCTCTGCCCTAGGGATCCTTCCAAGGACTGCGCCCCCATCAGCCTTGAGGCCCTCACCCACCAGGTGAAGGCCTTCGATCCCAAGTCAATCTTCTTCAAGGCCACACGGGAAGTGGCGCTGTAGGTGACGACCAACCGCCTCAGGCCAGCTCTGGCGGGGGATCGAACGGCTGATCGAAGCCCACGCCGAGGCTCACCAGCAGTCCGCCTTTGACGTACCAGCGCAAGTTGACCGAAATCTGCTCGACACCGAAACCCGGCTGACTGCTGAGGTTGAGCAGCAGGCGGTTGACGGGCTCAAACTCCTGGCCAGAGGTCAGCACCAGGCAGAGCCCGCCGGCGCTCAGGTCAAGAATGTCGGCCGAATACCAGGGCCCGATCGCCTCACCATCGGCTGACGCCAGGGCCAGAGAGATGGGCTTGGTGACCTCGATGGAGTTTCGGAAATGCTCGCGTCGGTTGGCGCCATGGTCTTTTTCCCCCTCTTCCTGGAGGGATCCGCCCGCCTCAGAACCATCGCCAGGGACCTGGATGAATGGGCTCGTGAGAGTGGGTTCGGTCACAGTGATGAGAATGAAGAGGACTGTGAACGATTGAGCAGCTGAGCTCGCTTGATCTCATCAACATTAACGGTGTCTACACTTGCCGACAGCCCAGGCCAAGGGACCCTTCCAGCCCATCGGCAGGCTTGACAACAGGCCCGTAAACCCCCTGATTCGTAACAACGGTCACCAGAGCGGGTCCCACCGCTGTTCATGATCACGACCTCCAAAGGGCCCCCATGTTCACGGATTACAGGCCCCACAAGGGCTACGACGAGTACTTCAGCGCCACGGCCCAACCCCGCCAGGCCCTCAAGCCCCTGCTTTCCTCCCTCGGGCAGCTAGGCCTCGATCAGCTCAACACCAGCCACGCCGCGGCGGAGATCCTGCTCAAGCGCCTCGGGGCCACCTTCCGCCTGAACGACTCAGGTGACAAGGGCAGCGAACGCATCCTGCCCTTCGATCCCCTGCCCCGCCTGATCTCCACCAGCGCCTGGCAGATCCTGGAGAAGGGCCTGGTGCAGCGCCTGGAGGCCATCGACGCCTTCCTGGGCGACGTGTATGGACCCCAGAAGATCCTCCGCGACGGCGTTGTGCCCCGCGAAGACGTAGAGAGCTCCCAGGGCTGGCGCCCCCAGATGAACGGCTTCAAGCCACCCTTGGGCCGCTGGTGCCACGTCTCCGGCCTGGATCTGATTCGCGACGGCTCGGGGACCTGGCGGGTGCTGGAGGACAACCTGCGCTGCCCCTCCGGCGTGGCCTACTTCCTGGAGAACCGGCGCGTCATGAAGCGCATGTTCCCCAGCCTGTTCGCCGGTCGGGCCGTGCAACCGATCGACGACTACGCCTCCCACCTGCTGCGCACCCTGCGGGAGCTGGCCCCCTGGACCGACTCCCCCAAGGTGGTGCTGCTCACTCCCGGGGTGTTCAACAGCGCCTACTTCGAGCACAGCTACCTGGCCCAGCAGATGGGCATCCAGCTGGTGGAGGGCCGTGATCTGGTCTGTGAGGGCAATCGGGTGTGGATGCGCAGCACCGCCGGGCTGGAGGTGGTGGATGTGATCTATCGCCGCATCGACGATGACTTCCTCGATCCAGCTGTCTTCCGCAGCGATTCGATGCTGGGAGTGCGGGGGCTGATGGAGGCCTACCGGGCCGGCCGGGTCGCGATTGCCAATGCCCCAGGCACCGGCGTCGCCGACGACAAGCTCATCTACGCCTACGTGCCGGAGATGATCCGCTACTACCTGGATGAAGAGCCGATCATCGAAAACGTTCCCACCTACATCTGCTCCCGCGAAGACGACCGTGCCTACGTGCTGGCCCACCTCAAGGAGCTGGTGGTGAAATCAGTGGCGGAGGCCGGGGGCTACGGCATGCTTATCGGTCCCCATTCCACGGAAGAGGACATCCTTTCCTTCGCCGCCAAGATTCAGGCCGACCCGCGCAACTTCATCGCCCAGCCCACGTTGGATCTCTCCACGGTGCCGTCCCTTAGTGAAGGAGAGCTCTATCCCTGCCATGTGGATCTGCGCCCCTATGTGCTCCGCGGCCAGGATGCCTGGGTGAGCCCCGGGGGCCTCACCCGCGTCGCCCTTCGCCGGGGCTCCTTGGTGGTCAACTCCTCCCAGGGGGCGGCTGCAAGGACACCTGGATCGTGGACGAAGCCTCATGCTGAGCCGTGTCGCCGACTCGCTTTACTGGATCAATCGCAATGTGGAGAGGGCCGAGAACATCTCCCGCTTCGTCGAAGTCAGCGAGGCTATGGCGCTCGACTGCCCCCGGCAGCGCCGAACCATGGCTGCCCCTGATCGACGCCTGCGGCGATCGAGAGCTGTTCGACAAGCTCTACCCCCAGGGCCAGCCCGAGGATGTGGTGCGCTTTCTGGTGCGGGAGGAGGGCAACCCCAGCAGCATCGTCAACTGCATCGCCGTGGCCCGGGAAAACTCCCGTCAGATCCGCGAGGTGATCACCACCGAGATGTGGGAGCAGATCAACGGCCTCTACTGGACGTTGCAGGAGAGCGACACCTTCTGGGCGCAGCCCCCCAGGAGCAGCTGCGGGAGATCCGCCGTGCCTGCCAGCTCTACTACGGCATCACCGACGCCACCTTGAGCCGCGATCTCTCCTGGCACTTCTCCCGCCTGGGCCGGCTGATCGAGCGTGCCGACAAGACCAGCCGCATCCTGGATGTGAAGTACTTCCTGCTGCTGCCCAGCCCGGAGGATGTGGGCGGTGTTCTTGATGAACTCCAGTGGATTTCACTGCTGCGCTGCACGGGGGCCTACCAGATGTTCCGCCAGGCCCAGCAGCAGGGCATCACCCCCAAGGCCGTGGCGGAATTTCTGCTGCTCGATCCGATCTTCCCCCGCTCGCTGCGCTACTGCCTGGAGGGCATCAACCGGACCCTGCGCGTGATTCGCGGCAATCCCGTGCCCGGTCCACCCGATGATCTGGAGTGCCTCAGCGGCCTGATGCTGGCCTCCTGGAGTTTCGTGCGGATCGATGAACTGATGGCCCAGGGGCTCCACGAGGCCATCGATCAATTTCAGAGCGATCTCAACCGGCTGCACGCGCAGATCGACGGGCGGTACTTTGTCATTTCCACCCCCTCCCTCCCCAGTCCACCGGAGCCGGCATGCGCGCCCGACTGACCCACACGCTCACCTACCGCTACAGCGCACCGGTGCAGCTCGGGCCCCATCGGGTCTGCCTCAAGCCCCGCGGCCACGGATTCCAGCGACTGATCAGCTTCGCGCTGCGCTTTTCGCCGGAACCCAGCCGCTCCTGGCCCCTGGTGGCCGCCAGCGGCGATGAGATCCAGCGGGCCTGGTTTCTGGGCGACACCGACAACTTTGAGCTCCAATCCTTGAGTGAAGTGGAAACCTCAATGCCACCTCCCCTGGAGATCTGCCTGGAGCAGAATCGCCTCGCCCTCCCCTATCCGGTGGGGCATCTCAACGGCGATCTGATGGGCAGCCTTGAGGGCTGGCTGCCCAATGGGCAGCACGACCCTGCCGCCGTGGAGCTGGCCCAGGAGGCCCTGATGGGCAGTGACCAGCAGGCGCTGATGTTCCTGGCCCAGCTGGTGGAAACGATCCAGGACCGGGTCAAGTACACCCAGCGCCACTCCGGTCCAGCCTGGCCCGCCGGCCGCACCCTCAAGGAGCGCGTGGGTTCCTGCCGCGACCTGGCGATGCTGATGATCGAGGCCTGCCGCTGCGTGGGGCTGCCGGCCCGGTTCGTCAGCGGCTACCACCTGGTGGAACCCGCACCGGAACGCTACGACCTCCACGCCTGGGCGGAGGTCTACCTGCCCGGAGCCGGCTGGCGCGGCTTCGACCCCAGCGGCATGGGGGCAATCGATGACCGCTACATCCTCCTGGCCACCTCCTCGAAACCGGACCTCACCGCGGCCGTCAGTGGCACCTACTCCGGGCCACCGGGGGTGGAGAGCAAGTTCAAATGGTCGATCACGGCCGAAGTGCTCGACGAGACTCACCTGAGCGTCCCGATTGCCCCCAGCCTGAGCCGATGACCCTCGCTGGCCATCCGCTTCAGTCGAACCTGGCCGACGAGGTCAACCAGCGCCTGATCCGAATCATGGCGTTGGTGGGACTGCTCGGCAGCGCCCTGATCGGGATGTCCACAGGCTCCCTGGCCCTGATCGCAGCCAACCGCAGCATCGTGCGTCAGAGCGATCAGATCAGTGCCTCGATCAGCACCTTCCTGCAGGCGGAAAGTAGCAAAAGCGAACAGCAGCGAATGGTGCAGCTTTACCGCAGCCAGACCGTCAGCCCTGACACCGACAGCCTCGATCAGCTGGTGGTGTTCGACGGGAGTGGCCAGGTGCTGCTGAGCTCGAGGCCATCCCTGGTGGGCCGCTCCCTCGCGGAGCTGCTCCAGCGCGGCGACCTTGGCGACGGTGTTGATCGCGCCAGCCTGCGCTGCTTCGCCCAGCCCACCCCGGGCTGCCGCCTGGCCAGCCGATCGTTCCACCTGCCCTGGCAACGCACCCAGACCGAGTGGCGGCTGCTGAACCAGCTCAGCTTCGACGCCACCCCAAGGGAAACGCGTTACCTGGTGCTGATGACCTTCAACGCTGAGGCCACCAACCTGCTGGTGTTTCAGCAGATGCTGCTGCTGGCGAGCCTCAGCATCCTGATCCTGGGCAGTCTGCTGACCGTGCTGACCCTGACCCTCAAGCAGAGCTTGCTTCCCGGATTGCATCAGGTGGCCGAAACCGATGGGCTGACGGGCCTGGCCAATCGCCGCACCTTCATGGAAATCAGCGAAAAGATGCTGAACCGGGGCCTCGATGAGGGCCTGCCCTTTGTGCTCACGGTGATCGACATCGATTTCTTCAAACGCGTCAACGACACCTACGGCCACGTCTGTGGGGATGCGGTGCTCAAGGCGGTGGCGCAACAGATTCGGGTCTCCGTGCGTGAGCGTGACCTGGTGGGCCGGCTGGGGGGCGAGGAATTCGGCTTGGTCCTGTCCAGCAGCACCACCACGGCCGATTCGATTCTCGAGCGCGTGCGTCAGCAGGTGGAAGCCTCACAGATCGATTGGGAGGGTGAACCCGTGAAGGTGACGATCAGCCTGGGGGCCGCCAGCAGCGAACACCTGGACCACTCCCTCGATCACCTCTATGCCGCCGCCGACACGGCTCTTTATCAGGCCAAATCGGAGGGGCGGAACCGGGTGCGCTGGGCGGCGGCTCCCCGCCCTGCGTCCAGCTCCGCCAACAACCCCTCCCCCCACAAACGGACCGCCGATGACCACTCCTCCCTGGCTCACCGGGTCCCTGGCCGTCGCCAGTGAGATCGATCGCCGCCTGGCCGCCGCCGGCGTGAAGCTCACCCTCGGTGGGGAACCCACCTACGTGCCGGACCTGCCGGAAGGGGCCGAGTGGACCGTGGCCGCCGATGGCCCCACCAAGCTTGGTTACGCGCGGGCCCTGGGCCTGGAACTCCAGCGCCGAGCCTGGCCCAGCAGCACATTGATCTATTGCCCGGGCAAGCGTTACGACGGCGAGGTGAACCCCCGTTGGGCCCTGCGCCTGATCATCGGAGCCGACGGAGAACCGATCGTGCGCTGGCCCCAGCAGGGAATCAGCGACGAGGCCGCCGCGGCCCTGGGCCCCCTGCTTGAGGCCGATGCTCTGCCCTTCCTGGAGGCCATCGGCGCGTCCCTGGGTTGCGGCCTGCGGCCCCTGGCCCTGCGGGACACCCTCGACCCGGAGCGGCGGGTCTGGGCCGCCCCCTCTGCCACCACGACCCTGAACTCGATCCGGAGGCCCCACCGGGTTGGGAGGCCGCCGAATGGCCGCTGGATGAACCCCTGAGGGAGCTGCTGGGCGCCGCCGGACCGGCGGGTCTGCGCTTGCCCCTGCAGCATTTCCCCGAGGGTGTGCTGCGCCAGGTGCTCACCCTGGAGGTGCACCCCGGCGGCTGGAGCCTGTTCCTGCCGCCCCTGGCGCGGGAGCCCCTGGAGCAGCTGCTGCGCTTGATCGCCGCCGCCAGCGCGGGGAAAAGCCAACCGCTGCTGAGCGGTGTGCTGCCCCTGGACATCACCGGCCACTGGCAGGTGCTGGGGCTGACCGCCGATCCGGGTGTGCTGGAGGTGAACCTGCCGGTGTGCGCCAACTGGCAGGCCTATGCCGGCTGGATGGTGAGGCTCGAGGAAGCGGGGGCGACGGTGGGCCTGCGCTCCTGGAAGGACGACGATGGTCACATCGTCGGCACCGGCGGCGGCAACCACCTGCTCTGGGGCGGCCCCGATCTGGAAACGAACCCCTTCTTCAGCCGCCCCGCCTGGCTGGTGGGGGTGCTGCGCTTCTGGCAGCGCCATCCCAGCCTGGCCTACCTGTTCAGCAACCCCTCGGTGGGTCCCGCCTCCCAGGCCCCGCGGCCCGATGAGGGCAGTGCCTCCTGGCTCGATCTGGAGCTCGCCCATCAGGTGATCGAAGACCTGCCAGAGGGCGATCAACGCGTGCTGATCAGCGAAACCCTGCGCCACCTCCATGCCGACCGCAGTGGCAACACCCACCGCAGTGAGATCAGCATCGACAAATTCTGGAATCCCGCCTGGGCCGCCGGCTGCCAGGGACTGATCGAGTTTCGGGCGATCGAAACCCTGCCGCGCACCGAATGGATCGGGGCCATCGCCCTGCTCTGGAGCGCCCTGGCGGTGCATCTGCTGGAGCCAGCGCACCGGCCGGAGACGATGGAGCCCTTCGGCCCCCGGCTCCACGACGCGCTGATGCTGCCCAGCGCCCTGCTGGCCGACCTGGAGGCGGTGCTGGCCCGGCTGGCGGCCGATGGACTGATGCTCGATCCCAAGACCTTCCGTACCATCTGGGACTGGCAGAACCCACGGCTGCTGGCCTGGGAGCAGGGGAGGCACGGCTGGAGGTCCGCCGGGCCCGGGAAGCCTGGCCATTGCTCTGCGACACCCCGGTGGAAGGGGGCAGCACCAGCCGCTTCGTCGACAGCTCCCTGCGCCGCTTCGAACTGATTTCCTCCGCGGCCTTCCGCCAGCGCTTCGCGGTGGTGCTGAACGGGCGACCGCTGACCCTGGGAGAACGGCCGGTGGCCGTGCGTTATCGCCAGGAGCAGCTCTACCCCTGCCTGCATCCCGCGATCGCCCCCCATGTGCCCCTGGAGCTGGCGGTGCTGGAGACCGGCGCCGGCTCGGACGCGGCACTGGAGGGCTACTGGACCCTGGCCAGCGAGCGCGACGGCTTCCGTCCGGAGACCCCTAGCGACGGGAGCTCTCCCGGCGAAGGGCTGAAGGCGGCCCCCTGGCGCGCCGCCAACCCCGGGGACGTCACGGTCGATCTGCGCCTGGAACCCCTGCCCGCCTGAAACCCTTTCGCCAGCCCCACCACCGATGCAACGCCCTACCGCCCGCCTGCTGCTGAGCGCTCTGCTGCTCATGGGCTTCGCTGGGGCTTCTGCGGCCGAGGCCGCCACCCCCAAGACCACCCGCCGGGGCCCGGCAGCCGCCGCCAAGACCACCCCCTTGGCCCGCTACCGGATCAGCGCGGAGACCACCACCGCGCGCACGATCAAGATGCCGTCCTTGGGCCAGATGATGGGCGGCGGCTCGGTGAGCTTCAGCACCGAGACCAACCGGAGCCTGCTGCTGCGGCTCCAATCCCCCGCACCCCAGCCACCGCACCCCAGGCGGAGCACAGGATCCCTGCGAGACTGCAACTGGGCACGGCCCTGCCCCTGCTGAGCCCCCAGGGCAGCAGCCCTGAGCCGCCTGGGGAGATCCCGCCGATCGAGCCCGGCGCCAAGGCGAGGCTGCTGCGCTTCTGGGGCTGTGGCGCCCAGGCGGGACCCGGTCAGCCGGAGGTGATCGAGCTGGGCACCGACCGCACGCGGCTGGCGGAAGCGTTCAGGACCCTTCGGGCCAACCCCGCCCTCTCGCCCTGGGCCCGGCGGCACCACCGGCACCTGGCCCAGCGGCAACGAGTCCCCGAAGATTCCCCTCAGCGCCTCCCTGGTGGGGGAGCACGTGGTGAGCGGGAACTACAGCCCCGAGATTCGTTTCAGCCTCGATGGCTCCCAAGATTTCCTCGGCGCCCTGGATCTGAAAACGGCCCCGGAGGGTGAGGCCCTGCGCCTGAGTTGGGGCACGCTGCCCAAGGCCCTGGCCTACGGCGGCCAGGTGATCGGCCTGGGCAAAGGCGGCGGCAAGGAGAACCGGGACATCGTGATCTGGGAATCCAGTGCCCAGCGCGATGGACTCAGCCAAGCCGAAGGCGAGCTCACCCCATCGGTGGTCGCCAAGCTGGTGGCCCAGGGGCAGCTGCTGGGCCCTGAGCGCAGCTCCTGCGTGATGAGCGCCGAAGCGCGTCGGGCGATGGAGTTACCCACCACCAGCCTGCAGGCCTACGGCGGCGTGACCGTTCTCCAAGGCCCCGATTGGGTGGTGACGCTGGAGCGCCAGTCGCGGACGACCTTGCCGCCCTTCGACGGGATGGGCCTCCCAGACGGCGGAGGCAAGCCCGAGGGCAAAGGGGGCAAGGGAGGCGGGGGCTTCAACCCCTTCAAGCTGTTCTGAGGCTTTCCCTACCAGCTCACCCCGTGCAGCTTGGGCAGCGGCGCGGTGCGGGAGGTGGTGGCGAACAGACGCGGGATGCGGCTGCTGTTGTAGACCCGGAACTCACGCACGAGGCTGGCCCCCTTTTCCCGCACCGCCTGGTTGAGCACCAGGGAGCCATTGGGGTCGGAGACCGAGCGGTGGAAGGTGCCGGGAGGAATGCGCAGGATGTCGCCACCCATCTCCAGGCGCACGATGTGGAATGGGTAGTTCCAGCCCAGGTTGACCAGATAGAAGGTGCGCCCGCCCTGCATCGCCAGCAGGTTGTCCTCCTGGTGGGGGTGCAGATAGAACTGCCAGGAACCGCTCTCAGGATCGTCGGGGGGCTGATCGCCGGGCCCGTGTGCACCACCAGATCACGGGCATTGGAGGTGGGCACGGTGATGTCGAAGAAACGCACCGCGGGGGTGTCGCGGAACTTCTCGTAGGGGATCAGCTCGAACATCGGTGCCGGGCGTGGTCCCCGCCGGGCTGGATCCAGAAGCAGGCCTGAACTGGGCATGGCGATCGTCCTTCCGATCAAGGAAGGTCAAGTCCTCCCACCTAACCGAACCGCCGCCCCCCGGGCCGTTCAGTTCGCTACCGAACGGGCGGTAATCCAAGGTTCGCAGCCGGTGCTGCAAGTGGCGTCATCACCCATCGGTGGCCACCCGGGTGCATTGCTTCAATGAGCAGGCCACCCCACCCGAGCCCGCCGTGCCCTCCTTGCGTGCGTTTCTCTCCCCGCTGTCGGCCCTGCTGCTGGTGACGGGCCTGGGCTTGAGCCCCTGGTTGCCAGCGCCCAGCAGAGCCAGCCGATCCGCTCCAGCCAGCGACGCCCCACCGTCTCGGTACCCGACTTCAAGAACACCGTCACCCAGAGCACCTGGTGGTGGCAGGGGCCCGTGGCCCAGGACCTGGCCGCCGCCCTGGCCAATGAACTCCAGGCCACCGGTGATCTCCAGGTGGTGGAGCGCCGCAACCTCAAGGAGGTGCTCTCCGAGCAGGAGCTGGCCGATCTGGGCATCGTGCGCAAGGGCACCGGCAGTTCCGCCGCCAAAAAGGGCCAGATGACCGGCGCCCGCTACATCGTGCTCGGCACCGTCACCTCCTATGACAGCAACGTGGAGAGCAAGGCCTCCGGCAGCAACTTCGGCTTGATGGGGGTGGGCACCGCCAAAGAGCAGCTGGAAACCAAGGACTACGTGGCGATCGACATCCGCGTGGTGGACAGCAGCACCGGCGAGGTGGTCGGCTCCCGCACCGTGGAGGGCCGCGCCAGCAACGCCGCAGAAGCCAGGTCGAGCGGCGTCAGCCTGCTGCCCGCAGCTGGCCTGGCCCTGTTGCTGGCCCCGAACATGGGTCGCACCGGCCAGGTGCTCACGGGCGCCGCCGGTACCTTGAATTTCGGCAACCGCAACAGCCAGAGCCAGCGCACCCCGGCGGCCAAGGCCCTGCGGGCGGCCCTGATCGATGCCTCCGACTACGTGAGTTGCCTGCTGGTGCCCAGGGGGAACTGCATGGCCGACTTCAACGCCCAGGACCAACAGCGGCGCCAGCGCACCCGCGGGGTGCTCCAGCTGGAGTGAGCCTGGGCTCAGCGCCGGAGCAGGGACCGACGATTCACCATCACGGCGGAATCATCGGCTCGGATGGGCACAGCCATGAGCTCAACGCCTTGGATCGTGCCGAAGTCGTCGGAACGATCTGACCCCTCTGAATCCGGTGCAAGCAGCCCGGAGACAATGCCGGCATCAAAGGAGAAACGGCCCGGACCGTTCAGCAGGATCGCCAGGCTGCCGCCCATGTAGAGCACCACCAGTTCAAGCACGTAGATGTTCAGCCCGCTGGTGAGGATGTGCTGGTAAGCGGCCACCGACATCGTTCCGGTCAGGGCAAGGGCTCCCAGCGGGGAGAGAAAGCCGAGAATCACGAACCAGGAGCCGAACAGTTCGGAGAAACCGGCCAACTGGGCGAAGAACAGCGGGAAGGGGAGGTGCAACGGCACCACGTAATTGGCGGCGAAGGTGGCCGGATCGGCCAGCTTTTCCTGGCCGTGATGGATCATCATCAGGCCGATCGACAGCCGCAGGATCAGCAGGCCGGCGTTGGCGAAGAAGCCGTCCTTGAGGAAATAGCGGCTCAGCAGAGATTTCATCGGGGAAAGGGGGTCGGAAGGTTCTCAGGAGTGGTGAGGGCCCTGTCGTTGACTTAGGGCTTGGAGCCGACGGCTCCAAGGGCGACCAAGGGGGCGTTCAGGGCTGCAGTCGGGGGAGGCGGAGAGGCGAAAGGCCCAGAGCGCCACGGTGGCGATCAGAAAGCCCAGGAAGCCTTCGAGCAGCGAGAGGGTGGGCATGGCTTGAAGATCAACAGCCTTCATCCTGGCTCGCTGGATGAAGAAATGTGAGGACGGCTTGACGGAAACCGCCAAGCTGCCCGGCATGGGCCGCGCCACTGGGCTCACCAGGGGGGCGTCAGAAGGGGATCGGCAGCTCCACGTCCGCGGGGGCGGGGGCGCAGGACGGCACCCGCTCCTCCACCACCTGGCCGATCACCACGATCGAGGGGGACTCAAACCCCTCCGCCTCCACCCGGTCCGCCAGCTGGGCCAGCTCCGTGACCAGCTCCCGCTGGCCGTTCACCGTTCCCTGCTGGATCACCGCCGCCGGCGTGGTGGCCCCCAGGCCTCCCGCCATCAGTTCCTCGCAGATCCGGCGCAGGTTGTGCAGGCCCATGTAGATCACCAGCCCGTCGCTGCAGCGGGCCAGGCCGCGCCAGTCGACCCCTGGCCGGCCCTTGTCGATCTCCTCATGACCGGTCACAAACGTGACCGATGAGCCCGCCCGGCGGTGGGTGATCGGGATGCCCACATAGGCGGGCGCCGCGATGCCGGCGGTCACCCCCGGCACCACCTCCACCGGCACCCCATGGCGCACCAGGTGGGCCGCCTCTTCGCCACCGCGGCCGAACAGGAACGGGTCCCCCCCTTGAGCCGCACCACACAGCGGTGGCGCTGGGCCAGCTCCACCAGCACGGCGTTGGTGCTGGGCTGGGGCACGGAATGGTGGCCGCGGCGCTTGCCCACGAAGTGGCGCTCGCAATGCTCCGGCGTGAGTTCCAGCAGCTCCTTGGGCACCAGGGAGTCGTAGACGAGGGCATCGCACGCGCGCAGGAGCCGATGGGCCTTGAGCGTGAGCAGCTCCGGATCCCCCGGACCCGCCCCCACCAGGTACACCTTGCCGGGGATCGGCTCACTCATGGCAGGGCAACGAGCCGTTGCAGCAGAACCTGATGGAATCGGAGGCGTTGCAACAGAGGTGGGCCGAGCTGATCGGTGAGACGGTTGGCCGCCAGAGCCAGGGGCAGCGCCACCTGGTCCCTGGCGGGGCTGGCCTGAGTGTATGAATCAGCCCCCTCAGCGGGCCGACAGGGGGCTTCGATCACCCGCTCCAGGTGGCGCAGATAGCGCGCGGCCAGGGGGCCTTCGAGCGGGTGGTGCCACCAGACCGGCTGACGTCCCGCCACGCGCACCTCGGCGCCCGCCTCCGCCAGGGCCCGCTGCCAGAGGGGCCAGGCCCCGAGGAACGGCAGGCGCCGCAGGGGACCCTGCCGTCGCCAATCGGCGGCGATGACCTTGATGTCATGGCGCACGTGATGGCCGGGCAACAGGAACAGGGGCACCAGGGTGAGACCCGAGAGCCGCTGCTCCGGTGACGGGAAGGCTGGCTGTTCGCACGCCGAGAGGGCCTGGAGTCGCACCGGGCTCTTACGGGACTCCTCCACCGCCGCGGCCAGCGCCTGCAGCTCTTCAGGAATCTCCCCACCGGCGCGGCCGTGCACCACGAGCAGTAATGGACTGGGGAGGTCGGTCAACGGCCGACTTGGACGCTAGTTCTGCCCACCCTGCCACCCTGTCCCACCCGCCGGGGGCCGATGGCAACCATCCACCGGCGGGAATGCCCAGAATCCACGGGCCTCTGCCCCGACCGCAACCATGGAGGTGCGCCCCCAGCTCTTACCGGCCGCCGCGCTGAGTCCGGAGCGACTGCGGTTCCGGGAACTGATCGGCAAGATCGGCAGTGGGGAGCACACCAGCACAGGGCTCAGCCGAGCCGAGGCCCAAGAAGCCCTCGACCTGATGCTGCAAGGGGCTCCGAGCGAGGCCCAGCTTGGGGCGTTTCTGATCGCCCACCGCATCCGCAGGCCGGCGCCACAGGAGCTGGCGGGCATGATTGACAGCTACAGGGCACGAGGGCCCGTGTTGCGCACGTCAGGCCAGCGGGCCCTTTGCTTCGGCGTCCCCTATGACGGCCGAAAGCGCACGGCGCCGCTGTTGCCCCTGGTGGCGCTGCTGCTGGCGGCCAGCGGCCAGCCTGTGGTGCTGCACGGCGGCGGTCCGATGCCGGTCAAGTACGGCGTCACCCTGGCCGAGCTGTTCGCCGCCCTCGGGATCGAATGGCGGGGGCTGACGCTGGAGACCGTGCAGGCGCGGCTCGACCGCTTCAACCTGGCGCTCACCCACCAACCCGATCACTTCCCAGCCGCCGAACGACTGCTGCCGGTGCGGGTGGAGATCGGAAAGCGACCACCGGTGGCCAGCCTGGAACTGCTCTGGACGCCGCACCAGGGGGAGCATCTGCTGGTGAGCGGTTTCGTCCACCCACCCACCGAACCGCGGGCCTGGGAGGCGCTGGCGGAAGCGGGCGAAACCGACCTGTTGACGATCAAGGGGCTGGAGGGTTCCACCGACCTGCCCACCAGCCGCTCCGGCATCGCCGCCCGGGTCAGGCATGGCCAGGTGGAGCGTCTGATCCTCGATCCCCAGGGCCATGGACTCGGCGGCGAAGACCTGGGCTGGCAGGGGATCGAAGCCTGGGGTGATCAGGCCAAGGCGGCCTTGGTGGGCGAGGGACCCCTGGCCAGGCCCCTCACCTGGAACCTGGGAACCTTCCTGTGGCTGGCTGATCGATGCAACAGCCTGGAGGCGGGTCTGGATCAGTCCCGGACCCTTCTGAGCAGCGGCAACGGCGAAAGAAGGCGCCAGGATCTGATCCCATGACTCCGCAGAAACCCAGCCTCCACAACCACTGTTTCAGGTTCGAATCGGACTTCGTGAGCGATCTGCGCTGTCTGCCGATGGCGGTGCGCCGCAAGCTCGACCTGGCCGGGGTGAAACTCAAGTTGAGCCACTGGCATGCCCTCGAGGGCCAAGAGCGTGCTCTCGTTCTGGCCTGGTCCGATGATCCCGCCGCGATGGCCGAGCTGCGTGGCTGGCTGATGGAGCACACGGCCTCGATGCCGGACGGACCCGCCCAACCCCTGGAGCCTGCCATGGCCACCTTTTGGCAACAAACCGCCGTCGTTCCGGAGGTCCTGCAGCTGGCCTGCGATCAGATCGAAAACGCCATCACCCTCCGGGATTGGGAGGCACTCGATGAACTGCAACGCTTCGCCCTCGTCAAACTCAGCCACCCAGGCCATGAGCACCGCAACCTGCCGCGGGCCCTCCAGGAATTCGGCCTGATCGATCCGCCATGCAACGGGGAAAGGTGATCGAAAGCTCTGCCCAGCGAAAGGCAATCTGATGGAGTCAGAGCTCCAAGCGAACGCTGGCGACTCGGCCCTGCGGACCTGCCTGCTCAGTGGCGGTGAGAGCTGCCGCATGGGCCGCGACAAGGCCCTGCTGCCCCACCCGGAAGGGGGCAGCTGGCTGGAGCGCAGCCTGCGGTTGCTGGCCCAGCTCGAAGCCCCGATCAGCGTGCTCAGCCGGCACCCCAGCCATCTGGAGCTGGCCCGGGCCATCGCCCCCTCCCTGGCGGTGCCCCTGGAGGCCCTTGAAGAACCGGCCCCCTGGGAGGGCCCCTGCGGGCCCTGGGGCGGCTGATGGAGCACCACCCGGGCGCCCTGTTGCTGCTCTGTCCCGTCGACATGCCCTGGCTGGATCGCACCAGCCTCGACATCCTCTGCCAGGAAGCGCACGGCGACCCCGGGCAGCCGCTGGTGGCCCACGATGGCGAACGCCTGCAGCCGCTGCTCGGGATCTACCCCGCCGATCAACAGCACCGGGCGTCGCTTGAGGCTCACCTCGCCCTGGGCCGCCGCAGCCTGCAGGGCTGGCTGGAGGCGGTGGGCGCCCGCAGCGTGCCCCTGCCGGCCGCCCCCTGCGCAACGCCAACGACCCCGCCACCGCCGCCGCGCTCTGGCCCTAGCCTGCGCCCCATGGCGCAAGGTCCACTGGATCAGCTCGGCCGGCCCCTGGGGGTGCTGCGCCTCTCGCTCACGGCCCGCTGCAACCTGGCCTGCCCCTACTGCTGCCCGGAGGGGGAAGATCCACCTGAGCTGCTCAGCCAGGGCGAGCGCGTTCAGCTCGTGGAGACGGCCGTATCCCTTGGGGTGCACACCCTGCGACTCACCGGTGGTGAGCCCTTGCTGCATCCAGGGCTCGAAGCGCTGATTGCCGCCCTCCAACCCCTGCGCCAACGGGCCGAAGGCGATCGCCGCGGCCGTCTGCGCGAGATCGCCCTCACCAGCAACGGTGTGCTGCTGAGCGCCGAACGGGCCCATGCGCTCAAGGCGGCGGGCCTGGAGCGAATCACCCTCAGCCTCGATGGCAGCGATGGCGCCAGCGTCGCGCGCATGGCCGGGCTGACCGGGGGCCGCCGCCGGAGCGGTGGTGCTGGAGAAGGTGCTCGCGGCCATCGAGCACGCACGCGCCGCCGGTTTTGATCCAGCCACCGGGGCGCTCAAGCTCAACGCTGTGCTCACCCGCGGCGGCAACGGCGAAAAGCTGCTGCCCCTGGCGGAACTGGCCCGGGAGCGGGGGCTGGAGCTGCGCCTGATCGAGTTCATGGATGTGGGCCATCGCAACGGCTGGTCAGCCGATCAGGTGCTCAGCGCCGCAGAGATGGTGGCCCGCCTCGGTGAGCGCTGGCCCCTGGAACCCGTTGGCCGCAGCGCCCACGGCACCGCCAGCCGCTGGCGTTACCGCGATGGCGGGTTGCACGTTGCCGTGGTGGCCTCGATCAGCGCCCCCTTCTGCGGCGACTGCAACCGCCTGCGCGTCACCGCCGATGGGATCGCCTACGGCTGCCTGTTCGCCACCAGCGGCACCGATCTGAAACCCTGGCTGCGGCCCGCCCTCGATTCCACTGGCCTGGCAGGCGCCCTGGGGGGCCTTTGGGAGGCGCGCACCGATCGCTACAGCGAGGAGCGCCAGGAGCGACAACTTGTCGCGAGCAGCGCCCAAGCCGCGGCCCCACGGGCCGAGATGGCCTACCTCGGGGGTTAAGCGCCGTTGACCCTGCTGCGCTACTTCGCCAAGCTGCGCCCGGGCAAGCAGGTGCTCTGGTGCTATTTGATCTGGTATCTGGTCAGCGCCATCGCCCTGATCGAGCCCGACCCCCTGCTGTGGCTGAACTCCCTGGGCCTCAGCGTGATCATCGGTGTGGGCCTGATGCTCAGCGTCTCCAGGGATGTCGCTTCGCCGACCGATCGCTGGCAGACCCTGCGGCTGTTCCTGATGCCGTTCTGCGTGTCGAGCTTCGCGGCGCTCACCAAGGGGAAGGGCTACGTGCTGCTGATCCCCGGGCGGGGAGAGGTGCTCACCGTTTCACTGGTCGCCTGCGGCGGGTTTCTGCTGGCCTGCCGGCTGCTCAAGACCCAGCGGCGCGCGGGCTGAGACCGAAGGCGGGGCGTTGGTTCTCAACCGGGAGCCGCGGCGTTGATCAGCACCGCTGCCGCCTCCCGTGCGGCCTGGGCCGCACGGGGATCGCGCTCGAGGAACGACAGCACAAGGGCGCCTTCGAGCAGGAGATGCAGCTGGCGGGCCAGGCGAGAGGGATCAGCGATCCCGAGTTCCTGGCATTGCTCCTCCAACAGCACGCGGCAACTTGCCTTGAACGCCTCCGCGGCCTGGCGGGGGCGATCGGTGGCCTCGGGGTACTCGCTGGCCGCCTTGATGAACAGACAACCGTGGAAATCGGGGGAGCGGACCCAGTCCGCCAGCCAGTCGAACACCGCCAGGATCCGGCCTTGGCTCCCTCCCGCGGCGTGCGCCAGCCGGGCGATGAGCGCCGCGCTGATCTCCCCGGCCAGGCGCTCCAGCACGGCGGCGATCAGCTCCTCCTTTGAGCCGAACTGCTTGTAGAGCGTCATTTTGGCCACCCCGGCCTCGGCCAGCAGGGTGTCGATGCCCACGGCCCTGTAGCCCTGCCGCGAGAAGAGCTCCTGGGCCGTGCTCAGCAGGGCCTCACGCTTGGCGGAAGCCCGGTTGGCGGTGGCGCTGGCAGTCATGGCGCTCCTGTCGTGAACAAAGCCTAGACAGTAGACAGAACGGTCTGCTACATATGAAGAGACAGACCGATCTGTCTAATTCCTGTCGGACTGTGCGGTCGGCCCCCTGTTCTTTTCAGGGGCTTCGCCTCAGCCATTGCCCCCCTTCGCGCCTCACTGCCATGCTTCGTCTCTACGGCCACGAACTCTCCGGCAACAGCTACAAGGTGCGCCTGCTGCTCGAACTTCTCGGGGTTCCCTACGAATGGGTGCGCGTCGATCTGATGCAGGGCGAGCACAAGTCGGAGCCCTTTCTGACGCTCAACCCCTTCGGCCAGGTGCCCGTTCTGGAAACGGACGACACCATCCTTTCCGATGCCCAGGCGATCCTCTACTACCTGGCGGCCCTCCAGGGCGACGGCCAATGGCTCCCCAGTGAGCCCCTTGCGCAGGCCAGGGTGGTGCGCTGGCTTTCCACGGCCGCCGGGGAGGTCAGGCAGGGCCCCGAGAGCGCCCGTCTGCACCACCTCTTCGGGGTCACAAGCCTTCCGATCGAGCGCGCCTTGGAGAAGGCCGCCTTCATCCTCGACCAGCTGGAGCGCCACCTGAGCGATCGACTCTGGCTGGAGCTGGATCGCCCCACCATCGCCGACATCGCCGTTTTCCCCTACGTGGCCTTAGCTGGGGATGGGGGTATCGATCTGGCTCCCTATCCCAACGTTCGTGCCTGGATCGGACGGATTCAAGCGCTGCCGGGCTACAAACCGATGGCGGGCCTGAAGGCCTAAGCGGAGCATCCACCGATGACCCAGCACTACCTGCATCGCCATCTCACCCCCGCCGTAGGGGAGGCCCAGCGCCAGGCCTACGGGCAGAGCCAGGCGGTACCACCGGCCCCCGAGTCCGATCGGCTCGGAGCGAAGGAAACCGCCTTCATCCAAGCTCGCGACAGCTTCTACCTGGCCAGCCTCACCGAGACGGGCGCGCCCTACCTCCAGCACCGCGGTGGCCCGGTGGGCTTTCTGAAGGTGCTGGATGACCACACCCTTGGTTTCGCCGATTACGGCGGCAACCGGCAGCTGCTCACCACGGGACACCTCCGGCGCGATCCGCGGGTGGCCCTGTTCCTGATGGATTACGGCGCCAGGCGGAGACTGAAGATTGACGGCGAGGCCGCGGTCGTTTCACTCGAAGGCGATCCAGCTCTGCGGCAACGGCTGTGGCTGGATGAGCCCGAGGCCGGTGAACCTGAGCGCCTCTTCCGCATCCAGGTGGAGGCCTTCGACTGGAACTGCCCGCAATTCATCACCCCCGTTACACGGCGGCGGAGCTGGAGGCGCGGGAACGGCCTTTGCGGGAGCGCATCGCGGTCCTTGAGCACGAGCGGCTCCAGGCTCAGCATCCCGTTCGCGAACCTTCGCCGCACCAACCCGACCGTTGAAGGAACAGCTGATGGGATTTCACGACCCCCGCTGGATGTGTCGGCAGAATCCCTGGCCAGAGGCCCAGGCGCTCAACCGGGCATCCAGCCACCGAATTGCAGCTCCAGGGCTTTGAGCGGAGCCAGCAACTCCTGGAAGGATTGCTGCGAAACGGGATCAGGCAGCACCACCTCTTGACCGGTAAGGATCGCCTCCAGGGAGGCTTTGGCCACATCGATCGGGGCGACCTTCTCCACGGGCAGACCCTCGGCCATCGCCGTATCCACCGGCCCGGGGTAGACCCCGACCACAAGGGTGCCCTGGGCGGCCAGTTCAGCGCGGATGCCCTGGGTCAACGAATGGAGGGCGGCCTTGGAGGCGCTGTAGGAGCTGAACAGCGGTGCATTGGCGAGCGCAACCACAGACATCATGTTGACGATCGCGCCGCCGCCGTTGGCCTTGAGGATCGGCGCGAAGGCCCTCACCATCGTCAACGTGCCGAAGTAGTTCGTTTCCATTTCCCAGTGGGCCGTCTGGACACTGGAGGAGGTGAACAAACCGCCTGAGCCGAGCACCCCGGCGTTGTTGATCAATACGGAGATGTCTCCAGCGATGGCGGCGACCTTCTGAACCTGGTCGATCTGAGTGATATCCAGGGCAAGCGGCAGGATGCGCTCCGGGGCGAGGGTCACAAGCTCTTGCAGGCTCTCCAGGGAGCGTGCTGTCGCATAGATGCGGCGCACGCCGCCCTCGAGCAGGGCCTCGACGAAGGCACGTCCGATGCCGCGGTTGGCACCGGTCACGAGGGCGCTGGTGTTCGAAAGCTCCATGGATCGCTGGGATGAGTGGTCAGCCCAAAGCCTGTTCCATTCCCATGGATTTGAGAAGAGGGCCAATGAGACTAGGATTCATTCCATTGGCGAATGATTGAACCGTGGATCGGCTGACCCTGCTCCAGGTCTTCGTTCGGGTGGTGGAGCTGGGGAGCTTTTCGGCCGCCTCCAGGGAGCTGGGCACGTCCCAGCCCACCGTGAGCAAGCAGATCGCCAGCTTGGAGCGCAACCTCGACGTGCAACTGCTGCGCCGCTCCACCCGCCGCTTGAGCCTGACCCCCGAAGGGGAGCGGTTCTTCGCCCATTGCCAGCCGGCATTGGATGCCCTGGCAGCGGCAACGGCCAGCGTCGGTCAGCGCAACCGATTGGAGGGCTTCCTACGCGTGAGCTGCCCGGTGGCGTTCGGCCAGCAGGAGGTCATGCCTTTTGTGCGGTCGTTCCTGGAGCGCCATCCAGGACTTCAGCTGGATCTGAAGCTCAGCGACGCCTTTGTTGATCTGGTGGAAGAGGCCGTGGATGTGGCCATTCGGATCGGAGAGATCCGCGATCCATCCCTGATCGCCTATCCCATCGGCATCACCCGGCGCGTCACCGTGGCGGCCGCCACCTATTTCGCCGAGCGACCCGTTCCCCAGACTCCCGATGACCTCCTCAAACACAATTGCCTCATCTTCAGCCGTCATACGACGCTGAACGACTGGCATTTTGACCATCCCCTCCACGGGCCCCTACGGGTGAGCGTCGGGGGGAACTTCAGAACCGACAACTCCTCGGTGATCAGGGAGGCCGTTCTGGCCGGCATGGGGATTGGCGTCTGTCCCGTCTGGCTCTTTGGCGAGGAGATCGAATCCGATCGGCTGCGGGTTGTTCTTGAGGCCTACCAGCCCAAACCATTGCCGATCCACGCGCTGCACCGACGCGATCGCTTCGTTGCGGCCCGGGTCGATGCCTTCATCAAAGAAATCAGCCATCACTTCAAGGAACATCCATGGGTCTCCAGCGATCCACTTCTGCCTAGCCCGGGAGTCAGGCCACCGCCATCAAGAAGGGGCCCGTGACCGGGCTCGGTCCTGGATCAGCTGGGCCACCAGGCCGGTCCAGCCCGTCTGGTGGCTCGCGCCCAGACCGGTGCCGTCGTCGCCATGGAAATACTCATTGAACAGATGCAGGGGCTGTCCATCTGCATCGCTGAGGAAGGCGGCGGAGGCGCCGTAGGCCGGTGCAGGACCATTGGCACCGGGCAGAAAAAGGGCGATCAACCGGTCTGTGATCAGGTCGGCGGCCTGCTGGAGACTCATCCAGCGTCCGGAACCGGTGGGACATTCCACCTGGAAGTCGTCACCGGCGTATTGATGGAACTGGTGAAGGGCCTCGATCAGCAGGTAGTTGACCGGAAACCACACCGGGCCGCGCCAATTCGAATTGCCCCCGAACAGGCCGGAACGCGACTCCGCCGGCTCGTATCCGACCCGGTGCTCGTGGCCTTCGAAGGAGAAGACGTAAGGGTGCTCGGCGTGGTGGCGGGAGAGGGAGCGGATGCCGTGATCGCTGAGGAATTCGGCGGGATCGAGGAGGCGATTCAGGATGCGGCGGAAGCGATCCTGCGCCACGAAGCGGTTGGGGCTGAGGTAGGTGAGGGCGAGCAGGCGGCGGGCCTTCTGCCCCCGGGTCTCCATGCAGGCCACGTTGACCTTGAGATCAGGCCGGTGACGGATGAACCACTCCAGCCGCTCCTTGAACTTCGGTAGTCGCTCAAGCACATCGGGCTCCAGGATCGCTGTGGCGAAGAGGGGAATCAGCCCCACCATCGAGCGAATCTTCAGGGGCAGGCGGCTGCCGTCCGGCAGATGCAGCACGTCGTAGAAGAAGCCGTCCCCATCGTCCCAGAGCCGGTTGCCACCACTGCCGATGGGATTCATCGCCGCGGCGATGTAGAGGAAATGCTCGAAGAACTTCGTCGCCATGTCCTCGTAGACGGGATTTTCCAGCGCCAGCTCGAGAGAAATGGTGAGCATGTTGAGACAGAACATGCCCATCCAGCTGGTGCCATCGGCCTGCTCGATGAAGCCCCCAGTGGGCAGAGGCGCGCTTCGATCGAACACGCCGATGTTGTCGAGTCCAAGGAAACCTCCCTGAAAGATGTTGTTGCCCTCTGCATCCTTGCGGTTCACCCACCAGGTGAAATTGAGCAGCAGCTTCTGGAACACCCGCTCTAGAAAAGGTCGATCACCTGTGCCGGTAGCCCGCTTCTCCATGCTGTACACCTGCCACGTGGCCCAGGCGTGGACAGGCGGATTGACGTCGTCGAAGGCCCATTCGTAGGCGGGCAGCTGGCCGTTGGGATGCATGTACCACTCCCGCGTCAACAGATCGAGCTGGGATTTGGCGAAGCCGGGATCCACCAGGGCGATGGGCACGCAGTGGAAGGCCAGATCCCAGGCGGCGAACCAGGGGTACTCCCATTTGTCGGGCATCGACAGAACGTCGTCGGCGTGGAAGTGCTGCCACTGATGGTTGCGGCCGAGCCGGTGCCCCGGTGGCGGCGGCGTGGCCGGATCCCCCTCGAGCCAGTCGCGGATCACATAGAGGTAGGTCTGCTTGCTCCAGAGCAGCCCGGCAAAGGCCTGGCGCTGGAGGTCGCGCAGAGGGTGCGACAAGGAAGCCGGGATCAGCTCGCCGTAAAAGGCGTCGGCCTCCTGCAGGCGTGCCCGAAAGATCGCATCGAATCCGTCGCCGAGGGGATCGACCGGAAGCCGGCGATTCACGAGCCGCAACTTCAGCACCCGGGTTTCCCCGCCGCCAGGGGCAGGACGTAGTGCAGGGACGCCTTGGTGCCGATGCCTTGCGGATGCACCGCCCCCTCTCGCCCTCCACCACGCAGTTGTTGATGCCGTCCTTGACGAAGGGGCTGGGGTTGTCCGCACCGAAGAGTCGTCTGGCGTTGGTCTCGTTGTCGGTGACCAGCAGCCCGGGCTGCGCGCCCATGGACCCATCAGGGGCAGCGACCAGCGCTTCGGCATGCAGCCAGAACTCCCCCATGGCAGGGTGGCTCGCGACCAGGCTGAGCCAGGGTGTGGCATCAGGAGCGGAGGCTGCGACAAACGGCGCGTCGGGCCGGATCGAAGGGCGCGCTTCATCGCCTCCCCAACTCCAGGTGTTGCGAAACCAGAGGGTGGGCAGCAGGTGAAGGGTGTGGGGATCGGGGCCGCGGTTGGTGACGCTGAGACGGATCAGGATGTCGTCCGGGGATTGCTTGGCATACTCCACCTGGACGTCGCAGAAGCGATCGCCCGCGAAGATGCCGGTGTCGAGCAGTTCGTATTCAGGAGCGTCGCGGCCCCGGCGGCCGTTCTCCGCGATCAGCTCCTCATAGGGAAAGCGGCCATGGGGGTAGCGGTACAGCCCCTTCATGTAGCTATGGCTGGGGGTGCTGTCGCGGTGGAAGTAGATCTCCTTGACGTCCTCCCCGTGGTTGCCCTGGGGGCCACTCAGACCGAAGAGCCGTTCCTTGAGGAAGGGGTCCAGGCCATTCCAGAGGGCGAAGGAGAAACAGAGGCGCTGGTGGTTGTCGCAGAGGCCCAGCAGGCCGTCCTCCCCCAGCGGTAGGCACGCGAGCGGGCCTGGTCGAAGGGGAAGTGGTTCCAGGCCTCGCCATCGCCGCTGTAGTCCTCCCGCACCGTTCCCCACTGGCGATCGCTGAGGTAGGGCCCCCAGCGGCGCCAGCGGGCTTCACGGAGGTCGTCAGCGACGAGCCGCTGCCGTTCAGCCGACACGGTTTGCCGCCAAGGCCCCCGCACCAGCACCGGCACCCGCTTGAACGCCGGGGTACCGCTGCGGGGATCGATCTGGGCCCTGACGATCGCGTTCACCTCCGGATAGAACATCAGCGCCGCCCCCTCGCGGATCTCGCCGGGGATGATCTCCACGTTCTCCAGGGCTCCGGCCTCCCCCTGCACCGTCACCCGCTGGTGGGCGCGCAGACCGGAGCGCGTCAGATCGGCGCGGTTCATCAGGATCGTGTTGCGATGGGACATGCCCCGGTAGGCGTCGCCCTCCTTGTACACAACGGTGTTGTGCTGGGAGTAGCTGCGCGCCGTGATCAACGCCAGCACCAGCCCCGTGTCGTCCGGCGCCAGGCCGCCGAAGTGGGCCGGCTCGGGCAACGCCAGCTGCGGCAGGGGTGTGGGTTCCATCCGCGCTTTCCCGGATGGCGTGGGGAACGTCGGCTCGCTGAACAGCCGCCCCTGCACACTGAATTCCCGCCTCGTTGCATCGATGTTGGCGATCGGGCCATAACCCGGCACCGTGCGGGCGATCAGCTGGCGCACATACACCGGATCCTGGAGCTGGGGCCAATCCACGGGATCGCAGCCCAGTAACCGGGCCGCCAAGGTGGAAAGGAAACCAACCTCGCTGATCAGATCGGCGCGTTTGAGGTGGGTGCTGCCGGGTTCGTTGAGGCGCACGAAGTTGTTGCCCGCTTCGGTGGTGGTGCGGTGCGGCGTCTCGAAGCGGTTGAACACCGGCAGCACCAGGGTGCGCTTCGCCCCTAGCCCGTGGAAGTGGCCCTGGTTGGGTTTGGTGGCCAGATACATCACGGTGTCGATCCGCCCTAGGGCGAGCCTCGCCTGGGCCGAATCCGGGTTGGCGCCCCAGAGGTTGCCGCCCAGGCAGAGGAGTGTGTCGACGGCACCGGCTTCGGCCGCCTCGATCAGGGCGCGGGTGTCGTAGCCAGGCACACGGCTCAGGGGCCGGCCCAGCAGCTGCTCAAGCGCCTGCTGCATCTCGGCGCGGAGCTTCACGGTCACGCCCATCGAGCCGAAGCCCTGCACGTTGGAGTGGCCGCGGATCGGCATCGTGCCCGCCCCAGGCTTGGCCACATTGCCGCTCAGCAGCGCCGTGTTGGCGATGGCGTGCACGTTGGCGGTGCCGTTGGCGTGGTGGGTGATGCCCATTGCCCAGGCGAACACCACACCCCTGGCCCGGGCGATCACGGCGGAGGTGTGCTCGAGCTCCTCTCGGCTGAGGCCGCAGCAGGCGGTGATCGCCTCCCAGGGGGTGGAACGCAGCTGCTCCAGCACCGCCTCGGAGCCTTCAGTGTGGGCGGCGAGGAAATCGTGGCGCACCTGGTGGGCCTCCAGCAGGGCCTTCTGGATCCCCAGGAAAACGGCTGTATCGCTGCCGGGAATCGGCTGCAGGAACAGCGAGGCGATCGCCGATCCCTGCAGCATTGATTTGATCGGGAAGGCCGGAGAGCCGAACTTGAGCAGGCCCACCTCCAGCACCGGATTGATCACGATCACGGAGCCGCCTCGCTCCCGCAGGCGGATCAGCTCGTTCATCAGCCGCGGGTGGTTCGCCGGCGCATTGGATCCCACCAGCACCACGCAATCAGCCTGCTGCAGGCTCTCGAGGCTCACCATCGAGGTGCCCGAGCCGAACACCTCGCCCAGCCCCACGGTGGAGGGGGCGTGGCAGAGGTCGGAGCAGTCGGCGAGGTTGCTGGAGCCCAGCGCGCGCACCAGCAACTGCAGCAGGTAGGCGGCCTCGTTGGAGGAGCGGCCGGAGCTGTAGGAGGCCAGCCGCTCCGGCGGCACGCGGAAGGCGGCCTCGGCCAGTTCGAAGACGTCGTCCCAGCCGAGGCGCTCGTAGTGGCTGCGGCCCTCGCGCAGGATCAGCGGATGGCTGAGCCGGCCGAGCCGGTCGGCCTCCAGGGAGCTCAGGCGCTGGAGCTCGCTGACGCTGCGGCCTGAGAAGACGGATTCCGGCACCGCCGCCTGCAGTTCGGCGCTGATCGCCTCGACGCTCTTGAGGCAGCGCTGCAGCGGCTCACCCAGTTCATCGACAAAGCCACCGTTCTGGCCGCCGGTGCCCCAGGCACAGGAGAGGCAGGCGCTCTTGTGCAGCAGCGTCTGCCAGAGCAGGGGGCCGCGGGGCGAAAGAGTGGCCCGGGCCCAGCCGTCGATCACAGGCCAGCCGCCGCCCATGGCCGGGGTGGAGGAATCGGGACTGGAGCCGGGGTCAGCCATCGGCCGCCAGAGCGAAGATTCAAGCTACGGCGTCCGCCCTCCAACCGGTCGAGGATTCCCCCATCCGATCCGGGCGTTCACCGGTATTCCCTGCATCACGCCCCGCACCTGCCATGGGTCCGCACCTCTCCGCCCTGCTGACGGCCCTCTTCGCCCTGATGCCACTTTCCCTGGGCGCCGCAAGGGCGGCGGCGGCCCCACCACCACCCCTGCAGACCGCCGTGCTGGCGGGGGCTGCTTCTGGGGGTGGAGGGCGTGTTCGAGCACGTCAAGGGAGTGCGCGAGGTGGTGTCCGGCTACGCCGGCGGGAGCCGCTCGGAGGCCAGCTACGACACGGTCAGCAGCGGCCGCAGCGGCCATGCCGAGGCGGTTCGGATCCGCTTTGATCCCCGGCGGGTCTCCTACGGTCAATTGCTGACGATCTACTTCAAGGTCGCCCACGATCCGACCCAGCTCAACCGCCAGGGGCCCGACCAGGGCCCCCAGTACCGCTCAGCGATCTTCACCGCCAACCCGGAGCAACAACGCACGGCCGTCGAGACGATCAACCAGCTCAGCCGCGCCCGCCGCTTCCCACAGCCGATCGTCACCCAGGTGGTGCCCCTGCAGGCCTTCTACCCCGCCGAGGCCTACCACCAGAACTTCATGGCACGGAACCCCTTCCACCCCTACATCGTGGTCCACGACCAGCCGAAGCTGGCGCGGCTGCGGGCGCTGTATCCGGCGATGGCGCTCTGAGATGGCCCACACGTCCGCCCGCCAGCCCCACCACCCGCTCTGGACCCGGGCCTTCCACGGCTTCAACCTGGTGGTGCTGTTGGTGATGGCCGCCAGCGGCCTGCAGATTTACAACGCCAACCCCGTCTTCGGGGGCCGGGGAGGCGCCACCGTGCCGGATCTGTTCACCCTCGGCGGCTGGCTGTCGGGGGGCCGCGACTGGCACTTCGGCTTCATGGGCCTCTATGCGTTGAACCTGGGCCTCTGGCTGGCCCTGCTGATCCAGCGCCGCCGCCGGCGCCTGGGGGAACTCGGTGATCTCACCGCTCTGAAGGCCAGCGCCAGTGCGCCACGGCGGCGGCTCTCGGCCCACCGGATCGTCTACACCCTGATGCTGATCGTGCTGGCCTTCAGTCTGATCAGTGGTCTGGCGATGTACAAACCGGCGCAGTTCTGGTGGCTCACCAGCCTGTTTGCCCTGGCTGAACCGCTCGGGGTGAGCAGTTGGCAGGCGCTGCGGGTGAGCCACCTGGCCACGATCCCGGCCATGGTCCTGCTGGTGCTGGCGCACGTGGTGTTGAGCTGGCGTGTCGGCGGCCTGCGACTGCTGCGGGCCATGACCCTGTGAACCGGCGTCAGCTCCTCGGCCTGGGCCTCGGAGGCAGTTCGTCTCTGCTGCTGGGGGGCTGCGCCCTGAACGGCGTCAGCGAAGCGGTGGGCAACGGCACCCAGCCCCTGAACGAACGCCTCGAAGCCTTGCTCCAGGGCCAGGGGAAGGTGCCGGAATTCAGGCCCGATCAGGTGGAGCCAGCCGCGCTGCTGGTGAACAGCTTCAACGGCACACCCCGCCTTGATCCAAAGCGCTACCGCCTCCAGGTGAAGGGACTGGTGGGCCGTCCCTTGAACCTTGATCTGACCGACCTTGCCGCCCTGCCCCAGCACACCTCAGTGATGCGCCACGTGTGTGTGGAGGGCTGGTCCGCGGTGGTGGCCTGGTCGGGGGTGCGCCTGGCGGACGTGCTGCGGCTGGCGGAGCTTTCGCCCCTGGGCGGCTATGTGCTGATTGATTCGGCCGACAGCTACTTCGAAAGCTGGGATCTGGCCTCGGCCCTGCACCCCCAGACCCTGCTGGCCACCCACATGAACGGGGCCCCCCTGCCGGCTCCGAACGGCGCCCCAGTGCGATTGGCCGCGCCGATCAAGCTGGGGTACAAGCAGAGCAAGTGGGTGACCGGCCTGCGGGTGACGGCGACCCTGGGGGAGCGACGCGGCACCTGGGAAGACCAGGGCTACGAGTGGTTCGCCGGGCTCTGAGCCCGGGCCCCGCCCCGTTCATCCCCCCAGGCCCAGCAACTTGCCGCTGGCCACCACCAGCACCAGCGCCAATAGGCGCCGGATCCAGAGGGGCTGAAGCGCCGGCTGCCGCCGTAGGCCCCCAGGGCCCCGGCCAGCGCCACCGCCAGGGCCATCGGCCCCACCAGGGCAAGGGAAGGCAGCGCGGCGGGCCCCCTGGCGATCAACAAACCCGTCAGCCCCGCCAGGGAGTTGACCAGGATGAAGGGCGCCGAGATCGCCGCCGCCTGGCGGGGCGCCAGCCAGCCGCGCAGGATCATCAACGGCGTGAGGAAGATGCCGCCTCCGGTGCCGGTGAGGCCAGCCAGCAGACCGAGCAGGCCGCCGGTGAGCCCCAAACCCAACGGCCCCGGCACGGCGGCGGCGGACGGTTCCGGCAGCGCGGGCCGCAGCAACCGCCAGGCGGAGAGGAGCAAGACCACGCCGATCAGCCGTTGCAGCAAGGGGCCCGGCAGGGCCACCATCCCTCCCACCAGGGCGGCCGGCACCGAGGCCAGCGCCAGGGGCAGAAACACCGCGCGGCGAAAGTGGCCGGCGCCGATGAACTGCCAGCTGGCCAGGCCCGCCACCAGCACGTTGAGCACCAGCGCCAGGGGGCGGATCTCAGCGGCGGCGAATCCCGCCAGAGCCAGCACGGCGATGTAGCCGGAGGCGCCGGCATGGCCGACGCCGGCATAGAGAAAGGCCACGGTGGCCAGGGCCGCTAGCAGCCAGGTGGAAGGCTCCATCGGTGATCAGGCCGGTAGGTGCGGCGATTCGCGCAACCTTGGCAGCAGCTGCACCAGGTTGCAGGGGGCGGTGGTGGCCTCCAGCTGGGCGCCAATCAGGCGATCCCAGGCCGTTGTGACGGCATCGAGGGAGCCGGGCAACACGAAGATCACCGTGCCGTTGGCCACCCCGGCGAGGCAGCGGCTCTGCAGGCTGCTGGTGCCGATGGTCTCAAACGACAGCACCCGGAACAGTTCGCCGAAGCCCTCGATCGTCTTGTCGAGCAGGGGCGCCACCGCCTCCGGGGTGCCGTCGCGGCCGGTGAGGCCGGTGCCGCCGCTGGTGATCACCACCTGCACGGCAGGATCGGCGATCCAGCGGCTGAGCTCGGCGCGCACCCGGTAGCGATCGTCGGGAACACGGCAACGCTCCAGCAGTTGATGGCCCGCCGCGCCCAGGCGCTGCTCGAGGGCATCGCCGGAGGGATCGGCCAGCTCAGGATCGGCGCTGCGGCGATCGGAGATGGTGAGCAGGGCGATCGCAAGGCCCACGGAGACAGCGTCAGATGGAAGCCCGACCCTAGACACGGGCGACCGGAAGTCTTACCGGCGTCGGGCGGGAGGTGCCAGGCTCATCGGAGCTACCCCGCCGTGATGACCGCCCCCGAGGCCACCCCCACCATCACCGTGCGTCTGTTCGCGCGGCTGCGGGAGCAGGCCGGCTGGGGCGAGCGGACCGTGCCCCTGGGGGAGGGTGTCGTCAGCGCCGCCGAGATCTGGGAGCGGCTGGGGCTCGGGCCGAGCCCGCTGCCCGCCCCGCTGCGGGTCGCCATCAACCAGCAGTTCGCCGCCGCCGATGCGCGGCTCAGGGCCGGCGATGAGCTGGCCTTCCTGCCCCCGATCAGCGGCGGCTGATGGACCTCCCCGCCGAGCTGCTGATCAGCCTGCACCCGGAGCCGTTCATGCCCCTGGAGCTGCTGGCGGCCTGGCAGCTCGCCGCCTCGGCCCTGGCGCCCCTGGCGGCAGCCGAGAGCCACTTCATCGGCCGCGTGCGACCTGTGGGCGCCGATGGCACGGCCCTGGAGGCGTTGGAGCTGGAGCACTACCCGGGGATGAGCGAACGGCGCCTGCAGGACCTGGCCCAGGAGCTGGCGGAGCGCCACGGGGTGAGCCGTGTGCGCCTGGCCCACCGCGTCGGGCGGGTGCGACCCGGTGGAAGCGATCGTCCTGGTCGCTGTGGCGGCCGACCGCCGCGGCCCCGCCCAGCGCTGCGCCCAGGAGCTGCTGGAGGCGCTCAAGCACGAGGCGCCGTTCTGGAAACGGGAATGGAGCGGTGGCGTGGGCACCTGGGTGGAGGGCAACACGCCGTTCTGAACGGCTCCTAAAGGATCGGCAGCCGCAGCAGCTGGGCCCACAGTTCCGTACCAGCCGCCAGGTTTCCCGCTTCGGCGGGGATCTCGAGCAGCAAGTCCGCCCCCTGCAGCGAACCCAGCCGCGAGGAGGCCTGGCTGCCCTCCACCAGCGCCAGCAAGGCCCCATCGGCTCCCACCTGCAGCCGCGCCGGGCCAGCTCCGGGCGGCCGGGGCCGCGGTTGAGATCCGCTGCCAGGTGCACCTTCAGCCGCGGCAAGAGCTTAATCTCGGCCCCCTCCAGCCGCTGCAGTGCCGGCCAGAGCAGCTGCAACGCCGTGATCGCCGCCGCCACGGGGTTGCCCGGAAGACCAAAGAACGGCCGGTCCTGTACCCGGCCCCAGGCGAAGGGGCGGCCCGGCTTGAGGAACAGCTTCCAGAAGGCCACCTCCCCCAGCTCCGCCACCAGGGCACGCATCCAGTCGCTGTCGCCCGCCGACACGCCGCCGGTACTCACCACCACATCACAGCCTGCCGCCAGCTCGATCAGGGCCTGGCGCAGGGCGCCAGGGTCATCAGCCTCCACGCGCCGTTCGCTGACGCCGTAGCCCAGCCGCGCCAGCAGGGCTTCCAGCAGGGTGCCGTTGCTCTCCCAAATGCAACCGGGCGCACGGAGCTTCCCTGGCGCCACCAGCTCATCGCCGCTGATCAGCAGACCGATCCGGGGGCGGGGACGCACCGCCAACTCCCCCACACCACAACTGGCCAGACGCGCCAGGTCGGCCACCCCGAGCCGCTCCCCCGCCGCCAGCAGCTCCTGGCCTGCTGAGGCCTCCTCGTCGGCGGCGCGGATCCAGGGGTTCGGCCCCGCCGGGCGGCCCAGACGCAGGAGGCTGGACTCCTCCCGCTCCACCAGCTCCTGGGGCAACACCCTGTTCCCCCCTCCGGCAAGGGCGCACCGGTGAGGATACGGATCGCCTCCCCCGCCGCCAAAACGCCTTCATAGGGAGCCCCCGGGGCCGAGCGCCCCACCAGGCGCCAGCTCTGCCCCAACTCCGGCACCCCGGCATCGGCCAGGGCATAGCCATCCATGATCGAAGCCCTGAACCCCGGCACCGCCTCGCGGGCGAGCGCGGGCTCGGCGCTCACCCGGCCCAGCACCTCCGCCAGGGGCAGGTTCTCGCTGCCGCCCAGGGGCTGAAGGGCTTCGAGAATGAGACGGCGCGCCTCTTCGAGGGGCAGACCCTCGGCGGGGAAGGGTTCCGCTGGAGCGCTGCTGGGGGACACCCACACCCCATGGCGACCACCCTCCTTGCGCAGCAACCGCACGGGTCCGATCGTCATCGCCGGATCGGCGGATTTGACCATGTCGTAGAGGGTGAGCAGACCCACCTGCACAGCGGTGAGCGCCTCCATTTCCACCCCCGTGGGACCGGTGGTGCGGGCCGTGGCCTCCAGGCGCAGGCCGGAGCCATCGCCTGCGGGTTCGATCCGCACCTCAAGGCCGGTCAGGGCAATCGGGTGGCAGAGGGGATCAGCTCCCAGGTGCGCTTGGCCGCCTGGATCGCCGCCACCCGCGCCACCGCCAGCACATCGCCCTTGGCGGCGGTACCCGAGAGGATCGACTCCAGCACCGGCGCTGCGATCGCGATGAACCCCTCGGCCACGGCGCGGCGGTCGGTGGCGGGGCGATCGCCCACCTCCACCATGTGCACCTCGCCGCGGGGGTTGAGGTGGCTGAGCCGGGGGATGAATCCTGCATCAACCGATCATGGCGAAGCCCCCGAACCTCGCGGCAGCCTCAGCGGGCCCAGGGCTGCACCAGACCGCCCGGAATGTTGGTCTGGCCGGCCTCCCGCAGCAGGCTCTGGAGGATCCGCTCCGATCTGTCGTAGGCGCCTTCTCCGAAGTGGGTGGCGCGGATGCGCCCCTGGGCGTCGATGAAATAGAAGGCGGGCCAGTAGTTGTTGTTGAACGCCTTCCAGATCGCGTAGTCGTTGTCGATCACCACCGGATAGCTCACCCCAAGACGCTTCGAGGCCTCCCGCACGTTGGCAAGGTCGCGCTCGAAGGCAAATTCCGGCGTGTGCACACCGATCACGACAAGACCGTGGTCCTTGTACTTCTGCGCCCAGGCCCGAACATGGGGCAGCGTGCGCACGCAGTTGATGCAGGAATAGGTCCAGATGTCGATCAGCACCACCTTGCCCCAGAGCTGATCGCGGCTCAGCGGCGGGGAATGGAGCCAGGCGGACCCCTTCGGAAAGGGTGGCAGGGTGCCCAGCACCGGCAGGTTGCTGGCGGTTCCAGCCGGCTTCGGGCTACTGCCAGCGGGCTGAACCTGTGCCAGCAGCGCCCGCTCCAAAGCACCCGTGTCGGCAAACGCAAAGCGGGCCAGCGAGGCCTGCTCCAGCCCCAGGGCGATCACGCCCACGGCCACCAGCACGGCACCGCCCAGGCCGCGGCGGATCCAGGCGGTGGCCGCCGCCGTGCGCCTCAGGGCCGCCGCCAGCCTCCCGCCGGCCAGCAGCACCAGGGCCAGGGAGCTGGCGGCACCGAGGCCGTAGGCGAGCAGCAGCAGGGGCGTCCGGACGCCGGCACCCCCGACCACGGCACCGGTGAGGATCAGGCCCAGGATCGGACCGGCGCAGGGGGCCCAGAGCAGACCCACAGCTACACCGAGCAGCAGCGAGGAGCCCACCGGGCGCCCGGGGCTGCCCCCGCCTCTGCATGCCACGACAGGCGCTCCCCCAGCCGGACCAGGGGCCGACCCAGGCGCTCAGCCAGGGCAGGAAACAGCAGCGACAGCCCGAACAGCGCCATCAGCAACAGCGCCGCGGCACGCCCGAACTGACTGGCCTGGACGGCCCAGCCGCCGGCCACGGCGGCGAGCGACCCGACGGACGCAAAGCTCAACGCCATGCCCCAGCAGGGGCAGGCCATGGGTCAGGAACGGCTCGCCCGCGCGGGCGAACACGAAGGGGAGCACTGGAAGGATGCAGGCACTCAGCAGGGTGAGCGCACCCCCAGATAGGCCAAGAGCAGCAGGGTCATGGGTGAGGGCGGGTGCGATCGAGGGCGTCGAGGTCCACCTGGCGGCGCCCGGAGGCGTCAAGGCTGACCAGATCGGCGAACACCTCGCCCACGCGGATGTCGTCGGGGCGGTAAGCGTTGATCTGCAGCAGCGGGGCTCCCGTCACCGCGTCGGTGCCCTCCACCTGCACCATCAGCAGCCCATTGGCCCGCTGCAGCCCATCCAGGCCCAGCCGCCGCAGCGGGCTGTCCGGCGAGAGCCGGTGGCTGATCACCGCCGTGACCTGCAGCTGGGGGGTCTGGCCGTTGAGCACCGGCAGGGCCTCGACCCGCCGCTGCACTACCCCAGGTTCGATTTCCTCATCCTGGAAGAGGAACATCCCGTAGGACACCTTCAGCCAGTGGCTGGGATCTGTGGTGACGAAGCGGCAGCTGAGGTGCCCGCCGGACCAGGAGCTCAGGCAAAGGGCCCGGCTGAAGGTGAGCGGCGCGTCCACCCGGGTGAAGCGCAGGAAGAACAGGCCAGTCACCATCGCGTTGGTGAGCAGACCCACCAGCCGTTCGATGGCCGCCACGGCGAGGCCATAGCCCGACGTCAACTCGGCGGCGCGGAAGCTGGCGCTGAACAGGTTCTGCAGGGCAAAGACCAGGCTGGCGGGCAGGCCCATCGCCCCCATGCCCTCCAGGTGGCCGGCATCCAGCTGAAAGGCCAGGGTGAACACCACCAATTCGGCCAGATACAGCCCGGTCATCGCCAGGAAGAACAGCGGCCAGGGCATGCGCATCACCATCGACACCGGCTGACGCCAGAGCCGTTGCCAGGGGCTGTGCTGAACACCCAGGGACTGCCAATGGCGGCGGCGGGCCATCGAAGGAGCCGGCGAACGGAAGGACATGAATCCGGCGGTCGGGATGAATCCTTAAGGAGCGGCCAAAGGCACGGGGGTGGGACAGCGCTGGGCCTGGAAATCACAGGCGTAGACGGCCGGCTTCTGCCAGCCGAGCGGAATCTCGAGCAGATCCCGGGGCCCGCTGATCCCCTGGGCCAGGAAGATCAGGGCCGCCAGCACATTGGCACTGAGGTGCCACCGCCGCCAGCGCAGGTGCTTGTGGATCTCGGGGCGGCAGGCCACCGAGAACAGCATCAGCCCGGTGAGGCCGGCCCCGCCCCAGAAGTGCGATTGCCAGAAAGGGAGGGTGAAGGGGTTGTCGCTGAGGCGGAACACCTCCGGCTGCATCCCCAGGGCGAGCACGCCCGCCCAGCAGAGCAACGCAAAGGTGGCCCGGTACAGCGGCTGTTTGACGCGGCCCAGGGCCACCAGCGCTCCCACCGATCCGGCCAGCACCATGAGCAGGAGCAGCAACCGGAACGGTCCGCCTTCAAAGGCGCCAAGGGGATGCTTGGTGGCGATCACCACCCCCAGGGCGATCAGCACGATGGCCACCACCGACGTCGCCAGCCACTGGCCTAGGTCGGCATGGTCGCGCCCCACGGTGGGCGGCAGCTTGGCCTGGTTGAGACGCCGGTCCCGGGTCTGCTGCGCCAACCGCAGCACCATGCCGAGCAAGGGGTAGACGAGCACCACCGCCAGGGCGGGGTGCAACAACCAGAGCCAATCGATGGTCTGCAACATGGGTTGTTCAGGGCTTCAGGGGCGCCCAGGCCATGGTGGCGTTGAACTTCTTGCACCAGATCAACACCGATCCCTGGGCCTTCAGATCGACCGAGGCGGGGATTGCGTAAGTCTGGGCACCGGAGCTCGACTTCAGCGACGCCAGGATCGTGTAGCTGCCGGGCTTGAGCGGGAAACCGGGGGCTTTGGTGCTGGCCAGGGGGTGCTCGAGGGGCTGAAGATCACCTTGAGATCCGGGGCCATGTCGTTGGTCTTGAAATCGCTGCTCAAGACGAGCACCTTGCCGCTTCCCTCCTTCTTGATCGTGAAGCCACCGCTGACTGGCGCTTCGGCCTTGCGGAACGTGCCTTGGATCATCGCGGCGGGCGCCATCATTCCGGCACCTTCCTTCTTCATCATCGCGCCACCATCCGGCTTGGACATGGACTCGGCATGGAGAGCGGCACCGCTGAGCGCGGAGGCACCGATCAGGGCCAGGGCGAGGCTCTTGGTCAGTGAACGGTTGACGTGGGCCATGATTGATTCAAAGGGTGTGAGTAGAGCGAAAGCCTTGAGCCAAGACGGATCGGCTCCCGCGCCCCCTACTACCGATGACCGGACCGTTCGGATTGCACACATCCATGTCGGGCCGCTTCGGTGTGCTGGCGTTGCTGCTCTACGTGCTGTTGCGGGGCCTCGACGCCACGGCGCTGAAGGGTCTGCAACTGGCCGGGGCCAGCCACCTGGTTCTCGGCGAGAATCCGATCAGCTTCTGCAATGTCTTCTTCTTCTCCCAGCTGGTGGTAGGTCTGGTGGCCCTGCTGCCCGCCCGGCAGACGCTGCCAAGGGAGCTGGCCGCCTTGAGCACCGCCGACCGCTGCCTGCTGGCCCTCGACGCTGGCCTGGGTCTGTTCCTCGGTCCGATCGCCTACTACCTGGCCCTGCAGGCGCTCTCGGTCGTCAGCCAGACGCTTCTGTTCGCGCTGGTGCTGCCGCTCTCAGCCCTGCTGGCCCGCTGGCTCCTGGGCGAGCCCCTGCCCCGGGGTTTCGCCCTCAGCCTCGGCCTGATCGCTGCAGGGTTGCTGCTGCCCCAGGTGGCCTCGGCGGCCATGGGCGGGCCCATGGATGATCGGGTGGGGATCGGCTGGGCGCTTGTGGGGGTGGCGGCCTTCAGTTCGGCCGCGATCACGGGGCGGACGATCGCCGGACGCAGCTGGCCGGTCGCCGTGAGTGTGGGGGTGCCCTCCCTGCTCACCGCCCTGGTCTTCGCTCTGATCGCCCTGGTGCTGTTCGGACCCCACCATTTCCTGTTGCTGCAGCTGTGGTGGGTGGTGGGTGTGATCGGCGTCTATGCCGTCGTTCTCAGCCTGGGGCGCGAACTCTGCCTGCGCCTGGCCTATCGCCACAGCAGCGTCGCCATGGTGTCGCTCTGGGGCAGCCTGTCGCTGCCGGTGGCCGTGGTCAGCGCCGCTCTGCTGCTGCAGGAACCACTCAGCTTCCAGGCTGTGTTGGGTCTCGCTCTGGTGCTGGCGGGCGCGTTCTGGAGCAGTGCCCCGGGGCAATCCGATCGGCCTCCCCAGCGGTACTTGCCTTGACGATGTGCGCACGGCCCCTCCCTTGGGAGTGACTCCCCCGAATCCGATGCCCCGGCCCAACGGCGAACGGGAGACCTCCCAGCCAGCGATCCCGGCGACCACCGCGACCTGGCCGCGCTCTACGACGCCTGCGGCGGCCCGGTCTACCGCCTGGCCTTGCGGCTGTGCCGCGACCGCCAGGAAGCGGAAGACCTCACCCACGACGTCTTCCTGCGCTACTGGCAGCAGGACCGCTACGACCCCTCCCGGGGGCCGGTGCTGGCCTTTCTGCTGCTGCTGACGCGTTCGATGGCCCTCAATCGTCTGCAGCAGCGGCAGAACCGCTGGCGACTGGTGCAACGCTGGTCATCCCAGCTGTTTGCCACCGCCGTGCCCAGCCCCCACGAGCAGGCGGAAACGGACGACCTGGCCCGTCGGGTCAAGGTCGCGCTGGAGTCGATTCCCGCCAACCAGCGTCAGGTGCTGGAGCTGGCGTATTACGAGGGATTGAGCCAGTCGGCGATCGGCGCGCAGCTCCAGTTGCCGCTCGGCACCGTCAAGACCCGCTCCCGCCAGGGGCTGATCCGACTGCGGGAATTGTTGATCGACTTCCGGAGCGAACCATGAACCCCAACGACAACCGCCGCTCCTCCCTCGACGACGACCGCGACGCCCTGCTCGCTGGCCACGCGCTGGGGGATCTCGATGCCGACGAACGGGAGCGGTTGGCCTCCCTGTTGCGGGAGCAGCCCGAACTGCGCCAGCGGCTCGATCAGTTCCGCACCACCCTCGAACTGCTGCCCCTGGCCCTGCCGGCCACGGCGACGCCCCCGGCCCGGCTGCGCCAGCGGCTGCTCGAACCGAACCCTCCCTCACGCTCCCGGCTGCCGTGGCTGGTACCGGCCCTGCTGGGGCTGGGCCTGCTGATCCTGGGGGTGGAGCTGCAGCAAACGCGCACCCAGCTCGCCCAGGTGCAGAACCAGTTGTCAGGCCAACAGAGAAAACCGCAGGGAGCCGCCGTTCAGGCCCCCCACCGTCTGCTAACGCTCACGGCGATGGCCCCCGGCGCCGCGGCGAACGGGGAGGTGCTGGTGACGGGCAACACCACCCACAACGTGTTGATGCTCAATGATCTGCCAGCGGCGCCCCCGGCCATGTGTACAGGCTCTGGGCCAACGTGGACGGTCACAAGGTCGGCTGTGTCGCCTTCGTGCCGACAGCCCAGGGCCATGTGGCGATGCTGATCCCAACCATGCCCACCAGCCTGGCCAAGGGCGTGAGTGTCAGCCTGGAGCGGGATCCCAATGGCACGGCGCCGAAGGGGCCCATGGTGCTCAGCGGTCCGATCTGAGCCCCAAGGCGTGAGCGCTGGGCCAGCGCCAGAGCTCTTCGATCAGGTGCGCGTCACGCCGACGGACCCCGACACACCCACCTCGCCATGAGAACTTCATGAATCAATCGATTCGAAACAAAGCACAGCTTTGAACGTGCTGAACGTTGCACCACGTGAACTGCCCATCGATGGGGGATCGCGCCCAAGGGGTCCAAGCCTTCAACGGCGGGCTGAACTGACGACAACCCTTAACGTTGCAGTGAGATCAACCGCCCTGAGCAACGGATAGCTGCAAGCAGCTCAGGACGTTGACGCTTTCTGCGTTCGCTCGAAGGCCTTGGCGCCTGATGCGATCAAATCGTTAGTGGCACGAGCCTTGGAATACAAGTATCCTTGATGATGATGAACGCCGAGCTCAGAGAGAAGATCGGCAATCTCGTTGGTTTCCACGCCTTCGGCGACAACCCTTATCTTCATCAATGTAGCCAGGCCGGTGATCAGCTTGACGATCCGCATCGCCGTTGCATCTGTATCAAGGTCTTTCACGAAAGACTTGTCAATCTTGATCTCATTGGGTTGGACAAGAAACAGCCTGTTGAGCGAGGAATAACCGGTTCCAAAATCATCAAGAGATAAATCCATCCCAGAATCCCTGAGGATCCGCAGATTGTCTTCTGTGGCGGAATCGGTTTGGAACAGGGAAGTTTCCGTAATTTCAAGAGTCACCTGAGTCGGAAGGACTCTCTGCTTGCTGAGCATCTGAAGGAGCATCAGAGCGAAATCCGGATTGTTGAGCAGAGATGCGGTCACGTTGATCGCCAGCCTGAGATCACTGTTCATGCTGGCCAGCAGAGTCGCAAAACCCTTCACAGCAAGATGCAGAAGCTCTTCACCAAGGGGGCCAATCAATCGATAGCGCTCCGCCAGGGCCAGGAACGTTTCTGGCGACACGTCTCCCTCGGTTGGGTGGGTCCAGCGCGCCAGCGCCTCGACGGTATGGATGCCTCCATTGGTTGAAAGAATCGGCTGAAAAAACACCGCCAGCTCATGATTCTCCAGTGCTTTCTGTAGATCAGCAAACAGCTGATAGTCGTCAAGCTCCTCCCTTAAGGCCTCCTCACCAAAAACAAAGATGCGGCTATGAAACTGCTTCTTAGCCTGATACATTGCAACATCTGATCGCTTCATCGCTTGCCTGAAGTCAGTATCGCCCCCTTGTACAATCGTAATGCCGATACTTAGCCGAATCGGTAGCGATACAGCGCCAAGTTCAAAGGGGGCTTCAAACCTAGATATCAGCCTATTTGCGAACAGATAGGCCTTGGCCTTGAGATTACTTTCGCTACGATCCTCCAAACCAGAGAGATCCATCAAGACCGCAAACTCATCCCCTCCATAACGAGCGACAAAGTCCTCACGCCGGCACCACTCGCGCAAATTGTCTGCGACGGTCGAAAGCGCTGCATCGCCCACACCATGCCCATAGGTATCATTGATCTGCTTAAATTTATCGATATCAACAAACATGACCGCGTAGGGCTTACCACTTCTTTTGGCGCGCTGAGCCTCAATCTCAAGGCGAACGAGAAAATAGCGGCGATTCGGTAGATCGGTAAGAGAATCAAGCAGTGCCAAAGCCCGGGCAGATTCCAGAAACTGCTCGAAGCGTTTCGCCACTACTCCGAGCTTGTGCTCCATGCCATCAGTCTTGGGAGCTGAGGCTTCCTGCTCCAAGGGTGCTTGCTTGTTGACTCCAAAGATGATCGAGGTCACCTCATCTTCAACTGCCAAGCCACGGGATCCGTCTGAAGCTCCGAGCCGTTCAAGCATGTGATCCAACCGCTCACTGCTCCTCCGAATCCGCAGGCCCGCCTGATGCTCTCTATGGCGCTGAAGAACCATCACCCGACGACGCTCCAGCATCATCACCATTCGGAAGGTGAGCAGCGCTGCCAACAGCACCAACATCAGGGGCAGATCATCCACCAAAGACCGCATCGTGCCTTCCACCACCTCAGCATCAGGAGATTTCAGAAGTGAGCCGTCTGGGGCGAAGGGTGTCAGATAAACCAACTGTCCCCATGGCGCTTCGTTGGCGGGCTTCACGCCCACCGGTCTCACTACCCCTTTGAAAACCTGGTTGCGACTGTCGCGGCAGAAAAACTGACGGGTAACGCCTCGCTTCGGCAACAGCTTCAACTGACCGGTGGCGCAGTTCTTCAGCAAAGGATCATCGAGGCCACCATTGGACAGCCTGTTGGTTTTAAACAACAGATCACCCGTGCTCGAAAAAAGCAGCAGCATCACACCGGGTTCAACCCTTTTGCTGGCTTCGTTCAGACGTATATAGCCCTCTGGAGTCTTCTTCCTGAGATAGTCAAGAAACTCAGTTCTGCGGGTCCAATCATCCGCCTTTCCCTGCAGCCATTTTTGCGATGGAGAAGACTGGGCCGTCGAATCCTTCAACTCATTCAGCCTTTTGTTGTTGACATCAACCCCTCGACGGATCAGCTCCATCACCATCAGAGGGGTCAGCACAAGGAGTGCCAGCAAAACAGCCTGGCGTTGGCGCAGTTGGCTCCGGCGCAGATCGACGCGTTCCTCCTTGATCCACGGCAGAAAGAACTTCTTCAAATCGAGCCTGGTCTTTGATTGTGACCTTACCGAACAAAGCAGAGAATGGGTAGATCAACGGCGAGCGCTCAACACCATGGTTGCTGACTGGGCGTGTTCAGCCAGCGGAGCCATGCCAGCCTTGGTCAGCCTCCGCGGTCCCCGCCATGGGCACTCGCCTGAGTGGCGGCTGTGGCGTGACCAGCGCTCGGACCTGATCTTCAGCTGCGACCATCAAGACCCGATCGATCTGAGCGCCCCGCCTGGCGCCGAGATCAGGCAACCGCTGATGCCCGGTGTGTGGTTGGCCAACAAGCGCCATCCCCATGGCCAGGAGCTGGTGCTGGAGTGCCAGCTCACGGAGAGCGAGCTGATCGGTCGCCTGCGGGCGGAGACCGCGCTACCCCTGCGGGAGCTGCGCTTTGAGCGCGAAGCGGAGGGCCGCGACCAGCTCCGCGTGCGCGCCTGAAGCGACGAGCCGCTGTGGCCCCCATCACTGCCATCAGTGAGTCTGATGGCGAGAGGATTGACCCATCAGAACAACTACGGATAGCGTCTGGCCACGCCACACGATCGACTCAAATAAACCGCCATGACCACTGTGATCAGCCTCGATTCCAGGCCGTCAGCTGATGCTCAGCCACCGGAAACCTCCACCTCCCCGCCCACTGATCCAGCTGCCACAAACACACCCGTTCCCTGGCATCAACAGTTCCGTCGACGCCAGATCGTGCAAGCGCTCGAAGCGGTTCAGGACATGATTGCCGTGTCGCTTTGCGTGGGGTTGTTCTGTGTGATGGCGCTGCAATTACGCGCCATTTTTCTCTCCTTGCTGACCAAGCCACATTTTCACCAAATCACCGCGGACATCCTCTTCATCCTGATCCTGGTGGAGTTGTTCCGCCTGATGATCATTTACCTCCAGGAACAGCGCGTCTCGATCGGGGTGTCGGTGGAGATCGCCATCGTTTCGGTGCTACGGGAGGTGATCGTCAAGGGGGTGCTGGAAACGGACTGGCACCAGATCCTGGCGGTGTGCGTGTTCCTGATGGCCATGGCGGTTCTGTTGGTGGTGCGGGTCTGGCTGCCACCCACCTTCGCCGGCGTCGATCCCGAGGCCATGGTCTCGGCTCGCCTGCGCGAAACCCACCACTGAATTCGCCCTAGGGTCGGACCGGGTCCTCAGGTTCCCTCTGCCCCAACGCCATGACCGACGCCACCGCGCTGCTGGTGGGGCTGATGGTCAGCCTGATCGGCAGCGGTTACGTGCTCTATGGGCGCAAGCAGAGCCACACCATCGCCCTGCTCTGCGGGCTGACCTTGACGCTCATCCCCTGGTTCCTCACCAATCCATGGCTGCTGGCCCTCAGTTGCGTCCTGTTGATGGGGCTCCCCTTTCGCCTGCGTTGATCGACGCCCAACTGCTTTTCCTGCCCGGGGCCTCCGGCAGCACAGCGTTCTGGCAACCACTGGCGGAGCGGCTCACCCACCCAGCCGAACGCAGGTTCCTGGGCTGGCCAGGCTTTGGGCCAACGCCGCCGGATCCCGCCATCAACAGCCTCACCGACTTGGTGGACCTGGTCAGCGGCGCCCTCGATCGACCCAGCGCGCTGATCGCCCAATCCATGGGCGGGGTGATCGCCTTGCTGACCGCCCTGAAGCAACCGCAATCCATCACCCACCTTGTGCTGATCGCCACCTCCGGCGGCCTCGCCATGGCGGAGCACGGCGCTGAGGATTGGCGGCCGGCTTTCATGGCCAGCCAGGCCTCCGTTCCCCCCTGGTTCGCAGACGCCACTGAGGACCTCACTCCCCTGCTCCCTGAGATCCGTATGCCCACCCTGCTGGTGTGGGGGGACGCCGATCCGATCAGCCCACTAAGCGTCGGGCGGAAACTGGAAGCGCTGCTGCCCCGCTCGAAGCTGCGGGTGATTCCCGGCGCCGACCATGACCTGGCCTTCAGCCACGCGGCGGAGCTGGCGCCGATGATCGAGGACCACCTCGCGACGCCATGACGCAGGAGTCAATCCGCCTGAGCCCCGTGCAACCGGAGCAACTGGACCAGTTGATGCCCCTGGTGGCGGCCTTCTACGCCCATTTCGGCTACTCCTACGACAACGACCGCAAACGCTCGTTGCTGGAGACGTTCCTGAACGATGGAAACAGCGGTCGGTTGTGGTTCATCGTCAACAGCGACGCACCCGTGGGCTATGTGCTGATCGCCTTCTCCTTCAGCCTGGAAATGGAAGGCCGCATCGCCTTCGTCGATGAGCTGTTCATCGCACCGGAAGGGCGCTCCAAAGGCACTGGCGCCTGGGCCCTGTCCCTGGCGGAGGCGGCCTGCCGGGAACTGGGGGTGGGCACCCTGAGGCTGGAGGCCGAAGCAGACAACCTCCGCGCCGCCGCCCTTTACCTAAGGCAGGGTTACGGGGATCTCGGCCGTCGTTTGCTGAGCAAATCACTTGATCAACCGAATCACAGACCAGAAGACACCTGAATTGTTTGACTGATCGGCGAACAAGCACCCAACGCCCAGGCCAGGGTGGGAGTCATGTATCAATCAACACCAAGCAAGCCCCTTGCCTCCCATACTCTCGCGGCCAAAGGAATCTCCATGCTCAACAACAGTGGCAAGGTTTCATCAAGCCAAGCCTCCAACACCATGACATCTGACGATCTGGAGATTCATTTTCAACCGATCATCAGCCTCAAGACCAGTGCTGTCATTGGGTTGGAGGCCCTGGCCAGGCCCCTGAAGATGAACGTCGAAGCCTTCTTCTCCGAAGCTCGCCAAAGTGGCAAGCTCCTGGAACTGGATCGTCGCTGCCGTGCCCTGGCCATGGCCGGATTTCGCAATCTGTCCCAACAGCTGGCCCAGCAGCCTTTGTTATTTCTGCAATTTGAAACCTCCCTGATCGATGAAGGAGCGGAGGGATCAGAGGCCCTGATGAATGCCACAAAGGAAGCGGGCCTAGAGCCCAATGACATCGTGATCGAACTAAAAGAAACAAGGGCCATGAACTCCATGGCCATCAAAAACTTCGTAGACAACTACCGGGAACTAGGCTTTCTGATCGCCATCGATGACGTTGGCTCGGGATACAGCAACCTTACAAAAATATCTGAATTACGTCCACACATCATCAAACTCGATCGCTGCCTCGTGGAGGGCGTTGAGAAAAGCTACATCAAGCAGGAAACGATCAAATCGCTTGTTCATTTAAGCAAAAACATCGGCACGCTTGTGCTGGCAGAGGGAATTGAAACCCAGGCAGAATTGGATTATTGTGCCTATGTTGGTATCAACTACTTCCAGGGCCATTACTTCGCACGGCCGGCAGCACCGACGGATCTGCATCTATCAGATGTGCAGCTCTTGATCCTCAAGGCGAACCACCGACACCGCGCCAAAGTCATCGCCGCTCAGCAAGCCCAGCAGCAATCCGATCAAGACCTGCAGGCCATGGCCATTGATTGCAGCGACCGCCTGCGCTCTGGTACTCCCACTGAGTTTGATCCGATCCTCGCGGCCTGGGTTCTGGAACAACCATCGATCAATGCGGCCTACCTTCTCGACAATGAAGGGGTGCAACTCAGCAAAACCCACCTGGGACGTGGGGTCAGACCCTCCCAGCATCGCCTGTTCGCGCCAGCCACGCCAGGAACCGATCACAGCAACAAAGAATACTTTCTCGGCTTGATCGAGAACGGACCGGATCAATTCCTCACCAACAGTTACATCGACCTGGCAACGGGTCGGCTCTGCCGAACCCTGGCCAGGCAGTTGAACATACCTGATGGTGGTGCTTACGTGCTCTGCATCGACCAGCTCACACCAAACACTGTTTAAGCCGCTTGGGCGTCCCTCGCCCAAAGCTCTGGCAAGCCCGCCTCAACCACCCTGCTCTCCATCAGGGATGACGATTCCATGGCGGATCGCAACCGAAGCAGGATCATGGGGGGCCTCAATCTGATCAACTTGGCCCGCGCGGACCATGAACGCCCATGCCCCAGCGTTGCCGCACCGTGGCCATGAGGTTGGAGCACGCCAGCGGCGCTGCCTTCATTAGGAACCCACGGCTGGACGTCCCAGGACAACCTGCGGGAGATTGCCTGCGGTTGCTCCCCCGGGAGCAGCGCCTCCTCGCTCAGCCGCCATGACCCTCATCACCGGCCTCTCCGGCAACGAGATCTACTGTCTGCGCCGCAAAGGCCTGACGCCGGGTGACCTGGTGATCGGCAACAGCGTGATCGCCCTCGGCCTGGTGCGCAGCCTGCTCTCCGGCCTCAAGACCCTGGTGGGGGAGAGGTGCATCAGATCACCGCCCTGATCCAGGAGGGTCGCTCGCGCGCCTACCGGCGTCTGGTGCGTGAAGCCGGCCAGCGGGGTGGCGTCGGCATCACCGGCGTGGCCAACGAGCTGGTGTTCCAGGGCACCAACGTGGAGTTCCTGGCGATCGGCTCCTGCCTGCACCGGGAAAATGGAACACCAGACGACGAGCTGGCGTTCTCCACCTCTGCCGATGGCCAGGCGCTCTACTGCCAGCTCGATTGCGGCTTCAGGCCGCTGCAGTTCGTCTTCGGCAACGTGGCCTACGCCGTGGGCCTCGGGGGCGGCCTGCTGGGGGGCCTGCGCAGCCTGGTGCGCGGCGAGGTGGTGGAGTTCTCTCGCCTGTTCAACACCATCCGCCACCTGGCGCTCCAGCGCATCTCGGCGGAGGCCACGGCCGTGGGCGCCAACGCCGTGGTGGGGATCCGCACCACGATCCTGCCCTTCGTCGGGCTGCAGGAGATGGTGATGATCGGCACCGCCTCCCACCACCCCGCCCTGCCGGCGGCCTACACCGATGCGCCGATCACCAGTGACCTCACCAACGAGGAAATGTGGAACCTGATCGACCAGGGCCTGATGCCCGTGCAGCTGGTGTTGGGGGTTTCGGTCTATTCGCTGGGGCTCTGGGGCGGCCTCTCGGCCTTCTTCAAATCGTTCGTGCGCGGTGAAATCCGCGAACTCAGCAGCTTGATCTACGCCGCCCGCGAGCAGGCACTGCGCCACATCGAAGTCGATGCCCGCCGCTGCGGCGCCGATCAGGTGGTCGGCATCAAGACCTACGTCTACAACCTCGGCGGCGGCATCGTCGAATTCCTGGCCATTGGCACCGCCGTCAAGGCGATGCCCGGGGTGCACACCCTCTCCGAGCAACTGCTACCCCAGGCGATCATCCGCGACCAGGACACCTTCATCAACACCGCCCAGTCCAGCTCCGCAGCCCCCTGAATCAGCCCACCAACTCGCGCAGCATTCTGGGCTCCGTGGGCACCCTGTTCGCCATCGTGGCCTGGATCGGCTATGTGATGTTCGTCATCTTCCGTTGATGGCGGCTGGTCGCACCCCTTCGCTGCGCTGCTGCTGCACGGCTTCACCGGCAACCCCGAAACGCTCGGGCCGTTGGCGGCACCGCTGCGGGCCCTGGGGCTCCCCGTGGCCATGCCCCTGCTGCGGGGCCATGGGGGGCCCAGCCCCGAGGCCCTTGGGGCGGTGCGCTGGCCCGATTGGGTCGCCGATGGGGCTGCCGCCCTCGAGCAGCTGAGCGCCCAGGCCGAACAGGTGATCATCGTGGGCCACAGCATGGGAGCCCTGGTGGCCCTGCAGCTGGCGGCCGACCACGGCGCCAGCATCGACAGCCTGGTGCTGGTGGCGACCCCGATCCAGCTGGCCTCGCCGCTGGCCCCCGGCCGTCCCCTGCAACGGCTGCGACCGCTCGTGCAACGACTGCTGCGCCGCTGGCCGATCCCGAAGACCTACCGCGACCCCTCCCTGGCCATCCACGACAGCAGCTACGACTGGTCGCCCATGGCTCCGCTGATCTCCTTCCTGGAGTTCGGCGCCCACACCCGAGCGCGCTTAGGGGAGGTGAGCTGCCCTGCCTTGATCCTGCAGAGCCATGCCGATCCGGTGGTGCTGGACGCCAGCGTCCCGTTGTTGTGCGCCGGCCTGGCGACCCCGGCCGCCGAGAAGCGTGTGGTCTGGTTCGAGCGCTCGGGCCATGAGCTCGTTCTCGATCTGGAGGGCCCGGCGGTTGTTGCGACCGTGATGGAGTTCGTGGGGGAGCGGCTGAAGCGCGATTGAATGCCCGCAGGCTTGACGAACGAACGACCCTTTCACCCGCTGCCATGGCCACCAACGACCTCTCCCCGGACCGGATCCTCGACGTGGCGATGGCCTTCTGGCCCGCCAAGGTGCTGCTCTCGGCCGTTGAACTGGATCTGTTCAGCACCTTGGGTGAGCGTGCCCTCAGCGGCGCTGAGCTCCAGGCGGAGCTGAAGCTGCACCCCCGCGCCAACCCCGACTTCTTCGACACCCTGGTGGCCCTGCGTTTTCTCGAACGTGAGGGCGATGGGGCGGAGGCCCGCTACCGCAACAGCGCCGAAACAGCCACGTTCCTGAACACGGCCCATCCGGCCTACATCGGCGGCTTTCTGGCCATGGCCAACGACCGCCTCTACCCCTTCTGGGGCGATCTCACCGAGGCCCTGCGCACGGGCGCACCTCAAAACGAGATCAAACACAACGGTGCCCCCCTCTTCGAGGCGCTCTATGCGGACCCCGAACGACTGGAGCAGTTCCTCGCCGCCATGGCGGGGATTTCCGCCGGCAACGCAACGGCCCTGGCGGAGCGCTTCGATTTCTCCCCGTATCGCAGCCTCTGCGACGTGGGCGGTGCCTCCGGCCTGCTAGCGCTCACCCTGGCCCGACGACACCCCCATCTGCGCTGCCTCACCGCCGATCTGCCCCCTGCCACGGCGATCGCGGAGCGTCAGGTGGCCGCCTCGGGGCTGGCTGATCGGGTCAGTGCCGTGCCGCTGGATTTCTTCGCCCAGCCGCTGCCCAGGGCCGATGTGATCACCATGGGCCTGATCCTCCACGACTGGAACCTGGAGAGGAAGCGCGAGCTGATCGCCGCTGCCTACGAGGCCCTGCCCGAGGGGGCGTCTTCATCGTGCTGGAGCACCTGATCGACGATGCCCGGCGTGAGAACGCCTTCGGCCTGATGATGTCGCTGAACATGTTGATCGAAAACGGTGACGCCTTCGACTTCACCGGAGCTGATTTCAACCGCTGGTGCCTGGAGGCGGGCTTCCAGCGCACGGAGGTGCTTCCCCTGGCCGGGCCCGCCAGCGCCGGCATCGCCTACAAGTAAGCGCTCCCTGGCGCCTCACTCCAGCTTCTCGATCACCACCGCCGTGCCATAGCAGAGCACCTCGGTGGCCGCCGAGGCTCCGCTCTCCACCTCCGAGCCGTCGTAGCGGGTACCCACGATCGCGTTGGCCCCGAGCTTGCGGGCATGGCTGATCATCTGCTCGTAGGCCTGTTGCCGGGTCTGCTCGCACATCTCGGTGTAGGCGCCGATGCGGCCGCCGATCATCGATTTCAGCCCGCCGAAAAAGCCCTGCAGCAGGGTGGGTGAACGCACCACGATGCCGCGCACGATTCCCAGGTACTCCTTGATCGCATAGCCCTCGATGCTGAAGGTGGTGGTCACGAACACCGGCTGAACCACGGGCGTCCCCTCGCTTCGATCGGATCCAACCCTATGGCGCTCTGGCGGCCCCATGGGAGCCTGAAGATCTCCTCGGCACCGTCGTCCTTGCGCCTCGCCCGGCCCTCCACCTACCTCTGCGCCTTCGTCACCCTGCTGAACGACCGCATGGGGGAAAGCATCGTCTTTCCGTTGCTGCCCTTCCTGCTGGCCAGTTTCAGCAACGACGGCCGCACCCTGGGCCTGCTGGCGGGCAGCTACGCCCTGGCCCAGTTCACCGCCACCCCCTGATCGGCGCCCTCAGCGACCGCTACGGCCGCAAGCCAGTGATCGCCCTATGCGTGGCCGGCTCGGTGCTGGGCCTGGGGCTGTTTGCCCTCACCGTCGCCACCGACTGGGCCCGAATCCCCTGGGCGGCCGGCACCAGCCTCCCCTGGGTCTGCTGTTCGTGGCCCGTCTGATCGATGGGGTCAGCGGCGGCACCGCCGCCACCGCCGGGGCCGTGCTCGCCGACATCTCCCCGCCGGAGAAGCGGGCCAAGGCCTTTGGTCTGATCGGTGTGGCCTTCGGGCTGGGCTTCATCCTCGGTCCTGGCCTGGGGGGCCGGCTGGGGGAGATCAACGTGAACCTGCCGGTGCTGGTGGCGGTGGGCTTCGCCGCCGCGAACCTGGTGCTGGTGCTGACCCTGCTGCCGGAAACCCACCCCCCGAAGCCCGCCAGCCGATGCCACGCCGGCGCGAGCTCAACCCCTTCAGCGCCCTGCGCAAGGTGTTCACCAACCCCCAGGTGCGCCGCCTCTGCCTGGCCTTCTTCCTGTTCTTCCTGGCCTTCAACGGCTTCACCGCCGTGCTGGTGCTCTATTTCAAGCAGGCCTTCGACTGGGGGCCGGCCCTGGCCGGCACCGCCTTTCTGATCGTGGGCGTGGTGGCCACGGTGGTGCAGGGTGGCCTGATCGGGCCGCTGGTGGAAGCGCTTCGGCGAATGGCGCCTCACCCTGGCGGGCCTGGGCTTCGTGATCGCCGGCTGCCTGCTGGTCCCGCTGGCCACCAAAGCCAACGCCCAGCCGGTGGTGTTCAGCGCCGTGGCGGTGCTGGCGTTGGGTACGGGCCTGGTCACCCCCTGCCTGCGCAGCCTGGTCTCCCGCCGCCTCGACAGCAGCGGCCAGGGGGCCGCCCTGGGCAGCCTGCAAGGTCTGCAGAGCCTGGGCAGTTTCCTGGGGCCACCCCTGGCGGGCCTGGCCTACGAACTCACGGGTCACACCAGTCCCTTCTGGCTGAGCATGGGCCTGCTGACTGCGGTGGCCGCCCTGGTGGCCGGTGGCTTGCCTAGTTCCGGTCCTTTGGCAAGCAGCTCCAACACCGAAAGCAGCCAAGGTTGATTGCTACGTTGACACCCTGAACCTTTCGGGCGATGCGAGAGCCACCATGAGCGAACCCATGGTGGCGCCGGAGCTCTACATCAACCGTGAACTGAGCTGGATCGCCTTCAACCAGCGGGTGCTGGCCCAGGCGCTGAGCGAGCACACCCCGCTGCTGGAGCAGGCCAAATTCAGCGCGATTTTCAGCAACAACCTCGATGAGTTCTTCATGGTGCGCGTGGCGTCCCTGAAGTCGCAGGTGGAGGCGGGCGTCGGCAGCCTCAGCGACGACGGCCACACGCCGTTGCAACAACTCAAGATCATCCGTGAAACCCTGCGCCCCCTGCTGGGGCAGCAGCAGGAGCACTACCGCCTCTACCTCAAGCACCAGCTCGCGGAACACGGCGTCCAGCTGATCGACTACGAACGGCTCAATGCCCACCAGAAGACCTGGGTCAACGACTACTTCCAGACCGCCATCTTTCCGGTGCTCACGCCCCTGGCGGTTGATCCGGCCCACCCCTTTCCCTTCATCAGCAACCTCAGCCTCAATGTGGCGGCCCTGATCCGTGACCCAGACACCGGCCAGCAGCAGTTCGCCCGGGTGAAGGTGCCGCAGAAGAACCTGCCCCGGTTCGTGACGATCCCCACCGAGCTCTGCACCCGGGAGCCGGCCCCGATCTTCACCGCCGTGCCCCTGGAACAGGTGGTGGCCTTCAACCTGCAGCTGCTGTTCCCCGGCATGACGATCGAGGGGCACTACTTCTTCCGGGTCACCCGCGACGCCGACCTGGAACTTCGTGACCTCGAGGCCGACGACCTGATGGAGGCCCTGCAGGAGGGCCTGCGCAAACGGCGCCGGGGCGGCGAGGTGGTGCGGCTGGAGGTGGCCGATGAGATGCCCGATGAGGTGGTGGAGCTTCTGATGGAGGGCACCGACGTGGAGGCCGACGACCTCTACCGGATCAATGGGCCTCTGGGTCTCGATGACCTGATGAGCCTGTTGTCGATCCCCCTGCCCAAGCTCAAGGACAAACCCCACAAGGGCCGCACCCACCCCGCCCTGGCCCGGGCCCAGAAGAACCGCCTGGAGGACGGCTCGATCAAGGCCGAGGAATTTGAGAGCGTGTTCTCGGTGCTGCGCCGGGGCGACGTGCTGCTGCACCACCCCTTCGATCTGTTCTCGACGTCGGTGGAGGAGTTCATCGGTCAGGCCGCCGACGATTCCTCGGTGCTGGCGATCAAGATGACGCTGTACCGCACCTCAAAGGATTCGCCGGTGATCGCGGCGCTGATTCGCGCCGCCGAGAACGGTAAACAGGTGATGGCCCTGGTGGAGCTCAAGGCCCGTTTCGACGAGGACAACAACATTCAGTGGGCTCGGCAGCTGGAGCGCTCCGGCGTGCACGTGGTCTACGGCGTGCTCGGGCTCAAGACCCACACCAAGATCATGCTGGTGGTGCGCAAGGAAAAGGAACGACTGCGCAGCTACGCCCACATCGGCACCGGCAACTACAACTCCAAGACCTCCACGCTCTACACCGATCTGGGCCTGCTCACGGCCAACCCGAAGATCGGCCAGGACCTTGTGGAACTGTTCAACTACCTCACCGGCTTCTCCAAGCAGCAGAGCTTCCGCCGGCTGCTGGTGGCCCCGGTCACCCTGCGCAAGGGGATGGAGGCGCTGATCGAGCGGGAAACACTTCACGCCCTCGAGGGCCGGGGCGGAGCGATCAAGGCCAAGATGAACGCCCTGGTGGACCCGCGCCTCATCGCCCTGCTCTACGAGGCCTCCCAGGCCGGCGTGCAGATCGATCTGGTGGTGCGGGGCATGTGCAGCCTCCGCCCCGGGGTCGAGGGGGTGAGCGACAACATTCGCGTCAGCAGCGTGATCGGTCGCTTCCTGGAGCACTCGCGCCTGTTCTCGTTTGCCAATGGCGGTGAACCGGAGTTCTTCATCGGCAGCGCCGACTGGATGCCCCGCAACCTGGACCGGCGAGTGGAGGCGATCACACCGGTGGAGGATTCCCAGTTGCAATGGCAACTGGAACAACTGCTGGAGGCGTATCTCGGCGACAACAGCAGCGCCTGGGACATGCACAGCGACGGCAGCTTCGAGCGGCGCCAGCCGGAGGACGAACAACGGGCGGTGCAGAAGGAGCTGATCGAGACCTGGCGAGGTGGTTTCAGCGCCCGCAGTTGATCGAAACCGGAGCAGCCGCCTACCAGACGAACCGGTCACAGGCTGAGCAAGCCATGGGCTGGAGCTGAAGGATCCAGATCACTGATGCCGATGACTGATGCCGATCAGTGGCACAGATCAGTGATGCAGATCGCCTGCGCATGCGAATCAAAAAGCGCAGAAGTGTGCTGAAGACGACAAAATCCTTAGCCATCCAAACGCATCCGCAAGGAAACTTTGTGGACAATTAAGGAACTCTGCGCTTTTGGCCCGTTGTTTTCTCCGCCACAGTGCTACATTCCGCGCAAATCAAATATGGAGCTCGGGGTGATGGGGACACCTCTGCGATCCACGGAGAAGGCGACGCCTGTGCGTTCGTCTTCGACGTCAGATCCTGTTGTCGAAGCCACGGACAGCGCTACCAACGCACCGGCTGAACGCAAGAAATCTTCCCGTGCGGCCGCCCGCCCTGCGGGTCGCCTGAGTGCCGATTCCATCGGTTGGTATCTCAGCACCATCGGCCGGGTGCCGCTGCTCACCGCAGCGGAAGAGATCGAACTGGCCCATCACGTTCAGGCCATGAAGCGCCTGAACGAGCTGCCTGCCGAAACACTCACGCCCCGCCAGCGCCACCAGATCCGCATGGGCACCCGTGCCCGGGACCGCATGATGGCCGCCAACCTGCGGCTGGTGGTGAGTGTGGCCAAGAAGTACCAGAACCAGGGGCTCGAGCTCCTCGATTTGGTGCAAGAAGGGGCCATCGGCCTGGAGCGGGCCGTCGACAAGTTCGATCCCGCCATGGGGTACAAGTTCTCCACCTACGCCTACTGGTGGATCCGCCAAGGAATGACCCGGGCCATCGACAACAGCGCCCGCACGATTCGCCTGCCGATTCACGTCAGTGAAAAGCTTTCGAAGATGCGTCGCATCACCCGGGAACTCTCCCACCGCTTCGGCCGCCAACCCAACCGGCTGGAGCTGGCCCATGCCATGGGCATCCCCCCAAGGAACTGGAGGATCTGATCGCCCAGAGCGCACCCTGCGCCTCCCTCGATGCCCACGCCCGCGGTGAGGACGACCGCAGCACCCTCGGGGAGCTGATCGCCGACCCGGCCAGCACCGAGCCCATGGATTCCATGGACCGCAGCATCCAGAAGGAGCACCTCAGTGCCTGGCTCTCCCAGCTCAACGAGCGGGAGCAGAAGATCCTCAAGCTGCGCTTCGGTCTGGAAGGGGCCGAACCGCTCACCCTTGCCGAGATCGGCCGCCAGATCAACGTCTCCCGCGAACGGGTGCGCCAACTGGAAGCCAAGGCGATCCTCAAGCTGCGCCTGATGACCAACTACCAACAGGCCGCCTGATCCCTTGATGGCGCCCGACACGCAGCGGCAGCTGCTGGGGGTCTGTGCGGTGGCCCTGTGGCTGGCCTTCGTGTCGGGCGGAGCCCTGTTGCTGCGCTCCCGCTGGCCGGAGCAGAAGGAGTGGAGCCGCAAGCTGGTTCACATCGGCTCCGGTGCGGTGGTGCTGCTGGCCTGGGGCTTCGGCATCAACCGCACCATCGCCCTGGGGGCCGCCCTCATCGCCACCCTCCTCACCAGCCTCAATCACCGCTTCCGGCTGCTGGGGGCGATCGAAGACGTGGGTCGCCGCAGCTACGGCACGATCGCCTACGGGGCCTCGATCAGCCTGCTGTTGGCCCTGTTCTGGCCGCAGCAGCCGGAGGCCGTGGCGGCAGGGGTGCTGGTGATGGCCGTGGGGGATGGCCTGGCCGGCCTGCTTGGGACCGGCTTTCGCTCCCCCGGCTGGACCCTCTGGGGCCAACGCAAATCCCTGCTGGGCACGGCCACCATGGCCGCCGCCAGCCTGGCCGTGCTGACGGCCCTCAGCCTGGCCAGCGGCACCGGCCCCAGCACCTGGGCTGCGGCCGCACCGGCCTTGCTGCTGATCACCCTCGTCGCCACCCTGCTGGAGCAGATCGCCGTGGCCGGCCTCGACAACTTCACGGTGCCGGTGGCGGTGGGTGTGCTCTGGAGTCAGCTCAGCACCTGAGCAACTGCTCACAGCGATCGCGCCAATCGGCTTCGCTACCCAGGGCCGCCACCAGCAGCCGGTCGGAGGGCTCCTGACGCAGCCGCCGTTGCCACTGGCGGATCGCCTCGGACCGCTCCATCCACTCCGCCAGCACCATGCTCTGGATGACATCGGCGTCCCAGTTCCTCAGCTGGGCGGCGCTGAGGGCCCAATCCAGCAGGTCGTCGAGCTGAAAGGGGCGGAAGCCGGCATAGGCGGGGCCACGGGCGACCGCGCTCTGCTCGAGGTGAAACACCTGGAGCGGATTGGAAAAGCCGCAGAACTGCAGGAAATAGACCATGGCTGGGCCTGCGTTGAGTGGATCCAACGCACCCTAAAGACGATGGCCAAAGACTCTGTTCAGCAGGAACAGTTTGCGCTGGTTGATGTCAAGCTGGCACTCGAGTCAGCCGAGTGCCAATCACTCAAACCGACGCCATCAACCCAGACTGCGCCTTGGCCACAGCCGATCCAAGCTGCTCCAGCAGCCCACGGGTGGTGGCCAGGTCGATGCAGGCATCGGTGATGCTCTGGCCGTAGGTGAGCTGGCTCAGATCGGCGGGAATCTTCTGGCTACCGCCCACCAGATGGCTCTCGATCATCACCCCCATCACGTGGCGCGAACCCGAGCGCAGCTGCTCGGCCACCTGCTCCGCCACCTCCCCTGGCGGCGGTAGTCCTTGTTCGAGTTGCCGTGGCTGCAGTCCACCATCACCCGGGCGGGCAGGCCGGCCTTGGCCAGGGCAGCGGCCGACTCCTCCACCGCCTCCTGGTGGTAGTTGGTGCCGCCCTTGCCGCCCCGCAGCACCAGATGACCGTCGGGGTTGCCGGTGGTGGTGACGATCGCCGCCTGGCCAAGGGCATTGATGCCCAGGAAATGGTGGGGGCGGGCCGCGGCCTCCATGGCATGGATGGCGGTGGCGGCGCTGCCGTCGGTGCTGTTTTTGAATCCGATCGGCATCGACAGCCCCGAGGCCATCTCCCGGTGGGTCTGGCTCTCGGTGGTGCGGGCGCCGATGGCGGTCCAGCTGATCAGATCGGCGATGTACTGGGGCACCACAGGATCCAGCAGTTCGGTGGCGGCGGGCAGGCCCAGCTCAGCGAGATGCAGCAGCAGCCCCCGGGCCAGGCGCAGGCCGGTGTTGATGTCGTAGCTGTGATCGAGGTGAGGGTCGTTGATCAGGCCCTTCCAGCCCACGGTGGTGCGGGGTTTCTCGAAATACACCCGCATCACCACCTCCAGCTGGTGGCGGTGACGCTGGTGCAGCTCGGCGATGGCGGTGGCGTACTCCTTGGCGGCGGCCACGTCATGGACCGAGCAGGGCCCCACGATCACCAGCAGGCGGCTGTCCTCGCCCCGCAGGATCGCCTTGATGCGCTCCCGCGCCCCCAGCACCGTGCTGGCCGCCTTGTCGGTGAGGGGAAGCTCCCGGTGCAGCAGGGCGGGAGCGACCAGGGGGCGGGTCTCCACCACGTGCAAATCGGAGGTGGGGATCATGCCGGGACGGTCTCCTGGTCGGGCCAATCGTCCAGCCTAAACAGTCGCTTTGGAAGCCATCGTCACCAAAGCCGGTCCGGCGGCCAAGAACAATGGGCTGAGATCGAACCGCTGTGATGCTTGCTGCCTACCGCCAGGCCGCCCTTGATCGCGAGGCGCAGGGGGTGCCGGCCCTGGCCCTGGATGCCGCCCAGACCCAGGCCCTCACAGAACTGCTGGAGCAGCCCCCCGCCGGTGAGCAGGGCTTTCTGCTGCATCTGCTCAGCGAACGCATCCCCCCGGGAGTGGATGAGGCGGCCTATGTGAAGGCCAGCTGGTTGAGCGCCATCGCCCAGGGGCTGAGCGCGAGCCCCCTGGTGAGCCCGATCGAGGCCACCCGCCTGCTGGCCACCATGATCGGCGGCTACAACGTCGGCGCCCTGATCGAGCTGCTCTCCAGCGCCGATCCAGCCATCGCCGCCGAGGCCGCCACCGGTCTTTGCCGCACCCTGCTGGTCTACGACTCCTTCCACGACGTGCTGGAGCTGGCGGAAACGAACCCCTGGGCGAAGCGGGTGGTCGATTCCTGGGCCGCCGCCGAGTGGTTCACCGCCAAGCCGGATCTGCCCGCCGCGATCACGGTCACGGTGTTCAAGGTGGAAGGGGAAACCAACACCGACGACCTCTCGCCCGCCACCCACGCCACCACCCGGCCCGACATCCCCCTGCACGCCATGGCGATGCTGGAAACCCGCATGCCGGGCGGGCTGGCGCTGATCGAGCAGCTCAAGACCAAGGGATACCCCGTCGCCTACGTGGGCGATGTGGTGGGCACCGGCAGTTCGCGCAAATCAGCGATCAACTCGGTGCTCTGGCACACCGGCACCGACATCCCCCATGTGCCCAACAAGCGCAGCGGCGGCGTGGTGCTCGGCGGCAAGATCGCGCCGATCTTCTTCAACACCGCTGAGGATTCCGGCGCCCTGCCGGTCGAGTGCGACGTCAGCGCCCTGAACACCGGCGATGTGATCACGATCCGCCCCTACGCCGGCACGATCGAGCGGGCCGCGGGGGAACCCGGCGCCGGCGAGCTGGTGGCCCGCTTCGAGCTCAAGCCCAGCACGATCACCGATGAGGTGCGCGCCGGAGGCCGCATCCCGCTGCTGATCGGCCGCTCGCTGACCGACAAGGTGCGCGCCCAGCTGGGGCTGGCGCCCAGCGATCTGTTCATCCGCCCCGTGGCTCCCGCCGACACCGGCAAGGGTTTCACCCTGGCCCAGAAGATGGTGGGCAAGGCCTGCGGCCTGAGCGGCGTACGCCCCGGCACCAGCTGCGAACCGCTGATGACCACCGTCGGCTCCCAGGACACCACTGGACCGATGACCCGCGATGAGATGAAGGAACTCGCCTGCCTGGGCTTCTCAGCTGATCTGGTGCTGCAGAGCTTCTGCCACACCGCCGCCTACCCCAAGCCGGTCGACCTCAAAACCCACGCCGAGCTGCCCGATTTCATGGCCTCCCGCGGCGGCGTCGCCCTGCGCCCCGGCGACGGCATCATCCACAGCTGGCTGAACCGCATGCTCCTGCCCGACACCGTGGGCACCGGCGGCGACAGCCACACCCGCTTCCCCCTGGGCATCTCCTTTCCTGCCGGCTCGGGGCTGGTGGCCTTCGCTGCCGCCATCGGCGCCATGCCCCTCGACATGCCCGAATCGGTGCTGGTGCGCTTCACGGGCTCGTTGCAGCCCGGCATCACCCTGCGGGACGTGGTCAACGCCATCCCCTGGGTGGCGATCCAGAAGGGTCTGCTCACCGTGGAGAAGGCCAACAAGAAGAACGTCTTCTCCGGCCGCATCCTGGAAATCGAGGGGCTGCCCGATCTCAAGCTGGAGCAGGCGTTTGAGTTAACGGATGCCTCCGCCGAGCGCTCCTGTGCCGGCTGCACGATCAAGCTCTCGGAAGCCACCGTCGCCGAGTACCTGCGCAGCAACGTGGCACTGCTCAAGAACATGATCGCCCGCGGCTACGCCGACGCCCGCACCATGGCCCGGCGGATCCAGGCGATGGAGGCCTGGCTGGCGGATCCCCAGCTGATGGGCGCCGATGCGGATGCGGAGTATGCCGAGGTGATCGAGATCAACCTCGATGAGCTCAGCGAACCGGTGCTGGCCTGCCCCAATGACCCCGACAACGTCAAACTTCTCAGTGAAGTGGTGGGCGAGCGGATCGATGAGGTGTTCATCGGCTCCTGCATGACCAACATCGGCCATTACCGCGCCGCCGCCACGGTGCTCGATGGAGCCGGCACCAGCGCCGCGCGGCTGTGGGTCTGCCCCCCACCCGCATGGACGACGAGGTGCTGCGCGCCGAGGGTTACACCGCCAAGTTCGAGGCCGCCGGCGCCCGCATGGAGCTGCCCGGATGCTCACTCTGCATGGGCAACCAGGCCCGGGTGGAAGACAACACCACCGTGTTCTCCACCAGCACGCGCAACTTCAACAACCGCCTCGGCAACGGCGCCCAGGTGTACCTGGGCAGCGCCGAGCTGGCGGCGGTCTGCGCCCTGCTGGGCCGCATCCCCAGCCCGGCCGAGTACCTGGAGATTGCGGCCGCCAAGATCGATCCCCTCTCAGGCGAGCTCTACCGCTACCTCAACTTCGACCAGATCGAGGGCTTCGCGGATGACGGACGGGTGGTGAGCAGCGCGGAACAGGCCCAGGTGCTGGCCGCGGTTTGAGCAGAACCTTGTAGCAGGAGTAACAACTCGCGACGGGGTCCTTCGGGCCCAAGAGACCTCCCTACGTTGCGGACGGACCCCCCTCATGCCTTGGGATGACCCATCCGTTCCGCTTCAGCTTGAACCTGGCCGCCTCCGCCGCCTTGGCCGGTGCACTCGTCCTCAGCGGCTGCTCCAGGACCGCCGACACCGTCAAGGATGCGGCCTCCGGTGCCGTCGATGCGGCCAAGACCGCCGCCACGGCCGGCGCCCAAGGCGCCCTGGCGCCCGCGGTGAACCCGGTGCTGGAGCTGCTCAAGAAAGGCCAGGGTGAGGTGGAGGGCGGCAATCTGGCCGGAGCCTCTACCACCATCGCTGGCTTCAAAGGGCTCTGGGAGAAGGCGGCTCCGGTGATCAAGCCCCTCGCCGGTGACAAGTTCCCCGCCATCGAGGCCGCCGCCGCCAAGGTGACCAGCACCTTCGCGGGCGCCACCCCGGACAAGGCTGCCGCCAGCTCCGCCATCAGCGGCCTGATCGGCCCCCTCTCGGGGCTGATGGGCCAGTAGGCGCAGGCCTGCTTCCACCCAGGAGGCTCGGGGCGGTGACACGCTGGGGGGAGTGACGACCTCCCACCTCCACTGAACCAGGAAACCCTGCTGTTCGAGCCCGCCACCCCGGCGGCCGATGCCCTGCGCACGGTGCTGGCCTTCCCCAGCACCTATTCCGTGGGGATCACCAGCCTGGGCTTCCAGGTGGTCTGGGCGACCCTGGCCCGACGCCCCGATGTGGATGTGCGGCGGCTGTTCACCGACCAGGGGGACCCACCGCACCAGAAAGGCAGGGGCGGTCTCGATCTATTCGGGCTCTCCTTGAGCTGGGAGCTGGACGGCCCTGTTCTGCTGGACCTGCTGGAGCAACAGCGCATCCCGATCTGGAGCCACGATCGCCATGAGACGGACCCGCTCGTGTTCGGCGGCGGTCCGGTGCTCACCGCCAACCCAGAACCCCTGGCCCCCTTCTTCGATGCGGTGCTGCTGGGGGATGGGGAGCTGCTGCTGCCCGCCTTCATCGACGCCGTGCAGGCGCACCGAAGCGCGCCCAGGGCCGAGCGCCTGCGGGCCCTGGCCCAGGTGCCTGGGATCTATGTGCCCTCGCTCTACGCCCCCGCTATGGCTCCGATGGCCGGTTGCTGGCCGTTGAGCCGATCGAGCCGGGCATCCCCGCCACCGTGGCCAAGCAGACCTGGGGCGGCAACACCCTCAGCCATTCCACCGTGATCACCCCCGAGGCGGCCTGGCCCTCGATTCACATGGTCGAGGTGGTGCGCAGCTGCCCGGAGCTCTGCCGCTTCTGCCTGGCCAGTTACCTCACCCTGCCCTTTCGTACCCCCTCCCTCGACGACGGCCTGATCCCGGCGGTGGAGAAGGGGCTGGGGGCCACCCAGCGGCTGGGGCTGCTGGGGGCCTCTGTGACCCAGCACCCTCAGTTCGGAGATCTGCTGGGCTGGCTGGATGCTGACCGTTTCGATGGGATACGCCTCAGTGTGAGTTCGGTGCGGGCCGCCACGGTCACCCCCAGCTGGGGCGGATCCTGGCCAAGCGCGGCAGCAAATCACTGACGATCGCGATCGAAAGCGGCAGCGAGCGCATGCGCCAGGTGGTGAACAAGAAGCTGAGCGGCGAGGAGATCTTCGCCGCCGCCCGTTACGCCAGAGAAGGTGGCCTCACGGGCCTGAAGCTCTACGGCATGGCCGGGCTGCCGAGTGAGGAGGAGGCGGACGTCGAGGCCACCGCCGAGCTGCTGCTGGCCCTCAAAAAGCCACCCCCGGGCTGAGGCTGTCGCTGGGGGTGAGCACCTTCGTGCCCAAGGCCCACACACCGTTCCAATGGGAAGGGGTGCGCCCTGAGGCCGAGAAGCGCCTCAAGTTGCTGGCCAAGCGCCTCAAGCCCAGGGGCATCGAACTGCGGCCCGAGAGCTACGGCTGGAGCGTGATCCAGGCCCTGCTCTCGCGCAGCGATCGGCGCCTGGCGCCGGTGATTGCCGCCGTGCGCGGCCGCCACGAAAGCCTGGGGGGCTGGAAAAGCACCTACCGGGAGCTGGTGGAGCAGGGCCCCGAGCCAGGATCAGCCCCGCTGCCCCCCTGGGGGAGGTGATCCACGACAGCTGGGATCCCCTGCGGGTGCTCCCCTGGGACCACCTGGAGGGTCCCCTGCCCAAGTCCACCCTCGCCGGCCATCGCCGCAGCGCCCTCGATCCGGCCGGGCCGGCCCTCGAAGCGGCGTAGGCCCGCCAGCAGGATCCAGCCGGCGACGTTGATGCGGCTGTCGTAAAAGGGCATGTCGGTGGCATGGAGGGCCACCAGCACCAGGGCCGAGGCCCACCAGGCCCGCTCGAAGACCGGGGCAGCGGTCATCCCCAGCCTCCAGGCCCGGATCAACAGCCAGAGCACCAGGCCCACCAACAGGGCCGCCACCGGCAGCCCATGGCTGAGGGCCAGATCGATCGGCAGGTTGTGGGGATGGCCATGCCAGTGGCCCGTGCGCAGGGGATAAATCACGCTGAAGGCCGCCGCCCCCACCCCAGCCAGGGGCGCTCGGCGATCAGGCCCACGGCCACCGACCACTGGCTCAATCGCGTGATCGCCAGGGGCCGCTGACCGGCGAAGTTGGCATCGCTGAGCCGCACCCAGATCGGATCGGGCACCAGCACCCGGGCCGCGTGCTGCAGGGCCGCCGGCACCATCGGCAGGCTGGCCAGGCCCACCAGCAGCAACCCAGCCAGCAGCAGGGGCAGCAGCCAGCTCCAGGTGAGTGGCCCGGCCACCACCGGCAGCGCCAGCACCAGGGCACCCCAGGCGTTGCGGGAATCGGTGAGGTAGAGGGCCACCGCCTGGCCCAGCACCAGCAGCAGGGCAACACTCCGCAGTTTCCAGCCCAGGCGCCGCTCCAGCAGGGCCGCCAAGGCCAGGGGCCAGGCCAGCGCCAGCCAGGCACCGGCGATGTTGGCGTAGTCGAACAAGCCTGAAAGCCGTCCCGGCGGGTCACCCCCGGCTCGATCCACCAGACCACCAGGCCGTGGAGCGATCGGAACGGACCACTCCAGCCCCACCACAGCTGGCCCAGACCGGTGAGCACCACGGGCACCGTGCCGGCCACCAGCCACAGGGCCGCCTTGCGCCGGGCAGCGGCCGTGGCCACGTAGGGCTGGAAGCCCCAGAACGCCCAGAAGAAGGGCACCCAGTTGCCCAGGCCCACCCAGGCCAGCCAACCGCTGCTGGCCGTGAAGCAGCCCAGCACCATCAGGGCGGCGGCCAGCACCAGCAGGCGGTTCACCCGGTCGCGCCAGAACGGCTCCCGGCCGCGGCTGCCCAGCACCAGCGCCAACAGCAGCAGCAGGGAGCCGAACAGGGCGCTGGAGGCGAGCAGCAACAGACCCAACTGGAAGCATCGCCAGCCCAGGGGATGGGCCTGGGGAGGCCGCTCCGCCAGCAGCTGGCGACCCCAGCGCGCCCTGATCAACTCGAACCGCCCCATACCGACCGGCCCCTCATCTCTCAATCGAACACCGCCGTGCGGCCCCGGTAGACCATCACCTGGCGCCGCAGGTGCAGGCGCAGGGCCCGGGCCAGGGCCAAGCGCTCGGTGTCGCGGCCCTTGCGGATCAGATCATCCACCTCATCGCGGTGGCTCACACCCACGGTGGCCTGGGCGATGATCGGGCCGCCGTCAAGGTCTTCACTGACGTAGTGGGCCGTGGCGCCGATCAGTTTCACACCCCGCTCCCAGGCCCGGTGGTAGGGCTGGGCGCCCTTGAACGCGGGCAGGAAGGAATGGTGAATGTTGATCACCCGCTGAAAGGCCTCCGGGGCGTCGAAGCGCTGCAGGAAAGCAGGACTGATCACCTGCATGTACTTGGCCAGCACCACCAGTTCGATCCCCTCATCGGCCAGCAACTCCAGCTGACGCTGCTCCACCAGCTCCCTGGTGGCGGCACTGATCGGCAGATGCTCGAAGCGGGCACCGAAATCCTCCGCCAGCGGCCGCAGGTCGCCGTGGTTGGAGATCACCAGCGGCACCTGCATCGGCAACTCGCCGGCGCGGGTGCGCCAGAGCAGGTCCACCAGACAGTGGTCCTGCTTGCTCACGAAGATCGCCACCCGGGGCGTCTCGTCGGAGAAATGGACCTGACCCACCCCCTCGAGCCGCTGGGCCAGGGCCGAGGTGGCGGGCACGATCGCTTCGCGCGGCAAACCGAATCCCTCGAGCTGCCATTCGATCCTGCTCAGGAACAGACCCGCCCCCAGGTCGGTGTGGTGGTCGGCATGGCGGATGTTGCCGCCGTTGGCCGCCACCCAGCCTGAGAGCTCACTCACCAACCCCGGACGATCCGGGCAAATCAACTGAAGGATGGCCGTGGGATCGCTCATCGCTTCCCTCCGGACAGTTGCTGAAGCATCGGGGCATTGTGCCGGTTACCGCCGTTAAAGTCGCCCAGCTCGTCCCCCCCCATGGCCGCCCTGCTGGTTTCGACCGTTCGACACTTCCTGGCCATCGGCCTCGCGGTGGTGCTCAGTTTCGCTCTGGCGGCCTGCTCCGGTGAACCTTCCAAACCACCCACCATCAGCTCCGCCGATCTGGCGGTGATCCAGCGCCAGGCCGAAGGCTTCCTGGCCTCCCGCAACGAGCTCACCGAACTGGCCACCCTGGTGAACGACAAGAACTGGGTCTTCACCCGCAACTTGATCCATGGCCCCTTCCAGGAGATGGGGCGGCAGATGCTGTACATCAACCAACGCCTGCTGCCGGCCGATCGCCCCTCGGCCGACCTGCTGGCGGCCCAGGTCAAGAGCTCCCTGGCCCAGCTGGATGAGGCGGCCCGCCTGCAGGACGGTGAGCGCCTGCGCAAGGCCTACATCCAGGTGGCGAGCGGCATCGGTCGCTATGCCCAGGTGCTGCCCCAGGAAGTGAAGACGGCCCTCAACCAGGTGTGAGCATGGCCCCCCGCCGGCCGCCGCCCGTTCGGTGGTGGTGATCGGCGGGGGTTCGTCGGCCGTTGCTGCGCCTGGCTTCTGAGCCGGCGGGGCCACGAGGTACAGCTGATCGATGGGGGCCAGCCGGCGGGCGTGAGAGGGGCAGCGAAGCCGCCCTTGGGCTGCTGATGGCCGACGTCTACCGGCGCCGCAGTGGCCGGGGCTGGCGCCTGCGCCAACACTCCCTGGCGCTGCTGGAGCAATGGCAGGGCCTGCTGGCGGCGGCGGGCCAGCCGGTGGAATTGCGGCGAGGTCTGCTGCTGCTGGCCCATGACGGCGACGACTGGCAGAGGCAGCAGGCCCTGGTGTGCCGCAGCGGAGCCAGCGGGCCGCCGCTGGAACTGCGCACGGCCTCCGCACTCGAAGGGCTGGAGCCCGCCCTGCCCCGCGGCGCCCTGGGGGGATCTGGTCCCCCCGTGACGGCCAGCTCGATCCCAGCCGCTGGGGTGAAGCGCTGGAGTGCGATGGCCGCGCCCATGGCCTGAACCTTCAGCACGAACCGGTGGAGCACCTCGAGCCCGCCCCAGGTCCATCGGGCCGCTGGCGGATACGGATGGCCGGCGGCGCGCAGCTGAGCGCCGACAAGATCGTGGTGGCGGCCGGGCTGGGCAGCGCCCCCTGCTGGAAACGCTGGGGATCGAACTCCCCCTGGAGCCCGTGCTGGGCCAGGCCCTGGAACTGGAACTGGCAGCCTCAACCCCCGAGCTCTGGCCAGGATCACTGGTCTGGCGAGGGATCAACCTGGTGCCCCGGCCCCAGCGGCGGCTCTGGATCGGGGCCACCCTGGAGCCGGGCGAGAGCGCCAGCCCCGATGCGCTGACCAACCTGGCCAACCTGCAGGGTGACGCCCCGACCTGGCTGCGTCAGGCCAGCACCGTGCGCCAGTGGCAGGGGCTTCGGGTGCGACCCGTGGGCCAGCCGGCCCCGGTGCTGATCGAACCGAGGCCCGGGCTACTGGTGAGCACCGGTCATTACCGCAACGGCATCCTGCTGGCACCGGCCAGCGCCGCCTGGGTGGCCGAGCAGATCGAAGCATGAAAAAAGCCCCCGCCGGAGCGGGGGCTGATCTGGATCGCTGGGACCCCGGCGAACCCGAGGGCTTACTTGCTCTCGGTGAACTCGGCGTCGATCACGTCGTCGCTGGCGGCACCGCTGCCGTTGGCGCCCGGTTGGGGGCCGGCCCCATCGGCTCCTGCCGCTCCCGCCTGCTGGTACACCGAAGCACCGGCGGCGTAAAGGGCCTGCTGAAGTTGCTCCAGCACGGTCTTGATGGCGGTGTAGTCCTCTTTTTCGAGGGCCTCCTTGAGCTGCTTGGACAGATCCTCCACCTTGGCCTTGTCTTCGGCGGCCACCTTGTCCCCCAGTTCGCCGAGTTGCTTCTCGGACTGGTAGATGAGGGTTTCGGCCTGGTTCTTGAGGTCGATGCGCTCGCGCTTCTCCTTGTCGGCGGCCGAGTTGGACTCAGCGTCCTTGACCATCTTCTCGACCTCGTTCTCACTGAGGGTGGAGGCGCCGGTGATCGAGATGCTCTGCTCCTTGCCGCTGCCCTTGTCCTTGGCCGTGACGCTGAGGATGCCGTTGGCGTCGATGTCGAAGGTGACTTCGATCTGGGGCACGCCACGGGGGGACGGGGGAATGCCGTCGAGACGGAAGGTGCCGAGGCTCTTGTTGTCGCTGGCCATTTCACGCTCGCCCTGGAGCACGTGGATCTCCACGTTGGTCTGACCATCGACGGCGGTGGAATAGACCTCGGACTTCTTGGTCGGGATGGTGGTGTTGCGGGTGATCATCTTGGTCATCACGCCGCCCAGGGTTTCCACGCCCAAGGAGAGCGGGGTGACATCCAGAAGCAGGATGTCCTTGACCTCGCCGGCCAGCACACCGCCCTGGATGGCGGCACCCACGGCCACCACCTCATCGGGGTTCACCGTCTGGTTGGGGTCCTTGCCGGTGACGCGCTTGACCAGCTCCAGCACCGCCGGGATGCGGGTGGAACCACCCACCATCACCACTTCGTCGAGTTCGCTGGAGGCGAGCTTGGCGTCCTTGAGGGCTTGCTCCACCGGCACCCTGCAGCGGTCAATGAGCTTGGAGGCCAGCTCCTCGAACTTGGCCCGGGTCAGGGTGAGGTCGAGGTGCTTGGGCCCCTCCGGCGTCGCCGTGATGAAGGGCAGGTTGATCTCGGCCTGGGTGGCGCTGGAGAGTTCGATCTTGGCCTTCTCAGCCGCCTCGGTGAGGCGCTGGAGGGCCTGCTTGTCCTGGCGCAGGTCGATGCCCTCGTTGGACTTGAAGCTGGCGGCCAGGTAATCGACGATCACCTTGTCAAAGTCGTCGCCACCCAGGTGGGTGTCGCCGCTGGTGGAGAGCACCTCGAAGACGCCATCGCCCACCTCGAGCACGGAGACGTCGAAGGTGCCGCCGCCGAGGTCGAAGACCAGGATCCGTTCGTTGCTCTTCTTGTCGAGGCCGTAGGCCAGCGCCGCCGCCGTGGGCTCGTTGATGATGCGCAGCACCTCAAGGCCGGCGATCTTGCCGGCGTCCTTGGTGGCCTGGCGCTGGGAGTCGTTGAAGTAGGCGGGAACGGTGATCACCGCCTGGGTGACGGTTTCACCGAGGTACTTGCCAGCGTCTTCGGCGAGCTTGCGCAGCACCTGGGCGCTCACCTCCTCGGGGGCGAACTGCTTGTTCAGCACCGGGCACTTCACCTTCACATTGGCGCCCGCCTTCTCAACCCCGTAGCTGACTTCCTTGGATTCCTCGTTGACCTCATCGACGCGGCGGCCGATGAAGCGCTTGACGGAATAGAAGGTGTTCTCAGGATTCATGACCGCCTGGCGCTTGGCGATCTGGCCCACCAGCTGGTCCTGGTTCTTGGTGTAGGCCACCACCGAGGGCGTGGTGCGGAAGCCCTCGGCATTGGCGATCACGGTGGGCTTGCCGCCCTCCATCACCGCAACGCAGCTGTTCGTGGTGCCAAGGTCAATTCCGACAACTTTGCCCATCGGGGCCCTCCTTTGGAACGGGTGGTTTGAACTGGATGCATCCTCCACACCAGGGGCCTGCCCAGGCGAGGTGTGGTTCCCGAACCGTTCCCGTACGGTGCCTGGAGAGGAGCCCGCAGAGGAGCCCGGGCCGATGCCCCCAACCATCGATGGAGCCACAGCCCTGGTGGGCGTTCTCGGGGACCCGGTGGGTCACTCGCTCTCACCGGCGATGCACAATGCCGCCCTGGCGGAGCTGGGGCTGAACTGGGCCTACCTGGCCCTGCCGACGCCGGCGGCAGAACTGGCCGCTGTGTTGCGCGCCCTCGAAGCCCTCGATTGCCGTGGCCTCAACGTCACCCTGCCCCACAAACAGGCGGCGGCGGAACTGGCGGACGCGCTCAGTCCCCTGGCCCGGCGACTGGGGGCCGTCAACACCCTGGTGCGCCGGGCCGAGGGAGGCTGGATGGGCACCAACACTGATGTGGAGGGGTTCCTCGCGCCCCTGCGGGACGGGAACGGACCTGCTCCGTGGCGGGGCCAACGCGCCCTGGTGCTGGGCTGCGGCGGCAGCGCCCGGGCCGTGGTCGCCGGCTGCGCTGAACTGGATCTCGAGCGGATCAGCGTGGCGGGGCGCCGGGCCGCAAGCCTGGAGCCCTTCATCGAGAGCTGCCGCCCCTGGGCCCCAGGCATCGAAGCCCTGGCCTGGGACGACAGCGATGACCCCGGCGACGGCCCCCTTTCCAGCGCCGTGGCCCAGGCCGATCTGGTGGTCAACACCACGCCCCTGGGCATGGCCGCAGCGGAGGATCCGGCGGCGGCCCAGCGCTGCCCCTCACCCCCGGCCAGCTGGATCGGCTGCGTCCCGGCGTGGTGGTCTATGACCTGATCTACACCCCCGGCCCACCCGGCTGCTGCGGGAAGCGGCGGCCCGGGGCGGCCGCGGCCTCGACGGCCTGGAGATGCTGGTGCAGCAGGGGGCCGCGGCCCTGCGGCTCTGGAGCGGCCTGCAGCAGGTGCCGGTGGAGACGATGCGCCGGGCGGCCCTGGACCGGCTGGAGGGGCCCTAGCCTCAGGCGACCACAACGGGTCCCATGGCGGAACCACCGATCTGGCAGCGGCTGCTGGCGCTGCTGGCCTACCTGCTGCCCTGGAGCGAGGGGGTGCCCTTCGGACGCTCCCTTTACGGGATGTTTCCCGCCTTGCAGTGGCTCAGCCTGCCGGTGATCCCTGTGGTGATGCTGCAGCAGCTGGTGCCCTTCGGCGGCTTCCTGTTGTTCCTGCTGCTGTTCCTGGCGGTGGTGCGCAACCCGAAGGTGCCCTACTTCATCCGCTTCAACGTGCTGCAGGCGATCCTGCTGGACATCGTGCTGGTGCTGCTCACCCTGGCCTTCAACGTGCTGCTCACCCCCTGGGGGCCAGCTTCGCGATCCGCACCCTGAGCAACACCGTCTACCTGGGCACCCTGGTGCTGGTGCTGTTCGCCGCCGTGCAGTGCTTGCGCGGTAAGGAGGCCGACATTCCCACCGTCTCGGAGGCCGTGCGCATGCAGCTCTACTGAGAACCGGCGCCCCGCAGGAAGCTGAGGCTGGGGCTGGCGATCAGGCGCCGCGATAGGGTCATCAATCCGTCGCTGATCAGGCCCATGGCCGATCGGCCTCATCCCCCTCGGCCCGCCCCGCGCCGGCCAGAGTCCTCAACGGAGATTCCATGTCCGAGCTTTATTACGAGACCATGTACATCCTTCGCCCGGACATCCCGGAGGAGGAGGTCGAAACCCATGTCAACAAGTACCGCGACCTGGTGACCGAGGCCGGCGCCGAGGTCTACGAGTCACAGATGCGGGGCAAGCGTCGCCTGGCCTACACGATCGCCAAGCACAAGGAAGGGATCTACGTGCAGCTCACCCACAACGGGGACGGCCAGCAGGTGATCGCCCTGGAGCGAGCCATGCGCCTGAGTGAAGACGTGATCCGTTACCTCACCGTCAAGCAGGACGGTCCGGTGCCCCCGCCACGCACCGGCAGCGTGCCCGTGGCCACCACCTCCACCACAGAGGAAGCGACCGCCGCCGCCGTAGAGGCCTGAGCTGAATGGTTGGCCGTTGGCCTGGAGCCAAGTGCTGGCCTGCCTTGTGGGCGGGCCAACCATCCGATACCGTCCGCGCATGTTCCCGGACGATGGCCACCGCGCCCCGGTCCCCCGTTGGGGCCGGCCCCTGCTGAAGGCCTGTTCATCACCAGAAGCTGACGCGGTTGCGTCATCACCGCCCCGTGATGTGGGGGATGATGGAAGGCCTTCGGGATGGACGCTCGCCTTGGTCACCACCCCATTCACTCAGCCGTCGGCCCGCGAAGCCCTGCTCCGCGACCTGGAAGCCACCCGCCATCAGGTGGCGGAACTGGAAACGCTGCTGGCGGAGCTGCCCGCCATCTTTGAGCGCAAGTTCCAGCAGCAACTGCAGCCGGTGCAGGAGCGCACCAGGCTGCTGGCGGAGGAGCATCAGGCCCTGCGGGAGCAGGCCCGTTTCGCCCTGCAGGGAGCGGCCGAAGGCCAGCCCCCACAGCTGCCTTTCCCCAACGGCTTGGGTTCCTGGACCCGCAAACTGCTCAAGGGCCACAGCTCCGACAGCTCGGCGGCCTGAGCTGCCTTCAGGCCGCAACAAGTCTTCAGCGGCGGCGCTGGGCCGCCCAGAGCCGGGTGGGCAGCCCCCAGACATAGATGAATCCCTCGGCGGCCCGATGGTCGAAACGATCGCCTGAGCCGTAGGTGGCCATGTCGCTCACGTACAGGCTGTCGCTGGCGCTGCGGCGGCCGACCACGGTGGCGTTGCCCTTGTGCAGCTTGACCCGCACCGTGCCGTTGACGCTGGTCTGGGTGCGGTCGAGGAAGCCATCGAGGGCCTCCTTGAGGGGTCCGAACCAGAGGCCCTGATACACCAGGTCGGCCCAGCTGGCTTCGATCTGGCGCTTGTACCGCTGCACATCGGCGGCGAGGGTGAGCGATTCGAGTTCCTGGTGGGCACGGATCAGCAGCAGCAGGCCGGGGGTTTCGTAGATCTCCCGGCTCTTGATGCCCACCACCCGGTTCTCCACCATGTCGAGCCGGCCGAAACCATGCAGGCCGGCCAGCTCATTGGCCCGGCGGATCAGACTGACCGGATCGAGGCGCACCCCATCAACGCTCACGGGATTGCCCGCCTCGAAACCGATCTCGACCACCTGGGGAGCATCGGGGGCGTTCTCAACAGAGCGGGTGAGGGCGTAGATCTCCTCGGGGGCTCCACATCGGGATCCTCCAGGGGGCCGGCCTCGATGCTGCGTCCCAGCAGGTTGAGATCGATGGAATAGGGCGAGCCCTTGCTCACGGGCGACGGGATGCCGCAGCGCTCTCCGTAGGCGATCGTTTCCTCGCGGCTCATGCCCCACTCGCGGGCGGGGGTGAGCACCTTGAGCTCAGGGGCGAGGGCGCCGATGGCCACATCGAAGCGCACCTGATCGTTGCCCTTGCCGGTGCAGCCATGGGCCACCGCATCGGCCCCCACCTCCCTGGCGACCTCCACCAGGCGCCGGGCGATCAGCGGGCGGGCCAGGGCGGTGGAGAGGGGTAGCGACCCTCGTAGAGGGCGTTGGCGCGGATGGCGGGGAAGGCGAACTCGGTGATGAACGGTTCGATCAGATCGTCCACGATCGACTGGCTGGCGCCGGAATCGAGCGCCTTCTGGCGAATCGGCTCCAGTTCATCCCCCTGGCCCAGATCGGCGGCGAAGGTGATCACCTCCTCGACACCCCATTCCTGCATCAAGTAGGGGATGCAGACGCTGGTGTCCACACCTCCTGAATAGGCCAGCACCGCCTTCTTCGCCCGACCCATCAACCCTGCTCCCCTTCGCAATCCGACGATTCTCCCCCGCCGCCCTCCAGCCCACCGTTCGGGAGGGCGCCGAGCGCCCGGGCGGGCCAGCGCAGCACCAGCACCAGGGCGATCAGCGCCGGGGGCCCAACACCAGCGCCATCACCAGCCACGGCTGGATGGGCAGTCGTTCCGGCCAGCGCTGGCCCGCCCAGCCCAGCAGCGCACTCAGCCCCAGGGCCGCGAGCCACACCAGGGCCAGCTCAGCCCACTTGCGCAGCGGCAGCTGCGAGTTGCTGGTGGTGATCGACACAGGAAGTGGCTCCGCTAAGGTCGTGGATTGGTCACCAGGACCCAGCGAGCCCGAGGGCGTTCATGAGCATTCTCGATACCATCAATCCCTCATTGACACGCTATCGGCGCGATGAGCCAGCTCCGGTGCTGCCCTTGCGGGAAGAGCCCGATCTGCTCAGCTGGCTGGAGGCCAGCGGCCGGCTCGTGGCGGATGAGGAAGCCGCCGCTCCCGATGTGAGCACGGTGGAAGAGGAGGAACTCTCGGCGCTGATGGGCGAGAAGGAGGATTACAACCAGGCCGACGAGCCCGCCGAGGAGAACTGGGAAGACTGAAATCCCGTGGCCTAGGGTCCCGCCGAGGCGAGAGCCACGAGCTCCGCCGCACTTGAGGAGATTCGCCGCCTTGGCCACCCCGACTTCGACCTCCAAGGCCGCCAACAGCCCCATGGCGGCGGTTCTGGCCCTGCTGTTGCTGCTGGGTTGCCTGCTGAGCGATGGTCTGGCCAGAGCCCCCCAGCTCACCCCTCCGCTGCTGATCGCGGCGCTGATCACCGCTCTGCTGGGCCTCTGGGGCGTCCCGCGGCTGCGGGCGCTCAAACTGGGCCAGGTGATCCGCCAGGAGGGGCCCCAGGCCCATCACGGCAAGGCGGGGACCCCCACCATGGGGGGCCTGTTGGTGGTGCCAGTGGGGGTGATCGTGGGGGGCTGGTGGCCCCCAGCGATCCGCGCCTGGTGGCTGTGGCCGCCCTGAGCCTGGCCTTTCTGGCGATCGGCGGCCTCGATGACTGGCGCAGCCTCACCAAACGCACCAACACCGGCCTGAGTCCCAAGGGCAAACTGCTGCTCCAGGCCCTGGCGGCGCTGATCTTCCTGGCTGTGGCGGCCCACCAGGGTTGGATCGCCGGCGATGTGGCCCTGCCCCTGGGCTGGGTGCTGCCCCTGGGCCTGCTGATCTGGCCCCTCGGCCTGTTCGTGGTGCTGGCCGAAAGCAACGGCACGAACCTCACCGATGGCCTCGACGGGCTGGCGGCCGGCTGCGGCGCCGTGGTGTTCACCGGTCTCGGGCTGCAGCTGATGCTGCGCGGCCACGAAGGCGACCCCGCCCTGGCGGGCTTCAGCGCCGCCATGGCCGGAGCCTGGCTGGGCTTCCTGGTGCACAACCGCCATCCGGCCCGGGTGTTCATGGGCGACACCGGTTCGCTGGCCATGGGCGCGTCCCTGGCGGCGATCGCCCTGCTCAGCAACAGCCTCTGGCCGCTGCTGCTGATGGGCGGGGTGTTCCTGGCCGAATCCCTCTCCGTGATCGTTCAGGTGTGGGTGTTCAAGGCCACCAAAGGGCCCGATGGCCAGGGGAAACGGGTGCTGCGCATGGCGCCCCTGCATCACCACTTCGAGCTCGGGGGCGCCAGCGAGCAGCAGGTGGTGGTGGGCTTCTGGGCCACATCCCTGCTACTAGTGATGGCAGGACTTGTGCTGCTGCCCTGAACGCCGATGGCCTATTTCATCTGGAAGGACGCTGGCCTCAGCTCCGACTGCGCCAGCCTCGAGGCCATGGCGGCCCGCTTCGAGGAGACGGCGGCACTGATGCGGCGCATGGCCGCCGAGGGCTTCCGCCTGGAGCGCCGCCATGACGGCCAGCACATCAGCCACAGCGACTCCCAACTGTTCGCCGACTACGGCTTCATCGATGAGGAGCCCCCGGTGAAGCAGCTGGGGCTGATCCCCGACCCTCAGGGCTGAGGGGGCCTGGGCGGCGCAGCAGTCCCACCACCCAGACGACCACGAAGGCCAGGGAGGAAACCCCCAGGTAGATCAGGGTCCACTTCTGGAGATCGGCGATGTTCCAGCCAAAGATCAGGCCCTGGGCCGCATCACCGGCGGTGGAGAAGGCCAGGGTGGGCACCGCCAGCAGTGCATCGGGCCAAGGCTGCAACACCATCGTGATCGGGCGGCCCGCCGGAGGAAGATCAGGCCAGTATCCCGCCAGAGAGCGCTCGATCCATGGCCAGCACCACCTTCCCCCGCACCCTGATGCTTCTCGGCAGCGGCGAACTGGGCAAGGAGGTGGCGATCGCCGCCCAGCGCCTCGGCTGCCGGGTGATCGCCGTCGATCGCTACGCCGGCGCCCCGGCGATGCAGGTGGCCCAGGTGGCCGAGGTGGTGGCCATGGGGGATCCGGAGGCCCTCAAGGCGGTGGTGCGGCGCCACCGGCCCGACCTGGTGATCCCAGAGATCGAGGCCCTGGCGGTGGACGCCCTGGCCGAACTGGAGGCTGAAGGCCTCACCGTGATCCCCACGGCCCGGGCCACCGCCGTGACCATGAACCGCGACCGCATCCGGGACCTGGCCGCCCGGGAACTGGGACTGCGCACGGCCCGCTTTGCCTACGCCAGCAGCGCCGCCGAACTGGCCGCCGCCGCCGAGGGCCTCGGCTGGCCGGTGGTGGTCAAGCCGGTGATGAGCTCCTCGGGCAAGGGCCAGAGCGTGGTGGAGGCCCCGGGCGGCATCGAAGCGGCCTGGGAGGCGGCCCTGGCCGGCGCCCGGGGCGCGGGGGCGAAGGTGATCGTGGAGGAATTCCTGCGCTTCGAGCTCGAGATCACCCTGCTCACCGTTCGCCAGTGGCAGGGCCCAACGCTGTTTTGCCCGCCGATCGGCCACCTGCAGGAGCGGGGCGACTACCAGTGCAGCTGGCAGCCGGCTGAACTGGGCGAGGCGCAGCTGGCCACCGCCCAGGCCATGGCCCGCAGGGTGACGGATCACCTGGGGGGCGCCGGCCTGTTCGGAGTGGAGTTCTTCCTCTGTGGCGATCCCGGCCAGGAGGAGGTGGTGTTCTCCGAGCTCTCCCCCGGCCCCACGACACCGGCCTGGTGACCCTGGTGGGCCAGAACCTGAGCGAATTCGAGCTGCACCTGCGGGCGGTGCTGGGTCTGCCGATCCCCGAGATCCGCTCCACCGGAGCCGCCGCCAGCCGGGTGATCCTGGCGGATCGGGCCCTGGAGCGGGTGGCCTTCGAAGGGGTGGCCGAAGCCCTGATGGAGCCAAGCACCCAGGTGTTGCTGTTCGGCAAGCCCGAGGCCCGGCCCCTGCGTCGCATGGGGGTGGCCCTGGCCAGCGGCCGCGACCGGGCCGAGGCCCAGGGCCGGGCGGACCGGGCCGCCGCCCGGGTGCAGGTGGTGGCAGCGCCCTGAACCCTCTGGCCCCACGGGGTTGCGCCCTTTATGGTGCGTCGATCGGACCCCCCATGAGCCAGGCCCAACCCCGACCTAGCAGCAGCAGCGGCCGCCCCGCGGGTGGCAAGGTCCAAAAGCTGCGAGCCAAGGACCGGCTGGATCTCCCCTTCGCCGTGGATCCCGGCAGCCTGCCCAACGGGGCCAGCCCTTCGCGCTCACGGGGCACGGTGGCGGTCAAGACCCGCCCACGCAAGACAGGCAAGCTCCCCTTGCTTCCCTTCGGCCTGGGCCTGGTGATCGGCGCCGCCCTGGCTGGTCCGATCCCCCAGCTGCTGGGGCCAGCGCTGGCGGGACTGCACCAGGGCTCCCAACTACTGGGCTCCGTGGTCAGCCCCGCCTACAAGGGGCGCATTCTGGTGATGGGCACCGACCAGGTGGCCACCAACACCGATGTCATGTTCACGGCCCAGCTCAAGGAGGGCCGCACGGAACTCACCCAGGTGCCCCGGGACACCTACATCGAATCTGAGACCTACGGGGTGCTCAAAGCCAATGCCCTCTTCGCCGCCGGGGGATGCCGGCCGTGGAGCAGGAGCTGGGCAAGCTGCTCGGTGCGCCCCTGGAGCGCTACCTGATCGTCAACCTCGATGCCGTGCAGCACCTGGGCGACGCCCTGGGGGGCGTGGAGGTGGAGGTGCCGAAACGGATGGTTTACTCCGACAGCCGCCAGGGGCTTTACATCGATCTCTATCCCGGCCGACAGCTGCTCAAGGGCAACGATCTGGAGGGGTTCCTGCGCTTCCGTCACGACGAGCTGGGGGACCTGGGCCGCATGGAACGGCAGAAGCTGGTGCTCGCCGAGGTGTTCCGCAAGCTGGCCCAGCCCAGCGTTCTGGCACAGCTGCCCCAACTGCTGCGGATCGCCGGCCAGGACATCAAGACCAACCTCTCACCCGTGGAACTGGGCAACCTCCTGGCGACGCTCCGCACCACCAAGCTGGCCACCACCCGGCTCTCAGGCCAGCCCTTCTGGCACGACGACGTGAGCTACTGGATGCCCGATCTCAACCCAAACCACGCGGCCTACGTGAGCCAGGAGCCACGGCCCTGAGTCCGTTGAAGCTGGCGATGGAGAGGATCTTCCCGCGCCCCCCTGCCGAGGGGCGTAAGGCAAACACGACGGGGGAGCGAGGCGGCAGCAGCGGGAAGCCGCCGCCAGATAGGCGCTCACATGGGCCTCCCAGCTGAACAGCCGGATCACCGCCTCCAGCCCGTCATCGCGCCAGCGGCGCCAGCGGGCCGGATCACCCAGGGCCAACTCAAGGGCCTTCTGCAGGTCCTTGAGGTCACTGACATCCACCAGCAAACCGTTGCGGCAGCAGGCCACGATCTCCCGGGGTCCGCCGTCGTCGGTGGCCACCACCGGCAGGCCCGAGGCCGCCGCCTCCAGCAGGGTGAGGCCAAAGGGTTCGCTCAAGGCCGGGTTCACGAACACACCCCTCCGGCGGGCCGCCCAGCGGTAGAAATCAGGAATCTGGGCGGCACTGTGGTGCTTGGGGTAGGCGATCAGGCCATAGAGATCAAAGCGATCGATCAGCTCGAACATCTGCTGGAACAGGTCCCGCTGCTGCTTTTCCAGCAGGCGGGGATCCTGCCGGCAGCCCAGCACCAGCACCAGGTTGTGGCGCTGCCGCAGCAGTTCTGAGCGACCGAAGGCCTCGATCAAGGCCAGGATGTTCTTGCGCCGGTCGGCGCGGCAGATCGCCAGCAACGGAGGTCGCTCGGGCTCGCGCAGGAAAGGTTGCAGCAGCGCGGCTACGGCGGCTTCTCCGGTCGGGGGGCGCCGGATCCTGGGAGGTCCTCGCCCTCGGGATGGAACCGCTTCAGGTCGACCCCCGGCGGAATCACCTCCACCCGTTCGGATCGAAAGTGGCCATAGCGGGCGTACTGATGGTCCGCCTCCTGGAGGCTGCTGGTGACCACCAGCAGGGCCTGGGCCAGGGCCAGCTCTTCGGCCTCGATGCGTTGGCTGATGGCATAGAGCCGCTCGATCTGATCGTGGTCGGCGCCACTGGCCAACAGCCGCCGCAGCTTTTCCCGTCCCAGGGAATGACCCGTGAACACCAGCGGGATCCCCAGCCGCCGGCTCACGAGGGCCCCCACGTAGCCGGCATCGGCGTAGTGGGCATGGATCCAATCGGGGTAACGCGCCTGGGTGCTCAGATGGGCCACCAGGCTGTCGGCCAGCTGGTCGAGATGGGGCCAGAGCAGCTCCTTGCGCAGGTAGCGCTTAGGGCCACAGGGGAAGCGCAGGATCGCCGCACCGGGCGCCAGTGCCTCGATCGGCCGGGCGTAGTCCGCCGAAAGGCGACGGTCGTCGATCAACCGGGTGACCACCTCCAGCCGCTCCACTTCTGGCCGTGCGGCCAGGGCTTGCGCCAGTTCGAGCACGTAGGTGGTCTGGCCGCCGGTGTCGGCATCCCGCCCCAACTCCAGGTCACGGCCGCGAAACAGACCGTGGAGATGAAGATGTAGGAGGTAGAGCCCCACCCGAAGCCGGCGCCGTCTCCCCATCGATAGCGGGGTTTAGCCGCCTCGACGGCTTCAGCCCCATCGGCCCCGAGCCGGCCTGTGCTCCTTCAGGGGGTCCAGCCCTTGAGCTGAGCGGTGACATCGGCCAGGGGAATCGTGGCATCACCCCAGCCGTTCGGCGGCAGCAAAGACGGGGCCGACGGACCGGGAACGGCGGCCGCCCCAGCGGCAAAGGCCCCGTTAACCCAGGCCAGAATCAGGCCCCGCAGCGCTCCTCCGGCCTCTGCGTAAGGGGATCCCAGGTTGAAGTGATCACCGCCCTTGGCCAGCACCAGCCGGTGACCACCTCCGAGGGCGCGGGCCTCATTGGCCATGGGAACAATCGCTTCGGGCCCCGCAGGGACGACGAAATCCCGGCTACCACTCACCAGCAGCACCCGGGCGTTCATGGCTTTGGCCGCGCCAGCGGAAAAGAGCAGCGACATGGGCGGGCTGACCGCCACCACCGCCTTGACGCGGGGATCGCTCAGTCCAGCCCGATCGGCGGAGCTCAGGAAACTGCACTGCAACACCCAGCTGAGGTTGCGGGAAGGGTTCATCACATCCCCGCAGAACTTCTGCAGCATGGCCGCACTGGGGGTGGCACCGGCCAGCTGCAGCGCTGTGGTGGCCCCCCAGGATTGGCCGAGCACCACCACGGAATCGGTCTTCAGGCCTGGCGGTAACCCCAGCTTTCCGGCGGCCGCCCCGTCGATCAGGGCGCTGACATCCATGGGCCGCTGCCGCAACTCGGCCGGCCCTGGGGGCGGCATCTTGCCTGAGAGCATGGCCTGCTGCTGGCTCTTGTCGCTGCCGGGGTGGTATGGCATCAGCACGGTGTAGCCATGGCTGGCCAGGTGACGGGCCCAACCCTCAAAACTCGCAGGGCTGTCCCAGAGACCGTGGGAGATCAGTGCCAGGCGGCCATTGGCCCCCTGGGTGGGGCTGATCACCACCAGCCTCAGGGGCTCCGGCCGGTAAGGCACAGAAAGGCTCGCCTCACGGCGCTGCACCGTCAGGGGCCCGGGCTTGCTGAGGGCCGGGCTCACGCTGCCCGCCGGCTGGGCCGCCAGCAGGCGATCGGCTGGCTGCTGTTGGCTGGCGAGGCGCTTGAGAGCGAACAGCCCGCGCTCCAGGTCGATCGAGGCGGTCGTCCCCGGCATCGCCTGGAGCACCTTGAGCATGGTGAGGGTGCCCTTGGCGCTCGCCTGCTGAAGCGCCGACTCCAGGGCCATGCTGGTGAGGTTGATCGGCACGCCATCCACACCGATCAGGGCGGACACGAGCAATAGGGCCTGCGAGACCAGCGGGGAACCTACCGACTCGCTCATCACAGCCTTGGTCCGCAAGGGGAGGGGTGAATTGAGCAGCTCCACCAACTTCAGGCCGATGGCGCCATTGCTGGCCTGATTCAGCTGGGCCAGGTCGCTGGTGCCGGCCAACAGCCGATCAGGATTGCTCAGCTCGCTGAGCTTGATGGTGAAGTTGGTGTCCAGCAGCGGCATGCGCAGCTGGATCTCCTCCAGGGCCGCCGCAGGCTGGGCAGCGCCGGCCAACAGGGCCCCGGATGCCAGTGCCAGCGCCAGGGCGCGGTGAGTGCGATGGAGCAGGGTCATCGGGGGCTTCAGGCGACGGCAGGCTCGGGCGGATGCTGGGCGAGCACCTGCTTGAGATAGCGACCAGTGTGGCTGGTTGGGTGCAGAGCCACCTCCTCGGGGGTGCCACAGACAACGATCTCACCGCCCTTGTCGCCGCCTTCGGGGCCCAGGTCGATCAGCCAATCGGAGCAGCGGATCACATCGAGGTTGTGCTCGATCACCACGATCGAATTGCCCTTGTCGACCAGGCGCTGCATCACGTCCATCAGCTTGTGCACGTCGTAGAAGCTCAAGCCCGTGGTGGGCTCATCAATCAGATAGAGCGTTTTGCCCGTGGCGCGCTTGGAGAGCTCGGTGGCCAGCTTCACCCGCTGGGCTTCCCCTCCTGAGAGCGTCGGCGCGGGCTGGCCCAGCTTGATGTAGCCCAGGCCCACATCCACCAGCGTGCGCAGCCGATCCGCCGCCTGGGGAATGGCGGAGAACACCTCGGCGGCCTGCTCCACCGTCATCTCGAGCACGTCGGCGATGGTGTGGCCCTTGTAGGCCACCTGCAGCGTCTCGCGGTTGTAGCGGGCCCCCTTGCAGACATCGCACTGCACGTAGACATCGGGCAGGAAGTTCATCTCGATCACGTTCACCCCCTGGCCGCTGCAGGCCTCGCAGCGACCGCCCTTGACGTTGAAACTGAACTGGCCCACCTGGTAACCACGGGCCTTGGCCTCAATCGTGGCGGCGAACACCTGGCGGATCGGATCGAAGGCGCCGGTGTAGGTGGCCGGGTTGGAGCGGGGGTGCGCCCGATCGGGCTCTGGTCGATCACGATCACCTTGTCCACCGACTGGATCCCCCGCAGTTCCTCGAGCCCGCTGGGGAAGGGCACCTTCAGCCCCAGCTTGTGTTCCAGGGCCGGGTGCAGCAGTTCGTTGATCAGGGTGCTTTTGCCGCTGCCGCTCACCCCGGTGATGCTCACCAGCCGCCCCAGGGGAATCTCCACATCGATGCCGGAGAGGTTGTTGCGGCGGCACTCCACCAACTTGAGCGTGCGGCTGCTGGCGCTGCGGCGTTGAGCAGGGGTGGGGATCGCGCGGCGACCGCTGAGGTAATCACCCGTAAGCGAGTCCTGGGCCGCCAGCAGATCCTCGAAGCTGCCCTCGGCCACGATGTGGCCCCCGTGCACGCCGGCTCCGGGACCAATGTCGACGATGTGATCAGCGGCACGGATCGTGTCCTCGTCGTGCTCCACCACGATCAGGGTGTTGCCCAGATCGCGCAGTTTGAAGAGCGTGTTGAGCAGGCGGTCGTTGTCGCGCTGGTGCAGGCCGATGCTGGGTTCATCGAGCACATAGAGCACCCCGGTGAGACCGGCCCCGATCTGGGTGGCCAGGCGAATGCGCTGGGCCTCGCCCCCCGAGAGCGTCATCGCCGGACGATCCAGGCTCAGGTAATCCAGGCCCACATCGAGCAGGAAGCGGAGGCGCAGGCGGATCTCCCGCAGCACCAGATCACCGATCTGGATCTGGCGCGGCGTCAGCAGCGGTTCGGCCCCCTCGCTGGCCCCCACCCCCATGAGCGCCTCAATCCGGGAGAGACATTCGGCCACGCTCACGGCCGTGAGATCGGCGATGTTGAACAGTCCCACCTTCACCGCCAGGGCCTCGGGCCGCAGCCGCAGCCCCGTGCAGGTGGCGCAGGGCACCATCTCCAGGAACTTCTCCAGCTTCTGGCGCACGGCCTCACCGCTGGCGTCCCGCAGCTGACGTTCCAGGATCGGCAGGATCCCCTCGAAGGGACGCAGGTAACCCTCGCTCTTGCGGTAGCGGCTGTCGGCCTTGATGGCGATCGGCTCCATGCTGCCGTTCAACAAGACCTGCTGCTGCTCGGCGCTGAGCTGGTTCCAGGGGGTCTTGATCTCGAAGCCGAAGGCCTCCCCCACCGAATAAAGGAGTGAGAAGTAATAGCTGTTGTCCTTGTCGCTCCAGGGGGCGATCGCCGCGTAGACCGGCAGGGAGGGATCCGGCACCACCCGCTCGAAGGTGAACTTGCGCAGGTGGCCGATGCCGTGGCAATCGGGGCAGGCGCCGTAGGGGCTGTTGAAGGAGAACAGCCGCGGCGAGAGTTCCTCCATCACCGCGCCGTGCACCGGGCAGGCGAAGTTCTCCGAGTACAAGCGCTCCTTCTCCACTCCTTCGGGCAGCTCCTCGCCCGCCTTGGGCACCACCTCGACCAGGGCCAGACCGTCGCCGCGCTTGAGGGCGGTGCGCAGGGAATCGTTGAGACGCTCGTTGATGCCCTCACGGGCCACGAGCCGGTCCACCACCACCTCGATGTGGTGGGCATGGTTCTTGTCGAGCTCGATGTTGTCGGAGAGCTCGCGCACCTCGCCGTTGATCCGCACCCGGGCGAAACCCTCGGCCACCAGACCGGAGAGAAGCTTGGCGTGGGTGCCTTTCTTGCCCCGCACCACCGGCGCCAGCAGCTGGTAGCGGGTGCCCTCGGGCAGCCCCAGGATCTGGTCGACCATCTCGTCGATGCTCTGGGGCCGGATCGAGCGCTCGCACTGGGGGCAGTGGGGCTCCCCGGCGCGGCCGAACAGCAGCCGCAGGTAGTCCTGGATCTCCGTCACCGTGCCGACGGTGGAGCGGGGGTTGTGGCTGGTGGACTTCTGGTCGATCGAGATCGCCGGTGACAGACCCTCAATGGCATCCACATCAGGCTTGTCCACCTGGCCCAGAAACTGACGGGCGTAGGCCGAGAGGCTCTCCACGTAGCGGCGCTGGCCCTCCGCGAAGATCGTGTCGAAGGCCAAGGAGCTCTTGCCGCTGCCGCTTACCCCGGTGAACACCACCAGGCGGTTACGCGGGATCGTCAGATCGACGTTCTTGAGGTTGTGCTGGCGGGCGCCGCGCACCCGGATCACATCCTCGAGGCTTCCCCGGCCGAGCTGGCCGCCCCCGACGGCGCCGTTGAAGCCCGCAGAGTCTGCTTTGGTCTGCGCTTTCGAGGCCCCGGCCGCTCGGCCCATCCATTGACCACGAGAACAGCGGAGTCTACGGAGGCACCGGCAAGGGTTGGATCAGGCCACCCGCTTCTCCAGCAGGCTGGCGGCGTAGCTGTGGGCCTCACCGCTGTCGCCCCCTGCCAGTTCCGCCAGCTCCCGCTGGCGCTCCTGAGTGTCCCGCAGCTGGGACACTCCCGTGAGCGTGAGGCCGCCCTGCACCTCCTTGCTGACACGGAAGTGGTGGTCGGCGGCGGCGGCCACCAGCGGCTGGTGGGTGACGCAGAACACCTGTCGCCGCTCGGCCAGGCGGTGGAGCAGCTGGGCCATGGCGCCGCTCACACGCCCGCTCACGCCGGCATCGATTTCATCGAACAGCAGGGTGACGTGGGGATCGCTAGCCGCCAGGCAGGTCTTGAGGGCCAGCAGGAAACGGCTCATCTCGCCGCCGGAGGCCACCTCCGCCAGGGGGCCAGCGGTTGGCCCGGGTTGGCGGAAAACAGAAACTGCACCGCATCGGATCCGTCCTCACTGGCGGGGGCAGGATCCACCGCCACGGCGAAGCGCACGTTGGCCAGGCCCATGGGCCGCAGCGCCTCCATCAGCTGGTCCTGCAGCTGGGCGGCCGCCTGACGCCGAAGGGCACTGAGCTGCCCGTGCACGCGTTCACGTATCTGGCGAGCCTGCGCTTCCGAGCGCTCCAGCTCCGCCAGGGAGGCCGCGGCCCCACCAGGGCCCAGCAACTCCCGCAGCCGGTCCCGCTCGGCGATCAGCTCGCTCAGATCGAGGCCATGGCGCCGCTCCAGGCTGCGCAGCTGGGCGATGCGGTCCTGGAGCGTGGCCAGGGTTTCAGGGTCGCTCTCCAGTCCGGCGCCGTAGCGGTCGAGGTCGCGCGCCAGATCCTGAACCTGGGCCAGGGCTTCCCCAATGGCGAGCAGCTGGGGCTGCAACGTTCCATCGAGCACCGCCATCGCCTGCAGCTCCTGCTCGCAGGCCGCCAGGTGATCAAGCACTGAAGGGGCCCCGTCGGCTCCCTCCTGCAGGCGGCCGATCAGGGTCATCACCCCGTCCTGGAGACGCACCCCGTGCACGAGTCGGTCCTGGTCGGCTTCGAGGGCCTGGCGCTCGAAGGGATCCTCCAGCCGCGCCGCCTCCCATTCATCCAGCAACTGCTGGCGCCCCTGGCGCTCCTGCTCCAGCCGCTCGCGGTCGCCGCGGGCCCGCTCCAGGGCGGCCTCCGCCTGTTTCCAGAGCCGCTGGGCACTGCGGGCCGGCTCCAGGCCCGCCAGCAAGGAATCGCCACCAAAACGATCAAGCCAGCGGCGCTGCTGCCCGGGCCGGGCCAGCTGCTGGGTCTGACCCTGAACCGTGAGCTCCAGCAGCAGCGGCCGCAGCTCCAGCAACTGGGCACGGCTGACGACCACACCGTTGACGCGGCTGCGGCTGTTGATGCGTTCCTCCAGGCGGCGCCACTCGCGAGTGATCACCAGCTCCTCCTCAGCCGTGTCCAGCTGCTGCTCCTGGAGCCAATCGAGCAGCGGCGGGTTGAGGCTGAAACTGGCCTCGATCGTGCTGCGCTCGCTCCCCGGCCGCAGCAGCCGCACTCCGGCGCTGCCCTGGCCGCCGCCGAGCAGGGCATCGAGGGCATCGAGCAGAATCGACTTACCGGCGCCGGTTTCGCCGGTGAGCACCGTGAAACCCCGCTCGAAACTGAGTTCGAGCGCCTCGATCAAGGCAATCTGGTGCAGCCGCAGACCCGTGAGCACGCCGGCCTCCGGTCATTGGTCCGACCGTAGCGGCTGTCGGATTCGTTTAGAAGGGGTGCAGCGATTCCAGCGGCATGGTCGGTGCGACCGGCGATTTCATCGAAGCTGCCGGTCTGCTCAGCTACGACCCGGCCGCGATCCGCCGCATCTACGCCGGCCATCCGCAGCGGCTGCTGCGCCGCCTGTGGCAGACGCTGGTGCCCATCGGCCTCTATCTGCTGGGGGTCGGCTTTGACTGGTCCACCGGCCTGCTGGCCAATGCCGAGCGGGCCCGGGCCCGGGCCAAGGAATGCGCCGATCTGCTGGTGCAGCTGGGGCCGGCGTTCATCAAGGCCGGTCAGGCCCTCTCCACCCGGCCCGATGTCGTGCCGCCGCTGCTGCTGGAGGAGCTGGCCTTGCTGCAGGACCAACTGCCGGGCTTCGATTCAGCCCTGGCGATGGCCTGCATCGAAGAAGACCTGGGACAGCCGGTGGAGGCGATCTACGAGCAGCTCGACCGTGAGCCGATCTCCGCCGCCTCCCTGGGGCAGGTGCACAAGGGCGTGCTCAAGGGTGGCGTTCCGGTGGCCGTGAAGGTGCAGCGGCCGGGTCTGCGCGAGCAGATCACCCTTGACCTCTACATCGTGCGCCTGATCGCCGCCTGGATCAACCGCAACGTGGGGCTGATCCGCAGCGATCTGGTGGCCCTGATCGACGAACTGGGTCAGCGGGTGTTCGAGGAGATGGACTACCTCAACGAGGCCGCCAACGCCGAACGCTTCGCGGCGCTGCACCGCCACAACCGCCGCATTGCGGTGCCGGCCATCCATCACGGGGCCACCAGCCGTCGGGTGCTGACGATGGACTGGATCGACGGCGTGAAGCTCACCAACCTGGCGGCGGTCAAGGCCCTCGGTTTCGATCCCGACGACATGGTGCAGGTGGGCGTGAACTGCAGCCTGCAGCAGTTGCTGGAGCACGGCTTCTTCCATGCCGATCCCCACCCGGGCAACCTGCTGGCCCTGGCGGACGGCCGGCTCGCCTACCTGGATTTCGGAATGATGAGCGAGGTGAGCCGCAGCTCACGCACGGGCCTGATCCAGGCGGTGGTGCACCTGGTCAACCGCAACTTCCCTGCCCTTTCCCACGATTTCGTGCAACTCGGCTTCCTGGCCGAAACCGTGGATCTCGAGCCGATCGTGCCCGCCTTTGAAAAGGTGTTCGGCCAGGCGATCGAGCAGGGCGTGAGCCGGATGGATTTCAAGGCCGTCACCGACGATCTCTCCGGGGTGATGTATCGCTTCCCGTTCCAGGTGCCGCCCTATTACGCCCTGATCATCCGTTCGCTCGTCACCCTCGAGGGGATTGCCCTGAGCGTCGATCCGAGCTTCAAGATTCTCGGGGCCGCCTACCCCTACTTCGCCCGCCGGCTGATGGAGGATCCCGATCCCGAGCTGCGCGAGAGCCTGCGGGACATGCTCTTTGACGGCGATCAGTTCCGCTGGCAACGGCTGGACAACCTGATCACCAGCGCCTCCCTGCAGGATCAGCTCGACCTCGAGGGCCTCCTCGATCAGGTGCTGGATTTCCTGTTCTCCCCCGGCGGCGGGATGCTGCGGGAGCAACTGGTGGAGGCTGCGGTGGATCAGATGGATGCCATCGGCTGGCAGACCGTCCAACGGCTGGGTCAGCGGCTGCCCAGGCGGCTGCAGCCACCCGGTCTGCGGGGCCTCGACCCAATCAGCAACAAGGACCTGGAACTGCTGTCGCTCGAGCCCGTGGCGCGGCTGGTGGCGATCCTGCGCGAACTGCCTGGGTTCGACCCCCAACTCCTGCTCAGTCGCCTGCCCCGGCTGCTGCGGGAACCCGACCTGCGGCAGATGGGGCTGGAGCTGGCCCGTCGCCTGGCCGAGCGTGGGGTGGTTCGCTTGCTGCGGGATGTGCTCGTGACAACGGAAACCCGCAGCGCCGTCGTCGCCCCCTGAAGGGCGCCTCCTAGAGTTCTTGAACGATTGGAGTCTCACCTTGCGACAGCCCCGCCTGTTCACGTCCGCCCTGCTGGGTCTGGCCCTGACCGCCATCCCCCAGGGCGCCCTGGCCGCCGAGCAGGTGGTGTTCGTGAGCGGTGCCTTCCGGCGCTCCATTCCCGTGGCTGACCTGGAATTGCTGGCCAAGTCCGGCCAGGCCCAGGGGCTGCTGGCAGACCTGCTGCGGCTGGGCAAGCAAAAGCCCCAGGACGTGGCCAAGCTGCTCAACCAGCAGATCAGCCTGCCCCTGGAGCTCACCAGCCGCCTGCTCAACACCCGCATCGGTGGAAGCGGTGCTCAGCCGGGTGGCCGTGATCGTCTACCCCCTGAACGCCAAAGGCGTGGCCGTTCCCGCCCTTCGGGCCGCCACCATCCTCGGCCTCAACGGCAACAACGACAGCCTCTCGGCCGTGGGTTTCCTGCGGGCCTACCCCAACGACGATCTGGCGATCAGCCTTCCCGCCCTGATGGGCACCATGAGCAAAGCCAGTTCGATCGCCGAGCTGGTGCGCTTCTTCTCGGAATCGCCCCTCGATGGTCTGAAATCCACCAGCAACCCCAAGGGTTCCTCCTGAATCAGGACCACGCCCCTGACACGTAGATTCGCCAGAGCCCCCTTCTGCTGCTGTGCCGCTGCTTGACTCCCTGCGGAACCTGGGCAGAAAGCCGGCCTTCCAAGACTGGCCAGGGCTGATCGAGGGCTACCGGCGCTGGTTGCCGGTCTCGGAGCGCACCCCGGTGATCACGCTGCGGGAAGGGGGCACGCCATTGATTCCGGCCCCCGCCGTGGCCGAACGCATCGGCCGGGGCGTGAGGGTGTTCCTCAAATACGACGGTCTCAACCCCACCGGCAGCTTCAAGGACCGGGGCATGACGATGGCGATCAGCAAGGCCAAGGAGGCGGGCTCGAGCGCAGTGATCTGCGCCAGCACCGGCAACACCTCCGCCGCCGCCGCCGCCTATGCCCGCCGGGCCGGCATGCGCGCCTTCGTGCTCATCCCCGACGGCTACGTGGCCCAGGGCAAACTCGCCCAGGCCCTGCTCTACGGCGCCGAGGTGCTGGCGGTGCGCGGCAACTTCGACCAGGCCCTGACGATCGTGCGCGAGGTGGCCGAGCGCTATCCGGTCACCCTGGTGAATTCCCTCAATCCCTACCGCCTGCAGGGCCAGAAGACGGCCGCTTTCGAGGTGGTGGATGCCCTCGGTGACGCCCCCGACTGGCTCTGCATCCCCATGGGCAACGCCGGCAACATCAGCGCCTACTGGATGGGCTTCCAGGAATACCGCCAGGCGGGCCTGAGCCGCAAGCTGCCCAAGATGATGGGCTTTCAGGCCAGTGGTTCCGCCCCCTGGTGCTGGGCCACACGGTTGAGCAGCCGGACACCATCGCCACGGCGATCCGCATCGGCAACCCGGCCAACCGTGAAAAGGCCCTCAAGGTGCGCAGCGAGAGCGGAGGCGCCTTCCATGCCGTCACCGACGCCGAGATTGTGAGCGCCTACAAGCTGCTGGGAAGCCAGGAGGGGGTGTTCTGTGAACCTGCCAGCGCCGCCTCGGTGGCGGGGCTGCTGCAACAGGCCGAGGCGGTGCCCGCCGGAGCCACGGTGGTCTGCGTGCTCACCGGAAACGGCCTGAAAGATCCCAACTGCGCGATCGAGAACAATGACGCCACCTTCCACCCCGATCTGTCCCCCGACGTGGCCACGGTGGCGAAGGTGATGGGCTTCTGATCCCGATCAGAGCCGGGTCATTTCAGGAACTGGTCCCCAACAGGTCGACCTGGGGCTGAGGAAAAGCGCTGGCGTTCCATGGAAAACGACGGGCTCAGCCGGGTCATGGATGGTCATTGTTTTTCCCCAGTCGGGGGAAAGAGTGGAAAACAGCTCGAAATCGATTCATTCGCGCTCACTCTCCCCAAGGGATCTGAGCGCTCATCCATTCTCTTGCAGGCCCTTTGCACTGTTTTCCACGATTTCCACAGGCCCTACGACTACGAGGTTTTATTGATTCAAGAAATCAATCCTTTCTTGATCCGTCGGGCCGAACCCAACCGGTCGGTTCCAGGTCGATCTTGGTACGGACTCCCGATCGGGCCGTTGCGGATCCGACCGCCTTGTGGAAGCTTGGTGTCGCCCGATGGGCCATCCATCGTTTCAAGCCCGGGTCTGCGTCGATGAAGCTGGTCTGTTCCCAGGCCGAACTGAATGCCAGTCTCCAGCTGGTGAGCCGGGCTGTCACCGCCCGTCCTAACCACCCCGTGCTGGCCAATGTGTTGCTGACGGCCGATGCGGGCACCGGTCGCTTGAGCCTCACCGGCTTCGATCTCAGCCTTGGCATCCAGACCAGCCTGGCGGCATCGGTGGAGGCCAGCGGTGCGATCACCCTGCCGGCGCGCCTGTTCGGTGAAATCGTCTCGCGCCAGTCCAGTGAGAGCCCGATCACCCTGCACAGCCCTGAGGAGAGCGAGCAGGTGGAGCTCACCAGCCTCTCCGGCAGCTACCAGTTGCGCGGCCTGGCGGCGGAAGACTTCCCCGATCTGCCCCTGCTCCAGACCGGCGTGCCGATCCGCCTGGAGGCCGAGGCCCTGGTGAGGGGCCTGCGGGCCACCCTGTTCGCCAGCAGCGGTGATGAGGCCAAGCAGCTGCTCACCGGTGTGCATCTGAGCCTGGAGGGCCAGGATCTGGAGTTCGCCGCCACCGATGGCCACCGGCTCTCCGTGCTGCGGCTGGCCAACGCCCTGCCCGGGGGCGCCAGCGAGCCGGGAGAAGGGGAGCCCTTCGCCGTCACCGTGCCGGCCCGCTCCCTGCGCGAACTGGAGCGGCTGCTGTCGGCACGCCCGGCGGCCGAGCCGGTCAACCTCTTCTGCGACCGAGGTCAGGTGGTGTTCCTCTGGGGTGACCAGGTGGTCACCAGCCGCAGCCTCGACGGCACCTATCCCAACTACCGCCAGCTCATCCCCGACAGCTTCAACCGGGTGCTGGAGCTGGACCGCCGCGGTCTGATCGCTGCCCTCGAACGGGTGGCGGTGCTGGCGGACCAGCACAACAACGTGGTCAAGCTCAGCAGTGATCCAGCCAACGGCCAGCTCGCGATCAGCGCCGATGCCCAGGACGTCGGCAGCGGTTCGGAGGCCCTGGCGGCCTCGATCAGCGGTGAACCGATCCAGATCGCCTTCAACGTGCGCTATGTGCTCGATGGCCTCAAGGCGATGGTCGCCGAGCGGGTGGAGCTGCGCTGCAACGCCCCCACCACTCCGGCCGTGCTGGCGCCGGTGGAGGATGGGGGCTTCACCTACCTGGTGATGCCCATTCAGATTCGGACCTGAGCCCGTGGCCCTGCCGGAGCACCTGTTGCTCAGTGACCTGCTGCGGCTGCGGGTTCGCTGCGACCAGGGTCTCGATCGCGGCGCCGGCCAGCAGGGCTGGATGCATCCGCCGGTCCACCGTCTGCTGGGCTGGGTGAGCAAACCGGCCGGTTTTGGCTCCCGGCCGCTGGTTTGGCGTCTGGATCAGTTGCGGGGCCTGGGGGAGCAGGAGGCCCTGGTGCAGGGGGATCCGGCGGAAACGGAGCCCGACACCCTGGCCCGTCTGCCCACGCTCCTGGAGGCGGTGTTAGTGAACCGTTCCGCAGAGCCGATCGGCACCCTGGTGGACCTGGCGGTGGAGCTGCGAACGGGCCGGATCCTCCATTACCTGGTGGCCCGCAGTGATCCCCGGCTGCCCGGCAGCAGCCGCTGGCGCCTGTCCCCGGATCGCATCCTCGACCAGCAGCCCGGCCAGGTGGTGACCGCCGTGGCTGGCCTGGATGATCTACCCCTGGCCAAGGCCAGCCTGCGCCAGGAATTCCTGCAGCGCTCCCGCCGCTGGCGGGAGCAGGTGGGCCAGGAGACGGCCCGGCTGCGGGACCAGTTCCAGCAGGTGGGGGATCGCTTCGAGGATCGGCTGGAGGGTTGGTTGGAGGAGCCCCCGTGGGAGGAGAACCCGAGGGGCGAGCGGGAGGAGCGCCAGGTCTCCTTCGAGGAGCGGGAGCCCTGGGAAGCCATGGACCCCGAGGAGCGCTGGGAGCAGCAGCGCCCGGAGGATCAGGAGTCTCCGCCCCGTCAGGCCGCCAGCCGGCGCCGGCAACCCCGTGACCCCGGATCTGAGGAGGATCCCTGGATCTGAGTGACTCCCCTCAGCCAGACTGGCGCTCTCTTGCCTCCGCTCCGTGGTTGCCAGCTCCTCCTTTTCGGTCGCCGATGCGCTGCGCAAGGAGGGCCTGAGCCAGGCCGATTACGACGAGATCGTTCGGCGCCTGGGCCGGGCCCCGAACCGGGCTGAGCTGGGCATGTTCGGGGTGATGTGGTCGGAGCACTGCTGTTACCGCAACTCACGGCCACTGCTGCAGGGCTTTCCCACCGAGGGGCCGCGCATCCTGGTGGGCCCGGGTGAAAACGCCGGTGTGGTGGATCTTGGCGAAGGTCAGCACCTGGCCTTCAAGATCGAGAGCCACAACCACCCCTCGGCCGTGGAGCCCTTCCAGGGGGCGGCCACGGGTGTGGGCGGCATCCTGCGGGACATCTTCACCATGGGGGCGCGGCCGATTGCCCTGCTCAACGCCCTGCGCTTCGGCCCATTGGAAGACGAGCGCAACGTGGGCCTGATGGAAGGTGTGGTGGCCGGCATCGCCCACTACGGCAACTGCGTGGGGGTGCCCACCGTGGGCGGTGAGGTGGCCTTCGACCCCAGCTACAGCGGTAACCCATTGGTGAACGCCATGGCCCTGGGGCTGATGGAAACGCCGGAGATCGTGCGCTCCGGCGCCGAGGGGTGGGCAATCCGGTGGTCTACGTGGGCAGCACCACCGGCCGCGATGGCATGGGCGGTGCGAGCTTTGCCTCGGCAGAACTCAGCGCGGCCTCCCTCGACGATCGCCCCGCCGTGCAGGTGGGGGATCCGTTTCTGGAGAAGGGACTGATCGAGGCCTGTCTGGAGGCCTTCCAGAGCGGCGATGTGGTGGCCGCCCAGGACATGGGGGCCGCCGGACTCACCTGCAGCTGCTCGGAGATGGCCGCCAAGGGCGGCGTGGGCATCGAGCTGGATCTCGATTTGGTGCCCGCCCGCGAAGCCGGCATGACCGCCTACGAGTACCTGCTCTCGGAATCCCAGGAGCGCATGCTGTTCGTGGTCAGGGCCGGGCGGGAGCAGCCGCTGATGGAACGCTTCCGCCGCTGGGGGCTCCAGGCCGCCGTGGTGGGAAGGGTGCTGGCGGAGCCGATCGTGCGGGTGCTGCAGCACGGGCAGGTGGCCGCTGAAGTTCCCGCCCATGCCCTGGCCGATGACACCCCGATCAACCGCCACGAGCTGATCAGTGAACCGCCGGCGGACCTGCTGACCCATTGGCGCTGGAGCGAAGCTGAGCTGCCCGAGGCCACCGATGCTGGCATCGCCACCCCCAGCGGAACCCTGACCTGGAACGCTGTGCTGGAGAAGCTTTTGGATGATCCCACCATCGCCAGCAAGCGCTGGGTCTGGCGCCAGTACGACCACCAGGTGCAGGCCAACACCGTGGTGCTTCCGGGCGGCGCCGATGCCGCCGTGGTGCGCCTCAGGCCCCAGCAGGGTGCCGGTTCCCTCGCTGCGGTCACCCGTGGGGTGGCGGCCACCGTGGATTGCCCGAACCGCTGGGTGGCCCTCGACCCCGAACGTGGGGCGATCGCGGCGGTGGCCGAGGCGGCCCGCAACCTCAGCTGCGTGGGCGCCGAACCCCTGGCGGTCACCGACAACCTCAACTTTCCCTCCCCCGACACCGACCGGGGCTACTGGCAGCTGGCCCTGGCCTGCCGCGGTCTGGCGGAGGCCTGCCGCACCCTCGGCACCCCGGTCACGGGCGGCAACGTCTCGCTCTACAACGAGATCCGCCTGAGTGATGGACGGATGCAGCCGATCCACCCCACCCCGGTGGTGGGCATGGTGGGGCTGGTGCACGACCTGGCCCAGGTCACCGGTCTGGGCTGGCGAACCCCGGGGGATGCGATCTGGTTGCTGGGGGTTCCCCTGGAGGCTTCTGTGGAGAGTGCCGCTGTCGAGGAGCGCCTGTCGCTGTCAGGCAGCAGCTACCTGGAGCGGATCCACGGCCTGGCCACCGGCCGGCCGCCGCACACCGATCTGGAGTTGGAGGTTCGGGTGCAGGCTTTCCTGCGCCAGGCGATCAGCGCAGGCCTGGTGGTCTCCGCCCACGACCTGGCCGACGGCGGTCTGGCGGTGGCCCTGGCGGAGGCTTCGATCGCCTCGGGCCTCGGGGCGACGGTGCAAGTACCTCCCGGTGAGGTTCGGCTCGATCGTCTGCTGTTTGCCGAGGGCGGCGCCCGAATCCTGGTGTCGGTGCCGGCGTCACAGGCAGCTGCCTGGGAGGTAGCCCTGGAGAGTGCTGGTGCCTTGGGGGAGCAGGCCTGGGCCCAGCGCCTGGGGCAGGTGAGCGCCGAGCCGCAGCTCACCGTCAGCCGGGCGGATCAGCCACTGCTCACCAGCGCCATCGAGTCCCTGCGCGAGCGCTATGAGCAGGCCCTGCCCCGCCGCCTCGGGGCCCGGAGTTGAGGCAGACTGTTCATCACCCCTTCAAGGCGCCAGGCCCTGTGTCGCTCAGCGAACATCCCCTTGGATCGGTGAGCACCGCTGATCGGCCTGAGCGCCCTGATAAACCCGAGGAGGCCTGCGGCGTGTTCGCCGTGCTGGCCCCGGGCCAGCAGGTGGCGAACCTCACCTACTTCGGCCTCTACGCCCTGCAGCACCGCGGCCAGGAGTCGGCCGGCATCGCCGTCTTCAACGGCGACAAGGTGCGCCTGCACAAGGACATGGGCCTGGTGAGCCAGGTGTTCGACCAGGACGTGCTCGCCCGCATGCCCGGTGATCTGGCCATCGGACACAACCGCTATTCCACCACCGGCAGCAGTCGCGTCTGCAATGCCCAGCCCGTGGTGCTGATGACGCGCCTGGGACCCTTCGCCCTGGCCCACAACGGCAACCTCGTCAACGCCGGCGAGCTGCGGGCGGCGATCGCCGCCACCGATGCCGAGCTCACCTCCACCACCGATTCGGAGTTGATCGCCTTCGCCCTCCAGGAGGCGGTCAACGGCGGCCTGGGCTGGGAGGCGGCGATCCGCTGCGCCGTCGGCCGCTGCCACGGCGCCTTCAGTCTGGCGATCGGCACCCCGGAGGGTCTGTTCGCCCTGCGCGATGGCCATGGCATCCGCCCGCTGGTGTTCGGTGTCTTCGGCGATGGCGACGAACGCCACTGGGTGGTGAGCAGTGAATCCTGTGGCCTCGACATCATCGGCGCCACCTACATCGACGAGGTGGCCCCCGGGGAACTGGTGGCGTTCCGCTTCGGCGCAACGGAACCCGAGCGCGCCCGCTGGATCGAGCAGCCCACGAAGCTGTGCGTGTTCGAGATGATTTATTTCGCCCGCCCGGACAGCCGCTTCTTTGGCGAATCGCTCTACAGCTATCGCCACCGCATCGGTGAGGTGCTGGCACGGGAATCCGCCGTCGAAGCTGACATCGTGATCGGGGTGCCGGATTCAGGCATTCCTGCCGCCATCGGTTATTCCAAGCACAGCGGCCTCCCCTATGCCGATGGGCTGATCAAGAACCGCTACGTGGGCCGCACCTTCATCCAGCCCACCCAGGCCATGCGCGAAGCGGGCATCCGGGTCAAGCTCAATCCCCTGCCCGATGTGCTCTCTGGCAAGCGTGTGGTGGTTATCGACGACTCGATCGTGCGTGGCACCACCAGCCGCAAATTGGTGGCGGCCCTGCGCGATGCGGGGGCCACCGAGGTGCACATGCGCATCAGTTCACCGCCGGTCACCCATCCCTGCTTCTACGGCATTGACACCGACAACCAGGACCAATTGATTGCGGCTCGTCTCACCCTCCAGCAGATCGAAGCCCATCTGGGGGTGGATTCCCTGGCCTACCTGAGCAAGGAGGGCATGGTCGAAGCGGCCCATGCCGCCTCCGCCAACTTCTGCACGGCCTGTTTCGATGGCCACTACCCGATCGAGATGGAGGAAGAGATGCGCTCCAGCAAATTGATGCTCGAACCAACCGGGCTCGCGGCCACGGTCTGAGGCCTCAGCTTGCTGCCAGGATCTGCCCCGATGGCTCGCTGGGCTGAGGGGCCGCTCGTCTGGGCTGATGGATCCGTGGGATCGGCTCAGCGGATCAGGGGAACCAGCTCCTCAACGCTCTCGCCCGCCGGCAGGGGAACAGCTGGCCGCTGCCACTGGCCTCCTGGGATTCAAGCTGGTCTGCCTGGAGGCGGAAGTGGCGCTTGTCGCCCACCAGCACACTCACCACCGCAGAGCCCAGGCCCTGCAGGTCGACCAACTGATCGCTGCGGTCCTTGAAGTGCATCCCGATCTGGCCGAGGTCACCGCGCTGGCAGCGGCGCAGGCCGGCGGCCCGCAGGCGCTTGAGCTGACCGCCACGGCTGGCCAGCAGCACGTCGTCACCCTCCCCAGCGGCCACAGCTCCGACCACCGCTTCCCCCGGCAGCAGCCGCATCAGCACGGGCCCCTGGGCCGTGCGCCCCATCACCGGCAGGTTGGCCTCATTCACCTCCAGTTTCAGCACCCGTCCGGTGCTGCTGGCCACGATCAGGTCGTCCCCTTCCCTGCAGCAGACCACCCGCCGCAGGACCACCTCATCGCGGAGTTTGAGCACGCTGATGGCCCGTCCGGAGAGCTCCTGGAACTCGCTGATCGGCAGGCGTTTGAAGCGGCCATCGCTGCTCAGCAGCCCCAGGCTGAGGGCTGGATCGCTCTCCAGGGGGAGCACCTGCACGACCCGTTCGCCCTCCAGGCTGTCGGGGAGGAACTTCTCCAGGTTGCCGGGTTGCTGACCGGCAAACTCCCAGCGCAGCAGGGCCACCCGGCCACCGCTGGTTAAGGCCAGCAGGCTCGGTTGTCCGGTAATCGGCAGGATCAGTCGGGCCGGGGCCGGGTGCTCCCCCAGCTCAACGGGCTCCTCCAGGTGCAGTCGTCCCAGGGTCTGGGGGGCCACGATCCGCACCTGGCCATCGCTGCTGATCAGCAGCCGGCCATCGCTGGCCAGGGCTCCGTAGGCCTGCTGGCGTTGTTGTTCGGCGTTGGGACGCACCGCCGCCGCCCGCAGGGCCACCAGGGCATCGCCCCCTCCACCAGGCGGGTGCGGCGGGGGTGTTGAAGCGCTTCTTGAGCACCTTGAGCTCATGCACCAGCGCCTCGAGCAGGCTGCTGCGGTTGTCGAGCAGTTCCCGCAGCCGCGTGCGCTCGTTCCGCAGCTCCTTGGCTTCGCTGCGAAGGCCGTCCTGCTCCAGGCCTGTGAGCCGGCGCAGGGGCATGGCCAGCACGGCCTCCGCCTGCCGTTCGCTGAGGTCGAGGTGCACCTGCAGGCTGGCCTTGGCTGAGGCGGCGTCGCTGGCCGCCTGGATCAGCTCGATCACCCGCTGGAGGGAATCAAGGGCTTTGATCAGCCCCTCCACCACCTCCAGTCGGTCCTCGGCGCGCTTGAGGGCATGGTTGGTGCGGCGGATCAGGGTGCGTTCGCGGTACTCCAGGAACTGCTCCAGCAGCTGGCGCAGGCTCAGTTGCTGGGGCTTGCCATTCACCAGGGCCAGCAGGATGGCGCCGAAGTTGCTCTGCAGGGCCGTGCGCCGTTGCAGTTCGCTCAGCACCTTGTCGGCTTCCGCATCCCGGCGCAGCTCCACCACCACGCGCATGCCGTCGCGATCGCTTTCATCGCGGATGTCGGCGATCCCGCCGATCTTGCCGTCGTTCACCTGCTCGGCCAGTTTCTCGATCCAGCCCGCCTTGCTGAGCTGATAGGGCAGCTCGGTGATCACCACGGCAGAGCGCCGGTGGCGGCCCTTGCCGGGTTGGACCTCTTCGATGTGGGCCACCCCGCGCATGGGGATGCTGCCGCGGCCGTTGAGATAGGTGTCGCGCACGCCGCTGCCGAGGAGGACCTCTCCGCCGGTGGGGAAGTCAGGGCCGGGCACCAGGGCCAGCAGCTTCTCGTCGCTGAGGTCAGGGTTGCGCACCAGGGCGATCACGGCGTCCACCACTTCCCCGAGGTTGTGGGGGGAATGTTCGTCGCCATGCCCACGGCAATGCCCGAGCAGCCGTTCAGCAGCAGGAAGGGCAGCTGGGCGGGCAGCACCGTGGGCTCCTGTTGGGAGCCGTCGAAGTTGGGAGCGAAATCGACGGTGTCGCTGCCGATCTCATCGAGCAGCCCCTCGTGGGAGATCGGTGCCAGCCGCGTCTCCGTGTAGCGCATGGCGGCGGCCGGGTCGTCGTCCACCGAACCGAAGTTGCCGTGGCCGTCCAGCAGGGGATGGCGGCTGGCGAAGGTCTGCACCAGCCGCACCAGGGCGTCGTAGACCGCCTGGTCGCCATGGGGGTGGTACTTGCCCAGCACATCGCCCACGACCCGGGCGCACTTGCGGTAGGGCCGATCCGGGGTCAGCCCCAGCTCGTGCATCGCGAAGAGAATGCGCCGCTGCACCGGTTTGAGGCCGTCGCGCACGTCCGGCAGGGCCCGCCCCACGATCACGCTCATGGCGTACTCGAGGTAGGAGCGCTGCATCTCGTGATGCAGGGCGATGGGCTGGATGCGCTCCTCGGCCATCCGGGTTCGGGCTCAAGGGGCGGAAGGGGCTCAGCCTACAGATCTCGCTGCGGGCACCAAAACCCCTGAGAGAGCCTCATTCGTCGGGTTCCTGGCTGCCGTTGCCGGCATTGGCCAGGGCACGTTCGACCACCGATTTGAGCTCGGGACGGCCCAACAGCCGTTTGGTGGCGGCCCGCAGCTTGTTGCCCCAGAGTTGTTCCTTCTGGTACGTCTCCAGGACGTAGCTGGGTTCCCCCTCCAGGGCGCGCTTGGCCAAGCGCAGGGCTTCCTCGTTGTTGTTGCCGCTGCCGTTAAGGGCCGCGGCCAGGGCCAGGGTGGGCTCGGAGGCGCTGGATTTGATCTGCAGGGCCTGACGCCAGCGCTCGATCGCCTCGCGCGGGCGGCTCAGCTCGAACAGCACCAGGGCCTGGTTGTTGATCGCCTCCCAGAAGCCCTTGCGCAGGGAGGCGGCCTTCTCGAAGGAGCCGAGGGCGGCCGTGGGGTTGTTGAGCAGAATCTGGGCGTTGCCCAGGTCGAAGTGGGCCCCGGGGTTCTTGCCGTTCAGCTTGAGACCCTGCTCCAGGTAGCCAAGCGCCTGCTTCGGCTGGCCGTCCCGCAGGGCCAGGGAGCCCTGGGCGAACAGGATGCCCGGGTTGCGGGGATCCAGCTGCTTGGCCCGCGCCAACGCTTTGGAGGCCTCCTTGGGCTGGTTGCTGCGCAACTGGGCTTCCGCCAGCAGCACCCAACCCCGGGGGTCACCGGGCAGCAGTTGCACGGTCAGGGCCGCCAGCTTGGCGGCATCCTCGGGCTGACCCAGCCGCAGCAGGCGAGAGGCCGCCTGGGCGATGCCGAGGCCGGACGCCTCCAGTTCCTGGGGGCGAGGGATGTACACGTAGGGCACGAACGCCTGGGCCGCCGGCGCCGTCCCCACCTCCAGGCCACCGGCCACCAGGCCGAAGGCCAGTGGAGCGGCCGCCAGTGACCGCAACCAGCGGGGAATCATGGAGGTCTGTCGTGATTTGAAGCAGCCTAGGGGTCTCGCCCCAGGGCGGCCCTGACATTCCGTCGCCACATCCAGGGTTTGATGCGGCGCAGGGCTGAGGCCCTCAGCCGTTCATCCCATTCCGCGTCGCTCCAGCCCAGGGCCTGCTCGGGTTCCAGGTTCAGCATCCAGGGCCGCGGCTGCACATCCGGATCGCTGGAGGGCTCCAACGCCGGCCCGTTCCAGGGGCAGACGTCCTGGCAGATGTCACAGCCGGCCACCCAGGGCCCCAGGCCTGCCTTGATCGCAGCCGGAAGGGTTGGTTCGCGGCTTTCGATCGTGTGGAAGGCCAGGCAACGGCGGGCATCCACCACGAAGGGCTCGCTGATCGCGCCGGTGGGGCAGGCCTCGAGGCAGCGGCTGCAGCTGCCGCAGAGGGGCTCCGCAGGACTGTCGGCGGGCAGCTCCACGGTGGTGAGCAGGTGGCCGAGCAGCAGCCAGGAGCCCCTGTGCCGGTGGATGAGATTGCCGTTTTTGCCAATCCAGCCCAGGCCCGCCTCCTCCGCCCAGGCCTTGTCCAGCAGTGGTGCCGCATCCACGCACACCCGCCAGCGACTGTCCGGCACCTGCTGCCCCAGCCAGCGCCCCAGTCGCCGCAACCGCCCATCGATCACCCGGTGGTAATCCCGGCCCCAGCCGTAGCGCGCGATCGCCAGGGAGCCGGGGCCCGCCCGGCGGCCACGTGGTAGCTCAACCCCACCGCCACGAGGCTGCGCACCCCTCCAGCAGGCCTTCCACCCGGGTGCGGCGGGGGTCCGCCATCCAGCCCATCGACCCCTGGTGGCCCGCCTGGAGCCAGCGCTCCAGGGCGGCGGTGCGCAGGCGCAGATTGGCGCCACCGGGCACGGCGGCGATGCCGACCGGATCGAAGCCCAGCGCCTTCGCCTCCTGTTTCAGCCGCTGGGCCAGGTCGGTTCTCACCCGTACAGTTGCGCGACATCGTCATTGTGATGTGACCACCCTTGCCGCCTCCGGGCGTTTCTCCACCGTTCTGCGCTGGCTCGGCCTCACCCTTGTGGTGCTGCTCCTGCTGCAGCTCGTGGCCACCTTGATTCCCTGGGCCTGGAGCGAGGAGGCTTTCCGTCAGCTGGTGGTGGAACGCCTGGTGAGCCAGGCGCCCATGGCCCTGCTTGGGTTGCTGCTGGTGCTGCTCTCCTCACGCCTCGACCATCCCAACGAGAAGCACACCCCCGTCCGCTGGCTGGTCACCGGCATCAGTGCCGTGCTGGCGATCGCCCTGCTGGTGGCCGTGCCGGTGTCGATCAGCGGCGATCGGGCGCTCTCCGACCAGGCCGAGCAGCAGCTGGCCGCCCAGCGCAGCCAGGTGCAGGCAGCCCGTGCCCAGATGAAGAACCCCCAGGCCCTCGAGCAGTTGGTGGCCCAGTTGGAGCAGTCCGGACAGCTGCCTCCGGGCGGCACGGCCGAGCAGAAACTTCAGCTGGTGAAGGTGCAGTTCGAGAGCCGCTTGCAGCAGGCGGACAAGCAGATTCAGCAGGCCGAACGGGCCCGGGATCTGTCGATCAACCAGCGTCGGTTCGGCGGCACGGGCTCGGCCTTGGTGCTGGCGGTGGCCTTCACCTTGCTGGCGCTCGCCTCGGCGCTCTGACGGCTGGCTAGGTTGCACGGAGATCTACGACCGCCGGATCTCCGGGTCGCCACTTGGTTCAATCCAGTCCCCGAACCGATCAACCGCTGCCCAGCAGGCTCCAGCAGGATCTCAAGAACGACCTGATCGCTGGTCTGCTGGTGGTGATTCCGCTGGCGACCACCATCTGGCTGGCCACCACGGTCAGCCGTTTCGTGCTGGCGTTCCTGACCACGATCCCCAAGCAGTTCAACCCGTTCAACACCCTCAATCCGCTGCTGCAGGAGCTGATCAACCTCGGCGTGGGTCTGCTGGTGCCGCTGCTGGGGATCCTGCTGATCGGTCTGATGGCCCGCAACATCGTCGGTCGCTGGCTGCTGGAGTTCGGCGAAGGAACCCTGTTGCGCATCCCCCTGGCGGGATCGGTCTACAAGACCCTCAAGCAGCTGCTGGAAACCTTCCTGCGCGACAACTCCACGCGCTTTCGGCGGGTGGTCTTGGTGGAGTACCCCCGCGAGGGTCTCTATGCGCTTGGTTTCGTCACCGGGGTGATCGGATCTTCGGTGCAGGCGGGATTTCCTCAGCCGATGCTGAGCGTGTTCATCCCCACCGCCCCGAATCCCACCACCGGTTGGTATGCCGTCGTGCCCGAGACGGCCGTTCAGGACATCGACCTGTCGGTGGAGGATGCCTTCCGCACGATCATCTCGGCCGGCATCGTCAGCCCGGATGAGCGTGAAACACCGGCCAGCCGGAGTTTTTCCAGCTTGCTCGCCCAGCTGCGGGCCCCCGCTTATTCCACTCCTCCCCCAACAAGGCCTGAGCCCAGGCTGGTCTCACCAGGTGCCCGATGCAGAGTCGATCCGTTGCCCGAGAACTGGCCCTGCTGATGCTGGGCCAGACCAACGACCGCGTTCCCGCCGCCGATCTGGCCTTGGATGGGCTGCTCAACCAGGCCTTGGCGACCCTGGCCCAGCACGTGCGTGAAGCCCTCGACCGCTCCGCCAGCGCCCTTCAGGAGGCGCAAGAGCATCTGCTTGAGAGCGAGTTGCTCGATGGCCAGGACCGCCTGCCCCAGGTGCGCGACCACCTGCAGCAGGGCCTCACCCAGGCGGAGCTGGCGCTCAACCAGCTTTCCGCCAGCCTGGAATTGCCGCGGCTGCTGCTGCTGGCTGACCAGGAGGGAGTGCGCAGGGGTGCGCTGGATCGCGCCCGGGCCGTGCTCCAGCGGCGGGAGGCCCTGGATGCCCGCCTCGATGGGGTGATGGAAGGCTGGCGCCTCACCCGCCTGCCGCGCATTGACCGCGACATCCTGCGCCTGGCGGCGGCGGAGATCGAGGCCTTCGGCACGCCGCCGGCGGTGGCCTGCAACGAGGCCGTGGAACTCGCCAATCGCTACAGCGACGAGCAGGGCCGGCGGATGATCAATGGCGTGCTGCGCCGTTTCACCCAGGCGGTGTCCTGAGCGATGGAGTTCGACTGGTTCCAGCGGGGTCGCAGCGCGGCCAGTGAGGGCGCGGCCCCCACGCCTGAGCCTGGGCCGATCCCAGAACAGCCGATCCCAGGCGCCACCGCTCCGCTGGAGGCTCCTCCCCCGCCTGAACCTGCCGCACCGGCCCCCGCGGCAGCGGCTGATCAGGCCCGCGAGGAGGCCCTCGACTGGGCGCGCCAGGCCTATGCGCGGCTGAAGCAGAAGCAGGAGGCCGAGCGCCTGGCCGCTGAGACGGCAGCAGGGCTGGAGGTCGCCGTCGTTTCGCCCGAGGCCCAGGCGCCGGCCCCTTCGGTGGCCGCTCCTCCCGAACCTTCTGGGGTCGAGCCACCCCAGGCGGGCTTGTCGCTGCTGGAGCAGGCCGCGGCCGAGCGCAGTCAGCGCCAACGGGAGTTGCTGGAGCGCGCTCCCCAGTCGCCGGAGGCACACGATGAGGATCAGCCCCAGCTGGGCGCCTTCGACGCCGATTTCACCTGGTCGGCGGAGGTGCTGGCGGCCCAGGGCCGTGAGCTCGATCAGGTCTCCCTGGAGGAGATCGACTGGCTCTCGCGTCTGCGGCGTGGGATGGAGAAGTCCCGCCAGGGGCTGGTCACCCAGCTTCTGGAGACCTTCGGTGATGACCCGCTCGGGCCGGAGGTGCTCGAGGACCTCGAATCCCTGCTGCTGCGCGCGGATGTGGGCGTCACGGCCACCGATCAGGTGCTCGAAGCCCTGCGCCGCCGACTCAACGAGCAGGTGGTGGACCCCTCCGAGGGGATCCGCTTCCTCAAGCAGCAGCTCCAGGAGTTGCTGGAGCGGCCGATCAACGCTAGTGGGCGTCCCCTGCTGGCCCCGGAGCGGGGCCGGTTGAACGTGTGGTTGCTGGTGGGGGTGAACGGTGTGGGCAAGACCACCACCCTCGGCAAGCTGGCCAACCTGGCGGTGCGCAGCGGCTACTCCTGCCTGATCGCCGCCGCCGACACCTTCCGGGCCGCGGCGGTGGAACAGGTGAAGGTCTGGGCTGAGCGCAGCGGTGTGGCCGTGATCGCCAACACCTCAGCCAATGCTGATCCTGCCGCCGTGGTCTTCGATGCGATCGGGGCGGCCCAGTCCAAGGGCCTCGATCTGGTGCTGGTGGACACCGCCGGACGGCTGCAGACCAAGCACAACTTGATGGAGGAGCTGGCCAAGGTGCGGCGCATCATTGATCGCCTGGCGCCGGAGGCCGCGGTGGAATCCCTGCTGGTGCTCGATTCCAGCCAGGGCCAGAACGGCCTGCGCCAGGCGATGGCCTTCGCCAAGGCCGCCGGGCTCACCGGTGTGGTGCTCACCAAGCTCGATGGCAGCTCCCGGGGTGGGGTGGCGGTGGCCGTGGCCTCCGAGGCTGGGTTGCCGATCCGCTTCATCGGCGCCGGCGAAACGATCCGCGACCTGCGGCCGTTCAATAGCTTTGAGTTCGTTGAGGCTCTGTTGGCGATCTAGGGTCCACGGCCCTGGGATACCCAGGTGCCGCTGCTACCTTTCGAGTCCTCCGCGGCCGCTCCGTTGAGCAGCCAGCCGTCCGCTTTCGGTTCCCCCCTGCCGTCTTCGGCGCCGCTGAAGGCAGCGGGAGCGGCCACTGCTGCGGCCTCGCTGCGGGAGCTGCTGGACAGCCTCAGCCGCGAGCAACGCCGCAATCTGGAACTGCTCAGTTCCCTGGGCTTTGCCCTGCGCAGCTACACCAACCTCAACCGCTTTCTGGAGTTGGTGCCCCTGGTGGCCTCCCGTCTGGTGGGGGCCGAGGGAGCCGTGCTGGTGGTGTTCCACAGCGATGGCAGGCTGTGGCGGGAGCAATTGCAGGTGAGCGCCCCTGAACCCTATGGGGAGCGGCTGCGCCAGCTGGGGCGGCTCGAGGACCGCCAGCTGGCGATCGAGGCGGGCGAGGAGGTGGTCGCCCAACGGCTCGATCAGCACCTGGGCCGCCTGCTCAAGGATCAGCTCTTTTTCGGCACCTCCGTGGTGGCGCGTAACCGCCAGCGGGGGCGCCTTTATGTGTTCGGCGCGAGGGAATCTCTGAACTGGAGCGACGTGCACCGCCGTCACGTGCAACTGGTGGCCGATCTCACTGGCGTGGCCCTGGAGAGCGAAGCCCTGGTGCAGGACCGGCGCCTGCACGAGCGCCTGGACCGTCAGCTCAGCACCGGCGCCGAGATTCAGGCCCAGCTCCTTCCGGACCACTGCCCGGTGATCGAAGGTGTCGAGTTGGCGGCCCGTTGCCGCCCCGCCTTCCAGGTGGGAGGTGACTACTACGACTTCATCCCCACCCGCCCCCAACTGCTGGGTCGTCTGCGGGAGCAGGGCCGCTGGGCCCTGGTGATGGGGGACGTGATGGGCAAGGGGTGCCCGCCGGGCTGCTGATGACTCTTTTGCGGGGAATGCTGCGGGCTGAGGTGCTCAGCGGCCTGCCACCGGATCGCATCCTCCATGACCTCAACCAGCTGGCCCAGGAGGACCTGGCCCACTCCCACCGCTTCGTCACGCTCTTCTATTCCGACTTCGACCCCCGCACCCGCCTGCTGCGCTACGCCAACGCGGCCCACAACCCGCCGCTGATCTGGCGCCGTCAGCGCAACAGCGTCGATCGGCTCGATGCGCCGGGCCTGCTGATCGGCCTGCAGCCCGATGCCGATTACGGCAGCGAGCAACTGGTGCTGGAGCCGGGTGACGTGCTCCTCTACTACACCGATGGGGTCACCGAGGCCGCCGGTTTCTCCGGCGAGCGCTTCGATGAGGAGCGGTTGATGCGGGCCCTGCAGACGGCCGGTCGCTCCGGCATCGGCGCCCAGGGCATTCTCGATCAGCTCTTCGGCCGCCTGGATCGCTTTGTCGGTCCCGATCGCCAGCTTGAGGACGACGCCTCGATGGTGGTGCTCAAGGTGCGGGAGGAGGTGGCGCTGCCCCCGTTGCCGATCTGAACCCTTGGCGTCGGGTGCCAAGCTGAAGGATTGCGGTTGTTCAGCGGCCCCGATGGCACCCGACGCACCTGAATCCAAGCCGGCGGTCGGTGTCACGGGGGTGCGGACGGCAGCTGGAGCAACCGTTTCGAGCAGGGGCTGCATCCGGCGATCGAGCGCTTCAACGCCTCGATCGGCTTCGACCTCGAGCTGCTGCCCCAGGACCTGGACGGCTCGATCGCCCATGCCCGCATGCTCGGCAGCTGCGGCGTGATCACGGCCGAGGAGGCCGAGCAGCTGGTGGCGGGCCTGGAGACCATCCGCGCCGAGGCGGCGGCCGGTGCGTTCAACCCCGGGCTGGAGGCCGAGGACGTGCATTTCGCCGTCGAGCGGCGGCTGATCGACTTGTTGGGTTCCCTGGGCAAGAAGCTGCACACCGGCCGCAGCCGCAACGACCAGGTGGGCACCGACCTGCGGCTGTGGTTGCGGCAGAAGATCGACCACATCGACGGGGCCCTGGTGCGGTACGAGCGGGCGTTGCTCGCCCTGGCCGAGGCCCATGCTCAGACCCTGATTCCGGGCTACACCCATCTGCAGCGGGCTCAGCCGATCTGTCTGGCCCACCATCTGCTGGCCTACGTGGAGATGGCCGAGCGCGATCGCCAGCGCCTGGGCGACCTGCGCCGGCGGGTGAACATCTCTCCTTTGGGCGCAGCGGCCCTGGCGGGGACCCCGGTGCCGATCGATCGCCGTCACACCGCCGAGGCCCTGGGCTTCGAAGCGATCTACGCCAACAGCCTCGATGCCGTCAGCGACCGGGATTTCACCGTCGAGTTCAGTGCCGCCGCCAGCCTGGTGATGGTGCACCTCAGCCGCCTGAGTGAGGAGGTGATTCTCTGGGCCAGTGAGGAGTTTGGGTTCGTGCGCCTCAGCGACCGCTGCGCCACCGGCAGCAGCCTGATGCCCCAGAAGAAGAACCCCGATGTGCCCGAGCTGGTGCGGGGCAAGGCCGGCCGGGTCTTCGGCCATCTCCAGGGCCTGCTGGTGATGATCAAGGGCCTGCCCCTGGCTTACAACAAAGACTTCCAGGAGGACAAGGAGGCCCTGTTCGACGTGGTTCGCACCACGCTCGATTGCCTCGAGGCGATGGCGATCCTGTTGGAAGAAGGGATCAGCTTCCGCCCTGAGCGCCTGGAGGCGGCGGTGGCGGCCGATTTCTCCAACGCCACCGATGTGGCCGACTATCTCGCGGCCAAGGGGGTGCCGTTTCGAGAGGCCTATCAGTTGGTGGGAGGACTGGTGGAAGCGCTGTCTGGCCGAGGGGGTCCTGCTGCGGGAACTGCCCCTGGAGCGTTGGCAGGAGCTTCATCCGGCCTTCGCCGCCGACATTTTTGAAGCGATCCACCCCCGCCAGGTGGTGGCGGCCCGACGCAGTGAGGGGGGACCGGATTCGAGCAGGTGGCGAAGCAACTGCGGAGGGCCGCGGCCCGTCTGGAGCCCTGAACGTGCGTTTTTCGGGGCGTGGTCGGATGTCCCATTCGGACTAATCTTGGAAGGTGAGAGGTCACTGATTCGATCCTTGGATCGTGTGCTGTGACCTCCCCGATCCCGGTCATTCGGTCCCATCCGTCCGTGAGCATTTTTGTCGGTAACCTCCCCTTCCGCGCGGAGCAGGAAGACGTGGCGGAGTTGTTTGCCCCCTTCGGTGGTGTGGTCAATTGCTCCCTCCCCTGGAGCGGGACACCGGGCGCAAGCGGGGATTCGCCTTCGTCGAACTGGCCGATGATGCCGCCGAAGGCCGCGCTATTGACGCCCTGCAGGGCGCCGAATTGATGGGCCGTCCGCTGCGGATCAACAAGGCAGAGCCCCGTGGCAGTGGCGCCCCCAGGCGTTCGGGTGGCGGTTACGGCGGCGGCGGCGGTGGTGGAGGCTATGGCGGTGATCGTCCGGCCGAGCGCGGTGGCTACGGCGGTGGTGGTGGTTATGGCGTGGGTGGCGGTGGCGGTGGCGGCTATCGGGGTGCCGCCAGCCCCGCGTCCGGCGCGGAGACCGAACGGGGTTCCGGGGCCAGCGGCTGGGAGGACCGCAGCTACGGCGGTGGCGCCGAGGGCTTCGAGGAGGGCCGCAGCCGCCGGCGGCGCAGCGGCAGCACCGGTGCTGGAGCCGACAGCTCCAGCGACGATGGCTACGGCGGGGCTGAGGTCTGAGCCAGGGCCGCTCCCTTGGTCCCGGGGATCTGCCGGTGCAGGGTAATCAGCCGGCTTGATTCAGAGGCCGCGGTCCTCCAGTTGCAGGGCCGCCCTCACCAGCACCTCCGGCCCCGCGCCTCTGGCCCCGGCGGCTTCACCAAGCTGCCGGCGCCAGTGGCGCGCTCCAGGCACCCCTTCCACCACCTGCACCAGGTGGCGGGCGATCGGCCATAGCCGCCCGCCGCCGGCACACCAGCGCTCCGCATAGGGAACCAAGCCCCGCACCACCGATGAGGCCGAGGCCAGCGTTGCCCCGCTCTCGCCGAACAGGTCCCGGTCCACACTCCGCCAGCGCAGGGGGTGGTCGTAGGCGGCCCGCCCCACCATCACCCCGTCGAGATGCTCCAGGTGGGGACGGCAGTCCTCCAGGTGCTGCAGACCGCCATTGAGTTCAATGCGCAGCTCCGGCCGTTCCTGCTTGAGCTGGTGAACGAGCTCGGGGCGCAGGGGGGAATGGTGCGGTTCTGCTTGGGGTCGAGGCCGCTGAGCCAGGCCTTGCGCGCGTGCACGCTGAAGCGACTCGCTCCGGCGGCGGCCACCCGGTCGACGAAGGCCAGCAGGGCTTCGAAGGAATCGAGCGCATCGATGCCGATGCGGTGCTTGACGGTCACGGGCAGGGGCCCGGCGGCGGCCATGGCCGCCACGCATTGGGCGACCCTGTCCGGTTGAGCCATCAGGCAGGCCCCGAAGCGGCCCTTCTGCACCTTTTCACTGGGACAGCCCAGGTTCAGGTTGATCTCGTCGTAATTCCAGTCGGCGGCCAAGCGGGCGGCCTGGGCGAGCTGGGCCGGATCATCGCCACCCACCTGAAGGGCCAGGGGTTTCTCGCTGGGATCGAAGGCCAGGAGCGTCTCCCGCCTGCCGTGGTGCAGGGCCTGGGCCACGACCATCTCGGTGTAGAGCAGGCTGCGGCGGGTGATCTGGCGCATCAGCACCCGAAAGTGCCGATCGGTGTAGTCCATCATCGGAGCCACACTGAAGCGATGGGCGGCGAAGACGTCATCCATCGCCCCATGCTGCCCTTCGCCCGGTCCACCCATGCCTCCAGCGTTTGCGACCCCCTGGCCCCTGGTGGTGGCCGGTGGTGGTGCAGCGGGGTTCATGGCGGCGATCAGCGCCGCCGAAGCGGGGCTCAAAGGGGTGCTGCTGCTGGAGGCCACCCCCACACCCCTGGCGAAGGTGTTGATCAGCGGTGGTGGCCGTTGCAATGTCACCCACGCCTGCTGGGACCCCCGCGCGTTGGTGGGCCATTACCCCCGGGGCGGCCGGGCGTTACTGGGTCCCTTCAGCCGCTTTGCCACTGCCGAGGCGGTCGAGTGGTTCAAGGCCCACGGCCTGGAGCTGGTGGAGGAAGCCGATGGGCGCCTGTTCCCCCGCAGCAACCGCTCGAGTGCGGTGGTGGCCAGCCTTCGGGAGGCGGCCCAGGCGGCGGGGGTGACCCTGCGCACCGGTGCGGCCCTGCAAACGGCCGAAGCGCTCCAGCCAGAGGGTTTTGAGCTGAGCCTGCGAGCGAGCGAAGGCCCCACGGAGTTGCGCTGCTGCCAGCTGCTGCTGGCCACCGGCGGTCACCCCAGCGGCCGTCAGATCGCCGCGCGCCTCGGCCACACGCTCGTGCCGCCGGTGCCTTCGCTGTTCACGCTGGCGCTGAAACCCAACCCGTTGCAGGAGCTAGCCGGGGTGGTCATGGATCCGGTGCGCCTGCAGTTGGAGCTTCCGGGAGCTCGCTTCCAGCAGCAGGGGCCGGTGCTGGTGACCCACTGGGGCCTCAGCGGTCCGGCCACCCTGCGGCTGACCGCCTTCGCCGCCCGGGCGTTGAAGGAGCAGGGATACCGCGCTCAGCTACGGGTGGATTGGAGCGGTGGCCGCAGCCAGCAGGATCTGGAGGTTGCCTTCGAGGGACTGCGGCGTGATCAGGCCCGTCGTCAGTTGAGCAGCTGGCGGCCCTGGCCCGAGCTCAGCCGCCGGCTCTGGCTGCATCTGCTGGCCGTTTGCGGCATCGAGGGCACGGGCCGTTGGGCGGAGCTGCGGCGGCCCCAGCAAAAGGCCCTGATCGACGCCCTTCGGGCCAGCCGCTACGCGGTGGGGGGTCGTGGCCCCTTTGGCGAAGAGTTCGTCACCGCTGGGGGGTGAGCCTCGGGGAGGTGAACCTGGCCACCATGGCCAGCCGCAAGCTGACCGGGCTGTATTTCGCCGGAGAGTTATTGGATGTGGATGGCATCACCGGTGGCTTCAATTTCCAGCACTGCTGGAGCTCCGGTTGGCTCGCGGGACGGGCGTTGGCCGCGTCAGCGGATCTTGTCGAAGACGGAGAACATCGGTAGATACATCGCCACCAGGATGGAGGCCACCATGCCGCCGACGATCACGATCATGAACGGTTCGATCAAGGCCGTCAGTGCTTTGGTGGTAGTACTCACTTCGTCCTCGTAAAAGTCGGCCACTTTGGTCAGCATCTTATCCATTTCACCGGTTTCCTCGCCGATCGCCAACATGCTCATCGCCATCTCTGGAAACACATTTCCCTTGTTCAAGGAGCTGCTGAGGGGGATGCCCTCCTGCACATCTTTTCTGGAGGCGCCGATCGCATCGGAGATGATCGTGTTGCCGGCGGTTTCCTGAACGATCTCCAGGCAAAGCAGGATCGGCACGCCTGCCCTGCTCAGGGAGCTGTAGACGCGGCAAAACTGGGCGGTGGCGCTTTTTTGGATGAGGTCACCAAAGAGGGGAACCTTAAGCATCAAGGCATCCACCTTGCGTCGCCCCGCTGGTGTGGCATAAAAGCGGCCAAAAAGCCAGGCCGCCAGCATGATTCCACCGACCAGAAAGAAGGAGAAGGAGGATCGCAACAGAGCGCTGAGATTCACCAGGGCTTGCGTGAAGGCGGGTAGTTCAGCGCCCAGTTGTTTGAAGATATCGGCAAATTGAGGGATCACGAAGATCGTCATTCCCAGAAAAACGCCGATGGCGATGACGAACACGGCAACGGGATAGCCCAGGGCCCCCTTGATCTGGTTCTGAAGCTTTGAGATGTTCTCGAGCAGAATCGCCAGGCGCCTGAGGGTTTCATCCAGCACACCGCCGGCCTCGCCCGCCTCCACCATGGCCACGAACAACCGATCAAAGATCTTGGGAAACTTGCGCATGGAGCTTCCCAGGTTGCCGCCCTGGTTCACATCCACACTGATCTGGCTGATCGCCCGTTTGAACATGGGCAACTTCTGCTGGTGGGCCATCAGATCAAGGCTGCGCACGATCGGCACGCCCGCATCGACCATGGCCGCCAATTTGGTGGCGAAGATCGCCTTGTCCTTCACCCCTGGGACCTTTTCAAAGGCTGCGCCCAGTTCCATGCTGAGGAGTGAATTGGCGCCTTTCTTCTCGGCTCCCCCTTGGCTCCGGCTTGGGCGCCATTGCCGGCCACCAGGCTTGAAGGGGCGATGCCCCGGCGCCGCAGGTCCCGTTTGGCCGCATTTTGATCGGCCGCTGTGAGTTTCAGCTGTCGTTGCTGACCCAGGGTGTTGGTGTAGGTGGCGGTGAAGGTGGGCATCGATCGTTAAGAGAGGGAATGAATCAAATCTTGTTTTCGAGCAGCCGGTTCAATTCCTCTGGCTTGCTGGCTTTGCCCTGGGCCTCTTTGGCGCTGATCTCGCCTCTGAGAACCATATCGGCCAAGGCCTTCTCCAGGGTGATCATGCCGAAGGTGGCACCGGTCTGGATCTGGGAGTAGATCTGGGCTGTCTTGCCTTCACGGATCAGGTTCCCGAGGGCGGGCGTGTTGATCATGATCTCCTGGGCCATCACCCGGCCGAACTGACCGGGCTCAGGATTGAGCCGCTTGCACAGGGTCTGCGAGAAGACGGCCAGAAGGCTGTTGCTCAGCTGCACCCGAATCTGGGTCTGCTGGGCCGCCGGAAACACATCCACCATGCGGTCCACGGTCTGGGCGGCGGAGCTGGTGTGCAGGGTTCCGAAGACCAGGTGGCCCGTTTCGGCGGCGGTGATGGCCAGCTGAATCGTTTCCAGGTCGCGCATTTCCCCCACCAGAATCACATCCGGGTCTTCGCGCAGGGCTGCCCGCAGGGCATTGGCGAAGCTCTTGGTGTCGTCATGGAGCTGGCGTTGATGCACCAGAGATTTATCGTTTTTGTAGGTGAATTCGATCGGATCTTCGACCGTGATGATGTGTTCGGCCCTGGTGTGGTTGATGTGATCGAGCAGGGCCGCCAGCGTGGTGGTTTTCCCTGATCCGGTGGGTCCGGTGACCAGCACCAGGCCCCGGGGCTTGCGGCTCATTTCCTCCACCACAGGAGGCAGGTTGAGGGATTCCAGGCTGGGAACGTCGTTGCCCAGGGCCCGCAGGCAGGCGGCGTAAGTACCTCGCTGGCGGTAGACGTTGACCCGAAAGCGGGCCACGCCCTTGAGGCCGTAGGAACAATCCAGTTCCCAGTTTTGCTCCAGCTGTTTGCGCTGAGCATTGTTCACCATGGAAAAAATCAGCCGGTTGCAGTCTTCCTCGGAGAGTTTGTCTTCTGTGATCGGCTGAAGTTGGCCATTGAATCGACCGTAGGGAGGGTGTCCTGTGGCGAGGTGAAGGTCGCTGCCGCCATCCTTGACCACTTTCATCATCAGGTCTTCGATCAAGAGCTCCATGGCCGCGATGCTTTTCGCCTATTGTGTTCGATCAGAAGGCAAACAGCAAGCATCGAAACGAGTTTCAGCCACGGGCTGTCAGGCAGTAGGGGCACTCGAGCCATTCATCGCGCATGCCGGCGCCGCAGCCCCGGCAGGTGCTCGTGGTGATCGCTCGGGCCCGGCGCTCCGATTCCAGACCTGAGTCGGTGAGGATCATGCGTTCAATTTCCTCCAGGGTTGTGTAGCCCTGACGGACCAGATCTAGTCCGTAGCTAAGCAAGGTCTTCATGCCCGATTCGATCGCAATTTTGCGAATCTGATCAGTGGTGGCTTGCTGGGAGATCGCCGAGGTCAGATTTTCATTGATTCGCAGAACTTCATAGATTCCGATCCGACCCTTATAACCGCTGCCTTGACAAGTCTGGCAGATGCCACTGCCGACATGGTTGGTTTTTTTGGCTTTGTAGAAGGTGACATTTTCCTCAGAGCTGCTGAGCAGTCCGAAGCGCCCCAATTCCTGCGAAGAGGGGTGATACTCCATGCGGCAGCTGGGGCAGACGCGGCGCACCAGACGCTGGGAGACAATCCCAAGCAGGGAGGCGCTGACCATGAACGGCTCCACACCCATTTCCGCCAGGCGGGCGATGGCGCTGGGGGCGTCGTTGCAATGGAGGGTGGTGAGCACCAAGTGTCCGGTCAAGGCCGCCTCAATGGCGGTCTTGGCGGTTTCCAGGTCCCGGGTTTCCCCCACCAGGAGCACGTCGGGATCCTGACGCATGAAGGCCCGCAGCGCCAGGGAGAAGTCGAAGCCCTTTTCACGGTTCACCTGGCTCTGGGTGATGCCCTTGAGGGTGTATTCGATTGGATCTTCGACCGTGGAAATGTTGATGTCCGGGCTGTTGCGCTCAGCCAGGAGCGAATAGAGCGTGGTGGATTTACCCGAGCCTGTGGGCCCGGTCACCAGAATCATGCCGAAGGGTTTCGAACCAAGGTCGCGAAGGGTTTCCAGGGCAACAGGATCGGTGATCAGCTTGTCGAGGCCCAGCTGGGTGGCGCCGCTGTCCAGCAGCCGCATCACCACTTTCTCCCCATACTTGGTAGGAAGTGTGCTGACCCGAAGATCGAAGGTGCGGCCCCTGAACACCCGTCTGATGCGGCCATCCTGGGGCATGCGACGCTCGGCGATGTCCAGCTCGGACATGATTTTCAAGCGTGAGGTGACCGCTGGAATGATGTTCTTGGGCAGTTTTTCCAGCTGTTGCAGCACCCCGTCCTGCCTGAAACGGATCACCAGGCCATCTTCCTGTGGTTCGACGTGAATATCACTGGTGCCCGTACTCAGCGCCTGGATCAGGATCTTGTCCACCAGGCTGATGATCGGTGAGGCGTTGGAGGCGTTGATGCTGGACTCCAGGTCCATGTTGTTGGGGTCCTCCTCCTGGGACTCCTCCAACCGTCCGGGGATGTTGAGGTCATCAAGCAGGGAGAGCCGAACTGGTGGTAACTCTTCCTCGCCTTCCCCCTCGATGGGCTCCTCCAGCAGGGCGCCGGCATCGCTGTCGTCGGGGACGAGGGATTGACCGCTGAGGGCGGCTTCGATCTCTTCCTGCAGTGCCATCCGCAGCTCGGTCTCGAGGCCCTTGGCGGTCAGTTCTTCCCCGAGGGCCAGCCGTTGCTCCAGGCCCCAGAACGTAGGGATGGCGATCGTTGCCCGGTTCCCCTCCCTGCCCACCACCAGACAGCCCAGTTCGCGGCTGCGTTCAGGGCTGAGCACCGCTTCGTTGCCGCTGGCTTCGGCGCCGCCACGGGCCAGCACGTCCGGCCGCAGCACCTGTTCCCCCATCAGCAACTCCACTTCAAGCCGTTGCTGGGCCACGGTCTTGGCAGCGGGAACCGGACGGGCGGGCGTGAGGGTCATGGCGACGGCAGGCTGGAGGTTCAAAGGTGCGGGCTTCCCCGCTTGTGGGAGGCGGGCCCAGACGTTCAACATGTCTAAGTCCAAATTCTGGTTCAGTCAGCATGAGCGGCGAAGCCACGCCTTCCTCTTCCCAGGGCAACCATGCCGCCGAGGGCGCGTCAGACCACCCGGTGGATGACCTCAACGGGCTCGGGGCCGACGCCGGCCAGGCGGCGGGCGAGCCGGTAGACGCTTCGGCCCAGGCTGACGCCTTTCGGGCTCCTCAGGCGGAAGGGGGCGATGCCGAGCGACGTCCCCTTCTCGAAGCCGAGATCGAGCGCCTCAAGGCCGACAACGAGAGCCTGCGGGCCCAATACATGCGCATTGCCGCCGATTTCGACAACTTCCGCAAGCGCCAGAGCCGCGATCAGGACGACCTCAAGCAGCAGATCATCTGTTCCACCTTGAGCGAAGTTCTGCCGGTGGTGGACAACTTCGATCGGGCTCGCCAGCAGCTCAACCCCGAGGGGAGGAGGCCCTGAGCCTGCATCGCAGTTACCAGGGTCTCTACAAACAGTTGGTGGACGTGTTCAAGCAGTTGGGGGTGTCCCCGATGCGGGTGGAGGGGGAACCCTTTGATCCCAGCCTGCACGAGGCGGTGCTGCGGGAGCCAAGTGAGGAGCACCCCGAAGACGTGGTGATCGCCGAGCTGCAGCGGGGGTACCACCTCGATGGGCGTGTGTTGCGCCACGCACTGGTGAAGGTGTCGATGGGCCCTGGTCCCAGCTCCGGTGACGCCCCCAACCCGGCAGCGCAGGACGTCCAGGCGGGCTGAGACCTCTGCTGGTCCCAGGCGCGGGGGTCGGTTCTCACCCCTTCGGAGTGGCCGCTGGTGAGTTTTAGGGTGGCAGCGACTGACAGGGCCGATGGCGGATTACTACGACCTGCTTGGGGTGCCACGGGAGGCAGACGCCGAGACCCTCAAGCGGGCCTACCGCCGTCTGGCTCGCCAGTACCACCCGGACATCAACAAGGATCCCGGCGCCGAGGATCGCTTCAAGGAAATCGGTCGCGCCTACGAGGTGCTCAGCGATCCCCAGACCCGCTCCCGCTACGACCAGTTCGGTGAGGCGGGCCTGGGCGGTGCCGCCGGAGCCCCCGACATGGGCGATATGGGCGGGTTCGCCGACCTGTTCGAGACCTTCTTCAGCGGATTCGGCGGAGCTGGCGGCGCTCCGGGCCCCGCCGCCGCGGCCCTCGCCAGGGGGATGACCTGCGCCTTGACCTCACGATCAGCTTCAAGGAGGCGATCTTCGGCCAGGAGCGGGACGTGCAGATCCGCCATCTGGAAACCTGCACCACCTGCAGTGGTTCCGGGGCGAAATCAGGCAGCGGGCCCACCACCTGTGGCACCTGCAACGGTGCCGGCCAGGTGCGTCGGGCCACCCGCACTCCCTTCGGCAGCTTCACCCAGGTGGCCCCCTGCCCCACCTGTGAGGGCACCGGCCAGGTGATCGCCGACCCCTGCAATGCCTGTGGTGGCCAGGGCCTGCAGCAGGTGCGCAAGAAGCTGCGCCTGAACATTCCCGCCGGGGTCGATTCCGGCACCCGCCTGCGGGTGGCCGGTGAGGGCAACGCTGGCCAGCGGGGCGGCCCCGCGGGGGATCTGTATGTGTTCCTGACCGTTCAGACCAATTCCCAGCTGCGCCGCGACGGGATCCACATCCACTCCGAGGTCAGCGTCAGCTACCTGCAGGCGATCCTGGGCGATCGCATCGAGGTGGAAACGGTGGATGGCCCGGAAACCCTTGAGATTCCAGCCGGCACCCAGCCCGGCGCGGTGCTCACGCTGACGGGCAAGGGGGTGCCCAAGCTCGGCAACCCTGTGGCGCGAGGCAATCATCAGTTCACCATCAAGGTGAAGTTGCCCACCAAGCTCTCGAGCGAGGAACGCTCCCTGCTCGATCAACTGGCCGGTCACCACGCCAGCAAGGACCATCCCCACAAGAGCGGCCTGTTCGGCGGGCTGTTCGGTTGATGCACGCCCTCGACCTGCGCGGTACCCCCTGTCCGGTGAACTTCATCCGCGCCCGGTTGGCCCTTGAGGCGATCGAGCCCGGCGAGTGCCTGTGGGTGGATCTGGAGGCGGGGGAGCCGGAGCGTTCCGTGGGTGAGGGTTTGCGCCGTGAGGGTCACGCGGTGGAGGTGAGCCCCAGCGAAAACGGCTCCGTGCGCCTGCTGATCCGCCGCCATGGCGGCTGAGGCCCGGGTGGTGGCCCTTCAGGCCAATTTCTGCCAGGTGCAGCTCAGCCGACCCGGTCCCGGAGCGGTCGAGCGCCTGCTGTGCACCCGCCGCACCCGGCTGGGGAAGCGCGGTCAGCAGATCTGTGTGGGTGATTGGGTGAGCGTGGAGGCGATCGACTGGGTGGAGCGGCGCGGCGCCATCGCTGGGCGCGGGGATCGGCAGAGCCTGCTGGAGCGGCCGGCCGTGGCCAATTGCACCCGCATCGTCGTGGTGGTCTCCCTGGCTCAACCCGAACCCGATCCCCTTCAGCTCACCCGTTTCCTGATCACCGCCGAGCGCAGCCACCAGCAGGTGGAGGTGTTGTTCAGCAAGGCCGATCAGGTGCCCACAGAGCAGGTGGAGGCGTGGGTGAGGCGGTTGGAGGGTTGGGGCTACGCGGCCCTGGCGGTGTCCAGCCTGAGCGGTCTGGGGTTGGGCGAGCTGGCGGCTCGGCTCTCCACTCCGGGGCTCAGCGTGCTCTGCGGGCCCTCGGGGGTGGGCAAGAGCAGCCTGCTCAATGCCCTGCTGCCGGCGTTGCGGTTGCGGGTGGCCGCCGTGTCAGGTCGCCTGCAGCGGGGGCGCCACACCACCCGCCACGTGGAGCTGTTTGCCCTGGCCCAAGGGGCGCTGGTGGCGGATTCTCCGGGCTTCAACCGGCCCGATCTGCCCAGCGATCCCCAGGCCCTGGGACGACTGTTTCCCGAGATCCGCCAGGCGCTGGCGATCAGCCCCTGTCGGTTCAAGAATTGTCTCCACCAGGGGATCCCGGCTGCGCCGTCGGCCAGCACTGGGACCGGTACGGGCTCTACGGCCAGTGCCTGCAGGACATCGCCTTCGGCGCTGAGGCCCCCGTGAACGCTCGGTGCCTGTGCCCCAGCGGACCGGGGACTCCCGCCGTCTGCAGCGTCAGCGGCTTCAGGAGGAAATCGAGGATGAGGGAGAGATCAGCCTCCGAAACCCGGCAAATTGAGACCGCCGGTGAGCTGCTCCATGCGCTCCTTCATCGTGGTGGTGGAGAGCTCATAGGCCGCCTTGAGCGCTTCAAGGGTGGCGGTTTCGGTGGCTACGGCGCCTTCGCTCACCAGTTCAGGCGCGAGGCTGATCCTCAGCGGCTGCTGGTTGCCCGACAGCCAGACACTGGCGCGGCCATCCTCACTCTTCCCCTCCAGTTCGAGCGCATCGAGTTCATCCTGCAGTTTCTGGGCGTCCTGCTGGATCTGCTGGGCCTTGCGGAACGCTTCGGTGAGCTGGCCGAAGTTGGGAAGCCCGAAGCCGGACATGGATGCGATGCGGAGGTCTGGGCAGGCTAGGTCCTGGGGCCCAGTCGTTTCACCTCTGGATGCAGCCAGAGTCCATGGGCGGCGAGCACCTGCTGCTGCACCAGGGCGATCAGCCCATCGATGTCCCTGGCCGTGGCACCGCCTGTGTTGACGATGAAGTTGGCGTGCAACGGCGAAACCTGGGCGGCGCCCACCCGGGTGCCCTTGAGTCCCAGGTTCTCGATCAGTTGGCCCGCCTTCAGGGGTTCCGGGTTGCGGAAGACGCTGCCGCAACTTGGTTGCTGGTAGGGCTGGGTGCTGGTGCGGCTGAGCAGGTTGGCGCTGGTGCGCCGGCTGATCTCCGCCGGGTCATGGCCCGCCGTCAGCCGAAACCGGGCCGAGAGCACCACCAGGGGTTCCTCCTGCAGACGGCTGTGGCGGTAGGCGAAGGCCAGCTCCGCCGCCTTGAGCACGAAGGGTGTGCGGCCGCGCCCGGGGTCGAGCACGGTCACTTCCTCAAGCCAGTCGGCCGTGCAGCCCCCTGGGCCCCCGCGTTCATCACCACGGCCCCGCCCACGGTGCCGGGGATGCCCACCGCCCACTCCAGCCCACTGAGACCGGCGCGGGCAGCCTTGCGGGCCAGGGTGGGGATCGGCTCCCCTGCTTGGGCCTCCACCAACCCAGAGCTTGCCTCAAGTGTGCTGCCCTGGAGACGGCGGAGGCAGAGGATCAGTCCCCCCAGACCGGCGTCGGCGATCAGCAGGTTGGAGCCGGCGCCGATCAGCTGCAGGTCGAGACCCTCGACCGTCGCCCAGCGGCTCAGGGAGATCAGCTGTTCGGGGGTTTCCGGCTCGGCGAACCATTGGGCGGGCCCCCCACTTTCCAGGTGGTGTACTCCGCGAGCGGGATCGCCTGGCGCAGGCCGGCAGGGCGCAGACCAGTGGCCATCGCTCAGGCCGCCAGGGCCGGGGCGGCGTTGGGTTTTTCCAGGGCCTGGAGTCCGTCCCAGAGACCATTCACGTCACCGGCACCCATGGCCAGCACCAGATCCCCTTCCCGGCTGTGGCGACCCACCTGTTCGGCCAGGTGCAGGAGATCCTGGCTCACCCATACGGGCAGATCGGGCTTGAGCCGAGCCATGCACTGGGCGAGCGCTTCGCTGGAGATGCCCTTGATGGGGGCCTCGCCGGCCGCATAGAGCGGTGCCAGCAGCACCGCGTCGGCTTCGCAGAGCGCCTTGGCGAAGCCCTCGAGAAATTCGGCGGTGCGGCTGTAGCGATGGGGCTGGAACACCGCCACCAGCCGGCGGGGGGCACCGGCAGGGGCTGCGGCCGCTGCTGATCATCAACCGCGCCATCGCCAGAGTGGCCCCCACCTCGCTGGGGTGATGGGCGTAGTCGTCGACCACCTGGCGCCCGTGCCAGCTGCCGCGGAAGTCGAATCGGCGGCCAGGGGGCTGCAGCGACTGGATCGCCTGCTTCAGTTCGGCGAAGGACACCCCTGGAGCCGGCAGGCGGCCAGGGCGGCGGTGGCGTTGCTGAGGTTGTGGAGACCCGGCAGGGGCAGCTCGAACAGGCCCAGGCTCTGGCCTTGTTCGAAGAACTCGGCTTCGGTGCGGTCGCCATCGAGGCGCCGGGGAAGGGCGGCGAAATCCATCCCTTCGCTGCGGCTGACCGACCACCAGGCCTGGGGCTCGAAGTGCTTCCGCAGGATCGGATCGTCGTGGTTGGCCAGCACCGATTCGCAGCCGCTGGCGAACCGCTTCAAGGTGGCGATCAGGGTCCCCAGGTCGGGGTAGTGATCGGTGTGGTCGAGCTCCAGGTTGGTGATCACCCCGAGGCTGGGCCTGAATTTCACCAGCGAGCCGTCGGATTCATCGGCCTCCGCCACCAGGAGCCGACCGGCGCCGTTGCGGCCATTGCTGCCGAAGGCGGGCACGATGCCGCCGATCACGGCCGTGGGGTCGTGGTTGGTGGCCAACAAGAGCGTGGCCACCAGGGTGCTGGTGGTGGTTTTGCCGTGGCTGCCGGCGATGGCGATCGAGGTCTGGCCGTTGATCAGGGCCGCCAGCACGTCGGAGCGATGACAGATCTCCAGGCCGGCGGAGCGGGCCGCGGTCAGTTCGGGGTTTGCCTCCGGCACGGCGGTGCTGATCACCACCAGCGGTGACCTTGAGATGCCGCTGCGGATGGCATCAATGGTGGCGCCGTTCTGCTGACGGAACACCCGAACCCCCGCTGGCGCAGGTCCTGGAGCACGGCGCTGTCCTTGGGGTCCGAGCCGCTGACGTTGAAGCCCCGATCGGCCAGGATCCCCGCCAGCGCCGACATCCCGATTCCGCCAACCCCGATGAAGTGGAGAGGTTGCTGACGATCGAGCACAGGTCCCAAGGGAGCGTCCAAACCTGATCGAAGTTAAGCCGGGATGGTCCCCTTGTCTCTAGCGCCTGTCGCAAGGCGAGATCTGTCGGTTCGTGCCGTGACCGGGGAAGGCGGACCCCTATTTCTGTATGATTCGCATCCGAATCACCCGTTTTAGTAACGGGTTTCCCCCCTGCCATGACCTTGCGTGTTGCGATCAATGGATTCGGCCGAATTGGTCGCAACTTCATGCGTTGTTGGCTGAGCCGTGGCGTCAACACCGGTATCGAGGTGGTTGGTCTCAACGACACGTCCGATCCCCGCACCAACTCCCACCTGCTCCAGTACGACTCGATGCTCGGGCACATCCGGGATGCCGAGGTCAGCTACTCCGATAGCGCGATCATCGTCAACGGCCGGGAGATCAAATGCTTCTCCGACCGCAATCCGCTCAACCTCCCCTGGAAGGAGTGGGGCGTGGACCTGGTGATCGAGGCCACCGGCGTCTTCAACGACGACGTGGGCGCCAGCAAGCACATTCAGGCGGGTGCCAGGAAAGTGATTCTCACCGCCCCCGGCAAGGGTGCCGGTGTGGGCACCTTCGTGGTGGGGGTCAATGCCGATCAGTACCGGCACGAGGATTTCGACATCCTCAGCAATGCCAGCTGCACCACCAACTGCATGGCACCGCTGGTCAAGGTTCTCGACCAGACCTTCGGCATCGTCAAGGGCACGATGACCACCACCCACAGCTACACCGGTGACCAGCGCATTCTCGACGCCTCCCACCGCGACCTGCGCCGGGCCCGGGCCGCCGCCGTGAACATCGTGCCCACCAGCACGGGCGCCGCCCAGGCCGTGGCCCTGGTCTATCCGCCCATGAAGGGCAAGCTCAGCGGCATCGCCATGCGGGTGCCCACCCCCAATGTGTCGGTGGTGGACATGGTGCTGGAAGTGGGTCGCCCCACCAACCGGGACGAAGTGAACGCCGTGCTGAAGGGAGCTTCCGAGGGTGCCATGAAGGGCATCATCAAGTACTCCGATCTGCCCCTGGTCTCCTCCGACCACGCCGGCACAGACGAATCCGCGATCGTCGACTCCGACCTCACCCTGGTGATGGGGGACAACATGCTGAAGGTGATCGCCTGGTACGACAACGAGTGGGGCTACAGCCAGCGGGTGGTCGATCTGGCCGAAGTGGTCTCCAGGAACTGGAAGTGACGTTTCGTTTATGTTGGCCGCCCCTGGGATGGGGCGGCTTTTTTGTGCAGCGCTTCAGTGCGTCGAAACCGTTCAGTTGGCCTCGAAGTGGCGGTAGCCGAGATTCGGGCTGAGCGACTCACCCGTTTCGGCCCAAAGCACCTGCCCAGGGCCTTCGACGAGTCGGCCAATCGCCGCGCTGCCGGGCAGGGCGTCCAAGAAGGCCTCGCACCAGCCGGGGGACAGGGCGAGCACCAGCTCGAAGTCCTCCCCGCCCCCGAGGCACCAGGCCTCCGCCAGGGCAAGGGGTGCCAGGGTCGGATCGATCGGTAGGGCGGCCCGCTCCAGCAGGGCGGTGCAACTGCTGCCGCGGGCCAGCAGGGTCACGGCCGTGGCCAGGCCATCGCTGCTGTCGGTGCCGCCGACCCGCCAGGGCTCCTGGGGCGGTCGGCTGCGCTCCAGGGCTTCCACGGCATCGAAGCGGGGGAGGGGGCGGCGATGGGCCCGGATGGCCCGTTGAACCCCCTCGCCCTCCAGGGACTCTTTGGGCGTTTCGCCCAGCAGCAGGGCGAGCCCCAGGCGGCTGAGGCCGTGGGGGCCGGTGCTGACCAGCCGATCTCCCGGGCGGCCATCGCCGCGGCCGATTGCCTCCCCCGGCGTCAGCTGCCCCAGGGCCGTGATCGCCAGCATCCGCTGCTCCCCGGCGCTGCAGTCCCCCCAGCAAATCGCCCCCGTAGCGCGCCAGGACCTCCCCCAGCCCGCCGTAGACCCCCTCCACCCAGCTCCAGGCGGTGGAGCCGGGGGCCACCAGTCCAACGGTGAGGCCCCGCACAGAGTGGCAGCCCATGGCCGCCAGATCAGAGAGGTTGGCCGCGGCGGCCCGCCAGCCCAGGTCAGCCGCCGCGATGGTGGCGTCGCTGAAGTGAACGCCCTCCACCAGAACATCGGTGGTGACCACCAGGACACGGTCGCCCGGTGCCTTTAGCAGGGCCCCGTCATCGTTGAACTGGCCAGGGGGCGCGTAAGCCTCCAGGCGTCGGATCAGCTCGGCTTCCCCCAGCGCCGCCAGGGTGGCCGGTTCAGCCATGGGCCCGCAGGTTCTCGGCCCCTTCCAGCACCTTGGCGCTCACGATGCCGTCATCGGCGGTGAGTTCGGAAAGCACATCGAAACCGTCCACCACGTAGCCGAAGGCGGCATAACGGCCGTCGATCAGGTTCAGGCCCGCCGGGGTCAGTTCCGGTTCGAATAAGAACAGGAAGAACTGGGAGGAGCCGTCGCCGAGGTCGGCGTCGGAGTGGGCCCAGCCCAGGGTGCCCTTGGTGGCAAAGGGCAGGCTGGGGGACGCTTTGAACAGGCCCAGCTCCTCGAAGGTCTGGTTGTAGAAGGGCTCGCTTTCGCCGGGCACCTTGATCTCCAGGGGAACCCGGCGTTGCTGCTTGCTCACCGGATCGACGAAGCCGTCGGCAGGGCCGGCGGGGGCGCCGGTCTGGAGCACGTAGAAATCTTCGGCGCGGTTGAAGGGCAGGCCGTCGTAGAAGCCTCGTTGCACCAGGTCGACGAAGGCTCCGGCGGTGAGCGGGGCGTTGTAGCCGTCCACCACAGCGGTCAGATCACCCTTGTTGGTGGTCAGGCGCACGGTGGCTCGGCCCAGCAGGCGGGGCAGTTCTGCGAATTGATCGGGGATCGTGAACGGGAACGGCCCCACCTGCAGCGCTTCTGCGGCGCCGATCGTGCTCAGGGCCTGGCGGCGAGCGGCCAGGAAGTCGTCGCGGTTCTGGGTTTCGGTGGTGGCGGCCAGGGCCTGCAACTGCCCATCGAGTTGATCGAGCAGGGCCCCAGTGGCGGCCCGGTCGGCCTCCGGGAAGCTGGCCAGGATCGCCCCCTTTGGCCGCTGAACAGCGACTGTGTGCGCCGCACCGTGTTGGCCAGGGCGCTCCAGCGCTTGGCCCGCAGATCATCGCTGGAGTTCTCCAGCCGGTGCTGCAGATCCTGCAGTTGGGGCTGGTCCACCGGCAGGGCATCCCGCAGCAGCGCCGCGGGGTCGGTGATGGCGTTGCCGGGGGCAGGGCCGCCAGGACCGGGACCGCGCCCGAGAGGTTCACCAGGCCGCCCAGCACCAGGGCCAACAGCCAGGCGAGGGCCTGCCCGCCTTGCCTTGCGTCGATCCTTCGATCTGTGCCTGTCATGGCCAATCCAGCCTCTGACTGGACTTTGGCACAGCCGTACAATCCGCCAGAACCCGTTCCGCCGGAATGATCTCCAGCAACGACTTTCGTACCGGTACAACGATTGAGCTGGATGGCCAGGTCTGGCGGGTGGTGGAGTTCCTGCATGTGAAGCCCGGCAAGGGCTCTGCCTTCGTGCGCACCAAGCTCAAGGGGGTCCAGAGCGGCAACGTGGTCGAGAAGACCTTTCGGGCCGGGGAGACCATGCCCCAGGCCCTGCTCGAGAAGGCCACCCTCCAGCACACCTACATGGAGGGCGAGGACTACGTCTTCATGGACATGGCCTCCTACGAGGAGACCCGGCTCACGGCCAAACAGATTGGTGATGGCCGCAAATACCTCAAAGAAGGCATGGCGGTGAGTGTCGTCTCCTGGAATGGCAAGCCCCTGGAGGTGGAGCTGCCCAATTCGGTGGTGCTTGAGATCACCCAGACTGATCCCGGTGTCAAGGGCGACACCGCCACAGGCGGCACCAAGCCGGCGATCGTCGAAACCGGTGCCCAGGTGATGGTGCCGCTGTTCATCACGATCGGCGAAAAGATCAAGATCGATACCCGCACTGACAGTTATCTGGGACGGGAGTCCTGAGGCGCCGCCATGCAGCTTGATTACGACCAGCTTCAGAAGCTGCTGGCCCTGCTGGGGGCCAGCGATATCCAGGAACTCAAGCTCGAGGGCGACGACTTCCGTCTTGAGGTGCGGCGCAACCTGCCCGCAGCCCAGGCGGTGTCGCTGCTGCCGGCCGCTCCGCTGGCCCCGGCCGCTCCCGTGGCGGCGGTGACGCCGCCTGGGGCGACCGCGGTGCCATCGGCGGCTCCTCCCGCGGCGGCGGCCGTCCGTGGGGATCTGGTGGCGATCACGGCCCCGATGGTGGGGACGTTCTACCGGGCTTCGGCCCCCGGTGAGCCCAATTTCGTCGAGATCGGCCAGCGCATCAGCGTCGGTCAGACCGTCTGCATCCTTGAGGCGATGAAGCTCATGAACGAGCTTGAAACCGAGTTCAGCGGTGAGGTGGTCGAGATCCTCTTGGACAACGGCACCCCGGTGGAATTCGGCCAGGTGCTGATGCGGGTCAAGCCGGGCTGAGTTCCAGGGCCGTTTCCAGGGCCGCCTGCATGCTGTCGGGTCGGGCGATCCCCTGGCCGGCGATCGAAAAGCCCGTGCCGTGGTCGGGGAGGTGCGCAGGAACGGCAGCCCGAGGCTGGTGTTCACCGCCGCGTCGAAGGCCAGGAGTTTCACCGGAATCAGCCCTTGATCGTGGTAGAGGGCCAGGTATCCGTCCGGTCCGCCGCCGCCCCGGCGCCAGGCCTCGGCGGCGCTCAGCCAGCAGGTGTCCGGCGGCAGGGGACCGACCAGATCCACCTCCGGGTGCTGGCCGCGCCAGCGCTCGAGCAGGGGTACCAGCCAGGTGACCTCTTCCTCCCCGAGGACGCCGGCTTCGCCCGCATGGGGGTTCAAGCCCGCCACCACCAGTTGTGGTGTGGGGTTGAAGCGAAGACTGAACTGGCGCAGTACATCAAGTTTCATTTCCACCCTTCGGGCGTCCAGGGCGTCGGGAACCTGGGCCAGCGGTAGGTGGGTGGTGGCCAGCAGGGTGTTCAGCCGCCAGGAGCCATGGGGAGAGCGGGCCGTGAACAGCATCGAGGCTTCGCTCACAGCGCAGAGTTCCGCCAACCGTTCGGTCTGGCCGGGGTAGTGATGGCCGGCGGCATGCCAGGCATGTTTGGCGATCGGGGCGGTGACCAGGGCCTGGCAATCTCCGTTCAGCACCCGTTCGGCGGCGGCGGTCAGCCAGCGGAAACTGGCCTGCCCACTGATCGCCGTTCCCTCACCGGCTGGAACTGTTTGCGGCAAGGGAAGATCGATGATGTCGAGCTCTGCGGGGTCGATCAGCGGCTCGGTGCTGAGGGCCCGCAACCCCTGGTAGCTCTGCTCCAGCTGGCGACGGCAGCCCACCAGCACGGGATGAAGCTCGAGATGACGGAGCCGGTGCAGGGCTTTGAGGGTCACTTCGGACCCGATGCCTGCAGGATCGCCTACGGAAATCGCCAGTCGAATCGCGTTACTCTCTGATCGGTTGGGCAGACGGTTCATGTTTCGTTGGCTCCTTTTGGGACTGGTGCTGGTGGGGGCCGGTGTCGCCTTGGATAAAGAGTGGGTGGTGGCCAACTGGGACCGCATGGCCCGTGATATCAAGCTGCCCAATGCGAAGTCCTGGAACACAGATATCTATAAAACCAACGAGACCACCGACCCCCTTACACCCCAACCAAGCAATTACAAGAGCTTCCGCGACCTGGTCAAAGCCGAGTAGCGATGTTTTTCTGCTAGGGGTTTGAAGCCTCAGATCCTTCCTGACGCTCCGCCAGCAGAATCGAGCGAAAGCCTTCGCGATAGGTGCGATACCGCAACACATAGCCCAGCTCCTGGCAGAGCCTGCGGTTGCACACCCGACGATTCTCCAGCCAGAAGCTCTGGGCCATGGGGCCCATCGTCGCAGCGATCTCCTCAAAGCTCTGGACCTCCGGCAGGGGGCAGCCCAGCAGGTGGGCGGCGTAGCCCAGGGTCTCGCTGGTGGGGCAGGGCTCATCGTCGCTGAGATTCAGCACCGGCGGGCGGTGCGGCGCCTCCAGGCTTAAGCAATGCAGCAGCGCCCCGACGATGTCATCCACATGGATGCGGCAGAACACCTGGCCCCGCTTATGGATCAAACGCCCCTGTCCAAGGGCGAGGGAGCGGAAGGCTGAACGCTGGGGACCGTAGATGGCCGGCAGCCGGAACACCTGCACCGGTAGTCCGCTGGAGCGCCAGGCGGCTTCGCAGTTCAGCCGCGCCTGGCTGCGCCCGAGCCCAGCAGGAGTGGGGGCATCTTCGTTCACCCAGGCCCCCTGGGTGTCGCCGTAGACGCCGGTGGTGGAGAGGTAGCCCAGCCAGCGCAGGGGCAAGCGGGCCAGGTGAGCGGCCAGCCAGGTGAGCACAGGATCGCGTCCATCGGTGGCGGGGGGAATCGTGACGAGCACGTGGGTGGTGCCGGCCCAGGCCTCGTCCGAGGGCAGCAGGCCTTTCTCCCCGTCGAAGACATCCCAGCTGATCAAGGGCTGAACGGGGGGCGCGGGTCGTGGGGGTTGCCGGCGGGTCAACACGACGGGCACCCCGAGGGCGGCCACGGCCCGGGCGAAGCGCTCACCGGTGTAACCACCGCCCAGCACCAGCAACTTGCCGCCCCTGAGACCTTCAGGGGCCTGGGTGAGAGCGACCGGCGAGGGAAGGGGGTTGACAGGTTCAGTCGACATGAGTACAGATGTATCAGTAATGATCTGTGGTCATGACCGCCTCCTGCTTCTCTACTGCACACGTGCGCATTCCCGTGGCTATGCCGGCCGCCCGGCCGGTGGTCCGGCGTCATCGCGGTCGCCAGCCGCAGGCCTTCGCTGCTGGGACCGGCACCACGGCCCTTGGTCTGGCCCTGGTGCTGATGCTGGTGGCCGCTCTCGTGGCTCCTGAGCAGCCCGGTGAGCAGGCCTCGATCTGCCAGCGCCACAACGGTGCAGCCGCCTGCCGCGTCTGGTGATTCAGGCAGCCTGGAGGCTCCAGCCGGAACTGTCAGCGGCCTGAACCATGGGACCGTGCTTGCGTTGCAGCTCCCGTGGCCCAGTAGGCGTTGCTTCGGGTCTGACCCATTGCAGCAGCCTCAGGGCGAGGCGCAGATCACCGTCCATCCAGGCCCGGATGGCCATGGCCCGACGGGGGTCATAGAAGCGCTGCTGGCGGTACCACTCGAAGGCATCGGCGTCGCTCTTATGGCCGTTGCACGCCAGGCAGGCGGGCACGCAGTTTTCGGTGACACTCAATCCGCCGCGGCTGCGGGGCAGCACATGGTCGATGGATTCAGAAGTGCAGCCGCAATAGATACAACTTTGATCAGTGAACTTATGAAGGGATTGTCGCCAACGTCGAACACGAAACTTGGGGCAGAGATCCTCAAGGAAAACCCCATCCCTCGCGTGCATCGGCATGCCTCGGTTGGGGCAAGTGTGGCCTTGACCACTGGCTTGTCAATGTGTCGAAGACTGCATTTTTCCGGTTTGCTGGACGCTTGTTGTTTTCTGGCCTGGGGGATTTAGATTTACAGTCAGCTCAGTTGGCAGGGATCCGCTGAGCGCTTCCACCAGCTCCCCGAGCACCGGCGTGACCACGGGCACGCCTACCCACCAGCGTTGTCTGATGCGGTTGGGACCGTCCGGTTTGATTGAGGTGGTGCTGCCCTTCGATGCCGTCACCCAGGCTCAGTTGCGGGCGATTCGGCCCCGGGGCCACTGGCGGCCGCGCCGGGGATGTTGGGAGTTTCCCCTTCAGGCGGCTCGTCTGCTTCAGGACCGGTTCGGTGATCGCTTTGCTCTCGATCCCGAACTGGCCCGCTGGTTCGCTTGGCTCGAGCAGCCCTTGCCACCCCTCCCTCCCCTTCGGGAGCTGGTGGCCGAAGCCCAGCTGCGAGCGCCCCTGGCGGATGGACGCTCCCTGTTGAGCCACCAGCGCAGCGCCGTGCGTTGGCTCCTGGCCCGGCGGGGCGCGGTGTTGGCCGATGCCATGGGTCTGGGTAAGACCCTGACGGCCCTGATGGCCGCCCGAGCCCTGGCGCGCGTCACCGCTTGTCGCGTGCTGGTGATCGCGCCTGTGGGGCTCCATGGGCTCTGGCGTCAGGAGGCCGCCGGGCTCCCCTTGGAGATCGAACTGCACAGCTGGTCGCGCTTGCCGCAGGCCCTGCCACCGGCGGGCACGGTGTTGATCGCCGATGAGGCCCACTACGCCCAGAACCTCAATTCCCAGCGCACCCAGCGATTTCTGCGCCTGGCCCGTCACCCGCGCCTGCGGGCGATCTGGCTGCTCAGCGGTACGCCGATGAAGAACGGCCGGCCGGCCCAACTGTTCCCTTTGCTGGCGGCCATCGGTCACCCCCTGGGGCTGGATCAACGGGCGTTCGAGGAGAGCTACTGCGCGGGTCACTGGCGGGAGATCGATGGCCTTCAGCGTTGGCATGCCCTCGGAGCCAGTCAGCTCCAGGAGCTCCAGCGCCTGAGCCGCCCCCTGGTGTTGCACCGTTCCAAGCAGAGTTGCCTTGATCTGCCGCCCAAGTGTCGCCGCTTCCTCCCGGTGGCGCTGGAGGAGATCCAGGGCCGCGGCTTTCAGCACCGCCTGCAACTCAAGGTGGACGATTACCGGCTGCGGGCCGCCCGAGGCGAGGTGCGACGGGATGCGGAGGCCCTGGCGGTGCTCACGGCCCTGCGCCAGATCGGTTCCGAGTACAAGCTGCCCGCCGCCGCCGCGCTGGTGGCCGGATTGCTGGAGAAGGGCGAATCAGTGGTGGTGTTCACCGCCTTCGTGGCCACGGCCGATTTGCTGCAGCGTCAGTTGGGCGGGGCCCTGCTCACAGGTCGTCAACCGCCGGACGAGCGCCAGCGGCAGGTGGAGGCTTTTCAGGCGGGCGCTCACCCGCTCTTGATCGCCACCTTCGGGGCTGGCGGCCTGGGCTACACCCTGCACCGGGCCGGCCACGTGGTGCTGATCGAACGCCCCTGGACCCCCGGGGACACGGAACAGGCGGAGGACCGCTGCCATCGCCTTGGCATGGAGGGCGGCCTCACCTGCCATTGGCTGCAATTGGGGGTGGCCGATCAGTTCGTCGACGGGCTGATCGCCACCAAGGCCGAACGCATCAGCCAACTGCTGGAGCGCCGGAGCATGCCGGCAATGGCGCGGGAGTTGCTGAGCCGCTGGTGAGCGGCTGGTTCAGTAGTTGTAGCGGTTCGGCCGGGGGCACCGCTGTTCGTCGGGGGGCGGGTGCCGATGCTGCTGATCGGAGTGGGACCGGCTGCCTCGCCGCTGGAGCTGGTGGTTGCGGGAGTTGCGGATTTTTCGTAGAGGGAACCCAGGTAGCGGCCGCAATCCGGGTAGTTGCCAGGGTTCTGAACCACCGCCTCGGTGATCATCACGGCAGCGTGTTCCGGGGAGGTTTTGAACATGCTGGCGCTCTGGCGCTTGATCAGCGCATAGGCCGCCACCCAGCTCACCTCGTGGGTGTTGTTGGCGCCGCGCATGAAGCAGTACACCTGGGCACCTTTGCTGCCGGCGGTGTCGCCGACGCTGCCAGCCAGTGCCGGTGTCAGGCCTGCCTGCAGGCTGAGCAGCCCCAGGACACCGGCGGCGGCCCTGGCCGTGAGCGCGCGTCGGAGGCAGAAGTGGGGACGGCTCGCCATGGGCCTGGAAGGGCGGGAGTGGACTACGGCCCAACGTATCGAGCCTCCTGGAGCTGTCCAGGGGGCGCATCTGCCGCTTCAGCTTGAGGCGTGACCAGCTGTGAATGAGACCACGAACCGCACGATCACAGGCAGCACCAGCAGGACGGTGATCAGCCGCACCGCATGCAGGGCGGCCACCGCCGCGCCGACGCCGAACTCTGCCCCCACCAGGCTCATGCCGCTGATGCCACCAGGGGCGGCCCCGAGCAAGGAAACGATCGGATCGAGGCCCAGGAGCCTGCTGCACCACAGGCCCACCACCAGGCCTGTGGCCACCAGGGCCACGGTGATCAAGATCGCCGGTTTCCAGAGTTGACGCAGTTCCGTCAGCGCCGTGGCGGTGAGGCCGGTGCCGATCACCGTGCCGATGCCGATTTCCAGCAGGGTGCGGGAGCCTACGGGCCAGACGGCCACCTCAAGGCGGCCCGTCATGCTCACCAGCCCAGCCCCCAGCAGTGCCCCCGCCAGGGGAGCGGCCGGGATGCCCGTGCGCAGCGCCAGCAGGCCGCCGCCCAGCCCGGCCAATACATAGACAAGCAGATTCAATGGGGTGCTCATGGCCCTTCGGCGCGGCATCGGGGCGCCGTAAGTCTGGGGGACGTCTTGAGATCAACGTGTTTCTGTGTTGTCATCGGCCCAGCAGTTGGCGCTCGATGACCACCGAATCGGTTTCCTTCCGGATCACGCGCACGGCTGAGGATCTCGCCCACACCGTCAGCGCGCTCTCGCACCGCCTCGTACGGCTGGAGCAGCGGCTGGCGGGGTTGGAGTTGCAGGCCGACCAACGGGCCCAGCCCGAGGCCGCAGAGCTGGCGACCCTCGACAGCGTGGAGCGCTTGCTCATCGACTGCCGCACGCTGCTGGAGGACTCGGAGGCACCCGCCCCGGCTCCTGACAAGGCCATCGAGCCCCGGGAAATCGAGCACCAGGGCCCAGATCACGGCCCAGACCATGGCTCCCACGCCTACGCCGCCTGATCCCTGGCGTGGGGTGTCAGAATGGGAAGAAAGCGAACCATGGGCAGCTCCAACGGGCTTCACAGCGGTAACAGGACCTTCGCTTCAACCAGCTCCAGCGGCACTCCGGCCTGCCATCAGCCGGTGAGCTCCCTTGAAGGCGGCCATCAGCTCGAAAAACTTGAATTTGCCCTGGCCGTTGCCATTACCCGGGGTGATCACAACCGTTCCGATCAACTTCGCGCCCAGATTGCCGCCCTTGGGGGCAACCGCGAAGAACCAGGCACTTGATCAGCGCAACCAGGGATCACACCCAAACGTCGCTCTGATCCCTGGCGAACTTTCCACTGCGCAGTACAATCGAATATCACCAGGGCACCTCAGTGGCCAGCACGTTTCAAGTGCAATCCAGGCAACCGCAACAACGGATCCAAGGGGGATCCGAAGACAAGCGATCTGAATTGTTGGCACAGGCCTCAGAACTTTCAGTGATGGCCGAAGCTGCCGCTGATCGGGGTGATCTGGCTGAATCGGCCCGCCACATTCTGCTGTCGCTGGATTGTGAGCGCCGGGCCGGAAGTCTGGGGCCCCAGGTGTTGCTCTTGATCAAGCCAAGGGCTTGAATTCTGGCCTTCACGGCCATGGTCAATTCAATCGGCGGAGCGCACCACTGGCTGGTGAACTCTTTGGTGGAAGCCTGATTAGACCTGAATCAGCTTGAATGACCTGATTCTCCTGAAGTCAGGCTCGAAAATGACAAGCGGGTGACCGGACTCGAACCGGCGACGTTCAGCTTGGGAAGCTGACATTCTACCACTGAATTACACCCGCATGACCAAACACTAGCAAAGGACCCTGCACCGCAGGGCGCCACCGCCAGGCGGCCCGGGCGCCATTCCTCAAGGGAGCCCTGGCTCGCCTCCTCGGCTCAGCGGGCGAACTCGGCCGCCGCCGCCGCCACGCCTGCGCCGACAGGATGCACCGAGGCCCCCAGTTCCTGCAGGCTGGCTTCAATGGCAGCCACGGCGGTGAGCACGTCGCGGTCGCAGACGAAGCCCAGGTGGCCGATGCGAAACACCTTGCCCTTGAGGTGGTCCTGGCCGCCGGCCAGCAGGATGTCGTAGCGCTCCTTCACCTTTTTGCGCAGCAGCTCGGCATCGAGTCCCTCGGGGGCCACGGCGGTGATCGCCGGGCTTCCGTGGCCTGCGGCGGCATAGAGGGGCAGGCCGATCGCCTTCATGGCCGCGGTGGTGGCCCGGCGATGCCGTTCATGACGGGCGAAAATGGCTTCAAGGCCTTCGGCTTGCATGATCTCGAGGGAGGCCTGCAGGGCGAAGTAGAGGTTCACGGCCGGGGTGAACGGATTGCTGTCGGCGGCGGCCGATTTCCTGTATTTGCCCAGATCCAGGTAGAACTTCGGCAGATCCGAGCGTTCGTGGGCCTCCCAGGCCCGGGGCCCCATGGCCACGAAGGCCAGGCCGGGCGGCATCATGTAGCCCTTCTGGGAGCCAGAGCCCACCACATCCAGGCCCCAGGCATCGACGGGCACGTTGGTGGCCCCCAGGCTGGTGACGCAATCGGCGATGCTGAGGGCCTGGCCGTGGGCCCTCACGTGACGGGCAATGGTTTCCAGGTCGTTGATCACCCCCGTGGAGGTTTCCGAGTGGGTCAGGATCACCGCCCGGATGCGCTTGTCGGTGTCGGCCTCGAGGGCGGCTCGGAAGGCCTCAGGATCCAGGGGCTGACCCCACTCGGCCTTGATCACCTGAACATCCAGCCCGTAGGCCTTGGCCAGCTTCACCCAGCGCTCGCCGAACTTGCCGTTGTCCCCGCAGAGCACCCGATCGCCTTTGCTCAGCACGTTGATGATCCCGGCCTCCATGGCGGCGGTGCCGCTGCCGGCCAGCACGAGCACCTCGGTGCTGGTCTGATGGAGCCACTTGAGCTGCGCCGTGGTGCGTTTGACGATCGCCTGGAAGTCGGCGCTGCGGTGGCCGATCGGATGGCGGCCCATGGCCAGCAGGACGGTTTCCGGCACCGGCGTCGGGCCGGGGATCATCAGGGTGAGCTTGTCCTGCATGGGGGGCTGGCGCGGGCGCGCGGCGGCGCAATTACCGATCTTAAAAAGAGGCCGTCATGAGCTCTCCCGGCGGGTGGACCTTGCCGGTCTGGGTGGCGGCCGCAGCTCGGGCCGCCACCGTCGCCCTGCTCCGTGAGCCCTTTGAGCCAGGCCAGCCCCTGGAGCTGCTGGAGCCCGCCGGGGTGCGGATGGTGCCGGTGGTGGCCGCCGCCTGCCTGGGTCCCGCCGGGGCCCTGGCGGTGGCCCGCTGTGATCCCGGCGTCGGCCTCGACCTGACCCGCGACCTGGTGATCTGGGTGCTGGCCAGCTGGCGCGATCCAGGCGCCGACTGGCTGCAGCTGGAGGCCGGCGAGGGGTTGGGGGTCCATGCCCACAACCGGGAGCTGTGCCTCTCCGCCTATGCACGAAGCCTCCTGGAGACCAACCTGCGATATCTCGTGCTGCCGGGCCGTGGCCTCAACCTGCGACTGGTCTTCCCCAATGGCCGGGCCCTGGCGGAGCGCACCAGCAACGCCGCCTTCGGGGTGGTGGAAGGCCTGGCCCTGATCGGCACCCAGGCGGAGGTGCAGCGCAGCGCCGATCCCGAGCAGCTCGAAAAGTGCCTCCTGGAGTTGGAGTCCCGCACGCACCAGGGCGACTTTTCGGGCGATCTGGTGCTGGTGATCGGCGAGAACGGTCTCGATCTGGCACCCCGCCTGGGCCTGCCGCCCTCCTTGCTGCTCAAAGGGGGTAACTGGGTCGGCCCGCTGCTGGTGGCGGCGGCCCAGGGCGGCGTACGGCGGCTGCTGCTGTTCGGCTATCACGGCAAGCTGATCAAACTGGCTGGCGGCATTTTTCACACCCACCATCACCTGGCCGACGGCCGCGCCGAGGTGCTCACGAGCCTGGCGGCCCTGGAGGGCCTGCAGGGGGAGGCGCTGCGGGAGCTCCACGGCGCGCCCACGGTGGAGGCGGCCCTGGAGGCCCTGGCCGCCACTGATCCAGGGCTGGCAGCTCGCCTGCGCCAGCGGATCGCTGAAGCGATTGAGCAGCGCAGCGCCGCCTATGTGGCCCGCTACGGCGCAGCGGATCTGGTGATCGGAGCCGTGCTGTTCGATCGCCAGCGTCGGATCAGCGCCCGGGGCCCCTGGGGAGCTCAGCTCTGGGAGGCCTTCACGGCCGTGGGTTCCCCAGGCCAGGCGCCCTAGGGTGACGCCACCCAAGTGGCCACCGCACGGTGGCCCCGTGATCGGCCGTATGACCCAGTCCCAGCCTCCCGACGCGCCGCTGGAGGGTCAGCGCCACCCAGCCATCGTCATCCTCGATTTCGGTTCCCAGTATTCGGAGCTGATCGCCCGCCGGGTGCGGGAAACGGAGGTGTATTCCCTGGTGATGGGCTACAGCACCACGGCCGAAGAACTGAGGGCCATGGCGCCCAGGGGAATCATCCTCAGTGGTGGACCGAGCTCGGTCTATGCCGAGGGCGCGCCGGTGTGTGATCCGGCGATCTGGGAGCTGGGCCTTCCAGTGCTGGGGGTCTGCTACGGCATGCAGCTGATGGTGCAGCAGCTGGGGGGCGGTGGAGGCGGCCGGCCGTGGTGAGTACGGCAAGGCGCCCCTGAACGTGGATGACCCCACCGATCTGCTGACCAACGTCGAGAGCGGCTCGACCATGTGGATGAGTCACGGTGATTCCGTGCAGCGCCTGCCCGAGGGCTTCAGCCGCCTGGCCCACACGGAGAACACGCCCGAGGCGGCGGTCGCCGACCACGCCCGCCGGCTCTACGGAGTGCAGTTCCACCCGGAGGTGGTCCATTCCACCCACGGCATGGCCCTGATTCGCAATTTCGTCTATCACATCTGCGGTTGCGAACCCGACTGGACCACCGCCGCCTTCATCGATGAGGCCATGGCCTCCGTGCGCGCCCAGGTGGGTGAAAAGCGGGTGCTGCTGGCGCTCTCGGGCGGCGTGGATTCATCCACCCTGGCCTTCCTGCTGCACCAGGCGATCGGAGATCAGCTCACGTGCATGTTCATCGACCAGGGGTTCATGCGCAAAGGCGAGCCCGAATTCCTGGTGGAGTTTTTCGACAAACGTTTCCACATCAACGTGGAATACATCAACGCCCGTGAGCGCTTCATCGGCAGGCTCGCCGGCATCACTGACCCCGAGGAGAAGCGCAAGATCATCGGCGCGGAGTTCATCCGCGTGTTCGAGGAGGAGAGCAAGCGCCTGGGGCCCTTCGATTACCTGGCCCAGGGCACCCTCTATCCCGATGTGATCGAGTCCGCGGGCACCAACGTTGATCCCAGGACCGGCGAACGGGTGGCGGTGAAGATCAAGAGCCACCACAACGTGGGTGGTCTGCCCAAGGACCTGCAGTTCAAGCTGGTGGAGCCCCTGAGGCGCCTGTTCAAGGACGAGGTGCGCAAGGTGGGCCGCAGCCTCGGGCTTCCCCAGGAAATCGTGGGGCGCCATCCCTTCCCGGGCCCGGGGCTGGCGATCCGCATCCTCGGTGAGGTGAGCGCCGAGAAACTCAACATCCTGCGGGATGCCGACCTGATCGTGCGGGAGGAGGTGAAGGAAGCGGGTCTGTACAACGAGATCTGGCAGGCCTTCGCCGTGCTGCTGCCCGTGCGCACCGTCGGGGTGATGGGGGACAAGCGCACCTACGCCTTCCCGATCGTGCTGCGCTGCGTCTCCTCGGAAGATGGCATGACCGCCGACTGGTCGCGCCTCCCCTACGACCTCCTGGAAACGATCTCCAACCGCATTGTCAATGAAGTCAAAGGTGTGAACCGGGTGGTGCTCGACATCACCAGCAAGCCCCCGGCACGATCGAGTGGGAATGAGCCCCGGTTGATGGGGGCGGGGCTGGTGGGCTCGGCCGGCCTTCGATACGATCGGCGCCCGGCCATGGACCTGTGACTGCCGCCCCTCAGCTGGATGTCCAGCTGCAGCGCCGACTCCAGCAGGACAGCATCCAGCTGGCCGGCAAGACCATCTACCTCAACCCCTTCCTTTACTGGCGCCGCTTCGACGCCAACACCGACCGCTGGCTCAGGGAGCCCGGCCAGCTGGGGGAGGAGCAGATCGAGGCCAACCGGTTGCGCTTTTATCCCGAGCTCCACTGGGACGACCTCGAGGAGTCCGAGCGCCAGATCAAGGACGGCGCCGTGGAGATGTTCCTGAAGTCGCTGGAACTGATCAGCACCTTCCACCCTGAGCTCAGCGCCGGCCATCTGCTGGAGGTGGAGCGCAAGATGGCCGTCACCAAGAAGAAGGCCTTCGAGCGCTGGGTGCAGAAGTCGTTGCGGCGGCGTCAGCAGCACCAGAACCAGGAGCGGCGCCGTTTCGACCGGGAGCGGTTGCTGCGGGGCTGGGGGAATGGGCTGCCCTGGAGACCACCCGCCAGGCGTTGCTGCCGTTCACGGCCTTGCTGGTGATCGCCAGTTTCGGGGGCTGGTGGGTCGGTTCGCAGGAGTTCTGCCGTCAGGTGATTCTGCAGCCGGGGATCCAGCGCGCGCCCTGAATCCGTTCGGCGGCAGACTGTGGGTTCTGCTCCATCCCGGCGTCATGGCCAGTGATCCCTTCGATGCCCTGCGGCTCTCGCTGATGCAGGAGGTGCTGCCCGTGGGGATGGCGGTCGTGGAGCGGGCGCGCAAGGGCGGTCCCCGCGATGTGATCGAGGCCTTCACCACCTCCGCGGATCCCCTCCTCCAGCTCAGGCAGGAGGGGGATTCCGCCGCCAGCCGCGTCCGCGAAAGCCTCGATCGTCTGCAGCCCGGCCTCGGCAATCCTGTGATGAAGGTCACGGTGCGGGATGTGCGGTCTGAGGCCCCACCGGGCTCCCCTGATACCCACGAGCTTCAGGAGGCCCTGGGGCGCATCGGTGAGCGCCTCGCCCTGCTCGAGCAACGGCTGGACGCCGGGGCCTGACCATGGCAGGGGGTTCGCTCCGCCGTCCGCGCGCCACGCCGGCATGCGCCAGCAGCCCGCGGTGCTGCTGGCTCTTGTGCTCACGCTTTGCGCCGCCATGGGGGCACGGCTGGCCTGGCTGCAACTCATCCATGGCGCCGAGAACCGGGTGATGGCTGATCAGAACCGCATTCGCCTGGTGCCGCGCAATCCCATGCGCGGGAGGCTGCTCGACCGCAATGGCCAGGTGCTGGCCACAAGCCGCCTCACCTACAACCTCTACCTGCAGCCACGGCTGGTCAGCGAGGCTGACTGGCCGCAGCTGCGGGATCGCCTGGCGCGCCTGCTGACGCTTTCCCCGGCTCAGCTGGACCGGAAGCGCCGCGCCGCCGGCTCCGGTTCCGGCTACCGGATCGAGTTGGCCGGCCCGCTCAAGCCCCTTCAGGTGCTGCGCTTCCGGGAACAGGCCAGCAACCTCGAAGGGGCTGAAGTGGATGTGGACTATCTGCGGGCCTATCCCTTCGGCCGCCTCGCTGCCCATGTCCTGGGCTACACCAGCGGCATCACCGAACAGGAGTACGAGCGCCTGGAGCCCAAGGGCTACCGCGTCCAGGACCGCATCGGCCGCAGTGGGCTGGAGCGGGTGTTCGAGCCGCACCTGCGGGGTGAATGGGGCGGTCAGCAGCTGGAGGTGAATGCCGAAGGCCAAGTGCAGCGGGTGCTGGGGGACAAGCAGGCCCGATCCGGCAAGGATCTGCGGCTGACCCTCGATCTGGAGCTGCAGAAGGCGGCGGAACGGGCCCTTGATGGCGTGCGCAAGGGGGCGATCGTGGCCCTCGATCCCCAGACCGGCGCGGTCCGCGCCATGGCCAGCCGGCCGAGTTTCGATCCCAACGTCTTTTCGCCCGGACCCACCACGGCCCAATGGAACGACCTCAACCGCCCTGAGTCGCCGATGCTGAACCGGGCGTACCAGGGCTTCCCACCGGCCAGCACCTTCAAGATCGTCACCACGATCGCGGGCATCGAGTCGGGGTTGTTCAACGAGAACTCCACCGTGCCGACCTCCAACTCGTTCTGTTGGGATGGCCTCTGCTACAAGGACCACGGCAGCTTCGGCGCGATCGGTTTTCCGATGGCCCTGGCGGTGAGCAGCAACAGTTTTTTTACCGGGTGGGCCTGACGGTCAAGGACGCCGAGCTGTTCAAGGCCGCCCGGCGCATGGGGTATGGCAGCCTCACCGGCATTGAGCTGACGGAAGAGGAGACCCCAGGCCTGCTCGGCGATCGGGCCTGGAAGATGAAGGTGCTCGGCGAGGAATGGGCCGCTGTGGACACGATCACCTCCGCCATCGGTCAGGGGGCCCTGCAGGTCACACCGATCCAGATGGCCCGTTTGTATGCCGCCGTGGCCAATGGTGGCTGGCTGGTGACGCCCCATCTGGTGGAGGCCGAGTACCCGCGTCAGTGGATCGGCCTCAAGCCCGGGACCCTGCGGGCCCTGCGCAAGGGCCTGCGCATGGTGGTCACCGCTGGCACCGCCACGATCCTCAACGACCCCAGCCTGCCGCCCGTTGCCGGCAAGACCGGCACCGGTGAGGACCCCCGGCCTGATCACGCCTGGTTCGGTGGCTACGCCCCGGCCGGCAAGCCCACCCTGGTGATCGTGGCCTTCGGGGAAAACTCCGGCGGCTTCGGTGGCACGGTGGCGGCTCCGATGGTGAAGGCGCTGATGACCACCTGGTTCAAGGAAGCGGCGAACAGCGGCAGCCGGGCGCCGGGCAGTGATCAGGCCACCAGCTGCAGCTGGGGCCGGTGGTGGTTGTGCAGTTGCTGGTAGAAGCGGCGCAGCTGAGCGGTGGCACCGGCCCAGCCCCAGCGTTCGGCCTCGCTGCGGGCCGCCTGGCGCAAGGTTTCCCGCTGATTGGGGTTTCCCAGCAGCCGTTCGGTGGCCTCGGTGAGGCTGCTGGGCTGATCCGGGTCGTAGAGGCAACCGTTGACCCCATCGGTGACGATGTCGGGGACACCGCCGCGGTTGGCTCCCACCACCGGACAGCCGGCGGCCATCGCCTCCAGCAGCACCAGCCCCAGGGTTTCGGTGCTGGAGGGGAACAGGAAGGCATCGGCGCTGGCGTAGGCCGCGGCCAGCTCCTCGCCCCCCAGGTAACCGACAAAATGGGTGGCACTGCCGGCGAACACCTTCTCCAGCTGCTGGCGGTGGGGCCCATCGCCCACCAGGGCCAGCCTGGCGTGGGGCAGGGCATCGAGCACGGGGCGGATGCGCTCGATCTGCTTTTCCGCTGACAGGCGGCCCACGTAGAGCAACAGGGCGTTCTGATCGTCGTGGGGGCCCAGCAGCTGCCGGCGCATGGCCTCCGAACGGAGCTGGGGACGGAACAGCTCGGTGTCGACCCCCGTTGCCAGAGGGCGGTGTGGAGGATGCCCCGATCGCTCAGTTCCTCCACCATGGCCGAGGAGGTGCAGAGATTCAGCTGGGCCTGGTTGTGGGCGGCCTTGAGCAGTTCCCAGAGAACCGGCTCCAGCAGACCGACGCCGTAGTGCTCCAGGTATTTGGGCAGGTGGGTGTGGTAGCTGGCCACCAGGGGCAGCTGACGGGTGCGGGCCATGTAGATGCCGCCGAGCCCCAGCACCGCAGGGTTGACCACATGCACCAGATCGGGCTTGAAGGCGTCGAGGGCACCGGACACCGCCAGGCTGGGCAGGGCCAGTTTCAGCTCGGGATACATCGGCAGGGGAATCGCCGGCACCCCCTCCACCCGGGCCCCCATGAAATGGTCGGGCGCGCCTTCCGGGCAGAAGACCAGCACCTCGTCGCCAGCAACCACCAGGTGCTCGATCGTCTTGGTCAGGCGGGTGACGATGCCGTCGACCTTGGGCAGGAAGGTCTCGGTGAACAGGGCGATCTTCACACTTGCCGCGCAGGGGGATGGACCGTGACTCAGACCGTGGCTTGGAGCGAAGCGGCCTGGGTGGTGGTCCAGGCGGAGACACAGGGAATTCTGGAGCGGTCGCAGCGGTCGGCCCAGCGGCGGGCCACATCCACCACTTCCGACAAGAGCCCCTCATCGAGGGTGGTGGGCTTGAGTCCGAGATCGATCAGACAGCGATTATCGACGATCAGATCGTTTTCGATCGCCTCCTTGCGGGGGTTGGGCAGGTAGTTGATCTTGGCACCGGTGAGATGGGCCACCTTTTCGGCCAGGCTCTTCACCTGGTGGCTCTCGGTCATCTGGTTGAAGATCCGCACCTTGTCGCCTGGTTGGGGCGGGGTTTCGACCGCCAGTTGCACGCACTTGACCGAATCGCGGATGTGGATGAAGGCCCGGGTCTGGCCGCCGGTGCCATGGACCGTGAGCGGATAGCCGATGGCCGCCTGGATCAGGAAGCGGTTCAGCACGGTGCCGTAGTCGCCGTCGTAGTCGAAGCGGTTGACCAGACGAAGTTCCTTGTCGGTGAGGTCCGTGTTGGTGCCCCAGACGATGCCCTGGTGCAGGTCGGTGACCTGGATGCCGTCGTTTTTGTTGTAGTAGTAAAAGAGCAGTTGATCCAGCGTCTTGGTGAGGTGATAGACGCTGCCGGGATCGGTGGGGTGCAGGATCTTCTCTGTGAAGCGGCTGCCATCGGGCTGGGGCACCTCGACGGTGAGGTACCCCTCGGGGATGGTGGCGCCCCGGTGGGAGCCGTAGCCGTAGACCCCCATCGTTCCCAGGTGGACGATGTGGGTTTGGATGCCGCTCTCGACGATGGCGCAGAGCAGGTTATTGGTGCCGCTGACGTTGTTGTCGACGGTGTAGCGCTTGGTGGTGCTCGTCTTCATCGAGTAGGGGGCGGCCCGCTGCTCGGCGAAGTGGACAATCGCCTCGGGTTGCTCGTTGCGGAGCAGGTCCAGCAAGCGGGCGTAGTTGCGGGCGATGTCGATCGAGACGAATTCGATCGGCCGGCCACCCCCTCACGCCAGGCCCTGAGGCGGTCGTGGATGGTGGCGATCGGGGTGAGCGATTCGACCCCGAGATCGATGTCGATCTTGCGCCGGCTCAGGTTGTCGACGATCACCACGTCGTGTCCCGTATCGGCGAGATTCACCGCACAGGGCCAACCGCAGAAGCCGTCTCCGCCAAGTACGAGAACCTTCACCCTTGACTCCTCAAGAACGAGCGCGTGCTCATTGAATCGAAGCTACTACAGGCATTCCGCCGCAACGGGTGATGCCCGTGACGCTGCCGGGCTCAGCTCAGCTTGAAGGCCAGGGCCACCATCAGTGCCGCCAGCGTCCCCCGCCGATCGCCCTAGGCAGCGTCCGTTCGCGCCAAAGCCAAGTGGGCAGGAAACTTCATGGCTGCTCGGCCCATGGCTGCTGACCCACCCTGCCCTGGACGGGTGAACTGGGTCTGGCGTCGGGGCGTACCGGCAGGCGGCCGGCTCGAAAGGCGGTACGGCCAGCCAGGGTGGCCAGGGCCATGGCCCGAGCCATGGCGGCGGGATCTCCCGCCAGGGCGATGGCGCTGTTGATCAGCAAGGCATCGGCCCCCAGCTCCATCGCCTGGGCGGCCTCACTGGGAACGCCGATGCCTGCGTCCACCACCACGGGCACCTGGGCATTTTCGATGATCAGGCCGATGTTGGCGGCGTTGCGGATGCCCTGCCCCGAGCCGATCGGCGACCCCAGGGGCATCACGGTGGCGCAGCCCACATCCTCCAGCCGCTTGGCCAGCAGCGGATCGGCGTTGATGTAGGGCAACACCGTGAAGCCCTCGGCCACCAGGCGCTCAGCGGCCTCCAGGGTGCCGAAGGGGTCCGGGAGCAGGTGGCGGCTGTCGGGAATCACCTCCAGCTTCACGAAGCTGTTGTCCTCCTGGCCGGCGAGCTTGGCCAGCTCGCGGCCGAGCCGGGCCACCCGCACGGCCTCCTCGGCGGTGGCGCAGCCGGCGGTGTTCGGCAGCATCCAGAACCGGCTCCAATCAATGGCCTCGATCAGGCCCTGGTGGCCGGCGGCCGCGGCCTGCACCCGGCGCACCGCCACGGTGACGATCGAGCAGGCGCTGGCCTCAAGGCTGGCCTGCATCACCTCAAGGCTGGGGTACTTGCCGGTGCCGGTCATCAACCGGCTCGAGAATCGCCGGCCCCCGATCACAAGGACCTCGTCCTCGCCCGGGGCGCCAGCGGCAGGAGCGTGAGCGCTGCCGAAGTTGCTGGGGTCGGGACGGCTGGGATCGATGGGGGAGCTGGGATCGGCAAAGGGGGCCATGCTGCGAACGTACTGCCCGGGGATTCCTTTTGGCGCCACAGCTCTTAGCCTGGGAATAACTGAATCTGTTTTGCCATGCCCGTGCTGCTGGCCGCCGTCCCCCTTCCCGTGGGCAGTGTGGTGCCGTTCAATGCGCCGGCCGTGGCCCCGATGGCGGCGATTTCGGCCTTCCAGTCGGAACTGGGGCCGGTGGAAACCTTCGATCCTGTGGCGCGGGCCCAGGACCTGGCGCTCAGCATTCCCCGCACCTGGACGGGCACCTACCAATCGTTCATCGATGGTCGGGTGGTGCCGGCGGAGTTGCGGCTCGCTTCGGTGGTGCCGATGGGACAGATGCTCGACCTGCGCGGTGAACTCACCGTCGCCGGCGTCACTATGCCGGTGCAGGGCAACTTCAACGCCAAGTCGGATCAATTGGATCTACTTCCCCTCGAAGGCAACCCAGACTCCGCCCTCGAACTCGGCGGGGCCTTTCAAGGCCTGCAGGGCGTGTATCTGGCCGGCTGGAATGCCCCGCGCCTGACCCACCCAGGCGGTGTGCTCGACCTCCGACCCCCTGCTCCGAGGCCGGTGATTCGCAAGGCGGTCCCCGTCCGGGGCCTCTGGTGAGGCCTTAGCCCAAGGGGCGATCGCCCAACGGTTCAGGCTTTTCTTTTAGGGTCGCCGCCCACGCCCAGGCCCTCCTTTGCGCTCAAGGGGGCGAGGGGAACACCCTGCCTGCGCTCAAGTCCCTTGAGTCGCTTGCGGGCGGTTTTGTTGGTGTCATCGAGTTGAAGCACCTGCTCGTAGATGGCCTTGGCTTCCTCGTTCTGGCGCTGGTTTTCCAGGGCGTAGGCCAGGTTGTTGAGGGCCACGGGGTAGTTGGGCTTCGAGCGCAGGGCGGAGCGGTAGTGCTTGATCGCAGCGGCGTAGTTGCTCTGGGCGGCCAGGGCGAGAGCCGAGGGCGTTCTGGATCACGGCCTGGGCTTCGGGGGCTCCCCTTCGGCCCGTTTCGCAGCCAGCTTGAGGTTGGCCGCCGCCTGGGGGTAGAGGCGTTTGCGCAACTGCACAGAGGCCAGCTCATAGAAATCAGCCGCGTCGGTGGCGCTGGCCTTGCTCTTGCCCTCCAGACGGACCAGGGACTGCTCGTCCTTACGCACCCGCAGGATCTGCAGGCCGACCAGGACGGCCGCCCCAGCGAGCAGAACGACCAGACCTAGGAGGTAGGCCTGGGGAAGGAGCCGATCCATCGGGCCTATCGAGAGGATGGTCAGCCCTTGGCGGCGCTGACCACGTTGCTGAAGCTGCTGGGATCGATGACGGCGAGTTGAGCGAGCATCTTGCGGTTCAGCTGCACATCGGCCTTCTTGAGCCCGCCAATCAGGCGGCTGTAGCTGAGGCCGTTGAGGCGGGCGGCGGCGTTGATGCGGGCAATCCAGAGGCGGCGGAAGTCGCGCTTGCGCCGGCGACGGTCGCGGTAGGCATTGCAGAGGGCTTTCATCACCCGCTGGTTGGCCGTGCGGAACAGCGAACCATTGCCGCCCCGGAAGCCACGGGCCAGGCGAAGGATCTTGTTACGGCGTTTACGGGCAACGTTGCCCCTTTTGACGCGGGCCATGGGAGTTCAGTAAAGGAATGGAAACGGAGCGCAGCTGGGGCTCAGCGGCTGTAGGGCAACATCGCCCGCACGTTGTCGGCATCGCGCTCGTCGACGACGGCCATGGTGCCCAGGTAGCGCTTGCGCTTGGGACTCTTGTGATCGAGCAGATGGTTCAGGAAGGCGCGACGGCGCATGAACTTCCCGGTGCCTGTCGCCTTGAACCGCTTGGCGGCAGCTTTGCGGGTCTTCAGCTTGGGCATGGCTCGTGGTCGGGCACAAACAAGCAAACTACGACGCGGACCAGCCTTCCGCCAACTCCCTGGCGCCCGTTCGTCGATGTCTTCGTCCCTGATGCTCAATCTGCGGCGCCCGATCCAGGGGACCGCGCTCCTGGGCGGAGCGGCCCTGGGGGGTTTGCTGCTGCTGGCCCAGGGCTGTCGTGCCAGCTCGCTGCTGCATTGGCCGGTGCCTGCCCCGCCGGCGCTGAGCCGCACCGAGCCGGTGCTCTGGGTCGCGCTGGCGGCCCACCTGGGCCCCAGGCCGGACAGCGATCCCGCAGCGGCGCCCCCGTTGACCCTGGTGAGTCCATCGGGCCCACTGACGCTCACAGAGGCCTCGGGTCGCCAGCTGCGGGGCTCCAGCCTGGGGTTGCTCTGGCGGCGGGTTCCCCTCAAGGAACCCCTCAACCTCCAGCGCACGGTGCTGGGTCCGTTCCCCAGCTACGAGCGCGCCGAGCAGGTGGCCGAGGCCTGGCGCCAACAGGGAATCAGCCCCGTGATCGCCAAACCTGGCGACTGGGAGGTCTGGGGCGGCCCGGATGCGCTGCCACCGACCCTTGGGGGCAGCCGGCTGGCTGCTCGTCAGCAGCGGGCCCGGATCACGGAGCGGCTGGTGCTCGCCGTTCGGGAGTCGTTGGGCCTGAGGACCCTGGAGGGCCCCCTGCGGCTGAGCGCGCCATCAGGGCTGCGCTGGGCCGGTGGGCTCTACCAGGGGCCGTTTCGGCTCCAGAGCGATGCCTATGGCAGCTGGAGCCTGATCGAGCAGGTCCCACTGGAGCGTTACCTCCTGGGGGTGTTGCCCCATGAGATCGGCGCCGAGGCTCCCGCCGCCGCCCTCCAGGCCCAGGCGGTGCTGGCCCGCACCTGGGCCCTGCGCAACCGTCAGCGTTTCAGGGTGGATGGGTACCACCTCTGCGCCGATACCCAATGCCAGGTCTACGCCGATCCCCGCCAGGCGGGCGCGGCTGTGCGCCAGGCGATTGCGGCCACTCGATTCCAGGTGCTGATCTGGCAGGGGCAGCCCATCCATGCGGTGTACCACGCCAGCAATGGCGGGGTGGCGGCCGGGTTCGAGGAGGCCTGGGGGGCGCCCCACTGCCCTATCTGCAGACCCGACCCGATGGTCCAGCTCCTTTCGAGCGCAGCTTCGCCGTGCCCCTCAGTGAACCTGCCCGCCTCCGCCAGCTGCTTCAAGAAGGTGGCGCGGCCTACGGCAGCGATCACCCGCTGTTCCGTTGGCGGCGCTCCCTGGACCGGGATCGAATCAGAGCGGCCCTCGGTCCCCAGGCCGCTGCCCTCGGCGTGCCCCAACGGCTGACCGTGCTGGAGCGGGGGCCAGCGGTCGCGTGCTTGCCCTGCAGATGCAGGGGACCGCGGGCCGGGTGGTGCTGCGCTTCGATGCGATCCGGCGCGCCTTCCGCCGGCTGCCCAGCACCCTGTTTGTGGTGGCGCCGGATGGCCCGGGCCGCTGGAGCTTCGTGGGGGGCGGCTTCGGCCATGGAGCTGGGCTCTCCCAGGCCGGGGCCATGGATCTGGCCCGGCGGGGCTGGCCTTCAGGCCGGATCCTTCAGCACTATTACTCCGGCACCAAGCTTGAGAGCCTCCAGGGCCTTCTGCTGGATCCCTAAACCGCGGCCCCTAAACTTCCTCAACTTTTGGGTCGGCCATGGCCGTGAACGGCAGCACGGGGACCGATCGCCGACGGGTCAAGGCTTCGGTGTTCCTGATCGCCTGCGTGGCGGCCGGGGTGGCGCCCCATGGCCTCAGCGGGGGCCGCAGCGTTCTGCCGGCGCTCACCTTGACCCTGTTGCTCGGGATCTACAGCTTCCGCACGGTGCTCCTGGGGGCCCGCCGCCGCCAGGGTGAGACCGAGGCCGCCCAGCCCCCGTCGAACCTTGATGGGGACGCAGCGTTGCCGTCCGTCGATGTGGTGGTGGCGGCCCGCGATGAGGAGGCGGTGATTGGTCGTCTGGTGGAGCGCATCGCCCAGCTCCGATACCCCGCCGGTCGGTTGCAGCTCTGGGTGGTCGATGACGGCAGTGAGGACCGCACCCCGGAACTGCTCGAGGAGCTCAGGCGGGAGCATCCCTTTTTGCATCTGGTGCGCCGCAACCGCGAGGCGGGGGGTAAATCCGGTGCCCTCAACACCGTGCTGGCCCAGCTCAAGAGCCGCTGGATGTTGGTGCTCGATGCCGATGCCCAGCTTCAGAGCGATGTGCTCGAGCGGTTGATCCCCTTTGCCGAGCAAGGTGTTTGGTCAGCGGTGCAACTGCGCAAGGCCGTGGTCAACGGTGAGGTCAACCTGCTCGCCCGGGCGCAGGCGATGGAGATGGCCCTTGATGCGGTGGTGCAGCAGGGCCGCCTTGATGGCGGCGGCATCGCTGAACTGCGGGGGAACGGCCAATTGCTTCTCAGAGAGGCGATCCAGGCCTGCGGCGGATTCAACGAGGCCACCGTCACCGACGATCTGGACCTCAGTTTCAGGCTGTTGCTCGCCGGCCGTTCGATCGGCGTGCTCTGGGACCCACCGGTGCAGGAGGAGGCCGTTCTCAGTCTCCGGGCCCTCTGGCGACAACGCCAGCGTTGGGCCGAAGGGGGTCTGCAGCGCTTCTTCGATTACTGGCCAGGCCTGGTCTCCGGCCGCGTCAGCCTCTCCGGCAAGCTCGATCTCAGCAGCTTTTTCCTGTTGCAATACGTGCTGCCGGTGGTGGCGGTGGCGGACCTGGCCGCGTCCCTTGTGACGCGCACCCTGCCGGCCTTCTGGCCCCTGTCCCTGGTGGTCCTCGGCCTCTCGGGGGTGGCGATTCTTCAGGCCTGCCAGCGGAGCAGCGAGGGCCCGCCCCTGCCCGAGGCCAATCCGGCCTCCCTCGCCCTGGTCATGCTTTACCTGCTCCACTGGTTCGTGGTCATTCCCTGGGTGTGCCTGCGCATGGCGGTGCTGCCCAAGCGACTGGTCTGGGCCAAGACCCTGCATCTGGGCACCCTGCCCGAAAGCGATCTGAGCACCCAGGCCTCCTGAAATTGGGGCCGCGGCCAGCCTCTGGCCTGGGCTCCTAAAGACTCGCGTGGAGGATGTTCATCACCTCCATGATTGTGCTTGTTTCGTCAGCGCTCAGTTCCAAAGCCTCCGACAGGTGGTCGAGAATGCGCTGTTCTTCCTCCACCAGGGGACCGTCCGAGCGCATGATCTCCGTCGCCATGGCGAAGGCGGTCAGCCGTTGGGGCCCATCCAAGGCGGCGCCAGCCTCCAGCAACAGGGCTTCGGCACCTTGTGCCTTGAGGCTCAGGAGCAAATCGTTCATCAGGGCGATCATCTCCTGGTCGCTGCGTTCCCGGTAGGGGGAGCGGTAGTCGAGGGAGTGGCGCAGGGCGCGGGCTCCAGCGCTGCCCATCACCCCATCCCAGGCGACGGAGGCCAGGGCGACAGCGGCAAGGGCACGAGAAGGATCCATGGGCGCGCTAGGGGCTCAGCCACGCCTTTCATCGCAGGCTGAGGGCCCAAACGATGGTAATGGTTGCAACCGTCCCCAAGACTGAACGATTCGTGATCCAATGGCCGAACCATTTGGACACCTGGGGAGCCTCCGCCGACCAGGCCGGCATTCTTGGTAGCGCTCGTTACCGCAAGGGGGTCGGGCAACGCTTAGTTGTTTCTGAACTCAAGGGTGGCAATGCCAAAAGTCGTCTCCGTTCATTCCTACCGCGGGGGCACCGGGAAGTCGAATTTCACGGCTAATCTGGCTACGACTGTTGCGGCTCAGGGTTTTCGAGTTGGCGTGATTGATACCGATGTGCCCTCGCCAGGTATTCACAACCTGTTCTGCCTTGAGCAAGATGAAATAGGCAAAACGCTGAATGATTTCCTCTGGGATGAAGCGTCCATTGCAGAGGCTGCTTACGATGTCAGCGCCAAGGTGGGCATCGAGCTTCCAGGTCAGATCTTCCTGGTTCCCTCCAGTGTGAAGCCCGATGACATTTCACGCATTCTTCAGGTGGGCTATGATGTGAGCAAGATGAACGACGGATTCAGGAATCTCGTTCGAGAGCTCAAGCTTGATTTCCTGTTCATCGATACCCACCCAGGGCTTTCCAAGGAAACCTTCCTTTCGATTGCCATCTCCCATGTACTGCTGCTGATTCTGCGCCCTGACAAACAGGATTACCAAGGAACTGCGGTCACCGTCGATGTGGCTAGGCAGCTGAAGGTCCGACGTTTATTGCTGGCCATCAATAAGGCCCACAGTGGACTGAATCTGGATGCATTGCGAGCCAAAGTGGCAGAAACCTATGGCGAAGCGGTGGCTGGAGTCTTTCCTCTTTCTGAAGACTTTGCCCGCTTGGCCAGTGAGGGTGTTTTCTGCGTCAAGTATCCTGATCACCCATTGACTCAGGAGTTCAAGCTCGTTGCCAAGTCCATCATGGAAGGTAGTTGAGTCATGACAGATCTAAGGAGTTTTGTTACACTCGCCAGCTCGATCAATGCGGTGGCCTCCCCTTTCAGGAGTTATCTCAATGATCTTTATAATAAGCATCGCGGCCTCAAGAAAGGCAGGGTAGCTGATTACATTCCTGAGCTTGCGTTAGCCAGCGCCGATTCATTTGGGATTTGCGTGGTCAGCACGGATGGTCAGACCTTCGAAGTTGGAGACTGCGATAAAACTTTTACGATCCAGTCAATTTCAAAAGCCTTCGTTTTTGGTCTTGCTCTTGAAGATCACGGTCGCAAGTATGTGAATAGCAAAGTGGGCATGGAGCCCACGGGTGAAGCCTTCAACTCGATCATTCTTGATGAGGCGACCAATCGCCCCTACAACCCCATGGTTAATTCCGGGGCGATCGCTACCACAGATCTGATCAAGGGTCGCAACGGCACCGAGCGCCTCAAGCGCATCCTCGAGATGTTCGGGCGCTACACCGGCCGTGCCCATGACATTAATGTCCCCGTGTTTCTTTCGGAAAAAGAGACCGGTCATCGCAATCGGGCCATGGCTTTTCTGATGCTGAACTTCTCCATGGTCAGCGAGAAGATTGATGAAACGCTGGATCTTTACTTTCAGCAATGCTCCATGTTGGTCAACGCCAAGGATTTGGCCATGATGTCAGCGACCCTGGCCAACGGCGGTGTGAACCCCGTCACGGGCATTCGAGCCATCGAAGAACGCTATGTACAAGATGTGATTAGTTTGATGCTCACCTGTGGCATGTACGATGCCTCGGGAGAATGGGCCTACCGGGTGGGCATTCCAGCCAAGAGTGGGGTCGCCGGTGGGATCACGGCGGTGGCCTCAGGCAAGCTGGGTATCGGCATCTATTCTCCGCCCCTCGATGCCAAGGGCAACAGCACCCGAGGGATCAAGGTTTGTGAGGAGATTTCACGGGATTTTGGCCTGCATATGTTCAACACGGCCACACCCAAGCACGACCTTGTCACCTGGATGAATGGAGACCATGACTCCCTTGGCTGGTAAGTTACGGCACGTCCATGCTGCGTGGGGCGACTCACCATGGTCATGGGTTCTTTTGCTGTTGACACCTGGTTTGGTCTCAGTTGAGGCAGTGGCAGTTGGATAGACATTGGTCCATGCGCATGCCTGTATACCGAAGCTTTAAGTGCGGCTGTAGTAGACCAAACGATAGGCAAAGGCCACGGCTGCTAATGGCATGACCACCCAGAACCACCTAGAACCTAAGTCCAGCTGGTACAAGGCATTGAGTTTTCAAGCCTTTCGCCTGAACCTCCGCACCTACTTGGTGGTTCCTTTTGTCTTGCAGACTGTGGCCACGGTGGGTCTGGTTGGCTTTCTGTCGTTTCGCCATAGCCAGCGGGCGGTCAATGAATTGGCGGCGCAGCTCCAGGACTCGATCTCCAAACAAGTTTTGGTGCGGGTCACTAATTTTCTCAACACTCCCCACCGCGTCAATGCGCTGAATGCGAATGCTGCCAGCCTGGGGTTGATCAGATTTGACAACATTGATGCGGCCCGCCCCTTCCTCTGGAAGCAGGTCAATGCCTTCAACGATATCGGTTACTCAGGTCTGGTTGACCGTGAGGGTCGCTTCATCCGTATTGGTTGGGCCAACAATCGCTTTGCTTCCGATGAGGATCCACAGCTAGCTCTTCAACTCAAGCCAGGTTCGGGAGATCTGGTTTATTACGGGCTGGATCGCTCCGGCAATCCAGCAGATGTGGAGAAGGTTCGCTCTAACTTTGATGCCAAGGACTCTCCCTTGTTCAAGGCCGCAGTTGCTGCCCGTCGCCCCACCTGGGGGCCTGTTACGGTCAATTTTGGTTATGACAATCTTCAGTTAAATGCCGTTTCTCCTTACTTTGGCCCGGGCGGCAAGCTACTTGGGATTTTTAATACTCAGATCAGCTTGGATCAGATCAGCCAATTTCTTCGCTCCTTGAAGGTCAGCCGCAATAGCAAGGTCTACATCTTTGAGCGCACGGGTGAGCTGATCGCCTCGTCTTCACCCAACCAGCCCCTGATCGTAGGAAAAGGGGACCAACGACAGCGTCTGCTCGCCAGTGAGTCCACCGATCCCATGCTCAGGGGCGCCATGGGTGTCATCAACGAGAATTTGGGAAGCTACAGTCGCGTTTACGAGAGCCATCAATACGAGTTCAAGCTAGATGGCGACAGGGAATTGATGAGGGTTTCACCGCTTGAAGATGGCAAGGGTTTGCAGTGGCTGCTGATGGTGGTCACACCTGAAGCTGATTTCATGGGCCAGATTGAGGCCAACTCCAAGACCACCATCTTCCTTTGCGTTGGTTCGTTGGTGTTTGCGGTGTTTCTTGGCCTGGCTTCCTCCCAGTGGGTCACCAATCCAATTGAAAAGATTTCCCAGGCAGCCAGGCGGCTTGCGGCTGGAGACCTCAATCAGACAGTTGATCCAAGCGTGATTATCGAGATCGATCAGCTGGCGGGCTCCTTCAACAACATGACCCACCAGCTGCAGGCATCGTTCACGGCGCTGGAGCAATCGAACCTTGAGCTCACCTTGGCGGAGGAGAACTTTCGCAGCATCTTCGAGAATGCTCAAGATGGCATCTTCCAGTCCAGTGTTGAGGGTCGCCTGCTGCGCGCTAATCCCGCCCTTGCGGACATCTACGGATACCACTCCACCAAGGAGATGCTGGCGTCTGTGAAGGATGTCAATACTCAGTTCTTTCAGAATCCTGAGGTGGTCACTGAACTTCAGGAGCGGCTGAAGCGCGATGGTACCTTGACCGATTTCGTGTATTCGACCCTACGGGAGGACGGCGACAGCATCTGGCTCGAACTGGATGCTCGGCTGGTGAAGGATGCGGCCGGCAAGACGCTCTATCTGGAGGGCATTGCGCGGGATGTGACCGATCGCAAGTTGCGCGAGGAATCCCTGGAGCGTCAGTTGCGCGAACTTAAGGTCGAGATCGATCAGGGCAAGAAACAACAGGATGTCGAGAAGCTGACCAGCAGCACATTTTTCCGCGAAGCCAAGCAGCAGATCGAAGATCTCGATCTGGAAAACTTCTGGTCCTGAACGTTCTCAGGCCGCTTCCCCATCCTCCAGGGGGCCATCCAGCTCCACAACCTCTCCGTTGAAGAATTCCGCCAGTCGGCGGGCGTTTTCATCCAGTGGATTGCGCGTCTGTGCGCCACCAGGGGCGAGCTGCTGCCCTGCGTTGGCAGCGGCCTCAGGCGCCGGGGTTGCCGCCCCGGCCCGATCATGCGCTGGGGGGCTCGGGATGGGCAAGATCGGAACAGCTGCCGTTTGCGCCTGTCGTACAGGGGGAGAAGGTTGGGGGCTGGCCTGGGCCGGGGGCTGAGCAGCAGCAGGCATCGCCGAGGCGGGCACGGTTGCCGGAGCGGCCCCCTCCAGAACCAGTTGGCGGGGGCTCCCCAGGGTGGTGGCCACCGCCTTCTCCAGCAGAGGAAGACGGCTCTGCACCATCGCCATCCAGGTGGTCGCCACCCGCACCACGGCCCGCTGACCATCCAGCCGCACTAGCTCGGCCTGCTGGGAGAGCAACATGCGCGTTGACGGCAGCTCCAGGGCGGCCAGCATCTGTTGCCAGAGCTCGCTCAGGGGGATCTCGCCGCTCGCTGGAGGGGGTGGCGATCTTCGGGACTGGCGGGGGTTCGGCCTCGGCCGCTGGCTCTGGTGCCGCTGGCACAGTTGCCACTGGTGCAGGTGCCACTCGTGCAGGTGCCGCCGGCTGATTGGCGGCGCGCACGTCCATTCGCACCGGAGCGGCTGCCGTTGCAGTCGCTGGCACCTTGGTGGCCGTGGCCGAAGCACTGGCCGCTGCCGGTTCCGCCAGCAGCCCCAGCAGCAGCACTTCCAGCCACAGCCGGGGCTGCACGCTTTGACGCAGTTGCTGCTCGCTGCCCTTGAGCTGGCTTTGCCAGCGCAGCAGCCGATCGGGGTCGATGGCGGCGGCCAGGGGTGCCAACCGCGGCCTGAACTGGGGCGAGAAGCTGCTCAATTCGGGGCGCTCAGGGGCCACCCGCGCCAGGACGAGATCCCGCAGCAACCCCGCCAGGCCCTGGAGCACGGCGCCGGGCTCCCGTCCCCGCTCTAGCAGCCGGCGGGTGGCTTCGATCACCCCCAGGGGCTCACCCGTCGCCAGGGACTCCGCCAGTTCCAGCAGGTCCTGCTCGGGCACGGCCCCCAGCAGATCCCACACGGCCACAGCTTCGATCGGTGCCGGCAGCAGGCTCAGTTGATCCAGCAGGCTTTCGGCATCCCGCAGTCCCCCTGGGCCCGCTGGGACACCACGTGCAGGGCCTCGGGTGTGATGCCGATGGATTCGGCCCCAGCGATGAAGCGCAGGTGGGTCTCCAGGGCCTCCAGGGGAATGCGGCGGAAATCGAAGCGCTGGCAGCGCGACAGAATCGTGGGCAGCACCCGCTGGGGGTCGGTGGTGGCCAGCACGAACACCACCCGCGGTGGCGGCTCCTCCAGGGTCTTGAGCAGGGCGTTGAAGGCCGCCGTGGAGAGCATGTGACATTCGTCGATCACGTAGACCTTCCAGCGGGCCTGCACCGGCGCGAAGCGGGAACGCTCGATCAGCTCTCGGATGTTGTCGACACCGGTGTTGGAGGCCGCGTCGATCTCGATCACATCAAGGGCATTGCCGGCGGCGATGGAGGTGCAGAGGGAACAGCTGCCGCAGGGCTCCGCGGTCGGCCCTTCGCTGGCCAGGCAATTGAGCGAGCGGGCGAGGATCCGGGCACTGGAGGTCTTGCCGGTGCCGCGCGGACCGCTGAACAGGTAGGCCGGCGCGATTCGGTTCTGCTGCAGCGCCTGGGTGAGGGTGGCCGCGATCGCCTCCTGCCCCACCAGCTGGTCGAACCTCTGGGGTCTGTACTTGTGGTGCAGGGGCTGATAAGGACTGGCCTGGGTCATCGGTCTGTCCCTGGGGTGGCCATGGACCTGAGATTACTCAGGCTTGCCGGCCTCCAGCAGCCGGTTGAGCTTCCCCTCCAGTTCCTCCACGGTGGTGAGCTGGTCGGCCAGGCTGCGGGCCGCCCGCAGCAGCCCCTCGTTGACCGAGGCCTGGCCCCCTCCCCACCAGGTCTCCGCCTGGGCCAGTTCCTTCTCCAGCCGCTCCTGCAACATCAGCCGCAGGGCATCCAGCTGCTCGAGGCTGCGCAGGGCCAACGCCCGACCCCGCTCCAGCTGTTCGCCATCGAGGTTGAGCCCCTGGCGCAGCAGCAGTCGCACCGCGGCGATCAGGGCCGCGGGCATGAACTGGCCGATGGCCAGGGCACCGAGGCTGCCGGTGTGGAGCCAGTCCTCCACCTGGGGGCTGCGGTGTCGACCGGTCTTGCACCAGATCGCGAAGTGCTCACAGTTGTTGAACAGCAGGTTGTAGCGCTGCTCCCCGAGTCTCCCCATGGCCCGCCGCAGGGTCACCCCGGGGGAGGCTTCGGCGTAGGGCACCACGATCAGAGGCTGGCCGCGGCTGAACTCCTCCACCGGGCTGCGCAGAATCTGGCGCCCTTCCAGGTAATGGGCCACGGTGCCATCTCCCAGATCGATGCCGTGGTGGTTGAACAGACCGTGCTGGCGCGGGGCCTGCAGGTGGTCGGCGGCGGCCAAGGCTTAAGCGGGGAATGGGGTGCTCTCAGCTTCTGCCCTGACGGGCCCAAGGCCCCAGGGCCGGTGGGGTGGGGATTGCCGTTCCCGCCAGGCTCAGGCTCAGGCTCAGGCTGAGGCCTGGGCGTCACGGTCGCCAGGGGCGAGGGGCAGCACCTTGGCTTTGGTGCGCTGCTCCACCAGTTCCTGGGTGACGGTGAAGGTCTTCATGTCCTGGTTGGAGGGAAGGTCGTACATCAGATCGAGCATCAGTTCCTCGACGATGCCGCGCAGGGCCCGGGCGCCGGTGCGCCGGCGGTGGGCCTCCTTGGCAATGGCCTCCACCGCCTCGGGTTCGAACTCCAGCTGGACGTTGTCCATGCTCAGCAGCGTCTGGAATTGCTTGACCAGGGCATCGCGGGGTTCGGTGAGGATCGCCTTGAGGGCGCGGGTATCGAGGGGTTCGAGCACGGCGCTCACCGGAAGGCGGCCGATGAATTCGGGAATCAGGCCGTAGCGCACCAGATCGTCGGGTTCCAGGTGGCGCAGGGCATGGGCCGCCAGGTGCTCGCGGCTGCTGCGGGTGCGGCCACGACCATCGGTGGGCAGAAAGCCGATCGAGTTTCGGCCGAGGCGCTTCTGCACCACCTCATCGAGGCCGACGAAGGCACCTCCACAGATGAACAGGATCTGACTGGTGTCGATCTGGATGCAGTCCTGGTAGGGGTGCTTGCGGCCCCCTGGGGCGGCACGTTGGCCACGGTACCCTCCAGCATCTTGAGCAGGGCCTGCTGCACCCCTTCGCCCGACACATCACGGGTGATCGAGGCGTTCTCGCTCTTGCGGGCGATCTTGTCGATCTCATCGATGTAGATGATCCCCCGCTGGGCCTGTTCCACATCCAGATCGGCCTTCTGCAGGAGCCGCAGCAGGATGTTCTCGACGTCTTCACCGACGTAGCCGGCCTCGGTGAGGGTGGTGGCATCCGCCACCGCAAACGGCACATCGAGCAGTTCCGCCAAGGTCTGCGCCAGCAGGGTCTTGCCGCAGCCCGTTGGGCCAATCAGCAGGATGTTCGACTTGTGCAGGCGGGTGGCGCTGCGGTCGGTTTCTCCCTGGCCATCGCCCTGCCAGGCCAGGCGTTTGTAGTGGTTGTAGACCGCCACCGCCAGCACCTTCTTGGCCTCCTCCTGGCCCACCACCTGCTGATCCAGGAAGGCCTTGATCTCCTGTGGTTTGGGGACCGTGGCCAGGGTGGGGGCTGGTTTGGAACTCTTCTTGGCGGGCGCCTTGCGCGAACCTTCCAGCGCCGTGCGGGAGGAACTGCCCTGGGTTTCCACCAGCTCCTCGTCAAGGATCTCGTTGCAGAGATCGATGCACTCGTCGCAGATGTAGACCCCAGGCCCGGCGATCAGCTTGCGCACCTGCTCCTGGGACTTGCCGCAGAACGAGCACTTGAGATGGGCGTCGAACTTGGCCATCGCGCGGGATGTTGCGTTCTGAGTGGAGGGGGAGGCCCTGGGGGAATGAATCAGCCGCGGGAGTCGGCTCGGCTCGGTTGATTCGGGATCAGACCGGATGGGCTTCCACCATCACACGATCAATCAGGCCGTATTCAACCGCCTCCGCAGGAGAAAGAAAGTAGTCCCGGTCAGTGTCTTCGGTGATCTTGTCGAGCGGCTGGCCCGTGTGCTCGGCCATCAGGCCGTTGAGGGTGTCCTTGAGGAACAGGATCTCCTTGGCCTGGATCTCGATGTCGACGGCCTGGCCCTGGGCCCCACCCAGGGGCTGGTGGATCATGATTCGGGCATTGGGCAGGGCCAGGCGCTTGCCCTTGGTACCGCCGGAGAGCAGGAAGGCCCCCATGCTGGCCGCCAGGCCGTAACAGATGGTGACCACATCCGGGGCCACCTGCTGCATGGTGTCGTAGATGGCCAGCCCCGAGGTCACCGAGCCCCCGGGGGAGTTGATGTAGATCTGAATGTCCTTTTCCGGGTCCTCGGCTTCGAGGAACAGCAGCTGGGCCACCAGCGAATCGGCGACCCCGTCATTGATGTCGGTGCCCAGGAAGATGATGCGCTCCCGCAGCAGGCGGGAATAGATGTCGAAGGCGCGATCACCGCGGCCGGATTGCTCCACCACCGTGGGAAGGATCCCGGGGGACGACACCGGCCGAGGCCCCTGCCAGCGGTTCGAGATCGGGTGGGATTGAAAAGCCTGGATCACGCGTGCGCCGGCAGGGGGAAGGGGAGTGAATTCAATCTATTCGGCGCCACTGGACGGGGAGAGCCGGTGGGACGACTCAGCCCTCGGCCGCTTTGGCCTTGCCGGCCTGTTCGGATTGGTCGCCCTTGTCGGCTTTGCCCTTGGCTTTGGCCTTGGCCTTGGCGGGCTTTTCCCCAGCCTCATCAGCGCTGTCAGCGTCGCTGGCGGGGGCCTTTTCGCTCACGGTGCTGTGGGTTTCCAACCAGCCCAGCAGCTTGTCCCGCAGCAGGTCTTCGCTCACCGCTTCCCTCAGGCGGACCGGGTCGATGTTGGCGCTGTCGCTGAAGCCCTGGCTCAGCTCCTTGACCTTGGCGTCGATCTCCTGGGGCTCGAGGGCGATCGATTCGGCGGCGGCCAGGGCCTTGAGGGCCAGGCTGCGGCGCAGGCGTTCCTCGGCCTCGGGCCGGGAGGTCTCCTGCAGGCTGCGCACCAGCTCAGGGGTGAACAGTTTCTTGATGTCCATGCCCTGCTGGGCGATCTGGCTCGCGGTCTGCTCGAGCAGGGAGCGGATTTCCTGCTGGATCAAGGTCTCGGGCAGCTCCACCTCCAGCTCCACCACCAGGGCCTTGAGCAGGGCGTCGTGGCGGTTGCCCTTGGCCCGGCGCTCGGCGTCCTCCCGCAGCCGGGTCTCCAGGTCGGCGCGCAGCTCGGCCAGGGTGGTTTTGTCGCTGGCCTGCTGGGCGAAGGCGTCATCAAGGGCCGGCAGTTCCCGGCCCTTGAGTTCGGTGAGGGTGATCTCGAACGAGGCCCCGCGGCCGCGGGCCTCCTCCTGGGCGTACTCCTCGGGGAAGGTGCAGCTGATCGTGCGGGTCTCGCCGATGGCCTGACCCAGGATCCCCTCCACGAAACCGGGGATCATGCGGCCTTCCTCCAGCTCCACCTCCAGGGCCTCGCCGCTGCCACCGCTGATGGCTTCGCCGCTGTCAGCGAAGGTGCCGGTGAAATTGACCACCGCCACATCGCCGCTGGCGGCGGCGCGGCCCTCCAGGGGCACCAGGGTGGCCAGCTGCTTGCGGGACTGCTCGATCAGTTCATCCACCCGGGCCGGGTCATAGGCCACCGCCTCGGCTTCGGCCACCAGCCCTTTGGTGGCGCGCAGCGTCGGGGTGGGCTCCACATCGAGCTCGAGGGTGAGGGTGAGCTCCTCGCCGGGGTTGAAGCGCGCCAGCAGGGTGTCGAAGCCTTCGCTCAGCTCCGGACTGCCGAGGGCTTCGATTTTCTCCTGGGCCAGGGCGTCCCGCCAGACGCTGTCCACCAGCTCTTCGAGGGCGGTGGCGCGCACGCGCAGGGGGCCGATCTGCTGCAGCAGCACGGGGCGGGGCACCTTGCCCTTGCGGAAACCCGGCAGACGCACCGTGCGGCTGAGTTTCTCCACGGCCGCGTCATAGCTGGCCTGGCTGCGGCCGGCAGGGATGGCCACCTCCAGCGCCACCCGGCTGGCGGGCCTGGGGCTGGTTTTGACCTTCAAGGCGGTGCTCATGGACGCAGGGGATCGGCGGGGCAGCCTGTGATCCTAGAAAGCGGCCCTCTCGCCAAGGGACGCACGGCCACGTATTGTTGATCACAGTCAACTTGAAGTTCTACGCCGGGCCGGCATCTCCCCCAGCGACCTTCCCTGATTCCAGCTTTCACCACCTTTCGTCCGCTTCCGCCACCCCCCGACCCAATCCCAACCGCTCCACTCCGGCCATCCCATTCAGCTCTGCCTTCCTGGTGCTTCGGGCTGGTTTCGTCTTGATGTCGCTGTTTCACCCCGTTGTCCGTTACCGCTCACTCCCGATCCCTGCCTGAGCGCCCCCTCCGCGTCGTCGTGCTCGGCGCCACAGGAGCGGTGGGTCAGGAGTTGCTTGCCCTGCTGAGCGAGCGCCACTTTCCGGTGGCCGAGCTGATCCTGCTCGCTTCTCCCCGCTCCGCCGGCCAGACGGTCGAATGGAACGGTCAGACCCTCACGGTTCAGCCGGTGAGCGCCGCCGCCTTCGAGGGGATGGATCTGGTGCTGGCCTCCGCCGGCGGCTCGGTGTCGAAGCAGTGGGCTCCCCTGGCGGCCGCGGCCGGTGCCGTGGTGATCGACAACTCCAGCGCCTTCCGCCTCGATCCCGCCGTGCCCCTGGTGGTGCCGGAGGTGAACCCCGAGGCCGCTTTCGAGCACAGCGGCATCATCGCCAACCCCAACTGCACCACGATCCTGCTCACGTTGGCCCTGGCCCCTCTGGCTGCCCGCAGGCCGATCGAGCGGGTTGTGGTCAGCACCTATCAGTCCGCCAGCGGCGCCGGGGCCCGGGCGATGGAGGAGCTGCGGGAGCTCAGCCGCACCGTGCTCGAAGGGGGTGAACCGGTGAGCACGGTGCTGCCCCACTCCCTGGCCTTCAACCTCTTCCTGCACAACTCCCCTCTGCAGGCCAATGGCTACTGCGAGGAGGAACTGAAGATGCTCAACGAGACCCGCAAGATCATGGGCTTGCCCGATCTGCGTCTGTCGGCCACCTGTGTGCGGGTGCCGGTGCTGCGGGCCCATTCCGAGGCGGTGAACATCCAGTTCCGTGAGCCCTTCCCGGTGGAGGAGGCCCGCTCCCTGCTGGCGGTGGCGCCGGGGGTTGAGCTGATCGAGAACTTCGAGACCAACCGCTTCCCCATGCCCACCGACGTCACCGGCCGGGATCTGGTGGCGGTGGGTCGAATCCGCCAGGACCTCAGCGATCCCCATGCGCTCGAGCTGTGGCTCTGCGGCGATCAGATCCGCAAAGGCGCGGCCCTGAATGCGATCCAGATCGCCGAAGCGCTGCGTTCCCCCCAGCGACCTCCTCAGCGCCCCCCCAGCGCCCCTTGATGCGGCCACCGGCGCCGCAGCGATGACCGCAGGAGGTGTGGCTTGAGCCCATTGGCGGCCAGCCCCGTACCCTTCGGCCGGGTGCTCACGGCGATGGTGACCCCCTTCGCCACCGATGGCTCCGTCGATCTGGAGCTGGCGGCCCGGCTGGCGAGCCACCTCACCGCCCAAGGGTCCGATGGCCTGGTGGTCTGCGGCACCACCGGTGAATCGCCCACCCTCAGCTGGGACGAACAGCACCGCCTGTTCGCGGCGGTGAAGGGGGCTGTGGCCGCCGAGGTCAAGGTGCTGGCGGGAACCGGCAGCAACTGCACCGCCGAGGCGGTCGAGGCTGTGGCCCAGGCGGCTGAGCTGGGGGCCGATGGCGCCCTGGTGGTGGTGCCCTACTACAACAAGCCTCCCCAGGCGGGCCTGGCGGCCCACTTCCGGGCCATTGCCGAAGCGGCGCCCCAGCTGCCGCTGATGCTTTACAACATCCCCGGCCGCACCGGCTGCAGCCTGGCTCCCGAGACCACGGCCCTGCTGCTGGATCTGCCCAATGTGGTCAGCTTCAAGGCCGCCAGCGGCAGCACCGAGGAGGTCAGCCTGCTGCGTCAGCACTGCGGCAGCCGCCTGGCGATCTACTGCGGCGACGACGCCCTCACCCTGCCCATGCTGGCCGTGGGCGCCGTGGGCGTTGTGAGCGTGGCCAGCCATCTGGTGGGGCCCCAGATCCATCAGCTGGTGAGCGCCTTCCTGGCCGGCGACCACACCACCGCCCTGGCCCTGCACGATCAATTGCTGCCCCTGACCCGGGCCCTGTTCAGCACCACCAACCCGATCCCGGTGAAGGCGGCGCTCGAGCTGTTGGGCTGGCCCGTGGGTGCCCCTCGCCTACCGCTGGTTTCCGCTGAAAGCGATGTGCGTGACCGACTGACCACCGCCCTGGCTGCCCTGCGTCCTACCTGACGCCAAGGCTTCGCACCGCGCGCTTCGCTCCAGCTTCAGCAACAGATTTCCCCTCACTTCTCACCCGGAACCCTCCGGATCTCTCCACGATGACAGTCAGCAACAACGGCAAAACCAACGGTTCCCCCAAGCAACCCGGTCTGCGGGTGATTCCCCTTGGCGGTCTCCATGAGATCGGCAAGAACACCTGTGTGTTCGAGTACGGCGACGACCTGATGCTGGTGGATGCCGGCCTGGCGTTCCCCAGCGACGGCATGCACGGCGTCAATGTGGTGCTGCCCGACACCAGCTACCTGCGCGAGAACCAGAAGCGCATCCGGGGCATGATCGTGACCCACGGCCACGAAGATCACATCGGTGGCATCCCCCACCACCTCAAGAACTTCAACATCCCCGTCATCTATGGCCCGCGGCTGGCGATGTCGATGCTGCAGGGGAAGATGGAGGAAGCGGCCGTCACCGATCGCACCATCATCCAGACCGTGAGCCCGCGGGATGTGGTGCAGGTGGGGCAGCATTTCAAGGTGGAGTTCATCCGCAACACCCACTCGATCGCCGACAGCTTCTCCCTGGCGATCACCACCCCCGCCGGGGTGGTGGTGTTCACCGGTGACTTCAAGTTCGACCACACCCCGGTGGATGGCGAATATTTCGACATCCAGCGCATGGCCCACTACGGCGAGCAGGGGGTGCTCTGCCTGTTCAGCGATTCCACCAACGCCGAACTGCCGGGCTTCACGCCCCCCGAGCGGGCCGTGTTCCCGAACCTCGATCGCCACATCGGCGCCGCCGAAGGTCGGGTGATCGTCACCACCTTCGCCAGTTCGGTGCACCGGGTCTCGATGATCCTGGAGCTGGCGCTCAAGCATGGCCGCAAGGTGGGCCTGCTGGGCCGCTCGATGCTCAACGTGATCGCCAAGGCGCGAGAGTTGGGCTACATCCGCTGCCCCGACGAGCTGTTCGTGCCGATCAAGCAGATCCGTGATCTGCCCGACCGCGAGACCCTGCTGCTGATGACCGGCAGCCAGGGCGAGCCGCTGGCCGCCCTGAGCCGCATTTCCCGCGGTGAGCACCCCCAGGTGCAGGCGAAGAGCACCGACACGATCATTTTTTCGGCCAGCCCGATCCCCGGCAACACCATCTGTGTGGTGAACACCATCGACCGGCTGATGATGCTCGGAGCCAAGGTGGTCTACGGCAAGGGCGAGGGCATCCACGTCTCCGGCCACGGCTGCCAGGAGGATCACAAGCTGATGTTGGCGCTCACCCGGCCGAAGTTCTTCGTGCCGGTGCACGGTGAGCACCGCATGCTCATCGCCCACTCCAAGACCGCCCAGTCGATGGGTGTGCCGGCCGACAACATCCTGATCATCGACAACGGCGACGTGGTCGAGCTCACCCCCGACTCGATCCACAAGGGCGATCCGGTCAAGGCGGGCATCGAGCTGCTCGATGCCTCCCGCAACGGCATCGTCGATGCCCGGGTGCTCAAGGAACGCCAGCAGTTGGCGGAAGATGGCGTGATCACCCTGTTGGCTGTGATCAGCACCGACGGCGTGATGGCGGCCCCGCCCCGGGTCAACCTGCGGGGGGTGGTCACCACGGCCGATGCGCGCAAGTTGTCGCTCTGGGCCGAGCGGGAGATCACCTGGGTGCTGGAGAACCGCTGGAATCAGCTGGCCCGCAACACCGGCGGCAAAGCCCCCGAGGTCGATTGGGTGGGCGTGCAGCGGGAAATTGAGGTGGGACTGCAGCGGCGCCTGCGCCGGGAGCTCCAGGTGGAGCCCCTGATCATCGCCCTGGTGCAGCCCGCCCCCGGGGGCACACCGGCCTACAAGGGTCGCGCCGAGGCCGAACCCGACAGCCGTCCGGCTCCCCGGGGTGGTCGCTCCGGCGGCCGTGACCGTGATGGAGGCGTCCCCCGTCCCCAGCCCGTCCATGGGGCGCCCGTGCGCCAATTGGTGACCGCCGCCGCACCCACTGCTGCGGCATCCATCCCGTCGTCGGCCTCAGCCGTGCCGGCGCCGGTCGCCACTTCCGTGGGTCTGCCAACGGCGGCAGCCACCCCCGTGCGGGATCCGGAGCCGGAGATGCCCGCCAACCGCACCCGCCGCCGTCGCTCCACCGCCGCAGGCTGAGACCCAGGGAGCGAGGGGTGAGGGGGCCATCCCCTTCCCCCTCTCTGGGGGGATTCAGCGCAGGATCACCCGCAGCCGGCCCTTGGCCAGCTGGGCCAGTTCCTCGGCACTGAAGGAGGACGCCGCCGTCAGTGGCGGTTCGCTGGGGCTCGGGGCAGGCTCCTCAACCAACACCTTCGCCTCGATGATCCCCTCATCGGCGGCGCTCGGGGCCGCAGGAGCCTGCTTGAAGGGGTCAGCAAAATCCTGGGGACCGGTGGCGGTGGCAGGGGCCTGATCACTGGTCAACCAGGGCATCGCCGGCACGGTGGCTCCTACCGCCGGGGCGCCGGACGCGGCGGTCTCGAAGGGGGCCTCGCTGGCCTCAGGGACCGGTTTGGCCCGCTCACTGGCGCAGATTTCGAGCCCCTGCCGGGCCAGGTCGCGGTAGGTGGGTTCCTTGCTTGTTTCCACCACCTGGTCGTAATAGGTGGAGGCGGCGTCGTACTGCTTGAGCCCGTAGAGGTTGATGTGGCCGCTGAGCAACTGCAGGCGTGAATACTGCAGATCGTCCGCGTCCTCCGGGCGGTTGTTGAGCAGCGTTTCTGCCTGGGTGAGGGCTTCTCTGAACTGGCCCTGGCTGTAGGCCCGCTCCACGTCGATGTAGGACTCCTGAAAAGGTTTGGCCATCAGTTCTCGGGTTGATCGGGACGCGTTGCGGGCCGCCGTTCGGCCGGGGGCGGCTGGAGGCGGATCTCCATCCTGTCCCAGCTCAGCCGCCAGCCCCTGGGCAGGTCAAGGCTGCCGGGCCCAGCGCCAGGTTGCAAGCGGTGTTGCAGATCCTCCAGTTGTGGGGCCCCCAGCCCATGGCCGCTCTGGAGCCGCAGCCATTGGGCCAGCAGATGGCACTGACTGGCGCGCGCGAGCGCCGTCAGGCCGGGGCGCCGCAGCACCAGGGGGTCCACCCCAGGGTGCAGCGCCGCCAAGGCCAGGGGCAGCAGCTCCTCCAGGGGTTCCCCTCCTGCTCCAGGCGCTCGGCCAGGGCGGCCAGGCGCCGGCCGGCGCCGGGGTGCAACGCCTCCAGCACCGGTACTACCTCGTGACGGATCCGGTTGCGGCCGTAGGTCAGCGCGGCGTTGCTGGGATCCACCCACACCGGCAAACCCTGCTCAGCGCAAAAGTGGCCGGTTTCAGCGCGGCTCATTCCCAGCAGCGGCCGCACCAGCAGGATCGGATCGAGCAGGGGCCGGCTGCGCCGAAGGCTGCTGAGGCCGCGCAGGTGGGCCCCCGGGCCAGGTGCAGCAGCAAGGTTTCAGCCCGGTCGTCGGCGGTGTGACCGGTGAGCACCCGCTGGCAGCCCCGGGCGGCGGCCTGGCAGGCCAGGCGGTCGTAGCGCCAGCGGCGCGCCGCGGCCTCGCTGCAGGGGCCGGAATCGGCCCGCTCGATCAGCAACTCAAGTCCCGCCGTCGTCGCCCAGCGACGCAGGCCCTCGGCCTCGGGGGCCGAACCGGGATGCCAGCCGTGGTCCCCATGCCAGAGCAGCAGGGTCCAGCCGTGCAGGCGCCGAAGGTCCAGCAGCAGCCGGGTGAGGGTCATCGAATCCTGGCCGCCCGAGACCGCCAGCAGCAAGCGTTCTCCGGCCGGCAGCAACTCGGGTCGCCTCAGCAATTCCCTGTGCAGACGGCCGTGCAGGGGGCTCCAGGGACGGGAGTCCGGGGGTTCGGATGGGAGAATCGCCGTCATCTGCCTGCGTTGCCGATGTCCCGTCTCACCAGCCTGCCCACCGCCCTGCAGCGCGCGCTGGAGACGCGACAGCTGCTGAAGGTGATCGCCGGACTGACCAATTTTGACGCCGGATCTGTGCGGCGCATCGCCCGGGCCGCCGCCGCCGGTGGCGCGGACCTGCTGGACATCGCCTGCGACCCTGGGCTGGTGCGGACCGCCGCCGCGGCCTCTGGCCTGCCGATCTGCGTCTCGGCGGTCGATCCCGAGCTGTTCCCTGCCGCTGTCGCCGCCGGCGCGGCCCTGGTGGAGATCGGCAACTTCGATGCCTTCTACCCCGAGGGCCGCGTGTTCGGAGCACAGGAGGTTCTCGAGCTCGCCCGCCGCACCCGCTCCTTGCTGCCGCAGGTGGTGCTGTCAGTGACGGTGCCCCACGTGCTCAGCCTTGATCTCCAGGAGCAGCTGGCGATCGATCTGCAGGCGGCCGGCGCTGACCTGATCCAGACCGAGGGGGCACCAGTGCTCGGCCCTTCAGCGCCGGAGTCCTCGGCCTGATCGAGAAGGCCGCCCCCACCCTGGCCGCCGCCCATGCCCTCAGCCGGGTGGTGGAGCTGCCGGTGCTCTGCGCCTCCGGCCTCTCGGCGGTGACCCTGCCGATGGCGATCGCGGCCGGGGCCTCCGGGGTGGGCGTGGGCTCGGCCGTCAACCGGCTGGGCGATGAGCTGGCCATGGTGGCCGTGGTGCGCTCCTTGAGGGAAGCCCTCAGCGGCGCCGTCGTGGCTCCGATCGGCGCCGTTTCGTAACGCCCTGTGGACCGGCCGTTGTTGGCTCCGGCTGGGGCTGCTTAGCCTCAAGGAAAATTACCTGTCGACCCATGGGTGCCTTCGTCTGGCTGTTGCAGTGGCCGATCCGGGCTGCGGTTCTGCTGCTGGTGGGCTGGTTGCCCCTGGGTGTTGAGCTCGAGAACTTCGGCACCGCCATGCTGTCGGCGGTGGTGATCGGTCTGCTGGGCACGCTGTTGATCTGGCCCCTGAAGTTGCTGCTGGCCCTGCCTTGGGCCCTCACCAGCCTCGGCGGCTTCGTGACCCCGATCAGCGCCCTCTACAACTGGGTGATCACGGTGGTGCTCTTCGGCCTGGCGGCCTGGCTGATTCCCGGGTTCCGGCTCAAGAACGGCCTGGTGAGTGCCATCCTCGGCGCCGTGGTCTACACCGTGGTCAGCGTCCTGATTCTCCGTTTCCTGGGACTTGAGGTGGGCTTTACCCGCGCCAGCGCCCTCGTCAGCGGCGCGGTGGCCTGAGCGAACCCCACAGAATGGGGGCATGGCCCGTTTCCAGCTCCAGGCCCCCTACATACCCCAGGGTGACCAGCCATCCGCCATCGCCGCCATGGTGCGGGCGGTGGATGCCGGTGAGCGCTACCAGACCCTGCTGGGCGCCACCGGCACCGGCAAGACCTTTTCGATCGCCAATGTGATCGCCCAGACCGGGCGTCCCACCCTGGTGCTGGCCCACAACAAGACCCTGGCGGCGCAGCTCTGCAACGAGTTGCGGGAGTTCTTCCCCGACAATGCCGTCGAATACTTCATCTCCTACTACGACTACTACCAGCCCGAGGCCTATGTGGCGGTCTCGGACACTTACATCGCCAAGACCGCCTCGATCAACGAGGAGATTGACATGCTGCGCCACTCGGCGACGCGTTCGCTGTTCGAGCGCAAGGACGTGATCGTGGTGGCCTCGATCAGTTGCATCTACGGCCTTGGAATCCCCTCGGAATACCTCAAGGCCGCCGTTCAGTTCCGGGTGGGCGAAACGCTCAACCTGCGCACCTCCCTGCGGGAACTGGTCAATAACCAATACAGCCGAAATGACACCGAGGTGGCACGCGGCCGTTTCCGGGTGCGCGGAGACGTGCTCGAGATCGGCCCGGCCTACGAAGATCGGCTGGTGCGCATCGAGCTGTTCGGCGATGAGGTGGAGGCGATCCGCTACGTGGATCCCACCACCGGCGAGATCCTGCAGAGCCTGGAGGCGGTGAACATCTACCCCGCCAAGCACTTCGTCACCCCCAAAGACCGGCTCGAGGGGGCGATCACCGCGATCCGGGCGGAGCTCCACCAGCGCCTGGATCAACTCAACAGTGTGGGCAAGTTGCTGGAGGCCCAGCGGCTGGAGCAGCGCACCACCTACGACCTGGAGATGCTCAAGGAGGTGGGCTACTGCAATGGCGTCGAGAACTACGCCCGCCATCTGGCTGGCCGCGATGCGGGCACCCCGCCCGAGTGCCTGATCGATTACTTCCCCGACGACTGGCTGCTGGTGGTGGACGAGAGCCACGTCACCTGCTCCCAGCTGCGGGCCATGTACAACGGCGACCAGAGCCGCAAGCAGGTGCTGATCGAGCACGGCTTCCGCCTGCCCTCGGCCGCCGACAACCGGCCGCTCAAGGATGAGGAGTTCTGGGCCAAGGCCCACCAGACGATCTTCGTCTCTGCCACCCCCGGGGCCCTGGAGCTGGAGCGCAGCCTCGGGCAGGTGGTGGAGCAGGTGATCCGCCCCACCGGGGTGCTTGATCCAATCGTGGAAGTTCGCCCCACCGAGGGCCAGGTGGACGATCTGCTCGGGGAGATTCGGCTGCGGGCCGACAAGGGGAGCGCTGCTTGATCACCACCCTCACCAAGCGCATGGCCGAGGACCTCACCGATTACCTGGCCGAACATGGCGTGCGCGTTCGTTATCTGCACTCGGAGATCCACTCGATCGAGCGCATCGAGATCATCCAGGACCTGCGCAACGGTGTGTTCGATGCCCTGGTGGGGGTGAACCTGCTGCGGGAGGGCCTCGATCTGCCGGAGGTGTCGCTGGTGGCGATCCTCGATGCTGACAAGGAGGGCTTTCTGCGGGCGGAACGCTCCTTGATCCAGACCATCGGCCGGGCCGCACGCCACGTGGAGGGCAAGGCCTTGCTCTACGCCGAGAACCTCACCGATTCGATGGCCAAGGCGATCTCCGAAACCGAGCGGCGGCGGGCGATCCAGCACGCCTACAACCTGAAGCACGGCATCACCCCAACGCCTGCGGGCAAGCGCGCCGGTAACTCGATCCTTTCGTCGCTGGAGCTTTCGCGCCGCCTCAGCGACGATCAGTTGGAGCAGGCCACCGAGGAGGCCCTGCATGAGACGGTGCCGCTGGAGGCCCTGCCGGAACTGATCACCCAGCTGGAGGACAAGATGAAGGCCGCGGCCAAGAACCTGGAGTACGAAGAGGCGGCGGGCCTGCGCGACCGCATCAAGCAGCTGCGCATGAAGCTGGTGGGCAAGCACTGATCAGAGCTGAGCCACGGATCAGACCGGAGCAGCCGTGCCCTCGGCCCGGTGCACGGTGATTCCCCCAGGCCGAAGCGGGCATGCACCGCCCGCAGGGCCCCCTCGCCATCTTTTTCGGCCACCACACAGCTGGTGCGGATTTCGCTGGTGGCGATCATCTCGATGTTGATCCCCGCGTCCGCCAGGGCACGGAACATGCGCGCCGCCGTGCCAGGGGTGCAGGGCATGCCCGCCCCCACGGCACTGACCCGGGCGATCGCCTGACCCTGCTCGAAGCGGGCGCCACTCCACTGGGCCAGCACCGGTGCCAGGGCGATTCGGGCGCGCTCCAGGTCGTCGCGGCGCAGGGTGGAAGCTCATGTCGCGGCGGCGATCGTTGCCATCGCCGCGGGTGCGCTCCGACTGCACGATCGCATCGAGGCTGATGCCGGCATCGGCCAGGGCCCGGCAGACCTGTGCCGCCGTGCCGGGCCGGTCGGGCAACAGGCGAGTGGCCACCTGGGCCTGGTCGCGGTCGAGGGCCACCCCCGCACCGCCGGATCCCCCAGGCCGCAGGGCGGGGGTTGAGCTGGAGCTGGTGATCGGCCAGTTCGAAGGAGGCCGCCGCCGCCCGCAGGGCCTTGGTGGCCTGGTCTCCCTCCACCAGACAGCTCACCTTCACCTCGCTGGTGGCGATCATGCGCAGGTTGATGCCGCTGCGGGCCAGGGTGTCGAACAGCCGGGCCGCCACCCCGGGGCGGCCGAGGATCCCCGCCCCGGAGATGCTCAGCTTGGCGAGGCCCCCCTGGGCGGTGAGGGCGCAGTCGGCGGCCCCGGTGGCGTTCAGCAGCACCTGGCAGACCTCCCGGGCCCGTTCCAGCTGGGACGCGGCGAGGGTGAAGGCGATGTCGTTGGTGGCCCCCTCCTGGGTGGCCTGCACGATCAGGTCCACGTTGAGGCCGGCGCTTGAGAGCGCTTCGAACAGCCGCGCCGCCACCCCTGGTTCGTCGGGCACCAGGGAGAGGGCGATGACGGCCTGGTCCACCTCCAGTTGCGCCCCGTCCACCGGTTTGCCCAGCTCCAGGCCCTCGCTGCCGATCGACCGGCCCGGCCCACTGGTGAGCAGGGTGCCGGGGGCCTCGCTCCAGCTGGAGCGCACCACCAGGGGCACGCCGTAGTTGCGGGCGATCTCCACGGCCCGAGGATGCAGCACGGCGGCACCGAGGCTGGCCAGTTCCAGCATCTCGTCGCAGGTGACCGTCTCCATCAGCTGTGCGTCGCTGACCTTGCGCGGGTCGGTGGTGAGCACCCCGGGCACATCGGTGTAGATCTCGCAGGCGTCGGCCCCCAGCGCCGCCGCCAGGGCCACGGCCGAGGTGTCGGACCCCCGCGGCCCAGGGTGGTGATTTCGGCGGTGCCGCCGCTGCCGCTGCTGGTGCCCTGGAAGCCGGCCACCACCACCACCTGGCCGTCATCGAGCAGCCGGCGCAGGCGGTCGGTGCGCACTTCAAGGATGCGGGCGCGGCCATGGGCCGATTCGGTGACGATGCCCACCTGGGCGCCCGTCATCGAGACCGCCGGCACGCCGAGGGCGTTGAGGGCCATGGCCAGCAGCGCGATCGACACCTGCTCCCCGGTGGCCAGGAGCATGTCCATTTCCCGCTGGGGGGTCATGGCTGATCGCACGGGCCAGGGCGGTGAGCTCGTCGGTGGTGTGGCCCATGGCCGAGACCACGATCACCAGCTCATGGCCCTGCTCACGGCTGTCAGCCACCCGGCGGGCCACCGCCTGGATGCGCTCGACGCTGCCCACGGAGGTGCCCCCGAATTTCTGAACCAGCAGGGCCATCGCTCGGTTGCGGGCAGTGAGGTGTGATTATCCGTCGGGGCCGGCGCCCGCCAGAAATCCATCTCGGAAGGCGTCGCGGGGTTCGCTTCCGCGCTTGAGGGCGGCCTCCACCTCCAGCAGCTGAGCCAGCAGGGCGAGGAAGCGCTCCGGCGGACGCCCGCGGATCTGCTTGCGCATCACGTAGACGCGCTTGGGGTTGCCGATGCCGGCGGCCTTGGCAATCACGGCCACGTCCTGTTCGCCGCTGCGCTCCAGCAGGCTCACCCAGAGCCAGCCGCGGATCTGGCTGCAGAGGGTGGCGACGATGCGCAAGGCGGGCTCATTGGCCTCCAGCAGGGCGTCGAGCAGGGCGATGGCGTCGCCGAGGCGACCCGCCAGCAGGGCGTCCCCCACCTGCAGGCTGGTGGTGGCATGGGCCCCCACCAGGGCGGCCACGGCCGCGGCGTCAATGGGCTGGTCGCCTTTGTAGAGCCCCAGTTTTTCCAGCTCGCTCGCCAGCCGGGCGCTGTCGCTGCCCACGGCTTCGGCCAGGGCTTCGGCGGCGCCGGCGGTGAGTTTGAGGCCCAGGGCCGCGGCGGTGCCCTTCACCAGCTCCAGCTGGCCGGCCCCATCCCAGACCGCCGGCAGGGGAAGCTTTGTTCGGTGGCCACGGCCTTGAGGGCCTTGGTGGTGCGCAGGCGGGCATCGGGCTTGCCGGGGCTCACCAGCAGCAGGTGGCCGTTGGCGGGAATCAACTCCAGGGCGGCCTCCAGCTGGGCCGCCAGCTCGGCGGGGCAGGCGCTGCAGAAGGGGCTGCGCTGCAGCAGCACCACCCGATCACCGCCGCCGAGCGGGGGCGTGCGCGCTTCCGCCAGGGCCTGGGAGGCCTGGGCGGGGTCGTTGCCATCGAGCCGGGAGAGGTTGATGCTGGCCCAGGCGGGATCGATCACCTGGGCGATCAGGGCCTCCACGGCCCGGGTTCGGGCGGCTTCGTCGTCGCCCCAGTAGAGATGGACCGGCATGGGCGCGCCATGGATCACCCGATCTTCACCGAAAGCGTGCGGCGCATCCGCGACTGGCTCGGCGACACGGGCCTCGATCCGGTGCAGCAGGAGGTGCTCGAGCGCCTGGTGCACACCAGCGGCGACCTGGCCATCGCCGCCGACCTGCGCTTCGGGCACGGGGCCTGCGCTTCGGGCCTGCTGGCCCTGGCCGCCGGGGAGCTGATCCTCACCGACACCGCCATGGCCGCGGCGGCGGTGGCGCCGATGGCGGCGCGCACCTTTGCCAACCCCGTGCGCAGCGCCCTGGACTGGGCCCCGGCGCTGGCGCCTGAAGGGGGCACCCGGGCGGCCACCGGCATGGCCCTGGCCCTGGCGGAGCACCCGCGGGCGGTGGTGTTGATCGGCAGTGCCCCCACGGCCCTCGAGCGGCTGCTGGAGCTGGCCGCCGAGGCCGATTCACCTGTGCGGCCTGCCCTGGTGGTGGGGATGCCGGTGGGTTTCGTGGGGGTGGCCGAGAGCAAGCGCCACTTGGCCGAATCGCCCCTGGCGCAGATCCGGCTCGAGGGCAGCAAGGGGGCGGCCCTGGCGGCGGCCACGGTGAATGCGTTGCTCAGGCGGGCCTGGCTGGGGCGCTGAGCGCCACATGGCTGTTGGCCTCGATGCGGCTCAGCACCTGGCGGGCCCGCAGCACCACCGAAGGGGGCACCCCAGCGAGGCGGGCGGCCTCGATGCCGTAGCTGCGGCTGGCTCCACCGGGCCGCACCTGGTGGAGGAACCTCAGCCGCTCGCCTGTTTCTTCCACCAACACCTGCACGTTGGCCACGTTGGGCAGCAGCTCGGCCAGCTCGTTGAGCTCGTGGTAGTGGGTGGCGAACACCGAGCGCGCCCTGATCCCCTCGGCCAGGTGTTCGGCCACCGCCCAGGCGATCGAGAGGCCATCGAAGGTGGCGGTGCCGCGGCCGATCTCATCGAGCAGCACCAGGGAGCGATCGGTTGCGTGGTGAAGGATGTTGGCGGTTTCGGCCATCTCGACCATGAAGGTGGACTGGCCCGTGGCCAGGTCATCGACGGCGCCGACGCGGGTGAAGATCCGATCGCAGATCCCCAGACGGGCGGAGCGGGCCGGAATCCAGCTGCCCACCTGGGCCAGCAGCTGCAGCAGGCCGATCTGGCGCAGGTAGCAGCTCTTGCCGCTGGCGTTGGGGCCCGTGAGCACCAGCAGATCGGGCTGTCCCTCCTCCCCTAGGTGAATGCCGTTGGCGGTGAAGGGCTCCTCCACCAGCATCTGCTCCACCACCGGATGGCGTCCGGCCTCGATCTGCAGGGTGCGGCTGTCCGTGAGCTCCGGGCAGCAGTAGCCGCCGGTGGCGGCCACCTCGGCCAGGGCGGCCAGGGCATCGAGGGCGGCCACCCGGCGGGCGGCGGCGCGGATCGGACCCGCCTGGGCGCCCACGCGCTGGCGCAACTCGGCGAACAGCTCGTATTCGCGCTGGGCGGCGCGGGCCTTGAGCTGCAGGATCGCCCCCTCGCGGGCCTTGAGGTCGGGGGTGACGAAGCGCTCCTCGTTGGCGAGGGTCTGGCGGCGGATCCAGTGCTCGGGCACGGCCAGGGCCTTGGCCCGGCTGACGGCGAGGAAGTAGCCGAAACTGCGGTGGAACTGCAGCCGCAGGCTGGCGATGCCACTCAGGCGCCGTTCCTGGCGCTCCTGGGCCTCCAGCCAGGCGTCCTGGTCATCGAGGCGGTTGCGCAGGCCATCGAGGCGCTCATCGACGCCGTCGTGGATCAGGCCGCCCTCGGTGAGGCCCATCGGGGGGCATCGAGCAGGGTGTGGCGCACCAGGGCGGCCAGTGCCGCCAGCTCCGGCCGCGGCTCGTTCAGATCCCGCAGAGGGGCGCTGGAGGCCTCCTGCAGCAGGGCCGCCAGCCGCGGCAGCCGTTCGAGGCCATCGGCCAACGCCACCAGGTCGCGGGCGGAGGCGGAGCCGGCCCCCGCCCGGCCCGCCAGGCGCTCCAGGTCGCCCATGGGCCGCAACAGCCGGCGCAGGGCCAGGCGCAGGGAGCGCTGGGCCACCAGTTCGCTGACGCTCTCCTGGCGGGCGCGGATGCGCGTCAGCTCCACCAGGGGGCCTCCAGCCAGCGCCGCAGCCGGCGGCCCCCATGGCCGTGAGCGTTCGATCCAGCACCCAAAGCAGCGAGCCGTGAAACGCGCCGCCCATCTGGGTGCGGGTCAGCTCCAGGTTGCGGCGGGTCTGGGCATCCAGCACCAGCTCATCGCCGGCGGACCAGGTGCGGGGTAGCTCCAGGGGGATCGAGCTGCCCGGTTGGGTGTCATCGAGGTAGCGCACCAGGCCGCCGGCGGCCCGCAGCCCCAGGGGGTCTCCCCCAGCCCCAATCCAGTGAGGCTAGCCAAGGCGAAGCGCTCCAGCAGGGTGCGGCGGGCCTCGGCGCTGGCGAAGGGGGTGGTGGGCAGGGGCGTGAGCCGCAGACCCTCAGGGCACCAGGGGGGGGCGACGCTTCTCCCGGCCAGAGCAGTTCGGCCACCTCCAGCTGCAGCAGTTCCTGGTGCAGGCGGTCGGTGCCCTCCCGCTCGGTGACCCGGAACTCCCCCGTGCTCACATCGGTGACCGCCAGGCCCCAGCGGGGCCCTCCAGCACCACCGCCGCCAGCCAGTTGTTGCGCCGGGCCGCCAGCAGGCCCTCTTCCAGCACCGTGCCGGGGGTGATCACCCGGGTGATGCCGCGCTTGAGCAGGCTGCCCTTGGCGGCCACCGCCTCCAGCTGATCGCAGAGGGCGATGCTGAGGCCGTGGCGCACCAGCTCAGCGCAGTAACGCTCGACGGCGTGGTGGGGGATCCCCGCCATCGGTACCCGGCCGAGGCGCTTGCCCGCCTCCTTGCCGGTGAGGGTGAGCTCCAGCAGGCGCGAGAGCAGCAGGGCGTCCTCGAAGAAGAATTCGAAGAAGTCCCCGAGGCGGTAGAGCAGCACCCGATCGGGGTGGGCGGCCTTGAGCTCCACGTAGTGGCGCAGCATCGGCGGGAGCGCCTCGGGGTCCACCAGGCCGTGGTGGTGCCAGCGGGGCAGGTCGGAGACGCCGGCGTTGTCGTCGCCGGGGCTGGTTTCGGTGGCGTCTGGTTCGCTCCTGGCCTGGCGCTTGCGGGGCCGGGCGGCCGCCTGGGCGATCAGGGCTGCGTCGTCGAGCTCGGTGGTGCCTGGATCTGCCTCATCCGGGGCCTCGGCCAAGGCCTCGGCAGCGCCGAACAGGCTGCCCTGCAGCGCCGGAGCGGCGATCAGCGACAGCTGTTCCTTGGCTTCCCCGCCACGTTGTGCCCCTGCCAAGGGGGCGATCGTAGGTGGCTCAGCCGGGGGCTTTCGGCAGCCAGCGCACCCCGGCGATCCCCGGAAATCGGCGTCCTGGGTGATCAAGAGAGCACCACAGGCCTTGGCGGTGGCGAGCATCAGGCTGTCCGCCATGGGCAGCTTGAGCTCCAGGCTGAGCTGGGCCCCGTGGAGGGCGATTTCGGGGCTCAAGGCCACCAGCTCAGAGCGCTGCATCAAGGCGATGGCCTGCAGGGCCGGGCCTTCCCCGTGCTCGCGCAGGACCCCTCCCGACAAGTTGTGAAGGATCGGCAGACGCCCTCAGAATCGGCCGAAACGCCGTGGGACAATCCATTTCCAGCCCGCACAGGCCCCCGAAGGACCCATGCAGATCCTCAACACCCTCACCGTTCTGGCCCTGGTGGTGCTGTCCTTCGCGTTGATCGTGGCTATTCCCGTGCTCTACGCCAGCAGCGATGACAGCGGCCGCTCCAACCGGCTGATTCTGCTGGGCGGAGGGGCTTGGGTGGCCCTCGTTCTGCTCAACTGGGGTATGAGCTTCTTCGTCATCTGACCCCTTGGCCATCTTTGAAGGACGGTTCACCGAGGTCAGCGGCCTGCGGATCGCCGTCGTGGTCGCCCGTTTCAATGATCTGGTCACCTCCCGGTTGCTGAGTGGCTGCCTGGATTGCCTCAGCCGTCACGGCATTGATGTGTCCGAAGGCAGCACGCAGCTGGATGTGGCCTGGGTGCCCGGCAGCTTCGAGATCCCTCTGATCGCCCAGCGCCTGGCCGCCAGCGGCCGCTACCAGGTGGTGATCACCCTGGGGGCCGTGATCCGCGGTGACACCCCCATTTCGATGTGGTGGTGGCCGAGGCCAGCAAGGGGTGGCGGCTGTCGCGCGCGAGACGGGAATCCCCGTGATCTTCGGGGTGCTGACCACCGACACCCTGCAGCAGGCCCTGGAGCGGGCGGGCATCAAGAGCAACCTGGGCTGGAGTTATGCGCTGCAGGCGCTGGAGATGGGGAGCTTGATGGCGGGGTTGCCGGGTTAGGGCATCCGCCAGACTTAGCCAGTCCAGGTTGAGCGCCCGGTATGGCTGATGAGGATGTTCGCTGGCTGCAACGGCTGGAGAATGACGGGCGTTCCTTGGCCACTCTGCGGCGGGTGGTTCTCTAAGGCTCAAGGGCGATGGGGCGCCATCGCTCAGGCTCGGATCTTGATCTCTGCCTGGAGGCGCCGTCCATGGACGTGGCCGATCTGTTGAGGCTGGGCGCCGAACTCGATAGCTCACCCATGGGGACGTGCTGGCCTGCTTGGCCTTCGTGGCGGAGCGGGAGAAACGCCTGATGACCTTGCAATCCAGCTATTTGAGGAAGTTGTGCATCTGTGCAAGTTCCCCAAAGCAACACTGAAAAGCTCCGGCAGGGCCCGACCGGTTCGCAGCGGATGCAATCGATTACCACGGTGCTGGCTGTTCCTGCTCCAGTTCCCAGAAGCTGTGGCGCCGACTCAGGCCCCACTGCCCGTAGCGGTGAATGGATTGATCAGCTCCACCCCAAAGCGGCTGAAGTCAGCCTCGTTCCGGGTGACCACGGTGAGCTTGTGAACCCTGGCGATGGCAGCGATCATCGCGTCCTCGTAGAGGGTGTCGGATTGCCGCTGCATGAGTCGGGCCCAGCAGCGAAAAGCCGCTCCATCCATCGGCAGGATGTTGTAGGTGCAGCTCACCTGAACGAGCCACTGTTCGATCTCGGTGGCCTTGGCGGGGTCCTGTTCGCGGGTGAGCTCGATGCCAGCCTGGATCTCGCCAAGGGTCACGCTGGCGAGGTGGAGGTCTGCATCGTCAACGCCCTGGAGCCAGGCGAGCACGGCGCCGTGGGGCCGCGGCTTACGCAGCTCCGAAACCACATTGGTGTCGAGCAGAAATACCACCGGTCTAAAGAGCCAGCAGGGATCGCCGGCGGGCCTTGCCCCGGGGCGGAACCAGCGCCTCGGTACGCGCGCCTGGGGTCAGCAACAGGTCTTTCAGGCTGGGCTGTGCGGCTGCCTGGAGACGGCGCCATTCGTCGATGGATACCAGCACAGCCGCTTCGCTGCCACGTTTCGATACCACCTGGGGCCCTTCACGTTGACACGTATCGAGCAGCTCACTGAAACGCGCTTTTGCGTGCTGGACCGGCCAGACCGTCATGGGGCACTCCGCATTCAGACTAGTTAGATGACTAGTCTAATCATTGCTGCCTTCTTGCGTCGGATCTTGGCCTGCGCCGGACCCATCCGCTTCATGGCCATGGATTGACAAATCAACCAATACCCAGCGCAATGCTGACCGGGCCATGCCCATGGGCCGCCAGAAACCAGAATGGATCCATAATGGTTGCATTGCTGCGAGATCGCTGGCTGCCATGGCCAAAACCATCACGCTCAAGAACCTGCCCGACCTGCTCCATGCCCGGCTGGCAGCAGCAGCCAAGCGGCATCGGCGCAGCCTCAACAACGAAGCCATCGTTTGCCTGGAAGCCGGCTTGGGCCATGGGCCCTTGGCTGTGGAGCAGCAGCTGGCGGAGATCCGCGCCTTGCGCAACAGCCTTGGCCAGCACAGCTTTGATCCGGCCGAGATCGATGCCTTCAAGCGCGAGGGGCGACCTTGATCGTCGTCGACACCAACGTGTTGGCCTATCTGCTGCTGCCGGGGCCCAAGACAACGTTGGCAGAAGCCCTGTTGCTCCATCAACCCTGTTGGGCAGCACCTCCGCTCTGGCGCAGCGAGTGGCGCAATGTGCTCACCACCTACCTGCGGCGTGACCTGCTGCAGCTCCCAGACGCTGTGGCGCTGATGGAACGCGCTGAGCTGCTTCTGGCTGGTCAGGACGAACCGGTGACCTCCGAGCAGGTATTGCAGCTGGCCATCAGCAGCCGCTGCAGTGCCTATGGCTGCGAGTTCGTTGCCGCTGCGCAGCAGCTGGGGGTGCCGCTGGTCACCGAGGACCGCGCCATTCTCGTGGCCTTTTCGGATGTGGCGAGGCCCCTGGATTTGTTCACCGCCTGAACCCACCTGCCGAGGGCGCGATCAGCGCCAGATGCAGGGCTTGACGCGAGACACGCATCGGCCGGCCAGAGGTTCAGACCGTTGTGATGCGACGGCCAAGCTGGTGGAAGTAGTCCGTCGACCAGATGGCCAGTGGGTGGGGGTCGGGAATGAAGCGTTCAATGTCCATGCGGGCATTGGCAACATCCAGGCGGGCGATGCGCTCATCCAGCAACGCCTGCAGCGTTGATGCCGTAAAGGGCTGATCCGCTGGCCAATGGCCGCTCTGGCGAGCCCGCTCAGCCAGGTGATCCAGATGCAGGGGGTTGCCTTGGCGCACATACCACTCCAGATCGAACCAGTCACGGCCTTTGATCCGCTGCTGCCACTGCCTGAACAACACCGCATGCATTTTGCCTGCGAATAAATCGGGCAGGCTGAAACATTTAACGTAAAAGGAATAGGGTTGCAGCAGGAGCTTCTCCTCGGTGCTGAATCCCAGGGGGGTTCTGAGTCGACCTCAAGTTTGATCTTCAGCATTTTGGAGCTGCCGATTGCGAGCTGAACGATGGTGGTGGTTGTTTTCAAAAAGGCTGAATGGATTGCTGTTTGAGCCGTCTTGGTTTTTACCTTGATCTCAACATCAATTCCCAGGGCGGCAAATTCCTCCGTAAGTCCCCGCAGATAGGGCTGCAGGGAGAAGTTTGGATCTGGCTGTAGGAGCGAGAAATCCAGATCCTCAGAAAACCGCGGCAGCTGATGAAAGATGCGCAGGCAGGTGCCGCCGTAAAACGCGGCTTTGCCAAAGAAACCACGGCGATAGAGCCCCGCCAGAGCAAGCTCCTGCATCACCTCCCGCAACGCCTGGCTGCGCGCCGCATCGCTATCGAGGGGAACCCGCTGCAGCATCTGCTCAACCACCCTGTTCATGGTGCTGAGTTCATGGCGAGGGCTCCGTGGCCAGCTCCTGCTGCAGCGTTTCGATCACCTTGAGCAAGGTTCCCAGCTGCCTTCGCTTGTAGCCGGTGGCCAGGCACGCGCGGATGGCGGCGAGGTTGAGCAGTCCCAGCTGATCGGGATCCAGCCGCAGGTCCTCCAGCAGCCACTGCCGCATGGCCCCGCGGGACAACGGCGCCAACTGGCGGCTGAGCACCAGCCGATCACACAGTGCCTTGGCGGGGCTGGCGATCAGGAAGCTGAGCCCATCGGCTGCCTGGCCCAGTTCTTGGCCCACCGTGTAGTAGGGCAGTGGCAGGTGGTGGTAGGTGAAGCGCCCCAGAGCGTTGCTGAGCCTGCGGCTTGGCTTGGGGGTCACCGAGGTCACCTCCGCCACCCCCTCGGGAATCAGGCCATGCCAGGCCAGGGCAAAGTCGAGGGATACACAGGAGGGGCCGTAGAGATGATTGGCGATAAGGGGCAGGCAAGCCGGGCTGGTTCGCAGGGGCGCCCCCGCCAGGTAGAGCCCGCGTCGCAGCGGCTGCAGTGCCCCTTCCCGCAGCCATTCACTCACCTTGTCGTTGGGCTGCCGGTAACCGCTGAGTGCTTCATCGAGCACGTCCCGTGCCAGCGGCACAGCCCCGAAGCGCCGAAGCGGATGGTCCAGATTGTCTGTTTTTGACGGCATGATCGGATTTTATCCGATCATGCTGGTTCATTTCGTCAGAATCAGCGCTTAAAGCCGGCCCATCAGCGTGCTGCTGCCGTGATGGAGTGATCCCTCAGCGAACTCTTTGCAAATTCCGACTCTTTGGGAGCTCTGCTGCGCCCCATCCAACGGCGAGAGGTCGCAGCAACACGGCCGCCGCCACTTCGGCCCAGTCCTAAAAGTACACGTTGTACAGATTTTAGGACTCGGTCCAAGCCGGTGCCACGGCATCGATGTGGCCTGGGTGCCCTGCAGTGTTGAGATCCCTCTGATCGCCTAGGAGTTTGTTGCCAATTGAGCAGCGAACCCCTGGCCACAGCGGATCGACCCCTGAGCTGAATAGCTGAGACTCCGTCCTTCTGCTGTCCGGGCCCCATCGATGGGCCTCAGTCAGCCGCTGCTACACCGGCCAACGCTTCTGCTGCCACTCATCCCGATGCTGCCACCAGCGCCTGTTGCTGTGATCGCCTGAACCTGAACAACTTGAGCAGGTTGTGGGTGGCAGCGATCAGATGCCACTCGTTGTTCACCTTCTCCAGACCCCGCAGCAGGAATCGGCGTAGGCCCCGGGCTTCTTTGATCTGCCCATTTACCGGCTCCACGATCGCCTTGCGCTGGGCGTAGATCTTGGCGCCCTTCTTGCTTCTGAGCTTGCGGGCCATGCGGGTTTTTGCATCGGCGTCTCTGGCTAAAGGTCCTCGCTTGGGCGGTGGCGGCTGGCCGTGTGGCAGGCGGCCGGTGGCGATGTATCCATCAATGCCCTGATCGGTGCAGGCGTTGGCGTTTGCCTCGCTCCAGTAGCCCGCATCCATCGTCATCACCGTGGGCAGTGCACCGGCGCTGGCGGCGATGCGCTCCAGCATGGGTTCCAGGTGCTCGACGTCCGGCGGTTGGCTGCTCACCCCGAGCGCCACGATCACCTGGTGGTCGCTGTCCACCGCCAACTGGCAGTTGTAGCCCTGCAGATAGGACCCACCTGACTGCATCAGATGACTCTGGGGATCGGTGAAGTTGCGCTGGGCCTTGGTGGTTGGGGTGCCGTCGGCTTTCCGGGCCAGACCACGGTGTGGCATCGCGTCAGCAGCAAGTGGCTCCAGATCCGGCGGCTCCACGCCAGCGACCTCGGCGGCCTTGATCGCAGCCTCCCGGGCAGCCTTGGCCTTTGCTGCTGCCGCCTCGGCTTTCTTGTTCAGCTCGGCCTGCTCTGCTGGCGATGCCTCCGCGTCCTGCGCGGCAGTGGCTTGGGCCCTGGCCGCTTCTGCCTCCTCGTGCCGCTGACGCGCTGCAGCAGCAGCGGTCTCCGCTTCCATCTCCTTGCGGGCCTGACGGATCCTGGCCAGCCGATCCTGCCGCCGCCGCAGTTCGTCGGGCAGGTCGCTGCCGCGGTTGCTCTTGCCGTAGCGACGATCCTCCTGGGCATCAAGGATCTCGGCCTTGCGCATCAAGGCATTGATCTCCTGCTGCAGCTGCTTCTCCGCCCTGAGCATGCGCTCGTGGCTCATGGCTTTGTGCTTGGAGGCATTGGCCTGAATCTTGGTGCCATCAAGGGCCACATGGCCGAGGCTCACCATGCCGGCCTTCTGGCACAGGCGCAGGATCTGAACAAATAGACCCCTCAGGGCATCGAGGTTGCGGCGCCGGAATTCGCTGACGCGGCTGTGGTCTGGCTGCTGGTTGCCCGTCAGCACCCGGAAGGCCAGGTCCTCGTAGCAGGCCCGCTCGATCTTGCGGGAGGAGACGATGCCCACGCAGTACGCGTAAAGCAGCAACATCGTCATCATCCTGGGGTCAAACCCTTTCTCCCCACGTGGATCTTTGCTCTGAGCGGGGATCAGGACCTGTGATAGATCCAGCTCATCCACCAGATCAAGCAGGAAATACACCTGGTGATCATCCGAGAGCCAATCACTCGGTGATGGCGGCAGCAGGGTGGTCTGCTCCGGCTGCCAGGGGCGGAAGGACTTGGGCTTCTGCATGCCCCATTCTGGTGGCCAGACCCATTGCTGTCACTGGGATCTGGGCAGATTTATGGGCGTCTGTGGAGAGCTCGGCCGCTGATCTACGCGCAACAGGCTCCTAGCGCCTGGCCGCCTGTGGCCGCTACCAGGTGGTGATCACCCTGGGGGCTGTGATTCGTGGCGATATACCCCATTTCGAAGTGGTGGTGGCCGAGGCCAGCAAGGGGGTGGCCGCCGTCGCGCGGGAGACGGGAATCCCCGTGATCTTCGGGGTGCTGACCACCGACACCCTGCAGCAGGCCCTGGAGCGGGCGGGCATCAAGAGCAATCTGGGCTGGTGCTACGCCCTGCAGGCACTTGCGATGGGGAGCTTGATGGCGTGGTTGCCGGTCGGAATCCTCATGAGTTCTCTGAATAATCCAATCAACTCTGTGAAAATTAGACACTCGTGTCAGCCGTGATGCGAGACCAGCAGGAGTCCACTCATTCCGTGTACTTCTATATTTTGACTGAGGAGCGGATGCTGGCCAACCATCGGGTGCCGGATTCGGAAGCTGGCTGATTAGACCCTTGATTTCTTAATCCCATCTTCTGTAAGTTGTAACCCTAACAAAGTTGTCCATCGATCCCACCCGAGGAGATCTTGCTCGCCTCGCTGTTCAGGCGTTTTATGGGATACGTTCTGAGCGCCTGTAATCTTGAGCATCTCGACCGCAATCTGATGCTGCGCTGGTTCGTCAACCTCAGCAGTGACGATGCGATTTGTAACCCGATCATGTTCACCAAAAATCGTGACCGCCTGCCTACTCAATGAGTTCGCCTTGGGCGGGTTCCTCAAGGCGCTGATGGAAGCATCTCAATTGAAACCCATGCACAGAAAGGGGACTTCTCGGTGGACGCCATTTTGCTCTGACCTCGGGAGGTAGAGCATCCAGGAGTCGTAGAAGCACATCGTGTTCTGACATCGGCCCAGAGAACAAGAGAAGCCTCAGGGATCGCTGCACTGGAACCTAAGGGCAGTCGAAACTAAGGAGAAGATGTATTTCGGGTTACTACCCTGGCCACCAGTTCCGCACTCTAAGAGATAGGGTAATCGACTATCTGGGAGGAATGAACCGCTGAGAAGTGATCATTCAATATTAGCTTGGAAGGAAAAGTGTAGCCTGGGAAATCTCACTCAAAAAGGTCGTTTGTTCGCAACCTCCTATGGCGCTCTGCGGAAGGTGACTCCTTAGGTAGACCCTGCCGCTGGAGAGCCTATCTCCGGAAGTATCCATTCTCCGCTCTCTATCCGTCGACAGGCAATCTCCAGATCAAGAGGATAGTTGATGTCAAAGCCTTCCATCTCTGTGGTAAGGAAAGGGGCGACGAGATGCCCAGCAATCGAACCGGTTTCTGCAAAGCAAGAGTAGCGAGCGATCTCCAAACTTGCGTTCTGCACATAAACGGTGGGCAGCGCGGCCATCTGTGAACTGTGCCAGGGGGTACCTACCTGATCGAAAGGTAGAAGCGGCGTCAGAAACGGTCCATTCATCCTCCACATCTTGCCGGGATGGAGGCTGGTTTTCTCCACTGCCCGGACCGAATCGGCACGGTGGTTTTCCTGGAGAACCGCGAAAGCTCGCCGGATGGTGTCAGCCTGACGAAAGGGGCTCGTTGGACGCAGGATCGAAAAGTACTCGATCGGCCCGTCCACGAAACCTGATTCGAAGAACCAACGCACCCAGCTGATGTCCGGAGAGTCGGATCGAGCGGTCGACTCGGGGCGCAGACCGGGCACCCTGGCTCCGTAGGAACGGGCGATGTCTGCATAGTTCTCGCTGTCGGTAACGACGTGAACGGTATCGAAGCAGCCGCTCTCCAAGGCTGTGGCAATGCTGTAAGCCATAAGGGGATGGCCGCCAAGCTGAGCCACATTTTTATCCTGCAGGCGGGACGAGCCGCTACGGGCTGGGATCAGAGCGAGCCGCGTCATGAACCTGGGGAACGGGCCGCCTCGATGGCGTCTCCGATCAGGTCGCATATCTCACGGACGGCACCGTGTCCCCCCAGGCGAATAGTGATGAAATCGGCATGCTCGAGGACTGGGGGAAGGCGTCCGCCACGGCGAAAGCGATGCCGACGGCCTTCATGGCATCGATGTCGTTGATGTCGTTGCCGACGAAGGCAGCGTGTTCCAAGAGGATGCCATGCTCGGCGCAAACCTTGGCGACAACCTCAGCCTTGTCCTCAACGGATTGATGAACAGGGAGAAGGAGTTTCTCTGCCCTGCGGCTCACTACTGGATTTATCTCTGTGGAGACGATCAACTGAAGCACCCCCATCGAGCGCAATCGCGAGATACCGAAACCATCCAGCCTGGAGCAGCGTACGTGTTCGATTCCATTGGAATCAACGAGAACATGATTATCGGTGAACACCCCGTCAAAGTCATAGAAGATGATTCGGATGGTGCTTAGATCGCGGCGGCGGATCATGTGTTGCGGCTGGGTAAAGCCGAGAGGTTGATGAAAGCAATCCGAGTAAATCGCTGAAAGTAACTATTTCAATCAGAGTCTGCCAAGTCTTCGTGCCTGATGGGCATTCCCTCGTCGATTTTGTGAATAACCCTTCGGCCAAGCATGGTATTGCTTTCCCGCACGGGTATGTGGGTTTTATCAAAAATCTTGCCTGTGACCTTCTCTAGGGTGATCTGATCCCCTGGATTCAATGGCACCCTGGCGGCCAAAGATTTCCCCAGCTTCTGGAACACCGGTTCGGTTCCCAGGCTTTCCTTGGGTTTGGGTGTCATCATCGCGGGAATTCGCTTGATATCACGGGTGAAACGCCGGAATCCATCGGGCTCCAAAGCAAAGCTATGGTCGGTTCCCTTCCAGGATCGATTGAGAGTGACGTGTTTTTCAAAAACACGTGCTCCGCACATATAGCCCACAGGGCCACTGACGATCCCATTGAAGTGGTCGGAGAGGCCGATCGTGATGTCGGGATAGTCGTTGAGAAAGCGCTCAATCTGATGCAGCCCGAGATGGTTATACTCGCAGGGATACTCGGAGACGCAATGCAGTAGAGCGATTTCGTCGTGATGGCGCAGAATTGTGTCGACACTACTTCTAATCTGTTCCTCGGTTGCCCCTCCCGTACTCACCACCACAGGAATGCCAGTGGCGGCGATGCGATCGATGAATGGCAAATTTCCGATGTCGAATGAGGCGATTTTCAGTAGGTCGGTTTCCAGATCAACCAGTAATTGAAGGCTGTGCTCATCAAACGGCGTCGACATAAATAAGGCTCCGGCCTCGCGGCATTTGGAGCGCAGAATTTGCTTCTCCTTAGGAGTCAGTTCAAGTTGCTCTCGATGTTCTCCATAGGTGGGACCAAAGGCATTTTCACTATCGTATGACTTATTATAGGCGGCTTCGGAAAAGAGATAGCGATTATTCCTGGTCTGAAATTTAATGACATCGGCTCCGGCTGCAGTGAAGCGATGAATATATTCAAGGGCGTTTTCCAGTTGTCCCTGGTGATTCTGGCCCACCTCGGCAATGATCAGGGGTTGATGGGACGTTCGCAGATTTTTAAGCATCAGCGGATGTAGATCTTACTCAGTTTAACATGCTTCACTGTGCCACAGCCTTAGCTGTTCGGTGAGACGCCCTAGTTCGCTGCGGTTGGATTGTTCCATTCTCTTGAAAACTGCCTGGCTAGAAGGCCCTCCCTGGGCTCGAGGCCAGTGCTGGCAGAGGTAGGCCACGGAGTCGGGCTCACTCGGGTTCACGTAGGAGGCGGCATCGCCCAGGATCTCCCGGAATACGGGCAGGTCGCTGCAGATGATACGACAGTTCTCGTTTAGGGCCTCGATCAGGGGAAGGCCGAACCCCTCCACAAAGGAAAGCTGCCAGTAGTAAGAGTTCTTGCGGTAGAGATCGAGTAGCTCGGCCTCTGAGACCCTTTCCAGCACTCGCAATCCATGGCTCAAGGGCCGAGCTAATTCCTGAACAGCATTTGCTGCGTCGGTAACGATGGTCAGTTGCCATCTGGAATCTGTCCTTAACAGCAGTCGATAGGCAGCGAGGACGCCAGATAGATTCTTGTTGGCGGTGTTGGCTGCAACGGTCAAGATCGAGAACTCTGAACGCTCTAGAAACTCGGTCTTCTCCATCTGCGAGTCTTCAGCAATTCCCAGACTCCTTGAGGTTCCTTTCAGAAGATAGTAGAGAACGAAACTAGTGGCGGCAGGTCTGCTGCGAAGTTGGTCGACTCGATTTTTATTGGTGAAGGTGGTGACGAGCAGTAGATCTGCCCAGCGCAGATTGGCGGCGACGATGAGCTTATAGTAAAGATATTGACTGAATCGGTAAACCCTTGGCATGTCCTGCCAGTAGAGATCATTGATGACCACAACATTGTGGGCACTACCGAAGACTCCGCATGAACCGATTGAGATCACAATGTTGTCTGTTTTGCCGTTCCGCATGAAATAGATTTGTCTGCTCAAGTAGCGACACCAGAGCATCTGCGGCAGTTGTATGGAGCGTATGCTGACGTCATAGTCAGAGAGGCGCATGCTGAGATATGCAGCGTTGGCAGGCCCGCTTACCACGCATTCGATTGGAAAAGGCAGAACTTGCATACTCAAGGATTTGGCCAGTTCAATACCATACTGAAAGGTCCCTTTCAGGTATCCTCCATCTTTGGCGTAGCTGAAATCAATGATCAGATGCTGCATGAAAGGGTGACCCAAATGCAATGCCGTCCAAAATTGCCTTTTCGCCATCGCTGGCTTCGGATGCAGTGAGAAGTTCCCACTCGATCATCCGTCGCCTGAATAGATGGAACGCATACCGTTCGGCACGTTCTTGGCAGGGAGGAGTTCGATTTTCCAACATGTCCTTCACAACCGTGGGCAGATCTTCACCTCGTTGGAGATCGCGACCCACATTTTTGCCCCGTAAGCAGGATTCACCGCAGATTAGTACGGGCTTGCCGAGGTAAGCGGCCTCGACAGCCGTTTTGGTGGCATAGACGATCACCAGATCGCTGGACTCCAGGAGCTGATAGGTGCTGATGGGTTGGTCGGCACTGATGATAGAAAGATTGGTGCAGCGGTTGGCGGTCTCGCGGAGTTCATCTGCAGAAGTCGTTGTAGCCATCCTTCGACCCGTCACTTCGGCCGGATGGATTCTCACCACGAATCTCGTGCCTGGAAGTTTCTCCGCACAGCGGCCGATATCCTGGAGCCAGGTTTTCATGTCGCTGTAGGTGTTGGCACTAAAGTGGGCTTGGGCATCCCAATCTACGTTTGTGAGGACAGAGACAAGGGGGCCATCGATGTTGCTCGAAAGCTCAGGAGCCTTTGATTCGGCATTCTTGTGCACGAAGGAGATCCAGTCCTGTTCTCCAGACCGGCGTGAGGTCATGTAGTTTGCCAGCCAAAGCCGTTCATTCTCGCTGAGAGCGTAGTTCTCCCAGGTGGAATTTTCTTCCTCAATGAGTTGTCGGTGGTAAGTATCACCGTGGCTTAGCAGCATAGTATGGCGCCGATAGCCCTTGTGCCAAGTCACAACTCGGATCTTATGAGCATGCGCGGTGGCTACGATCACTCCCTGAGGAACATAAAGACCATGGTTCACCACGATGACTTCCGGGGAGAAGATCTCAAGAATTGATTCCATTCGCAGGACTGTTTGACAGGCGGCTTCGGCAAATCGACGAACGATTGAGGCAGGAATCTGGCTTGGCTCAACAACCTTTCCATAGAAACGAATGAGGCCGGAACGAACGTGTTCACTGATTGGGACTCCGTGGAAGAAGCTTTCTTTCCCTTCGAGGAACCTCTGTACCCATCCTTCTATGTCCGATTGGCCCTGTCCGCTGGCATGCATATAGGTGAATACCTGGAAATGATTATGGATGTAGGTATTGAATGTTCCTGAGCAGTAAGCGCAGGTGTGTCCTGGTCCTTTCCGAGAAAACTCCTTTTCGCTGTGAAACCGCTCCTTTTCACAGAGTGCACAAGCAGATAAACTGCCATCACAGATAAGAAAAGCCACTGAAGCGCCTTGTCTCTGCAGCCGTATTCCTAGACAGATGTCCAGGCTTGAGATGTCTACGTTGCCTAGAATTGAACTGGCAATCAGGATGCGCCTTTTGCTATAATCACTCAGTGGAGGACGATCCTGTGCTTTAGAGAAGAGTTCCAACGCGCTGTTGGCACGACGTCTCAAGCGTGCCGGCAGAATCGTGCGACTCCAGAGACTGCTGAGGCCCGGAAGAAGCTTCAGTTGCTTCCTGAGGCTAAGCTTCATTGGTAACCGGGTGTAATGCACTGGCTCTTGGGATCATCTTGTAGGCAATGCTTGCTGAGAACTTGGTTGTTGCCAGAGTACGAGGATCGCATGGAGATGTGATGACACTCACCATCTTACCCCTACGCTAAGCCCTGTGCAGCTGTCTGGTTCTCTCGGCAATCGAACCTGTTATGCATCGACTACTCCCGATCAGTTCGACGATTGTCACTTATCGAGCTGCAGAAGATCGTGTTTATGGCGAGCGGTTGTTGGAGTGCATTGATGGTTTGCTCTCATCCGGGATAAGCGGCCCACTGTATATCGTAGACAATAGTAGAGAGTTTGGTCTAGGGTCGATTTTACCCACGGATCCTCGACTCCACTATCTGCACTTGGGCGGGAGAAATATTGGCTTTGGAGCGGCACATAATCTTGTCCGAAATCTAGAATTGGGTGCTTTTCATCTGATCCTTAATCCTGACATTGTCTTTCCAGATGCTTCAGTCCTCCAGACCCTAATAGGTCTACTGGAGGAGTTCCCTTCGCTGTCGATGATCCAGCCTTTGATATGCGATGTGCGACCGCCTAATCATTTGCAGCGGCTATGCAAGAGGAATCCCACCTTGCTTGCCCAGATAGGTAGGGCTGTTCTAGGGCCGCTCTACTTCAGGGTCTTGGGTAGGTACAACGACTGGTATGAAATGCGTGGAGTGGCTTATGGCAGTTCGCTGGTTTCTTCCACATATCTTTCTGGAGCTTTCATGCTTTGCCGTACAGATCGACTTCATCGTGCTGGTTGGTTCGACCCTGCTTTCTTTCTTTATCTCGAGGACGCTGATCTCACGCGCAGGCTCGCATCGTATGGACCCTGCGTTCATTGTCCCACGGTTACGGTTTATCACCATTGGGCACGTTACAACCGAACCCGCCTGTTGCCATTCCTCTCCGCTGTTTGGTCTTTTGTTCTCTACTCTCGAAAATGGGGACTGGTATGCTGGTAATGTTCTGCTTTCATAATCCCAGGATGCCAGGCTCCATCCCGACTCCAGAATTTCCAGCACCGAGAGACATGGGAGCGAGATCGTGGGGGACTGAGACTCTCATTGCACTCTCTCCAGGTAAGTATTCGCTTAAGCGTCTCTTCGTCCATGCGGGCTCTCGCGGAGGCCTCCAGTATCACCATTTTAAGGATGAAAGTGCCTATCTTGTCAGCGGCACCATGCTCCTGCGGTACGACGATGGGAGTGGACAACTTGTTGAGAAGTTGGTCGGCCCAGGAACTGGCTTTCGTTTTCCGCCTGGATCGGTCCACCAGGAGGAAGCCATCACCGACTGCGTTCTAATTGAGGCCTCCACTCCCCATGCCAATGATCGGGTTCGGGTTGAGTCTGCTTACGGCATTGATGCCGGGATCGACAACCTCCTTCCTTCCACCACTCCGGAGCAGGTCACACTTCTCTCCTGATCGAACCTCAGCGTTGCAGTTCATTTAGCAGACCACACGCACCTTCGCTGAGCAGGACGGTATCTGTAGTCACGGCAATGAACTGAAATCCCTCCTCTCGCCGTTGCCGAATGGCCTCGGGTTCCAGTGCGATCACCCCGGCTGCTACTCCTGCCCTCTGGGCGGATTCCAGAACACGGTGTGCTGCCGCAACGACGCTTGGATGATCTACTTGGCCTAGTAGTCCGAGGCTTGCGGAAAGGTCATACATGCCCACGAACACAAGATCAAGGCCAGGGACAGCCACGATCTCGTCAATGGCGTCCACGGCGGTGATGTGTTCGATCTGCGCAATGGCCAGGATCTCTTGGTCGGCGACTGCCGCGTAGGATTTCGCATCTTTCGTTCTCCAGCGGGTCGGTGCCATGGCTGGGCCGAATCCTCTTATCCCCTGAGGTGGATATCTCAGGGCGGCAACTGAATCGCACGCATCCGTTGCGGAATTGATCATGGGCGTGATGATCCCCATGGCACCTGCATCCAGATGGGCCTTGGCCATCCAGCTGAAATTCTCGGCCAGTCGTACAAGGGGCACGGCGTCTGTACCCTGGCTGGCCTGGATCATCATCTGAACCGTTTCAACAGATATTGAACCATGTTCGGTATCGATCCAAATCCAGTCGAACCCCTGGGAGGACAGCAAGGCCGCCACCGTAGGGCAGGCCAATTGCAGGATTGCTCCGTAGACGGGCTCACCGGAACTGAGTTTGCGCCGTAAACGAGCAAGTGAGTCCGGTGAGCCGACCAAAAGAAAACGTGCTGAAGTTATTGTCGATCATCGTCGGACAACAGCCGCTGCACCAAGAATCGTTATTTATTACTGAAAGAATTTACGTATGGAGACCAGGTTGAGTCGGCTTGCTGTCCTGGGCCTTGGAGTTCGGTCCAGAGTGAAAGAGACTCCTCAGTCGGCCAGGGTGGCTGGTCACTCTGCCATGACACGCTCGCCCCAGATGCCCGATGCCGCTGGCTTCTCCGTAGGAGAACAGATCATCTGCAAGATGCGCACTGCCAAGCAGGTGATTAGACATACCATGAGCAGCGGGATGTTGTGTAGTCCTACCACTTATGAGCTTGGCGAAGCTATACGATTCGTTTCTGTTAACGTAGCGAAGGAGAGCTGATTGGAGGTCATTTGAGGGCCTGCACTAAGGCAAAGGGGGCCATATACCGATAACTTCGTAGCCAACCATGAGGTGATCAGGGATCAAGTCCTTATCCTTCCGTGTGAGAAGCTGCACATCCAAGATAGTTGTCGCCCAGGTTGGTTTCGGAGGGCGGCACTTCTAGGAAGGGGATAACCCACCCGAGTAGCTTTCCTGTAACCAATTCTTCCAAAGCATGCATGGTAGAGTGATGACCTGAGATAATTTGTACCTTGGCCCCGATGCGGATGGAGGAGAACATGAAAGCTTCTCCCTTGCAAATGCTTGTTTCTCGGGATGAAGTTGTCCAGGCGAAGGCCCATTATCGCCCTGAGATCGATGGCTTGCGGGCCGTTGCCGTGGTTGCAGTCATTATCAATCACTTCAATAAGTCAATCTACCCGGGGGGATATCTAGGAGTCGATATCTTCTTTGTGATTTCCGGCTTTGTCATCACTTCCTCCCTGGCCGGTAGATCAAGCAAGGACCTCGGCGACTTTCTCCTGGGATTCTATTCCCGTCGTGTCAAGCGTCTGATCCCTGCCTTGCTTGTGTTCGTGCTGATCACGAGCCTGTTGATCTCCCTCTTTAATCCTGATCCACATCTCTCCCTGCGTACGGGTATTGCTTTGGAGTTACCCCGATTCTGTGGACAGTGATCAGGGCCCCGCGGAGATGACTGTACGGGTAGCGATGAACTGCTGCTCGTAGTCGATCGGGCTGAGGTAGCTGATCGTTGAGTGACGTCGCTCACGGCTGTAGTAACCGTCGATCCAGAAGGCCAGATAACGCTGCAGCTGCTGGGGCGTGTGCAGGGCTTCAGCGTCCTCATCAAGGTCGAGCTCGTGTTTGAGGGTGGAGAAAAAGCTTTCCACCACAGCGTTGTCCCAGCAGCAACCCTTGGCCGACATGCTGCAGCTGATCTGGCGGCTCTCCAGCAGCTGCCGGTAGGCCGTAGCCCGGTACTGGCTGCCCTGGTCCGTGTGGATCAAAAGCTGTTCCGGTTCGATCTGGCGGTGCCCAAGGGCCCGATTGAGGGCCTCCAGCACCAATGTGGCTTCCATGGTGGCGGCCATGGCCCAGCCGACCACGCGGCGGCTGTACAGATCGATCCAAACCGCGAGATAACGCCAACCGCTGCTGGTGCGGATGTAGGTGATGTCACCTGCCCAACAGCGGTTCGGCTCTGGGGGCGTGAATTCCTGCTGCAGCAGGTTCTCAGCCACCCCAGCGGCCTTGCTGCCACTGTTGCGGCATGGCCTGAAACCGCGCCTGGTCTACTCCTTCTCTTCGAGAGCCTGCGGCTACGGAGAAGGCTTCGCCTATGGCCTTGAGTGCAGCCCGACGCATGAGCCGGGCGACGCGGTGCCGGCCCACCAAGCGACCAGTGGCCCTCAGTTCCTGATGGATCCGAGGGGCGCCATAGAAGCCGCGGTGCTGCTCGAACACCGCGGCCACCTCAGTGGTGATGGCAGTGTCCGACGACAATCTGGTTGAGGGGTCGCGCCAAACAGGTTGACCGCTCTTGAGGGGCTGAGCTGAATCCGGTTGCCATGCGCAGGGCACCGGGCCATGCCTGCTCCCCTCACCGTTCAACAGATTGCGCTGTACATGTCCAAGCGACGAGTCAGCGGCAGCCAGCAGGTGGCTGCCGCTGCGGCGGGCATTTCGGTGAGCAGTCCCCACCGGATTGATCGCGGCCGCATCCAACCCAAAGCCGCCAAGCCCCGTGGTCGGCGGCGTCCAGACCCATTGGCTGAGGTGTGGGAGCCCTTCCTGGTGCCCCTGCTTGAACGCCATCCGGCCCTCACGCCCACCACGCTGCTGGAGCACCTGCAGGAGCAAAAGCCAGATCAGGACTGGAGTTTGCTCAAACGCACCCTGCAACGGCGGGTCCAGCATTGGAAGGCCCTCCATGGCCCGGCGCCCGAGGTGATGTTCCCGCTGGCTTATCAGCCTGGAGAGATCGGCTTCTGCGATTTCACCAAGGTCAAGCGGGTTGAGATCACCCTGCGCGGTGAGCCCTTTCCGCATCTGCTGTTCCACTACCGCCTGGCCTGGAGCGGCTGGGCCTACGGCCAGGTGATCCATGGTGGCGAGAGTTTTGTCGCCCTCTCAGAAGGACTGCAGAACGCCCTGGCCGCCTGCGGCGGTGTGCCTAAAGAGCTACGCACCGATCGCTTATCTGCCGCCAGCCGTAACCGAGACGGCAGCTATGCCATCGACATCACCCCCGCTACCAGGGCCTCTGCAACCACTACGGCCTTTCGCCCAGCCGCAACAACCGTGGTGTGGCCCATGAGAACGGCATCATCGAGGCACCCCACGGCCATGTGAAACGGCGGCTGGAGCAGAAGCTGCTGCTGCGTGTCAAGCGACATCCGGAATTGGTCCTCCGGCGACACGAAAACTGGCCCACCCTGTGGGGCTGTAGCGCCGGCTTGTTGACGCCGTAGCCGGCGCCGGTAGGTCTTGCTCATCAGTCGTTGGGAAAGGGGGTGGATCGGGAGGAACGGGATGCTCATGGGCTCCCTTCCTCCCCGGTGGCTGGGATGGTGCTCACGGCACTGCTGCTCTTGATCAGACCGGAGCGGCGTTTCTCGCGCAGCCGGTAGCTGTCGCCCCGTACGGTCAGCACATGGCTGTGGTGCAGTAGGCGATCGAGGATCGCGGTGGCGACGACCTGATCACCGAACACCTCGCCCCACTCCATGACGGGGCGGTTGGAGGTGATCAAGACGCTGCCGCGCTCGTAACGGCGTGAGATCAACTGAAAGAACAGGTGTGCCGCATCGGGCTCCAGCGGCAGGTAGCCCAGCTCGTCAATGATCAGCAGCTTGCTCTTGCCGTACTGGCTCAGCCGGGCCTCCAGCGCCGTCTGGTTGTGGGCCCGGGCGAGGGTGGAGATCAGCTCCATCGCCGAGACGTATTGCACGGTGTAGCCCTTGCTCACTGCCTCACGGCCCAGGGCGACGGCCAGGTGGGTCTTGCCTACTCCTGGCGGACCGAGCAGCAGCAGGGTGTCGCCGTTGGCGACCCAGCGGCAGGTGGCGAGTTCCCGGATCTGGCCTGGATCGAGCGAGGGCTGGGCCTCGTACTCAAACCCCTCCATCGTCCGCACGAACGGGAATTTGGCGATGCTCATCGCCATCGCGATTCGCCGCTGGTCCTTGCGGGCGATCTCCGCCGCACACAGCCAGGTCAACGCCTCACGCAAGTTCAGCTCCTTGCGGGCCGCTTCCTCGAGCAGGTTGTCGAGCTGATCGCGAATGGCGGTCAGCCGCAGGCGGCTGAGCATGTCGTCCAGCTCCTCTACGGGGATCGGCGGCATCGTGGCCATCGGCTGCAGGCGACGATCCGGCTGCCCGGTTTTCGTTGGGCTCATACCGCCACCTCCTCGCCCACCTCGGCGGCATAGACCGCCAGGGAGCGCGCCAGTTCTGAGCTGCGCATCACGCCGGTCCGCCGCCGCGTTCCGCCCCCACAGGGCGGGGACGTGGCTGAGGCGGACCCAACGCAGCTGGCGCCATCGGCTGAGGGCAGTGACCGTTCGGCCAAGTCCTGCTGCGGCGCTGGCACCAGGCCATCCCAGTGCCCCCGCAGCACGGAGCGATGACGTCGATTGGCCGCCATTCGTTCATGGCGGGCGACAACCCGGCCACCATGGCGGATCAGCACCTGCTGATCGCGCAGCAGCACGCTCACCCGCTGTTTGAGCAGCTTCCAGGGGACGCTGTACCAGTTGCCCTCCACCTCGACGCAGGCGTCGTTGTGGACCACCCGCACCAGCTCCCGCTCCGCCAGGAACGACGGCTTATGGGGCAACGGCTGCAGGGCAGCGGCCTCCTCCCGCTGGAAACGCACCACCGGCTGTTCACCGGTCGTTCCGTGGATGCGAACGTCGGCCACCTCCCGGCACCACTGCTCGAGATGGGCTTCCAGCGCCTGCCAGCTGGCGAACTCCCTGCCGGCCACGGCGTTCTTCTTGACGTAACCGACGCCGCGCTCGTCCTTCCCCTTGGTCCTGGCCCGGTAGGGCCGGCAGGCTTTGGGAAGGAATCCCCAGTAGCGGGCAAAGGCATCGAGCCGCTCGTTGAACACCAGCACCTGACGGCCCGGATCGTGCTCCTTGACCAGGGCGCGGGCGTTGTCAAACAACACCTCAGTCGGTACGCCCCGCCAGTGGCGGAAGGCCTCCTCCATGGTGAGTAACCAGTTGGCCTGGCGCTCATGCCGGTAGGCCCGCACCACCAGCCGCCGCGAGTAGCCCAGGGTCAGCACGCACAGGTGCACCTTGACCCGTTCACCAGCGATGCGGGCATAGGTCTCACCGAAATCCGCCTGCAGCTGCTTGCCCGGCGGCGTCTCAAACCGCACTGTCGCCAGCGCTGCAGCCCGCAACTCCTGCCGCCACTGCCCCACCGCCCGTTCCACGGTGCGCAGTGACACGGCGATGCCCTTCTCGCTGGCCAGCTCCTGGCGCACCACATCGGCATTGCCGTTGTGGGCAAGGAACCGCTCCTTGAGCCAGTCGTACTGGCCATCAAGAACGCCGATCCGCCGGGGTGTGCCGTAGGACTCCCAGCCTCCTTGACGGCGGTACTTACGGACGGTTTCAGGCGAGCAGCCCAGTTCTTTGGCGATCCGCCGGCGGCCCCAGCCAGCCGCGGTGAGGCCAAGGATCGCCTGGACATCCTCTGGAGTTTCCAACGCCGCATCCCGGGAGCTCTGCTCCTGAGGTGACAGCACCGCGCTGATGGCGCTGGCCCTGGTCAGTGGCTCGCAGAGGGGGGCCATGGCAGCGTTCTCTTGGGCCCTTGGGCCGGGGTTCTGCTGCCGTTGACGCCAGGCATAGAAGCCGCTGCGGGCAACTCCCAGCTGGCCGCAGAGCCAGGCAATGGAGAAGCGCTCACACAGCGCCTCGATCAGGCGAAACCTCTCGGCGGCAGCTGCTCCTTTGCAAAGTGTGCTGCCGCCAGCCTGAAAAAATCCTTCTCCCTCCGGAGCTCACGGTTCTCCTGGCGCAGCCGCGTCAGTTCGCCACGTTCATCGGTGGTGAGCTGGCCCTGGTCGCTGGGTCCGAAATCACCCCGATCAATGCGGGCCTGTCTGACCCACTTGGCCAGGCTGCTGATGGGAATGCCAAGTCGCTGAGCCACAGCCGTGCAGCTGAGGCCCTCACTGAGGCAGAACTCAATGGCCTCCTGCTTCTGCAGAGGCGTGAACCGGCGTCTGGTCTTGGTCAGGTTTGTCATCGATGGACAGTCTGAGGGTCATGGCGTGACTCCTATCGACCTGTCCAAGAAACTGGGGCAACCCCACTTCACTCTTCGGTTTCTCGAATATTTTTCTTCAGGGTCAGGCAACCGACTACTTCGCAACTTCCACAGAACTCAATGTTTTCACACATACTTGGTCCCTTGGGGTAGAAGAAAAGTTCTGTTTCTTGTTTCCCTTCCTGCTCTGGTTCAGCGGTTTCATCCGCACGACAGAAGCAGGAGCCCGAAGGCTTTTCTGGGCAACAGCAGTCCTTTCCCTTGCCTCCTTTGTGGTTTTTCTGGCGTTCCAGCGCCTGGACGAGCCCATGGCCTACTTCTCGATGCCAGCACGCTTCTGGGAGCTCGGTGCAGGCTGCCTTCTCTTTCTGGTTCTGCAGCGGAAGGATCCTTCCCGTTCTGGTTCCTTCCCACTGCTGCGGCATGTTCCTCCCCTCCTGCTCTTGCTGCTGATCCTGTCGGCGATGGCCACACCGTTCCGGGTCGGGGCACCATCGCCGTTGTGGTGTTGACTGCCCTACTGATCGCCAGTCTGCGACCAGGTACTGCTGCTTTCACGTTGCTCGCCCACCCCAAAGTAGTGTTTCTGGGGCTAATTCCCTATTCTCTCTATCTCTGGCACTGGGGGGTGATCTCCCTGAGTCGCTGGACCATTGGCATTCACTGGTGGACCGTGCCTTTCCAGGTGGGGGTGATGTTACTCCTGGCGGTAGCTTCTTTACGCTAAATCGAAACGCCGTTTCGCCGTTGCGATACATCTGCCTTCCGCCTGCTCTCAATTGGAGTTGCCCTCGTGTCCTCTTTTCTCGCGGCGGGCCTGCTATCTACCTTGGTGAATAAGATTCTCTCACTCTATGCGGGACGGACTCCTTCTCTGGTCGCAGTAGGGCCGAACTCGCTTAAGGATCCCTATCGTCTTCAGGTTCAGAAGGATCGGCTGCACGAGCGGGGTTACGTCTGGGCGGGCAAGCCATGCTATCTCGAGGATGATTCAGAAGCTGGCAAGGAAATTCCCCTTGCAGAGTGCACACTCGGCAATTTTTCCACCGCCCGCCAGCGGGTGCTTGTTCTGGGAAACTCCTTCTCCGTAGCCTTCACGCAGGCGTTCGACGATCTGGTTCTTGTGGATGACTTTGCAGTGACAATCACCTCCTCTCCCGGGGCCTGGCCCGTGCCGAACATTCCCAGCCTCAGGCGCTTTGGAAAGGCCAATGACTGGTACTGGAACCACGTGATCCCGGAGCTTTCCGGGCGCCTCTTGCCAGGCGACTGGGTTTTCCTCATCAATGATCTTTCACCGTTTTTCCAGCCGAGCAATTCCACTAGTCTGTCCAGGGACAGGCTTCAGAAGTTAAGGGTAGGCCTAGAAAAGCTTTCCGCAAGACTTGCCTCAAAGGGGGTGCGGTTGGCCGTGCTCCACGGAATACCTCTTGCACGCGAGGCGAACTGTGATCCCGTGATCGCCGTCAGGCAGTGGTTTCATCCCTTTGGCAGTCCTTGCAGGATTCCTGACCGGGTCAGCACGCTGCGAATGCGACAGGATCTCGATGATGTACTGATGACTCTGAAGCATCAGGGGAAGATCCAGGTGATCGACATCTTCAATGTCTTTTGCCCTGAGGATTCTTGCACCTACACCGCACCTAGTGGCGAAGTACTCTACCGGGATGAATACTCCCACCCTTCGGTGGAGGCTGTCCGTTTGGCGGCCCCAATTCTGCGCCGGTATCTGACCGCCCTCCGGGGTTCTTAAGGGTCGGTTCGAGCAGCTGGGCGGAATTTTGCTCCATCTAGTTCCGCGATAGTGCCATAAAGGACGATGTAAGCCATCTCCTCTAGTGTACTGCAAGATTATCCTTTTAACTCCATTTCATCAGGGCCAATATCAAGTTTCAAAAAACTGACTTGATTACCAACCCTTCTCTCTTGATGACGCCAACTTTACTCCCGAAGCATGCACAGATTCCTCGGCTCGGCTCGAATCTCGTTCAAATATATAATTATGAAGATTGCGATGAAGCTTATGTTTTTCTAGTGGGACCAAGCCTTGAGCATAAAGCAAGTCGATAATGTTTTGTGTTTCTTCAGGTAAGTCCTCATTGAGCTCAATCAAGATTGATCTCAGCTGACTGTTCTGCAAAACATTTGAGGCTCCTAATAGGATATCGTACTCTAAGCCGTCGACATCGACTTTGAGTAAATCTGGTAGTAACACACCCGGAATCTCTACAAGGTCATTGAGTGAAAGTCCGAGCATTCCCAATGAAACAACTGGCTCAAAGGCTTCAGACTTGTAATCAATGTTGCGAGAAAAAGAATGAAGAGCGCCACCTGATTCCAAGTTTTGGTAATGGAATCGATCTAGGCAGTGTTTTTTGCAAAGTGGAATTTGAAACGGAATAATGCTACTTTCGCAATTGTTTAAAATAATGTTTCTGCAGAGTTGCCTGAAATTCTGAAAACTTGGCTCAAAAGCGTATATTGTTGCTTTCCTTTGGGACGCATGGGATGCTATTAATGAATACGCGCCGACATTGGCGCCAATATCGTAAAGGACATCTCCAGGTTTTAATTCCCGTTTTAGCCATGCAACAGTCATCGGCTCCTTCCTGCAGGAAATAGATCTCAAATCTCGTTCCACAGTCGAATCGGCGTGTAAAAATAATTCCCCATCGGTATAGTCCAGCTTCTGAATCTCATGAAGCTCGTTGGCGAGCTGTAGTTTTTCTTCGGGCGAAAGTTCAACCTTTAGTTGACGGATAGAGTCAAGTAATTGTTTGAAACTTGATTGGGTCATGACTACTTAAATGATTTGGTTATGTGTGAGGCCGAGGGGGAGGTGGTGTCGTGTCGTGACCCGCATGCCATGCTTCAAGCGCAACATGCACATCATGCGTTTACCTTGTCGAGTAGCTATTACGATTCCATGTCGGATGGCTGGAGCGAATAAAAATCATGTGAAACTGCCATAATGCCATGTCGCCTGGCCGAAATAGCAGATCACACATGTCAATGCAACGAAAGCCAATTGACTTCATATGCAGAGACATTTCGTCAAACGTAAGATTCTTCCCGTCAACAAAGTTTAATTTGAAGTTGTAGCACTCCATCATGACTAAGTTGGTTTGCTTTAGGGTTTCGGCAGCGCCTTCAAGAACATCCAGCTCAACGCCGTGGGTGTCAAACTTGAGAAAAAAGGGCCCTGGCATTGCGAATTCCTTGACGAGTGTGTCGATTCTGCGAACCGGCGTTTTGTGGGTGTTCTCGCCGCTGCCGTCTCCAGATCCGAGGGCGCCGCCAGTATCGTTGCTCTTCTGAAAGAAGCCCTCCGTGTCCTTACTTCCTGCACCACAGACTATATGTTTGACGCCGGGATAACTCTGTGAGAGTTCGTTCCATGTGGGAACAAACCTTTCATCCATATCTATTAACAAGGCGTCCAGTTGGCTCCAGTGATTTCTGAAGAAGCCGATATCATCTCCCTTCCCGGCTCCAATATTTATCAAGCTTCTCACTTCAATCTGACGAGCGTTCATGCGCTGGAACGCCGCCCCAATATCTGAGCTTCGGTAAAGTTGGTTGTCGGTCATTCTTGCGTAAAAGTTTAGTAACTAAATGTAAGCCTAGTCTTCAGCTTGGATCCTAAGTGTCTGTTGTCGCTTTTGTTGATTTGGGGTGGTGAGACACATCAGGAGCTGCCGTTGGCTTCTAGCAGAATAGTCGCTGAAGCTCAATTCTCTCATGCTCGGATAGTGGGCGTCTCGCAATAAACCGATACAGCAAATGAAATGAACTTGCGGCGTGCTCCCACGAGAAGTCCTTTGATCGTTGTTTCCCCCTGATGGCCAATTCCATTCTTAAGCTATCATTTGACCAAACAGCTAATATCTTAGCGGCGATGTCATCGATTGAGTACGGATTGAACATGATTGCCGATCTCCCAACGACTTCGGGAATGCAGGAGACGTTGGAGCAAGCGATCGGGACTCCCTGATCCATGGCCTCCAGCAATGGGATACCAAGCCCTTCAAAGAGGGATGGATACAGCAGTAGCCTTGCGTTTGCCAGATAGTGTTGGATCTCATGCTCTGACAGATAACCAGTGCAATCAATCTGGTCCCTGATGGCATACTGTTCTGCTAAGCCTTCAAGAAATCCTTCCTTGCCCTTAACGGCTCGTCCAGTACAGATGAGTGGGATGCGAAGCCCAGACTCACTTCTCAGTTTGGCTAAGGCAGCGAAGAGGCGCTCATGGTTCTTATGAGGCCACGGCTTGGCTGGATAAATGGCATAGGGTTCGTCGTACATGGAAACCTGTTCACCATCGCCACTTGCTGCAATCTTTTCCTCTATTGGCTTGATGTCTTGTGATTCAATCCCTCGATAGATGACGGCGACTTTGGACGCAGGAATCTGATAATGACGCACAATATCGAATTTTGAACTTTTTGTCGCTGTTACGACAACGGTGGCTTTTTGAGAAGCTTCTTTATAGTGTTGGTTTCTAAAGAGTATCTCCTCCTTGGTGAATAGTTCAGGCAGATAGATGTGTTGAAGATCCCAGGGCTCAAATATAAACGGGAGGGACGTCGGGAAAAATCTTTGGTAGGGGAAGTGGATGAGCTCCACTCCATTAGACTTCAATTCATGCTCAAGTCCCTTGATTCCAGTGCGGCTCATATGGGCATTATTGAGCCTGCTTCGCTTCCAACTCTGTATCTGACGAAAAATTTTGATGAGCCACCCTTGGATGGAAAAATGGGAATACCGAATTGGTTGCCAGGCGATGATCGACTGACAAGCTGATGTATGCGCATTCAGCCATGCTGACTCCCCGCCCGGCCCAATCAGAAACTGTGCATCTCCAGGCATGTTACGCAAGGAAAGAGCACGGAGTAGCTGTAGCAAATTGGTTTCGATTCCCCCTGCGCTTCCTTCGAGAAGCTGAGCATTGATGGCGATCCTGACGCCTGAATCTTCAGCGAAATACTTGTTGTGACTTGGGTCGTCAGTCTTTTTCGCATTTTCCAGCACCTCCGATGTCTCCAACTCGACTGATGATGGCTTCAATCGCTTTTGATTTTGCAATGACTGCCGCAAGTAGTATACTTTTCCTGCACAGCTGATCGGATCGTATGGACTGATATAGTGGCATGAGAATATGTTGTTGATATCTCTCAACAGGCTTTTCAGTCGAAGACTTTTCTGTATTCCAGGGGCGTGCTTGAGCAGTCGACCGACATTTCGATACAGTCTCTTGAGACGACGATTCTTGGGTTTTGTCTGATTCTGGACAAAGGTTTTCCGATAGAGAGTCTGGTACTCTTTCTGTTTCTGTAGTTGTCGTTCAAGTTGCGCATCCGTCCCCCAGTCTCGCCAGTGATGGAGTGCTGTATCGCGGGTATAAACAATATCATTCCCACTGAAGAGAATCCTCGCAGTAAGGTCCGGATCAATGCCATAGTCCATGAAGGCTTCACTGAAACCTCCTAGCCCTTGGAGAAGGTTAGTGCGAAGCAGACCCTGATTTACATTTAAGATCCCAGAACTCGATATCCCGCCGATGTATGGTTCATTGGCGAACGGCCCTTGCATGTCACGGACTTTTAGGGCGACCATTCCAATTCTGGTGTCCTGTTCAAGTATGCTGACGGCGGTGGCCAGACTATCATTGACAACAATATTGTCATCACTTAGCCAGCATGTGTAGGGAGTTGTAATCTCGTTAAAAATCTCATTGTAGGCTTTTGCCTGTCCAATCTTCTGAGGGTGAAAGATGCACTTGACCTCTTTTGGGTTGAGGCTCTTAAGATATTCAACGGTCCCGTCTTGTGATCCAGCATCTGTAACATACACTCGCGTCGTAATCGATGATCCGCGAATAGATTGAATGCAGGCGTGCAGAAGTGACAATCGGTTGTAGGAACCAATGACGACGGAAAGTACAGCTGTCTTGTTTGAAACTGGCATCCCTTGATTAGATACGTCTGTAGATAGTCTCAATCATGTGTGGATGTCCCTTGTCGCTTGAGATTGACTGTTGAAGCACTCCTGCGAGTTGGAAACCACACTGTACAAGCGTTTGGTGGAAGCCCTCACATGGGCTACCTTTGTCTGCATCCATGTCAACTCCTTTCTGGAGACTCACGTACTCGAGAGTGGGACTCTCTAGGCTGGCAACCAACACATTCTTATCATCATGAATGTCCACGATCAACATTGCAGGGCCACTTTCCATATCTTTTGATAGTATTCCTTCACGGTCTGGATGGACAAGCCTGATATGCCGGGGCTTTTCGGAGCCAATCATCTTGGCTACATCTTCTGCTCGTCTTCGAGAGCGTTCACTCAATAGGAAAACATTCTGCATTCCTTGGCTCTGCAGCCATGTCGACATGCTCTTGGGTTCTTCGGGATGTCTACTCCAACGATTAAATCTAGCTGACTTCTGCCGCCACGTTAACAGAAGCCGTTGTAGGCGATGGACATAGTATTCAGCTGGATAGATAAACTCTGATCCTTGCGTGATGCCATCACAGATGATGTCAAGGCCGAGGTCTACGCCAGGTAGCAATTCCCTCAATGAGCGAATGGCGGGTTTATAGGGTGGCCATGCACCAGTCTTCCCCATGCATTGCAGAGGAATCATTCTCCTGTAAAAGAAGTGAAAAGCATATTTTAGAGCCCGTATCTGAGTCTTCTTATCGAGACGTTTGCCGCTTGGAAGTGTTGATAGAATCTGTAAGTAGTCTTCCACAGAGCTGGCATCACGGGTAACTTTCTTGTTACGTATCCAGGCTTCTCCAGCCACGATCACCGGAATTCCCACACTCGTCAGCTCAACACCTGTCTTGGTTCCGTAAATGATCACGGAGTCGCATTGATCCATCACTGCGTAGGTACTGATCTGGCTTTCCGGTCCAATCACCTTAATATTATCCGGCAGAGTTGGCCAGCGTTTCCTTATCTCTGTGAGTAAGGGTTGCCTTGAGGGTAGGGTGCCTCGGACTTCTGCAGGGTGAATCCGAATCACAAGCTGCAGTTCGGGACATCCAGCAAAGTATTCAATCGTTTCGAAGACCCAACTCAACATGTCAGGGAACGCATTTGCTTCGTAATGCAGCTGCGCATCCCACATCACATTGGTCAGCATGCCAATGATTGGCTTGGAAAGGTCAAGCCCAAGTGTCTTGTTAATCTCGTTGAAGTCCTCCTGTGGTTTCTCGTGAAACCAGATCCAGTCCCTACTGCCTTTCAGCCGACTCTTTAGGTAGGACTGAACTTGTTTTTGAGCCAGCTTATCAAATACGATGTCATCCCAGTTTGAATTTGGCTCATTCAATAATGTGTGATGATACGTATCGTTGTGACTAAAGATAAAGCACTTTTTGCGATAGGCGATGTTCCATGTACTTACCCTAACCCCTTTCGATCTAAGCACTTCTCCGATAATGCCATGAGGGCAGTAGATTCCATGATTGAAACAAGATGCCTGAAAGTTGTAGCGACTGGCGAGCTCATTGACAGCATCCATGGTCACTATGGTCGCCTCAAGGTAGCGTCGAAGAACACCTTCGCCCATCTCCTGATCATTGAGATTTCCGCTGGCAAAGTACCGCAATGTACCTGCATAGGCATGTTCGCCTACTGAGATATCTGCAATCTTGAAACTCGAAATATCTGAGGACTCAACTTCTTGACTCTTTGTCTTGGCCCCATCTCGTTGCTCACTGGTGACGAGCTCGCTGAGCCGATGGACGTGAATACCTAGGGCAGAGAAAAGATACTCTCCTGTGGCCTGGCATGTCTTGCAGATGATCGATTGAAATTCAGACGAGACGATATCGTTGGGATCCTTGATTGTTGTGTACTCAACACGAAGGCACGCTGGCAAGGCGGCATCACAGAGCAACACATGAACTTCGAAGCCACGTAGAGTGAGTGACACTGCAAGGAGGCTTTCCATGGAGCTCAGTGCTGCCATACCACCGACAGTTGTAGGCAGCAATATCTTTGGCGCATCAGCGGACTGTTTTAACCGATCGTCCCAGAATGACCGCTCTCTCCTCAGGATCTTTTCCCAATCTGGCAGATAATCAACATTCTCGACTTTATTGCGAGGTGGTCCCTTTCCACGCAATGTTTCCGTTCTATTGTTTATCAGTGCTGAGAACGGGCTGTTCTTCAGCAGATTGCGAACTCTATCTTTCATGGCTGCTCGCCCTCGGTCGATTGGTTCAAAGCTCTAGTGGCTTCCATCGACTGATTGTCTTGGCAAACAGACCTTGGCTGATTTCCGTGATCACAGGTTATTTCTGTTTGCACTCGACTTCGGAGCGTTTGATTGTGATAATCGCGAAAATAACCTTCAGCTTGGTGACTTGTATCTTGAAACTCACAGTAAACCTTTCCCATATTCTTTTTTATCTTGGTCACCTGAGTGTGGTACTTCCACTTTGAGCGGTACCGCTCGGCGTCCTCCTTCTGCGTGCGGTTATTCTGGACTCTCACAAGTTCAGTATTGTCCATGTAGTGCTCAACGTAGGAGCTATCCGCTTCAAGTATCTTGTATCCTAGCTCCCATATCTTTAGACAAAGATCTCCATCTGCCTTGTAGAACATATAATAGTCTTCTTCAACCCAGTCCACATCTTCCAGAGCACTACGTAAAAACAATCCATGATTCACCATTAGCTTCCCTCCCAGCGTTCTTTGCACGTAGTAGTGCTCTTCCTCGGGCCAGTTTCGGAAGTAGAAGGCAATACCTCCAATCCTAGCCTTTCTATTTAGTCTTTCAAATTGATCTATACCGCTTTTTAGAGATCCCGGTAGAAGGATGCAATCATCACTCACCATCAGAACGTATTTCCCTTGCGTAATCTTGAAGCCTAGGTTCATGAAGTATCCCCAGCTGCGACGGGGAATTGGTGATCCTGGATCGCGGCTTCGGTTGTGTTGAATGATCGTAACAATGTCGGTCTGGCTGGTTAACCATTCCATGGAGCCATCAGTGGATCCACCGTCAATGACTATGATTTCCCTGTTCAGGCCACAGCTCTCGGCACGTACATTATCAATTGTCTTCTTTAGCAGCTCGAGTCGATTGTACGTGCCAAGAACAATGGATACCAATGGCGATGCGTACATCGGAGCAATCGACTGCGGCCCGCTTGTGTCTGTACAACCCGCGTAATGATCTCCTGTCATTCAGTTACCTTTGTATTCTTCTGAAAGACCAGACAAGCCACTGCTCTGGCCGCAGCTGCAAGATCATCCTGAACACTCTGATTCGCATGGGTGTCAAAGTACTCGCAGTCTTTACAACCCTCGGCGTCGGCTAATTGCCACCCTTTGCTGTCATAGCGAAAGTAGGATGCCTCAATCAAGGAAGCACCATTCAAGTGACTGCACAGTCCTGCAATCATTTCGCTGTCAAACTGCTGCAGCCATCCATGGAACTCCTTTTTCCCAAAGGGTACTGACAGAAAGAGCTTGCCCGAAGTCTTCAGAACTCTGATCATTTCATTGACTGCGACCAGGTAGCTGCAAGCATCTTGTTCTTTGTACCTCACTTTGTCCGAGTAGACCAAGGTGTTATCCATTCCTATGTGCTCAATGGTGCTCAGACTGACCACGGTATCAAAGGCCTCGTTCCGGAAGGGATTATCTCGCAAATCACAGAACACATAGGAGAGGCGACTTCGTCGCGTCATTGTACTCTCCGGCTCCAGTGTCATCAGAAAGATGTCCTTATGCTTGAGGACTGTCTTCTCAAGGAGATATGGATAGTTGAGCACAGACCCTGCATCCAGCAAGCGTTCATCATTGCTGTTTATTCTCGAGAACAGCCAGGGGTATTCAACCATGCGTTCATCAACCCCATAGCCATAGCCTGATGGTAATTGCCCCCTGTACGAAAGATCTCAAGAGTCTGATCACTCAAAAGAGTCTTTTCTAATTGTTCAAGCTTATATTGCTTATAACCAGGCGACCAAGGGATACGACCATTGTCAAGATAGCTTTGAACTTTGGTTGAAACCATGGTGCCTCTTCGTACGGGATTCATTACTGATAGTAGTCTCTTGATACTAGCCATATTCCTTTTCCTCAAGACTTGCTTGAAGGGGTTTCCACTGATAGGTACCGACATCCATGTTGTCAATGTACAGCACTAGGCAGGTACTTCTTATTCTCATGAGTGGTTTATCGATGGCTAGTTCACGTAGGTATTTGACGACTCCTTCTGACTTTCCGGCAAAGTCGTGCCATGCAATGGCTCCATTTGGGGCCAGGAGTTCAAAGGCTTTCTCCGTATCGTTTTTGACGTACTCGTAGCTGTGGTCTCCATCAACGAAGACAAAATCCATCGTTCTCTGATAGGGCGTCGTGTCGAAGTCTTTGGAATCAGAGAAGACTTGGTGAATCCTCTGCTTGTTCGGACTTGTCTTAATGAACGATCCTATGTACTCCCCATAGCGACCATCCTGGTCGGGTGGCAGGTTGAGAGTGTAAATCTCTGCGTCCTCACATACATCTGCAAATCCACATGTCGTCTGGCCGCGGTATGTACCGATCTCAAAGATTCTTTTCGCTTCACGTAGCTTGGGGATTGCACACACATAGGCCATGTCAACGTGGTTCATATGCTGTGTTTCCTGGTGTATGACGCTTAGTGGGACTTTTATTCTTGTCATATCTCCAAAAATCTCACCCATATACGTTGAACGGATCTGGCCTCCCGCCATTGCACTCCCCACGACCAAGTCTTCTTTCAGCAACGCCAGATGTTGCTCCAATGGAGTTGTATTGTTTTGACTAGAACGTTTGTCGGCCAGCTCAAGTGTCATTGGGCTTTGATTGGAAACCCAGCGTACAAGCGTGATGATCATACCCCTTTCGGGATCAGACTTGAGATGGTTCAGAAGTAGCTCAATATTTCCTGAAAACTCGTAATCGCCGGTCACGAGCTGCTGAATCATTTCAGACAGGACTGTAATTCTGGCTTGCATCTCCCCTTCGACGGGACTTGCATTCTTCATGTCTTCAATCATTTGCTCAAGCCTGATCGCCAGCTCAGTTGAGCTCCCGCTCGGCGTCTTACTTGCGAGGCTTTCCGTTACACTGCGATTCTGTCCCGACAACCAATGAGCGAAGACCAGCACGAGTTCCTTTTCATCCTTCTTGCCAAGAAGAGTCAGGAGCGGCTCTAACTCCTCTGAAAGATCTGGATTGTTCTGGACGGTTTTGATGAAAGCACTTGATAGCACTTTGATTCTCTGCTCTAATTCCTCTTTTCTGATGTTCATCTGAATGTTTTTAGTCTTGACTTAAATGTAGCATGGATGAGGCCCTCTACATCTCTATCCCTTCAACTCCATTTCTTTATTCGTGCCAACATCTTCATCCTTTGCCTGGCTGCGTGGTTCGACTATCCAGTCGAAATCAACACAGATATCACCCATGGTCTTGAGTGGTAGCCTTCCTGTACCATAGAAATCACCATCAAATACCTTAATGGATGTCGCCATCTCCAGTTTATCTACCAACTGATTGTTGATCAACAGTGCTACGGTCAGACTGTAGAAGCCAGGGACAAGTGGAAGTCGGCCGATATGGCAGCGCAGTGCTCCCGCCTTTCCCAGGTCTGTCAGATTGACTGGCAGAACTTCGCTTGGTACTCCAAAGACACGTTTCCCAACCTCATTCATAAAGACGATGCAGGCAAAGACGTCAAAGACATCCGCATAGTCTGCATACACCTCGTAGTTTAGCTTTATATCGCAGCTTTCCCCGGTTCGCATGATTTCTGGCTGCGACGCCACTGGACCGTAACTTTTGATTTCCACGATTCTTGCATTGCCTGTTCCTTCTCGACGACGATTCTCTAACGCTACGGAGACCTTTGGATTCATCTCTTCTTCGTATCGATTGACTCCTTCTATGGAGCCGCCATCAAATCGTACCTTTCCGTGGTCAATCCAGATGACTCTCTCGCAGAACCTTGCTATATCGCCCATGCTATGCGATACAAATACAATTGTTCTTCCACCATCGGCCAATCCTTCAACCCGTGACAGGCACTTCTTTTGAAAGCTCAAGTCGCCGACGGCAAGAACTTCGTCCATGATAAGTATATCTGGGTCCAGGTGGGCTGAGACTGCAAAGGCAAGTCGCATGTACATGCCGCTTGAGTAATGCTTGACTGGGGTGTCAATAAACTCGCCAACACCCGAGAAATCTACAACCTGTTGAAATATACTTCGGATCTCATCGCCTTCCATCCCGTGAATGGAGGCATTCAGATGAATGTTATCCCTACCACTGAGCTCCATGTTGAAGCCGGTCCCCACTTCCAGAAGCGAGGCCACCCGTCCCGTGATTTCGGCCCTGCCCTCTGTTGGGTACACCAGCCTGGAGAGAATCTTCAGAAGGGTTGACTTCCCTGCGCCATTTCTGCCCACGATGCCAACGCGCTCACCTTGCTTGATGTCCATGCTGACATTCCGTAATGCCCAGAACTCCTTGTTCCCTATTCGGTACTTCTTCCCGATCTCATCACATTGTACGGCGTAACTCCTATTCATAGTCTGTCGGCTAACTCTTTTTCAACCGAGTTGAACGCCACCAGCCCCATCAGAATCGACCCCACAGAAACCAGCACGGCATAGAGCCACCACAGGATGGGAAACGTGCCGGTGCTGCCTAGGCATGCACGAAATGACTGCAATGTTGCGGCCATGGGGTTTATTTTAATCAACAGTGCTATGGGGCCTTGAAAGAGGTTGGGAGAGAAGTACACGCATGAAACGAACAAACCTATATACAGCATCAGGGATAGCAGCTGCTCAAAGTCTCTGTTGCGAAGTGATATGGATGCAAACAGCACGCCCACGCCCAATGACAGAGCTCCACACTGCACTATCACCAAGGGCAGAAGCAGTACGGTCCAGCTTATCTTGACCCCGTAGGCGATCATCATGATCAGCAAGGGCAGGAAGGCCATGCCCAGCAGGATCAGATTCGACACAATAGGCACAGCAGGGATGATGAGCCTCGGGAAATAGACCTTTTTGATCATACCGGCATCCTTGCGAAGGGAGCTTGCCGACTCCTGTGTGGCATCTGTAAAGTAGTACCAGATGATCAGTCCGCTATAGATGAAAATGGGGTAAGGCGCTGTCTCTCCTGTTGTTGCTCCAGAAGCATGCTTGAATAGGCTAAATACAGCCGTCACCGATAGTGGCCGGACCAGATTCCATAATACACTCAACTTCATATCATCAAACTTTGTCTGTATCTCCCGCTTGACCATGCGCTTCAGCATGCTCCGATACTTAACGTACTCTTCGATGTCAAAGAGCCTGATGCTCTTTCTGGGTTCAATGACTATCGTTTGCTTGGGATTAATTTTTCTCTCTCTCATGTGTTCCACCCCGTCTTGACGTCTGCAGACGCATGCTTGCCCAGTTCGCCAACTGTTTGCAGCCATATCTCCTTCTGGAGCAATGTGATTGGGTGCGTGCATCTCCAGAAGGCGCCTCTGTTTCGGCAGTTTGTACTTCGTTGAGTTGCTTTGTTTGTCGTTCGTGGATTGGAAGGCTTGTCCATTGAGAATTCAGAAGAGAATGTCGTTGTACATCTTGCCGATGATTTCCCTTAGCTTTGTCTTAGATCTCCAGCCCAGTTCCTTGTAGATTCTGGCGGGGTTCATCGCGGAGTATCTGAGGTCGCTGGGCCTCATCAGTGATCCTTGTGTGTGAACATGGTCTTCGGCCTTGAGTCCAGCCATCTCAAAGGCCACCTGCACAAATTCTTTCAACGACGATGTTTCGCCTGAAGAGATCAGATAGTCTTGCGGCTTGTTCGTTTGTAGCATCATATTCATAGCTCGCACATACTCAGGCGCCCAGCCCCAATCCCTCCAGATCTCTAGGTTGCCAAGTTCGAGCCTGTCTAGTTTGCCCTCCTTGATGAGTTGGACTCCTCGGATGATCTTCTGGGTGACAAACCTGCTTTGTCTCAAGGGTGACTCATGATTGGCCAGTATCCCTGTGCATGCCCAGAGTCCATAGGCAATTCTGTAGTTAGCAATTTGCCAGTACGCCGTTGCCTTGGCGACCCCATAGGGACTTCTCGGTTGCATGGCTGTGCTCTCATCGGCAGGCTTTCCCGCAGCTTCGCCAAAGCATTCCGAGCTTCCTGCGTTGAACAGTCTTGTTGGTAGATTCAAGAAGCGGATTACTTCCAGAACATTTAGACATCCTCCAGCAATTGATTCCATGCACTCAACGGGCTGCTCGAACGATAGGCCCACGCTGGTTTGTCCAGCCAGGTTGTAGATTTCGTTTGGTGCTATCGATGAGAACAACCTTAAGGACACTTCGAAAGTCGTTCGGCGCTAGTGAGATGATTTCAACATCTGCGTCAACCTGCAGCCGTCGAAGGCGACTTTGATCGCATGCCTGAGCATCGCGACTGGTGCCGACGACCCTATAACCCTTCGTCAACAGCAGTTGCGTGAGGTATGCGCCGTCCTGCCCTGTAGCTCCAATGATCAGTGCAGTGGGTCTCGTCATTGGTTCAGCCTTCGCATGTCAAGCGGGCCTGTATGGCTTTTCGGGCCTTCGGCTGCTTGGGTGCTTTACACGGGTTTCCCCCTGTGCTCACGTCTTGACCCCGTCCCATCTGCTCATCGCGCATTTTCCCATAGCGTTGTCAAGTCTGGATGGATGGCTTTGCCCGGTTTGACAGGCAGGCCCTCCGTAGTCCATGATTTTCTAGTATCCGAGCGCCGGGCCTCCACAGCTGCACTCAGCTCTGTCTCCTATGCTCTCAGATACCGCGTACTGCGGATGTAGCTCAGTGGTAGAGCATCTCCTTGCCAAGGAGAGGGTCGAGAGTTCGAATCTCTTCATCCGCTTCGTTCAACGGCCCGTCTGGGCCCGCAAAAGCAGCTCCTGACCGTGTTCTGGGCTGAATCCAAGGCGCCTGTAGAAGCCTGAGCTGTTCGTGGTCATCAGGTAGACGCGCTCGGCCCTGGCCACGGCCGGGCTGTGCAGCAGCGCCCCGACGATCCGCCGGCCCAGGCCTTCGCCCTGGTGCCCACTGGCCACCACCACATCCCAAAGCACGGCCCGGAACACCCCGTCGCTGGTGGCCCGGCCGAAGCCCACCAGTTCACGGCCCTGCCAAGCGCTCACAATGGCCTGGCTATGGCCCAGCATCCGCGCCAGATCGCCCCGGCTGCGGCCCGCTGCCCAGAAGCTGTGCCCATCCAGCAGGGCCTGGAGGCCCCCCAGATGAGCGCGCAGCCGCAGGGCCAGGGGCCCGTGGCTGATCAGCCGGTAGGCCTCGCCCCCCGGGGCCTCAACGGTTGGGCTGGGCGAGCTCACGGGGCTGGCCGATCAGGCGAACAGCAGAATCCTCGCCTCCGGCGCCTCGAGGATCCTCGAGGATCCCGGATCTGTCGCCATCTGTTTGCTGAAAACCCCTGCGCCAGCTTGCTTTTGCCCTACAGGGCCTGGCTGCGCGGTGATAGGGTGCCCTGATCTGGCTGGTCCGCTTTCCATGCTCAAGCTGCTGCTGGGGGATCCCAACGCCCGCAAGCTGAAGCGTTTCCAGCCCCTGGTTTCGGACATCAACCTGCTGGAGGAGGACGTCGCTCCCCTCTCCGACGAAGACCTGCGCGCCAAGACCGCCTCCTTCCGGGAGGCCTTAGCCAAGGCGGAGACGCCGGTGCGCCAGCGTCAGCTGCTCGATGAACTGCTGCCCGAGGCCTTCGCCGTGGTGCGCGAGGCGGGCAAGCGGGTGCTGGGCATGCGCCATTTCGACGTGCAGCTGCTGGGCGGCATGGTGCTGCATGAGGGTCAGATCGCCGAGATGAAGACCGGCGAAGGCAAGACCCTGGTCGCCACCCTGCCGGCCTACCTCAACGCCCTCACCGGCAAGGGGGTGCATGTGGTCACGGTGAACGACTACCTGGCCCGCCGCGACGCCGAGTGGATGGGTCAGGTGCACCGCTTCCTGGGGCTCTCGGTGGGCCTGATCCAGCAGGACATGGCCCCGGCCGAGCGCCGCCGCAATTACGCCTGCGACATCACCTACGCCACCAACAGCGAGCTGGGCTTCGATTACTTGCGCGACAACATGGCGAATGACATCGCCGAGGTGGTGCAGCAGGAGTTCCATTACTGCATCATCGACGAGGTCGACTCGATCCTGGTCGATGAGGCGCGCACCCCCTGATCATCTCCGGTCAGGTGGAGCGGCCCCAGGAGAAATACCGCCGTGCCACCGAGGTGGCCGCCCAGCTCGAGCGGGCCGAAGGCATGACCAAGGACGGCATCGACCCCGAAGGCGACTACGAGGTTGATGAGAAGCAGCGCAACGTGACGCTCACCGATGAGGGCTACGCCAAGGCCGAGCAGCTGCTGGAAGTGGGGGATCTGTTCAATCCCGAGGACCCCTGGGCCCACTTCATCACCAACGCCCTCAAGGCCAAGGAGCTGTTCATCAAGGACGTCAACTACATCGTGCGCGATGAGGACGCCGTGATCGTTGATGAGTTCACCGGCCGGGTGATGCCCGGCCGTCGTTGGAGCGATGGTCAGCACCAGGCGATCGAATCCAAGGAAAACCTGCCGATCCAGCCCGAAACCCAGACCCTGGCCAGCATCACCTATCAGAACTTCTTCCTGCTCTATCCGCGTCTGGCCGGCATGACCGGCACCGCCAAGACAGAAGAAGTGGAGTTCGAGAAGACCTACAAGTTGGAGGTCACCGTGGTGCCCACCAACCGGGTACGCTCGCGCACCGATCTGGTCGATCAGGTCTACAAGAACGAGTCCGCCAAGTGGCGGGCGGTCGCCGCGGAGACCGCTGAGTTCCACCGCGCCGGCCGGCCGGTGCTGGTGGGCACCACCAGCGTCGAGAAATCCGAGGTGCTCTCGGCCCTGCTTGCTGAACAGGAGATCCCCCACAACCTGCTCAACGCCAAGCCCGAGAACGTGGAGCGCGAGGCCGAGATCGTCGCCCAGGCAGGCCGGGCCGGCGCTGTGACCATCGCCACCAACATGGCCGGCCGCGGCACCGACATCATCCTGGGCGGCAACACCGACTACATGGCCCGCCTCAAGCTCAGGGAGGTGCTGCTGCCCCGGCTGGTGCGTCCCGAGGAGGGCCACAAGCCCCCGATTCCCCTGCAGCGCGATCCAGCCGCCGGTTTCGCTCCGGGAACGGCCTTGTCCGCCAAGCCATTGAGTGAGGCACGCGCCATCGGCACCCTCTACCCCTGCGCGCTCTCCGAGGAGTGCGATCAGGCCCTGGGCAGTCTGGCCCGTGCATTGGTGGCCGCCTGGGGTGATCGCACCCTCACCGTGCTTGAGCTCGAAGACCGCATCGCCCAGGCGGCGGAGAAGGCCCCCACCGATGATCCCCAGATCGAGCAGCTCCGTGAGCTGATTGCCCGGGTCAAGGCCGAATACGACGCGGTGGTGAAACGCGATGAGGTGACGGTGCGCGAAGCAGGTGGTCTGCATGTGATCGGCACCGAGCGCCACGAGGCCCGCCGGGTCGACAACCAGCTGAGGGGCCGCGCCGGCCGCCAGGGAGACCCGGGCAGCACACGCTTTTTCCTTTCGCTCGAAGACAACCTGCTGCGCATCTTTGGAGGCGAGCGTGTGGCCGGATTGATGAACGCCTTCCGGGTCGAAGAGGACATGCCGATCGAATCGAACATGCTCACCCGTTCGTTGGAGGGGGCCCAGAAGAAGGTCGAGACCTACTACTACGACATCCGCAAGCAGGTGTTCGAGTACGACGAGGTGATGAACAACCAGCGCAAGGCCGTCTACGCCGAGCGGCGGCGGGTGCTGGAGGGCCGTGAGCTCAAAAAGCAGGTGATTGGCTATGGCGAGCGCACCATGGACGACATCGTCGAGGCCTACGTCAACCCCGATCTCCCGCCTGAGGAATGGGATCTGGAGCGGCTGGTGGCCAAGGTCAAGGAATTTGTCTATCTCCTCGAAGATCTACAACCCGAGCAGTTGCAGGGCCTCTCCATCGAGGAGCTCAAGGCCTTTCTCCAGGAGCAGCTGCGCAATGCCTATGACCTCAAGGAGGGGCAGGTGGAGCAGGGGCGGCCGGGGCTGATGCGCGAGGCCGAGCGCTTTTTTATCCTCCAGCAGATCGACACCCTCTGGCGGGAACACCTCCAGGCCATGGATGCCCTGCGCGAATCGGTGGGTCTGCGTGGCTACGGCCAGAAGGATCCCCTGATCGAATACAAGAACGAGGGCTACGACATGTTCCTGGAGATGATGACCGGCATGCGCCGGAACGTGATTTATTCGATGTTCATGTTCGAGCCAAGGCTCGACACCTCCACTGAGCCGGTGGCCTCTGCCTGAGCTGCCTCCCAGAACCCCTTCAGCTAAGGCAGGGTTTCATCCCCCAGAAACTCCATAATTTCCCGGTCCTTGAGATTCTGGGACATGCCGGCATCTAGCCCATCCCTCCCCGGGGTCGCGCCTTCGCTGAGACGTCGCTGAAGCAGGCTCAGCTCACCTTCAAGGGCATCAATCCGCTCCATCAGGTTGCGGATCACCTGGGCTTCGGTGTCAGGCAGGGCGGAGTGGGCCAGGGGGTCGATGCGCACCCCCGACTGGTGCACGACCCGGCCAGGGACCCCCACGACGGTGCTGTCGGCGGGCACGTCCTTCAGCACCACTGAGCCGGCGCCGATCCGGGTGTTGGAGCCCACGCTGATGGCGCCCAGCACCTTGGCGCCGGCGCCCACCACCACGTTCTCCATCAGGGTGGGGTGGCGCTTGCCGTGCATCTTGCCGGTGCCCCCCAGGGTCACCCCCTGGTAGAGCAGGCAGCGGTTGCCGATCTCGGCGGTTTCACCGATCACCACGCCCATGCCGTGGTCGATGAACACCCCATGGCCGATGCGCGCCCCGGGGTGGATCTCCACGCCCGTCAGCGTGCGGCCCAGTTGGGACACCAGCCGCGGCAGCAGGGGCAGGCCCAGCCGCCAGAGTCGGTGGCTGAAGCGATGGATCACCAGGGCATGGAACCCCGGATAGCAGAGCAGGATCTCGAGCTTGCTGCGGGCGGCCGGGTCCCGTTCCTGGATGATCGCCAGATCGGCTCGGATGGCCTGAAGCAGGCGGCCGCTGGAGGGTTCAGGGCTCACGGTGGAGATCCAGCGCGGGCCGAAGATCGGTCTGGGCGAAGTCTGATCCTTTGAACAGCAGGGGGCGATCCAGGGCCTTGGCGAGTGCGTAGCTGAAGCAATCGCCCAGATTCAGCGCCGCTGGATGGTTGCCTTTCCCGAATTGGCACCAGCCCTTCAATGCCCAAGCCACGTGCGCCGGCGCCAGGGCCACCGTGTTGACCTGGCCGAGTTGCAACAGCAGCTGCAGTTCGGCCAACCCGGCCTCCCCGAGATAGCGCATCGTCACGATCTGGGCTTCGACGAGTGTCGCGGTGCTGATGAACTTGCTTTGCTCCTGATTGAGGCAGTTCAGGTAAACGCCTGCATCCGACTCGCCCAGGAGCACCGCCACCAGGGCCGAGCTGTCGATCACCATGGCAGCACAGCGTCGTCGAAAAGATCACGCTCAACCTCTCCCCGCTCACGCGGATCAAGACGGGGAAGGGCGCGGCAGCGTGCCAGTAACGCTTGCATCGCCTGCTTTCTGGCCTCCAGCGCGGCCCCGCTGTTGGGCTCGCCATTCCGCTCCAGTTCGGCGGCCAGGGCCTGGCGCACGGCGTTGGTGACGCTGGTGCCGCGGCGGCTCGCCAGCTCCTTGGCCATGGCGTGGACCCGCTCGTCCTTGATGTTCATCCCCATGGCAGAGCCGGGGTAGAAGTTGGCTGAATTCTACCCAGCGGTGCCTGGGGACTCCCTCAGGGGGCCTGCAGCCCGATCTCCTTGCGCAGCAGTTCGATCGTGGCGGCCCCCAGGTAGCTCTTGGCGCAGTGGAGCTGCGGCAGGCGCATCAGTTGGGAGCGGTTCTGGCGCAGGGTCTGCTCCACCAGCGAGAGGCTGGGGCGGTCGCAGAGCACGTGGCTGGCGGCCCGCAGCAGTGCCAGCAGTCGGCTGTTCACATCGGGCGTCGCTGTCATCACCAGCAGCTCATTGCCGCGCATGCTGTGCAGGATCACCTCCGCCGCCCGCAGGATGCCGGGGCTGATGCTCACCAGGCCCACACAACTGCCCGCCCGCAGCTCCTTGAGCAGATCGAGCTCCTGGCGGAATTCATTGAGATCCACCGCCACCGCACGCACCCCGTGGCGCTTGGCCAGCTCCTCCACGGGCTGGAGGAAGTAGCGGCTGGTGACCACCGTGCCGTTGTTGGAGCTCTCGAGCACCGCCTCGAGCTCCTCCATCGGCACCACCTCCACGGGCACATCCAGGTTGGGGGCCAGCTCCTCGGCGATCAGCATCGAGGCGCCGATGTCTTCGCGCGGGGTGCTCACCAGCACCCGGGCGCCGCAGCGCAGGCGCCAGTCGATCTCCCGGGTGAGCAGTTCCCTGGCCTGCTGCAGGGTGCAACCCGCATTCAGCAATCCATCGACGCACTGGCGCACCTCCCGGTCGATGTCGGGGCGGATCTTGCTGCGCAGGCCGGCCGGGGGCTTGAGCTCCCGGGGCTTCTGCTGGTCGCGCACGTAGATGCCGGAGCCGGCCATGGCCTCGACGACTCCGTCGTTCTCCAGCTGCCGGTAGACCTTGCTGATCGTGTTGCGGTGCAGACCGGTCTGCATCGCCAGCTGGCGGGTGCTCGGCAGGCGGTGACCAGGCGGGTAGTGACGGGCCGCGATCGCGAAGCAGATCTGGTTGTAGAGCTGGGTCGACGCCGGGATGTCGCTTTCCTGCTGGATGTGGAATCGCACGCCGGGTGGGCCAGAGCTGACGACGGCCACCCTACGGAGCTTTGGGGCTGGTGACAATTCCCCCTTTGGCATAAGAGTGTGTGCCAGGGGTGCCAGTTGCCCCAGCTGTCGCAGCCCCTTTTTCTCCACAGCCCTGTTCCATTGGCCCCATCCCCCAGCCCCCGTTCCGTGCTCGGCTCCTGGATCGAGATTGCTGTGCCCCAGGGCCCTGATGTGGCCGCCACTGTTCTGCGCAGCTGGTGGGTCCGGCCGGCTGATGGAGCCCTGCGGGGCGGGGTGCTGGTGCTGCCGGAGGTGTTCGGGGTCAACCCCTGGGTGCGCGGCGTCGCCGGCGCGCTGGCGGCGGAGGGCTACGGCGCCCTGGCGCTGCCGCTGTTCGCCCGCACCGCCCCCGATCTGGAGCTGGGTTACGACGACGCCTCCCTGGCGGAGGGCCGCCAGCACAAAGACCTCACCACAACCCCCAGCTGCTCGCCGATGGTGCGGCCGCCGCCCGCTGGCTGCAGGATCAGCTGGCACCTGATCCGTCCCGGCCATCAGCAGCGGGCCGCCCTGCTCTGGGCTGCGTGGGCTTCTGCTTCGGCGGCCACGCGGCCCTGCTGCTCGCCACACTGCCGGCTGTGGTGGCCAGCTGCGACTTCTACGGCGCCGGTGTGGCCACGGGGCGCCCCGGCGGCGGCCCCCAGCCTGGAGCTGCTCGATCAGGTGGCTGGAAGGCTTTGGTGCTTCTGCGGTGGGGCTGATCCCCTGATCCCCCGGCGGAGGTGGTCGCCATCGAGCGCGCCCTGGCGGCCGCCGATCCCAGCGGCGAACGCCACCGACTGATCAGGGCCGAAGGCGCCGCCCACGGCTACATGTGCAGCGCCCGGAACGCCTTCCAGCCGGCAGCGGCGGCCGAGGGCTGGAGGCTGATGCTGGAGCTGTTCGACGCCGAACTGACGGGCAAGGGCTGAACAGACGGAAGCTGAGCCCGATCGGCTCGCCGCCCCGATCAGAGCGTGCGCACCGCCTTGGCCGCCAGGGCGGCGGCGTCTTTTTCCTTGGTCAGCGGCGTCTTGCGGGGGCTGAGGAACATGATCATGTTGCGGCCCTCCCGCTTCGGGTCCTGCTGGATCTCGGCGTTCTCCTCGAGGTCCTTGGCCATGCGGAACAGCAGCACCTCAGCCAAGGCGGTGTGCTGAATTTCCCGGCCCCGGAAGATCACGGTGCATTTGACCTTGTCACCGTCCTTGAGGAAGCGCACCGCCTGACCGATCCGCACCTGATAGTCGTGGGAGTCGATCTTGTAGCGCATCTTGACCTCCTTGACCTCGGTCTGGTGCGACTTCTTCTTGGCCTCCTTGGCCTTCTTCTCCTGTTCGAACTTGAACTTGCCGTAGTCCATGATTCGGCAGACCGGTGGATCAGCCTTCTCGCTGACCAGCACCAGATCCAGTTCCCGGTCTTTGGCCACCTCCAGGGCCGCTTCCCTGGTGATCACTCCGAGCTGGCTGCCGTCGGAGTCGACCACCCGCAGCTGGGCGTAGCTGCGGTCGTTGATGTTGGGCAGTTCCCGGACGGGCGCCCGGCGGTCAAAACGGGGACGAGGTGGCATTCAGAAGGGCGAGTGGACGGTTGGAAGGTGCCGTGAACGCTTCAGCCTAGAACGTGCCTGATCTGTAGAACCGCTTCGTTGAGAAGATCCGGAGTGGTGAGCCACACCGGTTGGTGTTGCCGGCGAAACCAGGTGCGCTGGCGCTTGGCGTACTGGCGGGTGCGCCGGGCCGTGAGCGCGATCGCCTCGGCCTCCTCCAGGCGCCCGGCGAGCAGGGCCTTGGCTTCGCCGTAGCCGATCGTCTCCAGCAGCGGGCAGTGGTCCCCGAAGCGCTCCAGCAGCTGGGCCGTTTCCGCCACCAGGCCCCCTGGTAGAGGGCCTCGGTGCGGCGATCGATGCGTTCCATCAGATCAGCCCGGTTCACCCCCAGCTCCAGGACCCGCCAGGGCGGAGGCACAATCCCCTGCTGGCTCGAGAGCGGCCGGCCGGTGGCGTAGAGCACCTCCAGGGCCCGTTGGGTGCGCACCGCATCGGCAACGGCAATGCGCCCGGCGGAGGCCGGATCGGCCGCGCGCAGCAACTGGTGGCAACTGGCCTGGCCGAGGGCCTGCAGCTGCGCCCGCAGCTGGGGTTGGGGCGGCACCGCCGGGGGCGACAGTCCCTGGGTGATCGCCTTGAGGTAGAGCCCACTGCCCCCGACCAGGAACGCCACCCCCGCCGCCGGTGCTCGGCGGTGATCACCGCTTCGGCCTCGGCGCGGAATTCCTGCAGGTTGATCGGCTGATCGGGGCGGCGCAGGTCCAGCAGGTGGTGGGGCACCATGCGGCGCTGGGCGGCCGTGGGCTTGGCCGTGCCGATGTCCATGCCCACATAGAGCTGGCGCGAATCCACCGAAATCACCGCCAGGTCAAGCCGCTGGGCCAGCTCGATCGCCAGGTCGGTCTTGCCGCTGGCGGTGGGCCCGAGCAGTGCGATCACCAGGGGCGGCGTGGGGTCGGACAAGGGGCGGGGGCAGAAGGGGGTTGGAACCCCCGGGCGAACGGAGTCTCAGAGGCCCCCAGGCGGGGCTGTGGGGCATCGGTGATAGATTGAGCCTGCCAGGTCGCGTCTTTTCGCTTCCTCCCGCCTTCCTGGCCGCAAATCACCGGAATGAGCGAAGCCAGCAAGGTCAGTGCCGCCTACGGCGCCGAGCAGATCCAGGTGCTGGAAGGCCTGGAGCCCGTGCGCAAGCGGCCGGGCATGTACATCGGCACCACAGGCCCCCGGGGTCTGCACCACCTCGTCTATGAGGTGGTCGACAACTCCGTGGACGAGGCCCTGGCGGGCCACTGCAGCGAGATTCTGGTTCACCTGGGGGAAGACGGCTCGGCGACGGTCTCCGACAACGGCCGTGGCATCCCCACCGATGTGCACTCCCGCACCGGCAAGTCGGCGCTGGAAACGGTGATGACGGTGCTCCACGCCGGCGGCAAGTTCGGCAGTGGCGGCTACAAGGTGTCTGGCGGCCTCCACGGCGTGGGGATTTCGGTGGTGAACGCCCTGAGCGAGTGGGTGGAGGTGGAGGTGCGGCGCCAGGGGCAGGTGCACCGCCAGCGCTTCGAGCGCGGTGCCCCGATCGGCAGCCTGGTTTCAGAGCCCGACAGCAGCGGCCGCACCGGCACCACGGTGAGCTTCAAGCCCGACATCGAGATCTTCAGCGGCGGCATCGCCTTCGACTACCACACCCTCTCCGGGAGGCTGCGGGAGCTGGCCTACCTCAACGGCGGCGTCAAGATCGTCTTCCGCGACGAGCGCGAGGCGGCCCGCAGCTCCAGCGGGGAGGCCCACGAGGAGATCTACCTCTACGAAGGCGGCATCAAGGAATATGTCGCCTACATGAACACCGACAAGGATCCCCTGCACCCCGACATCATCTATGTGAATTCCGAGAAAGACGGCGTTCAGGTGGAGGCGGCCCTGCAGTGGTGCGTTGATGCCTACTCCGACAGCATCCTCGGTTTCGCCAACAACATCCGCACCGTCGATGGCGGCACCCACATCGACGGTCTGAAAACCGTGCTGACCCGCACGCTCAATACTTTTGCCCGCAAGCGGGGCAAGCGCAAGGAGGCCGAAGGCAACCTCGCCGGCGAGAACATCCGCGAGGGCCTCACCGCCGTGCTCTCGGTGAAGGTGCCCGAGCCCGAGTTCGAAGGTCAGACCAAGACCAAACTCGGCAATACCGAGGTGCGCGGCATCGTCGACAACCTCGTGGGCGCGGCCCTCAGCGAATACCTGGAGTTCAACCCCGGGGTGATCGATCTGATCCTGGAGAAGGCGATCCAGGCGTTCAATGCCGCCGAGGCCGCCCGCCGGGCCCGCGAACTCGTGCGCCGCAAGTCGGTGCTGGAGAGTTCCACCCTGCCGGGCAAGCTGGCCGACTGCAGCTCCCGTGATCCCAGGGAGTCCGAGATCTACATCGTGGAGGGGATTCGGCCGGTGGCTCCGCCAAGCAGGGCCGCGATCGTCGCTTCCAGGCGATCCTGCCCCTGCGGGGCAAGATCCTCAACATCGAGAAAACCGATGACGCCAAGATCTACAAGAACACCGAGATTCAGGCCCTGATCACGGGGCTGGGCCTGGGCATCAAGGGCGAGGATTTCAATGAATCCGCCCTGCGCTACCACCGGATCGTGATCATGACCGATGCGGACGTGGACGGCGCCCACATCCGCACCCTGATCCTCACCTTCTTCTTCCGCTACCAGCGGATGCTGCTGGAGGGGGGCTACATCTACATCGCCTGCCCGCCCCTCTACAAGGTGGAGCGCGGCAAAAATCACACCTATTGCTACAACGAACAGGATCTCAAGAAAACCCTTGATGCTTTCCCCGAGAAGGCCAATTACACGATCCAGCGTTTCAAGGGTCTCGGGGAGATGATGCCCAAGCAACTCTGGGAAACCACCATGGACCCGGAGACCCGCACGATGAAACGTGTGGAAATTGAAGACGCGGCCGAGGCTGACCGCATCTTCACGATCCTGATGGGCGACAAGGTGGCCCCCCGCCGGGAGTTCATCGAGACCCACAGCGCCGAGCTGGACTTCGCCCAACTCGACATCTGATGGATTGGCGCTGGGCCTGGGTGCTGGGTTTCGCCCTGATCGCACCGGCGGCCCTGCCCGCTGGTGGGGCTGATCGTCGTCAGCCGGCGGTGCGTCGGCGCCTGGCCGCCGAGCCGCTGCTGGTGGCTGATTCCGTCGCCCTGCGCTTGGCTCCCCGCCGCCATGCCCCCGCCCTGGTGGCCCTGCAGCCCGGCGAACCCCTGCGGCTGCTGCGCAGCTGGGTGGCCCCGAACGGCCGCCGCTGGCTCCAGGTGCAGGCGGATTCCGCGCCTGGCACCCCACGGCGGGGCTGGCTGGTGGGTTGAGGCAGGTGCTGCCTTGAGGGACACCTTGCTGGTGGCCGTTGGGGCGATTCCAGGGGCCTGGCTGCGTTTTCGCCTGGTCAACCACTTCCAGCCGCTGATCCCGCGCAAGCACTGGGCCACCTTCGCCGTCAACGTGGGCGCCAGCTTTGCCCTGGGGTTGCTGGTGGCCCTCGATCAGCGCAGCCCCGGCAGCCCCCGCCTGCTGCTGCTCCTGTCCACGGGATTTCTCGGCAGCCTCAGCACCTTCTCCACCTTCATCGTTGAGGTGTTGCAGGCCCTGCAGCGGGGCGAGCGGCGCGAAGCGCTGGCCCTCGGGCTGGGGTCGGTGCTGGCGGGGCTGCTGGCCCTGGAACTGGGCCTGCTCATGGGGGGCATGAGCGCCGCCCTGCGCTTTGACCTCAAGGAACTGGCCCTGGTGGGGGCGGGGGCCGTGCCGGGCGCCTTGCTGCGTTGGCAGGCGGTTGTTCAGCTGGGGCCGGTGCTGGGGGGCAGCGCCGGCGCCAATCTGCTGGTGAACCTGGTCGGTTCGTTCCTGCTGGGAATCCTGGCGGGCCCCCTGAAGCCAGCCAGTGCCGTGATGCTGCTGCTGGGAATCGGCTTCTGCGGTTCCCTCACCACCTTCAGCTCCTGGATGCTGGATGTGGTGCGACTGCAGCAGCAGGGGCACGGCGCCTGGGCTGTGCTGCTGGTGGCGGGCAGTCTGACCGTTGGCCTGCTGGCCGCTGCCCTGGGGCAGGCCTCCAGCCGCTGGCTGCTCAGGCCGCCAACGCCGCCTCGATCGCGCCGCTGAGTTCGGCGGATTCGGGATCCACGGCGCTCTTGAAACGCCCGAGCACCGTGCCGTCCTTGCCGATCAGGAACTTCTCGAAATTCCAGGCCACCTCGCCCGCGGGTTCGGCCTGGTTGAGGGTGTCGTAGGGGGCGGTGGCAGCGCCCTTGGCGTGGACCTTCTCAAACAATTCGAAGCTGGCGCCAAAACTCGTGGAGCAGAACTGCTGGATTTCCGGCAGCGTTCCCGGCTCCTGGGCGCCGAAGTCATTGCAGGGAAAGCCGAGCACCTGAAGGCCCTGGGGGCCGTAGGTGTCCTGGAGTTTCTGCAGGCCGGCGTACTGCTTGGTGAAGCCGCAGCGGCTGGCCACGTTGACGATCAGCAGCACCTTGCCGGCACGATCCCCGAGGCGCTGCTCGCTGCCATCGGCCGCCTTCACCACCACATCCGAAACGTCGACAGCCATGGAATCCCTGTGTGCATCAACGGCAAGCTAGCGGCCGCCCTGGAGCGCTGAGGTGGGGGCTCCCCCATAAACTTGGACTGCCTTGACCCTCAGGCCGATGAGCGAGGCAACCGGCATCAGCTCAGGCCGCAACTCCGGCGGCGCCGACCTGGCGGAACTGGTGGCCCAGCAGCTGCAGAGCTTGCTCGAGGCCGGCAACTACGACGGCGTCAAGCTGCTGTTGCAGCCCGTTCAACCGGTGGACGTGGCCGAGGCGATCGGCACCCTGCCCCGCACCCTGCAAGCCCTGGCCTTCCGGCTGCTGCCCAAGGACCAGGCGATCGAGATTTACGAATACCTCGAGCCCGCCGTGCAGCAGACCCTGCTGGAGCGGCTGCGCTCCGGTGAGGTGCTGGAACTGGTGGAGGAGATGTCGCCCGACGATCGGGTGCGCCTGTTTGATGAGCTGCCCGCCAAGGTGGTTCGGCGGCTGCTGGCGGAACTCAGCCCGGCCGAGCGTCGGGTCACGGCCCAGTTGCTGGGCTACGAAGCGGAAACCGCCGGTCGGTTGATGACGACCGAATTCATTGACCTCAAGGAGTTTCACAGCGCCGCCCAGGCCCTCTCAATCGTGCGCCGCCGGGCCCGCGACACCGAAACCATCTACAGCCTCTACATCACCGATGCGTCGCGCCACCTCACTGGAATCCTTTCACTGAGGGATCTGGTGGTCGCCGACCCCGAAGACCGGGTCGGTGACGTGATGACCCGCGAGGTGGTGAGCATCGCCACCGACACCAACCAGGAGGAGGTGGCACGGGTGATCCAGCGCTACGACTTTCTGGCCGTGCCGGTGGTGGACCGGGAGCAGCGGCTGGTGGGGATCGTCACCGTGGACGATGTGATCGATGTGATCGAGCAGGAGGCCACCCGCGACCTCTATGCCGCCGGCGCTGTGCAGGCCGGCGACGAAGACGACTACTTCCAGAGCAACCTGTTCACCGTGGCCCGGCGCCGGGTGGTGTGGCTGATGGTCCTGCTGATCGCCAACAGCGGCACCGCCGCTGTGATCGCCTCGATGGATGGGGTGCTCAAGCAGGTGGTGGTGTTGGCGGCGTTCATCCCGCTGCTGATCGGCACCGGCGGCAACGTGGGTGCCCAGAGTTCCACGGTGGTGATCCGGGGCCTGAGCACCCAGCGGATCCAGAGCCTCGGGCCAGGCCGTGCGATCAGCCGCGAGGCCGTGGCCGGTGCCCTGCTGGGCATGCTGATGGTGGTGGTGGTGGTGCCCTGGGCGGCCTATGTGTCCGGAGGGAACTGGGTGGTGGCCGGGGCGGCCGGCTTCAGCCTCGTGGCGATCACCACCCTGGCGGCCACCGCCGGGGCGGCCCTGCCGCTGCTGTTCAACCACCTCGGCCTCGATCCGGCGTTGATGTCGGCCCCGTTCATCGCCACGGCCACCGACGTGGCCGGCGTGTTCATCTACCTGCACACCGCCGCCTGGCTGCTGGAGAGGCTGGGCTGAGGCTCCGCCTGGGCGGGGCGGGGAAGCGATCAGGCGGCCTGGGACAGAACCACGGAATCCCGCCCTTCCTGAGAGGTGCTTCACAGTTCTTTAGGTTAGGCTTTACACAAGTTCAAGACACCGCTGTGGTCATCGCCCTAGCGTCCGCGCCCATCGCCGGCCAAGCCTCCAGCGCTGCGGCCAACCGCCAGATGCCCTCCCTAGAGGGCGATCTGGTGCGCTCCTACCTGCGCGACATCGGTCGCGTGCCCCTGCTCAGCCATGAGCAGGAGATCACCCTCGGCCGCCAGGTGCAGGAACTGATGGCGCTCGAGGAGCTCGCCGAGGAGCTGGAGATGCGCCAGGGCGCCAAGCCCTCGGAGCCCGAATGGGCCGCCGCCGCCCAGCTGGAGCCTCCCGCGCTCAGGCGCAAGCTGGCCAATGGCCGCCGCGCCAAGGAGCGCATGGTTGCCGCCAACCTGCGCCTGGTGGTGAGCGTGGCCAAGAAGTACACCAAGCGGAACATGGAGCTGCTGGATCTGATCCAGGAGGGCACCATCGGCCTGGTGCGCGGCGTGGAGAAATTCGATCCCACCCGCGGCTACAAGTTCTCCACCTACGCCTACTGGTGGATCCGCCAGGGGATCACCCGGGCGATCGCCGAGAAGAGCCGCACGATCCGGCTGCCGATCCACATCACCGAAACCCTCAACAAGCTCAAGAAAGGCCAGCGCGAGCTGAGCCAGGAGCTGGGCCGCACCCCCACCGTCAGTGAGCTGGCCGTGGCCGTGGAGCTCCCCGAAGAAGAAGTCAAAGACCTGCTCTGCCGCGCCCGTCAGCCGGTGAGCCTGGAGATGAAGGTGGGTGATGGCGATGACACCGAGCTGCTGGATCTGCTCCAGGGCGATGACCAGCTGCCTTCTGACGCCGTCGATGGGGCCTGCCTGCGGGGTGACATGCGCGCCCTGCTGGAGCAGCTGCCCGAAATCCAGTGCCGGGTGCTGAAGATGCGCTACGGCATCGATGTGGAGGAGCCGATGAGCCTCACCGGCATTGGCCGCATCCTGGGCATGAGCCGCGACCGCATCCGCAACCTGGAGCGCGATGGGCTGATCGGCCTTCGGCGCCTCAGCGACAGCGTCGCGGCCTACGTGGCGAGCTGAGACCGCCCGCTGCAAAACAGTGGGTTCAAGGCTGGTGCGCCGAAGCGTCCAGGCCGAATGTGCTGGTGGTCAGGTGCCCGTGGCTGCCTTGACCCCATCGCCCTGGGATCCCGCCGCCCTGCGCTCCGCCCTGCTGGTTTGGTGGGAGGACCATGGCCGTCACGATCTGCCCTGGAAGCTCACGGCACAGGGCACACGGCCTGAACCGGGTGAACCCTTGTGTGTGTTCAGTCTTTGGACGGCTGAAGTGATGCTTCAGCAGACCCAGCTGGCGGTGATGCTTCCCTACTGGCGGCGCTGGATGGTGGCCTTTCCCGATCTGGTCACCCTGGCGGCGAGCGATCAGCAGGCTGTGCTGCTGCACTGGCAAGGGCTGGGCTACTACGCCCGTGCCCGGCGCCTGCACCAGGCGGCTGGTTCGCTTCTGGCGGCGGCGGCAGAGAGGGCCGCCGACCCCTGGCCGCGAACGCTCGAGGGCTGGCTGGCGTTGCCGGGCATCGGTCGCAGCACCGCCGGCAGCATTCTTTCCTCGGCCTTCGATCGGCCCCATCCGATCCTCGATGGCAATGTCCAAAGGGTTCTGGCGCGCCTGCTGGCCCATCCCGAGCCGCCCCGCCGCCAGGGGCGCCTGTTCTGGGCGCTCAGCGCTGAACTGCTGGATCCGCTGCGCCCCAGGGATTTCAACCAGGCGTTGATGGATCTGGGCGCCACGGTCTGCACCCCCGCCAGCCAGCCTGTGGGCGCTGCCCCTGGCGATCGGCTTGCGCTGCCTACGCTGCCGGCGATCCCCAGGCCTACCCCGTGAGCGACCCCGGCAAGAGCCCGCCCTTCCAGGTGATCGGGGTGGCGGTGGTGCTCGATGACAGCGGCCGGGTGCTGATCGATCAGCGCCTGGAGGAGGGGTTGCTGGGGGGCTGTGGGAGTTCCCGGGCGGCAAGCAGGAGCCGGGGGAGGCGATCGAGGCCACGATCGTGCGTGAGCTGGTCGAGGAACTGGCGATCGAGGTGGAGGTGGGGGAGGAACTGATCACCCTGGAGCACGCCTACAGCCACAAGCGCCTGCGCTTCGTGGTGCACCTCTGTCGCTGGCGCTCGGGCGAGCCCCAGCCCCTGGCCAGCCAGCAGGTGCGCTGGGTGGAGCCGGAGCGGCTGGCGGAGTTCCCCTTCCCGGCCGCCAATGCACGGATCATTGCGGCCCTGAGGGAACGACTGACCCGTTGATGCGGCGGCGAAGACCGCCGATAGCTTGAGGGCATGGCGAAGGTGCTCTGCCTCGGCGAGGCCCTGGTGGATCGGCTCGGTCCGCCGGGGGCGACCCGGCCCTGGCGGGCCCCGTCGACGATCGCCTGGGTGGGGCCCCCGCCAACGTGGCCTGCGGCCTGGCCCGGCTGGGCACCTCCGCCGCACTTCTGGCCCGTCTCGGGGAAGACGAGTTTGGGCGTGCGTTTGAGCGGCTGCTGCTCGCGCGCGGCGTGGACACCCAGGGGCTGCAGTGGGATGGGTGGCGGCCCACCCGGGCCGTGCTGGTGCGGCGGGAGCGCTCCGGTGAGCGTCATTTCGGTGGTTTTGCCGGTGATCGGGGCGAGGGCTTCGCCGATCAGGCCCTCGATGCCGCCGCCCTGGGGGCTCCCCTCGCCCAGCTGCTGCCGGCGGCCCGCTGGTTGCTGATCGGCAGCCTGCCCCTGGCAAGCCCCGCTTCGGGGGAGGCCCTGTGGCGAGCTGTGGCGCTGGCGGCGGCCGCGGGGGTGCCCGTGGCTCTCGATGTGAACTGGCGTCCCAGTTTCTGGTCCGTGGGGCCTGAGGAGGCCAAGACCATCCTGGCGCCGTTGCTGGAGCGAACGCAGCTGTTGAAATTGGCCGGCAGAAGAGGCGGATTGGCTGTTCGAGCGTCTGGGGGCCTCCCGCCGGGACCCCAGGGTGATCGCCGCCGCCCTGCCCCAGGCTCCGGCGGTGGTGATCTCCGATGGTGAGGCACCGGTGCGCTGGTGGCTGGGGGGGCACAGCGGTGAGCTGGCCCCCGCCCCCGTGCCCGTGCTGGACACCACCGGGGCAGGGGATGCCTTCCTCGCCGGGCTGCTGCACCGGCTGTGCGCCGAGCCGGAGCTGCTGGCGGCAGCCGAGGCGGCCCAGGTGCGGGACGCGATCGCCTTTGCCTGCGCCTGTGGCGCCCTGGTGTGTCAGGGGGCCGGCGCGATCGATCCCCAACCGGATCAGGCCCAGGTGGCGAAGGCTTTGAAGGAGTGGGCGCTTCCCCCTAGGGGGCTCTGAATAACCTGGCCCGCCGCCCCTCCGCTTCGGGTTCCAGATCCAGCCACCAGGCGCCTGCCGGCAGGAACGGCAGCCGCTCGGGCCATTCCACCGCCAGTACGGCTCCGAGGGCCAGGGCTTCCTCCTCCTCCTGCCGGTAGAGATCAGCGGCCGAGGCCCCCTCCAGCCGGTACAGATCGAGGTGGACCAGATGGGTCAGTGCTTCGCCCCGGCAGCCCTGGTAATGCTGGGCTAAGGCGAAGGTGGGGCTGGTGACCGGCTCGTCGATGCCGAGGCCGCTGGCCAGACCCTGCACCAGGGAGGTCTTGCCCGCCCCCAGCTGGCCCCGCAGCAGCAGCAGGCGGTCGGCTGGCTCCAGGCTCAGCAACTCGACGGCCAGACGTTCCCCCAGCCGGGCGGTGGCCGACGGGTCGGCCAGGAACACATCACGCTGGTCCATCCCTGTAGATTGCATCTCAAGCGAGCCCGAAGCCTCGGCGTCTCTGCAGATATTCCCAGGCCCCAGGCTTTTCCTGGGGGGGTTGCCGTTCCGATCGCACCCTCAACACCTCAATCCACACTGCCGCGAACCCCCATGGTTGCCGCCCCCAGCTCGCCTGCCCTGCAGGTCACCAACACCTATGTGATCGCCGACATCGGCCTGGCCGACTTCGGCCGCAAGGAGATCGCGATCGCCGAAACCGAGATGCCCGGCCTGATGGCCTTGCGTCAGAAGTACGGCGCCGAACAGCCCCTGGCGGGTGCCCGCATCGCCGGGTCGCTGCACATGACGATCCAGACCGCCGTTCTGATCGAAACCCTGGTGGCCCTCGGCGCCGAGGTGCGCTGGGCTTCCTGCAACATTTTCTCAACCCAGGACCACGCCGCCGCGGCCATCGCTGCCGCCAACGTTCCTGTGTTCGCCTATAAGGGCGAAACCCTTGATGAGTATTGGGCCTTCACCCACCGCATCCTCGAGTGGGGCGATGGCGGCACGCCCAACATGATCCTCGACGATGGCGGCGACGCCACCGGTCTGGTGATTCTGGGCACCAAAGCTGAGAGCGATCTTTCCGTTCTTGAGAACCCCTCGAACGAAGAAGAAACCGCCCTCTTTAACTCGATTCGCCAGAAGCTGGCCGCCCAGCCCGGCTTCTACTCCCGCATCCACGCCAACATCCAGGGCGTCACCGAGGAGACCACCACCGGTGTTGCCCGCCTCTACCAGCTGCAGAAGAGCGGCGAGCTGCCCTTCCCTGCCATCAACGTCAACGATTCGGTCACCAAGAGCAAATTCGACAACCTCTACGGCTGCCGCGAATCCCTGGTCGACAGCATCAAGCGCGCCACCGACGTGATGGTGGCGGGCAAGGTGGCTCTGGTGATGGGCTACGGCGATGTGGGCAAGGGTTCAGCACAGTCGCTGCGCGGCCTCGGCGCGATCGTGATGATCGCCGAGATCGACCCGATCTGCGCCCTTCAGGCCGCCATGGAGGGCTACCGGGTGGTGCGCCTCGATGAGGTGGTGGGCGATGTGGACATCTTCGTGACCGCCACGGGCAACTTCCGGGTGATCCGCCATGAGCACCTGATCCAGATGAAGGATCAGGCGATCGTCTGCAACATCGGCCACTTCGACAACGAGATCGATGTGGCTTCGCTCAAGCAGTACACCTGGGACAACATCAAGCCCCAGGTCGATCACATCATCCTGCCCAGCGGCAACAAGATCATCCTGCTGGCCGAGGGCCGACTGGTGAACCTGGGTTGCGCCACCGGCCACCCCAGCTTCGTGATGTCCAACTCCTTCACCAATCAGGTGCTGGCCCAGATCGAGTTGTTCACCAAAGGCGATCAGTACGGCAAACAAGTTTATGTCTTGCCCAAGCATCTCGATGAGATGGTCGCCCGCCTGCACCTCGAGAAAATCGGCGTCAAGCTCACCGAGCTCAGCGCCGACCAGGCCGCCTACATCAACGTGCCGGTGGAAGGCCCCTACAAGAGCGACCACTACCGCTACTGAGCAAACTGGCTGGCTGATCGGCCGCCTTTGATTCCTGCCCGGCCTTCTGGTCGGGCTTTTTTGTGCCCCTGGCCTTTGGTCTCTGGAGGCGTTCTCAGCCTGCTGGTCTGGAAGACTTGCCACGACCCCTCTGATCGCTTCCTGTGGCCATCGATTTGGTTCAACAGTTGCCCGACATGATCGGATCGGCGGTGGAGGCCAATCCGACCGCGGGTTATGGCGCGATTTTTGCCGCCATGTTTCTGGAGAATTTGTTTCCGCCCATTCCCTCGGAATTGATCATGCCCCTGGGGGGTTCTATGTGCAGCAGGGGAAGCTCGCCTTGGTTCCAGTGGTGCTGGCCGGTTTGCTGGGCACAGTGCTCGGAGCCCTGCCCTGGTACGGCGTTGGCCGCCTCGTGAACGAAGAGCGGATTGAGCATTGGCTCGAGCGCCATGGCCGCTGGATCGGCATCAGCACCAAGGAGCTACGCCGCAGCCGCAGCTGGTTCAACCGCCACGGCACGGCGCTGGTGTTCTGGGGTCGACTGGTGCCAGGGATCCGCACGCTGATCTCGGTGCCGGCGGGGATCGAGATGATGCCTTTGGCCCCCTTCCTGATCTGGACCACCGCAGGCAGTCTGATCTGGACCCTGCTGCTGACGGTGGCTGGGATGATGCTGGGTGAGGGCTACACCAACGTAGAAGTTTGGATGGAGCCGTTCACCAAGGCGATCAAGGTGCTGTTGGTGCTCTCTGTGCTCGGCCTGGGGGCCTGGTTGGGGCTGCGCACCTGGAACAAGCACCGCAACACACACTGACCCCAGACGCCACGCCCCCGCTGGAGAGCCCTCAGAAAGGCACTTCCTCGGAGCTGGGCTCACCTCCCCCGTAGCCACCTCCCTCGGCATAGGCACTGCCCTGCTCGCCGTCGCGTTTGGAGCCCAGCAGTTCGAGGCGGTCCACCCGCACCACCGGCTTGCTGCGTTCCTCACCGGTGGCCCGGTCGGTCCAGCGGTCGAGCTTGAGCGAACCGATGATTCCCAGCTGGGAGCCCTTGCGGACATAGTCGGCGGCCACCTGGGCTTGCTTGCCCCAGATCTCGAGGTTGAACCAGTCGGGCTCTTCGTCGCGGTTGCGGCGGTTGACCGCAAGGGTGAGGTTGGCCACCACGCTGCCCGATTCGAAGTAGCGCACCTCGGGGTCGCGGCCGGCCCGGCCGACGAGGGTGACGGAATTGACGCCCATGGCGTTGTCTCCTGATGTGTAGTTGGTCAATGATGCGCCACTTTCTTGGGGCGCCTCGTTCAGGGAGTTCCACCCCTGGCCCCGGACGTATCAGCCTGTGTTTTTGGGGCAGGTCCCAGTTTGCCGTTCATCCAGGGGCCCGCCCGGCCAGCACTCCTATGATTCGCCCCCTTGGTGGCACCCCTGTGTTCTTTCGACGTTTCCAGCTCTCACGCGACATCGGCATCGATCTGGGAACGGCCAACACCTTGATGTACGTGTCCGGCAAGGGGATCGTGCTGCAGGAACCCTCGGTGGTGGCGCTCGATCTGGAGAAGGGGTGCCCCTGGCGGTGGGCGATGAGGCCAAGTTGATGCTCGGTCGCACCCCCGGGAACATCCGGGCCGTGCGCCCCCTGCGCGATGGCGTGATCGCCGACTTCGACGCCGCTGAAATGATGATCAAGTCCTTCATTCAGAAGGGCAATGAGGGCCGCGGCATCGTGGCTCCCCGGCTGGTGATCGGCATTCCCAGCGGCGTGACCGGCGTGGAGCGGCGGGCCGTGCGTGAGGCGGGCCTGGCCGGCGCCCGGGAGGTGCACCTGATCGATGAGCCGGTGGCGGCGGCGATCGGCGCCGGTCTTCCGGTCACCGAGCCCGTGGGCACGATGATCGTCGACATCGGCGGCGGCACCACCGAAGTGGCCGTGCTGAGCCTGGGCGGCACGGTGCTGAGCGAGTCGGTGCGGGTGGCCGGCGACGAACTCAGCGAGGCCATCGGCATCTACCTCAAGAAGGTCCATAACCTCGTGGTGGGTGAGCGCACCGCCGAGGACATCAAGATCCGGATCGGATCGGCCTTCCCCGACGATCGCCACGACGACACCTCCATGGATGTGCGTGGTCTCCACCTGCTCTCCGGTCTGCCCCGCACGATCAATGTGCGCGCCGGTGACATCCGCGAGGCCATGGCCGAACCCCTGAACGTGATCGTCGAGGCGGTCAAGCGCACCCTGGAGCGCACCCCCCGAGCTGGCCGCCGACATCGTCGATCGCGGCATCATGCTCGCCGGCGGCGGCGCCCTGGTGCGCGGCATCAGCGACCTGATCAGCCACGAGACCGGCATCCTCACCCACATCGCCGAGGATCCACTGCTCTGTGTGGTCAACGGCTGCGGCCGGGTGCTGGAGGACTACAAGCGCCTGGAGCGGGTGCTGGACACCCCTGACTTCTCGCGCAACACCAACTGATCGCGATGCCGCTTGGACGCCCCTTTCGCGTCCCCCCGGCGCGGCTGCTGGTCCAGGGCTGGCCCTGGATGCTGCTGTTCCTGGCCCTGGTGGGCATCCGCCTGAGCAAGGGGGCTTACTTGAGCGAGCTCTACGCCCTGCTCAGCGCCCCGTTCTGGCCGGGCTCGGCCCAGCAGGAATGGGTTCAGTCGGCCGAGAAGCTTTCGGATCAGAGCCAGTTGGCCCAGCTGCGCCAGGACAACAGCCGCCTGCGCACCCTGCTGGACCTCAGCCACGCCAACCCGCAGCTGCTGATGGCGCCGGTGATCTCCAGGGAACCTGGGGGCTGGTGGCAGCAGCTGGTGATCGGCCGGGGGTCGCTCCAGGGCATCCAGCCCGGCGACGCCGTGGTGGCCCCCGGTGGCCTGCTGGGCCGGGTGGCCAGCGTCACCCCGGTGACGGCCCGGGTCACCCTGCTCACGGACACCAGCAGCCACGTGGGCGTCTGGGTGGGGCGCACCCAGCGCCATGGTCTGCTCACGGGCCTGGGCACCGCCCGCCCGGTGCTGCGGTTCCTGGAGAAGGATCCCCAGGTGCGACCGGGTGATCTGGTGGTGACCTCCCCGGCCAGCACATTGGTACCCCCAACCTCACCGTCGGGGTGATTCAGGCCGTGGACGACAAGGTGATGCCGGCCCCCGAGGCGTTGGTGCAGCTGAGCGCTCCGATCGAGGCCATCGACGGGGTTCAGGTGATGCTCTCCAGCCGTCGCTGAGCCATGGCGCTGCTGTCTCGTCAGCCCTGGTACGTGGCCACGGCCCTGGCCGTTCCCCTGCTGGTGCTGGCTTCCCCGGGCGTGCTCAAGCTCACCGGGGTGCCGCCCTCCTGGGCGGTGCTCTGGCTGTTGCCCTGGGCCCTGGTGGAGGGGCCGCTCTCAGGCGCTCTGGCCGGTCTTGCTCTGGGCCTGATGCTCGATGGCCTCAACCTCGGCGGGGCCAGCCAGATGCCGGCCCTGGCGCTGCTGGGCTGGTGGTGGGGCCGGATGGCGCGCAACGGGCCGCCGCTGGAGCGCAGCTTCAGCCTGGGGCTTCTGGCCCTGGTGGGCACCTTGCTGCTCAACCTCAGCCTGATGCTTCAGTTCGCCCTAGGGGGCTCTCCGCTTGAGCTGCTGCGGCTCAGCGGCCTGCCGATCCTGCTGGCCCAGACCCTGCTCACGGGTCTGCTGGCGCCGATGATCTGCTCGCTGCAGCTGCTGTTCTGGCGCCAGCGAACCTCGTCGTTGCGGGGTTGAGCCGTTGCCGCCCTCTTCCTTGATCCCCCGAAACCGACCCTCCATGGCCCGCCCATGGGGGACACGCAAGCTGATTGTTCGCGCTTCGGGCGTCGCTTTTGCCCTGCTGCTGCTCGGCGGCTGCGCCAGGCCCGAGGCCCCGAAACGGGAGCTGCAGTTCTGGACCCTGGATCTGGCCCCCAAGTTCAACGGCTACATGCGGGCCGTGATCGCCGAATGGGAAGGTCAGAACCCTGGGGTGACGGTGCGTTGGACCGATCTGCCCTGGGGTTCGGTGGAGCGCAAGCTGCTGGCGTCGGTGTTCGCCCGCTCCGCCCCTGACCTGGTGAACCTCAACCCCCTGTTCGCGGCCAACCTGGCCAGCAAGGGGGGTCTTCTGAACCTGGATCCGGTGCTGCCGCCCGGCGCCGGTGGCGCCTATCTGCCCCGCATCTGGCAGGCGGGCCGCGCCGATGGCCACCAGATCACGATCCCCTGGTACCTGACCACCCGCATCACCCTGGCCAACCGCAGCCTGCTGGCCCGCTCCGGCTATCGCCAGCCCCCGAAGCAATGGAGCGAGGTGCCCGCCTACGCGGCGGCGATCAAGCGCCAGACCGGCCGCTATGCCCTGTTCACCACGGTGGTGCCCGACGACTCGGCGGAGTTGCTCGAATCGATGGTGCAGATGGGGGTGAGCCTCACCGATGCCCGCCAGCGGGCGGCTTTCGACAGCCCCGCGGGCCGGAGGGCCTTCGCCTTCTGGACGGACCTTTACCGGCGCGGGCTGCTGCCCCGGGAGGTGGTGAGCCAGGGGTTCCGGCGGGCGATCGAGCTCTACCAGAGCGGTGACCTGGCCCAGGTGGCCAGCGGGGCGGAGTTCCTGCGCAGCATCCAGACCAACGCCCCCACCGTCGCCACCGCCACGGCCCCCTTTCCGCCGCTGGTGGGCCCCGATGGCGCCGCCAACGTGGCGGTGATGAACCTGGCGGTCCCCAAACAGAGCAAGCTCCCGCGTGAGGCGGTCAGTTTTGCGCTGTTTCTCACCAACGCCACCAATCAGGCCCGCTTCGCCGAACAGGCCAAGGTGCTGCCTTCGGCCACCGGCGCCCTGCGTCAGGTGGGGCAGCAGTTGGAGCGGGCCAAGCCCCGGGGGCGGCCGAGGCCCAGGTGGTCTCCGCCCGCAAGCTCTCGCTCACCACCCTGGGACGAGCCCGGGTGCTGGTGCCTGCCACCCCGGGGGTCAAGCGGCTGCAGTCGATCCTCTACACGCAGTTGCAGCGGGCGATGCTGGGGCAGATCAGCAGCGACCAGGCCCTGGCGGCGGCGGCCCTGGAGTGGAACCGTTACGCCGAAGCCCGCTGGCCCTAGCGGAGCGGCGCAGGCTTTGACGCTGGCCGCCGCGGGGTGCGTGGATCCGGATGCCGAGGGATCTGGACGAATCCTTAAGACTTGGGGAAAGCCTCCTGATCCCAGCCGTTTCAGGGCTCGGTGGGTCCGCGCTGAGCGGTAGTGTTGCCTTTCTTCATCCGGCTTAACGCCATGCCATTGGAGGACCATCCCCGTCCAGATCAGGGCGATTCCTTCGACTCCGGGCATGACGAGCATCAGGCCACCGTGCTCGTGGTCGACGACGAGGCGGCGGTGCGCCGGGTGTTGGTGATGCGCCTGCAACTGGCGGGCTACCGGGTGATCTGCGCGGAAGACGGGGAGGAGGCGCTGAACCTCTTCCACCAGGAGCAACCGGATCTGGTGGTGCTCGATGTGATGCTGCCGAAGCTCGATGGCTTCGCCGTCTGTCGGCGGCTGCGGGCCGAATCCTGCGTGCCGATCATCTTTCTCTCCGCCCTCGATGCGATCACCGAGCGGGTGGCGGGCCTGGATCTCGGAGCCGACGATTACCTCCCCAAGCCCTTCAGCCCCAAGGAGCTCGAAGCCCGCATCGCCACCATCCTGCGCCGGGTGGGCCGCGGTTCGGCCGCCAGCGAACCCAGGGATCTGCCCGTGGGCCACGGGGTGATGCGCGTCGGCGATCTGGTGGTGGACACCAACCGCCGCCAGGTGACGCGCGAGGGCGAGCGCATCGGGCTCACCTACACCGAATTCAGCCTGCTGGAGCTGCTGTTCCGCGAACCGGGCCAGGTGGTGCCCCGGGCGGAGATCCTCGAGCAGCTCTGGGGCTACCCACCCCGCCGGGCCGCCGACCTGCGCGTTGTCGACGTCTACGTGGCCCGCCTGCGCGGCAAGCTCGAACCCGATCCGCGCAACCCGGAGCTGATCCTCACCGTGCGCGGCACCGGCTACGCCTCCCAGCGGGTGGGTGAACCCACCCTGGTCGGCGTCAGCGCCTGAGCCCTCCCTGCATGCGCCCTCTCCTGCAGGATGGGGCCTCTTGATTGATCCCCCGCCGGTGCCTGTGCAGCGCCTCAACCGCCTGGAGCAGGCCCGACTGGACAAGGCTCGCGTCCTCGCCGACCTGGGTCAGGGTCCCTATGCCCTGCGCTTCGATCCCAGCCACCACACGGCCGATCTGCAGCGCGACCACGCCGACCTGCCCAACGGTGCGGAGCGCGACCTGGAGGTGCTGGTGGCCGGCCGGGTGATGACCCGCCGGGTGATGGGCAAGCTCGCCTTCTTCACCCTGGCCGATGAATCCGGCCCGATCCAGCTGTTCATCGAGAAGGCCACCCTGGCCGCCTCCCAGCCGGATAACCCCGAGAGCTTCGACCAGCTCACCTCCCTGGTGGATGCCGGCGATCTGATCGGCGTGCGCGGCACCCTGCGGCGCACCGACCGCGGCGAGCTCTCGGTGAAGGTGCTGCAGTGGTGGATGCTGACCAAATCGCTCCAGCCCCTGCCCGATAAGTGGCACGGCCTGGCGGATGTGGAAAAGCGCTACCGCCAGCGTTACCTGGATCTGATCGTCTCCCCCCAGACCCGCGAGACCTTCCGGCGCCGGGCCCGGCTGGTGAGCGGGCTGCGCCGCTGGCTCGATGAGCGGGGCTTTCTGGAGATCGAAACACCCGTGCTGCAGAGCGTGCCCGGGGGAGCCGACGCCAGGCCCTTCGAGACCCACCACAACACCCTCGACCTCCCTCTCACCCTGCGCATCGCCACCGAGCTGCATCTCAAGCGGCTGGTGGTGGGCGGCTTCGAGCGTGTGTACGAGCTGGGGCGAATCTTCCGCAATGAGGGGATCAGCACCCGCCACAATCCCGAGTTCACCTCGGTGGAGATCTACCAGGCCTACGCCGACTACACCGACATGATGGTGCTCACCGAGGAGCTGATCGCCGCGGTGACCGTGCAGGTGTGCGGTGGCACCCGCCTCACCTACCAGGGCACGGAGGTCGACCTCAGCCTCCCCTGGCGCCGGTCCACCATGCACGATCTGGTGCTACAGGCCACCGGGTTGGACTTCACCAGCTTCCCCAACCGGGCGGCGGCCGCCGCCGCCATGGAGGCCGCAGGGCTGGAGGCGCCGGCCCTGGCGGATTCGGTGGGCCGGTTGCTGGTGGAGGCATTCGAGCAACGGGTGGAGGCCGATCTGATCCAGCCCACCTTCGTGATCGATTACCCCCTGGAGAATTCACCCCTGGCCCGGGCCCACCGCAGCAAGCCCGGCCTGGTGGAGCGCTTCGAGCTGTTCATCGTTGGCCGCGAAACCGCCAATGCCTTCAGTGAGCTGACCGACCCCATCGACCAGCGCCAGCGGCTGGAGGCCCAGCAGGATCGGCGCCTGGCGGGGGATCTGGAGGCCCAGGGCCTGGATGAAGACTTCCTCCAGGCCCTGGAGGTGGGCTTGCCCCCCACCGGCGGCCTGGGCATCGGCATTGATCGGCTGGCGATGCTGCTCACCGACAGCCCCAGCATCCGCGATGTGATTGCCTTTCCGCTGTTACGGCCGGAGAGCCGGGGAGGTCAGGAAAGCTCCATTTCGGACCCCGAACCGGCGCAGTGAGATAATGGACTCACTAGGCAATCTCAACCGGCCCATGAGTGGTGAGCGCGTAGGTTTCCGCTTCAAGCACGCGGATGCGGTGGTCAAGCGCAATCCCCAGGGTCGCTCCCGCCGCGGCTGGGTGATGGAGCCTGTCGAACAGACCACGAGCCGGGGCACCAAGATGCCGGCCTATCGGATCCGCTGGCGTGACAGTGAGCGCCCCGAGATCGTGCTCCAGCACATGCTGATCGCCGATCCCGATCCCACCCCGCCGCCCGAGGGCGTGAGCCTGGTGCCGCCGGTTCCCAAAAAGTAAGCCCTCAGCTGCGCCCCAGCAGGCGGTAGCTGGCCAACCCCAGGACTTCCTTCAGCGCCACGGTGCTGAGGAACAGCGCCTCGGCGTCCGGCAGAGCGTCCTTGAGCACGCTGCCCGCGGTGGGTCGGCCCCAGAGGTTCCTTGAAGCGAACTGGAAGTCGCAGGCCACAGGCACCACCCGCAGGCCGCTGAGCCGCTCGAAGCTGGCCAGGGCGCGGGGCAGATGGGTGGCGCTGGTCACCAGCAGGACCGAACGCCAGCCCCGCCGCTTCCCCAGCGCGCCGATGTCACGCGCCTCCTCGGCGGTGGTGCGGGAGCGGGCATTGGCCACGATGGCACTGGGCTTGAGCCCCAGCTCGATGGCCAGGGCCCGGGCCGTGACCGCCTCCGGCGGGGCCGGATCGCTGCCGGTGAAGCTCACCTGGCCGCCGCTCACCACCAGCAGCGGTGCCTTGCCCTGGCGGATCAGCCGCAGGCCCATAAGCAGCCGATCGCCCGCCTCCCCCACCTCCACGCTCCGGCGCGGCGTCAGGGCGGGCCTGAGGCCGCCCCCCAGCACCACCACCGCATCGGCCTTCGGCAAGGGATCAGGCGTGAGGGCGGCGCTGCGTTCCTCCAGGCTCCACACCAGCTGCCGGGCGGTGAAGGGCATGGCGCTGATCCAGAGCAGGGCAAGGCCCGCGGCTGATACCCAGCCGGCCCAGCGCCGTCGGCGGCCCACCAGGGCGCCCAGCTGCAACAGCAGCGCCAGCCCCAGGGGGTAGAGCGCCAGGGGCAGCAGCTTCGAGAGCAGGAAGCCCATGGTTCAGGAGCCGCGGTTTCGCTTGAGCTGCTCCAGGTCCTGCTGGGTTTCGAAGGCTGCCCAGTCCGAATCCAGGTCGGCGGCGGCCGCCTTGGGTGCTGCCGCCGACCCATCACGGGCGTCGGTGGCGCCGCGGGGTTGTTGGGCCAGTTCGTCCCGTTCCCGTTGCAGCCGCTGGAAGTCTTCCCCCAGCTGCGCCAGGGCCTTCCAGCGGTCGCGGCCCTGGCCCATCAGCTGATCCACGTGGGCCTGGGCCCGCTGGGCCAGGGCGCTGGCATCGGCGCTCCGGGCCCGCTCCACCCGCTGCTGCCAGGTGGAGATCTCCTTGGCCAGGTCGAGCAGCTGGTTGCGCTGCTCAATGGCCTGCTGCTGCAGCTGAAGCTCCCGCCGGTGCAGGCGCCGTTCGCGCTCCTGCAACTCCTCTTGATCGAACAGCGACTGCTGCTGGGGGTTGGAGCGCAGGAAGGCCTCCAACTGCTGCTCGAGCCGGGCTTCAAGTTGCTCGAACCAACTGGCGCTCACGGCGTTTGCCCATCCCGGGGTTGGCCCGGAGCGCTGGTGATCAAGGGGGCCTCGATCTCCTCCTGCAGCGGCGTGATCGCCCCTTCGCGGGAGCGCAGCAGCAACTGGGTGAGCCGGGCGATCGCCCCTTCGCCCAGGTCCTGGGTGCTGATGCGGTCGAAGGCCTCCCCGTAGAGCGCTTCGAGCTGCTCGATCAGGCCCTCGCGCACCAGGCGCACAGCGCGCCGTTGGTCATCTCTGCTCATCGAGCTGGGGTTCCGTTGCTGACGAGTCTGCCTGCCCCAGAAGATGAACACTGAGGTCGCCGGCTGGATCGCTCCAGCGTTCCCTGGCCCGCCAGCCGGCCTGCTCCGCCAGGGCCAGGAACCTGGCGGGGTCGTACTTGACGCTGTGTTCGGTGATCAGGGGCTCGCCGCCGGCGAAGTGCCAGCGTTCGCCGGCCACGCTCACCCATTGATCCCGCTCGCTCACCAGGGCCATCTCGATCCGCTGCTGCTGCGGTTGCCAGCGGGCCCGGTAGCGGAAGGCCGAGGGGTCGAAGTCGCCGCCCAGATCCCGGTTGAGCCGGCGCAGCAGGTTGAGGGCGAAGGCGGCCGACACGCCGGCGCGGTCGTCATAGGCCGCCTCCAGCCGCCGCTCGCTCTTGGGCTGGTCGATGCCGATCAGCAGCTGACTGCCCGGGCCCAGCAGCCGGGCGAATTGCCGCAGCAGCCCCAGGGCCTCCGCACGGTTGAAGTTGCCCAGGGAGCTGCCCGGGAAGAAGCCCAGCCTGTTTCGCCGCTCCAGCAGCGGGTGGTCCGGCAGGCGCTCGAGGCTGGTGTAGTCGCAGCAGATGCCCAGCACGGGCACGCCGGGATGGCGGCCCTGTAGATCCCGGCAGGCCGAGCGCAGGTGGGCGGCGCTGATGTCGAGCGCCACGTAGGCCGGCCCGTCCAGGGCCCGCAGCAGCGGACTCACTTTGCGGGCGCTGCCGGCGCCGAACTCCACCAGCACCCCCGAGCCCATGGCCGCGGCCATGGCCGGCGCCCGGGCCTCCAGCAGGGCGGTCTCGGTGGCGGTGAGGGTGTACTCCGGCTGGCAGCAGATCGCCTCGAACAGGCGGGAGCCCTCCTCGTCGTAGAGGAACCAGGCCGGCAGCTGCCTGGGACTGCGGCGCAGACCTTCGCGCACCAGCCGCTCCATGTCGGCGGCGGCGGGGTGCAGGTCGAGCAGCTCCGGCTCCAGCAGCGCCGAAGTCATCCAGCGTTCCTCGCCAGGCGCAGGCCGCTGGCCATCCAGCGGCTGCCGGGGGAAGAAGTTGCGGTAGGTGAGCCGGCCGTGGCCCGCCGGGGTGAGGAAGGAGTGGCCCCTGAGCACGAATTGGGAGCTCATGAACTTGCCGTTGTACTCGCCCACGGCGCCGGCGGCGGGCAGGAAGCCGGGGTAGGGGCGGTAGGGGCTCGCGCTCCATTCCCAGAGCTGCCCGATGTCCGCCAGCAGGCCCGCTGCGGCGGCGATCTCCCATTCGGCTTCCGTCGCCAGGCGGGCGCCGGCCCAGCGGGCGTAGGCCTCGGCTTCGAACCAGCTCAGGTGGCGCACCGGTGCCTGTGGCCGCAGGGGACGGCGGCCGGCGAGGGTGAACTCCCACTCCCAGCCCTGGGCGCCGCCGCTGCCACGCCAGTAGCGGGGGGCCTGCCAGCCCCGCTCGGTGGCCAGGGCCCAGCCTTCGCTCATCCAGAGTTCCGGGCGCCGGTAGCCCCCGTCGGCGATGAAGGCGGCGTAGTCGCCGTTGCTGACCAGTCGTCCGCCGATGGCGAAGGGCTCGAGCCAGTGGCGGTGGCGGGGGTCTCGTTGTCGAAATGGAAGCCCGCGGCCTCCTCACCCGGATGGCCGATCGCCACCAGCCCGCCGGGATGGGCCCGCCAGCCCCCATCGGCGGTGGCGCATTCGCTGGCTCCAGGGCCGTTGGCATAGCCGGCTTCGGGACCATCGGGGCCGCTGCGATAGGCGGGTTCGAGCGGGTTGCGGGCGAACCCGTCCAACAGGTCCATCAGCAGCAGTTCCTGGTGCTGTTGTTCGTGCTGAAGACCCAGCTCCAGCAGGGCCAGCGGGGCGCTGCGCTGGGCGGGGGGCGTTGATCGAGCCGCTCGATCAGCAGCACCAGGCTGGCGTCCACCCGCTGACGCCAGGCCAGCACCTCGGCGATCGTCGGACGGGTGAGCAGACCCCGCAGGGGCCGCGCCAGCCGCTCGCCGACCGTGTCGTAATAGGAGTTGAACAGGTAGCCCCAGCGGCTGTCGGCCGGTTCGTGCTCCGGCAGCTCCGTTGCCAGCAGGAACGTCTCGAAGAACCAGCCGGTGTGGCCCAGGTGCCATTTGGGCGGACTGGCGTCCGCCATGCCCTGCAGGCAGAGGTCCTCGGGTTGGAGCCCGGCGATCAGGGCTTCGCTCTGGCGGCGGATGCTCCCCAGCCGGTGGGCCAGCGCCGCGGTGTCGGGGGACTCTCCACCGGGGCAGCGTGACTGGAGCGAGGTTAATCGGGCCAAACGGGCGCGGCGTGGCACCTACGATCGCCCCACATCTTCTGCAGGAGCACGGCCGGCGCCATGGGCATTACCCAGGGATTCGTGGGTGCGGTCGGCCATACGCCCCTGATCCGGCTCCAGGCCCTCAGCGAGCTCACCGGCTGCGAGATTCTGGGCAAGGCGGAGTTCATGAACCCCGGCGGTTCCGTCAAGGACCGGGCCGCGCTCGGAATCCTGCTGGAGGCGGAGGCCAGCGGTGAGCTCCAGCCCGGCGGCACCGTGGTGGAGGGCACCGCCGGCAACACCGGCATCGGCCTGGCCCACCTCTGCAATGCCCGCGGCTACCGCAGCCTGATCGTGATCCCCGACACCCAGTCAGCGGAGAAAATCGGCCTGCTGCGCAGCCTGGGGGCGGAGGTGCGCACCGTGCCCGCGGTGCCCTACCGCGACCCCAACAACTACGTGCGCCTCTCCGGCCGGATCGCCGCTGAAACCCCCGGGGCGATCTGGGCCAATCAGTTCGACAACCTCGCCAACCGGCGCGCCCACTACAACTCCACCGGCCCGGAAATCTGGGAGCAGACCGGCGGCCAGGTGGATGCCTGGGTGGCCGCCACCGGCACCGGCGGCACCTATGCCGGGGTGGCGCTGTTTCTGAAGGAACGCAACCCCCGGGTGCGCTGCGTGATCGCCGATCCCCACGGCAGTGCCCTCTACAGCTGGGCCACCAGCGGCGAACTGACGCTCGAGGGCAGCTCGATCACCGAGGGCATCGGCAACAGCCGGGTCACCGCCAACCTGGAGGGGGCACCGGTGGATGACGCCGTGCGCATTGACGACCAGAGTGCCCTCGACACGATCTACCAGTTGCTCTGGCGTGAGGGACTGTTCATGGGCGGATCGGTGGGCATCAACGTGGCCGCCGCGGTGGAGACGGCCCGGCGTCTCGGGCCCGGTCACACGGTGGTGACCGTGCTCTGCGACAGCGGCGACCGCTACCGCTCCCGCCTCTACGACGGCGAATGGCTGGCCAGCAAGGGGCTCAGCCAGCCCCGGCGCGGCTCATGAGCGGCGCATTGATCGGCGATCGCTACCTGCTGGAGGAGCAGCTCAGCCGCAGTGCCCAGGGGGTGCTGTGGCGGGCCAGCGACCAGCTGGCCGGCGAGGCGCCGATGGTGTTGCGCCAGCTGGCCCCGGGCCAGGATCAACAGCGTTTTCGTGAGCTCTGGGGCCGCCTTCAAGGGGTGCTCCACCCGCAGGTGCCCCGGTTCGGTGGTGTCATCCAGGACGGCGCCAGCCTTTGGCTGGTGCGGGAGTGGCAGGGCGGTCCCACCTACCAGGAGCTGCTGGAGGCCCGCCGCGAGCGCCAGCTGGTGTTCGGCTCCGGAGAGGTGCTGTTGCTGCTGCGCCAGCTGTTGCCAGTGCTGGCGGTGCTCCACAGCCAGCAGCTGCTCCATGGCGATCTGACCCCCGCCAACCTGCTGCGGCGGGATCGCGACGGTCTGCCGGTGCTGCTGGATTTCGGCCTGGTGCGGGGGTGGCGGCCACCGCCGCCCAGTCAGCCGGTCTGCTGGGGGCCACCCCGGCTACGCGCCGCCGGAGCTGGTGCGTGGGGAGCCGGCCCAGCCCTGGATGGACCTCTACAGCCTGGGGGTGGTGGCGCTGGTGTTGCTCAGTGGCCAGGAGCCCGCCGAGCTGCTCGATCCGGTCACCCTGGCCTGGCGGTTGCCCGCTGGATTGGAGCCCGAGCCGGGCTTTCGGGAGGCCCTGACGCGCCTGCTGGCGAGCGAGCCCTCCGAGCGCTTCGCCTCGGCGGCGGCGGCCCTGCAGGCCCTGCAGCAACTGCCCATGCCCGAGAGCACCGGGCCCGTGGCCCGGGCCGACCGCACCGTGGTGCTGGTGCCCCAGAGCGCCCCGCCCACTCCGCCAGTGGAAGCGCCATCGACGTCGCCTGAGCCGGAGCTTCCCCCTGCGGCCCGCCGTGGCCGCGAGCGTCGAGCCTGCTCCCCGCAGCCGCCAGGAGCAGAAGGAGGAGGAGGCCGAAGGCCGGCTCTGGCCGGTGGTGATTGCCCTGGTGCTCTCGGCGGTGGTGGGCACCGCCCTGGGCTGGTTGCTGCTCAGCCGCGGCAAGGCCCCCACCCCCGATCCGGCCGCCTCCCTGCAGCTGCCCGCCAGCCTGCCGCCGGCGGAGGTGGACCAGCGCCAGCAGCTTCTTAATCGCTTACGGGCGCTCCAGATCGATCGGGCCTGGTTCCTCAAGCTGGTGGACGCCAGCCTGCTGGCCCAGTTCCCCGAACGGGGCGGCCGCCTGCCCAGTGATTCGCTCGAGGACGCGCCCCTGCGCAAGGTCTGGAACGAGCTGGCCGAAGAGTGGCTGGCGCGGGTGGAACAGCTGCCCCCGGAGTTGCGCCGGCGCCTGGGCAGCTTCAGTGCCGGCGACTGGCAGAGCCAGCAGACCCGCCTGGGGGCCCAGGGGCTGAGCCCGGCGGTGCTGCGCCAGCTGGTGTCGGGCTCAGCCCAGAACTTGCTGCCCGGCCGCTCCGGTGAGGACATCCCCCCGGAGCCCTTCCGCCAGCTCTGGTATGCGGCGGCCCAGAAGAGCCTGGCCAACGTGCAGATCGAGCAGATCCAGACCCAGCTCGGTCAGACCCGGGTGCTCTCGGCCCAGGTGGAGGCCGGGGGTGCCCGCCTGTTCCCGATCCAGATCGGCCCCGGCTCCCGGCTGGTGCTGGGGGTCAACGGTTCGCCGCTGATGCAGATGAGCGTGTTCGCTGCCGACGGCGCCCTGTTGGAGGCCAAGGGGCCCCTGCGGGTGATCAGCCTCGACAGGATCACCAGCGCGCCGGTGCAGCTGCTGATCACCAATGAGGGCGTGGCACCGGCCCTGATCACCCTGTCGCTGCGCGTGGATCCTGCCCCGCCGGTGACGCCCACCACCCCGACCACCCCAGGGGAGCCCACGCCCACCGATCCGGCCCCCAGCACGCCCACCCCCGCCCCGACGCCCGAGCCCACTCCATCGGCGCCCGCGGGGCCCACCCCGCCGCCGCCGGTGCCCGGCGCCGAGCCCAAGGCGAACTGAGCGCTCCGATCAGATCCGGGCGATCGCGGCGCGGGTCTCCTTGGCGTCCTGCTTGCGTTTTTCATCCTGGCGCTTGTCGTGGAGCTTGCGCCCCTTGGCCAGGCCAATGGTGAGCTTGATCCAGGAGCCCTTGAGGTGGAGGTTGAGCGGCACCAGGGTGAGCCCCTTCTGATCGAGGGCGACGCGGAACTTGTCGATCTCACGTCGGTGGGCCAGCAGTTTGCGCACCCGCAGCGGCTCGTGGTTGAAGTAGGCGCCGGCGTGGCTGTGGGGGAGATATGCACGTTGTGCAGCTGCAGTTCGCCGTTCCTGATCAGGCAGAAGCCATCCCGCAGGTTGGCCTTGCCGGCGCGGATCGATTTCACCTCCGTGCCCAGCAGCTCCACGCCGGTTTCGAGCGTGTCGAGGATCTCGTACTGGTGGCGGGCGAAGCGGTTGTCCGCCAGCAGCTTGTTGGCGGCGTCCCGTGCGGACTTGGCGGTTTTCTTGCCTCCGCCCTTCGCCATCACCGTCCCTGGAATCTCCCGACCCTAGGCAGGGGCCGGTACCCTCGCCCCATGGCGATCGTTTCCTCAGGGGCCGGACGGGGCGCTGACGCCGCCGGGCGCTCCAAGCGCAAGCCGGCGGCGTCGGCGGGGGACTCGCTGGGGTCCCGGCCGCGGCTGGTGGATCCCGAAAGCCTGGCGGAGGAGAGCGCCCCCGACGCCCCTGTGCTGCGTGAAGACACCCTGCGCCCCCGTCGCCTGGCGGACTACATCGGCCAGCGGGAGCTCAAGCAGGTGCTGGGCATCGCCATCGAGGCCACCCGCCACCGGGGCGAGGCGCTCGATCACGTGCTGCTCTACGGCCCCCCGGCCTCGGCAAGACCACCATGGCCCTGGTACTGGCCGAGGAGCTCGGGGTGCGCTGCCGCATCACCAGCGCGCCGGCCCTGGAGCGCCCCCGCGACATCGTCGGTCTGCTGGTGAACCTGCAGCCCCACGAGCTGCTGTTCATCGACGAGATCCACCGGCTCAACCGGGTGGCCGAGGAACTGCTGTATCCGGCGATGGAGGATTTCAGGCTCGATCTCACCGTGGGCATGGGCGCTTCGGCGCGCACCCGCAGCCTGCCGATCGCCCCCTTCACCCTGGTGGGCGCCACCACCCGCGCCGGTTCGCTCAGTTCACCCCTGCGCGATCGCTTCGGGCTGGTGCAGCGGCTGGAGTTCTACGACCTGCCCGACCTCCAGGCGATCGTGGAACGGGCGGCGGGCCTGCTGAAGCTGCATCTGGAGCCCTTGGCGGCCCTGGAGGTGGCCCGGCGCTGCCGCGGCACGCCCCGGATCGCCAACAGGCTGCTGCGCCGCGTACGCGATGTGGCCAGCGTGGGTGGCCACGGCACCATCAGCGCCGAGCTGGTGGGCGAGGCCCTCAGCCTGCACCGGGTGGATGAACGGGGCCTCGACGCCAGCGATCGCCGTTTGATGGTGTTGCTGTTGGAGGGTTATGGCGGTGGCCCCGTCGGCATCGACACCCTGGCGGCGGGCCTGGGCGAGGACCCCGCCACCCTGGAGGCGGTGGTGGAGCCGTTCCTGCTGCAACTGGGCTTTCTGCAGCGCACCCCCCGCGGCCGGGTGGTGACCGCCAAGGGCCGGGAGCACCTGGGCTGGCCGGAGGCGGCCTGATGCTCGGGGTGCCACTGCTGGGGCCACCGCTGCTGGCCCTGCTGCTCACGGTGCAACTGACCCTGCCCCAGCTGTTCGATCAGGCGCTGGCCGCCAGCCAGGCGGGGCGCTTCGGTGAGGCCCTGCCCCTGTGGGATCGGGTGCTGGAGGAGGCGCCTGAATCGGCCTCGGCCTGGAGCAACCGCGGCAACGTGCAGCTGGCCCTGGGCCGGCCGGAGGCGGACATCGCCGACCAGAACCGGGCCATGGTCCTGGAGCCGGAGAGCCCCGATCCTCACCTCAACCGCGGCACCGCCGAGGAGGCGCTGCAGCAATGGCCGGAGGCGGAGGCGGATTACCGCTGGATCCTCGAGCGCGACCCCGCCGATGCCTCCGCCCTCTACAACCTGGGCAACGTGCGCGGCTCCCAGGGGGATTGGAGCGCAGCCCGCTCCTGCTTCGAGGCCGCCGCCGCGGCCCGTCCCGGCTTCGCCATGGCCCGTTCCAGCGCCGCCCTGGCCGCGATTCAACTGGGCGAGCAGGAGAACGCCGAGCGGCAGCTGCGCTCGTTGATCCGCCGTTACCCGATGTTCGCCGATGCCCGCGCCGGCCTCACCGCCCTGCTGTGGCGCCGGGGAGCCAGCGGTGAGGCCGAAAGCAACTGGGCGGCGGCCTCCGGCCTTGATCCCCGTTACGGCCAGCCAGAATGGTTGCTGGCGCAGCGGCGTTGGCCGCCGGAGCCCGTTCACGCCCTCGAGGATTTCCTCGCCCTCACCCGCTGATGTCCCCCGCCGCAACGGCTTCCACTGATCTCTGGCAGGCGCTGGCTCTGGAGGGCGCCCTGGCGGAGGCTCTGCCCCAGTGGATCGGCCTGCGGCGCCACCTCCATGCCCACCCGGAGCTGAGCGGGGAGGAGCACCAGAGCGCCGCCCTGGTGGCTGGTGAGCTGCGCCAGTGGGGTTGGCGGGTGCGCGAGGGGGTGGGCCGCACCGGGGTGGTGGCGGAACTGGGCCCGTCCCATGGCCCCCTGGCGGCCCTGCGGGTCGACATGGATGCCCTGCCGGTGGAGGAGCGCACGGGGCTGGCCTATGCCTCCACCCGTCAGGGGTTGATGCACGCCTGTGGCCACGACCTGCACACCACCCTGGGCCTCGGGGTGGCCCAGCTGCTGGCGCCCCACGCGGATCGGCTGCAGGGCCGGGTAAGGCTGCTGTTCCAGCCCGCCGAGGAGATTGCCCAGGGGGCCAGCTGGATGGTGGCCGACGGGGCGATGGAGGGGGTGGACGCCCTCTTCGGGGTGCATGTGTTCCCGAGCCTGCCGGTGGGCACGATCGGCGTGCGCAGCGGCGGCCTGACGGCGGCAGCGGGCGAGTTGGAGGTGGAGGTGCTGGGGGAGGGGGCCACGGGGCCCGGCCCCACCAGAGCACCGATGCGATCTGGATCGCCGCGAAGGTGGTGAGCGGCCTGCAGGAGGCGATCAGCCGCAAGCTGGATGCCCTCCACCCGGTGGTGGTCAGCTTCGGGCGCATCGAAGGCGGCAAGGCCTTCAACGTGATCGCCGACCACGTGCGCCTGCTGGGCACCGTGCGCTGCCTGGATCCGGATGTGCATGCCCAACTGCCGGGCTGGATCGAAGAAACCGTGCACGCCATTTGCCGCGGCTACGGCGGCGAGGCGCGGGTGCGCTATCGCTGCATCGCCCCTCCGGTGCAGAACGACCCGGAACTCACGGACCTGGTGGAGGAGGCCGCGATCGAGCGGCTGGGGCGCGCCCGGGTGTTGCGCCTGGAGCAGCCATCGTTGGGGGCAGAGGATTTCGCGATGCTGCTGCAGGACACCCGCGGCACGATGTTCCGCCTCGGGGTGGCCGGGCCCCAGGGCTGCTCGCCGCTGCACAGCAACAGCTTCGATCCCGATGAAGGCGCCCTGGCCGTGGGGGTGCAGGTGCTCACCCTCAGCCTGTTGCGCTGGCTGGAGCGGCAGCGATGACCCGGCGTCTGCTGGCCCTGGCCTCGCCGCTGCTGATCCTCCTTGCCCTGCTGGTCATGGTCAGCCGCCAGGAGCGGGAACGGCTCCAGGCTTTGCCGGCCCTGCTGATCGGTTCAGGGCTGCTGGCCACCAGTGCCATCGTGCGGGGCCAGCGCCGCCGGGCCCTGCTGAGCGCCCTACGGTCTGAGAAGACGGGTCGTTGAAGGAGACGTTGAATGGATCTGGAGATGCTCAAGCAGGCGATCGTCTCAGGTGATCCCAGCCGCTCAATGCCAGCGCTGGTGGGTTTGCGGGCGGCGGAGGTGGAGCAGGCGGTGCCCCTGCTGCTACTGGGGCTTGAGCAGGAGGTGTTCATGGTGCGCTCGTTGAGTTGCGCGGGCCTGGGGCAGAAACGCAACGAGGCGGGCTGGCAGGCCCTGGTGGAGGCCCTGCGTCACGACGGAGACCCCAATGTGCGGGCCGAGGCGGCCAATGCTCTCGTGAGCCATGGGGTGGCACGCGCCTGGCCGCTGGTGCGGGAGGCCTTCGAGCGCGATGGCCAGTGGCTGGTGCGCTGCAGCATTCTCTCGGCCCTGGCCGAGCAGCCGGAGATGGGGCCGGCAGCGCTGCTGGAGCTGGCCGAACTGGCCGTGGCCGATGGCGATGGCAGCGTGCGCGTGGGCGGCACCGAGATTCTGGGGAGGCTGGTGCGGGAGGCGACGGATCCAGGCGCCGCCGCCGCCGCCCGGGAGTTGCTGGTGGGCCTCCAGCAGGACGGGGACCACCGGGTGGTGGCGGCGGCCCTCAATGGATTGCGGGGTTAGGTCGTCGGCTCAGCTCCGGATTGGCGCTTGACCAAACAGCCTTGCTAGGTTTCACAGGTCACTAGGGGTGCCCGGCCAAATCAGAAGGCCTGGGCTGAGATCACACCCTCCGAACCTGATCCGGGTCATGCCGGCGCAGGGAAGTGCCCCGAAATCTGCCTTGCCTTCGGGCCCGGTGGGCGTCGGCTCCGGAGACGACCTCGCTCAGCCGACTGTCCCCAGCCCCGTTCTCCGCCCTACCCCCCACGATCATGCGCAGCGCCTGGATTGAGAAGCGTCGCGGCGACGCCAACGTGTCGCAAATGCACTACGCCCGCCAGGGCGTGGTCACCGAGGAGATGGCCTATGTGGCCAAGCGCGAGAACCTGCCCGAATCGCTGGTGATGGAGGAGGTGGCGCGGGGGCGGATGATCATCCCCGCCAACATCAACCACACCAACCTGGAGCCGATGGCGATCGGCATCGCCTCCAGATGCAAGGTGAACGCCAACATCGGCGCCTCCCCCAATGCCTCCGACCTTGAGGAAGAGGTGGCCAAGCTGCGCCTGGCCGTGAAGTACGGCGCCGACACGGTGATGGATCTCTCCACTGGCGGTGTCAACCTCGATGAGGTGCGCACGGCAATCATCAATGCCTCCACGGTGCCGATCGGCACGGTGCCGGTGTATCAGGCGCTGGAGAGCGTGCATGGCTCGATCGAGAAGCTCGACGCCGATGATTTCCTGCACATCATCGAGAAGCACTGCCAGCAGGGCGTCGATTACCAGACCATCCACGCGGGACTGCTGATCGAGCACCTGCCGCTGGTGAAGGGACGCCTCACCGGCATCGTGAGCCGCGGCGGCGGCATCCTGGCCCAGTGGATGCTGTATCACCACAAGCAGAACCCGCTGTTCACGCGCTTCGATGACATCATCGAGATCTTCAAGCGCTACGACTGCAGCTTTTCGCTGGGAGATTCCCTGCGGCCCGGCTGCCAGCACGATGCCTCCGATGCTGCCCAGCTGGCGGAACTCAAAACCCTGGGTCAGCTCACGCGCCGCGCCTGGGAGCACGACATCCAGGTGATGGTGGAGGGCCCGGGCCATGTGCCGATGGATCAGATCGAGTTCAATGTCAAAAAGCAGATGGAGGAGTGCTGCGAGGCGCCCTTCTATGTGCTCGGTCCGTTGGTGACAGACATCGCTCCGGGTTATGACCACATCACCAGCGCCATTGGCGCGGCCCTGGCCGGCTGGCACGGCACGGCGATGCTCTGCTACGTGACCCCGAAGGAACACCTGGGCCTGCCCAATGCCAATGACGTGCGTGAGGGCCTGATCGCCTACAAGATCGCTGCCCACGCCGCCGACATCGCCCGCCACCGCCCGGGCGCCCGCGACCGCGACGACGAGCTGAGCCGGGCTCGCTATGCCTTCGACTGGAACAAGCAGTTCGATTTAGCGCTCGATCCCGAACGCGCCCGCGAGTACCACGACGAAACCCTGCCGGCCGACATCTACAAGCAGGCCGAATTCTGCTCGATGTGCGGGCCGAAGCACTGCCCGATGCAGACGAAGATCACCGATGAGGACATCGCAGGGCTCGAAGAGGTGCTCAAGGCGCAGGCACAGGAGAAGGAGGCCGCGGTGGTGTGAGTAGCCAACCTGCTTGCTGATGATTGGCCCAGGGGAGTAACTCCTGGGCCTTGTTCATGTCTGAGGATCAGGGAAGTTGGCTGGTTGGATTGGCATTGGCTGGCATGGGCGGGCTGAGCCAGAAGCGCTGGCGAGAGCAGACCAGCTTCTGGGGAGTGTCAACAGTTGATTCTCGGTTCCGCCCAAGACTCTGCCTGGTCAAAGCCGTTGGCCCAAGGCCCTTGTGCCGCTGGAGTTTCATGCCATGCATCACACCTTGGTTGGGTCACCTACAACAGGAGGGCCTTGACTTCAGTTTGTTCGCTGGCCAGCCCAATCGGCGTTGGGAAGATCGTATGACCGGCTGAGGAGCATTCATCCTGTTTGAGCTTCCCGGAGATCATTAGGGCTGTTGCTGCGCCACGCCGCATGACATGGGCGACCTTCCTGCCTATGCTTGAGTGGTTATCTAGAGGAGTCCTTGTTGCCAACTGTTCTTCGAGATGGAGAATATCGTTTATTCTTCTTTTCGCGAGAAGAGCCACGCATGCATGTTCACGTCAGTCATCCTGATGGAGAAGCAAAGTTCTGGTTGACACCAGCTGTGCAAATTGCAAAGAATATTTGCCTTGGCGATTCGCGACTCAGGGATGCCCAACGCGTAGTGGAAGCTCACCATCAGGAGATCATCGATGCCTGGAACAACTACTTTCCCAGCTGAGGTCACCAATGTCTCCAGGCATTGCCTGTGGATACTGGTCGATGAAGAGGAGTTGGTGATCCCCTACTCGGAATTCCCTTGGTTCAGGGGGGCACAATTGAACAAGTAGCCAATGTGCTCCGCCCAACAGAAGATCATCTCTATTGGCCCGATCTCGACGTAGATCTATCTGTAGCCTCAATCCGTCATCCAAGTGAGTTTCCGCTTCAAGCAAGGATGACTTCCGAACATCAAGAATAAGCAGGCATGGCATGGCTTGCGTGATGCGCTCCCATGGCTGCTATCCGCCGCTGATCTTGACCGTTAGATCCAGCAATGGTTTCTGCGATCGAACCTTCTCAGCCAATGATCTCCCACAAGCCATCAAAAAGCCCCACCCATCTGGGCGGGGCTTTGATCGGCCGAGAAGCGTCCCGGCCCACATTCACTGGCTGAGTTCCGCCCAGCCTCAGCCCAGCAACGCCTTCGCCTTCGCCACCACGTTCTCCACCGTGAAGCCGAACTTCTCCAAGCACACGCCGCCCGGAGCCGAGGCTCCGAAGCGATCGATCGACACGGTGTCACCGTCGAAGCCGGTGTACTTGTGCCAACCGAAGGAACTGGAGGCTTCCACCACCAGGCGCTGGCGCACGGCGGCGGGGAGCACGGATTCGCGGTAGGCGGCGTCCTGCTCCTCGAACAGTTCCACGCAGGGCATCGACACCACGCGCACGTTTTTGCCCTCGGCCCGCAGTTGGGCGGCGGCCTTGGTGCAGAGCTCGAGCTCGGTGCCCGAACCGATCACGATCAGCTCGGGGGTGCCGTCGCTGTCCTCGAGGATGTAGCCGCCCTTGGCCACCTTGTCGGCGCTGGAGTTGGCCTGGTTGGCCATGGCCTGGCGGCTGAGGGCCAGCACCGTGGGCCGCTTGCGGTTGGTGACGGCCACCTGGTAAGCGCCGCTGGTTTCGTTGCCATCGCCCGGGCGGATCACCAGCAGATTGGGGATCGCGCGCAGATTCGCCAGCGTTTCCACCGGCTGGTGGGTGGGACCGTCTTCGCCCAGGCCGATCGAGTCGTGGGTGAACACGTAGATCACCCCCAGCTCACTCAGGGCCGAGAGCCGGATGGCGCCCAGGGCGTAGCCCGCGAACACCAGGAAGGTGCCGCCGTAGGGAATCAAGCCGCTGCCGTGATACGCGAGGCCATTGAGGATCGCTGCCATGGCGTGTTCGCGCACGCCGAAGTGCAGGTAGCGGTTGGCCTCGGCGCCCTTCTGAAAACTCTTCTCTCCCTTGATGTCGGTGAGGTTGGAGTGGGTGAGGTCGGCCGAGCCGCCGATCAGCTCGGGCAGCTTGGGCCCGATCGCATTGAGCACGTTGTAGGAGTACTGGCGCGTGGCCAGGCCCTTGTCGGCGGGGGTGAAGCTGGGCAGGGCCTGCTCCCAGCCGCTGGGCAGCTCGCCCCGCAGCCGGCGCTCGAATTCAGCGGCTTCAGCGGGGTAGGCGGAGCGGTAGGAGGCCAGGGTGTCGTTCCAGGCCGATTCCAGGGCGGCGCCGCGCTCGATTGCCTGGCGCCAGTGGTCGTAGGACGCCTGGGGCACTTCGAAGTCGCCGTAGGTCCACTCCAGGGCCGCCCGGGTGAGGGCCGCTTCCTCAACGCCCAGGGCCGCCCCATGCACGCCGGCGGTGTCGGCCTTGTTGGGGGAGCCGTAGCCGATGGTGGTGGTGACCTTGATCAGGCTTGGCCTGTCGGTGACCGCCTTGGCCGCCTCGATCGCCCGGCTGATCGCGTCCACATCGGTGTTGCCCTCGGCCACGTGCTGCACGTGCCAGCCGTAGGCCTCATAGCGCTTGAGCACATCCTCGGTGAAGGAAACCTCGGTGTTTCCATCGATGGTGATGTGGTTGTCGTCGTAGAGGCCAATCAGCTTGCCCAGGCCCAGGTGACCCGCCAGGGAGGCGGCCTCACCGGAGATCCCCTCCTGGTGGCAACCGTCGCCCATGATCACGTAGGTGTAGTGATCGACGAGCGGCAGACCGGGTTTGTTGAACTGCGCCGCCAGGTGCGCTTCGGCGATCGCCAGGCCCACGGCGTTGGCGATGCCCTGGCCCAGGGGGCCGGTGGTGACTTCAACGCCCGGTGTCTCAAACGTTTCCGGGTGGCCGGGGGTCTTCGATCCCCATTGGCGGAACTGCTTGATGTCCTCGATGGTGACGCTGTCGTAGCCGGTGAGGTGCAGCAGCGCGTAGAGCAGCATGCAGCCGTGGCCGGCGGAGAGCACGAAGCGGTCGCGGTTGAACCAGAGGGGGTTCTTGGGGTTGTGCTTCAACGCCCGATCCCAGAGGGCGTAGGCCATGGGAGCGGCGCCCATGGGCAGGCCGGGGTGCCCCGAGTTCGACTTGTTGATCGCGTCGATCGCCAGGAAGCGGATGCTGTTGACGCAGAGGGTGTCGATGGACACGGGGGCGCGGCGACCATGGGGATGGAGGGAAGGGTGAGGGGAGTGGGGCGTTCCGGGGGCTGGGAATCAGCCCATCCGACGGAAGGCAAGACAGACGTTGTGACCACCAAACCCGAAGGAGTTCGAGAGCACCACGTTCAGCTTCTGTTCCCGGGCTTGGTTGGGAACGTAATCCAGATCACAGGCCGGATCCGGGTTTTGGTAATTGATCGTAGGTGGAACGAGGCCGTGAACAAGCGCCAGCACGGAGGCCACGGCCTCGATCCCGCCGCTGCCACCGAGCAGGTGCCCCGTCATCGATTTGGTCGAGCTCACCGGGATCTGGAACGCACGCTCCCCAAGGACCGTCTTGATGGCGGCGGTTTCGTTGCTGTCGTTGGCCTGGGTGCTGGTGCCGTGGGCGTTGATGTAGTCCACGTCCGCCGGGTCGAGGTGCGCGTCCGCCAGGGCCAAGCGGATCGCCTCGGCGGCGCCCACTCCACCGGGGGAGGGCAAGGTGTAGTGATAGGCGTCACAGGTCATGCCGTAGCCCACCACCTCCGCCAGGATCTCGGCGCCGCGGGCCTCGGCGTGCTCCAGGCTTTCGAGCACCAGCAGGCCGGCCCCTTCACCGATCACGAAGCCGTTGCGCTCGGCATCGAAGGGGCGGCTCGCCGTGGCCGGGTCGTCGTTGCGGAAGGAGAGGGCCTTGGCGCTGGCGAAACCGGCCACCCCCAGAGGCGTGATTGCCGATTCGGCCCCGCCGCAGACCATGGCGTCGGCCAGACCAAGTTGAATCAGCCGGTAGGCGTCACCGATGGCATTGGAGCCAGCGGCGCAAGCGGTGGCCACGGCGCTGCTGGGTCCCTTGGCCCCCAGGGCGATGGCCGCCAATCCCGTGGCCATGTTCGGGATCATCATCGGCACACAGAAGGGGCTGACCCGATCCGGCCCCCGTTCCGCCAGCACGTGGGCCTGGGTCTCCATCATCAGCAGTCCGCCCACCCCAGAACCGATCGCCACACCGACCCGATGCTGGTTGAGATCGTCGACGCTGAGGCCCGCATCCGCGACCGCCTGTTTGGCGGCCACCACACCGAACTTGCAGAAGCGGTCCCAGCGCTTCGCCTCCTTGGGTTCGATCCAGCCCGTGGGGTCGAAGCCCTTGACCTCGGCCGCGAACCGACAGGCATGGCGTGAGGCATCGAACAGGGCGATCGGCGCCACCCCGTTGCGACCGGTGCTCAAACCTTCCCAGTAGGAGGAAACGTCATTGCCGATCGGTGTGACCGCGCCCAGGCCCGTGACCACGACGCGGTGGAGACCCTCCACCATCGGGATCCTCAGGCCTGCTTGTCCTGGATGTACTTGACGGCGTCACCGACGGTGAGGATGCCTTCGGCGGCCTCGTCGGGGATCTCGATGTCGAAGGCTTCTTCCAGGGCCATCACCAGTTCAACGGTGTCGAGGGAGTCAGCGCCCAGATCGTTCTGAAAGTTCGACTCTGGCTTGACTTCAGCGGCATCGACGCTGAGTTGCTCGGCAACGATCGAGCGGACTTTCTCGTAGGTCGCTTCCTGGGACATGACCGGTTGGTGGGAGGCCGCATCCTACGGGTCGCCCGGACACCCCCTGGCTTATGAACAAGGGTGACGGGGTGCCCAGGGCCCCGGTTGGCCCCGGTCCGCTTTGGGTACTTTGGGCTCCACGCCGTTCGCTTCCGGTCGGGCATGTCCCATTCCGTCAAGATCTACGACACCTGCATTGGTTGCACCCAGTGTGTGCGCGCCTGCCCACTCGACGTGCTCGAGATGGTCCCCTGGGATGGCTGTAAGGCAGCCCAGATCGCCTCGTCCCCCCGCACCGAAGACTGCGTCGGTTGCAAGCGTTGCGAAACCGCCTGCCCCACCGACTTCCTCAGCATCCGCGTCTACCTCGGCGACGAGACCAGCCGCAGCATGGGTCTGGCCTACTAATCGGCCCTCCATCAAGGAATCAAGCCCGGCCTCGGCCGGGCTTTTTCTGCCTGGCGATCCACTAGAAACGAGCCCACTCAGCCCCTTCCTCCATGTGCGGCATCGTCGCGGTGATCGGTTCCCGCGAGGCGGCTCCTCTGCTGCTTGAGGGCTTGCGTCAGCTGGAGTACCGCGGCTACGACTCCGCCGGCCTGGCCACCGTGGCCGGGGGTGAGCTCACTTGCCTGCGGGCCCAGGGCAAGTTGGTCAACCTCACCAGCCGCTACGAGCAGCAGGGGGCCCGGGGGCTCTGCGGCATCGGCCACACCCGTTGGGCCACCCACGGCAAACCGGAGGAACGCAATGCCCATCCCCACCTGGATGGTTCCGGCCAGGTGGCGGTGGTGCAGAACGGCATCATCGAGAACTTCCGCAGCCTGCGCCAGGAGCTGCAGGCCGAAGGGGTGGTGTTTCTCTCGGAGACCGACACCGAGGTGATCCCCCACCTGCTGGGCCGTGAACTGGCGGCCCTGCGTCAAGCCGGCCGTGCCGCCAGCGGCCAGCTCTTGCTGGAGGCGCTCCAGCGGGTGCTGCCGCTGCTCCACGGCGCCTACGCCCTTGCGGTGGTCTGGGCGGAGACTCCCGGTGCCCTGGTGGTGGCCCGCCGCCAGGCTCCCCTGCTGATCGGCCTGGGGGAAGGGGAGTTCCTCTGCGCCAGCGACACTCCGGCCCTGGCGGGCTTCCACCCGCACGATCCTGCCCATGGAGGACGGCGAGGTGGCCCTGCTCACCCCCTGGGAATCGAGCTCTATGACGGGGCCGGTGAGCGCCAGCAGCGCACGCCGACGCTGCTCAGCGGCACGGAGCACGTGGCTGACAAGCGCAGCTTCCGCCATTTCATGCTCAAGGAAATCCACGAGCAATCCGAGACCGCGGCCCTCTGGGTCGCCCGCCATCTGCCTGAATCGAGCGAGGCCGAGCGAACCGTGGCCGGGGCTGCACCTCTGGTGGCCCTGCCCCTCGATGAGTCGGTCTTCGCAGGGGTGGAACGCATCCAGATTCTGGCCTGCGGCACCAGCCGCCATGCCGCCCTGGTGGGGGCCTACCTGCTCGAGCAACTCGCCGGCCTGCCCACCTCGGTGTTCCATGCCAGCGAGTTCCGCTATGCCCCGCCGCCCCTGGCCCCCCACACCCTGACCATTGGGGTGACCCAGTCGGGAGAGACGGCCGACACCCTGGCGGCCCTGTTGATGGAGCAGGAGCGGCGGGAACTGGTGGCCGACCCGGCCTTCGCCCCGCGGCTGCTGGGGATCACCAACCGCCCGGAAAGCTCCCTGGGTCGCCTGGTGAGCCACATCCTCGACATCGGCGCCGGCATCGAGGTGGGGGTGGCGGCCACCAAGACCTTCATGGGCCAGATGCTGACCTTCTACGGTCTGGCGATCGCCTTCGCCGAGCGCCGGGGGCAGTGCCCGGAGACCTTGCAGCGGCTGGTGGGGGAACTGCGCACCATCCCCGCCCAGCTCTCTCAGCTGGTGGACGAACACGACCGGCGCTGCGCCGAAGTGGCCCACCTGTTCAACGAGACCCACGACATGATCTTCCTGGGCCGGGGGATCAACTATCCGATTGCCCTCGAGGGCGCCCTCAAGCTCAAGGAGATCAGCTACATCCACGCCGAGGGTTATCCCGCTGGCGAGATGAAGCACGGACCGATCGCTCTGCTCGATGCCCGGGTTCCCGTGGTCTCGATCGCGGTGCCGGGCGTGGTCTTCGACAAGGTGCTCTCCAATGCCCAAGAGGCCAAGGCCCGCGATGCCCAGCTGATCGGCGTGGCCCCTGAGGGCCCCGACACCGAGCTGTTCGACCTGCTGCTGCCGGTGCCGGTGGTCGATGAACTGATCTCGCCGCTGCTGACGGTGATTCCCATGCAGCTGCTCAGCTATCACATCGCCGCCCACCGGGGGTTGGATGTGGATCAACCACGAAATCTGGCGAAGAGTGTCACGGTGGAGTGAACCGGGGTCCCGGTCCGCTTCGGCGGCTGAGCTCGCGGGGCGAGCAAGGCCGCCTGCGCAGACCGGGACCCCGGTTCAACGGGGGTGACGCCCTGGGGTCGCTGGGTCAGGGGGGGACGTTTGGGGCGACTACGGCACCAGCGCGGCGTCGCTGCGGCCGTAGCGGTCTTCGAAGCGGACGATGTCGTCTTCGCCCAGGTAGGGGCCGCTCTGCACCTCGATCAGCTCCACCGGGATCTTGCCGGGGTTGGAGAGGCGGTGCTTGGCGCCCAGGGGGATGTAGGTGCTCTGGTTTTCGCCCACCAGTTCTTCGACCCCGTCTTTTTCGACCACGGCCGTGCCCTTGACCACCACCCAGTGCTCGGCCCGGTGATGGTGCATCTGCAGGGACAGGCAGGCGCCCGGTTTGACCTGGATCTTCTTGACCTGCCAGCGCTCCCCTTCCACGACGCCGTCGTAGTGGCCCCAGGGGCGGTAGATGCGGCGGTGGGCCTTGCCTTCGGAACTGCCATCGGCCGCCAGCCTGTTCACGATCGTCTTGACGTCCTGGGCCCGGTCGCGGTGGGCCACCAGCACGGCGTCATCGGTTTCGATCACGACCAGATCCTCCACCCCCAGCCCCACCACCAGGCGGTGCTCGCTGCGCAGATAGCAATTGCGCGCCCCTTCGCTGATCACCCGGCCCCGCAACACGTTGCCCGCCCCGTCGCGGTCGCCCGTCTCCCACAGGGCACTCCAGCTGCCGACATCGCTCCAGCCCGCCTCCAGGGCCAGCACGGCCCCCCGCTCGGTCTTCTCCATCACCGCCACATCGAAGGCGACGTTGGGGCAGGTGGCGAAGGCCTCCCGCTCCAGCCGCAGGAAATCCAGATCGCTGCTGTCGTGGTCGAGGGCAGCGCGGCAGGCGCTCACCACCTCCGGCGCCAGCCGTTCGAGCTCCAAGAGCACCGTGCTGGCACGGAACAGGAACATGCCGCTGTTCCAGGTGAAGCGACCGGTGGACAAGAACTGCTCGGCGGTGGCGCGGTCGGGTTTCTCGACGAAGCGGGCGATCGGCACCGGTGAGGGCCCCAGGCTCTCGGCGGCCTCGATGTAGCCATAGCCGGTTTCCGCCGAGCTGGGGACGATGCCGAAGGTGACCAGGGAACCGGCTTCGGCGCTGGCGATGCCGGCGCAGACCGTGGCGCGGAAGCGACCGGCGTCACGGATCACATGGTCGGCGGCCAGCACCAGCAGCAGGGGGTCCTCCCCCAGGGCCGTGGCCTTGAGGGCCGCCACCGCCACGGCGGGAGCGGTATTGCGCCCCAGGGGCTCCAGCAGGATCGCCCCGGGCTCGATCCCGATCTGGCGCATCTGCTCGGCAACGATGAAGCGGTGGTCTTCGTTGCAGATCAGCAGCGGCGGGGCCAGGCCGGGCAGGCCCTCGAGCCGTTGCTGGGTCTGTTGCAGCAGGGTCTCCTCCCCTGGCCGGCCAGGGCCCAGTACTGCTTGGGGTAACTGGCCCGCGACAGGGGCCAGAGCCGGGTGCCGGTGCCCCCGCACAGGATCACCGGCACGAGCGAGGTCGGTGCGCTGGCCAAGGAACTCATGGGGGCAGAGCCGGGCATGGGAGCTGATGCTATGGGGCCCCTCAGGAATCCAACAACCCCGGTGGTGGTGTCAGGCCCAGCCAACCCTCGGCAAGGTTCACCGTGGGCACGATCGCCTCGACGAACGGCACCAGCACGCGCCTCCCCTTCCCCTCCCCCGCACCTTCGGCGTTGAGTTCCACCTCCAGCAGATCGTTGCCGGCCGAGAGCAGATCGACCACGGTGCCGATGCTGCGGCCATCGGCCTCGAGCCGCACCTGCAGACCGACCAGGTCACTGAGGTGGAACTCCCCTCGGCCAGCTCCGGCCGGTCGTCGCCGCGCACCAGCAGTTCCTGGCCGACGAGGGCTTCGGCGGCCTCGCGGCTGTCGATGCCCGCCAGGCGCACCACGAACAGCTCTTTGCCCGGCAGCTGCCGCCCGGCCACCAGATCCACCGGGCGGGGTTCTGCCTGCTTCAGGCGCAACCAGCGGGGTCCGGGGGCGGTGAAACGTTCCGGGAAATCGCTGCGGGGCACCACGCGCAGCTCTCCGCGCAGACCCTGCGCCGCCACCACCTTGCCCACCATCAGCCACTCATCCATCGCGTCGGTTGCGGGCGCCTGAGCCGATAATGGCGGCACGACGGGCTGACCCCATGGCTGAACTGATCCTGCCGGGCTCCACCGTGGTGGTGCGCGACGCCCGCTCCATCTACGACGGCTACCGCGGCTTCGTGCAGCGCATCAGCGATGTGCGGGCGGCGGTGCTGTTCGAGGGCGGCAACTGGGACAAGCTGGTGACCCTGCCCCTCAAGCACCTGGAAAAGGTCTGAGCGCCGTGCTGGCACCCGCTCAGGGGCTGGGCTGCTCCTGCTTCAACCGCTCCAGGGCCTGACGGGCCGCCTGTTGCTCCGCATCGCGGCGCGAGCGGCCGTAACCCTCACCCAGGGGTTTCCCCGCCAGCTGCACCCGGCCATGGAAGCGCTCCGGGTGGCCATGGCTGCTGTGGCGTTCCTCGACCGCGTAGCTCGGCAGCCCCAGCCCCAAGCCCTGGCTCCATTCCTGCAGCGCCTGCTTCCAGTTGTGGCGGTGAGGGTCCGCCAGCAGCTCGGCGGTGGCGCGCTGCCAATGGGGCGCCAGCCAGCGGTGCACGGGCTCCAGGCTGCCCCAGGCTTCGTAGAGGCCACCGATCAGCGCTTCGGTGCTCTCGGCGCGCACGGTGGGGGCGGCCAGCGGGTCGCGGCGGGTGGCCTCCGCTTGCAGCAACACTGATTCGATCCCACAGGCGGCGCCGAGGTCGGCCAGGGCTCGGTCGCTCACCAGCTGGGCGCGCAGGGCTGAGCAAGCACCAACGCTGAGTTGCGGGTGGTGGCGTTGCAGGTGTTCGGACGCCGCCAGCCTGAGCACCGCATCGCCCAGGAACTCCAGGTGCTCATGGTTGCGGGCCCGGCCGGCGGAGGTGTGGGTCAGGGCCTCATCGATCGGGCCCAGATCCGGGGGCTCCTCCAGCCCCAGGGACGCCAGGAAGGCAACCAACTGCTGGCGGCGTTCGCTCGTGATCGACATCGGATCGGGAGGGGCGGTCCGTTGGGGCCGCGAAGGGGTGAAAGCAGGACGTAAGCCGGGTTCTGTTCCGGTTCGCCGAAGCGATCCGGGGCGGTCATCTATCTGGGACCGTTGTTACCAACGGCCTCGAGCGGCGCACTTAGGTCGGGACGGGTGTCATGGCCAACCGTTGTCCCTGGGCCTTGCTCCCAGCCGGGGTTTACCGAGCCAGCACCTCTCGATGCTGCTGGTGCGCTCTTACCGCACCTTTGCACCCTTGCCTGTGCGCCGGGCAAGCCCGGGCCATCGGCGGTGTGTTTCTGTGGCACTCTCCTCACGGTCACCCGCACTGGGCGTTACCCAGCAGGCCTGGACATTGGGGAGCCCGGACTTTCCTCAACCGGGGGTGAACCCCCGATTGCGACCACCTCGCCTGCTTTCGAGCTCCATCATGCCCCCGTGGGCTGACCCCGCAGGCGGCGCCCATAATGGCCAGCCAGGGGGCTGTAGCTCAGCCGGATAGAGCGACGGTTTCCTAAACCGTAGGTCGTGGGTTCGAGTCCCGCCAGCCCCGTAGGCAGCCCCCAGTCAGCACGCTCGTTGGAGAAAGGGACCCCGCCAGCGCTTCCACCATGGCCCGTAAACAAAGGCTGGCGCCGGTAGCCTGCGCTACGGGTGGTGGTCTTTCCATTCGGGCCCCTGCAGCTAGCGTGGGCCCAGTCGTCCTTCCCCGATGACCCAGCTTCACGATCTGCGCTTGCGGCTGCTGGTGCAACAGGAAAGTGAGCGCATCGCCGCCAACCAGGGAGGTGACCTGGACCTTTCCGTGGTTCAGGCCCGCTGCCTCTGTTGGCTGGCCCTGCTGGCGGAGGCCCATGAGGATCAGGCCACCGACGCCGAGAAGCGCGGGGATGTGGAGCAGGCCATGGGCTGGTTTGCCGACTCCATGCGGCTGCGGGACGTGATCGGGGTGGTCAGCTCGATCGAAATTCCCCTCCCCGTCGTGCTCGAGTGTGACGACGGTCCGGAGTACGACGCCGGATCGATGACGGCTTGAGAGAAGCCAGGGCTGGGCAATGCCATGATGGAATTTGAGAACCAAGGGAGTGCGGTGCCCGAAGAGCCCTGCCAATGCCCTGACTGCCAGCGTTTTTATCGGGAACACGACCGATTGATTCGCGAAAACCCCACCCTGCGCCAGCAGCAGGAGCTCAATTGGGCTGCGCTGCAATCCTTTCGCACCCTGGCCGGGCGGGTGCTCGAAGACCTGCAGAAGATCCACGGTGACGCTGAGACACCACCTGCCGCACCGCCCACGGCAGCCGGGGCCAAGGAGCTCCCGAGCCACCGTCAGAGGAGAACGACGCCATGCAGCAGGCCATCGGCGACCTGGAGAACATCAATGCTCACCTGTTCTCGATCGAGGCGCTGATGGAGCGCATCTTCGATGTGCGGGTGCCCGAGGAGGTGGAGCAAAAATTCAAGGAGCAGGCCGGTGAGCTGGCCCCTGATCCCCTCAATGCCGATCGGCTGCGCCTGAATCGCCTGCTGCACCAGACCCCCGACCTGCCCGACCACCGCAGCTAAGCCGCGGTTGCCAGTGCCAGGCATTGGCGGGCCATCAGGCCTTCCTCATCGGAGGGAACGCGCAGCCATTCGATCGGCCCCAGCCAGCCCAGCCGCTCCCTGAGCTCGATCTCCAACAGGGCATCGTTGGCGCCGATGCCGCCGCTGAGGGCGATGGCATCGACTCCGCCGAGGCTGGCGGCCATGGCTCCGATGCCCGCCAGCAGCCGGTGCTGAAACACGGCGAGGGCCAGCCTGGCGCCCCGGTGGCCCGCGGCGGCGGCGCGGCGCAGCTCGGCCCAGTCGCCACTGAGCTCCGAGAGACCGAGCAGGCCGCTTTCGCGGCTGAGGGCCTGATCGATCTGATCGGGGCGCAGGCCCTCGCGCATCAGATGCAGCAGCAGGCCGGGGTCCACAGAGCCGCTGCGGCTGGCCATCACCAGACCCTCCAGGGGGTGTAGCCCATGGTGGTGTCGATGCTGCGGCCGGCCTGGATCGCCGCCAGGGAGCAACCCGCCCCCAGGTGGCAGCTGATCAGCCGAAGTTGCGTGGGGTGGCCCAGGCGGGCGGCCACCGTCTCGCTCACGTGCTGGTGGTTGAGGCCGTGGAAGCCGAAGCGCCGCAGCCCCTGGGCCCGCCAGCGCGCCGGCAGGGCATAGGTGTAGGCGGCCTCCGGGAGGTGGTGGTGGAAGGCGGTGTCGAAGCAGGCCCACTGCTCGAGCGCCGGATCCCAAGCGATCAAGGCGCGAATCAAGGCCAGGGCGGGCCCGTTGTGGAGCGGCGCCAGGGGCACCAGCGCCTCCAGCGCTTCCACCAGTTCCGGTGTGATCCGGGCCGGCCCGCTGAAGCGCTCTCCCCCGTGCACCACCCGGTGGGCCGCCAGGGTCAGTCGGCCGCGCCAGGGCTCCAGCTGCTCTGCCAACCAGGGCGATGCCCCGCTGCCGCCGGGGCCCTGCCCCTGCCAGAGCCGCTCCCCGGCGCGATCGATCACCGCGCCCTTGAGGCTGGAGCTGCCCAGATTCACCACCAGGGCAAGCTCCACGGCCCGCTCAGTCGAGATCGCAGCTGATGGTGACGGGGAAGGGGGCCACCTGCCAGATGCGCTCGGCGTATTCACCGATGGAGCGGTCGGAGGAGAAGAAGCCCGAGCGGGCGGAGTTCAACAGCGACATCCGGTTCCAGCGCTCCCGATCGGCCCAGGCCCGGTTCACCTCCTGCTGGGCCTTGAGGTAGGCGCTGAAGTCGGCGAACACGTAGAAGGGATCGCGGCCGATGAGGTTCTGCAGCAGCGGGCGGAACAGATCTCCATCACCGTGGCTGAAATGCCCCTGCTCCACCAGGCGAATCACCTCCGGCAGTTCCTCGATCGTGTGCACCAGATCCCAGGGGCGATAGCCCGAGGCGTGCAGGGTGGCGATTTCCTCGGTGGTGTGGCCGAACAGGAAGAAGTTCTCCGCTTCCACCTGCTCGCGGATCTCCACGTTGGCCCCATCGAGGGTGCCGATGGTGAGGGCGCCATTCATGGCGAACTTCATGTTGCCGGTGCCTGAGGCCTCCAGGCCGGCGGTGGAGATCTGCTCGGAGAGATCGGCGGAGGGGTAGACCTTTTCCCCAAGCTTCACGGTGTAGTCCGCCAGGAACACCACCCGCAGACGACCCTCCATGTCAGGGTCGGAGTTGATTGTTTCGGCGATGCCGTTGATAAAACGAATAATAAGTTTGGCCATGTAGTAGCCCGGCGCTGCCTTGCCGCCGAAGATCACCGTGCGCGGCGCTTCCACCATCAGCCAGGCCATTCTTGATGCGCAGGTACTGGGCGATCACCTGCAGGGCGTTGAGGTGTTGGCGCTTGTATTCGTGAATCCGCTTCCACCTGCACATCGAACAGGGAGGAAGGATCCACCAGCAGGCCGTTGGTGCGGTGGATGTACTGGGCGAGATGTTTCTTGCCGGCGAGCTTGCTCTGCTCCCAGCGCTCCAGGAAGGACCGATCGTGCTGGAGGGGCTCCAGCCGGCGCAGCTGAGCGAGGTCGGCGACCCAGCCCTCACCGATCGCCTCGCTCACCAGAGCGGCCAGCGGTGGATTGGCCAGGGCCAGCCAGCGCCTGGGCGTGACGCCGTTGGTGATGTTGGTGAACTTCTCGGGCCAGAGGCTGGCGAACTCCGGGAAGAGCTGGCTTTTCACCAGATCACTGTGCAGGGCGGCGACCCCATTGACGTGGTGGCTGGCCACGGTGGCCAGGTGGGCCATGCGCACCGCCTTGCGACCCTCCTCATCGATGATCGACACCTTGCGCAGGATCGCTTCGTTGCCGGGGAAGCGCAGGCGCACCTGTTGCAGGAAGCGACGGTTGATCTCGAAGATCAGCTCCAGGTGGCGGGGCAGCAGGCTGCCGAACAGGTCGAGGCCCCATTTCTCGAGCGCTTCGGGCAGGAGCGTGTGGTTCGTGTAGGCCAGTGACTGGCTGGTGATCTCCCAGGCCTGATCCCAGGTCAGACGCTTGTCGTCGATCAGGAGCCGCATCAGCTCGGCCACGGCGATCGCCGGATGGGTGTCGTTCAGCTGCACCGTCCAGTGCTTGGGGAAGTCCGTCACCGGCAGGCCGCGGCGCTCCAGGCTGCGCAGCATGTCCTGCAGGGAACAGCTGACGAAGAAGTGCTGCTGCTTGAGCCGCAGCCGGCGGCCCTCGTCGGTGCCGTCGTTGGGGTAGAGCACCTTGGAGAGGGTTTCCGACCCCACCTTCTCCTCGACGGCGCCGTAGAAGTCGCCGATGTTGAAGGCGTAGAAGTCGAAGCTTTCGGCGGCGTCGGCGCGCCACAGCCTCAGGCGGTTGCAGGTGTTGACCCGGTAGCCCAGCACCGGCACGTCATGGGGAATGCCGATAGCATGCTCCACCGGGATCCAGCGCACGCGGTAGTGGCCCAGGTCGTCCTGGTAGCTCTCGGTGCGGCCACCGAAGCCCACGAAGCAGGATTGGTCCGGGTGGGGCACCTCCCAGGGCCAGCCCCCTTAAGCCACTTGTCGGTGATCTCCACCTGCCAGCCATCGCGAATCAGCTGGTCGAAGATCCCGAACTCGTAGCGGATGCCGTAGCCGGTGGCGGGGATTTCCAGGCTGGAGAGGGATTCCAGGTAGCAGGCCGCCAGGCGACCGAGACCGCCGTTGCCCAGGCCCGGTTCCTCCTCCATCTCGGTGATCTGTTCCAGGGAATTCACCCCGAAGCGGCGCAGGGCTTCGCTGGCCTGCTCCTGGATGCCCAGCATCAACAGGTTGTTGCCCAGCTGGGGCCCGACCAGGAACTCGGCCGAGAGGTAGGCCACCACCCGCTTAGGGGTGGCGCTGATCGCCTCGATGCCCGCCAGGTAGCGGGTCATCAGCCGGTCGCGCACCGCATGGCTCAGGGCCATGTAGAGGTCGTGGTGGTTGGCGGCGGGGGCGAGCTTGCCGAGGCTGAAGAACAGGTGCTCGGTCATGCCGGCGAACACGTCGTCAGCGGTGAGGCCGTTGCGGTTGGTGTCCGCGTTGCAGCCCGGGGTGGGCAGCCTTAGCTCCATGGGCAGGGTGTCGCTCAAAGCCGATCCTCCAGGGCGGGGTTCCAGCGCCAGTCGGTCACGTCAGGGCTGTCCATGCCGTGAGTATGGGCGTAGGCGCGGTTCTCGAGGATCAGATCCTTCATGCGTTCCTTCACGTGGGCGGCGCGGGAGCCCAGGGAGGGCACCCGGTCGATCACGTCGATCACCAGGTTGAAGCGGTCGATCTGATTGTTCATCGCCAGCTCCAAAGGGGTGTTGATGTTGCCCTTTTCCTTGTACCCGCGAACGTGGAAATTGGCGTGGTTGGTGCGGTTGTAGGTGAGCCGGTGGATCAACCAGGGGTAGCCGTGGAAGTTGAACATCACAGGCCGATCGGTGGTGAACAGGCTGTCGAAATCCCGGTCGCTCAGCCCGTGCGGGTGCTCGCTCGGCTGGGTGAGAGCAAACAGCTTGACCACGTTGATCACCCGGACTCTGAGCTGCGGAATTTCGCTGCGCAGGATCTCGACGGCGGCGAGGGTCTCCTTGGTGGGGATGTCGCCGGCGCAGGCCATCACCACATCCGGGTTGTCGGGTTCGGTGCCCCGGTCGTCGTTGCTGGCCCACTCCCAGAGGCCGATTCCCTTGGCCACATGCCGCTGGGCCTGCTCCAGGGAGAGGTATTGCAGATGCTTCTGCTTGTCGGAAACGATGATGTTGCAGACGTTGGTTTCCAGGAAGGCCTCCTCGGCCACCGCCAGCAGGGAGTTGGCATCGGCCGGAAGATACACACGCACCACCTCGCCGCTCTTGTTCCCGGCCAGGTCGATGAAGCCCGGGTCCTGGTGGGTGAAGCCGTTGTGGTCCTGGCGCCAGACGGTGCTGGAAATCAGGCAGTTCCAGGGGCCGATCGGGGCGCGCCAGGGGGCGTGGTGGATGCAGGATTCCAGCCACTTGGCGTGCTGGTTGAACATCGAGGCGATCACATGGGCGAAGGCCTCATAGGTGTGGAAGAAGCCGTAGCGCCCGGTGAGCAGGTAGCCCTCCATCATTCCCACCAGGGTGTGCTCGCTGAGCATCTCCACCACACGACCTGAACGGCTCAGTTCGCCGCCGCCCACGTCTTCCGGAAGCAGTTCCTCCATCCAGACCTTCTTGCTGACCTCGTAGATCGCCTGCAGCCGGTTCGAGGCGGTTTCATCGGGCCCGAACACCCGCAGGGAATCGGGGTTGCGGGCAATGGTGTCGCGCAACAGGGCCCCGAGCGGCGCGGTGTTCTCCACCTCCTCCTGGCCGGGCTGATCCACCGGCACGGCGTAGTGGGAGATCGGCGGCAGCTGCAGCTTGCGGCGCAGCTGGCCGCCGTTGGCATGGGGGTTGGAGCCCATGCGGCGGCCGCCTGCCGGTGAGAGGCTCTGCAGCTCCGGGATCAGGGTTCCGCCCGCGTCGAACAGCTCCTCGGGCCGGTAGCTGCGCAGCCAGTCCTCCAGCATCCGCAACTGCTCGGGATCCTTGTTCGGCGCCGGCAGCGGCACCTGGTGGGAGCGCCAGAAACCCTCCAGCTTCTTGCCGTTGAGTTCCGTCGGACCGGTCCAGCCCTTGGGGGAGCGCAGCACGATCATCGGCCAGGCGGGCCGGAAGGCCTCACCGCTGGAGCGGGCCTGCTGGCGGATGGCCAGGATCTGCCCCACCGCCTGATCCATCGCCGCGGCCATCGCCCGGTGCATGGCCTCCGGTTCGTGCCCTTCCACGAACAGCGGATTCCAGCCGTAACCGCGCATCAGATGCTCCAGTTCCTGATGGCCGATGCGGGCCAGCAGGGTGGGGTTGGCGATCTTGTAGCCGTTCAGGTGCAGCACCGGCAGCACGGCGCCATCGCTGATCGGATTGAGGAACTTGTTGATGTGCCAGGAGGTGGCCAGGGGGCCGGTCTCGGCCTCCCCGTCACCGACGCAGGCCAGGGCGATCAGCTCCGGGTTGTCGAACACCGCGCCGCAGGCGTGGGAGAGCACATAGCCCAGTTCGCCCCCCTCGTGGATCGAGCCCGGGGTTTCGGGGGTGCAGTGGCTGCCGATGTGGCCGGGGAAGGAGAATTGCTTGAAGAAGCGCCGCATCCCATCGGCGTCCTGGGATTTGTCGGGATAGACCGCGCTGTAGCTGCCATCGAGGTAGGTGGGGCCCAGCACCCCCGGAGCTCCATGGCCCGGCCCCGACAGGTAGATCATGTCCAGGTCGTGCCGGCGGATCATCCGGTTGGCGTGGGCCCAGATGAACGCCTGACCCGGACTGGAGCCCCAGTGGCCCAGCAGCCGGTTCTTGATGTGCTCGGGCCGCAGCGGCTCCCGTAGCAGGGGGTTGTCCTGCAAGTAGATCATTCCCACGGCCAGGTAGTTGGCCGCCCGCCACCAGGCGTCGATCAGGGCCAGTTCCTCCGCGCCGGGGTCAACCAGGCTCTGCGGGTCGACCTCGATCGTGAGGGGTTCCATAGGGTCGCGGCGCCGGACCGTCGGACCGTAGCCAGAGTTCGGCAAGGGACGGGCATGGAGCATCACAAGCCAGGGTCTCGACACCAACCCTCCGCAGCGATCCCCTTCGGGGCTGGTCAGAGTGGAGAGAGCCGCCTGGCCCCGCGATGAGCCATCCCCTGCCGGAGACCCTCAGGGGCTGGGGCCTGAGCTGGGGCGGCTGGCTGGACAACCGCCGCGGGGAGTGGTGGCTGCTGGCCCAGCTGCTGCTGATCGCCCTGCTGCTGCTGCTGCCAGCTTTTCCACCCCCGGCCGCCCTTGGGTTGGTGTGGCCCCTGGCCCTGCGGCTGCTGGGTGCCGGCGCCGTGGCCGTCGGACTGGCGCAAGCTCTGCGCGCCTTCCTGAACCTGGGGCCCAGCCTCACCCCCTGCCGGACCCCATGCCCGGGGCGCCCCTGGTGACCACGGGGGCCTATGGCCGGGTGCGTCACCCGCTCTATCAGGCCGTTCTGATCGCTGCCCTGGGGATGGCCCTGGCCCTCGGCAGCGTCCTGCACCTGCTGCTGCTGCTGGCCCTGGCCGCTGTGCTTGGCGGCAAGGCCCGGCGCGAGGAGCGGCAGCTGCTGCTCCAACACCCGGATTACGCCGGTTACCGCACCTCCACGGCGGCGATCGTGCCGGGGCTGCCCTGGCTCGACTGGCGCGCCTGAGGCTTCAGGGATCCTGATCGTTTTCCCGGTTGGCCAGGCTCCAGAACAGGCCGGCGAGCACCGCCATCAGCCCCAGGCTGCTGGCCCAGGCGGGTCCCAGGGCCCAGCTCACGGCCAGGTCGGTGAGCAACCCCACCACCAGGGCCAGGGCGAGACTGCTGAGGATCAAGGCGACCTGCTGGAGCCGCTCATCCAATGGGCCCTCCCCCAGGGCCTGCTCGAAGCGGGCCAGGGGGGCGCTCAGGGGCAGGTAGAGCGCCAGGGCCCACAGCGCCGAGCCCGGCAGCAGGGGGGACCAGTCGGGCACGGGGTGGCCTGCGATGGAAGCTCCCTAGCATCGACGACCTTGCGCCGTTCCATGGCCCCCTGGTCGTATCTGGACCATTCCGTGTTCAGCCTGTCTCGCACCCCGGACGCCCCGGTGGGGCCTGCCCTGCTGCTGGTGCATGGGTTCGGGGCCTCCACGGACCACTGGCGCTTCAACATCCCGGTGCTGGCGGAGCGCCACGAGGTGCACGCCATCGACCTGCTCGGCTTCGGCCGCAGCGCCAAGCCGGAGGGACTGGCCTACGGCGGCGACCTCTGGCGCGATCAGCTGGCGACCTACGTGCGCGAGTGCATCGGCCGCCCCACCGTGCTCGTGGGTAACTCCCTGGGGGCTACTCCGCCCTCGCGGCCGCGGTGGCCCTGGGCGAGCTGGCGGCGGGGGTGGTGCTGCTCAACGCCGCCGGCCCGTTCAGCGCCGAACAACGGGAGCCGCAGGGCTGGGGCGCCATCGCCCGGGCCACAGTGGGTTCGGCCTTGCTGCGCAGCCCTGTGCTGCAGCGGCTGCTGTTCGAGAACCTGCGCCGGCCGGCGACGATCCGCCGCACCCTCAACCAGGTGTATGTGGATCGCACCAACGTGGATGCGGAGCTGGTGGAAGCGATCCGGCGGCCCTCCAGGGATCCTGGTGCCTTTGGGGTCTTCCGCACCGTCTTCGACATCCCCCGCGGCCAGCCCCTCGATGGGCTGTTTGAGCAGCTCCAGGCGCCCTTGCTGCTGATCTGGGGCCTGAAGGATCCCTGGATCAACGCCGAGGGGCGTCGGGCCCGGTTCCTCGCCCATGCCCCCGCCGGCACCCGTGAGGTGCTGCTGGAGGCGGGCCACTGCCCCCACGATGAGGTGCCGGCGGTGGTGAACAAGGAGCTGCTGGGCTGGCTGGCCGAGCTCCAGGATCCGCGTCCACTGCCCCCTTCACCCTGATCCCCCATGCCCCTCAGCCAACGCGCCGAGCCCTACCCCCACTGGACTTACACCCACCCCGCCACGGGCGATCAGTTGCTACTGGTGCCTGAACGGGGCGGCCTGGTGACGGGCTGGAGCAGCGCCGGCCGCGAGCGGCTCTATTTCGATGCGGCGCGTTTCGCCGATCCGGCCCTCTCGGTGCGCGGCGGCATCCCGGTGCTGTTTCCGATCTGCGGCGGCCTGCCGGATCACCCGTTGCCCCAGCACGGCTTCGCCCGTGACCGGCCCTGGTCGCTGGCGCTGCTGGAGGACGGCGAGGGGTGCGGCTGCAGCTGTGCGACGACCCCAGCACCCTGGCCCTGTTTCCCCATCCCTTCCGCCTGAGCCTGGAGGTGCGCCCCCAGAGTGCGGCGCTGGAGATCCGGGTCCGGGTGGAGAACCCGGGGGATCAGCCCTTGCCGTTCAGCTTCGGGCTCCATCCCTATTTTCAGGTCACGTCCCTGGAAGAGGCGCGGATCGAGGGGTTGCCTGAGCAGGTGGTGAACCAGCTCACGATGGAGCCGGCCACCAGCGCCGAACTGCTGGAGGGCTTGCCGCAGGGGGTGGACTTGCTGGCTGCCCCGACGCAGCAGGTGCGACTGCTGGACACGGCAAGGGGCGAGGCGATCAGCCTGGAGACCACGGCCCCGTTGGATCTGGTGGTGGTCTGGAGCGATCCGCCCCGGCCGATGGTCTGCCTGGAGCCCTGGACGGCCCCCGTGGCGCCCTGCTCAGTGGCGACCGGCTGCAGCGACTGGCTCCCGGAGAAGCGTTGGATCTGCTGACCCGCTACAGGCTGACGCCGGCCTGAGCCACCCCTGGCAGCCGGCCCCGGGCCAGTTGCTGCAGGGGGTCGAACTGGCGCTTGAGCGCTTCGATCAGAAGCCGATCGGGGGCGTCCCCCAGGCGGCAAGTTCCGCCCCCTCGGGCTGCTCCAGCACCGTGAGATAGCCGCCCAGATCGATGCAGCGCCGCCGCAGCTCCTGCACCTGGTAGGGCGCCAGCTGACCAAGACCTGCGCCCGCCGGCGCCCAGGCCAGCCCCAGGCCGCTGCCGGCCCCGAGGGCCAGCGGCACCGCCTGAAGCAGGCGGTGGGCCAGCAGCTCGGCGCCGTGGGCGGGCAGCACCCCCAGCCGCAGCAACCAGCGCTCCTCTTTTTGGGGGCTGGTTGGCTCAGCAGGCCATCGCCCAGCCCCAGGGCCCGCAGGGCCTCGAGGCGCTCGCTGTCGAGGGGCTGGGGGTAAACGCCCTGGGCGCGGGCTTCGGCGGCGACCGCCGCGATTTGCTCGGCCAGGGCCTCGGGGCTGACGCTGGCCAGGCTGAGCAGCAGCGCCGGGGTTGGCTCCAGGCCCGTCTGGGCTGTGAGCGCCGCTCCCCAGAGGTCAATCAGTTCAGGGGTGAGGCTGGAGCTGAGCAGCCAGCGGCGCAGGCGCTCCAGGGCCTCGCCTTCCCCAGCAGCAGCAGGCCGCGGCGCTGGGGCGGCACGGGCGCTGTGCGCAGGGTGAGTTCGGTGATCAGGCCCAGGGATCCCCAGCTTCCGGTGAACAGGCGCATCAGGTCGTAGCCCGCCACGTTCTTCACCACCCGCCCGCCGGCGTGGGCGGCAATGCCGTCGCTGCGCAGCAGGCCAATGCCGATCACCTGGTCGCGCACCCCCAGGTGGCGGTGCCGCAGACCACCGGCCAGGCCCCGGGCCACCAGACCGCCGACGCTGCCGGAGTCGCTGCCATCGGAGCCGCTGCCCCAGGGCCAATCAATTGCGAGCCACTGCTGCCGCTCCGCCAGGGCTTCTTGCAGCTCCTTGAGCCCCAGACCGGCCTGGACGGTGACGGTGAAATCGCCGACGGCGTGGTCGATCAGCCGATCCAGCCGCCGGCAGCTGACCGCGGTGGCCTTCGGGCTGGGCGGACCCCAATGCAGGCGGCTGCCGTGACCGGCGGGCAGCCAGGGGTGGCCTCGGCGTGCAGCTGGCGCACCAGCTCCGGCAACTCCCTGGGATCCGGGGTGATCACGGCACGATGGTGCCATGCGAGCGCTCCCGAAGATCGTCGTTTTCGACGACGACCCCACAGGCTCCCAGACGGTTCACAGCTGCCCACTGCTGCTGCGCTGGGACCAGCCGGCGTTGGTGGAAGCTCTGAACGATCCCTCGCCGTTGCTGTTCTTACTCACCGACACCCGAGCCCTGCCGCCCGAGCAGGTGGCCGAGCGGGTGCGGGAGATCTGCCGGGCGCTTGAGGCGGCCCGCCAGGAGGCGGGTCTCCAGGACTGGCTGCTGGTGAGTCGGGGAGATTCGACCCTGCGGGGTCACTTCCCCTTGGAGGTGGAGGTGATCGCCGCTGAACTGGGTCCGTTTGAGGCCACCCTGCTGGTGCCGGCTTTCCTGGAGGGGGGACGCACCACGGTGGACGGGGTGCACCTGTTGCAGGGGGAGCCCGTGCACAGCACACCCTTCGGCCGCGACCGCTTGTTCGGTTACAGCAGCAGTTTCCTGCCGGACTGGGTGGAGCAAAAGACGGGCGGCCGCGTGCCAGCTGCGGCGGTGCGGCGGATCGGCCGCACCGAGCTGGAAGCGGCGATCGCCAGCCCCGCAGGAGCCCGAGCCCTGGCTGACACACTCCTGAGCCTGCGCGGCAACCCGTTCGTGGTGGCCGATGCCGAGCGGCCCCAGCACCTGGAGGCCCTGGCCGCGGCTGTTTGGACCGCCCAGGAGACCGGAGCGCGCCTGCTGATTCAGTCGGCGGCGGGGCTGATCCGGGCCCTGGCGGCCCTGACGCCCCAGCCCCTTAATGCTGCTGGCCTGGCGGCGTTGCGGCGTGGCCCCGCCCCGGGGGCGGTGCTGGTGGGCTCCCATGTGCCCTTGGCGGACGAGCAGCTGGCAGCCCTGCTGGCGGAACCCGATTGCGGCGGTGTCGAGTTGCCGGTGGAACGCGTGCTCGACAACCTGCGCCAGGGGAGACCGCCCGGTGAGGGGATTGAGACGGAGCTCCTGGAGGCGATGCAAAGCCTGCGCCGGCAGGGCCGTACCCCTGTGCTGTTCACCAGCCGCGGTGAAGCCAGCTGTGTCGACGAAGCCGAACGCCGGGCCTTCGGTGAGGCGCTAGCGGCGCTGATGGCCCGAATCGCCGCCGCCCTGCCGCAGGATCTGAGCTATCTGATCAGCAAGGGGGCATCACCACCCAGACCCTGCTGGCCGAGGGGCTGGATGCGGCGGCGGTGCGGCTGGAGGGTCAGTTGCTGCCGGGGCTTTCCCTGGTGTGGCTGTCGGCTGATCATCCCCGCTTCCCGCTGCTGCCGGTGCTCACCTTCCCGGGGAACCTGGGCGAGGCCGCCACCCTGGTCATGGCCTGGCGGCACATGGCCAGCGCCCGCGACGTCCACTGGGATCAATCCGATCCAGCCGGAAGCACCTAGGGTCACGCCCATCCGTACGGGCCCGGGCAGCCGGCTTTGCAAGCACTTCATGACCTTTCCAGCGCTGTTGCTTGAGGTGGGCAGCCACGAGATCGAGGTGGCCGAAACCCTGATCGGGGTTGGCCGCTTCGTGCTGATCTTCATTGCCGCCCGCGCCCTGGCGGAAGTGCTGGTGCGGCTGCAGTTGCCCACGATCCTCGGGGAACTGATCGCCGGGGTGCTGATCGGCCTCTCGGGCCTGCACCTGATCCTGCCGCCTGAAACCCAGGGTGAGCTCAGCTCCTGGTTCGTGAACACCATCTCGTCCCTGGCCCACCTGGGCCCCACGGAGGTGCGGGAGCTCTATGCCGAAACCTTCCCCAACCTGCAGGCGGTGGCCACCATCGGCCTGTTCTCGCTGCTGTTCCTCACGGGCCTGGAGAGCGATCTCGATGAGCTGATGGCGGTGGGCACCCAGGCCTTCACCGTGGCGACCACGGGGGTGGTGCTGCCCTTCGCGATCGGCACTTTTGGCCTGCTCTGGATCTTCCACGTGCCGCTGATTCCGGCTGTATTTGCTGGAGCGTCGATGACCGCCACCAGCATCGGCATCACCGCCAGTGTGTTCAGCGAACTCAAGTTCCTGCGCACCAAGGAGGGACAGATCGTGATCGGTGCGGCCGTGCTCGATGACATTCTCGGCATCGTGATCCTGGCGGTGGTGGTGGCCCTGGCCGCCAGCGGCACCGTGGCGATCGGGCCGATCGTGAAGCTCTGCCTAGCCGCCGTGGTGTTCGTGGTGGTGTCACTGGTGCTCAGCCGCACGGCCGCTCCCCTGTTCGACTGGGCGCTGGATCAGCTCAAGGCCCCCGGTGAGGTGGTGGTGGCCTCCTTCCTGGTGCTGTGTGTGGCCTGCTTCGCCTCCCAGGCGATCGGCCTGGAGGCGGCCCTGGGGGCCTTCGCCGCCGGCCTGATCCTCAGCAGCTCCCGCCATATCAAGGCGATCGAGGCGGCGGTGAAACCTCTGGTCGGCCTGTTCTCCACGGTGTTCTTCGTGCTGATCGGCACGACCATGGACCTGTCGGTGCTCAATCCGATGGATCCCGCCAACCGGGAGGGCCTGATCGTGGCCGGTTTCCTGCTGACGGTGGCGGTGGTCACCAAGGTGGTGGCCGGCTGGAGCTACCTCTGCAAGGAACCCACCAACCGGCTGGTGGTGGGGCTGGGGATGATGCCCCGGGGTGAAGTCGGCTTGATTTTCCTTGGGCTCGGCACCCAGGCCGGCCTGCTCACGCCTGCCCTGGAGGCGGCCATTCTGCTCATGGTGATCGGCACCACCTTCCTGGCGCCGGTGTTGCTGCGGCTGGTGATCAAACCCGCCCCCGCTGAGCAGCTGGCCTGAGGCAAGGCCGGGCCTGATCGGGGTGCTTGAGGCCCCCGTCAGCCGCAAAGCGCTTGGCGTGTCACCCAAGTGGCCCGGAAGCGGCCCCGCACCCGCTCACCCATGGGGCTCACCAGGTCGAAGCTTCCCAGCACCGGCTGGCCCGGAAGCACCGATCGGAAGCTGACGCGGCCCTTGAGCAGGCCGTCCACCCCTGGTCTTGGCTGCAGGGTGATCGAGCCGATCCTGGCGTCGGCAGGGAAGTCGAACGCACTCGGTTCGCTCAGGTTGGGCCCCTTCCAGATCGCGATCGAGAGCGTGGCGGCCGGTCGGTTGGGCCGGGCGGGCCAGGGCATGGTGACCGTGAAGGCGGCCCCGTCCCAGGGGCGCAGTCGTTCCAGATCTGGGCGGGCAGGGGCGTGGCGGCGGATCCGGGCTGTTTGGTTGGGCTGGCCAGCAGGTCGGTGGGCAGGCCCAGGGCCAGGAGGCCGCCCACCGTGACCAGGGCCCTGAGGACAGCTGAGGGGGATGGAGCGGCCATGGCTGGATCAGGAGTCGGGGGCGGCGCGCTGGGGGAACGAGATCTCCAACACAACACAACCCTGATCGGTCCGAAAGGGCCCATGGACCTCACCCGGCGGGCGGCTGGCGTAGTGGCCGGCCTCCAGCCAGATCCCGAAGGCCGCATCGAACAGCCGCCCACTGACGATGAACACCTCTTCCGGGTATGCATGCACCTTGGCGCCGAAGGCGGCCGTATCAGCGCCTGGGTGGAAGCGGGTCAGGCGCGTGATCTCGCCGGTGGCGGGAGCAAGGCTCAAGGTGAGCTCCTCGGCCTGGTGCTCGAGCCCCGCCACCGGCGTCCAGCGGTGGCGTTGGTCTTCGGCGTAGACGTTCCCATATGGGCTGATGCTTTTCACCGTGGTGCTTTTCACAGATCGCCCTGCTCGATTTCATCGAGGTAGAGGAAGGTGGGGGCATGCACGCCGGCCTCCTGGCGCAGTTTCACCAGTCCCGGCGATTCGAAGAAGGCGCGCGCCGCCTCGAGCGAGGTCCAGGCGGAGAAATGAATCACGTGGTTCGGATCGGAGGCCTCCCGCAGCAGCTGATAGCTGCGTTCCCCGGCTTTGCGGCGGATGCTGGCGGCGTCATCGAAGATCCGCTTCCAGGCTGGATAGCTCTCCACGGCATGGAGGATCAGCACGTGGGGCATGGGCGCTGGGCGTAGCCCCTGAGTCAAGCAGCGCCAGCGCAGGCCTCAGCGGGATTCAATCCTGTTGGCCGGGGCCCTCGGGCCCGTCATCGAGCTGGCGGCGCAGGCGGTCGAGTTCGCTGCGCAGGTCATCGAGATCGCTGCGGTTGCGCTCCCGTTCCTGGTCGGGGTACTGACGCAGGGAGCGGAACATCAGGCCGGCGCCGCCACCAACCATGGCCACCATCGCCAGCAGGCTCCACAGGCTGGTGGGCCGGAAGCTGAACACCAGGCTTTGGAGCACCAGCACCCCGAGGGCGGCGGAGGTGGCCCCGATCAGAAGCCAGGCCAATTTGCGGTAGGTGCCGGCCAGGAGCAGGGCAGCGCCGATGGCGAGGGGCACCATCAGCAGACCGAAACCCTGGCCATTGTCGAAGCCCATCAGCCCACCGAAGAAACTGCCTCCGCGGCCGGCCGAGCCCCTTCCGAACCAGCCCCCCAACCCCAACGACCCCTGGGAGCCCACCATCACCTGGCTGGTGAAGAGCACGATGCCGGCGGCGAACAGGGCCCCACCGAACAGGAACAGGAGGAAGTCCTCGGTGGGCTTGCGGCGCATGGATAGGGCCCAATGCGCTCATCCTGCGCAGGGGGCCGGAGGCTGTCAATCGCGCCTCCCCTCCCTTCACAGCCTCACCAGGGGACTCCTCCGTCACCCCCACCAACCTCAGCTGCCTGCGAGGCTCCGTGCCAGCAGTTGGATCGGATGCAGCACCTCGATCGCTCGCCCGGTGCCTTCCATGTGCTGACGGATCTGCAGCGTGCAGCCGATGTTGGCGCTCACCGCCAGGTCGGCGCCGGTGCCGGAGAGATCCTGGGCTTTGAGGCGGCCCAGTTCGGCGGCCTCGGTGGGCTGCACCAGGTTGTAGATGCCGGCGCTGCCGCAGCACACCCCTGCTTCTGTGGCCTCGCGCAGCTGCACGTGGGGGATGCGCCGCAGCAACGCCCGGGGCTGCTCGGAGATCCCCTGGCCGTGGAGCATGTGGCAGGCGTCGTGATAAGCGAGCCGCAGAGGCCGCTCGGCGCTGGCGGGTGTGCCATCGCCGTGGCGCAGGGGCTGCAGGCGCGCCATGGCCTCCTTGCTCAGGCCGACGCGTTCCAGAAATTCCTGGATGTCTTCGACCCGGGCGGCGAAGGCGCTGCCGCGGGCGGCCCAGGCGGGTTCGTTCGCCAGCAGGCGGTCATAGGCCTTGAGGGTGTGGCCGCAGCCGGAGGCCGCCACCAGCACGGCATCCAGGGGTTCACTCCCCGCCGGCTTGCCCGGGCCGATCACGGCGTCGAAGGCGATGATCAGATCCCCCGCCAGCTGCCGGGTCTGCTCCAGTTCCCCCTGGTGGTGGGTGACGGCCCCGCAGCAGTTCTGGGCCGGGGGGATCACCACCTCGATGCCATTGGCGCTCAGCACTTCGATGGCCGCCCGGTTCACCTCGGGATCAAACAGCCGCTGCACGCAGCCCAGCACCAGCCCCACCCGGTGGCGCCGCTCGCCCTGGGCGGGCACCACCAGGGGGAATCATCTGTGAACGCCTCGGGTGCCAGGGGCGGCAGCAGCCGCTCCATCGCCTCGAGCCCCGGCCCGAGCAACCGGGTGAGGCCGCTGGAGCGCGCCAGTCGTTGCAGCGGTGTGCCGGCGTAGGGGCGCAGCGGCGTCAGAAGCGCCCGAAGCCGCCGGGGGTAGGGCAGCAGCGCAAACAGCAGCTGACGAAAGCGGCGCTGGCCGGGACTGCGCAGCTCCGGCGCGTTGAGCTTGGGCCGGGTGGCCTCGATCAGTTCGTCGTAACGCACGCCCGAGGGGCAGGCCGTGACGCAGGCGAGGCAGCCCAGGCAGGAATCGAAGTGGCCCGCCACCGTGGCATCGAGTTCCAGTTCGCCCGCTTCAATCGCCTTGAGCAGGTGAATGCGCCCCCGGGGCGAATCCATTTCCGTGCCCAGCACCCGGTAGCTGGCACAGCTGGGCAGGCAGAAGCCGCAGTGCACGCAGGGGTCGCTGGCCGGGTTGGCCGGCAGTGCCGGGGCCGCCGGGGACGCGGCTGACAGGGCAGGAGCAGGCAGCTCAGTGGCAGGCAGTGGGGCGCTCATAGGAGCCAGTCTGCCCCGCTGCTTCACCCCCGAAGTGCCGCACCACGGCCTCGGCGAAGCCCGAGCAGCTCACCGGCTCCACCCGGGGCTCCATCAACCGCGCCAGGTCGTAGGTGACTTCGCCGTTGGCGATGGCGGCGCTGATCCCGGCGGTGATCAGATCGGCCGCCTCTTGCCATCCCAGGTATTCGAGCATCATCACGCCGCTCAGGATCACCGAACCGGGGTTGATGCGATCGAGGCCGGCGTGCTTGGGGGCCGTGCCGTGGGTGGCCTCGAAGATCGCCGCGTTGTCGCCGATGTTGGCGCCAGGGGCCATCCCCAGGCCCCCCACCACGGCGGCGGCGGCGTCGGAGATGTAGTCGCCGTTGAGGTTGAGGGTGCAGAGCACCGAATACTCCTGGGGCCGGGTCTGGATCTGCTGGAAGATGCTGTCGGCGATGCGGTCGTCGACGAGCACCATGCTCTTCCACTTGCCGTAGCCGTGGCTCTCGCCGATGGCCTCGATCACCCCCTTCACCTCCTCATCCACCGCCGCTTTCTTCTCGGGGGTGAGGCTGTCGTAGCCTGGTTCGATCATGCGCGCGTTGGCCTCGACCGTGAGGCCGTGGTTGCGCTCCAGGTTGGAGAGGATCCAGCTCTCGCGCTCGGTCACGCAGACGTCGCGGAACTCGGTGGTGGCCAGTTCGTAGCCCCAGTCGCGGAAGGCACCTTCGGTGAATTTCATGATGTTGCCCTTGTGCACGAGGGTCACGTGGCGCTTGGCGCCCTCGAGGCCAAGGGCGTGCTGGATCGCCTTGCGCGCGTGGCGCTGGGTGCCGAATTTGCTCACCGGCTTGATGCCGATGCCGGCCCCTTCGGGGATGCGGCGGCCCTTGAGCTTGCCGTTGGCGGGGATCACCTCGTCGTTGAGGTGGCGGATCAGTTCGATGCCCACCGGGTCATCGGAGGCCCACTCGATCCCCATGTAGATGTCTTCGGTGTTCTCCCGGTAGACGATCACATCGAGATCCTGCGGCCGCTTGTGGGGGCTGGGGGTGCCCTCGTAGTAGCGGCAGGGGCGAACGCAGCAGTAGAGATCGAAGATCTGGCGCAGGGCCACGTTGAGTGAGCGGATGCCACCACCGATCGGCGTGGTCAGCGGGCCCTTGATCGCCACGCCGAACTGCTCGATTGCCGTGAGCGTGTCCTGGGGGAGGTACTGGTAGGTGCCATAGAGCTCGCAGGCCTCGTCGCCCGCGAAAACCTTGAACCACTCGATCCGCCGCTCGCCGCCGTAGGCCTTGGCCACCGCCGCATCCAGCACCCGCTGGGTGGCGGGCCAGATGTCGACGCCGGTGCCATCGCCGCGGATGAAGGGAATGATCGGGTCGCTTGGGACGATCGGTTGGCCGTTCTCGAAGCGAATCGCCGTGCCGTTGGTGGGGGGCGTGAGCTTCTCGTAGGCCTTCTGTTCGGTGATCGCCATCGACGCCAGCAGTTGCGGAGCGCCGAGATTAGGTTGCGCATTCACCCCGTTCTGCTCAGGGGAAACGGCATGAACGCGGCGGATCAGGCACGCACCCTGGAGATCACCCAGGCGATCGCCACGGCGGCCGGCCTGTTTCGTCAGCAGTTCCCCGCCGCCAAGGCCAACCTCAACCCCTGGCGCGATGACCCGCTCACGCGTCAGTTTCAGGAGCGGGAATCGATCGACCTGGCCTTCCACTTCCCCGGCTGGAGCCCCCGGCTGCAGTGCCGCAGCTTGCTGGTGCAATTGCGCCTGGCCCAGCGACCGGAGCGCGGATCGACCGAGCGTCCGCGGCTTCTGGGGGTGTTGATCAGCGGCATGACCTTCCACGGCGAGCAGTGGCGCCTGGCCACCGTGGGCGCCTGGGAACCCAACGGCAGTCTCTTGCCCGAGGCCGCCGTGGTCACCAAGCTGCAGACCTTCTGCCGGGAGCTGTTTGAGCTGTTTGAGGGCGAGCGCTTGGCGGCCTGAAAGGCCAGGGCTCACCAGAGCACTCGAATCGGATAGAGCTGGATGGCTCGGTCCGAGGTCACCAGTTCAAGGCCGTGCTCGATCGCCTGACAAATGAGCATGCGATCGAAAGGATCGCGGTGATGGTCGGGCAGTTTGCTGAGATGGGTGAGCGCACCTTCTTGCAAGGGCAAGGTTTCGATGCCATGGCGTAAGCGCTCCCGCAGGATGTAAGCGGCAGGGGGCTCGGGAAACGGAAGTCGTCCGGCCTGGGCTTTGAGAACCATTTCCCACTCGCTCACCACGCTGAGGAAAAGGGGTCTGCTTGGATCGACAAGCGCGTCTCGGGCCTTGCTCGAAAGCTCATCAGGCGTTCGCAGCATCCAAAGAAAGGTGCAGCTATCGAGCAGCAGGCCTGGCTTCATGGGACCAGGCCTTCAAAGGCGGCCTGAAGGTCATCGGGAAGGGGTTCAAAAAAGCTGGGCGGGATGGGGATACCCGCATCCACCGCTTGGCCGAGTTGACGGGGTGCGCTGGGAAGGGGGCTTGCCAGCGGACGCAGTTCGGCAATGGTCTTGTTGCGTCGGCTGATCACCAGGCTTTCCCCCGTTCCACCCGATCGAGCAAGGCGGCGAAGTGGGTTTTGGCCTCTTGGGCGCTGAAGGTGGTCATCTGCTCAGCACCAAGTCTGGTATCAGACTAGGGGGACGACCCTTGAGCTGATCGATTGGTCGACCGGTAGACCGATCCGTTCGAGGAGATTGGCTGGCGCGTAACCCTTCGCAACCTTGCCGCCGGTCACCGGAAGCCCCCGCGTAGCTTTGAACGTCTGCCATGCCGCGTTTTCGAGCGCCCGTTTCGACGATGACCGTCGCCCTTGCCACCCAACTGCGTGAAGGGACCAAGAAGTCCCACACCATGGCCGAGAACACCGGTTTCGTGACCTGCTTCCTCAAGGGGGTCGTTGACAAGGCCAGCTACCGCAAGCTTGTGGCCGACCTCTACTTCGTCTACGCCGCGATGGAGGAGGAAATCGGCAAGCTCAAGAACCATCCCGTGGTGGGTCCGGTGGCTTTTGAGCAGCTCAACCGCCGCGAGAGCCTCGAGGCCGACCTGGCCTACTACTTCGGCCCCGACTGGCGCAACCAGATCAAGCCCTCACCCGCGGCGGCCGCCTACGTGGCCCGCCTCCACCAAGTGGCGGCTGAGTCGCCCGAGCTGCTGGTGGGCCACCACTACACCCGCTATCTGGGCGATCTCTCTGGCGGCCAGATCCTCAAGAACATTGCCCAGAAGGCCATGAACCTGGGCGAAACTGATGGCCTGAACTTCTACGAGTTCGAGGCCATCGACGACGAGAAGGCCTTCAAGGTCACCTACCGCGCCACCCTCGATCAGCTGCCGATCGACCAGGCCACGGCCGATCGCATCGTTGAGGAAGCCAATGAGGCGTTCCACCTGAACATGACCATGTTCCAGGAGCTCGAAGGCAACCTGGTGGCCGCCATCGGCAAGGTGCTGTTCGGCTTCCTCACCCGCCGTCAGCGCACCGGCAGCACTGAGGTCGTGGCCGCCTGAGCGCCCGGCTTTGCGTCCGCTCCGCTTTCTGGTCCCCGGCACCACGGGGAAGTTCCGCTGCGGCGGCCTGCAGGTGGAACTGCAGACCGCCCGCCTGGTAGGGGCCCTCACGGGGTCTGAGCTGGTCACCTACCGGCGCCGGGAGCCGGGCAGGCCGTTTCTTCCCGATCTGCTGCGCAACGAACCAAGCCCCGGCCAGGCCCTGTGGGTGGTGAGCTGGGGGTTCGACGTGCCCAAGCTGCTGCGGCGTCTGCGGGGCCGCCCCAGCGCCTACCACGCCCACAGCAGCGGCTATGGCTTCGATCTCCCCCGGGGTGCCGGTGCTGGCGGTGAGCCCCAACACCCTGGGCTATTGGGGCGATCGGGCCCCGCGGAACCCGTTGTTTCTGGTGCCCAATGCGATCGAGCCCCGTTGGGGCGACGACGGCGCCGTGCGCGATCCTGCCCGGGTCGCCCGGCGGCCGATCGACGTGCTGGTGCAGGCGCGTAAGAGCAGCGCCTATGTGCTCAGGCAGCTGGTGCCCGCGCTACGGGCCCGGGGGCTACGGGTGGAGGTGCAGAGCGGCTGGGTGGAGGATCTGGTGGATCTGTTCCGTTCCGCCAGGGTCTACCTCTACGACTCCGCCGACTACTGGCGCGGCCGGGGGTGAGCGAGGGCTTCGGACTGCCGCCCCTGGAGGCCATGGCCAGTGGCTGTGTGGTGTTCAGCAGCCATAACAACGCCTTGGCAGACTTGCTGGATCCAGGGGTGGTGGGCCATCAGATCGGCTGCGGCACGCTGGAGGTGGATCTCGGCGGATTGTGGCGGCTGTTGCGGAGCCAACGGTCTGGCAGCCTGCGGTCGCTGAATTGGAGACATTGCTTCAGCAAGTGGGCGAGGAAGTTCTGTTGCAGCGTTGGCGGTTGGGGCTTGAGCAGATCAGGCATCATTGGCACCGGGTTCTGAACCAGCGCTCCAGCATGCTTAAGGTTCCATCACCCCGTGCGTTGCGTTTTCGTCTATTCAAGGATGTACTTCTAAGCAAACTTGGTTTACTTTGACCGCATTTGCATCGCGTTCGGCGCCTAGCTTCGGTTGTTCCGCAAGAGCAGTCGATAGTAGATGGCCAAACAACGCTGTGAGAAGGGGCACCGCACCTTGAGCATGCCTAGCTCTAGGAGGTTGAATAAAAGTGCGTACATGAAAAGTGCAGTTAGACCCGTGATGGTGGCGTTAAAGCGTAGTCGACGCCATAGCCGAAGCCCCAGAGTTGCAAGCGCAACTAGCAGCGCCGCAAGTGGCAGGGTGCCAGATTTGGCCCAGATTTGCAGGGGTAGGTTGTGAGCATGAGTCAGCGGTCGATCGTGACCAGGTAGGAATATTTGGCAGAGTTGGCGAGCCTTGCCATAGCCTGCCCCAAAAAGAAAGCGATTGTTGCCACTGAAAGGTAGACTTGCATAGCAACGCCAAAGATCGATCCGGCCTTGGTCACTAATAAGATTTTCTTCTCCGTAGAGCTCGGTGGCTGCCTTTGTGAGCTCTTGAATCTGGGGAGTTTCGCGAAGAATGAAAACACCTAAAAGAACGATTGAGGTGCCAGCTAATACAGCCGCCTCTGGGCCTTTCAGTCTGAAGGTTTTCCAGTGACGTTTCATTGCGCCATGGCGCAGTGCCCATCCCATGATCAGGGTGATGGGAATGAGACCCAGTCCGGCTCTTGACTGGGTTCCAAGAACCATGACTGTATAGAGCAATGTGCCCAGTCCGATCAGCAGGCGGATGGGTTGGTTCTTGGTCAGCTGGAAAGCCGCCGCACCTGCAACGGCAGCCAAGCCTGACAGCAGGGCCGTATGGTTAATCAGTAAAAACCCCTAATTTGAATCCTTCGATATCGCTGGCGAGGATATGGACTAGGATACGATTCATGTTCAGCGCGGCTCCTGTGGCGACTGCCAGGCAGAGGCTTGTTGCCTGCAACCGCCAATAATCACAGGCTCTTGCCCTGGCCGCTCAGGAAAGCTGCAATCAGAAGCACGTAATCCATATGGGAAACCGGCCGTGGGCCTTCACTCAGCACAATTCCTCGCAAATTCAGTAGTATGATTGTACCTACCGCAAATGCCCAGATCCTTGATTTTGCTTGTCCGCATAGGCCAACGAGAACCCACGCGGTGGTCAGTGCAGCGCTGATCTGCGGCTCATCTGGCATCAGTCAAATGGCCGTGATCGCCAAAGCCAGCAATGCTGCTTCAGCAAGTTTAACAATCCATCGGCGGTTCATCGCTGATGCTTGCGGTGAAGTATCTGATATAGTGGCTGTGCGCAGGAGCCATGAGAACACCGCTCACAATAGAGCCTATCGTGTTGGTGTAGATACGAGCCAGGTGTGGGAAAACGAATGCAGAATGAATGGGAGCCTCCGAGATCAATCCGTATCGGAAAAGGCCGCGAAATAGGGATCAAGGATCGGCTAGCGGCAAGGCTGTTCAATGCTCTCAGCGGACGCCGGGGATGCAATCCAAGCACTGCCCACAGCTTGGTATTTTACCCTAGACAGGGACTTGTTTATAATCGTATTAAGAAAAGTGGCAATTCCTCAATGCTTTTGTATCTTAGAGATGCGATTGCCGGGGTTCCTGCAAATCCGCTCCAGCCCTATCATAGGGCTAAGGATGATGCCATTGCAATTGGCATGAACATTAGACAAGTGCTGAAGCAACCCATCGAGTTGTTGCGGCTTCAGCGCTGCTTCTATTTTGCTGTGATGCGGCATCCGGAAGCACGGATACTTTCTGCCTTTTTGGAAAAAGTTGGCTCTGGCCACTCCCATCGCTATAGCAGCGCTGGCGGCTTTGGTGATGCTAGCGCTGAAGGATTCGCTCGCTTTGTCGCTTACCTGGAGGCTGGTGGCTTGCACGATGATGCCCACTGGTGGCCTCAGGTTGATCTGCTGGCTTTGCCTCCGGATCAATACGATGCCATTTATCGGCTTGAGGAGCTTGCTCAATGGCTCCCGGCGCTGCTTGGCAGCCGCGGTCTTCGAACAACCGGGCTTGATCTGAGCGGCCCCCACAGGATCGAGCGCCAGTTCAGTGTTCCGGGCAAGCCCGCGAAGCTGAAGGGTGCTGCCAGCAGGCTCGATGTGTTCTTCACTCCGGGGCTGCGTGCGCGGGTGAACCGACTGTATGGGCAGGATTACCAAATTGGCGGCTACCCGTGGCCCGCATCCACGGCCGGACCCCTGGCCTGAGGTCGAACGGTTCTCTGGCTGGCCTCGTGGTGGATCGGGAGGTGGTTGTGCCGGGTACCACTAACTATACGACTTTAACTATTCTGGCTTCGGTGAATCCACGGGTGGGCAGTACCAAAGGGCTGGCTCTGTAGGCAGTAGCCCGGATTCACGATTCCGACGCAGAGTGCGTCTCCCTCAGGGCAGGTTGCTTAACAGCGCCACCTCGTACCAGATCAGCGCGCTCCTTGGCTACCTGCCCAGACAGCGGCTGCGAGGTCTGCTTGTGCTGCTCGGCGTGTCGTTGACAGTGGGCGTCTTCGATCTTATTTTCATTGGCCTTCTGGCAAGACTGGTGGGACGACCCTTGAGCTGATCGATTGGTCGACCGGTAGACCGATCCGTTCGAGGAGATTGGCTGGCGCGTAACCCTTCGCAACCTTGCCGCCGGTCACCGGAAGCCCCCGCGTAGCTTTGAACGTCTGCCATGCCGCGTTTTCGAGCGCCCGTTTCGACGATGACCGTCGCCCTTGCCACCCAACTGCGTGAAGGGACCAAGAAGTCCCACACCATGGCCGAGAACACCGGTTTCGTGACCTGCTTCCTCAAGGGGGTCGTTGACAAGGCCAGCTACCGCAAGCTTGTGGCCGACCTCTACTTCGTCTACGCCGCGATGGAGGAGGAAATCGGCAAGCTCAAGAACCATCCCGTGGTGGGTCCGGTGGCTTTTGAGCAGCTCAACCGCCGCGAGAGCCTCGAGGCCGACCTGGCCTACTACTTCGGCCCCGACTGGCGCAACCAGATCAAGCCCTCACCCGCGGCGGCCGCCTACGTGGCCCGCCTCCACCAAGTGGCGGCTGAGTCGCCCGAGCTGCTGGTGGGCCACCACTACACCCGCTATCTGGGCGATCTCTCTGGCGGCCAGATCCTCAAGAACATTGCCCAGAAGGCCATGAACCTGGGCGAAACTGATGGCCTGAACTTCTACGAGTTCGAGGCCATCGACGACGAGAAGGCCTTCAAGGTCACCTACCGCGCCACCCTCGATCAGCTGCCGATCGACCAGGCCACGGCCGATCGCATCGTTGAGGAAGCCAATGAGGCGTTCCACCTGAACATGACCATGTTCCAGGAGCTCGAAGGCAACCTGGTGGCCGCCATCGGCAAGGTGCTGTTCGGCTTCCTCACCCGCCGTCAGCGCACCGGCAGCACTGAGGTCGTGGCCGCCTGAGCGCCCGGCTTTGCGTCCGCTCCGCTTTCTGGTCCCCGGCACCACGGGGAAGTTCCGCTGCGGCGGCCTGCAGGTGGAACTGCAGACCGCCCGCCTGGTAGGGGCCCTCACGGGGTCTGAGCTGGTCACCTACCGGCGCCGGGAGCCGGGCAGGCCGTTTCTTCCCGATCTGCTGCGCAACGAACCAAGCCCCGGCCAGGCCCTGTGGGTGGTGAGCTGGGGGTTCGACGTGCCCAAGCTGCTGCGGCGTCTGCGGGGCCGCCCCAGCGCCTACCACGCCCACAGCAGCGGCTATGGCTTCGATCTCCCCCGGGGTGCCGGTGCTGGCGGTGAGCCCCAACACCCTGGGCTATTGGGGCGATCGGGCCCCGCGGAACCCGTTGTTTCTGGTGCCCAATGCGATCGAGCCCCGTTGGGGCGACGACGGCGCCGTGCGCGATCCTGCCCGGGTCGCCCGGCGGCCGATCGACGTGCTGGTGCAGGCGCGTAAGAGCAGCGCCTATGTGCTCAGGCAGCTGGTGCCCGCGCTACGGGCCCGGGGGCTACGGGTGGAGGTGCAGAGCGGCTGGGTGGAGGATCTGGTGGATCTGTTCCGTTCCGCCAGGGTCTACCTCTACGACTCCGCCGACTACTGGCGCGGCCGGGGGGTGAGCGAGGGCTTCGGACTGCCGCCCTTGGAGGCCATGGCCAGCGGCTGCGTGGTGTTCAGCAGCCTCAACCATGCCCTCGCCGACGGCCTCGACCCCGGCCGTCTGGGGCACCAGATCGGCGCAGGCACCCTCAGCGCCGATCTGGAGCGGATCGCGGCGGCGGTGGCCGACCCGGCCGCCTTCCTGGCCGATCCGGTGCGCTTGGCCGAGCGGCTGCATCAGTGCTCCGAGGGGGCGCTGCAGCTGCGCTGGCGCGAAGCTCTGGTGGCCATCGACGCCCACTGGGACCGGCTGCTGGCGGGCGATGCGCCGCTCATGTCCCCCAGTCGGCTAGAGGTGCGCCTGGCTCAGCTGCGAAGTCGTCTCAGGCGTCTGGGCGGAACGAGGCTTTGATCGAGAAGCCTGCTCGCCTGCGGGTGCTGGTGCTCACAGGCGGGCTGATTCACCTGGTGAACCAATTGGCCGTGGTGTTCGACCTGCCCGAGACCCAGGCCGCTGGCGCTGAGGTGCGCCTGTTGTTCACCGGTGTGATCACCGGAGATGCGCAGCGGCTGCAGGCCCAGCACCAGGCGATCGAGAACTGGCTGGCGTTGCTGCGGCGTGAGGATCCCGTTCGCTTCGGCGCGGTGGAACTGATCGCTCGCGCTGAAGACCTTCGGCCTGGCGGCTGGGATCTGGTCTGCCTCAACAACCTGTGGCAGGAAGGACAACGCGAACCGGTGCAACGGCTCGGGATTACTACCGTGGTGGTGTGTGGCGATGGCTTGGGGGTCTACTACCGCACGGGCCGTGAACTGCGGGCCATCGTTCCAAGTCTGTTGGGATGTCCGATCGCCTTCGGCGATCGCCAGGTGCATTACGTGCTCGACGGACGCCAACCGTGTTGGCATCGACCTCCTGAGCTCGCCAGGCCTGTACCTGTGGCCATGCGCCGGACGTTGTTCCTTGCCCTGGCAGCGAGCCAGCGGCAGCAGTGCCAGGTCTTCGTTCAGAGCTGCCTGGAGCGGACGCCACCCGATCGGCCGATCTGGCTCTGCTCCGTTCCCAACCTGGCTCACCAGTTCCCCTTGAACCAGATCTCCGTCTCGGTGCTCGAGCGCTGGCTGCGCCAGCTGGGCCGTTGTCATGGCTTCGATCGCCACAGGGATGCTCTGCTGCTCATCGACCATCCCAAGGCCCCAGCCCCGGGGAGTTTCGGGCGTGATCTTCCCGGCGGCGTCAGCGGACAGATCCGCAGTGCCGTGCCCCTGGAGGTGCTGGTGCGGGCCCTTGAGGCCGCGGCTCCCGAGCGATTGATCGTGGTGGCCGGCCTGAGCTCGGCCCTCTACGGCGTGCGCTGCCTCACCGGTGCAGCCGTGGTGTGGCTGTCACTGGCGCCGCTCTGGTCCGGCAATCGCCTCTACAGGCGCAGGCCTCTGGAGTTTCTCCACAGGGCGCTGAGGGTGAGGCGGATGGCGCTGCTCACGGCGCAATTGAGGAGCTATCAGTAGCGCACCTGCCAGGGCCAGCGGTCGGGGATGCAAAGGAAGGAGTCGTTTGCCCCGCAGGCCAGCGTTTCGGTGTTGAGGATGCGTTCGAACAACCAGTAGTGAAGGGTGAACAGCAGGGCGGGCAGCAGGAAGGCGTAGGCCTGGTAGCGGTGGATCCAGGCCAAATAGGTGATCAATAGAAAGAACCCCACACCGTCGGCAAACCGGAAGGTGAGTTGGGGGAACCACTCCCATTCGACCGAGGCCTGAATCAGCAGAAACAGCAGTGAGAACAGAGCCAGCTGCCGGCTCAGGGAACAGCTCAACAACTGCATGGCTCCCAGGCGCCGTCGCCAGCAGGTGAGGGCGACGCCCAGAGCCAAGGTCCACTGCAAGCGCTGAACGTACCGCGTGACGGAGTAGTGGTTGAAGAAGGAAACGGCGGCATAGGCAGCCATTTTCTCCAAGGCGCGCGGAGCTACAACTACAACCAGGGTTACCAGGACGCCCAGGGCCAGCAGCAACCGCCAGCGGTTGATGGGCGATCCGGTCGCCCGATCGCGCATCAGCAGGGGGACAGGCTGAGCAGCAGGTTGATGGGGAAAGTGGTGTGAACCAGGGCAGACCAGATCACCCCTACCGCGATCACTGGACGACGGGGATCAACCAGGCGCCCTGCCCAGAGCATCAGGGGCAGCAGCAGCAGCAGGGCCAGGGCCTGCCTGGTGTGGGCGTTCTGCAGAAATCCTCGCAGCATGGGGCTGCAGCAGATCAGAAGACTCCACCAGCCCCCCAGGCCAGGGCTCTCCAGCGCCAGGCCAGCAGGATCGGTGCGGCGGCATAGCCGGCTGCCACCAGACCGTGCACCGCCGCCATGCGGTACGGAGAGGCCACGATCAGCGGGCCGACCAACACCCAGAACGGTTCGCCTTTCGTGCCACCACCCGGGTAGATCGCGAAGAAGTGGTTCAGCTTGGTGATGTCGCTGGTCCCCCAGGTGGCGAGGGCGAAGAACAGGGCCACCAGGCTCAGCAGGACCCCTGCGCCGATCCACCAGCCGCGCCGGCGCCCATTGACCGCGGCCCATGACATCCAGGTCGCCGCTGCCAGCTGGCACCCGAAGAGGCTTGCCATCAGCAGGGGAGCTGCTGTGACCTGATCGATGCGATAAGGGCTAGCGCTGGGAAACATATGAGATTCAGCTCAGAGCAGCTGCGGGTAGGCCCGCATGATGTATTGATTTTGCCATAGAAAGAACAACCACAAGAGGCCAGACATGTAGAGATAGCAGTGTGTTTTTCGGAGGTGACGGCGTAGAAATGCAAATAGTTGAGTGGCTAAAAAAGCCAACCCCAATACGTAGGAAGGTACCCAGAGAATCGCCACCAGATCGGGGTGCTCCGCCGCCGACTGGTTCAGTAAAATTGTCCACGTCAGGGGTAGGAAGAGCAGCAGCTCGAGGCAGGGACGAGTTGGGAAGAAGTTTCGAGCACCCATAACCATTGCCATGGACACGATGGCTAGGGTCCAAATCATCAAGTGGTGAATCGAGATCCAGATTGGCAGGTTATTAATCACGTTTCCCGACTGTCTCCAGAGAAAGGTGAAGGCATCCAGTGGTGTCAGATAGTTCAGAGGCCCTTGACCGGCCCTCTCCCACCAGCTGGAAAGCCCCATCCGCGGTAGAAGATCGCTGCCTCTGAATTGCAATCCGAGCAGGCGAGCAGCAAGCGCCACCCGTACGAAGTGGCTCATGGAAAGCAGGAAAACCAATCCGATCACAGGCCAGGAGAAAAAGGCCGAACCTGCGAATCTTGCCCCAGAGGTACGACGGGCCAAGGCTATGAATCGAATGATTAGAAGAGAGGTAAGCATCACTAGGCCAAATCTCGCGCAAGCAAGGCTGGCCAAAAGAACGAACAGCATGGAAAGCCATCGGATCAGCCGTCCGTTAAAGAGACAAGTTAGGGCAATCGCCACGGTGAGGAAGACGATTGAGTAAGATCCATCAAAGCTGTTCCATGCCAAACTCCAGATTGGCTCACTGGTGAACGTGATTGAGAACGCCGCCGTAGCGCCTACGAACGGGGCTCCCCTCAACTTGGCCCAGGAATGATTCGTTGACAGCGCCTTAATTGAGCCCCAGGCGATCACAGCCAAGGCCAACGAAAGTACGAACGCAACGAGGACAGGAATTAAGCCGGTAACTACCCAAAATGCATCTTTTCCAGCATGTGAGGTGGCCCAGAAATGAGGTAAAACATAATAGGGAGAATGTGATTTGTAGAGATTGAGAGGGAGGGTTCCATCGTATTCCTCCTGAAAATAGAGGAAGCCACCGAGCTTCCAGTAGCCATGATCAATCCAGGCAAGAGAAGAATTCAGTAGGCGTAGATTGCAATCACTTTCAAGCTTTGAAAACAGCCCATACTTAATGATAAAAAGATAGAGCGTGAGCAGCGCAGTCGCAACTGCGCTGCTGGCTAATAAAAGCTCTTCGCGGCAGCCGATGAATCGTATCTTTGAAGATGCCACTTTCAAGGGAGCATCAGCAACGGCGGGGTCCATCTCCATGCTATTAATGGCGAATGATGTACGTGTGAGCATAATGATGTGAAGCAATTAATCACAATTTTAACATACTAGATCACATAAAAATGAAGAGGCTTCGTCGCTAGTGACAAAGGTAATTATTTTGGTCGTATCTTTAAGGCGTATTGGTTGTTGAGTTCTTGCGGTGTAACTCTTGCTAGCTTGTCCCCTATTTCTGGGAATTTCTGAAGATTTATAAGCACTCACGACCAATCCATTAGCTCATTGCGGCTGCAGAGTAGCATGAATACGCCATCATTTCTGATCTTGCAGAAGGCAGTAAGATTTGAGGCAAGCACTGGGGTGTCGTGGTTATCTGGACCAAGGCCATCGCTAACCTCTGAGGCGGTGTACTGCCCCAATCCGGAGTTTGCCAACCATGACCAAGCGCAGAACCCACAGTCCCGAGTTCAAGGCCTGTTTGGCCATAGTGGCCATTTCCGATAGCAAGACCCTTCAAGAGATCGAGGCTCGCCATGCCCTCCGCCTAGTCTAGGTGAGCCAATGGAAAAGCAACTGCTTGAGGGTTCCGGCGATCTGTTCTGTAAAGGCAGAAGGAATAAGGAGAATGGAGATCTACTGAACAGAGATGCTGAGCTGCTTCAAGGAATCGGGAAACTCAAGATGGAGCTGGAATGATTTAAACAATGTGGAAGTTCTTCGACCGCCCATTAACTGCGTAGATTGCTTGATCTGATTCATCCTCAGCTCACGATCTGGCGTCAATGTGAGTTGCTGGGACTGGCGAAATCCACCCTTTACTAAGAGCTGGTTTCGGTTAGGCCCGAGGACCCCGGAATTATGGCCAGAATCGATGCCGGGTTCCTGGCAGACGCTGCTTCCGGCAGCCGATTCATGGTCGACTACCAGGCCGCAGATGGGATCTAGGTTGGGCGTGACCAGGTACGGCACCTCATGCGGTATGTGGGGTTACGGGCTCGGTACCCCAATTCCATGACCACAATTCCTGGCGATACGTCAGAACGTTTCCCGTGTCTTCTGGATCTGGAAAAGTTCAAGGCCTCGAATCAGGTCTGGGTAGCTGATATCACTTACATCCCCCTGCGGAAGGGGCTTCCTCTACCTGGTGGCCATCGTTAATCTGTACTCAAGGCACATTCTCACCGGGGAGCTTTCCAACAGCTTTGAAACGGAGTTTTGACTGTAGGTTCTGGAGATGGGCCTGGGAACTAGCCACAAGTCCAGTATCTCCCACTCCAATCAAGGTTGTCAATTAACTTCAACCGACGTACTGGGGCGGCTGCATTAAGTATAAAAATAGGATTAAATTGTCAGGCCGAAAGCATTGCCAATGCTTTGCAGAAGCATGTGGCCATGACAACATTATGGTGGAATGTCTGTGGCAATCGGTTAAATAGTAGAAGGAGTACATCAGAGCCTGTAAGGATGGCTGGAATGCGGAAGTCAGCCTGGCCCACGTATCCGTAAGATACTGCTATGTATGACCTTATTGCTCACTGGAAGCCAGAATTCTCTACGTGATTTATGTCAAAATAGCGCCTATCTCTCAGCGTTAAAAAATCACTGAGTCTGTATTGTTCCAGTAGAGGCCAACCACCACCCCTCACGGAAGGGCCACTAAAGTCCACGAGCATCTTTGTTTAGATACTCAGTCTGGACAAAATCATCAATGTATTTCCAAATATATTCTCGTCCATGAATAGATCTTGGATATTGCCTGAGATGGAATCCAAAATATTTATTTTTCCACGAAAATTCCTCAGGTGAAGGGAATTCAAAATTTTCTTCAAAAAGACTCTTACAGGATGAATAGCGTAAATAGTGGAAACGCAGAAATCTTGGCATCAAAGTGTCTATCATAGCTCTAAGCGTATAGAGGAGTGTCGATCTATTCAGGGATTGACTTTGGTGCCACAAAGGATCAAGAATCTCTAGGCTGATATTAGGTTGTTGGGCGTACTTTAAGAAAATACGTGACCCTGTATCCAAAGAAGCACCTATTGAGAATCAATTGTTAGTTTTGATTAAATCTTGCTTGACGATTTGAGATGTAAGTTTATCAATTCCCTTGCATAGCTTTAAAAAACCTGCAAATTGCTTCCAAAGAGCCCAGTCTGGAAGAAATTGACGATCAGTAAGCTTGCCATCTTCGTATTTTGGAGCAAAGTCCAAACTCTCTACCTTGGCAATATCAGTATCAATGAATAGACAGTGTGGGCACGGAAAGTCTCGATACTTTTTTATGTATTTTGGATGCCATGGAGCGCCAAAAAAAGCGAGACCGTGCTTATTCATGTGTAAAAGAACATGCAGTATTGCGTCATTCATTAAGATAAAGAAATCTGGATCTAATACGAGCATGTACCTTGTGTGAACATGCTCTAGGCAACTATTTAACCCAAAGCCATGATGGTAGCTATCCATGCCATATATATTTTTAGGTCTCGCCACGCATGGTAATTCGGTAAAATAAGTGTCAAGAAGTGGGCGACTGGACCTCTCCTCATCATAACGCGTATTATTGACAACCAGCCAAGTAATATCCACGCTAGAATTTAACTGTAATAGCAAGCGTTTATTGAGACCTAAAATAGCCTCTGTTTTATAATTTACTGTGCATATAGTTAAGCTGTAAGGTCTACTCGCCTTGCTCTTTTCTCTCATTGTCTTGTGCATTTTTTATTTTCGAAAGTTTGATGCTAGGCGAGATTGATTTTTTGGGCTATAATCGTCAATATAATCTGTTGTGGCATTGACCTAAGGTTAAGGTTGGACAGCCATGATCCGCGCAGAATATATTCGTGATGTAGCATCCCTAATCTATAGCATTGAATCCTTTATCTCTTACAGTAAAAGCTGGTTGTTGACGCAAAAACTTTACAAATAGTACCAAAATATAACTAAAGGGGTGAAAGTTGCCGAGCACCTTACCATTTTAATTGGTGAAGGTTAGCGATTGGAAAAAGCGACCATTCTAACTGCGGTAGCTTTCAGGAAAGTTGTCACTCCTTGCCGGCCACTCAGGCGGCCTGAGTCAAGGATAACGCCAGCATCGATTTTGGCTCTTCTGGCGGCTTGTTGATCCACACTTCTTCGGGTTGGCGCCAACAGCGGATGCTTCGGCTCCAGCGTGTTGGATTGGATCGGCGGGCCCTTTCGTAGACATCGGCTCGCTGCTGGCAAATGGCCATGGCGGCGCCACTGTGGCGCTGGTGGGGCGTGACGAATTTGATGCCGCTGTGGCGGTGCCGGTGGTTGTACCAGTCGGCAAATGCCGCTACCCACTCGCACGCCTCCGCTTTGCTGGCAAAAGGCCGATTGGGGTAGTCGGGCCGGTATTTGAGCGTTCGAAACAGGGATTCTGAGTAGGGGTTGTCGTTTGAGACCCTTGGCCTGGAAAAGGATCTGAGCACGCCCATCTCCTCCAGCCGTGATTCCAGCGTCGCCCCACGCATGGCGTTGCCGTTATCGGCATGGAGGATCAGCGGCGGCTGCTGGCACTGGTGGCTGCCAAAGCCGCTGGGGCGGCGGTAGCGCTCCTTGAGGCAGGCCCGCTGCACCAGATCAGCGGCGATTTCAGCCGATTCCACCTCAGCCACATCCCAGGCCACCACCTTGCGGCTCCAGACGTCGACCACCAGATAGAGGTACAGCCACACACCCCGCACCGTGGTGGGCAGATAGGTGATGTCCCACGACCACACCGCATTGGCTCGATCCGCCATCAGGCGCGGCATAGAGCGCGGTTCCTGGGGCAGCCGGGCACGCCCGCGGCGGTGGCACTGGCCAGCTTGGTGCAACACCCGATAGAAGCTGCTCTCTGAGCCAATGAACAGCCCCTGATCGGCCAGGGATGGCACGATCTGCCCCGGTGGCAGCGAGGCGTACTCGCGCTGGTTGCAGGTGTGCAGGATCCGCTGGCGCTCTTCTTCGCTGAGGCGGTGGGCCACATGCCGGCTGCTGCCCTTGCGGCCATCCACACCGCCCCCATCACCACCAAAAGCCTTACGCCAGCGTTTGAGGGTGCGCAGGCAGATACCGATCTCACGGCAGGCGCTCACCAGTCTGGCGCCAGTGGCATTCGCCTCGCCGATCAGCATGATCGCCTTCTGCCGGTGGGCGGCGCTGGTCAAGCGTCCGCGTCCTCCGAGAAGAAGGCTTCCCACTTTTTTCGCAGCACCAGCAATGCCGCCATCTCTGCCATGGCTGTTCGGCCTTTTCCTTGCGCTGCAGCTCCTTTTTGAGGGCTTTGATCTCCCGCTGATCCTGCGCACGGAGCTTCTCGAGCTCCTTCTGCTCGGCCATCGTCAGCACCGGCTTGGCGTTGGCATCTTGGGCTGACTGCCGCCAGCGGCTCACCTGCTCTGGGAACAGGCCCCGCTCGCGGCAGTAGGCGCTGAGCTCAGTGGCGTTGAGGCCTGCCGTCTCCAGCACCACCGTGAACTTGTCGGCAGCGCTCCAGCCCTCTGGTTCCTTCTCGGATGCTGGCACCACCTCTCCCTGCAACCGCCAGGTCTTTCTCCATTTGTAGAGGGTGATCACGTGGATGCCGAGCTCTTCTGAAATCCGGGCCACGCTCTGCCTGTGCGGCGGGCTCATCCGCCTCCTCACATCAGCCCTGACGGCTTCGCTGTATCCGCGCATTGGTCATGTCCTCAAGCCCCCAGGTGTATCGATTTGAGGGGTGACATCTTTCCTGAAACCGGGGGCTGTGAGGCTGTACTGGCTATGTTTAAACAACTGCTAGATGCATTTCATCTGTTGGTTTTCAAAGTTCAATTGTTAAGTGCTTTGGCTAATGATCCCTGAGTAGATCTTTTGTGTATACGAAACTACTCGCGCAAGACGGGATGGCTTCACTCTCTTGTTTCAAGAATCAAGATCATTGACAGCCTACATTTCAGCAAGTCATCAGACTTTTAAGAAATAATTTATGCAGAATTTGTTTGCATCTTAAAATACACTCGACACAGTCTTCTGCATTGTCATTGCTATCTTCTTAGCTTGGTTAAGTCTTTGGTTGAGTTGGGACTTTGCCCGTGAACGTAGACCAATCTTTGGTTTCTCGCAGATTTTCATGTCTATTAGAATTAGTTGTCGTTGCTCATCAAGTTCAGTATCCTGAAGCTTAGAGGAAACACCATGATAACTTGTAGGCAGATCTTGGATGGCATGCCGGAACCGTGTGTTCGGGATAAATAAGAATGAACAGAAATCTGGATAGATGGTCGTGACATGTTTAAAGTTTGCATAACATTCAGGCTTTACTGTTGTTATCACATCGAGACTGGCTTGTTGAAACTCTTTTCTGCCGGTAAAGTTATTTTCCCTTTCTTGGAGGCCATGCTCAGTAGACGGAGGCATACAAGAGTGATGACTCAGGCGATAGAGGCTTGTTCCACGCTTGCCGTGCCAAAGATAAATGATAAGAGCGCAAATTGTTTTAGGACAATCTGCGTGTGGACTTAAGTAATAACTTGACTCATCAACACACTTTCTAGCGTTTGTTGTAACATTGGCTTCATCTAAGTTGCATCCCAATGCGTTTTGCGAATTTTCAAGCATAAAGGCTTTCAACTCAGAGTTATCCTCTAGAAAAGTTAACAGCTTATTTGTTGCCTCTTTGTACTCGCTTCCTGAATTCTGCCTGCGTTTCCCTAGGCCGTATGCACAAAGCTCCCCACTAGATTGATCAATCGTGTTCCCGTCTAGCATGAAGTGGGCAGGTATGGAAATCCTGCCGACCATGTGACCATATGGGTAGTCGTACCATTCAGCTGATTCGATAAGTGAACCAGTATCGTCGAAGTTTGTCACGACTCAGGCTAGAACAAATGAGCTGAGAAGAATTTTATCACAGTGCATGAGGTGCGTGTTCGCTGTGGCCATAAAGAAGGGGCGTCCTAAATACTCTTCGTGAGCCAACCTTCAGCATTATCTACATCTACGCCGAGGGCTCTCTAGGTTCTCTCAGGTAGATCCGACTCATCAGGCGGTCGTGAAAGAAGCTCGAATTGTGATTGCTAGGGCATGCCGCCAAATGATTCAACACTCATTGGTAAATGTGTGAGTTTGTCTATGCCCGGAATGCGGATAAGCAGGGTTAAGCACTAAAATCTGATTTTATAGATGCCTTGCCCGCGCAATAGCGGGAGCAGCTCCTCAGGGCTTTGGGTACGACCAAAGCCCCAGAATGGATCAAGCAGGCTATACACGGCTCCTCTGGATTTGCTGGATGTCCCATCCGTAAGCAGCTCTCGAAGCGTGTTGCTCAGCCGTTGGCGCTCCTGCCATTCGAGAACCTCCTCCTCCGCCTTGTCGCCGGTGAGTGCGGTGACATCCTGATCGACCTCCACATCGACCCAGTGCAGCCGCTTGCCGAGGGCCACCCCGTAGCCCATGTGGGTTCCGAAGGCGTTGCTGGCCAGCCCATCGCTCAGCTCCAGCAGGGTGCGCAGCGCATCAAGGAACCAGGGGTTGGAGCGATGGCCGTTGCAGGCCACGATCCACTGCGGCGGCAACCCTTGCAACTCGGGATCCTTCCAATGGCGCAGCCAGATCACCGAGCGGTAGCCGCTGGCCTCGGCCCTGGTGCGCACCGCTTCGACGCAGCGCCCATGGTCCATGCGGCGCTCGACCTGATCCCAGCTGTGGGCCAGCACCACCAGGAGGGTGGGGCCGAGCTCATGCCGCAGACGGGCGATGGCGTCGCTGCTGAGCACGGGTCGTGCGTAGGCGATCCAGGGGCCGATGGCCATGGCCGGCAGGCCAAACCGCTCCGTCAGCCAGCGGGCCCGCAGGGGGCCCATGCAGAGGTAGCCCTTCGTCCATGGCTTGGGACTCTCGAATGTGGAGCCCTGGGCCACCTTGAGTCCGTGCTCCAGCAGAAAGGGCATCGGAGGGCCGATCAGGGGCAAGCCGGCCTGACGTTTGAGTTGTATGTCGTGGCCGTAGTGGTGGGAAGAGTTCTCCAGCTCCCGGCGCGCTGGGCTGAAGAAGTTCTTGCGTCCGGTTGACGACTGAAAGGCGCCCTGGTTCCAGAGGTCGGCGCTGACCTGTGGGGCGAAGGGGCGAGCGCTGTAGGCCTGGTGCACCAAGCCCCTGTAGGCGGCCAGGGCCATCCACTGGTCGCGGTCCAAACGGGCCACAGCTCCCAGGGGACCGAGCCGTCCAGCTCGCAACCAGTCACGCAACCGCAGGCGCAGGGCCTGGCCCATCGCTCGCGCCGGCTCAATCATTGCGCTCACGCCAGCCCTTCCCTGCCAGGGGAGTCCAGAGGCCGCGGGCCTGCAGGATCGCCTCGGCCAGCCCCCGCACGGCGCCATCCCCGCCCCGGCGGCTGAGAACCCAGTCGGCCTGGCGGCGCAGGGGAGCCACCGCATCGGCAGGAGCGATCAGGAGCCCCACCACGGGCCGTACCGCCAGATCGTTGAGATCGTCGCCGACGTAGGCCGTTTGCTCCGGGTTAACCCCGAGCTCCCTTTGCAGCGCGCCCAGGGCAGCGACTTTGTCCTTCACGCCGGTTACACAGTGGTGGATTCCGAGGTAGCGGGCCCGCTGTTTGGTGGCTCCGCTCTTGCCACCGCTCAGCAGGGCCACCTCCAGACCGGCTTGTTGCAGCAGCCGAATGCCCAGACCATCTCTGACATCGAAGCGCTTGATCACCTCACCGGATTCCGTGGTCCACAGCCCACCATCGGTGAGCACCCCATCCACATCCAGCACTAGCAACTTCAGCGTCCGCAAGCGCGGGTTGCAGCGCCATCGGCCCAGCAGGGACACACCACTGGGCCAAGCCCGCCAGGCGCTCACAGCACGGAGACGGCTTCACCCTGGCTGAGCAGGGGAGCCCTGATCGCCATCAGCTGCTCCAGCAGTGGCTCCAGGCGATGGAGGGGAACCATGTTCGGACCATCGCTGAGCGCCTTGTCGGGGTCGGGGTGCACCTCCAGGAAGAGCCCATCGACCCCCACGGCAACGGCCGCCCGCGCCAGGGGCGCCACGAATTCCCGCTGGCCGCCGCTGCTGCTGCCGCGTCCACCGGGCTGCTGCACCGAGTGGGTGGCATCGAAGATCACAGGACAGCCCAGGGCCTTCAGCTGCGGCAGGCTGCGGTAATCCACCACCAGGGTGTTGTAGCCGAAGCTGGAACCCCGCTCGGTGAGCCAGAGGTTCTCCACGCCAGCCTCCCGCAGCTTGGTCACCACCTGGGCCATGTCCCAGGGGGCGAGGAACTGGCCTTTTTTCACGTTGATCACTTTGCCTGTGCCCTCCACCGCCTTGGCCGCGGCCAGGAGCAGGTCGGTCTGGCGGCAGAGGAAGGCAGGAATCTGGAGAACGTCGACCACGGCGGCCACCGGCGCGGCCTGCTGGCTCTCATGGATGTCGGTCAGCACTGGCAGGCCGAAGCGGCGCTTCCACCTCCGCCAACACCTCAAGACCCTCTTCCACCCCCGGTCCGCGGAAGGTGCCGCCGGAGCTGCGGTTGGCCTTGTCGAAGCTGGCCTTGAACACGTAGGTGATGCCCAATCGATCGGTGATCGCCTTCACCCGTTCCGCCACCGAGAGCACCAGTTCGGGGCTTTCGATCACACAGGGGCCGGCGATCAGGGTGAAGCTCATGGGATCAGCTGACGAGTTTGCGTTCGAGCGAGGCCAGATCCCGGAACGTGTCCGATCGGTTCTGCAGCTCCTCGAACGTACCGGAGGCCTTGATCCTGCCGGCCTCGAATTCATAGATGCGATCGCAGCGCATCACCGTGCTGAGGCGGTGAGCGATCACCACCGTGGTGCAGCGACGCCCCACCATTTCCAGGGCTTCGATCACGTCGTTCTCGGTGCGGTTGTCGAGCGCGCTCGTGGCTTCGTCGAGGAGCAGGAAGCGGGCGCGTCGATAGAAGGCACGGGCCAGGGCCAAGCGTTGACGCTGACCTCCGGAGAGCTGGAGACCGTTTTCACCGACAGGGGTATGCAGTCCGTAGGGCATCTCGCTGACGAATTCCGCCAGCTGGGCGGCATCAAGGGCATCCCAGACCTCATCGAAGCCGATGGCGACTTCAGGCAAACCGAAGGCCACATTTTCCAGAACGCTCGCATCCAGCAGGTTGATGAATTGGGGCACCTGGGCGCAGCTCGCCTGCCAGGCCGGGACATCCAGATCGTTGACGGGGATGCCGTCCAGTTCCAGGCGGCCCTGCTGGGGGTGAGCAGACCGAGCAACAGGTGGGCGGTGGTGGTCTTGCCGCTGCCGGTCGACCCCACCAGCGCAATGCGGGAGCCCACCGGAATCGAGAGCGTGACCCCTTTCAGCACAGGATCCTGGCTCCCTGGGTAGCTGTACCAGATGTCGTTGAGGCGGATGGTGCGGTTAGGGAAGATGCCCTCGGGCGTAGGGACGCCGGGGGTCCGCAAGGTGGGTCTGGACTGGGGCAGGTCGAGATACTCGAGGGTCTTCTCGATCACAGGCAGCCCTGCTCGCAACTGGGTGAGGGCGGAGAAGAAATCCTGCAGGGGTGGGGTGAGCCTCAGGGCGACCACGGCCATCGTGGCGAGGAAGGGAACGATGTGAACGATCTGGCTGCGATCGCCGCTGAGCAGAGCCGGCACGGCCCCGACGGCGAAAATCAGGGTGATGCCGAAGGGCTCGATCAGCATCCGTGGCATGACCGGCAGCAACTCTGAGGCCCAGGAGAGCTGCTTGGCCTTCTCACCGGTGGAGACGAAGGCATCGCGGAAATAGGGCTCCGAACCGGTCAGCCGGATGTCGCGGATCGATCCCAGGGACTCGGCGAGGATGTGGGCCGATCGGGTTTCCAGCCTCAGTTTCTGTTTGGAGGCGTGACGCAGGTAGGGGGTGATCAGGAGCGAGAGGATCAGGTAGGCGGCCACCAGGCAACTGATCAGAACCACCGCCAGCCAGCGCCCCACCACCAACACGCCCAGGGATAGCAGCAGGATCGAAAACACACTCCCCACCATCCGCAGCAGCGGATTGACAACGGAATTGGAGGTTTTCTTGATATGGCTCAGCAGCAGGGTGGAGAGCTTGGAGGTGCTCCTGCTGAGGTGGAACTCATAGCCCTGGGCCAGCACCCTGGAGTGGATCAGATTGCAGAGATCGATCCAGATTCGAGCCGTCAGTCGTTGCTGGCAGAACTGAAGTCCGAGCTTGCTGAGGGAGCCCACCCAGGACAGAGCGATCAGCAGCACGATCAACCAGAGGCTCTGGTCGATCGCATTGCCGCCAAACACCTTCACGCCCGGGACGGTGTCCTTGAGATCACTGCCGACGAGGGACCCCATCAAACGGGCGACCATCGCCACGGTGGCCAGGTCGATCAGGCCAGGGACGATCGAGAGCGGCACCAGCACCAGCAGCGCCCGGAACCGTTCCGCTGGAAGGTAGGCGAGCAAGCGGCGCAGCTGCTTCACCGTCCTGCTGCTGAACTTGATGGGCGGGCGGGGCATCAATCGGAGCGAAGATCCCAGCGGAGCAGGGTCAATCTTGTTTAAACGGTATGTGACCCGTTCCGCCGCAGCTGAGTTCCTTGGCCAGCCCTGCAAGCGCACCTACTCCATTGGAAGCGGGCCATACACTCGCGCCACTGCTGGGGTAGGGCTGGAATGTCGGCACTGACGCGCTGTCTTGAGGAGGAGGCGGCCGCGATTGCGGCGGCGGCCGAGCGCCTGGACAGCGCCCAGGTGGATGCGGCGCTGATGCTGCTCGATCGCTGCGCCGACCAACGTTCCAAGTTGGTGATCACCGGCGTGGGCAAGAGCGGCATCGTGGCCCGCAAGATCGCCGCCACCTTCTCCTCGATCGGGCTGATGGCCCTCTATCTCAACCCCTTGGACGCGTTGCATGGTGATCTCGGGGTGGTGGCACCCGAGGACGTGGCCCTGTTGCTCTCCAACAGTGGTGAGACCCAGGAGCTGATCGAGATCGTGCCCCATCTGCGCCGGCGCGGCACCGCCCGGATCGCCTTGGTGGGCCGGATCGACTCCAGCCTGGCGCGGGGCTGTGACGTGGTGCTCGACGGTTCGGTGGATCGGGAGGTCTGTCCGCTGAATCTGGCCCCCACCGCCAGCACCGCCGTGGCCATGGCAGTCGGCGATGCCCTGGCGGCGGTCTGGATGGAGCGGCGGGGCATCTCGCCGGCGGATTTCGCCCTCAACCACCCGGCCGGCGCCCTTGGCAAGCAGCTCACCTTGACGGTTGCCGACCTGATGGTGCCCGCCGAGCGCCTTCATCCCCTCGATGAGGCGGACAGCCTCCAGGCGGTGATCTCCCAGCTCACCAGCGATGGGGTGGGGGCCTGCTGGGTGCGCAAGCCCGGAGTGGGGGAACGGCTGTCGGGGCTGATCACGGATGGGGATCTGCGGCGGGCCCTGGAGCACCACCCCCATGGCCTGGGCCCAGCTGTGCGCCGCCGAGCTGATGACGGCCGATCCGATCACCGTGGGCCCCGAACTGCTGGCGGTGGAAGCGCTCGAGCGGATGGAGCGCAACCGACGCAAACCCATCGGGGTGCTTCCCGTGCTGGCGGACCAGGGGCCGATGCTGGGCCTGTTGCGCCTGCATGACCTGGTCCAGGCGGGGCTTGGTCCTTCCGGCCGTTGAGCGTTCAGGCCCCGCGCGCGAGCACGCGGGCCTGCTCCAGCTGTTCCTCGGTGTCGACCGAGAGGAAGTCCCCGTCCACGGGAAAGGTCCCCAAGGTGATGCCGGCTTCGATCAGCCTCAACTGCTCGAGTTTCTCGGTGTGCTCCAGCGGCGAGTGGGGCAACTGGCCCCAGCGGGCCAGCACGTCGCCCCGGTAGCCGTAGAGGCCCACATGGCCCCAGTAGGGGGCGTGATCGTGCCAGCGGTCGGGCTCCTCACCGCGCACGTGGGGCAGGGCCGAGCGCGAGAAGTAGAGGGCACGGCCGTCGGCTGCCAGCAGCGTTTTCACCACATTGGGGTTGTGCACCTTCTCGGGCCCCATCCGGTAGACTGGGGTGAGCACCTCCGGTGTGGGATGGCGCTGCTCGAATTCCTCGGCCATGGCGTCGATCACATCCGGGTCGATGAACGGCTGATCCCCCTGCACATTGATGATCACCGTCTGAGTTGGGTCACTCCCACCTGCGAGCGCCACCAGCTGGTCCACCACCGAGGCGAGGCGATCGCTGCCGGAGCTGCAGGCCGGGCTGGTCATCAGAACCTGGAAGCCCCAGTCCCCTGCGGCCTGCCGGAGCCGGTCGCTGTCGGTGCAGAGCACCACGGCTGCCGGGCGACGGGCGGCGCGGCAGCACTCCAGCACCCGTTGCAGCATCGGCCGACCGCCGATGTCGGCCATCACCTTGTTCGGCAGCCTGGAGGATTCGAGCCGGGCCGGCACCGCCACCACGCATTGCATCGGGCTGTTCAGCCAGTTCGGGCCGGAGCCTATCGCCAGAGGGCCGTCCGTTCACGGGCCCGACGCACCAGGACCGCAACCTCCTCCAGGTCTGCCGGCGGGCGGGCCCCCGATTCCATGGCGCGGTAGAGGTCGGCGACCCGCCAGGCCTCCGTGGCGGGTTCGCCGCCAAAGCGGGGGATCAGGTGCAGATGCAGGTGGCGGGCCCCTCGCCGAAGGCGATCGCATAGACCCGATCACAACCCGTGAGCTCGCGCACCAGGGCGCAGCCGCGCTGCAGCACCGGCCCGAAGCCAGCGGCCTCCTCGGGGTTGAAGTCGATCGGACCGCCCAGGTGGCGTCGCGCATCGAGCATCAGCCACCCTGGCAGCGGGGCGGGTAGGGGGTGGTGCCGCAACAACCACAACGGCTCACGGTGAATCTCGAAGTGGCTGATCGCGTCCTGGTCGTTGTGCAGTCGGCAGACTCCGCACGTCGCCTGATCGGGCTGCGAAGCTGCCCTAAGCGGTGAATCGATCATCGACAGCCCTCCTCCTGGCTCCTCACCCGTGCTGCTCAGCGTGGCCTACCGCAGCCAGGCGGCGCTGGAGGCGCTGGCGGCCGACCTGGCTCATCAGAGCCTGCCGCCGGCGCTCTGGCTGGTGGTCGACAACGCCCCGGAGTCGGCGCCGCTCCAGGCGGACGAACTCCAGGTGGGCGATGTCTTCAGGCTGGACGTGCTGCGCGCCAAGGAAGGGGAGGGCTTTGGCGCCGGCTGCAACCGAGGCTTTGACCACCTGGCGAAGCTGGGCTGGCGCGGTTGGGTGTGGTTGCTCAATCCCGACACCGCCCTGCCGCGGGGGGATGAGTTGGCGACACTCGCCTCCGCCCTGGCGACCCTGCCGGCGCAGGCCGTGGCCGGCACCGCCGTGCGTGAGGCCAATGGAGCCCTCGAGCCCAGCGGCGGCTGGATGGATCCGGGGCTGGATTTCAGGCGCCGCAAGCTCACGGAATCCAGCCTCATCGAGGCGCTTGCTTCGGGGGAAGTGCCCGGTATCTGAGTGTTGATTGGCTCAGCGGCTGCAGCCTGGCCCTCCGCCCCCAGGCCCACACCCCGCCGGCCCGCTTCGATCCGGCCTTCCCCTCTATTACGAGGACATGGACCTCTGCCTGCGCCTGGCTGGGCAGGGTGCTCCCGTGCTCTGGCTGCCCGATCCGGCTGTGATTCATCAGCGGGGCGAGGGCAGCCATACGCCCAGCGAGCGACGGCTTCGTCTCTCCACCGTCAGCTATCTGCGCTTCCTGCGGCGGCACCGCCCGCGCTGGGTGCTGGGGCTCCGCCTGGCCCGTCTGTGGCTGAAGGCGCTCCTGCGGCTGCCCCTGCAGCCCCGCCAGAGCGCTGCCGTGTTTGCGGCGACGGCCGAGGCGTTGACGACCCCGAAGGAGCGCCCATGAGCGCACCCACCCCGCTGGCTCTGTTCAACGGCAGCTACCTCAGCGAGCGGCCCACCGGCATCGGCGTGGTGGCCAGGGAGCTGGTGGCGGCGCTGGATCCCGCCCTCGTTCCCCTGCTCGATCCGCTCGATGGTGAGCGTCCCGGCAGCGTGGCGATCCCCGATGATCTCTCCCCCGAGCAGGGCCGCGCGGGGCACATGAGGCGGCTGATTTGGACCCAACGCCAGTTGCCCAAGCTGATGCGGGCGAGCGGAGCACCGCTGTTGCTCTCCCCCTGCCTGAGGCGCCCCTGTTGGTAGGCGTGCGTTCGATCGTGCTCGCCCACGATCTGCTGCCGCTGCGTTACCCCCAGCTGACACCGCTGTTGGCGTACCACCTCGCCTACGTGCCGCTGGTGTTGCACCGGGCGCTGCGGGTGCTGTGCAACTCCGAGGCCACCGCCCGGGAAGTGCACGGGCGCCTGGGGGTGCCGCTGCGGCGCCTGGTGCCGATTCGGCTCGGCTTCAACCCTGGTCAGCTGCGTCCCCTCGGCCTGGAGCGCCAGCCGTTCTTCCTGGTGCTGGGCCGCCACGACCCCCACAAGAACCTGGAGCGGGTGCTGAGGGCCTTCGCCGCCCTGGCGGATCGGGAGCATCGCCTCACCCTGGTGGGCCCCCACGACCGGCGCTACACCCCGAAGCTCCAGCGCCTGGCCCTGGAGTTGGGGATCGCCGGTCGCTGCGACTGGCTTCCCTGGGTGAGTGACCAAGAGCGCCTGCAGCTGTTGAACCGTTGCCGGGCGCTGGTACTGGTGAGCCTGTGGGAGGGTTTTGGCCTGCCTGCCCTGGAGGCCATGGCCTGCGGCGCCCCGGTGATCGCCGCCCGCGCTGGGGCTTTGGCGGAGGTAGTAGGTGAGGCGGCGCTGCTGGTGGAGCCGCGTTCGGTGCCTGCGATCGCCGCGGCCATGGGGGCTCTGATCCGGGAGCCGGCGCTGGCGGCCCGGCTCGCAGAAGCGGGCTTTGCCCGCGCCGCTCATTTTCGTTGGAGCGATACGGCCCGTCAGGTGGAAGGACTGTTGCGGGAGCTGTCCTAAGTGGTGTGGTCAGGATCGATCAGCCAGCGTTCGGCCTCCTGCCGGTAGCTGTGGCGGACACCCTCGGCACTGATGCCCGCCTGCAGCTCCGCCAACTTGGCCTGCACCACGAAGCGGTAGATCGTCATCATCACGGTGAGCTGCAGACCCCGCCAGCCCAGGCGGTAGCCCCGGCCCCGCAGCCAGCGCCCCCACCACTCCCGCCGCAGGGACACCAGCAGGGCCCACAGCAGTGAAGCTCGCCGCCCCTGCGCCCGCGCCTCGGCCGCCTCGATCGAGGTGTAGGTGTTGAGCTTGGCGAGGACGTGGGAGAGGTCGATGTAGTTGAAGTGAACGATGGCGCCGTCCGGCACGTAGCTCAAACGCCGCTCGCGGGCGCCGGGGCGGGCATGAAAGAAACGGTGGATGTCGCCGGTGACCTCCACCGCCGGCCGCCGAAACAGTCGCATCTGGGCGTCCTCGTCTGGCCCCCAGCCCATGCCCGGCAGCGCCGCCCCCAGCAAATAGTTGAGCCGCGGAATCCAGCAGATGTCACAGCTTCCCTCGGCCACCACCCCCGCCAATCGCCGCGCCAGAGCGGGTGGAATCAGCTCGTCGGCATCGAGCACCAGCACCCAGTCGTGGCGGGCCTGGGCGATGGCATAGGCCCGGGCCGGATCGGCGAAGCCGAGCCGTTCGTGCAGGCACACCCGGGCGCCGAAGGAGCGGGCGATCGCCACGGTGGCGTCGTCGCTGTGCATGTCGCAGACCACCACCTCCGCTGCCCAGCTCTGCACCGAGCGCAGGGCGTAGGGCAGGTTGGCCTCCTCATTGAGGGTGTTGATCACCACCGAGATCGGAACAGGCGAGGGATCCATCAGGACGGCGTCAGGGGGGACCGCTCTGAGCAGGCGGCTGGCCGGCCGCTGGGCGCAGAGGCACTCCACCATGGCCCGGAGCTGGGGGTCCACCGCCGGCGGCAGGGCCACCAGCAGGGGCCAGTCGACAGGGCGGTGCACCAGGGCGATCACCAGCAGGAAGCTCTCGCCGATCAGCAGCGGTCCAGGGAAGTGGAGCACCAGCCAATCGGGGTTCGGCCTTGATCGAGCAGGGGAAGTGGCCGCTGAGGAGGACGGCGGCGTGGGGGCCGCTGGCCAGCTGCGTTTACCGGCAGCCGGATGGGCCAGCACCAACCGCGGCGGCGGCAGGTCGGCCTCCAGCGGCGGCAGCCAATCGAGGCCTGGGGCATCCACCACCAGGCTGGCCGGCCGCTGGCGAGAGGCCAAAAGGGCCTCACCGCCGGGATCGCCGGCAGGCAGCGGAAAGCCCCCCAGCTCCCGGCAGGCGAAACGGGCGCACCAGGGGGCACGAAACGGCAGCGCGTCGGAGAAGAGGTAGAGGGGGTGCCTAGGGGGAACTGCCCGGTAATGAGGGCACGGGGCTGGCCCCGGTACTGGTCGAGGCCGTCATCGAGCAGGTGGATGTGGCGGCAGCGCGACAGAACGAAGCCCAAGCCCCGCCCTGCCTCGCGCCGGTGGGGGATGTAGATGCGCTCGATCAGCCCCAGCAGCGCCAGCAGCACAAGCACCGCCATCGTCCATGGGCCACTGGGGCCGCGCAGGTGAGCGATTCCTCTCGGCCAGGGCTTGCTGGCATCGGGCCGAACGCGGCTGGGCTCCACCAGCAGCAGGCTCAGATCCCGCGGCCGCTCCAGCAACCGCTGGCGCCAGGCGGCCAGGTAGTTCACCTGGTTGAAGCAGACATAGAGGCTGATTCCGCTCACGCTCGCGCCACTGGCTTCTGGATCGATGGAACCAGCATCAGGCCCGAACCAGCAAGTTTTGGTTCAGGTTGGCAGCTGGCGAAACCCGAGGTCGAGCTTGAAATGAACAGAACCAGGACATCGGCCTGAAGGGACATCATTGATTCGCCATTCAGTGATGAGATGTCCAGAGCATCTGAGCGTGATGGCTTGATCCAGGCAGAGGCCCTCAGATGGTGGTCAAGCGTTCGTGAAAACCCGAATCGATCAGGCCTCGATCCAGGCAGGCAGTGAGAAAGCTGAAGTCATCGTGATAGAACGCCTTAGCGATGGCCTTGAGGGATGGGTTGTAAAAGTCTGAGTAGGCAGGAGTCTGCTTGCTCTTGATGAGTTCCAGCAGGCGGCCAGCATCGAGTTTCCAGGGATCGCAGGGAAGTGAATCAGCTGCCGCAGCTGACGGCGATTCCCCAAGGTTCTTGGCTCCGTATTTGTTGACTCGAAAAGGCATCTCCACGCTGGTGAGAAACATGGAATTGATGTAGTTCTGCAGGGGCTCTAGATCTTCTGAGTTGAAGACGAGGTCGAATGTCCGGCGCTTGTAGGCTGAGATCTGGGACGTAAAGTGGAGCTTGTCGATCAGCTTGAGGCCATTTGAGCTGAGCTCACCGAGAAAATTTTCAAATGAATGGAGGTCGACCCGGGGGTTCTTCCTCTTGGCGTCATCGACATACTTGGTGTGTTCGACGTACTTGTTGAGGAATCCGCTGATCAGGCGGTTGAAGGGGTTCCGAAAGACGATGATGTTGACCTTCTCTCTGTTTCGTATTTCGCTCAGTTTCGCGACTTCCCAGGCAAAGTCACTGACACTCCTGCATGAACATTTCGGAGAGGTGAAGATCGTTACATTGTTGATCTTGTTGACCAAGGCTTTGGGTGCCATAAGGCCGGGCCTATTTCGGTAGTCTTTGGGGAAGTTTACGTCTCGGCTCGGTCGGAAGGATCGGCCCGGATGAGGCCCCGCTGCGGTTTCTGCCCAAAGGCCCGGAGCACTGGCTACGCCTCAAGATTGATTGGCTTGAAAGCGAATCCGATGGGCAGCCCGGTGAGCGGGCTCAGGCCCTGCCGAACCGCTGTTTGAGTTCCATCAGCAGCCCACGGGTCGAGGCCAGAAGGCAGACCGGGAGCGTCAACAGCTGCCGGCCGGTGTACCAGTAGAGCCGATGCCACCAGCGCACGTCCCAGCGGCCACGCCGGGCCGGCGGGAACATGGAATAAGGCAGCACCTCCAGGCAGGGTTCCGGGATCGCCAAAAAGTAGCCCCAGAAGGTCATCCGCCGCACATGGCCGATCTCCTCGGCGACCTCCGTCGAGGGTGACGGGACCGAGTCGGGTCGCACCAGCCAGGTTCCATCGGGTTGTTCGTGGTACTCGCTGGCGATGGAGTGGCTGCTCCAGGGGTGGTAGGCCACCAGCAGACGGTTGGAAAGGCGGGACGCACGCATCCGAGCCGTACCGAGCGACTGGCCGATCAGGCTGCGTTGTTCGCCGCGCCACAGCTCCGCCCGCTCGGCGTCCGTATGGGCGATCACCTCCAGCCAGGTGGGGGATCTCCAGGGGCTCCCGGCCGCTGAACACCCGAAGCCGGATCTTCAGATCCTTGTCGTCGAAGCCGTAGCCCACCAGATATTCGTTGAAGCCGCCAATGGCTGCGAACAGCTCCTTGGCGATCAGAAACTGACCCTTGCGCCCATCCGGACCGCTGCCCAGGGCGTAGGCCCCTTCCGCTGGGCCAGGGCCTCCGGATCCATCGGGCACCACGAGCGATGGATCGAAGTCGGCGGTCGGCCAGCAGTCGGCATCCAGCTTGAGGATCCACGGACCCCGCGCCCGGGAGATCCCGAAGTTGTAGGCCCGGCAGAGGTTCCAGCTGGGTTCGCCCTCCACCCGCACCAGCCGCAGGCGGGGATCATCCGGGAGGTCAGCCCGCCGCAGGGGCTCGGTGCTGCTCCAGTCAACGATCAGGTGCTCCTTGTGGTGGGGCCAGCGGCTGAGGGCGGCGGCGGAGTGCAGCAGGTGCTCGCGCCGATTCATGCAGACCGTGACGACGCTGAGGCCGGGCGCGGTCAATCCCACAGCTTCATGGCGTCATCCCGAGCGGAGAACCATTCGGCGGCCAATACACCACCCATGGTGCGCTGTTCCCGGAACCAGGGCCCCCCGAGGGTCCAGTGCAGCAGGGCGGGGCCGCCCTGGGCCGCGGTCTCCAGCGGGGCGGGCTGCACATCCACCAGGTGATTCCAGCGCTCGGGCAGAGGTCCGATCTCATGGTCGCCGGCCAGCCAGTGGAACCTGTGCAGCTCCAGGCCGCTGGCGCTGTTCACGTAGTCGGGGGTCAATGCTGTGCAGCGTCCGCAGTTGAGCAGCATCAGCGAGCTCCAGTTCTTTTTGGGATAGGGGCTCTGGGGTTCACCCAGGAACTTCACCACCTCATTGGGGTTGTGCTCGTGCTGCACACACTGCACGGCAAAGCGATCATCCCGCTCGGCCCAGAGCTCGGCGATATCCCCACGGCAGAGCATGTCGCAGTCCATGAAGATGGCCCAGCCCCCATAGCCCATCAGATGGGGCACGAGAAAACGGGTGAAGGAAAAAGCCGTGGCCTGCTTGGGATCCCGTTCCCGCCGGAATACCCCCAGAGCCTCCAGTTGGGGCGTGACGATCGGCGTGATCGCCAGCGGCAGGGAACTGTGCTGGGAAAGGGTGTCAATCAGCACGGCGGTGGCGGCCCGCTCACGCGGGTCGTGGCCAATGAAGATGGGAATTGTTCCGAGTGAAGCGGCCATGGTGTTGGAGGCGGCAAGAGCCACAGGCCTGTGGGAAGCACCGCAGGGCGGCGTAGCAAGCCAATCAATTTAGCCGCAGGGTCAGGGGCGCCATCCCGACGCCAGCACTCAGCCCCAGAACTCCCAGCGATCCATCACCTCTACAGGCGTGCCGTTCCGCAGCTGAGCCGCGACCCGAGCTGGGAACAGGGCCCGTGCCAATTGGTGCCGCAACAGATTGATCGCGCCCTTGGCGGCATGTTTGAGGTTGGTGGTTTTTTTGCCTCTGGCCAAATCCCAGTAGCCATAACTCTTGTAAGGAAGATTGTAGGCTTCAACGATGATGTTGAAAAGCCTTCTCGGCGCTTGGTTGTCGCTCTCCAGGTAGGGCGTCACCCCATGCAAGGCTGATTTTCCGTTGAGTAGAACCACGAATCGATTGTGCTTTAGGCAATTCGCTTCACTGGCTTCAGGCCATAGGCATTCCCCTTCAGGCGGGTGCCATCGAACACTGCGCCCGGGCGGTGTTCGTAGAGGATGAGATCACCGCCCACAGGGGGTGTTTCTGAAGGATGGAGATACAGCAAGCCGGCAAACAGTTCGTACTTGTCATCGAGATGGGGCTCCAGTCCTGCGAATTGAGGCGGGTTGATTCCCGGCTGGATGTCGTAAGACAGGGATGGGATCCCCTGAAGCCAGTTCTGCCGGTCGCCCATCGACATCCGCGGCAGATAGGGGAGCTGCTCCGTTTTGGCCTCGAGTGGATTTTCGAGGAAGGGTCGCAGCCTGCCGAACAGCGAACGCATCAGCGCCTCGATTCCGAGGGCCTGGTAGAAGGCCTTGAGATCGTTAAGCCTGGAGTCATCACACCCTTGGACCGTGGACAGATCCAGGCTGGCCCTTGAATTGGCCTGGAGATCCTCGGATCGACAGGCCAGATCGCTGATCAGGCCACGGTCCGGGAAGCCCCGGAGGGCTGCCGCCAAAGGTCCTCCGGCAGGAAATCATCGATGACCAGGTGGGGCAAGGGGTGGCGATGCACGTCAGCCCTTTCAAGCTTTTCCGCCCAGGTCATCTCCATCGGTTCAGATCGCTTCGTTGGCTCTCGGCAGTGAAGGCGGGCAAGCGGTCGGCCGCTTCCCTGGCCATGGGCAAGACGCTGGCGTCGGGAATTTACGCGGTTTCGCCGATGGGGTTCCCCGTCCCTCCTTCCTAGGCTCCCCGGCATGGCTGCCCCAACCCACTCCTCAGACCCAGGCCAGGGCCAGGCTGCCCCTTTGACTTCTTTTCTGGCCGGCCTCAATGACGCCCAGCGGCGGGCGGTGGATCACCACAACGGCCCGCTGCTGGTGGTGGCCGGCGCCGGCAGTGGCAAGACTCGCGCCCTCACCCACCGGATCGCCCACCTGATCGGTCACCACGGTGTCGATCCGGCCCAGTTGCTGGCGGTCACCTTCACCAACAAGGCGGCCAGGGAGATGAAGGAGCGGCTGGAGGTCCTGCTGGCCCAGAAGCTCGCCCAGAGCCAGTTCGGCCAGCCCTTCAGCACGTTGAGCGCCGTGGAGCAGCGCCAGCTGCGCAGCCGCATCTATCGCGAAGTGATCAAAGACCTCTGGATCGGCACCTTCCACGCCCTGTTCGCGCGGCTGCTGCGCTTCGACATCGACAAGTACACCGATCCCGAGGGCCTGAGCTGGACCCGCCAGTTCTCGATCTACGACGAGGCCGACGCCCAGACCCTGGTCAAGGAGATCGTCACCCAGGAACTGGGCCTGGATCCCAAGCGTTTCGAACCCAAGAAGGTGCGCTGGGCGATCAGCAACGCCAAGAACCAGGGCTGGTTGCCCGAGCAGCTCGAGGCCGATCAGCAGGGGCAACGGGGCAAGCAGATGGCCGAGGCCTACCGCCGCTACCGCCGCGCCCTGGCCGCCAACAACGCCCTTGACTTCGACGACCTGCTCCTGCTTCCGGTGCAGCTTTTAAGCGCGAATGAGCAGGTCCGCCACTACTGGCACGGGCGCTTCCGCCACGTGCTGGTGGATGAATACCAGGACACCAACCGCACCCAGTACGACCTGATCAAGCTGATCGTCACGGGCGGCGAGGAGCCCGAGCAGTTCACCAACTGGGCCGATCGCTCAGTGTTCGTGGTGGGCGATGCCGACCAGAGCATCTACAGCTTCCGGGCGGCCGACTTCACGATCCTGATGGGCTTCCAGGACGACTTCGGCGATCGCGCCGCCGACGACGCCACCCGCACGATGGTGAAGCTGGAGGAGAACTACCGCTCCACCGCCACGATCCTGGCGGCGGCCAACGCCCTGATCGCCCACAACAGCGAACGCATCGACAAGGTGCTGCGTCCCACCCGCGGCGAAGGCGAACCGATCACGCTCACCCGCTGCGACGACGAGATTGCCGAGGCCGAGGCGGTGGTGCACCGCATGCGCCTGCTCGATGCCAACCACCCCGAGTTGCGCTGGGGTGACATGGCCGTGCTGTATCGCACCAATGCCCAATCGCGGGCGATGGAGGAATCGCTGGTGCGCTGGGGCATCCCCTACATCGTGGTCGGGGGCCTGCGCTTCTACGACCGGCGCGAGATCAAGGACGTGCTCGCCTACCTGCGCCTGCTGGTGAACCCGGCCGACACCGTCAGCCTGTTGCGGGTGCTGAACGTGCCCCGGCGCGGCATCGGCAAGACCACAGTTCAGCGACTCACCGATGCCTCCAGTCAGCTGGGAATCCCCCTCTGGGATGTGGTCAGCGACGCCGAGGCGGTGCGGTCCCTGGGGGGCGTTCCGCCCGGGGCCTGCTCCAGTTCAGTGAGCTGATCGGCGATCTGGCCGGCCGGATCCAGGACGCGGCCCCCTCGGAGCTGGTGCAGCGGGTGATGGAGCAGAGCGGCTATGTGGCCGAGCTGATCAGCGAGGGCACCGATGAGGCCGAGGAGCGGCGCCGCAACCTGCAGGAGCTGGTGAATGCCGCCCTGCAGTACCAGGAGGAGAACGAGGAGGGCTCCCTGGAAGGGTTCCTGGCCAGCGCCGCCCTGGCCAGCGACGCCGATAGCAAGGACACCGCCGCCGACCGGGTCACCCTGATGACCCTGCACGCCAGCAAGGGTCTGGAGTTTCCCGTGGTGTTCATGGTGGGTCTGGAGCAGGGGCTGTTCCCCAGCTACCGCTCGCTGGAGGATCCCGCCGCCCTCGAGGAGGAGCGGCGCCTCTGCTACGTGGGCATCACCCGGGCCAAGGAGCGCCTGTTCCTCTCCCACGCCAGCGAACGGCGGCTCTGGGGCGGCCTGCGCGAGCCGGCCGTGCCCTCGGTGTTTCTCTCGGAGCTGCCAGCGGAGTTGATCCAGGGCGATCTGCCGGGCAGCGGTGGCGCGGCCCTGCGGCGGGAGCAGCGGCTGGAGCGGCTCACCCGGGTGGACCGCGATGAGAGTCTGCGCACCGCCGCCGGCGGGGCCGCGGGGGCGCCGGCCAACGCCGTGCGCCGCAAGGGGATCTCGCGCAGCTGGAGCGTGGGGGATCGCCTGCGCCACGCCAACTTCGGTGAGGGGAAGGTCACCCATCTGTTCGGCAGCGGCGAGAAGGTCTCGATCGCGGTGAAGTTCGCGGGCATGGGGCCGAAGATCCTTGATCCGCGCCTGGCGCCGATCGAAGCCCTGGGCGGCGATCCGACCGGCGGCGGTTCGGCCTGATGGAACTCCCTGGGCTGCCTCCTGGGCTGCTGGAGGCCCTGGTGGCCCACTCCGGCGGCCGGCGGCTGGCCCTGGTGGGGGGCGCCGTGCGTGATCTGTTGCTGCATCAGGTCCACAACGACCCCTGGCGCGGCCTGGTGGATCTGGATCTGGTGCTGGAGGGCTCGGCCCCGGAACTGGCGGAGCGGCTACGGGTCTGGGCCGGTCCGGAGCGGCTGGGGTTCTGTCACATTCACGGGGCCTATGGCACGGCGGAACTGGAGCTCGATGGGGTGCTGCTGGATCTGGCCAGCGCCCGCCAGGAGAGCTACCCCGCCCCTGGAGAGAACCCCGTGGTGCGCTTCGCCGCCCTGGCCGATGACCTGGCCCGCCGCGACTTCACAATCAACGCCATGGCCCTGGAGTTGGCCCCCGCCGCCGGCGGTGTGGTGGCCCTGGAGCTGCTGGATCCCCACGGCGGCCAGGCGGATCTGGCGGCCCGCCGCCTGCGCCTGCTCCACGGCAGCAGCCTCAACGATGACCCCACCCGCGTGCTGCGGGCGGCCCGCTACGCCGCCCGGCTTGGGTTCGAGCTGGCGCCAGGCAGCCTGGAGCAGTTGCGGCGCACCCTGGCCGCCTGGCCCTGGGCCTGGCGGCCGGGAGATCCTCCGGAGCTGGCCCCACCGGCCCTGGGCACCCGCCTGCGCATGGAGCTGGATCTGCTGCTGGAGCGGGAGGACTGGCGCGAGGCCCTGGGCTGTCTGCAGGCCTGGGGGCCCTGCCCCTGGTGGAGGAGGCCCTCCAGAACGACCGCCACTGGCGGCGCCGGCTGCGCTGGGCCCAGCGCTTCGCGTTACCCCTGCTGCCGGCCTGGCTGGCGGTGGTGGCTGATCTTCCGGCGCTGGCGGCCCGGCTGCAGTTGCCCCACCACGGCCAGAAGCTGCTGCACCAGTTCGTTCAGCTGCGCCAGTGGCTGGCGGCGGTGCAGGGCTCCAGCGCCGGCTGGTCGCCCTCGCGCTGGAGCGAGGCGCTGGAAGAGCGGGGTGGGTCGGCGGAGGCGGTGGCCCTGGCCCTGGCGGCGGGCCTCGGCCCCCGTCGGCCCCTGCTGCGCTGGTGGCTGCGCTGGCGTCACTTGAAGGCACCGGTCACCGCCACGGAGCTGATCGCCGAGGGCCTGACGCCGGGTCCGGCCCTGGGGCAGGCGCTGCGGGCGCGGCGGGCCCAGCGCCTCGACCAGGAGCGCCCCTGAGTTCGCTACCTTCCCGGCTCGTTGCCGAGACGGCCATGGCCACCGTGATCAAGTTCAGCTCCGTGGATTGCGGCACCTGCCACCGCATGGCCCACTACGACGCCAAGGTGGCTTCCGAACTGGGTCTGGAGTTCGTGAGCGTGATGCTCCAGGACACCACGACCTACCACAAGTACCGCCCGGTGCTGCTCAGCCAGTACCCCAACAAGGAGGGGATGGGCTGGCCCACCTACCTGGTGGTGAGCGATCCGGAGGGCAGCTTCGAGGTCCACGGCGAAGTGAAAGGCGGACTGCCCAAAGGGGAGTTCCGCGAACGCCTGGCGGTCGCAGCCGGTCTTCCCAGCCCGGTTGCCTGAGCGCCCAGAAGGGCCCAGGCGATTTAGGCCCCAGCGACCCGCCCGATCACGGCCGCCTGGGGGAAACCGGCCCCGCGAAGGGTTTGCAGCGCTTCGGGGGCCTGGGAACCGGGAAGCGCCACCAGCAACGGGCCACTGGTCTGGGGATCAATCAGCAGGCCCTCCTGAGCTCTTCGACTGACCCCATCCGGCGCGCAGGAGTCCACCCATTGGATCGGGCCTTCCAGCAGGGCCAGGGCGCTGGCATTGGCGGGGGCGAGGCTGCTGGCGAAGCCCAGTCCCAACAACTCCAGGGCCCCCTCCAGGGCGGGGACGGCGGCGGCCTCCAGCGCCACGGTCAGCTGCGGATCCACCCGGCGGCTGGCTTGCACCATCTCGCCCAGGTGGCCCAGCAGCCCGAATCCGGTCACGTCGGTGCAGGCGTGCACCTCGAAGCCCGCCAGCAGCTCCACCAGCGCTGCCTGGCTCTGGCCCATCAGCGCCAGCGCCCCATCGATCCATTCGGGCCGGGCCGCGCCCGCCTGGGCGGCGGCGAACAGCACGCCGCTGCCGATCGGCCGGCTCAGCAGCAGCGCATCGCCCGGCCGCAGGCCCCCTTGGTCCAGAAACGCCCGGGCGGGGCCTGCCCGTTCACCGTCAGCGCCAGGCTCAGTTCCTCGCCCGCATCCAGGCGCTGCAAGCTGTGGCCGCCAATGAGCTGGGCTTCCATGGGTTCCAGGACCGCTCGCACCCCGGCCAGGGTTTGCAGCAGCAGCTCCTCTTGAAGAGTCTCTCCGAGTCGCGGCAGGGTCACCAGCGCCTGCACGGAGTGCACCCGGCGCCGCAGGCCCACAGGTCAGAGCAGGCGTGCAGGGTGGTGAGCCGGGCGTTCAGCCAGGGGTCGTCCACCAGGGCCGGAAAGCCATCGAGGCTTTGCAACAACAGGCCGCCCTCGGCCGTTGGGCCCACCACCAGGGCGTCCTCGGGGTCGGAGGTCGCCCCTGGATCGAGGCGGGCGAGGGCCTTGCCCAGGGGGCGGCGGCGAGCTTGGCGGCGCAGCCCCGGCAGGCCATGGCTGTCGCTTGTTCTTCGGAGCCGCCCGTCATCGCCCCCAGGGCCGCGAAGCCCTCCATGAAGCGCCGGTCGATCTGCTCCTTCCAGCGCCAGAGCAGGGACGAGGGCCCCAGGGCGAAGGGACCCCAGAAGGCCAGTGCCTGGGGTTGATCCGAAAGCGCCCCGCCATCGCCGAGTAGCTGCAGGGCCCAGCGTTGGGGGCGCCAGCGGCGCAATGGGCGTGGCGGCTGTGCCATCCGGCGCTCCAGGTTGGCGGCCAGCACCGGAGCCGCTCGCACCGCCCAGACCCCCGAGGGGGCCGAGGTGCGTCCGAGATCAGGGCGCAGTCACCGCTGGCGAACACAGCGGGATGCCCGACCACCTGCAGGCTGGTCTCCGTGAGCAGGCGCCCCGTGGCTGGATCAGCGGCCAGCCCCGAGGCCGCCAGCCAGCCAGGGGCCCTGCTGCCGGTGCAGGCGAGGGCGGGCTCCGCGCCTGCTGCAGCACCTACCGCCTCGGGTGCTTCGGCATGCCGCTCGACCAGGATCCCCGCCCGCCCCAACAGCCGCTCGCCGCAGGCGTTGGCGGCCCTTGAACCCAGGTGCAATCCCTCGCCCCGCAGCATCAGCCGCGGGCGAACCCTGCGCTGCAGGGCCAGGGCCAGCTCCACCGCCGCGGCGCCGCCCCCCAGGATCCGCAGCTCCGCCGCTTCCCCGGAAGCGCCTGTGCCCAAGCCCGCGCACCAGTCCAAAAACGGTTCCAAGGGCTTCACAGCGATCTCGCCCGCCCCTACGGCCGCTGTCTCGGCGCCCAGATCGAGGCTGAGCAGATCCCAGCGCAGGGGCGGCCGGCCTTCCAGGACCAGCTCCCGCTGCTCCAGCTCCAGGCCAAGGATTTCGGCCCGCACGAAGCTCACCCCCGCCAGGCGGCAGAGCCGCCGCAGGTCGATGGCGCAGGCCTCGCGCAGGTAGAGCCCCGCCACCAGGCCCGGCACCATCCCGGAATACAGCGCCGTGCTGGCGCGGCTCACCAGGGTGATGCGGCAGACCTTCGGCCGGTGCTGGGGATGCATCACCCAGCGCTTCAACACCAGGGCATGGCTGTGGCCACCGCCCGCCAGGAGCAGCTGACGCTGGGGCGCGGGGGCAGGCGTCACCCGGAGCTGTTAGAGCCGGGGGTGTTGTAACCAGAAGGGTTGGCGCTTTGCCAGGCCCAGCCGTCACGGCAGATCTCCCCGAGGCCGCGGCGGGTGCGCCAGCCCAGCCGCTCCTCCGCCAGCGACGGGTCGGCCACGGTGATCGCGGCGTCACCCGCGCGCCGATCCACCTGCTCATAGGGAATCGATCGGCCGCTGGCGGCCTCGAAGGCCCGCACCACCTCCAGCACCGATTGGCCCTGGCCGCTGCCCAGGTTCAAGGAGAGCAGCTGGGGCGCTTCCGCCAGCAGCACCTCCAGGGCGGCCTTGTGGCCTTCGGCCAGGTCCATCACATGGATGTAGTCGCGCACGCCGGTGCCATCGACCGTGGGCCAGTCGCGGCCATAGACCGTGAGGCGTTCGCGCCGGCCCACCGCCACCTGGCTGACGAAAGGAAACAAGTTATTGGGTGTTCCCAAGGGGTCTTCGCCGATCCGGCCGCTGGGGTGGGCGCCCACGGGGTTGAAGTACCGCAGGCGCGCGATGCGCCAGCGGGCCAGCTCCGGCGCTTCGCTGGCCACCACATCCGCCAGCAGTTGCTCGACGGCGGCCTTCGTATGGCCGTAGGGGTTGATCGGCTGGATCGGGGCCGTCTCGTTGATCGGCATCTGCTCCGGGACGCCGTAGATCGTGCAACTGCTGCTGAACACGAGCGTGTGGCAGCCGTGCTCGGCCATCGCCGCCACCAGGCAGCGGCTGCCGCTGAGGTTCACGTCCCAGTAGCGCAGTGGTTTGGCCACCGATTCCCCCACCGCCTTGAGGCCAGCGAAGTGCACCACCGCCTCGATCGGCGCGGGGGCGGCCGCAAAGGCCCGCTGCAGATCGGCGCTCGAGCGGATGTCGCCCTCGATCCAGCTCAGCCGCCCCGCCGCCTCCGGCCCCACCATCTCCGCTACCCGCCGCAGCGCCTCCGGCGAACTGTTGTCGAAGTTGTCGAGCACCACCAGGTTGTGGCCCGCCTCCAGCAGCACCACGGCCGTGTGGCTGCCGATGAAGCCGGCGCCGCCGGTGATCAGGAGCTGGGCCATGGACCTGAGGTTAGGGCTGGGGCCATCGCCCAAGATGGCCCCAGTTCTGGCCCAGGGTGTGGAGAAGCTGCAGAGCCTGCGGGGCATGGTGGACCTGCTGCCCGCCGCGACGCCCCTGTGGCAAGGGGTGGAGTCCACGGCCCGGGAGCATTTCCGCCGCGCCGGCCTCGCTGAGATCCGCACCCCCGTGATGGAGGTCACCGAGCTGTTCGCCCGCGGCATCGGCGAGGCCACCGATGTGGTGGGCAAGGAGATGTATTCCTTCCTCGATCGGGGTGAGCGCCGCTGCACCCTGCGGCCGGAGGGCACCGCCTCGGTGGTGCGCGCCGCTCTCCAGCACGGGCTGCTCAGCCAGGGCTCCCAGCGGCTCTGGTACGGCGGGCCGATGTTCCGCTATGAGCGGCCCCAGGCGGGGCGCCAGCGTCAGTTCCATCAGATCGGCGTGGAGTATCTGGGCTTTGACGACCCCCGCAGCGACGCCGAGGTCATCGCCCTGGCCTGGGATCTGCTGGCGGACCTGGGTGTGCAGGGCCTGGCCCTGGAGCTCAACTCCCTGGGCAGCGGTGAGGATCGCGCCCGCTACCGCCAGGAGCTGGTGGCCTTCCTGGAGGCCCGACACGATCAGCTTGACCCCGACTCCCAGGCCCGCCTGGCCACCAACCCCCTGCGCATTCTCGATTCCAAGGACGCCGGCACCCAGGCGCTGCTGGCGGATGCCCCCACCCTGGCGGCGGCGTTGAGCGACAAGAGCCGCGAGCGTTTCGAGCGGGTGAAGGAATCCCTGGCGGCCCTGGTGATCCCCTTCCAGCTCAACCCCCGGCTGGTGCGCGGCCTCGACTACTACAGCCACACCGCCTTCGAGATCACCAGTGATCAGCTGGGGGCCCAGGCCACCGTCTGCGGTGGCGGCCGCTACGACGGCCTGATCGAGCAGCTCGGGGGCGCACCTACCGCGGCGATCGGCTGGGCGTTGGGGATGGAGCGGCTGCTGGTGCTTCTGGCCCAGGGGGATCCAGCCGCACTGCCGGCGGCCCCTGCCCCGGACCTGTATGTGGTCAGCCGCGGGGAGCGGGCCGAGCCACTGGCGCTGGTTCTGGCCCGGGGGTTGCGTCAGCGGGGGCTGGCGGTGGAGCTGGATCTGAGCGGCTCCGCCTTCGCCAAGCAGTTCAAGCGCGCCGACCGCAGCGGCGCCCGCTGGGCAGCCGTGATCGGCGACGGGGAAGCGGAAAGCGGCGAGTTGCTGCTCAAGGCCCTGCGGGAGGGATCGGGCGATCCAGCCCAGGAGCTGCGCCTGCCCCTGGCAGACCTGGCTGGTCTGCAGGCGCGGCTGGGTTGAAACGATGGGAAACTGAGCGGATGCGCGTGCTGATTTACACCTCAAGCTCAGGAACGGCCCATGACGCCGCTGCCGAAGCGATTGCCGAATGGCTCAAGATCCTGGCCCCCACGGTTGAGGTGAAGATCGATTCTGTGCTGGAGAATGCTAGCTGGGTGGCCCGCGCCGGGACCGATCTCTATAATTGGATTCAACGCCGAGCGCCGTGGCTGCATCAGATTTACTGGCGACTTTTGGAGTTTGAAGATCATGCCAAACCTGGCACAGTTATTTACGGCCACAGGTACCTGGTGCGCACCCTCCGTAGCCAGGGGCCCGATTTACTGATCTCCACTCATCCCCACATCAATCGGGGCCACTTTGATTTGGCCAAGCGGGTGGTTGGCACCCAGTTGCGTTGTGTTACGTGCTGCACCGAGTTGGATGGGGGCTTTGGCTTCCACCCGCAATTGGGTAAGCCCTAAGGCTGATGGTTTCTGGGCGATTACTGAGGAGGTGGCGGAGGAAGTGCGGCACCGAGGTTATCCGCCCGAACGTATTGCGGTGCTCGGTCCGTTGTTGCATCCGCCCTTCCATGACGACCAGCGACTGACCTCTTTAGAGTCGTCCAGTGATCCGCCCGTTCTGCCCCTGCTGGTGCTTGGCAGCGGTTCCAACGGTGCCAACAATCACGAGGCGCAGCTCAATGCGTTGCTCCCTTTCTCTGGTCGTCTGAGGGTGGTAGCCCTCTGCGGCAAGCGGGCTGGGGTGGTGGAGCAACTACACGACTGGGCCCGTGCTCATCCGGGTCTGCCCGTGCAGGCATTGGGATTTCAGGGTCCAGCGGAGATGGTTGAGCTCTACCGGGAGGCCTGGGCGATGGTGGCCCGGCCGGGCGCGCGCACGGCCACCGAGGCTCTTGCCCTGGGCTGTCCGCTCATCTTTAATTGCCATGGAGTGACCATGCCCCAAGAGTTGTTGGCTCTTCGCTATTTCCAAGCGCGTGATCTGCAGCTTTCGATTCGCAAGCCCGGTGATCTTGCCAATCATGTTGGACGCTTGCTTGATGACCCTGCCGCTTATCACGCCTGGCGGCAGCGCTATTCCAAGGCCCGCCTCAGCTCTGACCCTCTGGCCGTGGTGCGCTATCTCCTTCCTGATGCATTGATGCAGGTCTGAGCACTTTCGATCATCCCTCAAGGTTCAAGTGCCACATCCAATCTGATTGCGATCGTGGGCATTTGATGTTGCCTACTTTGACATCTCACTCTGACAGAGCAGACTGCGCTCGGGGTCAGGCTCCAGGGACTTGAGACCGTTGATGATCGAATCGCTCAGCTGCGCTCCATCAGGTTGCGGAGGATATTCATTGATTGTTTCAGGTTGGTTTCGCTGAGTTCAAAATAAAGTGGACGCAACACCGCAGGGAGATCAGGATCGATCTTGATCTGGTGCTTCACCAGCACGCCCCCTTTGACGGGTGTGAGGCTCCAGTTGCCCTCCAAGTTGCGGATGCGATCACCGCTGATCAGCCGATAGCTCATCTGGCGGGGCGGATTCTCAGTGATCGCGAGCCGGGCCTTGATGCGCAAACCGAAGGTGTAGGGGGCCTGATACGTCTGGGCGACTTCTAACTTATTGCCCTGGCGGCTGATCAGCTTGGCCAGTTTGATGTCCGGCATCGCGGTTGCGGTGGCTTCATAGTTGGTGAGCACCTTCCAGGCCTTTTCAGGTGTGGTGGCCACGTAGATCGAAGTGGTATATGACCCTTGGCTTCCCCTCAGAAGCGGTTGGGCAGCAGGGGAGCCGTCAGCACTGGGGGCGATCAGGATGGTGGCCGCTAAGCTCATGGCTAAGCAAAAGCCGGGTCGTCGCAGCATTGCGTGTGGGCGTGAATTGATGATGGAAGTGCCAGACCACTCTGTTGGAAGACGAGTTTACTATGTCAGTGGCTTTGATCCACGTGGGGCGCCTTTTTATCATCGATTTTTCTCTCAGCAACTGACCCGCTTCACTGAGCGCACGGGCCGTGTCTTTTCGATGGGTCCTAGGCGTAAGGATGGCCGAGGTTTGTTGAGTCGCTGGCAGGTCAAGGAAGAAGGTGATGTTGGTGCAGTTGTATGTAATCTTGATTATTGTTTCTTGCATTGGGATGACATTGTACGTGGAGCTTGGGTGCGCGATCCCATTCGTCTTCTTCGGTCTGGTTTGCTCATGTACAACTACTACCTACTGCAAGGTGCCCTCTGGCGAATCCGCCGTATTTCCTACCCAGCGGCAATCTGTATCTTGGTTCCGTTTGGTGTTGCTTTGGTGGCCATGCTTCTTGCCATCTTGGCCGGATTTGTTGTCGGTTCATTGGCTGCTACCACAGGATTGGTGGCACCGTTACCCTGGTTGTTGGCGCTTACGATTGGTCTAGGAGTGTTAGTGGTGGCTTGGCAACTGGCCGAGCAGCTGAAGATCGTGTGGATGTTTCGCAGCATGCAGTTCACCCGTTTGATCGGCCAATCTGGTGATGGTGCACTCAGGGGTCGTCTCAAGCTTCATGCATTGGCGATCCTGGAGCTTGAGCAGCGTGAGCCAGCTGCCGAGATCCTGATTGTCGGCCACAGTATCGGCTCTCTGGTGATGGCCATGCTGGCTGCGGAGCTGCGCCGCCAGCCGGGATTCGCTGTGATTGGCCCCAAGCTGAGCCTACTGACACTGGGTCAGATCCTTCCTTTTCTTGCTGAACAAGCTAGTGCCAAAACTTTTCACCGGGATCTTGTTGAACTTAGCCTAGAGCCCCGATTGCCCTGGCTTGATGTTAGCTCAACCGACGATTTCCTTTGTTTTCCGGGGGTCGATCCCTACGCCAGTTGTGGTTTAGACATTCCTGAACCCGCCTACCTGGTGATGGAACTGATCCCGCTGGCTCAGCGCCAGGCCCTCACATCACTTTGGGAAGTGATTAAACATCAATTGGGTCTTCATTTCGAATACATTGCCACGGCTGACCCGGAGCGCAGTGGCGGCTTTGACTACTTGGAGCTTGTGCTGAAGCCGGCCGCAGGTTCGGTGCTCAACGAGCACCCGTTTTCATGATGCCTTGCCCTTTCGCGTTTGAGCCTGTCCATCCCCGCCCAGAGCCCTTTACGCCGAACTACCTGATTCGATTGATTCGCGGCCTTCATTCCTGGTTGGGCCTGCTGAATGCCTGGGATTTTCAGATTCCGATCGGCGGGATTCGGTTCTTCGGGTTCAACCTGTTCCTGGTCAATCAGCCCGCGGCTGTCCGTCGGCTGATGGTGGAGCAGGTGGAGCAATTTCCGAAGCATCCGTTCACGCTCTGGGTGCTCCAGCCCCTGATCGGCCGGGCGATCTTCTCAGTGAACGGAACGGAGTGGGAGCGGCAACGGCGCCTGGTGGATCAGGCGTTCCAGGTGGCCCAGCTGCAGCGAGTGTTCCCCCAGATGGAGGCGGCCACCCATGATCTGATCGCGCGGCTCGACCCCCTGGCTGATGGCCGCACCGTGGGGATCGACGCCGAGATGACCCTGGTGGCCGCCGATGTGATCGTTCGCACAATTTTGTCGCGGCCGCTGGCGGGGCCTGAGGCGGCTGTGATCTTTGAAGACTTCTCGCGCTACCAACGACGGGCCGGTCAAGCGGTGATGTTGCGCTTGTTGCGTCTGCCCCAGAGTTTGCTCAATCGCTACCTGGCCACCCATGCCCGGCGGATCAGAGTCTGGATCCGCCAGGCGATCGAGGCGCGCCTCTCTGGTTCCGCCCCTGGCCAGGCAGCGAGCAGCCAGGATCTGCTCCAGGCCCTGCTGGAGGCCCGCGATCCGCTCACAGGCAGTTCCTTCAGCCTGGAGGAGTTGGTCGATCAGGTCTGCTTTCTCTTTCTGGCGGGCCATGAAACCTCCGCCAGTGCCCTGGCCATGGCGGTGTATCTGCTGTCCCAGGTTCCGGAGGCGCAGGGGCGCCTGCGGCAAGAGGTGACGGCGGCCCTGGCGGGTCAGAACGGCCCCCTGGGCTTCGAGGCCCTACGCCAGCTGCCCTACGGAGCGGCCCTGTTCAACGAAACCCTCAGGCTCTACCCCCCGTGAGCTTTTTCATGCGTGAAGCCCAGCTGACCACCAACCTGCTCGATCAGCGCTGCCCTGTGGGCTCCCTGTTGACCATCTCCCCCTGGGTGATCCAGCGGCACGAGCAGCACTGGAGCGATCCGAACAGCTTTCGACCCGAGCGTTTCCTGGCCGACCAGGCCAGCACCGAGGAGCGCCGAATGGCGCGGGAGGCATTCCTGCCCTTCGGCCTCGGGCCGCGCAAGTGCCCCGGTGCGGCCTTCGCCCTGCAAGAGGCGCTGCTGGTGCTGGCCGAACTGGTGCGCCGCTACGAGATCCTGCCGGATCCAGGCCACAGTCCCGAGCTGGTGGCGCGGTTGACCTTGCGCTCCGTCAATGGGGTGCGGGTGGAAGCTGCGGCGCTTGTGATCGAGCCGCCCGCTGGTTCCTGGCCCTGGCCGCCTGCTGGCTGTGGGGGAGGGCTGACAAAACAGCCCGTTCAGACCCTGGTCGATCTCCTTCGCTACAGGGCTCGGCACCAGCCAGAGTGCGTGGCTTACGTCTTTTTGAGCGATGGAGAGCGGGAGGCGGAGGAAATCACCTACCTCCAACTTGATCAACAAGCCCGACGGATCGGCGCTTGGTTGCAGGTCTGTGAGCCTGGATCTGAGGCGGTTGGTCTGCTTTATCAACCAGGTCTGAGCTTCATCGAGGCTTTCTTCGGTTGCCTCTACGCCGGCCTCGTGGCGATCCCGCTTCAAACGCCACCAGGCTTGAAGAGGCTCGAAGGCCTCTCGGCGATCCTCCGCGATGCCGGCACCAGCTTGGTCTTGACCCGTTCCGACATTCTGGAGACCCTGCAAAAGGGTGCCACCACCTGCGAATGGGCGCGGCCGCTGCGTTGGCTGGCCACCGATCACCTCACTGGGGACCAGGATCCCAGCTGGCATCATCCCGATCGTTCCGTTGATTCCGCGGCGTTCTACCAATACACCTCGGGTACCACCGGCGCCCCCAGGGGGTTGTGGTGTCCCACGCCAATGTTCTTGCCAACGAAGAGCTGATCCGGCAGGCCTTTCAGCATGATCAGAGCACCATGGGAATGGGCTGGCTCCCCCATTTTCATGACATGGGTTTGATCGGAAACATTTTGCAGATGCTTTATATTGGCAGGCCTTGCATTCTGATGTCTCCTTTTCACTTCATCCAGAGGCCATTCAGGTGGCTGCAGGCAATCAGTCACTACAGGGCAACGAGCAGTGGTGGCCCTAACTTTGCCTATGAATTGTGTGTTCAGAAGATCAGAGACGACCAGCGTGAGCAATTGGATCTGAGCAGCTGGACCCTTGCCTTCACGGGCGCAGAAACTGTTCGATGGGATACGATCCGGCGTTTTTCAGATCGCTTTGCTGGTTGTGGATTTAATCCCCAAGCCTTCTATCCATGCTATGGCTTGGCCGAAGCTACGCTCTTTGTCACAGGGATCAGGGATCGGAGGCCGATCGTTGTGAAAACCGTCAGCCGGCCGGATCTGATGGTCAACCGGGTTGTGCCCTCCACGGCTCCCTCTGACCAGAGCCTCACCATCGTGGGCTGCGGGCGTGAGGGTCTTCATCATCAGGTTCTGATCGTCGATCCCTTGAATCGAGCCCGTTGCCCTGCCGATCGGGTTGGAGAAATCTGGGTTCAAGGAGCGAGTGTGGCCAGGGGCTACCGGAATCGCGGGCTCGAAACAGAGCAAACCTTTTCAGCCACATTGGCTGATTCTGGGATGGGTCCATTCCTTCGAACAGGAGACCTGGGATTCATACAGGATGACAACCTCTTCATTACCGGACGGATCAAGGACATTATCATTCTCCAAGGGAAAACCTTGTATCCCCATGAGATCGAGCTGACCGTTGAGCGCTGCTTCAGCGGCTTGCAGTCTGGTGGTGGGGCGGCGTTCTCCCTGGAGGGGGAGGGAAGTGAGCAGGTGGTCGTTGTTCAGGAAATTGAGGGGAAGGCGCTCCGGTCGATTCATTTGATCCAATGCACCGAGACAATCCGCCGGCGCGTTCTCTCCGTGCATGGTGTCCGTGTCCAGGCGGTGGTTTTGATCAGGCCCGCCACGATCCCCAGGACAACGAGTGGCAAAGTCAGACGGGCTGACTGTCGGAGTGAGTTTCTCAGTGGGAGTCTTGCTGTCGTTCATTCCTGGATCCTGCCCTCAGCCCAATCAGAACGGGTGGCCGTCTCCGCAGACCTTCTGGGGCTGGGGGAGTGAACCCTGGCGGCTGGAGAGCCGGCCCTGGCGATGGGGTGTGGCAACTATCCTTAGGTCGTGGTGGTCTGCTGATCAATTGCTTAAAGGCGATTGCTCTTGTGCTAAGTTCTAAGTTAATAATATGGAGAAGCGTGTACCATGGCTACTGCAATCACGGCGCAAGATATCGATACCTGGTTAATCCATTATCTTGCGGATCTTCTTGAAGTGCCTGTAGACACGATTGATCCCACGGCCAACTTTCAAGAATTGGGATTGGACTCCTCCTTGGCAATCAGTTTGACGGGCGATCTGGAAGAGTGGTTAGGACGCAGGATCAATCCGACCCTTCTTTATAATTACACGACAATTGAAAGTCTCAGTGGTGGCCTTGCTGAGGAGATCGCGTCAACTTCTTTAAGCTAGTCCCATCATCTCAGGGCCACTGGGCAATGTTGGTTTCTGTTTGAATTGCGCTCAAAGCGATTATAGTGCTATGCCAGCTCCCGTCGATACGACCCAAATCCAGTCAGAGCAGGGAGCAGCTTCCCCCTGCAGCGACATGAGATCTTGGCTGAAACAACTTATAGAAATAATTGCGAATCTCGCTACACGGAAAAGATCGAGTCTATTGAGGGTGGCTATTGTTATGAAGCCAATCGCTCTCATTATTGGGGGCCGCAGGAGCTTTCCTTGTTTTTTGGCACTAACCTGTATAGACAATCTACGCCTGAGCAGAAGCTGGCGTTGAATCATCTCTATTGGGTCACGCAATACAACCAGACTGCCGCGACGGAAGCCAATGCAGTTCTCTATAATAACGTAACAGAGGGCGTTTTCTCTGCGGTTGGAGGATTTGGAGCACTCTGCAGTGAGCTATCTCTCGAAACAGAGCAAGAGCATCAGCATATTCATGCATTTCATGCCATTGGTTATGCAACCAGAAAGGCCTTGTTTGGCTCTGAGCGGATTGTCCGTCCTCGTCTAAGCAGCTTAAGCGCGACTTCGCGCAGAAACACAAAGAATTCCAGCGCGCCACCCTCTCTTCTCAGCTTGAAGATTCCAGCGCTGAACTGGACAAAGCTTCAAGACGAAGCTTGCCGCCTGATGATCCTTAAGCTTTCAAGCGGAGGAGGGTCTTGCTCCTATTCGGATTTTCTCCGTTCTCAGCAGAGAAGCGGTAAGCCCATACCGGTACAGCGGGCTGGTTTACTTGGCCAGGTTGTTCCTGCTTCGCTGTCGCGAATCATGACCATCAGCTTTGGGGCCTCTCCTTTCTCGGCCTGCTTTTTCTATGCGATTCGCTATCTGGCTAATATTCTTCTAAAGAACTATGAGCATTCTTATTTTCAGTTTCACCGAAGCCTGGAGCGTGCGGGTGACTTCATTCCGGCACCAACGGCTATCTCCTATTACCACATGCTTGACGAGTCATTTCATACAACGACATCACAGCTAATCTCTCAGGACTTGTACAAGGAGTTCCCAAGGCCCACGGCCTACGAGCATCTTATGGCCAATCTGATTTTCTATCGAGGCCAGCAGATGATGTTGGGTGGGCTATCTGCTGTGCTGCCTGGAATCTTCAGAAGTGACAGCACATTCATTCTCCCCTCTACCAGATCCTAAGGTCTTCTCTGTATGGTCTTCCCCATCAGGAGGCTCTGTACTGGCTTGAGCAGTCTTTGTGTCAGGAGCACGAAGGACATCATGTGAATCTCAAATACCATCAAAAGCTGCACACAACAATGCGCCAGGCCTTCAAACCGATGTCCTATCTCTGGCCCATCAACCGAGAACTGGGTTTGATGGCATCAGGTGCATCCATTGTGAAAAGCCTCAGGGTCAACCGTCAAGCCTTCGAGGCTATGCGTCCCACCTTGGCTCAGCTTGACCAACACTAGAGAAGTGAGATCTCACACCAAGGCAGCGGCGCCGCTGTAGCCCTCCGGAAGCCGAAGATCATGAAGGACGACCTCTGACAGGGAGGCCTTTTTTGTTCTGGCGAGGTCGCGAAGCCAGTTCCCCGCGCCTTCAGCTCAGCCTCGAGCCGACACCAGTGACGCAGAAAGGCCGGCAGCCTTGCAGGCGGAGGTAACGCCTCTATCTGCTGGCAGACTGCCGACGCCAGGCAGCGGCTGGCGATCTGCTGCCATGGCAGGCTTGGGCGGTGCCACTCCACATCAACCCCAACCGGCCGGGTGGCGTGGACACCCAGCAGCACGAGATCGCCAGAGTGGGCGACATTGAATTCTGGCGGTCTGAGGGGCATTTGTGAGGCGGTGACAGCCGCTAGCCGGGGCTTGCCATGGGGGCCGACCAACAGCTCCAGCCCGGCGGGCTCCACGCCACACAGGGCGCCCAGCAGAAGCCGCAGGGCAGCACGGCCGAGCAGGAACCTGTCGCGATCATCGGGCCGCCGCAACCTCTCGAATCTGGCTTTTTCCTCCGGGGCCAAGAGACGCAGGAGCTCCGGTCGAAGTTCTGCCAAACCGTCCTGACGACGATCGATTAGCCAGAGAGTCGGAGCTGCAGCTGGCGATGGATCGAGCTCACCCCATGGTCTCTCCGGCCACCAGGCCTTGGGGTGAAGGACCACGGTTGCAGGCATTACGAAACCATTCCAATCTTTAGCTCGTGGTCAATCCACAAGATCCAGTGGCGAATTGACCCGGACGTATTCAAGACAGCTAATTTTGTCATACTATTGATTGTGGTGGCTTCAGTTTGAATGGCAGGCATAACTTCTCGAATGAGTTGGAAGCATCGATCTGATTGGGCCCGCTCAATCAGGGACCCTGAGGCCTATGTAAGCGAACAAGCCGCCCTGGGCCAGAGCTGGACGTTGCTGGGCCTCAGTACGGACATCCCCAACGACAACGATTGGATTCGCTGCACCTTGGGCGGAGCATCGGTGTTTGTTCAGCGGTTTGGGGCATCGATCAAGGGCTTCGAGAATGTTTGCCGTCATCGCTTTTACCCGATTCGCACGGCAGCGAAGGGGTCTGGTCTGGTCCGTTGTGCGTTCCACCACTGGATCTACAACCAAGAAGGGGAAGCGGTGGGCATTCCCCAGTGCAAGAAGCTATTTGGTGTTTCCCCGAAGCAGCTGGGCGCAAGGCTTAGGGAGGTTGAGATCGCCACCTGCGGTGTGCTGATCTTCGGTAGGTTTCCTCTCCAGAATTTGACGAGATCCGAGCCTGACACCAAAGCAGATTCCCCACTCTCCAACCACAATAAAAGTCTTGAGGAGTATCTCGGCGAAGCCTGGCCAATTCTGCAGACGTTCTGTCGACCTGGCATTCGGCCGGCTTTCGCCTCCAGCGTCGTTAAAGCGAATTGGAGAACTTCTTTATGAAATCACGCTTGAGGAGTACCACGCAGTAGCCGTCCATCCTACTAGTTTCGGGAAGGATGGATACCTTGATCCCAAAGAAGCCTATTATCCAAGATTCGAACCGCATAGTGGATTTTTCCACAATGGAAAGCCTAACGACTTGTCGGTCATGGCCAATAATTGCAAAGACGAAGACTATCGGCCTGATGCCTATAGGGTCCTAAATATTTTCCCAAACTTTTTGGTTAATCACTATCGTGTTCTTTACACATGGTATGTATCAATTACACAGTACATCCCCGTGGCTTTCGATTCCACCGTCGTCCGTAGCTGGTACTACCAGGTGCCATTTCAGGGCCCTAAAGCTTCTTGGTTTCACCTTCTGTTCCGGAGATGGACAGACCTCTGGCTGCCGTTTTTTGTTGGGATTTATTTAAGGCGCATTACCAATGAGGATCACGTGATCTGCGAGGCGATGCAGATGACTGCAGGCTCAATGATCGAGGAGCCTTTGCTCGGGCTTGAGGAGCAGCGCATTGCCTGGTTCAGAGAGGCCTATTGGGATGCTCTGGCTCAGTTGAACGGGCAGGAGAACTCCGACGCTTGAAGCGTGCAGGTACAGACTCAGGTTCAGCGATGAAACTGCTCGGCAGGCCCCTCACGCTCGCTCCATCGGCTCAGCCGCGCCTTGGCTCACCCAAGGGGGCCATCGATCAGTGGCTTGCCGCCATCGGACTTAACAGGATGCTGGCCTGTCCGAGAGGGACACGCTCCTAGGATCCAGCCCCCTTGCAAGGCATTCGCTTGCCGAGAGCCTTCACTGTTCTGTGGGCAGGTCAGCTGGTGTCCAACTTCGGAACCCAGACGAGCCTGTATGCGCTCGGCCTTTGGTTGTTCCAGCGAGATGGCCAGCTGGCCAGTTTCACGACGGTGGCGATCGTGATCCTGCTAGCCAAGCTGCTGGCGTTGCCCTTGCTGGGTCGAAGGCTGGCCGGTTGGCCCCGGCGCCGCGTCATGGTCCTCGCCAATGGCCTAGGTGGAACCGTCACCTTGCTGCTGGCGCTTGCTCTTTACCGCGAGACGGCTCCCCTCAGCCTGATCCTGGCTCTCCTGTCTGTCGCGGCTGTCGCGGAAGCGACGCTGGTGCTTTGTTTCGCGAGCCTCATCCCGCAGATGGTTCCGATCGAGCAGCTGGGCAGGGCCAACGGCCTGTTCGCCAGCGGTGATGGACTGGTGATGGCAACGGCCCCCCTGCTGGGAGCTGTGTTGGTGGGGATCGGCGGGCTGGCGGGGGCTCTGGCCCTCGACGGTGGCACCTGTCTGGTGGCGCTGGTCTGCGTGGGCCTGGTCCGCTGGCCGAGGGCCGCTCTCGTCCCCCTTCAGCCGCGCCAGACCTGGATGCCTGGTCTGCGGGCCGGTGTGGCCGAGCTCTGGATGGGCGCCCTGACCAGACCATTGCTACTGCTGAGCACCACCGTGTCCTTTGCGATGGCTGCTTGTGAAATCCTTTTCCCCGCCTGGGTGCTCACGGCCAGCGGCGTCACCCGCCTCGGGGTCGCCCTTCTGGTCGGGGCGGCCGGGTTTGTGATGGGTGTCGTTGCTTGGCGGATGGTGCAGCGTCGGCACTGGGCTGCGGCGCTTCTTTCAGCCCTGGCCTTTCAAAGCGTGATCTTGATCGGCGCTGGTCTTGTGGTGTTTGAGCGGATGTCCGTGGTCTGGTTTTTGGACTTGCCCTTTTTTCCGTGGGCGTTCCGATCAGCGGAGCCGCTCTGCAGTGCCTCTGGCAAGCGGTGATCCCCGTTGAACAGCAGCCCCGCCTGTTCGCGGCGCGCTATGCGATGGAGTGGGGAGCGCGGCTCGTGGCGTTTTCCAGCAGCGCCCTGCTCGTCGATCGCTTTCTCCAGCCGGCGATGACCTGGACGTTCTGGCCGGGCTGGATCCGGGAAACGATGGGATCCTCCGCCGGGAGACCGATGGCGATCGGACTTTGGGCTGTCGGTTGGTTGCTGCTCGTGGTACTTGTCTGGCAGTCGGAACACATCAAGCGACAGGGACGTCAAGCGGCAACACTTTTCTGAGGCGTGTTTGGATTCCTGACGGGGCGGGCATGGTTGGCTGATCAGGCGGCGGGGAATGAACAAAGACCGGTGCTGTTCAGATCGGCCGCGGCCATGTCGATCTGGTCAAGCTGGTCGTCGGTCCCCTTCGGCGCTGAATTCTCTACGGCGCGGAAAAGGATGGGGCTTCGGCTTCATCCTCAAGTGTGATCAGAACGGCCGACAACTTCTTGGCCATCACCGAGCCCGTGGCCCCATTGTTAGAAGCAACTGTTTCTTCCCCGGCCCATGGCGTTGCTGGGGGCCCTTGCTTCAACGGCGCTTCCAGCCAGAAGACCTGGCACCGCTCCCTTCTCCAGGCCTGCCTCTGCTGGAGCAGCGGCTTCCCCGGTGATCTCAACGGGTGGCAGGGCCCCGTGCGAATGCAGGAAGGAGCTCCAGAATGCCCTCCAGGAGTGGGCTGAGCGCCACCCCAGCCTGGTGCTCACTGCCCTGGATTGTCCAGGACCTGCGGCCATGGGGGCCCCTACCGTCGCAGCGAAGATCAGGCTTTCGTTGTGGGGGGCTGACTGGGGGACCCTTTTCGAGGTCGATGTTGAGAGTGTCGTGAAATACTGGCTCGATGGTTAAGGGTCTTTCCGCGCTCCAGTTGGCCTTGCTGGCCCAAAAGGCCCACGACCAGCGTCAATTGCTCCAGGCTGAACCCATCGCCGTCGTGGGTGTGGGTTGCCGTTTCCCCGGTGGTGAAGGCAAGCCGAACCTCGACAGCCCTGAAGCCTTTTGGTCTTTTCTCTGCGAGGGGTGTGACGGGCTCAGTGAGGTGCCCCCCAGCCGTTGGCCGATCGAAGACTTTTTCGATGCCAACCCTGGCCGGCCAGGAAAGATGCATTTCCGCCGAGGGGCTTCCTGGCGGATGTCGACCAGTTCGATCCCGCCAGTTTCGGCGTCTCCCCCGGGAGGCCCAGGCGATGGATCCCCAGCAGCGGTTGATCCTCGAGGTGGCCCAGGAGGCCCTGGAATCGGCGGCCATCGCCACCGATCGGTTGAAGGGCACGGCCACGGGGGTGTTCATGGGCATCTGCACCAACGATTACGCCTGGCGCCAACTGCGCAGCGAGGTCGGTGACGAGCGATTCGACCTCTATTTCGCCTCCGGCTCCAGCCTGAGCATGGCGCCAGGCCGGCTCTCCTATCTGCTTGGCCTCACCGGACCCTCCCTGGCGGTCGACACCGCCTGCTCCTCCTCCCTTGTGACGGTGGACCTGGCCTGTCGCTCCCTGCGGGATCGCGGCTCCGACCTGGCCCTTGCCGGCGGCGTCAGCCTGATCCTCTCGCCGGTGAACAGCCTCTGCCTGGCCAAGAGCGGAATGATGGCGGCCGATGGCCGTTGCAAATCCTTCGATGCCGCCGCCGATGGCTACGTGCGCAGTGAGGGCTGTGGCGTGGTGGTGCTGAAGCGGCTGGCCGATGCGATGGCGGCCGGCGATCCGATCTGGGCGGTGTTGCGCGGTAGCGGCGTGAACCAGGACGGTGCCACGGCAGGGCTCACCGTTCCCAGCGGCGAGGCACAGGCCGCCCTGATGCGCCAGACCCTCGCCCTGGCTCAATTGGAGGGGGATCAGATCGACGTGCTGGAGGCCCACGGCACCGGCACCGCCCTGGGCGATCCGATCGAGCTGAAGGCCCTGGCTCCGATCTATGCCAGTCCGGATCGCGATGCTCCGCTGCTGCTGGGCTCGGTGAAAACGAACATCGGCCACCTGGAGGGGGCTTCCGGAATCGCCGGGCTGATCAAGGGGATCCTGATGGTCCAGAAGGGGCTGGTGCCGCCTCACCTGCACCTGCGCCGACCGACACCCCTGATGGACTGGGACCAGTGGGCGCTTCGGCTGCCGGAGGTCCTGGAGCCCTGGCCCCGTCAGGGCGGCCTGCGCCGGGTGGCGGTGAGTTCGTTCGGCTGGAGCGGCACCAACGCCCATGTGATCGTCGAGCAGGCCCCGACGGAGTCGATCCTTGCCCCAGCCGATTCCCCCTCGGCTGACGACTGGTTGCTGCTCTCTGCCTCGACGGAGTCGAGTCTTCACAAGCTGGTGGAGCGTTTCGTGCGCTGTCTGCCCGCTGTGCCCCAGGCGAACTGGCAGGCCGTGTGTGCCACCAGTCGCGAGGGCCGCCGCAGCCTTCGCTGGCGCCTGGCCTTGCGGGCGGCGACACCAATCGCCGCCGCTGCCGCCCTCGGCGATTGGCTGGAAGTAGAAGAAGCTTCAGCGCTGCGCTGGGGGAAGCTCCTGCCTCCCCTCCTCGCCTGGCCTGGGACCTTTTCGGCCCGTCGTCGCCAGAGGCCAGTGACTGGGTAGGGGACTGGGCGCGCCTCGGCGTGGAACCTGGCGCGGTGGTCTACGGAACCGATTCGGTGGACCTGGCCAAGACGATTGCGGCGTTCCCTTCGCGGCCACGCCTGGTGGAAGCTTCCGCTGCCAGCGAGGAACTCACAGCCCACGGGTACAGCCTGCGTCTTCCACTCGAGGCTCCGGGGATCACCCGGGCTGTTGAACTCTGGCTGGCCGGCTGCCCGATCGATTGGCGTCCGCTCTCGCCCTCGAAGCTCTGGCCCCGTCAGGTGCTCCCCACCGTTCCGTTCGAACGCGGCGCTTTCTGGATCGAGGAGCACGATCGGATCCACGCCAAACAGGCTTTTCACCTCGACCATTGGCGTTGCTGGAGAGCGCTGGAGACGCTCAAACCAGCCTCGAATCCAAGCTCCGCTCCCCTGGCCTTGCTCGGTGGAACGGCCGCCATCGGCTCGAAGCTTGCGGAACGGATCGGGGCCGGGGCCCGTTGGTGTGCCGACCTCGATGACCTCGATGCCTGGCTGGGTGGACCGCTGGCGAACCCGGAGGCCGCCAGCGGCCGGCCTTCGGTCGTGCTGCTGACGGCTCTCAGGCCGCCGGCGGCCGAAGCCCTGGCCGGGCAGCCCTTCTGGCAGGGCTGGCTGCCCCTGCTCCAGGGCCTGCTAGAGCGCAGCGGTCGCCTCGAGGCCGTGCACTGGGCCCTGAGTGGCCAAGACCAGCCAGGCGGTGAGGCCTTGGCGGCCCTCGCCCGCTGCTGGATCCGGGAAGCCGGACCCCAGGGCGGCGCCCTGTTGTGGTGCGATCCCGCCGGCGCCGATCTGCCTGACCTGCTCTCTCGGGCGCCCACCTTGGCCACGCTCGAAGAACGACGGCTTCAGTCTGGTGAGGTCGAACGGGTGTCCCTGGATCCGGCGCCTCCCGAGTTGTTTGTGGCCCCTGGCCCGGCGCTGCGGGCCGCCGCCACCGTGCTGATCAGCGGGGGGCTGGGGGCCTTGGGTCTGGCCACGGCCCGCTGGCTCGTTGGGGCCGGAAGCCGCCAGCTTGTGCTGCTGGCCCGGCGGCCGGCCAATCCGGCCCAGTTGGCCGTGATCGCCGAACTCGAAGCCCTCGGCGCCACCGTGACGGTGGAGAGCGTGGACGTGGCCGATGGCGCTGGCCTCGAAGCCGTCTTCGCCCGTATGGCGGCCAGTGGCCTGCCGCTGCAGGGCATCATTCATGCCGCCGGGGTCCTGGATGACGGCCTCCTGATCAACCAGACACCTGAGCGATGCGCTGCCGTTGCCGCCGCCAAGGTGTTGGGTGCCCAGCACCTCGACCGCTTGAGTCGTGACCTGCCTCTTGATTTTTTCCTCTGCTACTCCTCCGTGGCCGGACTGCTGGGATCGCCGGGGCAGGTCGCCTACGGAGCCGCCAATGGAGCCCTCGATGGTCTGATGGCCCAGCGGCGGGCCCAGGGCTGGCCGGCGATGAGCATCAACTGGGGCCCCTGGGCGGGGGAGGGGATGGCCGCGGGGACGGCCGATTTCCTGCGCAAGATCAAGCCTGAGCAGGCCCTCGCCAGCCTGGAGCGCTGGATGGGCAGCAGCGAGGCCAGGGCGGTGGTCGTGGAACTGGAAGAGCAGGACCATGATCGCTTTGTGCCCCGGTTCAAGGCATTGACCCAGGAGCTCACCGTGATCAGGGAGCTGGAGGGGATCGATGGTGGGGTCAAGGCCGAAGCCGCCATGCTGAGCTGCCTGGCCGATGTGCTCGCCGAGCTGGGCGGCTATGACCGGGCCGATCTTCAGGCCGGCACCGACCTCCAGGTGCTCGGCATGGATTCGATGATGGCTGTGGAGTTGGCCACGGCGGTCCAGGCCGGCCTGGGGGTGAGCCTGGGACTCGGAGCGATGGCGGGGGATCCCTCTCTGGGGAGCCTGGCCAGCCACCTGCTCCTGCTGATCGAAGGGGCCAGCCCATCCGTGACGGCTGTCGGTGCGGAGACCGACCTGGCCGTAGAAGCTGTTTTGCCGGCTGACTGGCACTGGCCCTTCAACACCCCTGGGCCTGACCCGGACGGCCCACTACAAGACGCCCCACGGCAGGATGGCCCCGGCCGGGCGGTGCTGGTGACCGGGGCCACCGGCTTTCTGGGCGCCCATCTGCTGGCCGACCAGCTGGAGCGCTGGCCCGAACTCCGTCTCCATTGCCTGGCTCGCGCCGATTCCGACCAGGGGGCCTGGGAGCGGGTGCAGGCCAACCTGCGTAGTTACGGCCTCTGGAAGGAGGCCTACGGCGAGCGGATCGTCGGGGTGGCGGGTGACCTTGCCAAGCCCCGCTTCGGCCTGGAGGCCGCCAGCTTCAAGGCCCTGGCCGAACGACTGGACGGCATCCTCCACAACGGAGCCCAGCTCAGCTACACCCTCCCCTACAGCCAACTCCGGGCCGCCAATGTGGGGGAACTCTGGAGGTCCTGCGCCTGGCGGTGGCTGGCCTACACCCCTGCCGGTGCAGTTCATCTCCAGCACGGCGGTGGCCGAGGCAGCCGCCTACCGCGATCGGGAGTTCCTTGAATCCGATGACCTCAGCGAATGGCGGGGGATCGTGCTCGGCTACTCCCAGACCAAGTGGGTCAGTGAGCGCCTGGTGTTGGCCGCCGCCGCCCGGGGTCTGCCGGTCACGGTCTATCGTCCGCCCCTGATCGGCGGTCACTCCTTGACGGGAGCCTGGAACGCCGACGATTACATCCACCGCCTGGTGCGGGGTTGCCTGGAGCTGGGCCAGACCCTCGACGTGATGGCGGAGCTGGATCTGGTGCCGGTCGACTATGTGAGTGCCGCCGTCGGCGTCCTGGCCTGGAAGTCCGAGCATGCCGGTCGGGTCTTCCACCTGAACCACCCCAGGCCCGTGCTCTGGAGCGACCTGCTGGCGGGATTCCGTGATCAGAGCCCCCAGCCCGTTCCGCTTCAGGACTGGCTTGAGGCGTTGTCGCAACAACCCAGCAATCCGCTTTACCCCCTCCTCCCCTTCTTCTCGCAGCGCTGGGGGAGTGAACAACTCACCTATTCCCAGTTGATGACGCCCGGCTTGCGATCCAGGCCCAGTTGCGATCAAACCGAGGCCGTGCTGCGCTCGCTCGGCGTGGTCTGCCCGAGCCGCGAGGAGCTGATCGAGCGCTATTCCGGCCTCTTCCTGCGGGCGTTGTCCGGCCGACCTGGATAAAAACTTGAGCCGCCCCGAGCCCCGAGCCGCCTGCCCCCCAGAGCCGATCGCGATCGTTGGGATCGGCTGCCGCCTGCCGGGCGGAGTCGACTCTCCTGCCGATTTCTGGCAATTGCTGATCCAGGGCCGCGATGCGATCCGCGAGGTGCCGCCGGATCGTTGGGATCTGGCGCTCCATTTCGATCCCGATCCACAGCGGCCCCTGCATCAGCACGTGCGGCATGGGGGCTTCATCGAGGGAATCGACCAGTTCGATGCGGCCTTCTTCGGCATCTCACCCCGGGAGGCCATCTGCATGGATCCCCAGCAACGGCTGCTGCTCGAGGTGGCCTGGCGTGCTCTCGAAGATGGGGGTCAGCCGGTGGAGGCTTTGCGCGGCAAGGCGGTGGGAGTGTTCATCGGAATCTCCGCGGCGGATTACAGAAATCTGCTCTGGAGTTCCACCGAGAACTATGCCGTTCCCGATAACGAGCCCTTTGTGCTGCCGGGGAACTCCGGCTCGATCGCAGCGAATCGGCTCTCTTATTTCTTCGACTTCAAGGGTCCAAGCTTCGCCGTGGACACGGCCTGTTCCTCGTCGCTGGTGGCCGTGTATCTGGCCTGCGAGAGCCTGTGGAGGGGCGAGTCGGCTGCGGCCCTGGCGGGTGGCGTCCAGGCCCTGATCAGCCCTGGCAGCCAGATGGGGTTCTGCAAGGCCGGGCTGCTTTCCTCCGATGGCCGCTGCAAGAGTTTTGATGCCAGCGCCGATGGCTACGTGCGTTCCGAAGGGGCTGGAGCGGTGCTGCTCAAGCCTCTTTCGGCTGCCCTGGCCAATGGTGATGCGATCTATGCGCTGATTCACGGCACGGCGATCAATTCCGATGGCCGCAGCAACGGCATGGTGGCGCCCAATCTGCAGTCCCAGGTGGCCTGTGTCCGCCAGGCCTTCCAGCGCGCCGGCATCGATCCGGCCGCCACCCAGTACGTCGAAGCCCATGGCACGGGAACGCGCCAGGGGGACCCTGTGGAGCTGCAGGCCCTCGGCACCGTGCTCGGGGAAGGCCGGCCCCATGACCAGCCCTGCCGGGTGGGCTCGGTGAAGAGCAACCTCGGCCATGGCGAAACTGCGGCCGGGGTCACCGGCCTGATCAAGGCCGCCCTCTGCGTTCATCACCGCCAGCTTCCCGCCAGCCTCCATTTTCGCAACCCCAATCCCGGCATTGATTTCAGCGGGCTGAAGCTCAGGGTCCAGACCTCCCTGGAGCCGTTCCCGCAAGCGGATCGAGCGGTCGTGGTGGGGGTCAGTTCCTTCGGTTTTGGCGGCACCAATGCCCATGTCGTGCTGGGAGAGCCGCCCGAACCAGCGGCTGGGTTGAGTGCGCAGCCCCAGGCACCGAATCCACTGCCGCTTCAACTGCTCTGCCTCTCGGCCCACTCCGATGCGGCCTTACGGCAGAAAGCGAGCGACCTGGCCGGCTTGGTGCGTGAGCAGCCTGGTCTGTCCCTGGTGGATCTCTGCGCCACGGCCAACCAGAGGCGCAGTCAGCTGGCACGCCGACTGGTCTGCCTGGCCGCGAGTCACGCCGATTTGCAGCAGCAGCTCGATGGCTTCGCCGCGGGCGAGGAGCCCCTTGGGGTCATCTGGGGCCAGGCCTCACGGCGCCCCGGCAAGCTCGCCTTCCTGTTCACCGGCCAGGGATCCCAGACCCTGGGCATGGCTGAAGGGCTGCTGCGTCACCACCCTGTGTTCCAGGAGGCGTTCGAGGCCTGCACCCGCCTGATTGACCCGCTGCTGCCCCAGCCTCTGGCCGGGGTGCTCTACCCAGCTCCTGGCAGGGAAGAGGCCGCCGCCTCTGCCCTCAACCAGACCCGTTACACCCAACCGGCCCTGTTCGCCGTGGGCTATGCCCTCGCCCAGCTCTGGCTGAGCTGGGGCATCCGCCCAGACCTGCTGATGGGTCACAGCGTTGGGGAAGTGGTGGCCGCCCATCTCGCTGGGGTGTTCAGCCTGGAAGATGCCATCCGGCTGGTGGTGGCCCGGGGGCGTCTGATGCAGGAGCTGCCCCCCGGCGGTGGCATGGCGGCCCTGCTGGCCACGGCCGACCAGCTGGAGAGGTTGTTGCGGGAGCATCCCCAGCTCACGGTCGCCGCCAGCAACGGGCCCGCCAACTCCGTGCTCTCCGGTCCACTCAAGGCCTTGGATCGCTTGGAGCGCCAGGCCCAGGCGCAGGGGCTGGCGGTTCACCGCCTTGCGGTGAGCCATGCCTTCCATTCCCCGGCCATGGAACCGATGCTCGAGGCTTTCGAGCAGGAGCTGGCCCAGATTCGCTTCCAGCCCCCCTGTCAGCCTCTGGTGAGCAACCTCACGGGCCGCCTTGCCGGCGAGGAGATCGCCCATCCCTCCTATTGGTGTGATCACCTGATTCGTCCGGTGAAGTTTGCCAGGGGGATGGACTGCCTGGCAGCCCAGGGCGCCCAGACCTTCCTGGAGATCGGAGCCCGCCCCACCCTCACCGGCATGGGGCGCCAGTGTTTACAGGAACCGTCCCTGGCCTGGTGGCCCAGCCTGCGCCCCGGTCACGAGGACGTGCGCGTCATGCTCACCAGCCTGGCCCAGTTGCATCGACAGGGCCACCGGGTCGACTGGATCGGCTTCCACCAGCCTTTCCCCCACCGCTGGGTTGACTTGCCCGGTTACCCGTTCCAGCGCCAGCGGTTCTGGTGGCCCGTGTTCGGGCAGTCGAAGGAACCGGCCAGTCTCTGGCTGGATCAGATCCTGGGGTCCCCCGCTGAGGTGGCAGCTCGCAGCGGTGGCGTCTCGGCTGGATCCGCCCCCTGTCCAAATGACGACGGGCAGCTGAGGCGGCTCGACCTCCCCGGTGGTAGGGAGCAGCGCTTCGAGATCGTGCTCCATGGGGAGCGACAGGCCGACCTGGCCGACCACGCCCTGCGCCGCCAGGCGGTGTTCCCCGCCGCTGGCTTCCTGATCCTCGCCTTGCAGGAGCTCCAGAAGCAGGGAGACCCCTGGCCATTGAAGGGCTGGAGCTGGAGCGCAGCCTCAAGCTGCACGAGTCCCCGGTGCGCTTGCAGCTGGTGATCGCCGAGGGCCCCGCTTGCCAGGAGCTGGAGTTTCACAGTCTGGAGTGGCCCAAGGCCCACGCTGAGGGGGACGAGAAGCAGCCCCGGTGGAGCTTCCATGGCAGTGGCCGGCTGCCCGGTTCCGGCGATTGGAGCCCAGCCGCGCCCTTCGAGCCCTGCGAATGCCCCTCCACGGCCATGGCGGTTGAGCTGACGGGTTTCTACGCGGCTTTGGAGCGCATCGGACTGGTCTACGGCCCCAGCTTCCGTGGGGTGGTCGGGCTCAGGCAGGACCAAGGCCGGGCCTGGGCCGAACTGGCCCGCCCGCCGGGTGCCAGGGACTGGGCCCTGCTCGATGCCTGTCTCCAGGTGGTGGCGGCCACGATTGATCCGTCCGTGGCGGCCGGCCAGGTCTTCCTTCCCGTCGGCTTTGAGCGCGTTTGGTTGGCCCGGTTGCCGCTGCCGGATCGTTTGCAGGTCCAGGTGCGGCTGGTCGCCCATGACGACGCGGCTTTCGTGGAAGCTGAGCTGCTCCTGCTCGACCCGAGCCTGGCCGGACCGGAGGCTGTGATCGGCTGGATCGGTGGCTTCCGGCTGCGCCGGCTTCCCCGCCAGGCCCTCGATTGGCTGTTCCCCCTGCCGGAGGAGGCACGCTCTGGGGCCGACCATCCAGCGGATTGGCTGTATCAGAGCGTCTGGACGTGCTTGCCGGCGGAGCCCCAGGGGACACCACAGCGAGCGCCGGTTCGCCCGCCCCAGGTCTCCTGGCTGGTGGGTGCCAGCGAGGACCAGGCCGCTCCCTTCCTGGCCTGGGTGGCCCAGGAGGGTGGGGAGGTCGGCCGGCTTGGGCTGGGGGAGCCGGTGCCAGGTCCGGGCCCGGTGCTGTTCTGGCCGAACCTGCCCAGCCATTCTCTGCAGGAGGCGCTCGGGGCTCTGCTGGCCCTTGCCCAGCAACTTGGCAGCGACCCGAAACGCTCCCCCAGCCCCGCCGGGTGATGCTGGTGCTGGAGGGGGACGGCCCCGCCCAGGGAGCCCTTGGGGCCTTCAGCAGAACCGCTGCCCTCGAGCAGGGGCAGCTGAGCTGGAGCCAGCTCGGGCTGCCGGAGGATCGGGCCGAGGCTCCTGGAGCGAACGACTGGCCACGGCTTTGGGCGCTGCTCGAGCAGGAGGCGTCGATCAGCTGGCAGAACGGCGCCGCTCGGGTTGAGCGCTTGCTTCCCCTTCCGCCTGATCGTTTTCGCTGGGCGATTGGCTCGTTCGGAAGCCTCGAAACCCTGTGGGCGGAGCCCATGCCTGCCCAGGAACCGGCGCCTGGCGAGGTGCTGATCGCCGTGGCGGCCACCGGTCTCAACTTCCGTGATGTGCTCAATGCCCTCGGTCTGCTGCGGACCTACAGCCGTCAGCTGGGGCTCGACGAGGAAGCCCGGGTGCCCTTCGGGGGCGAGTGCGTCGGCCAGGTGGTGGCCTGCGGTGAGGCCGTGCCCCCTGGGTTGATCGGCCAGACGGTGGTGGCGGCCCTGGCGGTGGGCAGCCTGGCCAGCCATGTCTGCTGCCGGGCCGAGCTGGTGGTGCCGTTGCCGGCGGCCATGGACCCGGAGGTGGGCGCCAGTGTGACCACCGCCTTCCTCACCGCCCAGTACGGGCTGGTGGAGCTCGCTGGTCTGCAGCCCGGTGAAACGGTGCTGATCCATGCGGCAGCCGGCGGCGTGGGCCAGGCTGCACTGCAGGTGGCCCGCCAATGCGGAGCCCGCATCCTGGCCACGGCCAGCGCTCCCAAGCAGGAGCAACTTCTGGCCCAGGGAGTGGAAGCGGTGTTCGACTCCCGCAGCCTCGCCTTCGCCGAGCAGGTGCTGGAGCACACCGCTGGCCGCGGCGTCGATGTGGTGCTCAACAGCCTCAAGGGCGACGGGGTGGAGGCCGGCTTCCGCGCCCTGGCGACGGGGGGCGCTTCATCGAGCTCGGCAAGATCGAGATCTGGAGCCGCCATCAGGCGCTTGAACAGCGCCCCGATGCCCGCTATCTGCCCTTCGATCTGCTGGAGGTGGCGGCGGCGACGCCTGGGCTGGTCCGTGAGCTCCTGGTGCGGTTGATCGAGCAGCTCAGTAATGGCCAGCTCACACCGTTGCCAATCACCGTTTTCCCGAACGAGCGCAGCGTCGAGGCCTTCCGGCTGATGGCCCAGGCCCGCCACACCGGCAAGGTGGTGATCACCCAGCCCCCCAGGCCGTCGGCCTTGAGGGTCCATGGCGAAGGGGCCTACCTGGTCAGTGGTGCCCTGGGGGGCATCGGCCGGCAGTTGCTGCCCTGGCTCGTTGAGCAGGGGGCGAAGGAGTTGGTACTGGTGTCCCGCTCCACAGACGAGCCCCCACCGCCAGCCCGTGCCTTGATGGCGAGCCTGGAGCGCCAGGGGGTGCGACTGCATCGCTTGGCCCTCGATCTGGCGGCGGCGGATGCCGCCGATCGCTTGCGGCTGGGCCTTGGCGCGCTGGAGAGGCCGGTTCGAGGCTTTTCCATGCAGCTGGCCAACTGGATGACGGCCTGATCGAGCGCCAGACACCGGAGCGCCTGGCGGCGGCACTGGCCGTCAAATACAGCAGTTGGCTGGCCATCGAGGCGGCCCTTGCGGAGCAACCCCTCGACTTCGGCGTGGCCTTCTCCTCGATGGCTGCGCTGTTGGGTTCCCCGGGTCAGAGCGGCTATGGAGCAGCCAATGGGGCTCTCGATGGTGCCTGCCGGGCGGCCCGCAGCCATCGGCTGGCGATCCAGTGGGGGCCATGGGAGGGGGAGGGGATGGCAGCGGCCATGACTGGACGCGATCGCCAGAGGCTCAAGGCGCTGGGCGTGGGCCTGCTGCCAGCGGCGGGCTGCCTGGTGGCGATGGAGAGCCTGCTCGGCAGGGGCAGCTGCGGCAACGTGGCGGTGCTCAACATCAACTGGGAGCGACTGGTGCGCCAGGCTCCCCGGGGTCAGCGGACCTTGCTGGCGAGTCTGCTTGGCGCCGGCGCTGCTGGGGCGTCAGCGGCAGGCGACGCAGGCCCCCGCCCTTCTGGCCGTGCTGCAGGCCACCCCGGCGATGGAACGCCAGGCCGTGCTGCGAAGGTTTGTGCAGGAACAATTGGCGAAGGTGCTGGGCCTGGCCGAGGCGGAGCAGATCGATGCGTCCGAACCGCTCTTCAACATGGGGCTCGATTCGCTGATGGCGCTCGAGTTCAATGTGCTGCTGGAGAAAAATCTTGGCGTTTCGCTATCCGAATCGCTGGTCTTCGAGAAACCCACGGTGGATGATCTGGTGGATCACTTCCTTGTGGAGGTGCTATTTCTGACGGAGCCAGAGCCGCAGTCTCCAGACCCTGATCCGTTGGAAACGGTGGCTTCCAACCTCGCCTGGGATCAAAAGCTCGAAGCGGTTGCGGCGATGCCGATTGAGGATCTGGTGCGGCAACTGCGGGGTGATTAGAACGCCAGCAGTAGGCGTCCGCCGAAGCGCACCTGGCGGTTGCCCATCAGCTGGCCCATGTCCAGCAGGCCGGCAGCATTGCTCACGTAGAGATCAATGGCACCGCTGTCGCTGGCCAGCCAGCGCAGGGCGAGGGTGCCGTTGCTGGCGCTGAATTCGGAGCCCACGAGATTGAGTTCGGGGATCAGCTGGAAACTGCGACCCAGCTGCACATTGGCGCTCAGGCCCACACCCCAGGGAGAACTGACGCCACTCCAGGCGATCTTGGGGTTGAGGTTGAGAGCGAGCCACTTGGTCGCCTCCCAGGTGTTGATCGTCTCGAAGAACACATAGCCCTGATAGCTGTCGGGATCAAGGTTGCGGCCCACGGTGATGCGCCCGCCGGAAGAGAATGGCGCGCCGCGCAGCTGGTTGAACACAATCCCCTTGCCACCCCAGCGTTCGTTGTAGCCCCCGTCCGTGGCGTAGGTGCTGCTGAGGTCTGTGGCGGGGCGAATGTTGTTGAACACGCCGCCGCTGTATTGGAGTTGGAAGTCATTGGAGAGGGAATAGCCGGCGAAACCAAACAGATTGCCAAGGCTGTCGGCGTTGGCCCAGAGCTGGAGGGTGCCATCGGGTGGAACTTGAGCGATGTTCACCGTGAGGCCACCGAGGGCGAGGCTGCGCTGGCGGGCACTCATCTCCAGGGCAGTGGAATCAAGGGCGCCGGGGTTGTAGATGAAGCGGCCTGTGAAGCCGAGCTTGTTGTCGCTCGGGAGGGCCAGCAGGGCGGTGGCGGGGGTGGCACCCCAACCGTTGGTGACGGCCGCCTCCAAGGCGATGCGAGGGTTGATGGCGTAGTTCAACCCGGCGGTAAGGATCGGAACGCGCGAAAAACTGAGGTTGGCATCAAAGCTGTTGGTGCCAGGGCCCAGGGGCACGAGCCCCGAGCCAAACAGGGTGAGCTGGGGTGCCAACCGCCAGCTGGCGCCGGCCGCGAGGGTCAGGTTGGTGCCGTAGAAGGTGCCGGCGCCCCCTTTCCCCGCTCCCTGGGTGGGGGGCAGGAAGCTGGCCCCGGGGGTGACGGTGAACTGAAGCGTGCGGGTGGCCTGCCAGCTGATCGGCAGAGCGATTGAGCCCACCAGGTTGCGGGTGAACACCCGACGGCCACTGTTGTTGAAGATGTTGGGGCTGTAGCTGCGGTTGGTTTTGCAGCTGAAGGAATCGCAGCCGCCGCTGCCCACGTTGAATTGCTCCAGCGAGCCTCCCAGGCCCAGCTTCCAGCTCTGGCCTGCGGCCAGTTGCCACTGGAGGGCGGCGCCGAAGGCCTCCATGTAGTTGGCAGGCTGGGTGGAGATGTTGAAGGGTTGGCCCCGGCCGCTGATCAGGGCGTAGAGGGGGTCATCCGCCACTGAATAGAAGGCCGAGAACTGCAACCGATCGGTGACCCCGGCATCGAAACGGGCGTAGTAGTTCTGGTTGCCGGTGCCGCCGGCCTGGCCACCGCCGCCAAAGGGCGCCACCTGGCCGTAGCTGAACTGCCAGCTCTGCTCGGGTAACTGGTTGGCGGTGGGCACCGCCAGACCGAGGCGCAGCAGGGGAGGTAGTCGCTCGCTGTGATCGGTAAGATCTCCAGGAGGGCGTCGGCTTCGGCCTGGCTGGTGGGAGTCGTGCGGGGAGGAGTCGTTGGACCCCCTGGCTTCGCGACCGGGCCGGAGGCGGTGATGGGTGCCTCGGGGCCTGGAGGCCCAGGTTCCACTGCCATCCATTGGGGCGGTCGACTCGGAACGGAAGCTGTGCCTTCGACGGGTTGCCAGATGGGCCCCTGTCCCTGTCCACTGCTGGCGGCGCTGCTGGGTACCGGTAGGAATTGGGGACTTTGCCTGGGCTTGCCCTGGGAGGGGTCTGCCGAAGGGGCCAGAGGCTGCCAATTGGGCTGGGCCAGGGCCGAACCGGCCAGCAAGGGGGCGACCAAAACCAGGCAGCGGCTCAGGTGAAAAAAATAAGGACGCCCCCGGCGTTGATCAGCCATCGGCCGACCGAGAGGGTGTCAGCAGGATCAGGCCAGCGACGGGTTTACCCTGCAGCTCCAACTGCTGGCGCAACTTTGTCAGCTGCTCCCGGCCGATGGCCCCGGTGGCAGTGATCAACAGCTGGCGGTCGGCATGGCGGGCACTGACCAGGTCTGCGTTGGAGGTCACAACTGTGGAAGGCCCCTCGGGATTGAGCTGCTGCAGAACCCGTTGCAGGGCAAGGGCCAGATCCTTGGAGCTTTCCTGCACCGGGCCATCGCCGATCGGCACCAGGGCCAAGGTGCGAGAACCGTGGAGCGGACCTTCCGCCAGCAGGCTCAAGGAGGAGTCCCAGCCGCTTGAGGAATGGGCATCGAGTTCGGCCAGCAGGGGATAGGGAAGTTGCTGGAGAAGTTCGTCACGGCTGAATACCCGGCCGCTGCGGCGATCAACAACAAGGGCAGCCCCGGAACCCAGCACCAGGCCCGCCAGCAGTCCCAGGGCCAGGTTACGGCCCTTCTTCGGCGCGACAGGTTTGTCGAGCAACGTGGGCGTGGAGATCAACTCCCAGGGGTTGGTGCGGCGGGCTTTCTCGAGCTGCAACGCCTGCAATTGGCCGTCTAATTCGGCGAGAAGCTTTTCATCACGCAGGGCTTCACTGACCAGGGCCCTGTGTTGAAGGACGATTTCGCGGGGCCGCTCGAGGGATTGAAGGGCCGCTTCGGCCGTGGCCAATTGGCCGGCTACCAATCCAACGGTCTGTTGATTGATGTAACCGATCAATCCAACGCGTTCCCGTTGCAGCGCTTGGATCAATTCATCCTTTGGTTGGAGGAGTGCAGACTTTTGGATCAGGCGCGCCTCCAGTTCTTGGAGTTTGGAGTAGAGATCTTTGTTGGCCGCCAGTTGGGGGGCCTGATAAAGCACCCGGTTGCCTGAAGCCTTGGCGTCCAATAGTTGCTGGCGTAATAGATTCACCTGGTTCTGAGCTGCCTCACGGCTGCCTTCTACCGAATTGCTCGGCCCCCCTGATGCCGAGGAAGGCAAACTCGCAGAGGCCGAGGCGGGAAGGCCGTCTAAAAGACCAAGTCCATGGGTCAAGGCATAGGACTGGGCCCGTCGCATGGAGGCGTTGGCCCGGGAGCGGGCCAGGCCAACCTGCTGTTCGAGATAGCTCACCCCTTGGCTGAGGTCCCGTTGGCGATCGCGACCTGAATAGGCCTGGTAGGCTCTGGAAATTTTTTCGATGACTGGCAGTACCAGTGAGCGATCGGTGTCGCGGTAGGACAGATTCAGAACACTTGTTCCTTTTTCTAGTTTGACTGAGAGGTTCTTTTCTGCCCAAGTTGTGAAGTCCCAATCGTCCACATTTTGGCCGTTGCGTTCCTTGGTGGATCGGACGTGGTCATAAACGGGCTTGAGGACGGAAGGGCTCTCCAGTACCTTCACTTCGGTTTCGAGGGAATCAGTGCCCCCACCGCCTAAGCCAGCGAGGTTGGCGAGCATGGGATTGGCCGCGGCTAGCTGGGCGAGTTTGCCGCCTTGGCCCTGTTGTCTCGCCAAGACAATCTGAAAATTGCCCTCCCAGACAGGCTTTCGGGTCAACGTCCACAAACCCGCCAGCACCACCGTTCCGCCGACCACACCAGCCAAGATCTTCCAGCGCCGGGCCAGGGCGGCCCCCACTTGGCCGAGATCAATCTCGTCATCACTGGGCTGGGGGCCAGCGGGAGTTGCCGTTGCGGGAGCGGATGTCATTATTTGAAGATGCTGTAGACCGAATAGGCACCCACGAACGGTCCGGCGAACTCATTGAGCACTTCAATCGAGCCGGAGAGGGCCGAATCGTTGATTCGGATGATATCGCCAGCCATCAGCACGGGGTTGTTGGGGGCATCCAGGGGGGCGTTGGGGCTGTACTTGAACTGGCGCCGATCAATTTCGCCTTCGCGGGTGGAAGCGCACGAATTCCACCTTGCCGTGCAGCAGCTTGAGGCCGCCCGCACTCACGATCGCCTGGTTGAGGGAGGAGCCTTGGGGCAGGGTTGTTGGCCCCGGGATTTTGACCCGACCGCTCACATACACCTGAAGGAACTGGGGGCTGAGGTTGGTCTGGCCGGCCTTGAGCAGCTGCTCCCGCAGCACGATCGGGCTCTTACTCACATTCACCACATCACCATCGAAGAGGCGAATGTTCTGGGTTTCATCCCCTTCGGTGATCAGGGAAAGAAAATTCACCTGGGCCCTGACCTTGCCGCCGCCTGCACTGACCGGCTGACGGCGGGTCACGGTCACCTGGGAAAGATCGGAGTAGGGGGTGATCCCTTGGGCCGTGCGGATAGCGTCGAACAGGGTGGGGAAAAGAGTGAGACTGGAGGACCCTCCTGCAATTCCCCGCCTTGAGAGTGAGCGCTCAACGGTTTGAGCAGGACCCAAGGTTGCTTCTGTGGCTGAAGTTTCAGGACTCTCTACTTCTGGGTTTTGAACACCAGAAAGAGTAAAGAAACCTGGACGTTTCACCTCCCCTCCCACGTAGACGCGCACAGCCCGATAGCCCAGTGGCCGGATGTAGATCTCCGGCTTGCGCACATAGGCTTTGAACTGCTGGGTGAGGAAGTAGCGCAGCTCCTCGATGGTGAGGCCTTCCACATACAACGCCCGCAGCCTTGGCAGGTAGAGGGTGCCATCAGGGCCGATCGAGAAGCTGCCGCTGAATTCAGGGATGTCGAGCAGTTCGATCTGCAGCGTGTCTCCAGGACCCACGATGTAGGTGTCGTAGACGACCCGGCTGCGTTGGGGGCTGGCGGCTGCGCTGGGCACCGGCGCAGCCGGTGAAGGGATCGCCGCTGCCGCCAGCGAAGGCATGGATGGCGCGAGCAGTGCCAGAGGCGCGAGCAGGGCAATCAAGCGCAAGGTGAAGCGTGCGAAAGCTCAGTGGACTAAGCGTATGGCTTCTGGGACCGTGGCCAGGAAGCCAAGGTGCGCTTTGGTTTGTGGTGGAGCGGATGGCTTCTCTCGGTTTTCTGAGCTGATGGGCGCCGGATCGAACCGGCGCCTTCTGGCCTGATGCAGGGGCTTTCCCCAAACCTCAATGAATTGCCTTGGATGCCTGGCTTATGGTGTGGGGCTAAGAGTCTGAGATGGTCGAGCACAGCTCCCATCCTGAGCTGGAGGGCTTTTGGTGCCCACGGTTCGGCGAAGGTCGACTGGGTCCATACAGTTGCTGCGCTGTTGCCATGCGCACCACTTTGGACATTGAAGACGACTTGCTCGCCGCGGCCAAGGAGCTGGCGATGCGGCAAGGCACCTCGGCTGGGAAGGTCGTCTCCCGTTTGATCCGAGCTGCATTGTCTAGTCAAGTGACTGAGGCTGGGTCGGGAGGCATCACTCGATCCAGCTCTGTTGCTGGATTCAGACCCTTCAACGCAAGCACTCAGAAACTGGTTACCAACGAGCAGGTTGATCAGCTGCGTGATCAGGATGGAATTTGATGAGCGCATTGCTCGACATCAATGTGATCATCGCCCTGCTCGATCCTCGGCCTGTGGCGCATTTGGCAGAGCGCTTGGTAGAGGCCTGCGAAGACGCCAGTCATCAGTTTTGGTCTCAGGAGATCAGCCTGTTGCAGCACGGCCTCAATCGCTGGGACCTGCTCTTGGGACCCCTTCAGATCACCGATGCCTACCTACTGGAGCTTGACGCCGCCAAGGGAGGCCGATTTGTGAGCTTTGACCAGCGCATTAGCCTTGAACTGGTTCCAATGGCCAGCGAGGCCAATCTTTCTATCTCCAGGCTGGTCTGATCCTTCACCGCTGAATTCTCTGGCGGCTATACATTTGTTGCGCTAAGTATCACAGTGAAAGCCGTTATTCTCGCCGGGGGCTTAGGCACTCGCATCAGCGAAGAAACCCACCTCAAGCCCAAGCCGATGGTGGAAATCGGCGGCAAGCCGATCCTTTGGCACATCCTCAAAACCTACAGCCATCACGGCATCAACGAATTTGTAATCTGCTGTGGCTACAAGGGTTATGTGATCAAGGAGTATTTCGCCAACTACTTCCTTCACACGAGCGATGTCACCTTCCACATGGATCTCAACCACATGGAGGTGCACCGCCAGGCGGCCGAGCCGTGGAAGGTGACCTTGGTGGACACAGGAGAAGCCACGCTCACAGGTGGACGGCTCAAGCGGGTCAGGAATTACATCAACGATGAGTCGTTCTGCTTCACCTATGGCGACGGGGTTGCCGATGTCGACATCACAGCCTTGTTGGCTTTTCATCGCAGCCACGGCCTCGAGGCCACCCTTACGGCTGTACAGCCTCCGGGTCGCTTTGGTGCCCTGAACTTTAACGAGCAGAACATCGTTCATGGCTTTCAGGAAAAGCCCGAAGGAGATGGGGGCTGGATCAACGGCGGATACTTCGTGCTTGAGCCCTCAGTGATCGAGCGCATCACTGACGACCAGATAATCTGGGAGCAGGAGCCGCTGCGAAGCCTGGCTAAGGATGGGCAATTGGCGGCGTATAAGCACACAGGCTTCTGGCAGCCAATGGATACCCTGCGCGACCGGGTGAACTTGGAGGAGCTTTGGGAATCCCGCCACGCCCCTTGGAAAGTCTGGTGATGAACCCAGATTCAAGTTTTTGGCCTGGCAAGCGCGTCTTGCTCACGGGCCACACCGGTTTCAAGGGCAGTTGGCTGCTTATGTGGCTGGTGGAGCTTGGCGCTGAGGTGTGGGGCTATGCCCTGGAGGCCGAGCCGGCCCCCAACCTCTTTCGTGCGTTGCAGCCTGCCCTAAATGGGAGGTTTCTTCACCTTGAGTCTGATCTGACCGATCGGGAGGTCCTCAGCCAATGGGTGCAGGAGGCCCAACCGGAGATCGTGCTGCACCTGGCCGCCCAGCCCTTGGTGCGACGCAGCTATCTCGATCCCCTGGGCACCTGGGCCACCAATGTGATGGGCTCCCTCCACCTGCTGGAGGCGCTCAAGCCTTTATCCCATCCCTGTGCCGTGGTGATGGTGACCACTGATAAGGTCTATCAGAACCAAGAGTGGCTCTACGGCTACCGCGAGAACGACCCCTTGGGCGGCCACGACCCTTACAGCGCGAGCAAGGCCGGCGCTGAGATCGCCATCGCCAGCTGGCGGGCCAGCTTCTGCGGCACGGCGCCCCATCAGAGCAACCACTTGCGTATCGCCACGGCCCGGGCCGGCAACGTGATCGGCGGAGGCGACTGGGCCGCGGATCGGATCGTGCCCGATGCCATGCGCGCCCTGGCGGCAGGAGAGCCCATCGCCGTGCGCAACCCTGGCGCCACCCGCCCCTGGCAGCACGTGCTGGAGCCGCTCGGTGGCTACCTGCAGCTGGCCGAGCGCCTGGCCACCAGCTCAGAACCTCCGGTAGAGGCCTTCAATTTTGGCCCCACCCTGGCCAGTAATCGCCCTGTGCGGGAGCTGGTGGAATCGATCCTCGAGCACTGGAATGGCCGCTGGGTGGACCAGGGCGATCCAGCGGCGGTCCATGAGGCCAACCTGCTGCACCTCCAAATCGACAAGGCCCATCACCAGCTTGGCTGGAGGCCGCGTTGGGACTTCGCCCAGACGATCGAGCGCACCGTGGGCTGGTATCGCTCCGTCCACGCTGGATCCGATCCAACGGGGTGTTGCCGGGCCGACATCGAGGCCTACGCCCGCTCCGCTTAGCGTCGCCCCCTTTACAGGCTTCCCTTCCCGCTCATTCCTGTCAACGCCGTACTCCTTTCGATGCCACCCACCCCCCAGGCGCTCAAAGCGCAGATCCTCGACCTTACCCGGGAGTACGCCCTCCAGGTGCATGCCTCCTTTCGCCCAGCTTCTGATCCGTTGCGACCCAGCAGCAACGGCAGCGGTCCGATCCCCTACGCGGGGCGTGTGTTCACAGAAGACGAGGTTGAGGCGGCGGTCTCGAGCACGCTGGATTTCTGGCTGACGCTAGGCAAGGAAGGCGAGGCCTTCCAGAACGAACTGGCGGCCTTTCTGGGGGTGCGGGCCTGCCTGGCAGTGAACTCAGGATCGTCGGCGAACCTGCTGGCTCTCTCGGCACTCACATCCCACCTGCTGCCCACCGAGCGGCGCTTGAAGCCGGGCGATGAGGTGATCACCTGCGCCGCCGGCTTCCCTACCACCGTCACGCCGATCCTGCAGAACGGTTGTGTACCGGTGTTTGTCGACAATGATCCGAGCACTTCTAATGTGCGGGTCGACCAGCTGGAGATGGCCTACAGCCCTGGCAAATCGAAGGCGGTGATGCTGGCCCATGCCCTGGGGAATCCCTTCGATCTAGGAGCTGTGCTGGCCTTCTGCCGCAGGCACAACCTCTGGCTTGTCGAAGACAATTGCGATGCCCTGGGATGCAGCTATTCGATGCCCCGGGTGCTGGCGGAATCCCTGGGCATTTCTGAGAACAGCCCAGGCCTCGATGAGGGCCCCGATCGGGTGGCGCGCTGGACGGGGACATGGGGCGATCTGAGTACCCAGAGCTTTTACCCGCCCCATCACCTCACCATGGGCGAGGGCGGCTCAGTCAACATTGTGAGCAGTGCCCTGCTGCGGCGCATCGTTGAGAGCCTGCGCGATTGGGGTCGTGATTGCTGGTGCCCCAGCGGTAAGGACGACACCTGCAACAAGCGCTACGACTGGCAGTTGGGGGAACTACCCAAGGGATATGACCATAAGTACATCTATTCCCACTTCGGCTACAACCTCAAACCTCTCGATCCGCAGGCGGCCATCGGAAGGGTGCAGTTGCGCCGTTTGCCTGCCTTCATTGAGGCCCGTAAGCGCAACTGGGAGCGCCTGCGCAGGGGGCTGGATGGGTTGTCGGAGGTGCTGAGTTTCTCCCTGCCCACCCATGCCACGGGTTACGCGGCCACTACAGGTGACTGCAGCTGGGATGCCAGCGAATGCCGCACGGACTGTAGTTGGTTTGGTTTCCTGCTCCTCGTGAAGGCCGAGGCGCCTTTCAGCAGCTCTGATATGGGCCGGTATCTGGCGGAGCAGGGCGTGGGCACCCGCATGCTGTTTGGCGGCAACCTGCTAAGGCAGCCTGCCTTTGTGCAGCTGCGGAAAGATCGCCCCGAGGCCATGCGGTTGGCGGTGGACGAATTGCCCGGAGCCGATCAGTTGATGCAGCAGGCCTTGTTCCTCGGTACCTATCCAGGACTCACCGAGGAGATGATCGATCGGGAGATTGGGATCATCCATGCCTTCGTCGCAGAGCGAGCCGGTGCGGCTGGAGTCATGGCTGGGACATATGTATGAAGGCCTCTGATTTCGTCGCCCGATATCTCGAAGCAAGAGGTGTGACCCATACCTTCGAGCTGGTGGGTGGCATGATCACCCACCTGCTGGATTCCCTGAGCCGCACTACTGCTATTCAGATTGTTTCCTGCCATCACGAGCAAGGAGCGGGCTTCTCCGCCGAAGGCTTTGCGCGGGTGAGTGGCGTTCCCGGTGTTGCCCTGGCCACCAGTGGCCCGGGCGCCACCAATCTGCTCACATCCATCGGTAGCTGTTACTTCGATTCAACGCCGGCGGTATTCATCACTGGGCAGGTGAACACCCATGAGCTGAAAGCTGAAACCGGTGTCCGGCAGCTGGGTTTTCAGGAGACCGATATCGTGACTATGGCCCGTCCGATCTGTAAGTGGGCCGTTCAAGTGAGGCAGGCGGCTGATCTGCCAAGTGTTCTGGTGACTGCCTTTGAGGTTGCCTTGGAGGGTCGTCAGGGCCCCTGCCTGGTAGACATTCCGATGAATGTCCAGGCAGAAAATATCCCGCCAGAACTTGCTGATCTAGCCATTGAGCAGGCACGCCAATGGATCGCTCCCACTCCGGCTTTTTCTACCCAGGAAGGTGTTTTGGCAGGCCGAGTGGCTGATCTTCTCGAGGCCATTGCCCGAGCCGAGCGACCACTGTTACTCCTCGGAGGTGGTGCTTCGAGCTTTCAAAACAGAGAGGCAGCCAGACGAATCAGCGCCCATCTGGCCATTCCCGTGGTGCTCTCGCTGATGGCCGTGGATGTGCTCGGCCCCAGCGATCCCCAGCGGGTGGGCTTTATCGGGTCCTATGGCAATCGGTGGGCTAACAAGATCCTGGGGGAGGCGGACCTGCTGGTGGTGGTCGGCAGCCGCCTAGACATTCGCCAAACCGGGGCTGACCTGGAGAGCTTTTGTGAGGGCAAGCAGATCTGGCAGGTGGATGTGGATACCGCAGAGATCGGAGTACGCATCAAACCCCAGCAGGCTGTTCAGGCAAGCATTGCTGAGTTGGCCGCTGCAATGACGCGGGCCACTCCCCAGCCACCCCTTGGTTCAACCCCTCTGGCCTGGCAGCATCGGATCACCAGCCTTCGTCAACAGTTCCCCGCAGAGTTGGAGTTCCAGGCTGGAGAAAATGAGATCAATCCGGTCTCTTTGCTTCAGGAACTTTGTGGAGCCAAGTCTGAGAATCGAACGCTCTATGTCACCGACGTAGGCCAGCATCAGATGTGGGCCGCTCAGAGCCTTGCTTTCTATCGGGGTGATCGCTTTCTCACCTCTGGTGGCATGGGGGCGATGGGCTTTGGTCTTCCTGCAGCGATCGGTGCGGCGATGGCGGCACCTGATGCGTGTACCATTCTTGTGAGCGGCGATGGCAGCTTCCAGCTCAATCTGCAGGAGCTGGAAACTTTGTTCCGCAACCAACTTAATCTCAAAATTCTGCTGTTCAACAACAGCTGTCATGGAATGGTGCGCCAGTTCCAGGAGTCGTATTTCGGCGATAATTTGCAATCCACGGTGACCGGCTATTCGGCACCGGATTTCGTCGCTGTGGCTGGGGCCTATGGAATTCCAGCACAGCGTCTCGACCAATCCAATCTCACCCAGGAAGCTTTGGCGGGGATGCTGCGTGAGCCAGGGCCTTATTTGCTTGAGGTGACTCTGTCCCAGGTCAGCAAGGTGTATCCAAAGCTGGCTTTCGGTAGGCGCTTTGGCGAGATGGAACCGGAGTCAAGCCCTTTGTCGATGGAGTCCACCTGATCGGCATGGAGGGCTTGATCGCGGTCACTGGCGCCACAGGATGGTTTGGCCGTACGGCGATCGATGAACTTCAGAAAATTTTCTCTCCTGAGGAATTCAAGCTCCGTGTCCGAGCCTTTGCCAGCCGGGCGGGTAGCTTGCAACTTCCCGGAGGATTCAGTCTCCCAGTGCAACCGCTGGAGGCGTTGCCAATGCTGGCGAGGCAAGAGACCATAGGGGGCATCTTGCACTGTGCCTTCCTGACCCCTGACCGCTTGCAAGAAGTGGGGGAAGAGGCGTATGTTTCAACCAATCGCCAGATCACAGAGTGGGTGGTCAAGGCTTTGGAGGCGAGTCCATCGACACGTGTCGTGGAGATCTCCTCTGGCGCTGCCAAGTTGGTGGAAAATGAATATGTTGAAGGCAACGGTCGTCTTTCCACTGCTCAGAGGCTTTACGGAAGCTTAAAGCTTGAAGAAGAGCGGCTGTTAGTTTCGATCGCACCCACGATGGTGTTGCGGATCTATGCCTTGAGCGGCCGCTGGATGCGTGATCCGAAGAAGTATGCTTTAGGTGACTTTTTGCTGCAAGCCGCTGCGGGAAAGAGGATCGTCGTTAAGTCCAGCCATCCGGTGATAAGGGGGTATGGGAATGCGGGAGATATCGCGAAGCTCTCAATAGGCTGGCTTTTTATTGAGGACACTCCTCCTTTGAGCCCGGTGGCCACGGTCAATGCAGTAGTGGATTTGGCAAACCTTGCAGAAATTGTTTCCAATTGCTTTAATCTGCCCGCTCCAATTCTACACGTCGATCCAGATTCAAAGCCAGATATTTATAGCGCTAGTAGTGTGGCTTATCGTAGCCTTGCTAATGTATTTCGAGTCAATCTATGCTCAATCGAAGGCCAAGTTATCGATTCGGCGGTTGCAATGAGTATACTGCGCGCGGCTTGATTTAGTTTTTTATACTTTGCTGCATGCATTTTTTATGCAAGATTACTTCAATGGTGAATCTTGGCTAGACACCAATCTTCTGTTGGCACGCGCTGTTCTCGCATAGAGCCTGCTTCAATTTGTGTAGAATGAGTATCCTTTATGGACAGTGCAATTCATGGAATTTTTCTTTGAGTTTTAGTTTGAAATCCTTCTCTAGACTCACTGTGGCCCAGCAAGGTTGAGGCAGAGATGAATCGCAATGTTATCAATACTCTTGTCTTAAGGGGGTGGAGTTTCCTTTCTGGCATTCTAGCCTTCTTGGCGATTCCATTTTTTCTTGATACTGTTGAGCAGGGTTATTATTTTACCTTCTACTCGTTGATCGCGCTTCAGGTTTTCTTCGAATTAGGCTTGGGTCAGGTATTGATATATATCTTTTCGGCTCAGCATGCAAGCCAAAGCGACGGCAAGCCTAGAAATAATCCTGATGACAATTCACAGTTTGCAACTCTATTGTCAACCCGATTAGTGTATCGGGCGATGGCGCTTGGATTCTTTGTTGTAAGTACTACGGTTGGCTTTGTTTTCTTCTCTAAGAGTAGTCACTCATCGGTAGATTGGATGGCGCCATGGTTGATGCTCTCAGCGGCCACGGCGTGGAATCTAGCTCAAAGTGGAAAGCTCACTTACCTTGAGGCAATAGGCTGCATGGCTGATGTGTCAGCGATGAGAACTAAGCAGAGCATCTTTGGGAGTCTATTCTTTCTATTGGCGCTGAGTTCTGGGCTCAAGCTTTGGGCTGCCGTTGCCATTCCTTTGACCGCCGCGATGTTTTCTACTTATTGGCTTTATCAGCATCCTCTAGCGGCGCCCTATCGAAAGATGCGTCAAGGAAGTTCGCTTGCAAGGCGGGATTTATTGGCACTATGGAAGGTCAAAATCTTCCCGATGCAATGGAAGATTTCGCTCAGCTGGATCAGTGGATACTTCATCTTTCAGCTATTTACACCGATTGCATTCAGATCTTTTGGGCCAGCAGTCGCTGGAAGGCTTGGTTTGATTATGAATGTCATGAGTTCATTACTTGTTGTAGGCAGCACGTTCACAACGGCGCTGGCGCCAGACTTTGCAAAAATGATTGCCAATGGAGAGTTTATCTCATTAGATTGTCTATTTTTTCGAAGTCTTCGATTGTCAATAATATCTCTAGTTCTAGTGACACAAGGCGCAGCCCTAGGGGCATTGTTTGGAGTGCAGCAATGGCCAATCTTAGCCACTAGAATCCTTGACCCAGTTGACATCTGGCTAATTGCTACTGCAACGCTGTTTATTGGCATCACGTATTGCTTGTCGATTTATCTGCGTGCTCACAGAGATGAGCCACTTTTAATGGTATCTATCTTTACCGCATTGGCCATGCTGCCGGTATTAATTATTGGCAGCAGGATGAATCTGAGCACAATGCTTCTTGGCTATTCAGTTGTAAGTTTGATGTCTTGTTTCTTCGCATTTCGGGTGTTCAAGATAGTGAAGGCATCTCATTTGGCATGAGTCATAAAAAGCTTCTGACAATTCTAGTTCCCACTTTTAATCGGCTTGGCTTTCTTGTTCGGCTTTTATCTTCCCTTGAGTCAGAGCTTTGCGGACTTGAGGCTGATGTTCATCTTGTAATCGGTGATAATGGTAGTAATGATGGCACTGCAGAGTTTGTCAAAAACTTTTTGGCCAAGAATCCTTTTGTGTCTTCATTTAGATTAGAATCCAATATTGGCCCAGATCGAATTTTTCTAGAGTTGTTTTCTAGGGTCAAGACCCACTATTTTTGGATAATTAGCGATGATGATATGCCGCGCCAAGGATTAATCGGAAAGCTACTGCAAAAGCTATATACAATTCGCCCAACACTTCTATATTTAGAATCTTATTGGGCGCCAAATATTTACGAGATCTCCATGCCAAGGCTTCAGGAGCTCGAGTTGGAGTCGTTCGAGATGCTTGACTATGCTCGAAAGATAAACATAAGGACTACTTTTGTAAGCTCTTGGGTTGTTAATTCTTTGTCAATGCGTTCTAGGGGGTTGGACTCGTTCAGATTGAAGAAGGTTTGGGTACGTCTCTTATTCAATTGGGATGGATTCTTCCATTACTTTGCCGAGCCTCTGTTCTTATTGCATCCAAGGAGCCTTGTGTGTTTGCTACTTTGGGCAATAGCGGAGGGTATCAGCAGCTAAGGACTTTTGGGGTCAATTATCCAAAATTTGTTCAAGAGAGCACACGAGGCAATCGAAAGTTAGAGTTGGCTCTAATTACTACCTATCTGTATTCATATCTGCCTAGGGTTATCTACTCTTCTCGTCGTGGTGCGACCGTATTTCAGGGAATGCAATCAGAGCGTCATGCTTTGCTGAATTTGATTCCGGCCCTATATCGTTACCCAGTTTTCTGGATAACATGCTTCCCCCTTCTTCTGATGCCAAGGCCTTGGCTGCGTTTCTTCCATTCGGCATTGGGGTATTTCAGAAGTGCGATTTGAGACATGGCTGATACATAAATATTTATGTTTCTGTATTGGCCGATATTTTTTGAAGTGTTTAGCATTAGGGCAGGCCAATTTATAAGCGAGCTGATTGAGTTTTAGTGGATGGATTCGCCAGGAACCCACTTGGAGCTTGTCGCACATAGATCAGCGCCCAGCCTCTCCACAGACGGCCCTGAATCTGCCCAGATCCCTGTGACAGCAGCGGCTCTGGGCGGGAGAATGGGTCATGGTCAGGCCCAAATCCTTCCGTCCATGGAACCCCGAGCAGACGCTGCTGCTGCCACCCTCACCGGTGGATTGGCTTCCAGAGAATAGCCTGGTGTTTTTCCTGTTGGATCTGGCCGCTGAGCTGGATCTCGAGGCGATCCACGCCGTCTACCGCCAGAAGGATCCTCGGGGCGAAAAGGCCTATGAGCCCCGAATGATTGTGGTGCTGCTCCTGTATGCCTACTGCGTCGGGCTGCCCAGCTCCCGCAAGATTGAGAAGACTTGCTGGGAGGACGCCGCCTTCCGGGTCCTGACCGGCAACCAGCAACCCGACCACAGCCGTTACTGCTACGCAGAAGCCTTACGGCTACAGCGATTTTCGCCGGCGCCATCTCACGGCTTTGGCCGGCTTGTTTGTTCAGGTGCTGCGGCTGTGCCAGAAGGCGGGGCTGGTGAGCTTGGGTCATGTGGCGCTGGATGGCACCAAGGTCAAAGCCAACGCCAGCAAGCACAAGGCCATGAGTCACGAGCGGATGCTCAGGAGCGAGAAGCAGCTGGAAGCCGAAATGCGGGCGCTGCTGCGCAAGGCAGAGATCATCGACGCCCAGGAAGACGGCCAGTACGGCAAAGAGAAGCGGGGTGATGAACTTCCTGAGGAGCTGCAGCGGCGCAGCAGCCGGCTGGAGTGGATCCGCAAGGCCAAGGCTGAGCTGGAGGCCGAGGCGGCAGCAAGCAAGGCTCGCCAACACACAGAGCAGGCTGAGGAAGCAGAGCAGAAAGCAACCGAGGCTGAGGCCAGTAGCGATGCCCAGGCCAGCAAGCGCGCGGCACGGCGTGCTCGTGGTGCCCGCAAACGGGCGGATGACGCCCAGAAGTTGGCGATAGAGAACGCAGAGGTTGCTGGACTCGCCTCACCGGTCACAGCCGCAGAAGCCGATCCCATGGCGATGCCGCACCGCCATCTCCCCACCGATGCGACGGGCAATCCCAAGCCCCAGGCTCAGAGGAACTTTTCGGACCCCGACAGCCACATCCTCAAGGGCAGTGATGGCTGGATCCAGGGCTACAACGCCCAGGCCGCCGTCGATGGTGATCACCAGGTGATCGTGGCCATCGGCGTCAGCAACCAGGCCAGCGATGCGGTGCATCTGATGCCCATGCTGGAGCGGATCAAGGCCAACACCGGTAAGTTGCCCGCCGCGCTGACGGCAGACGCGGGTTACTGCAGCAGCGCCAACCTGGAGGCATGCGAGCAGATCGGACTCAAGGCCTACATCTCCACCAGCCGGCAGCAGCACGGCCACAGATCCAGGCCATCACGGGGCAGACCACCGAAAGATCTCGATGCCCGTGGCCGGATGGATCGCAAGCTCAGCTCCAAAGCAGGGCAGGCGGTCTACGCCTTGCGCAAGTCGGTGGTCGAGCCGGTGTTTGGCCAGATCAAGGGGGCCAGGCGGTTGGATCGGTTCTGGTTGCGGGGCCTGGAGCAGGTGAATGGGGAATGGGCCCTGATGGCTACCACCCACAACATCCTCAAGTTGTTCAGGGTGGTGGTGGCGAGGGCCTGAGGTCCCCCTCAATGCGGCTGGCTTTTTGGCCAATCAATTCGCTGAACCACCAGCCGCTGTGTCAGGCCTTGGTCGGGCTCAACGTGCGACACGCTCCTAGGCCTTGGCTTCCGCGAAGCGGTTGCTGGAGCGGACCCTGGCCAACACCAGCCAGTTGCCAGTGGTGCTCACGGCAGACGCAGGTTACTGCAGCACCTTGAATCTTAAGGCCTGTGGGCAGCGCGGGCTGAATGCCTACATCTCCACCAGCCGGCAGCAGCACAGCCACAGATCCAGGCCATCACGGGGCAGACCACCGAAAGATCTCGATGCCCGTGGCCGGATGGACCGCAAGCTCCGCTCCAAAGCAGGACATCGGCCAGCCATGCCCCCCACCATCTACCTCCACCGGGCTGCCACCGGCTATGGCTGGGTGCACCGGCTGCATAGTTACGGAGTGGATCTTCCGGCCCACACGGATCTGCTTAACAGCCATGCGGCGCAACACCGATGCGGTTGCCCTCAGCTCCGCCTGCATGGGAGGCCAGCCCAATCCCTGGACCATTCCGCCCGCCCCCCGTCCATCTCGAGGCGCTTTGCCAGGAGGCGGCAGCGCTAGCAAGGGGTTGGGTGGGGTAGATCCGCACTTGCGGGTTATCTCTTTGCGGCCTCTTCAGGTTGGCTCAGGAATGGCAATAATTCGAGCTGCTCTGTTACCCATCTTTAAATTGTATCTTGCGTTCAGGCTTCTGGTTAATTCTAATTGACTTTAAGTGCCTCAAATTTATTGTCCTTGATCGATTCGATCTTGCATGATTAATAATCAAATCACCATTGTAACTCCTACAAAAAATGCTGCTCGGCATATTGGGAGCTTGGCCAAGTCTTTAGAAGCGCAGTCAAGGCTTGACTTTATTTGGCTCGTCGCAGACTCTGGATCAATCGACGATACTATCCACATCGTTGAAGCAACGGAACTAGAGAATAAAAATATTCTTAGGGGTGAAGATTTCTCCATTTATCATGGGTTAAATCGTGCTATTCTTCATGTTCAAACCCAATATTATCTAGTGGTAGGAGCGGACGATACGTTGGATAGATGTGCCATAGAAAACTATTATACTTTAATAGGACTTAATAATGAGCCTGACTTAATATTTTCTGCAATAAGAAGGGGGCGTCAAATTATTTATCCAAGGCAAAAATTAGGCTGGTTGCTTGGAATGCATGGTATAGGGTCATCTCATTCGGTCGGCACCCTCATAAAAACACAACTGCACCATCGTTTTGGCTTATATTCTTCAAGATTTCCGATGATGGCAGATGCTTACTTTCTTAAGATAGCTGTAACTGCTGGTGTGGCTACAGTTCATTCTTCATTTATAGCAGGTTGCTATGGTTTGTCTGGTTACAGTTCAAGCGATTCTTTTCATTACCTTCTCGAGTTCTTTGAAGTTCAGCTCAAAACAGAGCCTATGCCAGGCTTGCAGTATGTATTATTCATATTAAGGATAGCGAAGCTTGGTTTGGCTCAATTAATTTAAGTGGGATCATGATGTTATTTCTTCAGGCTTATTATCTGTTATTAGTTTCCTGCCTCGGTCTATATATAGCTTTCCCAATGGCGCATTATCAAGAAGTTTCTAGTAACTTACTAGTTATGTTGATATCTGCGCCAGTCCTAGTCTTCTTTGCGGTTTCGTCTGTTCCTATAGTTTCCTTGACACGCTGGAATTTTTCCACTAAACAAGTCTCATCTATTGTTAGATATATATATGCTTTTTGGATAGGATTAACGATACTCGAGATTGCTACACAAGGCACTCTTCCAATTTTTAGCCTTGGCTTCAATAACTATGGAGAATGGGGGACAAAAGGCCTCGGCGGCTTTATGAATGCAATCGCACTCTTGCTCCTTCCTTATCTATCTTTTTCAGATAGGCTCTCTCGCTCGTCTAGAATCATTGGTGTTGGCTCAATCCTTCTTTACCAGGTTTTAACTGTTAGGAGGGGGCACCTAGTATTCTTTATCTGCTACTTAGTGGCTACTTATTTCTACTTAAATCAAATTAAAATTTCGGTAAAAAATATAGTTCCATTTATCTTGGGAGTGATTGTTCTTATTATAGTATTCGGCATCATTGGCGATTCACGTGGTGAATATGCCAATCCTTTTCTTTCTCTTTTTGACGAAAGAACAAAGGGCTTGCTGGCTTTACTGCCTTCTGGCTTTACATGGGTGCTAGTATATTTTACTAGTCCGTTGGGTAATCTAAATTCTGCATGGGCTGATACGTGCGCTGATGAATTTTCGCCTATCCTCTCTCTTTTTCCTTCACCATTAAGGAGCTTCTTCTCCGGCCAATATAGCGTATTAAATTGTTCGATTGACTTAGACAATCCTGCTTTGAATGTTAGTACCGGCTTCCTAACCTTTAAGCAGGCTGGCTGGTTTGCTAGCTTTTACCTATCCATTGTTATTTATGGCATGTTTGTTGCCTCATCACTTTATAAACGTACTAAGGAAAAAAATATATTTGCATCTGCAGCCATGGCGCTTTGTTTAATGACTATATTGACGTCATTTTTTTCGAACTTCTTTTTTCTTCCTACTTATTTTATAGCATTTATTCTTTTGTTGTTTTTTGCTTCAAATACACTTACTGCTACTTCATGCTTGGCCATTGGCCGCAAGAGCCTGAAATAGTAAAATGAAATATTCCGTTGTTATTCCTTTTTACAATAATGGTCCAGAGGTATTTAATGCGATTTCATCTGTCGCCAATCAGACCCTTCCGCCATGCCTCATCGTTATCGTCAATGATTGCTCTTCTCCTCTATCTTCAAAGATGTTGATTGGTGGGCTGGCCAATAGATTCATTGGATTGGTAGACATTATTACCCATCAGGTTAATCAAGGTGTGTCAAATTCTAGAAATACTGGTATTAATGCATCCTTAAGTGCAGGTGTTGACTTCATTGCGTTTTGCGATGCCGATGATCAATGGGCCGTTAATAAGATGGAGTTTCAGATTCCTCTTTTTTGCCACCCAAGCATTATGGCTGTGGCATGTTGTTTAATCGACTCGCCTAATTGTACTGGTATATTGGAAAACACTGTAACTTCTTTGAGAACCTTAGATCTTCTCCTGCGAAACTATATTCAGCCGTCAACCCTTGTTGTTCGTTCTGAGTCATTCCTTGCTGCTGGTTTATTCCCTTTTGGTAGAAGATTTGCAGAGGAAGGTGACTTTTATAATAGGCTTGCCGAAAAGGGGTCGATATTGCTTTTGAGATTAGGATTGGTAGAGTATGATACAAGAGATTATAGCAATCATGCCAATCCAGCTAAATCTAATCGTGTTAGACTTAGCAGTAATGTCTTAGCGATGTATCTTGGTAATATTGAGAATATACTTAATTGTCGAAAGCGTGGATCGCTCTCTTCTCTTTCTACTGTGCTGTTTGTTCTCTTTCAGATATTAAGATTTCTCAGGAGAATTCTCCTCAATTGGTTTGGTCGTCTTTTGCCGTCCTGAAAAGCATAAAATCGAACGTTGATGTAGATTCTTTAGGATCTTGTGCCACACCCCATTTAATGACCCCGTCTCCCCACATTCTTTGACAAGACTTTTGTTGCAATTCTCACCTCATTTGTCAATTTAAGTATGACTACCATACTGATTACAGGTGGTGCTGGATTTATTGGTGCAAATCTTTGCAGAATTCTTAAGTCTTCTGCCGTTCAAATTCGCATTCTAGATTCTCTGTCTTCACAGGTACATGGTGAACTTCCTTCGGGCTTGAGTTGGTTATCAAGCTCTTCTGTTGAATTTGTCCGAGCCTCAATACTCGATCCACAGGCTCTCTCTAAAGCACTTGATGGAGTTGAGTGTGTAGTGCATCTCGCGGCTGAAACCGGTACTGGGCAATCTATGTATGCTATAGCGAATTATAATCAAGTTAATTCCCAAGGAACCGCACTTCTATTAGACGTTATTGCTAATTCACCCAATAGGACTGTAGAGCGTATTGTTCTTACATCCAGTCGTTCTGTTTATGGAGAGGGATCCTTCATCTGTCCTGCCTGTGTTGGAAGCTCTGTCCGCCAATTTCCCCAATCTAGAAGCTTAGCCGAGCTTTCTGCCCATAAATGGGAGCCTTCATGCAACGTGTGCGGCTTTCCACTTCAAGCCGTAGCAACCCGTGAATCAGATCAAGTGCTCCCTGCTTCTATCTATGCTGCCACAAAATATGCACAAGAAGATTTAGTTCGAGTGGCATGTGGTGCACTTGGTATGGATTATGCTATACTAAGACTTCAAAATGTATTTGGTGAAGGACAATCCTTAAATAATCCCTACACTGGTATTCTTTCTATCTTTTCTACTCGAATCCGCCGCGGACTTGAGCTGCCAATATTTGAGGATGGGCTTGAATCTCGAGACTTTGTTCATGTAGAAGATGTGGCGAGGGCCATCCAATCTTGCGCTCTTTCTTCTGAGCCTATCAATCGCGTCATCAATGTGGGTAGTGGAATTTCCACAAGTGTATTAGAAGTTGCTAAGCAACTCATGGCATCGTTAAACATGCAAGCCCCCGTGCGCATTACCTCCGAATATCGATTGGGTGATATACGACATAATTTTGCCGATATCACCCGGCTGCGTCAACTGCTGCCTGATTGCCCCCGAATCACCTTAGCGGAAGGATTGGATCGTTTTGCTGCTTGGGTTCAATCTCAGCCTCTGCCAGAAGACCAACTAGAGCGTGCGAATTCTGAGTTGCGTGATCGCAAGCTAATGGGATGACGATTTCTGATGCTGGTAAAGTGTTGTACTTGGGAACTGTCAACTTAGTTCATGCAGATCTAATTCGCCAATTCCAATTGATCTATGGACAGGAAGCTCTGCCATCTTGCCTGCAATTGTGGATTTCAGGCGTTTCTCCAAGATATTTGCCTGTACTTCTTTATCGCTTATCACATAGCTTTTATCGGCACAACCTTGGCATCCTGGCTAAGTCTATATCATTTCTAAACTTTGCTATTTTTGGAATTGAAATTTCTGTTTCTTGTCCCATTGGGCCGGGGCTTTTTCTGCCACATACTCAGGGCACTGTAATTGGGGCTTGGCGAATTGGTTCAAATGCCACAATTTTTCAAGGTGTCACGATTGGAGCGCGCGATTTGGACTTCATGCCTAGTTTGCTCACCCGACCATCGATCGGTGATTGTGTCTCAATTGGAGCGGGCGCGGTAGTGCTTGGTGGGATTCACCTCGGTAATGGAAGCCAGGTTGGCGCTAATTCAGTTGTCCTAGCCTCTGTTCCGTCTGGCTACTTGGCAGTCGGATCTCCTGCCCGTAATGTTAATTCTGCCAAGCCGATTGCCTGATTGTAGTCATGGGTTTTCTTGTCGGCAAACGTGTTCTTTTTTTGCTCCTCCAATATTTGGATATCACTTGGAGATCGTTTCTGAGTTAGAGAAGCTTGGGGCCTTGGTAGATTGGATGCCGGATAGGCCCTTCGATAGTTCAATGGGGAAGGCATTGACTAGATTTTTCCCTTTTCTGGTCACTCCAGCCGCAACTAGTCTTTATAAGCGTCTGTTGAGTCGCCTTGGAGTTTCAAGATATGACTATATTTTTGTGATCAACGGGCAAACATTAACCCCTTCTTTTCTTCAATTTATGCGTCAATGTTTTCCTGCGGCACGTTTCATACTTTACATGTGGGACTCTGTGACTAATCGCCCTACTGTGAAAAAATGCTTTAGATTGTATGATTCTATATTCACCTTTGATTCGTTAGATGCGATCAAATATGGGCTTCGTTTTCGTGCGCTCTTTTATGGTAGTGGTTTTGCGCCTTCGGATCGCCCTCCTTCTATTAAATACCATATAAGTTTTGTTGGTACAGCGCATAGCGACCGCTTTTCTGTTGTTAATAACCTCAATTCCTGTCTTCCCTCGAATATTTTGTGCTTCTGGTATCTATACTTGCAGGCACCTTGGGTCTTTCAGGCATATCGGTTGTCTAAATGGAACATGCGACATGCCAAACGCTCCGACTTTCAATTTACGCCACTTGCGAAGGATCTCCTCCACTCTGTGTTTCTGCATTCTAAGGTGGTTCTTGATATTGCTCACCCTCGTCAAGCTGGATTGACGATGAGGACGTTTGAGGCACTCGGTTCCGGGAAGAAGCTTGTTACTACAAACCCTCTTGTCCGTGACTACGATTTTTTTTCTGAAGCCAACGTTTTTGTTATAGATCGAAAAAGACCATTCATTGATCACACTTTTTTAGAGAGTTCATTTTCTCCTTTTTCCCAGGAGATTCTTTTGCGCTATTCAATATCTGGCTGGCTCGCTGACATTTTTGACTTTTAATAATTGTGCGTCATTTTCTTGATATCCTTGTATTTTTGTCTTTTCTCAAGCTATTGACTTGCGAGATTCTTGTCTGTTTCCATTGACAGCGTTTGTTTTGTCGGCATGCCTTTGCTGGCTACTGCTTCTCCGCCTGATCCCCTTCCTTGCCAAGCGTCTCCCCGATACTCCCAATGTCCGGAGCGCCCACCAGCGTGTCACACCCCGTGGCGGGGGTGGCTTTTGTGATCGTTGCGGGGTTGGCCTCCCTGCTGCTCGCTCCCTGGTTTGGCGCTGCTGCCTGGTTGCCCGCAGTGGCCCTTCCCCTGGCCGCCCTCGGCCTGGGCGATGATCGCTTCAACCTGCCCGCCCGCCTGCGCTACCTGGTGCAAGTGCTGACGGCCGTAGCCCTGGTTGTGCTTTCGCCCCTGCCCTTCGGCTTGGCCTGGCTGGAGGTCCCCTTGTTGTTGATCGCAATCACCGCCGTGATCAACTTCACCAACTTCATGGACGGCCTCGATGGTCTGGTGGCCGGCTGCATGGCGGTGCTGTTCACCACAGCGCTGTTCTCCAGCCCCGGGTTGACCGGTCCGATTCCGTCAGCGCTGCTGCCCCTCGCCGCCCTAGTGGGCGCCCTGCTCGGCTTCCTGCTCTGGAACTGGAGCCCCGCCAAGGTGTTCATGGGTGATGTGGGCAGCACCTTCCTCGGCGCCGTGTTTGCCGGCGTGGTGCTGCAAGCCCCCAGCTGGCCCCTGGCCCTGGGCCTGCTGCTGGTGGCCACCCCCTGCTCGGCGACGCTTGCCTCTGCGTGCCCCGCCGTTTGCTGGCCGGCCAGCGCGTGTTCCAGGCCCACCGCCTGCACCTGTTCCAGCGCCTGCACCAGGCCGGTTGGCCCCATGCTCGCGTCTCCAGCCTCTACATCGGCGCCACCGGCCTGCTTGCTATTGCGTTGCTGCTTGGTGGCTTGGCTTGGGTGATGTCCCTTGCGGCCCTTGAGCTGTTGGTGGGCCTGTGGCTCGATCAGCGGGTGGCGGTGCCGTTTGCGGTGGCGGCGCGGGTGTGATGGGGAGGCCCAGAGGGGGCAAGGTAGAAAAGGCGGAATTCCTCCGTAAGAAACCCAGTTTTCACCCTAATATCATCCGTATCAATGCCGGTTTTAGCCCATGACAGCCTCCCGCCTGGAAGTGCGTCTGCCTGATCGCCTCAGTGAGCGACTGGAATCTTTGGCCACTTCAGAGGGGCTCACCAAAACCGACGTGTTCCGCCGTGCCCTCGCCTTGTATTTGCTGGTTAAGGAGCGGGAAGACGCTGGTGCCACGCTCCAATTCGTGAAGGACGACCAACGAGAAACCCTCGTGAGCATTTGAATGAGCGATCCCAACGCCGATTTCAAGACCCTTCTGGATCTCACCGGTGGCGTGGAAGTCAGAAGTGCTGAACACCCCGATGACCGCAGGCAGAGACATCGGCTCGAGGGCAATGCGGTTGTGTCGATCGGTGCTATCGCTGAGTTCTCCGCAGCGATCTTGTTGCTCAGTTTCTTCCGGCCGATACCTGAGAAGCGTGCTGACTGGGCTACCGGGGTTCTTCAGCTGGTTCTTGGTGGTGCTGTGGGATTTGCCTTGAAGCGTCCGTCTTGATGTTGGTGCTACTAAAAGTGCATTGCCCATTGGGGATCGAATTTCAGTCTCCATGCTCCGTCGCGGCTTTCTGGCCGCAGATGTGATGTCGGCAGCCCTGATCCCGCCAACGCTGCTACCCCTCGTCGCCCTGTCAGGCGCCTTGCTTGGCTTCCTGCTCTGGAACTGGAGCCCACTCAGCTTGGAAGGATGACACCCTACTGCTCCGTACACTTAGTTGCCTGAGAACACGAACAATCCACGGCTGGCACACGGAGGTGCCCAGGGCACGCGTCGACTGTGACAATCAAATCATGACCATTCACGGTCGATCCCTTACGCCAGCATTGACCAGCTTTCTCCCTGGCAGACGCGTGCCGACCCTCGGCAGGGTCTCCTCAGGATTGGCGCGCCGCTGGTCTCTGGCCCGCTTGGATCAATCGCTCATCCCCAGGCGTCTGCTGCTGCTCGTCCTGGATGGAGCGCTGATCTCCCTGGCCTTCTGGGCCGCCTTCGCCTTCCGGCTGCTCGACAACGCCTCGCCCCAATTCGAGCTTCAGCTGCACCTTCTTCCCTGGGCCCTGTTCATCGGCCTATCGGTCCTGCTTTCGAGCGGCTGGTACCGCAGCCTGACGCGCTATTCCGGCAGCCATTCCCTGTATGGCCTCCTGCCCCGTGCCGGGCTGGCCGTGTTGCTGCTGCTGCTGGTCAGCACCCTGCTGGGGGGTGCAGCCGCCCCGTTCCTTCTGGCTCCTGTTCTGGCTGTTGTTCGCTTCCTTGGAGATCGTCAGCCGGATTGTCATGCGCGATCTGCTGCGTTGGCATAGCCAAAGCGCCGGCCCAGGAGCCTCCGAGGGCACCCCCACCTTGATTTACGGCGCTGGCGAGGCCGGCATTCAACTGGTCGAGGCGCTTCGCCATCAACCCAGTTTTCAAGTAATGGCTGTCCTTGATGACGACCCGAGCCTGTGGGGCCGAAGGCTGCAGCGCTTGCCGATTCACTCGCCTGAGCACCTCCCTGCCCTGATCGATCAGTTCGGAATTCGACAGGTTTTGCTCGCCATTCCATCCGCCACTCGATCGCGCAAGCGTCAGTTGGTCCGCCTGCTCACCGATCAGGGGCTGCAGGTCTTGGCGATGCCCTCGCTGGCTCAGTTGGCCTGCGGGGATTTGCGCGTGACCGATCTCAAACCCGTCCAAATCGATGACCTGCTGGGCCGGGAGCCTTCGGTCCCTGACCGCGCCCTGCTAACCGCCTCGGTGGTTCGGCGCTCTGTGATGGTCACGGGGGCGGGGGCTCCATTGGCTCGGAGCTTTGCCGCCAGATCCTCAGCCTCCGACCCACCCGGCTGGTGCTGCTGGAGCGCAACGAGTTTGCGCTTTATTCGATTGCCCAGCAGCTGGAGGCTCAGTTGCTTTCCGCCGCCATGGAGGTTCCCATCGTCGCCGTGCTGGCGGATGTCAGCGACCGGCAGCGCCTGGAGATCCTGATCCGCAACCACGGCATTCAGGTGCTCTTTCACGCCGCCGCCTACAAACACGTGCCCCTGGTGGAGGCCAATGTCTGCGCGGGCCTGGCCAACAACGTGTTGGGCACCCGTTCGGCCCTCGAGGCGGCGATTGCCTGTGGCCTTGAGCGCTCTCACCCTGATCTCCACCGACAAGGCGGTGCGGCCCACCAATGCCATGGGCGCCAGCAAGCGGGTCTGTGAACTGCTTGTTCAGGACGCAGCTGCGGCGATAGCGGCCACAGGGCGCGGGCCGATCTGCTCAATGGTGCGCTTCGGCAATGTGCTCGGCTCCTCTGGTTCGGTGGTGCCTCGGTTTCGGCAGCAGATCAGTGAGGGCGGGCCCGTCACCGTCACCCATCCGGCGATCACCCGCTTTTTCATGACCATCCCTGAATCCGTTCAGCTGGTGCTCCAGGCCAGTGGCATGGCCTCCGGCGGAGAGGTGTTCGTGCTGGATATGGGTGATCCGGTGCGGATCGCCGATCTCGCCCGTCAGATGATCCGGCTCTCCGGCTGCACGGTGCGGGAGCCGGGCAACACCAGCGGTGATGTGGCGATCGAATTCACGGGCTTGCGGCCCGGAGAAAAGCTCTACGAGGAGCTGCTGCTCTCGGACACCGATGCCCCCACCGCCCACGCCCTGATCCGCCAGGCCCGCGAAGCTTTTTGCCACGCGATCAACTCACGAAACGGATGGCCGATCTAGAGGCCGCGATCGAGGCCTGGAACGCAGAGTGGGCCCTGCAGGCACTAAACCGTCTGGTTCCGGAGTACACTCCCGCCCACCATCAGTCCTGTTGAGCGCCCAGGGTTCCTTGGGTGATCGAGTTATTCACAGGCTGGTGTGCCTTGGCACCGCCCCCTGCCCTCGGGCCACCAACCGCAGGGTCTTGATCAGGATCAGCACATCCAGCATCAGGTTGGCGTTACGCAGGTAATAGAGGTCGTAGCTGAGCTTCCTGCGGCTGTCCTCCACGCTGGCGCCGTAGGGGTAACAGACCTGGGCCCAGCCGCTCAATCCTGGCCGCACCCAGTGGCGCACGCGGTAATGGGGAATCGCCTCCTCGAGTTCCCCTTCCAGTTCCGGCCGCTCCGGGCGTGGGCCGATCAAGCTCATGTCGCCCTTGAGCACACTCACCAGCTGGGGCAGCTCATCAAGGCGGAGCTTGCGCAGCCAGGCACCAATCCAGGTGATCCTTGGGTCGTTGCGCTGAGCCCACTGGGCGCCCTGGGCTTCTGCCTGCACCCCCATGCTGCGCAGTTTCCAGATCTGCATGGGCTCTCCGTAGATCCCTGTGCGCCGTTGGCCATACAACACCGGGCCGCCGTCGTTGAGCTTGATCGCCAATGCCGCCAGCGCCAGCAGCGGTGCGCTGAGCAGCAGCAACAATGAGGCCACGGCCACATCGCCGAGCCGCTTGAGGCGCCAACCCCAGCGCCCCGGTTGCAGCTCGAAGCCCTCCGCCTGCACCAGCCAGCGACTGGAGAACAGCTCGGGTGGCACGCGCTGAAGGTGCTGCTCGGCCCAAACCACCAGGCTGCGCACCGCGGTTCCCTTGCCCCGGATGGCCAGCAACTCCTGGAGCAGGCCGTCATCCAGTTCAGCCGCTTCACTCACGGCGATGCCATCGAGGCCGGCCCTGATGCGCTGGCGCTGCAGATGCAGAGACGCTCCATCGCAGTAAACCAGTTCCAGCCCCTGGGCCGCCTGGTCGCCCAGGAGTTCCTGTTGCAGGATCCTGATCTCGCCGGCGTCCCCCACCAGCAGCCAGTGGTGCCTGCGCCGTTGCCTGCGATTCGCCCAGAGCTGGGCGAGCGCTGACAAGCCCGCGGTGGCGGCCAGCAACGGCAAGATGAAGCTGCGGAACGTGCGTGGATCGTCGACCTTCAGGCCCCAGCTGAAGATCACCACCACGCTCGCCAGCACCAGAAGCGCCACCAGCACCGTGGCCAGCAGGCGCCAGCGCTGGGAATCCCGCTGGCCCTGCTCCGGTTTGGAGTAACGCCCCAACAGATAAGACGCCCCCACCCAGAGCACGATCAGGGCCCACACCGATGGCGTGAAGCCCGCCCAGTGACCGAAGCGGTTCCAGAAGAGCAGGTTGTAGAACCCCACCAGCAGGCCCGCATCGAGCAGGGCGAGCCCCATCAGCAGCCAGCGCTGCCTCAGCCAGGGGGTCCTCCACCACATGCCGGTTGCCCGCCTCAGCTGAGCGACTCTATGGGTCCTCCTTCATTGCTGGGATACTGGGCGACTTAGGGCCCGGCACCCGCAGCCCACTCGATTCCATGCAGAGCCAGAACCCTTCAAAAACCGCCCTGATCACCGGCATCACCGGCCAAGACGGCAGCTACCTGGCCGAGCTGCTGCTGGAGAAGGGCTACCAGGTGCACGGCATCAAGCGCCGCGCCAGCAGCTTCAACACCGATCGCATTGATCACCTCTACCAAGATCCCCACGAGCGCGACAGCAGCGGCACCTCCCCGCGGCTCACGCTGCACTACGGCGATCTCACCGATTCCACGAACCTGATCCGGATCATCCAGCAGGTGCAGCCCGACGAGATTTACAACCTCGGCGCCCAGAGTCACGTGGCGGTGAGCTTCGAGAGCCCGGAATACACCGCCAATTCCGATGCCCTCGGCACGCTGCGCATCCTTGAGGCCGTGCGCATCCTTGAGCTCACTTCAAAAACCCGCATCTATCAAGCCTCCACCAGTGAGCTGTATGGCCTGGTGCAGGAGATCCCCCAAAAGAGAGCACGCCGTTCTATCCGCGCAGCCCCTACGGCGTCGCCAAGCTCTACGCCTACTGGATCACGATCAATTACCGCGAGGCCTACGGGATGTATGCCTGCAATGGCATCCTCTTCAACCACGAAAGCCCCAGGCGTGGTGAGACCTTCGTGACCCGAAAGATCACGCGCGGTCTGGCGCGGATCGATGCGGGCCTCGACGAGTGCCTGTTCATGGGCAACCTCGATTCCCTGCGTGACTGGGGCCATGCCCGCGATTACGTGGAGATGCAGTGGCGGATGCTTCAGCAGCAGGGCCCGCCGGAAGACTTCGTGATCGCCACCGGCCGCCAGGAAACCGTGCGGCGCTTCATTGAACTGTCCGCCAGTGAACTGGGCTGGGGCGGCATCGTCTGGAGCGGGGAAGGAATCGAGGAGATCGGAACGCGCGCCGGCACGGGTGAAGTGGTGGTGCGCATCGACCCGCGTTACTTCCGCCCGGCCGAGGTGGAAACGCTGCTGGGCGATCCCAGCAAAGCTCACCAAAAGCTGGGCTGGACCCCCACCACCACGCTCGAGGAACTGGTGGCGGAGATGGTGTCCCACGACGTGGAGGAGGCCAAGAAGGAGGCTTACCTGCGCCTCAAGGGCTTCAACGTGGTGGGCTCGATGGAGAACCCCCCAGCAGTACCTCGGTGATCGGCGCTAGCGGTATCGGCAAGCCATGAATAGAGCCGCCGCTTCCAGCCCACCCCTGATCAGTCCAGACGACCGGATCTACGTGGCGGGTCACCGGGGCATGGCCGGCAGCGCCGTCGTGCGCGCCCTTGGCGCGGCCGGTTACGGCGAGCTGCTCATGGCATCCCGCAGCGAGCTCGATCTGGAGGACGGCCCCGCCGTGCGAGCCTGGTTCGAGGCCAATCGGCCCGATGTTGTGGTGCTGGCGGCCGCCAAGGTGGGCGGCATCCACTTCAACGACACCTACCCGGCTGATTTCCTGCTCGACAACCTCAAGATCCAGACCCATGTGATCGAGAGCGCCTGGCGCAGCGGCACGCGCCGGCTGCTGTTTCTCGGCAGCAGCTGCATCTATCCACGCGACTGCCCTCAACCGATCAAGGAGGAGTATCTGCTGACCGGGCCCCTGGAGCCCACGAACGAGTGGTACGCCATCGCCAAGATCGCCGGCATCAAGCTCTGTGCCGCCTTGCGCCAGCAATACGGCTTCGATGCGATCAGCCTGATGCCCACGAACCTCTACGGGCCGGGCGACAACTATCACCCGCTGAACTCCCACGTGATGGCAGCGATGATCCGCCGCTTCCACGAGGCCAAGGAAGCGGGTGCAGCATCGGTCACCTGCTGGGGCACGGGCTCACCGCTCAGGGAGTTCCTGCATGCCGATGATCTGGGGGAGGCCTGTGTGTTCGCCCTTGAGCATTGGGATCCCGCCGCACCTGGGGCCCCTCGGGATGATCAGGGTGAACCGCTCACCCATCTGAATGTGGGCACCGGCGTGGATCTCACCATCAAGGAGCTGGCCGAGGCTGTGGCGGTGGCCACGGGCTTCACCGGTGCGATCCACTGGGATGCCAGCAAGCCCGATGGCACCCCCAAAAGCAACTGGATGTGGGCCGCCTGGCGGCCCTGGGCTGGCTGGCCCACATCCCTTTGGCCGAGGGCCTCCGCAGCACGGTGGCTCTGTTCCGCGAGCAGCTCCAGCAGCAGCTGGTGCGGCTCTGATCGTTCCTCGTTTCACCCAGCTCCATGCCTGCTTCGATCACCCGCAACCTGGTCACCGGCGGCGCCGGCTTCGTGGGGTCACACCTCGTGGACCGGCTGATGGAGGCCGGCGAGGAGGTGCTCTGCCTCGACAACTACTTCACGGGTCGCAAGGAGAACATTGCCCGCTGGATCGGGCATCCCCGCTTCGAGCTGATCCGCCACGACGTCACTGAACCGATCCGGCTTGAGGTGGATCGCATCTGGCACCTGGCCTGCCCTGCCTCCCCGATCCACTACCAGCACAATCCGATCAAGACCGCCAAGACCAGCTTCCTCGGCACCGCCAACATGCTTGGGCTGGCCCGCCGCGTCGGCGCCCGCCTGCTGCTCGCCTCCACCAGTGAGGTCTACGGCGATCCCGAGGTGCATCCCCAGCCCGAGAGCTACCGCGGCAGTGTCAACACCCACGGCATCCGCGCCTGCTACGACGAAGGCAAGCGCGTCGCTGAAACCCTCTGCTTTGACTACCAGCGCGTGCATGGGGTGGAGATCCGCGTGGCCCGCATCTTCAACACCTACGGCCCGCGGATGCTCCCTGATGACGGCCGCGTGGTGAGCAACTTCATCGTCCAAGCCCTGCGGGGTGAACCGCTCACCCTCTACGGCGAGGGCGCCCAGACCCGCTCCTTTTGCTACGTCGACGACCTGGTGGAGGGCCTGATTCGCCTGATGAACGCTGGCCACCCCGGGCCGATCAACATCGGCAACCCCGGAGAATTCACCATCCGCCAACTCGCTGAGCTGGTGCGTGCCGCCATCAATCCCTCCCTGCCGCTCACCACCCAGCCCCTGCCCCAGGACGACCCGCTCCAGCGCCAACCCATGATCGATCTGGCCCGCCATGAGCTCGGCTGGGAGCCCACCATCCCTCTGGCTCAGGGCCTGGCGCGCACCATCGCTGACTTCCGCGCCCGCCTCGAGGTGACCCCTTGATCCGCACCATCTGCTGCATCGGTGCCGGCTACGTCGGTGGCCCCACCATGGCCGTTATTGCCGATCGCTGCCCCGAGATTCAGGTCACCGTGGTCGATCTCAACGTCCGCCGCATCGCCGCCTGGAACGACGACGACCTCTCCAAGCTGCCCGTCTACGAACCCGGACTCGCCGAGCTGGTGGGCCGCTGCCGCGGCCGCAACCTGCACTTCAGCACCGAAGTCGATGGCGCCATCTCCGGCGCCGACATGGTCTTCCTCTCGGTCAACACCCCCACCAAAACCAAGGGTGTTGGCGCCGGCCAGGCCTCTGACCTGCGCTGGATCGAGGCCTCCGCCCGTCAGGTGGCCGCCAACGCCAGTGGCCACACGATCGTGGTCGAAAAGAGCACCCTGCCGGTACGCACCGCCGAAACCGTCAGGACGATCCTGGCGGCGGGCCCGGCGGGCAAAAGCTTTGAGGTGCTCTCCAATCCTGAGTTCCTCGCCGAGGGCACGGCGATCACCGATCTGGAGAATCCCGATCGGGTGCTGATCGGCGGTGAGGAGGCCGACGCCATTGAGGCCCTCGCCTCGATCTATGGCCACTGGGTGCCCGCCGAGCGCATCCTGCGCACCAACCTCTGGAGCAGCGAGCTCTCCAAGCTCACCGCCAACGCCTTCCTCGCCCAGCGCATCTCCTCGATCAATTCGATCGCCGCCCTCTGCGAGGCCACTGGCGCCGATGTGCTCGAGGTCGGCCGTGCCATCGGCACCGACTCGCGCCTGGGCTCAAAGTTCCTCCAAGCAGGCCCAGGGTTCGGCGGCAGCTGCTTCCAGAAAGACATCCTCAACCTCGTCTACCTCAGCGGCCATTACGGCCTTCACGAGGTGGCGCGTTACTGGCAGCAGGTGGTTGAGCTCAATGCCTGGCAGCAGCACCGCATCGCCCGGCTCGTGGTGGCCGATCTGTTCGGCACCGTCACTGGCAAGCGCCTCGCCATCCTCGGCTTCGCGTTCAAGGCCGACACCAACGACACCCGCGAGGCCCCAGCGATCACCATCTGCCGCGACCTGCTCGAGGAGGGCGCCCAGCTGGCGATCTATGACCCCAAGGTGGACGTCGAGCAGATCAGCCAGGACCTGGGGGTACCACCCACCCCTGGGGCCGAGCCGCTCAGCGGCGATGGCGTTTGGCAGGTGGCGAGTGATCCGTTAACAGCGGCCAAAGGCGCTGATGCCATCGTGATCCTTACCGAATGGGGTGCCTTCCGCACTCTCGATTGGCCTGCTCTGGCCACCGTGATGCGGCAGCCCGCCTGGGTCTTCGATGCCCGTCGCATCGCCGATGCCGCTGCCGCCCGCGCCGCTGGACTCAAGGTCTGGCAGGTGGGCAAAGGTTGAGGTGAACCAGGCTGAGCTGAGCGCTGGTCTTGTTCTGGTCACCGGGGTCGCCGGCTTCATCGGTGCGGCCGTGGCGGAACGGTTGCTGCAGCGGGGCGAAACGGTGCTGGGTCTTGACAACCTCAACACCTACTACGACCCAGCCCTTAAGCGTGCGCGCCTTGAGCGTCTGCAGGCTCTTCCGGAAGCCTACGGCGGCGGATTTCGCTTCCACCAGCTGGATCTGGAGGACGGTGCGGCGATGGCTGAGCTGTTCGGAACCGAGCGTCCGGATCGGGTGGTCCACCTGGCGGCCCAGGCGGGGGTACGCCATTCGATCGACAACCCTGCGCTCTACATCCAGAGCAACCTGGTGGGCTTCGGGCACCTGCTCGAGGGCTGCCGCCATCAGGGGGTGCGACATCTGGTCTACGCCAGCAGTAGCTCGGTCTATGGCGGCAACCGCCGCATGCCCTTTTCCGAGCAGCATCCGGTGAACCACCCGGTAAGCCTCTATGCGGCCACTAAGAAGGCCAACGAGCTGATGGCCCACACCTACAGCCACCTTTACGGGCTGCCGGCCACGGGCCTGCGCTTCTTCACGGTCTATGGCCCCTGGGGCCGTCCGGATATGGCACCGATGCTGTTTGCCAAGGCGATCCTCGCGGGGGAGCCGATCCGGGTGTTCAACCATGGCCGCATGGAGCGCGACTTCACCTACATCGACGACATCCTCGAAGGGGTGATCCGTTGCCTCGACAAGCCAGCCACCCCTGATCCGGTGTTCGATCCCCTTGATCCCAACCCGGCCACGGCGGCTGGGCCCCACCGGCTCTTCAACATCGGCAACAGCCAACCCACACCGCTTTTGCGCTTCATCGAGCTGCTCGAAGACGCCCTGGGCGTGAAGGCCCTTCCCCAGTTCGAGCCCATGCAGCCTGGCGACGTGGCCGCCACGGCAGCTGACACCTCGGCGCTCGAGGCCTGGGTGGGATTTGCTCCCCACACTCCCCTCGAGGAGGGCCTGGGCGAGTTCGCCCGTTGGTACCGTGCGTATCACGGAGTCTGAGGGCCCTTACCTCTACCCGGCCGGCTCCTTCAACCCTTGTCGAAGTAGGTCTTGCCATCCGCCCGGCGGTGGCGCAGGCGCTGGGCTTCCCGGGCGGAGTACTGGCTCACGGTGGGATTGCCGCCGATCGCATCCACATGGGCCACCTGCAGCCACAGATCCCGCTTGGCCCAGCTGACGCTGTGATGGACTCGGTCGTGGCGCAGCACGTGGCACCAGCGGGCCATGCCGCAACTGGGGCAGAACAGCTCCTCGAGCCATTCGTCGCTCAGCACCAAGACGGGGTAGGCGTTGATCACCAACCGCGCCCTTTTGTCGGACATGCCCCGGGCCTTGAGTTGCTCGGGGGTGAGCAGGTGCAGGAAGTGCTTCTTGCCGTTGCCCTCGATGCGTTGTTCGGGGTGGGCGGGGCAGAACAGCTCCCGGCTGCGCGGACGGCGGTTGCGGCGCTCGGGCCGTGGTTCGGAAAAGGAGGCCGACAAACTCTGCTCGTCGCTGCATGAAATTTAGCCGCCTTGGAGGGGACTCCTCCTCAGTGGGTGGGATGCCCAACAAAAAGCGGGCCATTGGACCCGCTCGATCGCTGTTGTGAGGGTGAGCTTGAATTCAGGCGGATCCCACAGCCACGTAGGAGCCGTAGAAGAACAGCCCGACCACGAAGATCACGGCGATGCCGCCGGCGGTGGCCACCAGCCAAAGGGGCAGGGTTCCTTCGGTCCAGCGACTCCGCCAGGCAACAGCCGGCCGACCGTCGGGGAGGCGATCGGGCAGACGGCCGTCAGGCAGGGAAGATTTCTTGCCGCTCATGGCTGAGGTTCCGGATCAGTTGAAGAAGTAGCTGGTGAACAGCACACCGGTGACGAACACAAGCAAGAGCCCCATGTAGAGACTGGTGCGGTTGAGTTCGACCGGCAGGTTGTTGGGGTTGGGATTGCGTTGCATGGGGATGGGCTTCAGCGACGGACGAACTGCATGGCCGCCAGCGCACCCAGGAAAAACACCGTCGGGATGCCAAGGGCATGCACCGAAAGCCAACGCACCGTGAAAATCGGATAGTTGCGCGGTGTGGTGGCGATGGGGGATTGGGTCATGGCTTAATTCAAGCGCTGATCGAGTTGGCTCTTGGCTTCGTAGCGCTGGCTCACGACCGGAGCCTTGCTTTCCTGGGCCTGGAAGTAAGCATCCGGACGGGGAGTTCCGAAGGCGTCGTAGGCCAGGCCAGTGGAAACGAAAAAGAATCCGGCCAGGAAAATCGCCGGCAAGGTGACGGCGTGGATGACCCAGTAGCGGATGCTTGTGATGATCTCGAAGAACGGACGTTCCCCGGTGGAGCCGGCAGCCATAGCAGCGGGCAATTCAGCTAAGTGATCCTAAGGGTCAGGAGCAGAGCCCCGGGAGTGCGGGCACTGGTTGGTTACAGAGGGACGCATCAGCCCACCCAGCGCAGCAAGTTGCCCCGCTCCCCAAGCACGAATCCCTTGTCGCCGCCGGGGAAGACGATGCGGCTGAAGTTGCTGGCCTGGCTGCGGCCCACCGGATCGGTGCTCCAGTTCTTGCCCCCGTCCTGGCTCACCAGCAGGGTGCCGCTGCCGCCGCCGGCCCAGATGGCGCCGTTGGGGTCCCAGGCCATGTCGAGATAGCCGTAGCCGTTGTTGATCGGAATCACCGGCTTACCCCAGCTCTCGGGACTGTCCGCGTCGCCGTCGAAGCGCATCTGGGCCCCGCGGGAGAGCATCCACAGGTGGCCGTCGGGCTGCTGGCCCATGCTCTGCAGCCGCTGGCTGCTGATGCGCTGGTGGGGCTGCCAGAGCTCCTGACCAGGCTCCCAGGTGGCGAAGTAGTTCCCCAGGCTCGAGACCCCCACGTAGTCGCCCTGGCTGCCGCGGCGCAGGTCCCGCAGGGCGCCGGCGGCGTCGCTGACCTTGGCCTGCCAGCTGGTGCCCCCATCGCTGCTGGTGTAGATGGCGCCCACGCTGGTGGCCAGCTCGGCCTGACGGGGGCCGAGTGCCGTGATCAGATAGGGCTCGCCGGGGAGCTTGGTGTCGAGGAGCAGCCGGGTCCAGCTCTGACCGGCGTCATCGCTGTGCAGCAACAGACCTGGCTGGCCGGCGATCCAACCCTCCTGGCCTTGAAAATCGATGCTCAGGAGCCGGAAGTTCTCCTCGGCCGGCAGCTCCAGGGCACGTTCCTGCCAGCTGGCGCCGCCGTCCTCGGTTTCGAGGATCAGCCGGTTGCTTCCCACCAGCAGACCGTGACGGTCATCGCTGAAGGCCAGATCCAGGGGATTGGAGCGGCTGGGCAGCTCCACGGCCTGCCAAGGACTGGTCTGGGCGATCGGCAAATGGGAACTGGAGCATCCGCCCACCCCCAGGGCCAGGCCAAGGGCCAGGACGAGGCTGAGCAGGGTGGAGAGCAGCGGCCGTTTCACGGGACTCAGCGAAGGGAATAAAGGGAAAGGAAGAAGGCGACGGCGAGGGCGAAGGCGCTGAAGATCAGCACGTTCTTCTGGCCGGGTGTGAGCTTGTTGACCCCAAGGCCGAAGCCGAGGTTCTCCTCGAAGCCACTGGGTTTGTTCCGTGGCCCGATGTCCTTGAAGGCACCCACCCTGCTGCGGCAGACCGGGCAGCGGAAGCTGAGCGGATCGAGGTCTTCGAAAGCCACTCCAGGCTCGATGCCTAGCTTGCGGATGCCCTCGGTGGGATCGAAGACGAAACCGCAGCTGCGGCATTCGAAGCGGTGGTCGCGGCCGTCTTCTTCGACCTGGTCGGCCGCGTCCTGGCTGGAGCCCTCCACGGCGATCACCGGCCCAGGCGACGGCGAGGGCTCTGGGTGGTCGGCGGACGCAGCAGCCGTGTCCGCAGGCTCGTCAATGGGTGATTCCGGAACGTCCAGCGCCGGCTCCTGGGGGATGGCCTCCATCGTCGTCGTCACCCATTGCGCTCTTCTGACTCTATCCAGCGGCTCCGGGTCCAGCGCTTCCATGCGTCGGCTCTGGCCGGGAGGTGTCAGAATCCGCCGCAGGTCGGCCCTGCTCATGTTCGTTCTCTCCGGATACGACGCCTTTCTCGGCTTCCTGCTGATCTCGGCGGCGGTCCCGGTGCTGGCCCTGGTCACCAACAAGCTGCTCTCCCCCGCTCCCAGGCCGGAGAACGCCAGCTGACCTATGAATCCGGCATGGAGCCCATCGGCGGGGCCTGGATTCAGTTCAACATCCGCTACTACATGTTCGCTCTGGTCTTCGTCATCTTCGACGTGGAGACCGTCTTCCTCTACCCCTGGGCGGTGGCCTTCCACCGCCTCGGGCTGCTGGCCTTCATCGAGGCCCTGATCTTCATCGCCATCCTTGTGCTGGCCCTTGCCTACGCCTGGCGCAAAGGCGCCCTGGAATGGAGCTGAACCATGACCTTGACCCCCCTCGCCCACCGCCCCTGCCTCGATGGCGATCGACGCCCTGCGTGACCTGCGGGCCGCCAGCTGCAGTCCCGTCGGTACCCCCAGCGTCACCAACGCTCTTTCCGAGAACATCATCCTCACCAGCCTGGATGATCTCCACAACTGGGCGCGACTGAGCAGCCTCTGGCCCCTGCTCTACGGCACCGCCTGCTGCTTCATTGAGTTCGCCGCTCTGATCGGCTCCCGCTTCGATTTCGACCGCTTCGGTCTGGTGCCCCGCTCCAGCCCCCGCCAGGCGGATCTGCTGATCGTGGCCGGCACGGTCACCATGAAGATGGCTCCGGCCCTGGTGCGGCTCTACGAACAGATGCCGGAGCCCAAGTACGTGATCGCCATGGGCGCCTGCACGATCACCGGTGGCATGTTCAGCGCCGACTCCACCACCGCCGTGCGCGGGGTCGACAAGCTGATCCCCGTCGACCTCTACCTTCCCGGCTGCCCCCCACGGCCGGAGGCGATCTTCGACGCGGTGATCAAGCTGCGCAAGAAGGTGGCCAATGAGTCGTTCGCCGAGCGCGGCCAGCTCGCGCAGACCCATCGCTATCTCACCATCGAGCACCAGATGGTGGCGACCCTGCCGATCGTCGATGGCACTTACCTGAGGGCTGAAACCCAGCGGGCGGCCCTGGCCGCCTCGGCCGCCCTGCCGGTGGCCCTGACCGAACCCGTCCCCTCCTTCGCAGACAAGGGCGATGCCTGAATCCACCACCGATCCCGCGCCAACCCTGGCCGCACCCCAGCCCGGCCCCTGGAGCCAGTGGCTGAGCTCCGAGGGCTTTGAGCACCAGTTCCTTGACCCCGACCACCTGGGCGTCGAGCTGATCGGCGTGGAGCCGCAGGTGCTGCCGATCGTGGCGGCCGCCCTCAAGGCCCGTGGCTTCGATTACCTGCAGGTGCAGGGGGCTACGACGAGGGCCCCGGTGGACGCCTGGTGAGCTTCTACCACCTGGTGCGTCTGGCCGCCGGGGCCGACCCCAGCCCCGCCGCCGGCAGCTGCCCCGAGGAGGTGCGCCTCAAGGTGTTCCTTCAGCGGGATGGCGACCTCACCATCCCCAGCCTCTATCCGCTCTTCCGCGGAGCCGACTGGCAGGAGCGCGAAACCTTCGACATGTACGGCATTCGCTTCGAGGGTCATCCCCATCCCAAACGGTTGCTCATGCCCGAGGACTGGAAGGGTTATCCCCTGCGCAAGGACTACGTCCAGCCTGACTTCTACGAGCTCCAGGACGCCTACTGAGTCTTGCCCCGTCGGTAGAAACGCATCACCGCGAGGGCGAGGCTGCGGGGATCGTGGCGCAGGGTGGCACTCGGCCGGGCCCCCTGCAGCGGCGCCAGCATCACCTCGTAGCCCTGGCTGCGCAGGTGGCGCACGTCGCAGTCAACCGGCTCGGCCCCACGGCTGCGGTAATGGGCCACCAGGGTGGGTTCCTCCAACGACTCCTGGGCCAGCACGGCGGTGAACAGCCGTTGCTCCACCCCCAGGCTGGCCAGCTGGGCCTCGATCGCCCGCAGATGGCCCTCCACGTCCAGGCCATCGGTTTCACCGGGCTGGGTCATCAGGTTGCAGATGTAGAGGCGGGGCGCCTTGCTGCGGGAAATGGCCTCGACCAGTTCGGGCACCAGCAGGTTCGGCAGCAACGAGGTGTAGAGGCTGCCAGGTCCGAGCACGATCAGTTCGGCATTGGCGATCGCCTCCAGGGCCCTGGGCAGGGCGGGGGGCGCTCCGGTGTGCAGCCGAGGCGCACGATCGGACTGGCGGCCTGGCCGATACGCGATTCCCCTTCGATGCGCTCGCCGTTCTCCAACTCGGCCCAGAGGCGCACATCAGCGTTGGTGGCGGGCACCACCTGGCCCTGCACCGCCAGCACCCGGCTGCTGGCGGTGATCGCCGAGTCGAGGCTGCCGGTGATCGCGGTGAGGGCCGAGAGGAACAGGTTGCCGAAGCTGTGGCCCTCCAGGCCGCTGCCCGCCTTGAAGCGGTACTGGAACAGGCGGGTGAGCAGCGGTTCCTCGGTGGAGAGGGCCGCCAGACAGTTGCGGATGTCACCGGGGGCTGCACCCCCAGCTCTCGCCGCAGCACACCGCTGCTGCCGCCGTCGTCGGCCACGGTCACGATCGCCGTGAGGTTGCTGCTGTAGCGCTTGAGGCCGCTGAGCAGGGTGGAGAGGCCGGTGCCGCCGCCGATCGCCACGATCGCCGGGCCCCGGTTCAAGCGCCGCTGGGCCAGCAGGGCATCCACCAGCACCGTGCCTTTTTCCGGTGCGAGGGCCTGTTGGATCGAGCCGAAGCTGCGGCTCTGACCCAGCCAGATCAGGGCACCACCGATCACCAGCACCAGCGGACCGGTGATCGCCCGCGGCAGCACGGTGGTGATGTTCTTGAGCAGCCAGTTGATCGATTCCAGGAACCAGTAGATCGGCTTGAGGTCGGCCCAGACGGCCACCCCCAGCAGCGCGACCAGCAGCCCCAGCCCGGAGGTGAGGATCCAGCGTTTGACCACCAGACCGGGCTGCAGCCAGCGCGCCGCCCGCCAGGACCGGCTCATGAGGTCTTGCTGGCGAAGATCCCCCGGCCCACCCACCCCGGGCGTTGCTGGCGCCGACGGGCGGCGCGGTTCCGTGGGCTGGGGGTCTGGGGGCTCAAGCCACTGGGGCGAGGTGCCGATGTGGAATTGCAGCAACTGTACGAACGAAAGCGAAGATGGCCCCAGCCCCGCCCCTTCTCCGTGAGCGATCCGGTTTCGAGCCCCGAGCCCGTGGCGGTGATGGAGCGCCTGACCATGCGCTGGGGCGATCGCTTCGTGCTGGAGGCGGTGGACCTGGTGCTGGCCCCCGACGAGCGCCTGGTGGTGGTCGGTCCCTCGGGGGCGGGCAAATCCACGATCCTGCGGATCATGGCCGGACTGCAGCTGCCCACCAGCGGCCGGCTGCGCATCCACGGCTCCGAGCAGCGCTACCTGCGCCTCGACCAGCGCCATCCCCTGATGTGCGTCTGGTGTTCCAGAACCCCGCCCTGCTGGGCTCGCTCACGGTGCGGGAGAACGTGGGCTTTCTGCTCTACCGCCACAGTCGCCTGCGGCCGGCGGAGATTCGCGAGCGGGTGAGCGGCTGCCTGGAGGCGGTGGGGCTTTACGGCATCGAGGACATGTACCCCGGCGAGCTCAGTGGCGGCATGCAGAAGCGCGTGAGCTTTGCGCGGGCCCTGATCGATGACCCCACCCAGCCGGCGGGACGCGCCCCCTGTTGCTCTTCGATGAGCCCACGGCGGGCCTCGATCCAGTGGCCTGCACCCGCATCGAAGACCTGATCGTCAAGACCACCGAGGTGGCCAAGGGTTCAGCGGTGGTGGTCAGCCACGTTCACAGCACGATCGAGCGAGCCGCCGACCGGGTGGCCCTGCTCTACGACGGTCGGTTCCACTGGATCGGCAGCGTCGAGGAATTCCGCTGCACCGACAATCCGTTTGTGGTGCAGTTCAGGAGCGGTAGCCTGGACGGCCCCATGCAGCCGGCGGAGCTCTGAACCCATGCGCCGCAGTCTGCGCGAGGCGATCGTGGGGTTCTCGTTGCTGGCGGCGATCGCCGGTTCGGCCGGGCTCTGGGCCTGGCTCAAGGGCATGTCCCTCAACCAGAACATCTGGACAGTCAAGGTTCGCTTCGCCGATGCCGCCGGCCTGGCTGACCGCTCGTCGGTCACCTACCGCGGCGTGCTGGTGGGAAGCGTTCGCAGGATCCAGGTGAGTTCCGGAGCCGTGGAGGCTTTGCTGGAGATCACCGACCCCGATCTGCGCCTGCGCCGGCCGGCGCTTGCTGAAGTCAAGAGCAGTTCGCTGCTGGGGGGCGACGCCGAGGTGGCCTTGATGTCCACGGCCCCGCCGGGACCTGAACCGACGCCGCGGCCCCGTTCCCCCGACTGCGACCCGAAGGCCATGGTCTGCTCCGGCGGAGAGGTGCCCGGGGTGGCGGCCGCCAGCCTCAGCAGCGTCACCGCCTTGATGCAGAACATCCTGGATCAGGCCAACGACCAGAAGCTGGTGACCCGGATCGCCGGCGTCACCTCCAGCATGGATGTCACCTCCAAGCAGGCCAACCGCTTCCTGTTGGATTCCCGGTTGCTGGTCAAGGATCTCAATGCCGCCGTGCTCAAGGCCGATCCGATTCTGGCGAACCTGAAGACGGCCACCTCCGAGGCGGCCCAGGCCTCGCGCCACATCCGCAACGTCACCGCCGCCTTCGATAACCCGAACACCGTGGCTCAGCTCAAGGGCACCGCCGCCAACGCCGAGAAGCTGACGGCGCGCTGGGAGGCCGTCGGCGGAGACGTCAACAAACTCACCGCCGATCCGCAGTTCATGGATGGGGTGCGCAGCGTCACCCTGGGCCTGGGTAAGTTCTTCGATGAGCTCTATCCGGAGCAGGCTGGTGGCGCCAAGTCCGCTGCCAAGTCCGGGGCCAACGGCGCTGCCAAGGCGGGCTTCAAGCCGGCGGCGAAGGAAAAAAGCGGACCAACGGCGGTCCCCATGCGCTGAGGGCCTCAGAGGCTGGCGACGGCTTCCATGGCGATCGCGGCGATCGCCTGGTCGCTGGCCTTGGGCAGCTGCACGTAGCGACCGCCGGCGGCTTCCGCCAGTTCCCTGCCCATGCCGCTGCCGATGAATTTGCGCTCGGTGTCGATCACCAGCAGCTTCAGGCCCAGGGCCCGGTAGCGGCTCGCCACCTGCTTGACCTCCTCCCTGAGGTCCACCGGCTCCTCCCCTCCAGCTGGGGCTGGCCCAGGGAGCGGCCCAGGGGCACATTGCCGCGCCCATCGGTGATCGCCACCACCACCACCTGGCTGAGGTCGCCGGTGGCCAGGGCATTGGCCCCCACCCGCGCCGCCTGGCTGAGGCCGTGGGCCAGGGGGGAACCGCCGCCGCAGGGCATGGATTCGAGCCGCCGCTTCGCGGCCGTGATCGAGCGCGTGGGGGCAGCAGCACCTCCGCCTGCTCGCCCCGGAAGGGGATCAGGGCGACTTCGTCGCGGTTCTCGTAGGCCTCGGTGAGCAGCCGGATCACGGCCCCCTTGGCGCTCTGCATGCGGTTGAGGGCCATCGAGCCGCTGGCATCCACCAGGAAAATCACCAGGGCGCCCGCCTTGCGCTGCAGCAGCTTGGCGCGCAGGTCGCCGTCTTCGACGATCACGGTGCGGTGGGGCTCCTTCTCCCGGCGTTTCTTCTGGTGCGGGGCCGCCGCCCGCAGGGTGGCGTCCACGGCGATGCGGCGCACGGGTCCCCGGGGCAGCATCGGCTTGACGTAGCGGCCGCGGGAGTCGCTGAGCACCACCGAGCGTTTGCCGCTGCCGCCGCTCCTGGCCCTCCCTGCGCTGAACACCAGCAGGTCGGGATCGATGGCGATGGCCTCGGGATCGAGCAGGAACTCCTCGGGAATCGAGGGGGGCGCCTGGTCCTCGGGGCTGTCGTCTTCTGATTCGTCTTCGGGCTCATCTTCCGGCCCGTCGTCGCTGCTTGGGTCATCCGGCGGCTCCGGTTGCTCGGGGGGCTGCTCCCCCTGGGGTAGCGGCGGAGGTGGCGGCTCCATGGGCTGCTCAGGATCCGGGGAGGCAGCTGCCGGGCCCTCGGGGCGATCACCAGCCGCACGGCGACCTGCAGGTCGTCGGCCTCCACCCGGTCGCGGCCGGAGAGGGCCGCATGGGCTTTGGCCACGCGCACCGCATAGAGCTCCGCCCGGTGACCCTCGACGCCCCCGCGAATCGCCTCGTTCACCAGGTAGGCGATCTGTTCGCGGGCGATCGTCACATCCGGCAGCCACTGGCGGGCCAGCAGCAGCTGGGTGGCGAGGGCATCGGTTTCCTCCTGCCAGCGGGCCCGGAAATCGCCACTGGCTTCGCCGTGGGAGAGCACCGCCTCGGTGATCTCCACCCGCTGGGCGGTGCTGACCACCTGGTTGGCTGAGAGCACGATCGCGAAGCGGTCGAGCACGTGGTCGCGCACCGGCCCCTCCTCGGGGTTGTAGGTGGCGATCAGCAGGCTGCGGCAGGGGTGGCTGAGGCTGAGCCCCTCGCGCTCGATCCGGTTGTCGCCCGAGCCCACCGCCGCCAGCAGCAGGTTGATCAGGCCGTCGTCAAGCAGGTTGAGTTCATCGACGTAGAGCACCCCGCGGTGGGCCTCCGCCAGCAGCCCGGGCTGGAACACGGCGCTGCCGCTGGCCAACGATGCGGTCACATCCACCGAGCCCACCAGCCGGTCTTCGCTCACCCCCAGGGGCACCTGGATGAACGGGGCCGGGATCACCCGGGTGGCGAGCAGGGCGGTGGGGTCGGTGCCGCTGGCATCGCCCCCCAGGTCGGTGATGCGCGCTCGGGTGGCCGCGTCCCATTCATCGGGGCGCTGGGGGTCACCGTTGAGGCTGCCCTCCACCACATCGATCGGGGGCAGCAGCGCATGGAGACCGCGGGCCAGCACTGACTTGCCCGTGCCGCGGCCGCCGGCGATCACCACCCCCCAGGGCAGGATCCACCGCCGCCAGCAGCAGGGCCAGCTTCAAGGTGCCGTGGCCGGTGATCGCCGCCAGGGGGAAGCCACTTGCGAGCATGGGGGACCGGCCCGTGGACGTGAGCGCCAGTCTCGCTGATCAGACCCTGGCCATCGGAGTGGGGGCCAATCTGGGCGACCCGCTGGCCACGCTGCTGGCGCTGCGGCCCCTGCTGGAGCAACGGCTCGTGGCGCTCCTGGGGGCCGGACGTTGCCGCTGGTCGCCCCTGTTTCGCACGGCGCCCGTGGGCGGTCCCCCCGGCCAGCCCGCTTACCTCAATGCCGCCCTGGTGGGGGCCTTGCCGGAGGGAGCTGGGGCCGCCGCTTGGGGCGCCCCGGGGCACCCCGATCCCCAGGCCTTGCTGGCGGAGCTGCTGGCGCTGGAGCGTCGTTTCGGGCGGGTGCGACGGGAGCGCTGGGGCCCCCGCCACCTGGACCTCGATCTGCTTTGGTGCGGCCCGCAGCGCCTGAGGCTCGCGGAGCTGGAGCTGCCCCATCCCCGCTTGCTGGAGCGGGCTTTCGTGCTGGCGCCACTGGCGGCCATCGATCCGCAGCTCCAGCTGCCGGGGGCCGCCGGCACGGTGGCCAAGCGGTTGGCGGCTCTCCCCACCCCAGCGGGGGTGCCACCGCCTGAACGCCTGCCGGCTCGGGCGGGATGGCCGGAAGGCAGCCCCTGACCCCCGCGTGCGTTCACGGCCCCTCACCGGCGGCGGCCACACTGGGGGGCCTCAGCGGCTGCGGCCATGGCGCCCCTCCCCTCCCCCGAGCCTTACGAGTTGCTGGCCACCGAGGCGGTGCTGGAGGCCCGCAAGCTTCGCTTCGAGCTCAACCGGGTGAAGCTGCCGATGGGCCTCGAGGGCAGCTTCGGCGTGATTCGTCACCCCGGGGCCTCCCTGGCGGTGCCGGTGCTCGATGACGGGCGGGTGGTGATCCTGCGCCAGTACCGCTTTGCCGTCGCCACCCGGCTGCTCGAGTTCCCTGCCGGCACCCTTGATCCGGGCGAGACACCCCTGAGCACCATGGAGCGGGAGCTGCAGGAGGAGGCGGGTTACAGCGCCGAGCGCTGGGATGAGCTCGGGGTGATGCTGCCCTGCCCCGGTTACTCCGATGAGGTGATCCACCTGTTCCTGGCCCGGGAGCTCTCAGAACTCACCGAGGCCCCCCCGGCGACGACGACGAGGACCTGGAGGTGCTGCTGCTGGAGCCGTCCGAGCTGGATGCGGCCCTCGCCAGCGGCGATGAGGCCCTCGATGGCAAGAGCGTGACCGCCTGGTTCCGCGCCAAACAGCTGCTGGGTCTCTGATGGCCCAAGAGCGGTGGCTGGTGTGGCAGCGGCGCGACCTGCGCCTGGCCGACCACAGGGCCCTGGCGGCGGCGGTCGCCGCCACCCCGGCGGTCACCGGGGTGTTTGTGCTCGATCCAGCGGAGCTGGAGGCCGCTGATCAGGCCCCGGCGCGGGTGTGGTTTTTGCTTGAGAGCCTGCGGGAGCTGGGGCGGCGCTGGCGGGAGGCCGGCAGCGAGCTGCTGCTGCTGCGTGGTGATCCGCTGATCGAGCTGCCAAGGCTGGCGCAGGCGATCGGCGCCGAGGTGGTGGCCTGGAACCGGGATGTGGAGCCCGCCGCCCGGGAGCGGGACCGGCGGGTGGCGGCCGCGCTCCAGGCCCAGGGCACCAAGGTGCTCGCCCTCTGGGACCAGCTGCTGGTGCCGCCGGAGCAGCTCCAGACCGGCAGCGGCGGCCCCTACCGGGTCTACGGGCCCTACTGGCGCAGCTGGCGCCGCCAGGTGGGAGGTCTGGGCCAGGAGCTGGAGCCCATGCCGGCACCGACGGATCTGCTGGGTTTCGATCCGGCGGCCCTGCCGGAGCCTGCCACCGCCCTCTGGCGGAGTTTGCCCCTGCTGGGGGAGCTGCCCACGGCTGAGGCGCTGGGGTTTCCGTTTGCGGGGGCCACCCTCTGTCCCTGCCGCCCGGGGAGGCGGCCGCCGCCGAGCAGCTGGCCCGCTTCGCCCAGGGCCCTCTGCTCGACTACGACAACGGCCGCAACCTGCCCGCCCTCGCCGGCACATCCGTGCTCAGTGCCGCCCTGCGCTTCGGCACCCTCAGCCCCCGCCAGGCCTGGGCCGCGGCCCAGGGAATGCTGCCCGCCGCCGGCAGCGATGAGCAGCGCCAGGCGATCACCGTCTGGGAGCAGGAGCTGGCCTGGCGTGAGTTCTACCAGCAGGCCCTGTTCCACAGCCCCGAGCTGGCCGATGGCCCCTACCGGCCCCTCTGGAAGCGATTCCCCTGGGAGAACGATCCGGTGCGTGTTCAGGCCTGGAGCGACGGGCTCACGGGTGTGCCGATCGTGGATGCGGCGATGCGCCAGCTCAGCGAATCGGGCTGGATGCACAACCGCTGCCGCATGATCGTGGCCTCCTTCCTGGTCAAGGATCTGATCTGCGATTGGCGCCTTGGTGAGCGCGTTTTTATGCAGCACCTCGTGGATGGCGATCTGGCCGCCAACAACGGTGGTTGGCAGTGGAGCGCCAGCAGCGGCATGGATCCGAGGCCCCTGCGCATCTTCAATCCCTCCACCCAGGCGGGCCGCTACGACCCCGAAGCCGACTACATCCGCACCTGGCTGCCGGAACTGGCCCACGTGGCCACGGCCGATCTGATCAGTGCCGCGATCGCCCCCTGGAGCGGCGCGGCTATCCGGAGCCGATCGTGGAGCACAGGCGGCAGCAGGCGCACTTCAAGGCCCTCTACGCCGCCCTGCGCTGAGCGGGACGGGACGCCAAGACCCTGAGTCAGGCGGCCATGGGTTGCTTGGCCAGGGCCTGGAGCACCTCCACCACCCGCTGCTGCTGGGCGGGCTTGAGCTCAGGAAAGATCGGCAGGCTGAGCACCCCGGCGGTGAGCCGCTCGGTGATGGGCAGGCTGCCCGGGCCGTAGCCCAGCTCGGCGTAGGCCGGCTGTCGATGGATGGGGATCGGGTAATAGATGATCGTGCTGACGCCGGCCGCTTGAAGCTCCTGTTTGAGCCAGTCGCGGCAGCAGCTTTCCGGCAGGCCGAAATCGGCGCTGTCGAGCGAGGGGCTGCATTGACCGCCGCAGCTGTTCCGGCCGCCGGGACAGCTGGGCACCCGCACCACGAATTGGTTCCAGCTGTGGCCGGCTGGTCCCGCTTCCGGGAGGTGCAGGTTGGGGAGGTCGCACAGCTGCTGGCGGTAGGTCTCGGCCACGGCGCGCCGGCGGTTCACCCAGGTTTCCAGATAGGGCAGCTTGACGTTGAGGACGGCCGCCTGCAGGGCGTCGAGGCGGCTGTTGTAACCCAGGGTGGTGTGCAGGTAGCGGCGGGGCATGCCGTGCACCGCCAGCTCCCGCACCCGCTGGGCGAGGGCGTCGTCGCGGCAGGTGACGGCACCGCCATCGCCGGCGGCGCCGAGGTTCTTGGTGGGGAAGAAGCTGAAGCAGCCCGCATCGCCCCAGCTGCCCACGGGGCGCTCGGCCCAGCTGGCACCGGTGGCCTGGGCGCAGTCTTCGATCACCTTGAGGCCATGGGCCTCGGCGATCGCCATCACCCGGCCCATGTCGACGGGCCTGCCGAACAGGTGCACCGGCATCAGCGCCCGGGTGGCGGGGGTGATCGCTGCTTCCACCTGGTCCAGGTCGATCAGGTAGGAGCTCTCCTCCACATCGACGAACACCGGGGTGGCGCCCACGGCGCTGATCGCTTCGGCGGTGGCGAAGAAGCTGAAGGAGCAGGTGATCACCTCATCGCCGGGGCCGATGCCCAGCCCCCGCAGGGCCAGCACCAGGGCATCGGTGCCGCTGTTGCAACCGATGGCGTGGGGGCTGCCGGTGGCCTGGGCGAAGGCCGATTCGAACGCACTCGTGGTGGCCCCGCCGATGTACTGACCGCTGCGCAACACCTGCAGCACAGCGTCATCAAGGGCGTCACCGAGTTGCTCGAGCTGCTCGGTGAGGTCGAAGGGGGCACCTGCATGCAGGGCACCTTAAGCCCAGTCAGGCGCTTGGCCGGGGTGCCATTTGATGTTGCAGCCGATCTCCACCTCGACCTGCTTGATGAAGGCTCAGGGGGTGCCCAGGGTCAGCATGGTGGAGGCGGTCAGGGCCATGGCGGGCGGCCGAGCTGGTTCCTACCGCGACGGGCCCAGGCTACGGAATGCGGGAAGATCGGCGGACGCTGCCTGCTGCCCTTGCGCCCCCCGACTCGACGAGCCAAGGCCGCCTTCGCGCCCCTGCTGGCGGCGCTGCTGGGGCTGTCCCTCGCCGCCTGTGTGCCGGCCCACCGGCGCGCCAGCTGGAGCTTTTTCCCCCTGCAGCGCAACCAGCCCCACGACGGCCTGGCGGTGGTGAGCCAGCCCGATGGCTACGGCCTGCACATCTGGCTGGAGACCGACACCAGCGCGTCTGGCGTGTGTCGGCCCCGCTGGGTGGTGGATGCGGCGCGGCTGTTCAACGGCAACGGCACGGCCCCCTTCAGCTCGGGCCTCGCCACCAGAGCCGAGTGGTTCGAGGCGGTGGCCCGCCAGGACGTGCGCGACGCCCTACGGCGTGAGCTGGAGGCCCTCTGCCGGGAGCGCGCCCCGCGCAGCAGCTGGAGCTGGATCGAGCCGCCCCGCACCCTGGAAGCGGTGAAGACGGAGCGGTTCCCGCTGCTGGAGGAGAAGCAGCTGCTGGCGGACCCGGAGAAGGTGCGCCAACAGGAGGACGCCATGGGCGGCGCGGCGCCGGAGGGGCCTCCGCCCTGAGCCCTGGTGTTCGGGCGATTCCGTCCTTGGGGGAGAATCGGCAGATTCCTGACCCCCGGCGATGCTCCTTGATCTGCGCGGCAAGAAGGCCCTCGTCACCGGCATCGCCAACAACCGCTCGATCGCCTGGGGCATCGCCCAGCAACTGGCCGCCGCCGGCGCCGAGCTGGGGGTCACCTACCTGCCCGATGAGAAGGGTCGCTTCGAGGGCAAGGTGCGCGAGCTCACGGCGCCCCTGAATCCCAGCCTGTTCGAGCCCCTGAACGTGCAGGACCCGGCCCAGATCGAGTCGGTGTTCGAGCGTGTCAAGGATCAGTGGGGCTCGATTGATGTGCTGGTGCATTGCCTGGCCTTCGCCGGCAAGGAGGAGCTGATCGGCGACTACTCCGCCATCAGCCCGGAGGGCTTCGCCCGGGCCCTGGAGGTGAGCGCCTATTCCCTCGCGCCCCTGTGCCGCTTTGCCAAGCCCCTGTTCAGCCAGGGGGCGAGCGTGATCACGCTCACCTACCTGGGGGCTGAGCGGGCGATCCCCAACTACAACGTGATGGGTGTGGCCAAGGCGGCCCTGGAGGCCTCGGTGCGCTACCTGGCGGCCGAACTCGGCCCCGAGCAGCAGGTGCGTGTGAACGCCATCAGCGCCGGCCCGATCCGCACCCTGGCCAGCTCCGCCATCGGCGGCATCCTCGACATGATCCACAACGTGGAAGAAAAGGCCCCCCTGCGCCGCACTGTCACCCAGGAAGAAGTGGGCGCCACCGCCGCTTTTCTGGCCAGCCCCCTGGCCTCCGGCATCACCGGCCAGGTGATTTATGTGGACGCCGGCTACTGCATCACCGGCATGTGAGCGGCACACTGGCCTGGAAGGAGGTCTCCATGCGCACTGGCACGATCCACCGCACCACCGGCGAAACCGATGTGCGGGTCAGCCTGGATCTCGATGGCAGCGGCCAGTGCCAGGTGGGCACCGGCGTGCCGTTTCTCGATCACATGCTCCAGCAGCTCTCCAGCCATGGCCTGCTGGATCTGGAGATCAGCGCCAACGGTGACACCCACATCGACGACCACCACACCAATGAGGACGTGGGCATCGCCGTGGGCCAGGCCCTGGCCCAGGCTTTGGGGGATCGCCGCGGCATCCAGCGCTTCGGCCACTTCACGGCGCCCCTGGATGAGGCCCTGGTGCAGGTGGTGCTGGATTGCTCCGGCCGGCCGCACCTGAGCTATGGCCTCACGATTCCAGCCCCGCGCATCGGCAGCTACGACACCGAACTGGTGCGGGAGTTCTTCGCGGCCGTGGTCAACAACTCCGGCCTCACCCTGCACATCCGCCAGCTGGCGGGGGTGAACTCGCACCACATCGTCGAGGCGGCCTTCAAGGCCTTTGCCCGGGCCCTGCGCCAGGCCACCGAGCTCGATCCCCGCCGCTCCGGGGCGGTGCCCAGCAGCAAGGGTGTGCTGGAGCAGGCGGGCGGCTGGGGCTGAGCCGCCCGCTCGAGCCAATCCGCCGCGCTTCACACTCCGTTACGGGATGATGGAGGCCCGCCTGCCGCCGCCATGACCGTTGCCCCCAGCCCCCAGGCGACCTTTGATCGCGCCGACTGGTCCAGCGCCTTCCGCAATGTGGGCCAGGAACTCGATGGCGCCGTGGAGCCCATCAGCGGCACGATTCCGGCGGAGCTGGCGGGCACGCTCTACCGCAACGGTCCCGGGCGCCTGGAGCGGGACGGGGTCTGGATGCACCACCCCTTCGATGGCGACGGCATGATCACCGCCCTGCGCTTCGAGGGCGGCAAGGCCCATCTGCGCAACCGTTTCGTGCGCACCGAAGGCTTTGAGGCCGAGGAGAAGGCCGGCAAGCTGCTGTATCGCGGGGTGTTCGGGACCCAGAAGCCAGGGGGCCTGCTGGCTAACGCCTTCGACCTGCGCCTGAAGAACATCGCCAACACCCACGTGGTGCGCCTTGGCGATCAGCTGCTGGCCCTGTGGGAGGCCAGCTCTCCCCACGCCCTTGACCCCGAAACACTCGAAACCCGCGGCCTCACGCTGCTCGATGGGGTTCTGGCGCCTGGGGAAGCCTTCAGCGCCCATCCCCGCTTCGATCCCGGTCACCACGGCGACGCCCGCATGGTCACCTTTGGGGTGAAGGCGGGCCCCACCAGCACCGTGCGGCTGATGGAGTTCGATGCCGCCGGCGCCCTGGTGGCCGACCAGCGCCGCCGCTTCAAGGGGTTCGCCTTCCTGCACGACTTCGCGATCACGCCCAACTGGGCGGTGTTCCTGCAGAACGCCGTGGCCTTCAACCCCCTGCCCTTCGTGTTCGGTCAGAAGGGAGCGGCCCAGTGCCTGAGCTCCAAGCCCGGCCAGAAGGGGCAGTTCTGGCTGGTTCCCCGCTCGGGAGAGGGGAGCCGCGGCTGATCGAGGCCCCCGAGGGCTTTGTGTTCCACCACCTCAACGCCTTCGAAGACGCTCAGGCGGGGGAGCTGGTGGTGGATTCGATCTTCTACGCCGATTTCCCCTCGATTGGCCCCGACGTGGACTTCCGCCAGGTGGATTTCCAGAGCCTGCCGGAGGGTCAGCTCAAGCGCTGCCGGATCGATCTGTCCACAGGCGCGGTGCACACGGAGCTGCTGGAGCCGCGCTGCTGCGAGTTCGCGATGGTGAACCCCCATCGCCAGGGCCTCGAGGCCCGCTACGCCTGGATGGCCGTGACCGAGCGGGAGCGCGGCAACGACCCGCTGCAGGCGATCGAGAAGCTGGATCTGGGCACGGGCGAGCGCTGGCTGTGGAGCGCTGCCCCCCGGGGCTTCGTGACCGAGCCGGTGATGGTGCCCCGCCCCGGTGCCAGCGCCGAAGATGATGGCTGGGTGCTGGTGCTGATCTGGAACGGGGCGCGCGGCGCCAGCGACCTGGTGATCCTCAACGCCCACGACCTCAGCGAGCAGGCGGTGATTCCGCTGCCCCTGGCGATTCCCTACGGCCTGCACGGCAGCTGGGCCGCGGCCTGATGGCCTGGTTCATCAAGACCGAGACCTTTCGGCGCCCAAGGGACGAGGTCGAACCCCACCGGCTGGAGCACCTGGCCTGGGTGAAACGGCTGCAGACCGAAGGCCTCTCCATCAGCAGCGGCTATCTTGTGGACGGCGAAGGGCGCCCCGGTGGCGGCGGGCTGCTGTTGCTGGAGGCTCCCGATCACGCCCGTGCCCTCGAGTTGGTGCGGCAGGATCCTTTGATTGCCAGTGGCTGCGTGGATTGGCAGCTGCAGGGCTGGATCGCCGCCGTTGGTGATCTGGCCACCTCCCCCTCAATCAGCTGTGATGCTCGCTTTTCTGTTCGCCCCCTTTGGTCTGCTGGCGGCCCCGGTGCTGGGCAGCTGGTTGCCGGCGCTGCTGCTGGTGTTCCACTTCGCCGGCCCGGTGCCCGACACCCTGGGCCCCGTGGCCGGCCAGCTGCCCGCCTGCACGGCCCCGGCCCACTGCGTGCGCGAGGACTGGCCCGTGGCCGACCCTGCGCTGGCCCTGGGGCGTCTGGCTTCTCAACTGGCGTCCACCCCGGGCACCCGCGTGGAACGCTTCGACGAGCAGGAGCCTCAGCCCTACCTGCACGCCACCGCCACCAGCAGCTTTTTTGGCTTCGTCGATGATCTCGAACTGCTCGCCGACCCTGAGCGGGGCGTGCTGCAGGTGCGATCCGAATCCCGTCTTGGGGATTCGGATCTGGGGGTGAACCAAGCCCGGGTTGATGGGCTCAGGCAAGGCCTCGCCCCGGCCGAGCCCCAGGCCAGCCAGGGGTAGGCCAAGGCCCCACGGCTCAGGCGTTGCCGAAGGCCACCTGGCAGGCCGAGTTGAGCAGCTCCGCCTCTTGGGCGTTCTGGGGCTCCTGGCCGTTGATCAGACCGGAGTTGCAGTCGGCGCTGAGCTCGTAGGTGCTCCCATCGGCGCTGACGGCGAAGGTCACCCCGGCCGTACCGGAGGGCTGCACCGAGCCGAACAGCAACTGGTAGTTGGTGTTCGGCACCACGATGGTGGTCTGGTTGCTGCTGATGGCGTCGTTGACGGCGTCGTTGATGATCGCCGCCGTCGCCAGGGTTCCCACGCCCCAGGCCGCGGCCCGGGCGCCCCACCAGCCCCAGGTGGGGGTGTTCCAGCCGCCGTACCAGCCGTGGTTCCAGGGCCGGGCCACGCCCCAGCCGGCCCGGGCCCAGCCCGGCCGCACGTTGACGTTGTTGAAGTTGACGTTGCGGTTCCAGTTGCGGTTGACGTTGGCCGAGCGGTTGATGGTCCGGTTGACGTCTCTGTTTATGTTCCGGTTGACGTCTCGATTGACGTTTCGGTTGAGGTCTCGGTTGAGGTTGCGGTTTCCGTCGCGGTTCAGGTTGCGATTGCCGGCCAGATCACGGCCGCCGCTGGGACGGTTCCCCGGGGTGCGATTGCCGAGGTTCGCGCCGCCCGCTGGGCGGTTGATCGACGGGTTGGCCCCGGGGGAGGACACCCGGTTGCTCCAGCCGCCGCTGGGCTTGCCAGAGCCTCTGTTGAGGCCGCCGCCGGCGTTGGCGAAGCCAGTGTTGGCCCGGTTCCCACCACCCCCACGGGCGCCACCGCCACCGCCACGATTCCCACCGCCGCCGCCACCGCCCATGCGGGCGCCACCGCCGCCGCCCCCACGGGAGCCGCCACCGCCACCCCTCTGCCGCCGCCGCGGGCGATCAGTTGCTGGGCGCCCAGGTCAGGGGCGCGATCGAAGGCCAGCCCCGCCCCGGCCGGGAGGGCGATCATGCCGGCCAGCACCAGGCCGAGTCCAGAGAGGCGTTTCATTTCAGGTCCAGCTCGCAGCCTTCGTCGTAGCAGCTGGCGTTCGTGCGACCGGTGGCATCGAAGTGCACCTTGACCAGATCGCGACCGGCGATCAGGTCGGAGCGGGCCTGGCTGACGCTGTTGAGGTAGTTGGGATTCACCACGCACAGCTCACGGCCGTTGAAGCAAAGCGTGTTGGTGGAGAAGCGGGCCGAGGCGCTCTGCAGGAACTTCCACTGCTTGGTGTCCTGCTGCCAGATTTCCATCCTCAGGGGCTTGTCGGTGATGCGGATCGTTGTGATCGCCGTGCCGATGCGGTGGCGATAGAGCGTGGCGCCACCTTCATTGATCGCCTCGACGCTGCAGGCCTGGGGTGCTCCACTGGCGACGCTGCAGCGGGTATCGAGCTTGTAGAGGGTCTCGGCGCGGCCGGGGGCCGCGGCCAGGAGCACTCCTGCGGCAAGCAGCAACAGCAATGATCGATCGCGCATGGGGCGTGTGGGGCGGAGGGAGCTTCCTTTCTTGTTAATCACCCTCAGCAGCTTCGTCGTGGTTTTGTAAGGGTTTGATGCGTGGCCTAGGCGCCGACGCCGCTGCTCAGGGTTTTGCGCCAGCGCAGGTACGGCACCGACAGCAGCACTGTCATGAGCAGGTAGGACAGGATCGCGAGCTTGAGGCCTTCCATCCCACTGGCGTAGGTGCTGGCCAGCAGCAGGGCCAGGCCGGGATTGCGCATCGAGGTCACCAGGGCGGTGGTGGTGCGCTCCTCCGGGTCGCTGCCGGCGAGCAGATGGCCGATCGCCAGGGAGGCCACCACCATCACCGCCATGAACCCCAGGGCCAGGGCACTGCGGGAGAGGAAGGGAACGAGCAGGTGGCCGGTCTTGACCAGCACCGTCACGATCAGCAGCAGCAGCAGACCATTGGCCAGCTTGTCGAACAATCCCTCCCAGCGCTGGGCCCAGCCCGGTCGCCACTGCCGCATCAGCATGCCGCAGGCCAGGGGCAGGAGCTGGGCCTTGCTGATCTGCAGGGCCACCTCCCGCGGACCGATGTCCCAGCCCGAGATTCCGTAGGTCTGGGTGAAGACGTCAGCCAGCAGCGGGATCGACAGGATCGCCAGCACCGCCGCCGACACCTGCAGCTGGGACGCCAGCTGACGGCTGCCCGTGGCCTGGCCGGCCTTGCGCAGGGCGAGGGGAGCGCTGGGGCAGATCGCCATCAGGGCGATGGCGAACCGCGCCGATGGCGTGAGGGCCGCGCTGAGCGGCAGCTTCAGCAGCAGCAGCGCCAGCAGGGGCACCAGCACGCAGGTGCCCAGCAACACCCGGGCGAACAGGGCGGGACGCTCGCGCACCAGGTTCAATTTGTCGCCGGCCAGGCTCAGCCCCAGCGCGAACATGATCGCGAACAGGGTGGCGCTCACCAGCAGGGCAGCAGCTTGGGCCATGGCGGGAATGGGGAAAGGGGACAGTCAGTTCTTGATCGCGCCGATCGCCAGCATCAGCAGGGCGAACACGCCGATCACGGTCAGGGCCACGGCCGTGGCCGTGGCCAGGGAGCGCTCCTGGCTGTAAGTGAAGTCGTCGCGCAGGAGGCGCCTGAGATCGCGGTGGTGCTGGCGGGTGGCGGCTCCCATCGCCAGGATGCCGGTGATCACAAAGCCCATGGCCACCAGGCGCACGCTCCATTCGGCGTGGCCCCCACGGAGTCCACCACTGCTGTTGATGGCGCCGACGATCTTGTCGAGGCCGAAGCCGAAGCTGATCAGCGACAGGCAGGTGCGGATCCAGGCCATCAAGGTGCGCTCCGCCGCCGCCCGGTTGCGCTCCTTGGCCAGTTCGTTGGTGAGGTTGGCGGTCATGGCAGGGGCGGCAGGGCTGTTTCGGGGTGGGAGCGCTCCTCCAGGCGTTGCTGCTGCTCCATCTCCCGGGCCAGGAAGATGTTCAGGAAGGTCCGGATCGCCGCCACTACCGCCAGCCGGATCAGATTGGAATCGCTGGGGGCGGTGGTGGTGGCGACGATGTCGGCCCCCAGCTGGAACTCCAGCGCCAGCGAGAGCCAGGAGCCGAACCGCAGCCGCACCCGGGCAAAGGGGAAGTCCGCGCCCCGGCTTCGGCGCCGCTGGCTGAACGCGAGCCGCAGGGTCTGCACCAGCCCCACCAGCACGCAGACCACCGAGAGGGTTTCCAGGCTGAACTGCAGAGCCCCCACGGCCTGCGCCAACACTTGCTCCACTGCCTCCTTCCATGCCATGAATCAGGGGTCCCCCGCTGGGTTGGGCCGACAGAGGATGTAGGCCACCCAGCCCGGCAGCACCAGGGAGGCCACCAGCACGGTGAGCGAGGTGCTCAGGCGGCTGGAGAGGGTGCGGGCGGGATCGAGACCCGCCTGGAGGAACTTGAGCGTCACGAACAGGGCGAAGACGCCGGTGGTCAGGGCGCTGGCGGCCTTGATCAGATCGCTGGGCGGACGCAGGGAGGGCCGGTGCAGACTCCCCCCAGGAGGGCACCGGACACAATCCCCGCCAGGGCCAGGCTGCCCACGATCAGGGCCCGCTGGGGGGCCAGCTCCGTGAAACCTTCTGCGCTGACCAGATCGGCGGCCACGGTTCCGGCGCCCACCAGGGACCCCACCAGGGCCCCCAACAGGGCCGACCAGAGGGGAGCGCTGGTCGCTGGACGCTGGCGAAGGTCGTCAGGGCGATGGTGAGCGAGCAGGCGAAGGCCGACCCCATTGGCGAGAGCGCTTCGGTGACCTTGAAGGCCACGGTGGCGGTGGCGGCCGCGCACAGCATCGGCAGGATCTTCATGGACGCACGAGGCAGCGGAAGCCCAGGTGGCAGGTGGAGGTGTCGATGCCCTGGGCCAGGCGCGCCGCCGGCCGGTAGCGGCGGCAGTAGCTGGGGGCGCACAGAAAGGAGCCTCCCTTCATCACCTTGCGGGGAATCGCCCCGTGCTGGGAGCTGCGATCGATGCTCGCCTCCCGGGCCTCCGAGCCGGAGGCGCAGCAGCCCTCCGCCCCGGCGGACCTGGCCCCATGGTCCAGGTACCAGCTGTCCGTCCACTCCCACACATTGCCGATGGTGTCGAACAGGCCGTAGCCGTTCGCTGGAAAGGCGCCCACCGGCGAGGTGCCCGCATAGCCGTCCAGCAGGCTGTTGTGGTGCGGGAAATCTCCCTGGAACGTGTTCGCCAGCGGGCGTCCGCCGGGGTGAAGCTCCTCACCCCAGGCGAATTCGGCCCCTTCACGGCCCCCCAGGCGGCCCGTTCCCACTCCGCTTCACTCGGCAGGCTCTTGCCGATCCAAGCGGCGTAGGCCGCCGCGTCGGCATGGGCCACATGCACCACGGGATGCTGCTCCCGCCCCCGGATCGAGCTGCCGGGGCCTTCCGGGTGGCGCCAGTTCGCGCCGACCACGTACTGCCACCAGCGGTAGGGATCGCCGGTGCCGATCGGCCCGGGCGGCGGCACGAACACGATCGAAGCAGGAGCGAGCAACTCCGGCAGGGAACCGGGGTAATCGGCCGGATCGGCGGGCTGCTCGGCCAGGGTGATGTGGCCGGTGGCCTTCACGAACTTCAGGAACTGGGCGTTGGTGACCAGATGGCGATCGATCCAGAAGCCCTCCACCGCCACCCGGTGAGCCGGGGCTTCCTCCGGGTAGTGGTGGTCGGAGCCCATCACAAAGGATCCCGCTGGAATCCAGGCCATGTCCCGGGCCGGGGGGCGACCCGGCCGGGAACGGCTGACGATGGGGGCCACGCTCATCGGGAGCTCAGCTCGCGCCCCCGGCGGAGATCATCTTCTCCAGCACATCGCCCACCGTGAAGCTGGCAGCCTTCTGGCGGGGTGGATACGCCTGGAAGGAAGACAGGAATTCAGCCACGAAGGCCTGGGCCGGCACCAGCATGAAGGCATGGTCGAGCATCCAGTCCCAGTAGGTGTTGGAGGTGATGTCGGCCCGTTCGTAGGGATCGGTGAGCAGGTTAAAGATCTTCGGCAGCCGCAGGACGGTGAAGGGCTCGGCCCACACCTGAAGCGTGCCGGTCACGCGCTGCTCGGCGAACACGAACTTCCAGTTGTCGTAGCGCAGGCCGGTGAGGTCGCCGTCGTCGGAGAAGTAGAAGAACTCCACCCGCGGGCTCTTGCCTGCCTTGCCCGTCCAGTAATCGAGCATGTTGTAGCCATCGAGGTGGATGTGGAAGTTCTTGCTTCCCACCTGATGGCCATCGAGGAGTTTCTGCTTGATCTCGGGCTCGCCGGCGGCGGCCAGCAGCGTGGGCAGCCAGTCGAGGTGGCTGACGACGCCCGTGAACAGGGTGCCGGGTTCGATCTGGCCCGGCCAGCGCACCAGCGCGGGCACCCGATAGGCCCCCTCCCAGTTGGAGTTCTTCTCGTTACGGAAAGGCGTCATGCCGGCATCGGGCCAGCTGTTCATGTGCGGGCCGTTGTCGGTGCTGTACATCACGATCGTGTCATCGGCGATGCCCAGCTCATCGACCAGATCCAGCATCTGGCCAATGCAGTTGTCGTGATAGATCATCACGTCGTGGTATTCCGACTGCCAACGCCCTGACTGGCCCACATCCTGGGGCCGAGCGTGGGTGCGGAAGTGCATGTGGGTGGTGTTGAACCACACGAAGAAGGGCTCGCCCGAGGCCACCGCATCGCGGATGAAGCGCTTGGCTTCGACGATGAACTCGTCGTCGGCGGTTTCCATCCGCTTCTTGGTGAGTGGGCCGGTGTTCTCGATCCGCTGGGTGCCGTCACCGTTGGCCCAGCAGTGCAACACGCCGCGCGGGGCGAAGCGCTTGCGGAAGTTCGGGAACTCAGGATCGTCTTCTTTGGGGTAGTCGCGCAGTTCGGGTTCTTCCTCGGCATTGAGGTGGTACAGATTGCCGAAGAACTCATCGAAGCCGTGCATCGTGGGCAGATGCTCGTCGCGGTCGCCGAAGTGGTTCTTGCCGAACTGCCCCGTGCGGTAGCCCAGCGGCTTCAGCAGCTCGGCGATGGTGGGATCCTCGGCCTGGAAACCCACCGGGGCGCCGGGCAGGCCCACCTTGCTGAGGCCGGTGCGGAACACGCTCTGACCGGTGATGAAGGCGGCGCGGCCGGCGGTGCAGCTCTGCTCGGCGTAGTAATGGATGAAGCGGCCGCCCTCCTTGGCGACGCGGTCGATGTTGGGGGTCTGATAGCCCATCAGGCCATCGCTGTAGCAGCTGAGGTTGCTCTGGCCGATGTCATCGCCCCAGAGGATGAGGATGTTGGGCTGTCCGTTGGGCATGGGATCAGGTGTGTGGAGGGCTGAGCCTGGGGCTGATGGCGGCAAGCGCAGTCTGAAGCCGCTGCGGACCAAGGGGAGCGGGTCAGGGGGTGTGCGCCGTTGGACTCTGCCAGTGATCGGTTAAGGAGCGGTCAACAATTCATGATTTTTTCAGGCAACCGCCTGCGCGCCTTCTTGCCCAGCGCCACCCTCACGGGGAGCAGGGGCTCGCGCTGAGCCGGTACACCCGCTCCCAGTCGTTGCGCATGCTCACCACCGTCCAGCCCCGCTGCGGGGCCGCGGCCAGGGCCCGATCCAGTCGGCCGAAGGGGGAGTTCCGGTCGTAGGCGAACTCCCGTTCGGCGTCGTCGTGGTGAAGGATCAGGCCCAGGCGGGCGCCCGGGCCGGCGGTGGTCCACTCGAGCATCTCGAAATCACCGTCGGAGTTGCCGAAGGCGGCGATCGGCCGCCGGCCCAGGGCGGTGTGGATGCCCACCGGCTTGCCGGCCCCGTCATCGATGAAGGCCACCTCGGGGTGCCGCAGCAGCACCGGCACGCTCCCTCGACGGCATAGGTGGTGCGCACGGTGGAGCCGATCACCTGCTCCGGTGGCACGCCGTAGAGCTCCTCGGTGACCACCCGCAGGAAATCGCTGCCGCCGCCGGACACGATCACGGTGAGGAACCCCCGCGAGCGCAGCAGCTCCAACAGTTCACCCATCGGCGCGAAGGTGAGGCTGCTGTAGGGCCGGTGAAGGCCAGGATGGCAGGCGCTGCGGAACCAGTCGCGCACGATCCGGGCGAAGGTCTCCGTGCTCATCCCGCCATGGGTGAGGGCCACCAGCTCCAGCAACCCCTGGGTGCCCTGGGCCATCACCGCCTTGACATCGCCGGCCGCCGCCGCGGCGACCACGGGGTTGGCCGCCAGCTCCGGCCGCTGGGCCACAAGCGTTCGGGCCCGATCGAGGGCGAAGGCGAGCTGCACATACATCGGCTGCTCGCCCCAGAGGGTGCCGTCGTTGTCGAACACCGCCAGGCGCTCCGCCGCTGGCACGTAGTCGCGGCTGCCTTGGGTGCTGACGGCGGCCACGAAGGCCAGCAGCCGGCGTTTGACCGGGCCCTCCCGCCAGGAGGGCAGGGGGTCGCCCCCCGCGGGGAGGGGGCGGCGGAGACGGGCGGGCCCATGGTGAGCAGGAGCAGGACGGCCATGAACAACGCCCTGATCCCCAGGTTGCCGCGCATGGGAAGAGAAACGATGCCCAAGGGCAGACGAGCCTGGGGGGCCTCGAGAAGATAGGTTCCGTGCAACCCTTCGTCGCGCCCGCGTGAGCCACTCCCGTCGCTTTGGTTGGGGGCGAAGACTGCGCCAGCTCCTGGCTGCGCTGCTGGCTGCGGCCCTGGCGGTGGCGGTGGTGGCGGCGCTGCCGACAGCTCTGGGAGGGGCCGCCCCCGGGAATCCGGCGGCGGCGGTGGGGCCGCCGGCGGGCTTTGTCGAGCTCGAGGGGCGGCGGGTGCTGGAGATCCGTGCTGCGGTCGGGGTCCAGACCCCGGTGGAAATGGCCCGTCGGGGCAACCGCCGGCTGGCGGCCCTGGCCGCCGACTACAGCGTCGATCCGGCGCAGCTCGTGATCCGCGAGGATCCCCCGTACACCAGCATCGGCCTGCTGCGAAACGGGGAGTTCGATCCCCAGATCGCGGTCGACGATCGCAACGCGGCCCGTTTCGGCCTCAGCCGCCAGCAGCTTGCCGAGCGTTATCTGGGGCAGATTCGGGGGCGATCGAGCGCTACCGCCGCACCCACCGCCGCCAGGACTGGATCCGGGGCACGGCCCTGGCCCTGCTGGCCCTGGGGCTTTACATCCTCTGGCTGCGGGGTCAGATCGCTCTCAACCGGAGGCTCAAGCGCTGGATCGCTGATCCGGCGAACCGTCGCCTTCAGGGGCTTCACGTGGGCGGCAATCAATGGCTCACCGCCGACCAGCTCCGCGGCCTGCTCGACCCCCTGCGCCGGATCGTCCATGGCGCCGTGCTGCTGCTGGTCAGTTACCTCTCGATCCCCCTGTTCCTGGGGCTCTTCCCGCCCACCCAGGCCCTCTCCCAGACCCTGACCGGCCAGATCAGGGCCCTGGTGGTGGGCGGTTTCGCTTCGTTGGTTCGGGCCATTCCCGACCTGATCTCCGTGGCGGTGATCCTGGGGCTCAGTGTGCTGTTGATGCGCGCCAGCAACGCCTGGTTCAAGGCGGTGGAGCTGGGGAACCTGCGCCTGCGCTGGTTCTATCCCGAGTGGGCGCGGCCCACGGCCCGGCTGGTGGGGATCGGCATCCTGTTGTTGGGGGCGGTGCTGGCCTACCCCTACATCCCTGGTGCCAACAGCAAGGCCTTCCAGGGGGCGGGCTTGTTCGTGGGGGTGCTGGCGGCCCTGGGCTCCAGCGCCGTGGCCGCCAACCTGATCGGCGGGCTGATGCTCACCTACACCCGCGCCTACCAGGAGGGGGACCGGGTCAGCATCAACGGTACCGTCGGCATCGTTCACGACAGCGCCCTGCTGGTGACCCGCCTGCGCACCCCCGTAACGAAGTGGTGAGCATCCCCAACGCCACCGTGCTCGGTGCCTCGATCGTCAACTACAGCCTGGCCCGGCGGGAGATCGATGAGCCTGTGGTGATCGCCACCACGGTCACCATCGGCTACGACGTGCCCTGGCGCCAGGTGCACCAGTTGATGCTCGCCGCCGCCGCCGCCACCGCCGGCATCAGCCAGGAGGTTCCCCCTTTGTGCTGCAGACCTCCCTTAACGACTTCCACATCAGCTACGAGCTCAACGCCTACGTAGCCGATGTGGAGACCTACCGCCGCAGCCTCTCCGATCTGCTCGGCGCGATCCAGGACCAGTTTGCGGCCGCTGGCGTGGAAATCCTCTCCCCGGCTACCACGCCATGCGCAACGGCAACGGCAGCACCGTGCCCCCTGGCCTGCCCAGCCCTTCGGCGAGGCGCCCCCCGGCTGAGCGGTTCAGCCCAGCGGCGATCCGTCCAGGAGGGGCCGCAGCCGGGGCAGGAGCGCTTCGAGGGCCCGGCCGCGGTGGCCCAGGCGCCGTTTGAGCTCCGGGTCCATCTCGGCGAAGGTCTGGGCCGCCTCGGGAACCCAGAAGATCGGGTCGTAGCCGAAGCCGCCCACGCCTCTGGGCGCCTCGAGGATCTCCCCCGGACAGATCCCCTCCACCTCCAGCACCGTCTGGCCGCTGGGGTCCGCCAGCGCCAGGGCGGCCGTGAACTGGGCCCTGCGGTCGGCAGGAGTTTCGGGGCTGCCGGCGGCGTCCAGCTCCCGCAGCAGACGTGCGATGCGCTCGGAGTCGCTGGCGGCGTAGCGGGCCGAGTGGAGGCCGGGTGCGCCGCCGAGGGCCCCCACGCTGAGGCCGGAGTCGTCGGCCAGGGCCCAGTGGCCCGTGGCCCGGGCCACCGCTTCGGCCTTGAGCCGGGCATTGGCGGCGAAGCTGTCGCCGGTTTCCTCCACCTCCAGGCCCGCCGGCTGGGGCAGCAGTTCCAGGTTGAGGCCGGAGAGCAGGGCCGTGAACTCCCGCAGCTTGCCGGCGTTGCCGCTGGCGATCACCAGCACCCTGGGGCCGCCCTCGAACCCGTGGACGGCGCTCACGCCTGCTCCGCCAGGGCGCGCGCCCAGGCCAGCACCTGGGCCACCCGCTCCTCGCTGGGCGCTTCGCAGTAGAGCCGCAGCAGCGGTTCGGTGCCGGAGAAGCGCAGCATCAGCCAGTGGCTCGGCCCGAGCCGCAACTTGACGCCATCGGTGCGGATCACCTCGCGCACGGGGGCGCCGGCCACCTCAGCGGGGGCGCTTCCGCCAGCTGCCGCTCCAGCCGCGCTCGGCTGGCCATGTCCTTGAGGCGCAGGTCGAGGCGGTCGTAGGCGCTGGCGCCTCCGCAACGTTGTTGGAGGGCATTGAGGCGGGCCCCCAGGGGCAGGCCGCCCTCCACCAGGGCCTCCAGCAGCAGCAGGGCCACGAGCAGGGCATCGCGCTCGGGCAGATGGAGGCCGAAGCCCACCCCACCGGACTCCTCGCCGCCGATCAGCACCTCGCCGGCGAGCATTTCGCTGGCGATGTACTTGAAGCCCACGGGCTTCTCGATCACCTCGCGACCCAGGTCTTCGGCCACGGCCGCCATCAGATCCGAGCCGCTCACGGTCTTGATCACCTTTCCCGGAAGGCCCCTGGCCCCGGCCAGGTGGTCGATCAGCAGCGGCATCAGCAGTTGGGTGCTGCAGTAGCGGCCGTGTTCGTCGATGGCGGCGATGCGGTCGCCATCGCCATCGAAGACGATCCCCACTGCCGGTTGGCCGGCGGCGGTGCTGGCGTTCACCCGGGCGATCAGCTCGTTGAGGTAGGGGGCCAGGGGTTCGGGGGGTGGCCGCCGAACAGGGGATCCCGCGCTGAGCGGATCTCGCTGATCCCCTCGCCCAGCAGGGCTCCGAGGCCGCCGGCGGCTGAGCCGTGCATCGGATCGACGATCACCTTCAGGCCCAATTCAGCCAGGCCTGAGGCCAGGGCGGCGGTGTCCACCTGGCGGCGCAGGCCATCGAGGTAGCCGCCCCAACCATCGATCAGGGGGTGTCGCCCTCGATCGGCACCGTGATCCCCCCGCCGCCAGACGCCGCTCCACCCGGGCGGTGAAGTCGCCCTCCACCGAGCCGCCGAAGTGGCCCTTGATCTTCAGCCCGAGCCATTCGGGCGGGTTGTGGCTGGCGGTGATCACGAGCGCCCCGAGGGCGGCGCGTTCCACCACCGCCCAGCTGCAGGCGGGGGTGGGCACCGGGGTGTCGGTGAGCACGGGTTCCAGATCGGCGCCGCGCACGGCCGCGGCGATGGCGGCGGCGAACTCCGGCGCCATGAAGCGACGGTCGTAGCCGATCACCACCTCGCGGCTGCGCAGACCTTCGGGGGCGGAATGCTCCAGCTCCCGGGCGGCGGCGGCGGCCACGCTCAGCAGGCGTTCGATGGTGATGTCCACCCCGAGGATGCCCCGCCAGCCATCGGTGCCGAAGGCGATCGGGCTGGGAACCAGGGGCAGGGGGCAGAGGCCATCGGTGCGGACGCGCTGGCCTAGCCGTAGCAGCCGGAGGCGGCACTTGGGGGCGTCGTCGTGCCGGCCTGGTGGCAGGCCACCGGCCGCCGTAGCGTGCCCCGATGGGGCCAACTACGCCGAACGATCGGTTACCGATCACCGATCGTCTGTTGCGTAGTTGGTTGCGTTGCCGTCGCCGCGCCTGGCTTGACCTGCACGGGGAGGCCTCCGAGCGGCTCTGGACGGCCCACCGCAGCCTGCAACTGGAGGATCAGTACCGCAGCTTTGCGGCCCTGGTGCCCAGGCGCCCCCGCCATGGCCCAGGGGCCTGCGCGGAGGGGGCCGAGGCGGTGGTGGGCCTGCGCCTGCGCGGCCCCGGACCCGGGGGTCTGGAGCTGGAGGCCCATCCGCCCCTGCTGCAGCGGGTGGAGGGGCACAGCCGCTGGGGGGGCTGGGCCTACCGGCCCGTGCTCGCCCGCCAGGGCCGCCGCCTCACCCGCGAGCATCGGCTCGCGATGAGTTTCTCGGGCCGGCTTCTGGCCCGCACCCAGCAGGGTCCCGTGGACCACGCTCTGGTGGTCGCGGTTTCCGGTGGCGCGCTGGAGCAGGAACGGCTGGCCCTGACCCCAGCCCTGGAGCGCCAGCTGGACGGGCAGCTGCTGCGCATGGGCGAGGAGCTCGGCGCCGGGCCCATGCCGCCGCTGACCACCGACCGCAAGAAATGCACCCTCTGCAGTTGGCGGGGCTTCTGCGGGCGCGAGGCGGCGGCGGAGGGGCACCTCAGCGAGGTGAGCGGCATCGGCGCCAAGCGCCGGGAGCTGCTGATCGAGCTGGGGCTGCCGAGGCTCGCCGACCTGGCGGCGGCCGATCCCGAGCAGCTGGCGGACGCCCTTGAGGTGCACGGGGAACAGCACCGGGAGGTGGCGGCCCAGCTGGTCGCCCAGGCCCGGGTGCAGCGCTCGGGGTGCCGCAGCGCCTGGGGGCCGGTCCCGCCCTGCCGGAGCTGGAGTCGGCGCCGGGGGTGCTGATCTACGACATCGAATCGGATCCCGATGCCCGCGATGATTTTCTGCACGGCTTTCTGCGCCTGGAGCGGGGATCGGATGGCTGGGGTGATGCCGACGCCGCCCCCTACCACCCGCTGATGGCGCTCTACGAACACGGCGAGGCGCGCCTCTGGCTGCGCCTCCAGCGCCTGCTGGCGCGCTACCCCGGCTGGCCGGTGCTCCATTACGGCGAGACCGAATCGCTGGCCCTGGTGCGCCTGGCCCAGCGCCAGGGCGCCACGGACGCCGAGCTGGAGGCCCTGCGGGCCCGCTGCCTGGATCTGCACCAGCGGCTGAAGCGCCATTGGCTGCTGCCGGTGAACAGCTATGGGCTCAAGGCGGTGGCCGGCTGGCTTGGGTTCCAGTGGAGTCAGAAGGGGGTGGATGGGGCCCGCTGCCTGCTCTGGTGGCGGCAATGGCGCTCGGGAACGGCCAGCGCCCCCCGGGGCAGCCATCACCTGCTGCGCCGGATCTTCCGCTACAACCACGACGACGGCCTGGCCACCTGGCGTGTGGCCCAGTGGTTGCTGGAGCAGGACAGCAGGAGCTGACGGTGCTGCGCCGGGCGCTGCTCAGAGCTTCGGCCGGCCGGCCCCCAGCGGCGGAGCCACGAAGGCCTCGGGCAACGAGAGCTCCAGGGCCCAGCCCGTGCCCGCCGCTCCACCCGCCCAGAGCACCGGTTCGGCCAGGGCCTGACGGCGCACCAGAGCCAGGCCGACCACCTGGCGCGTTCCGGCTGAGCTGGCCGTGAGCTCCAGGCAGGAGCTGACCTTGCCGGCCCGCTCCCCCGCCGCCGTGACCAGGACGCTGCCCGCTGCCAGGGCGGCTCTCGGGGCTCCCGGGGCAGAGACGAAGCGACGGAGCTGTTGCTTGACGCCGTCGTAGGTGCTCAGTTTGGCCAGGGTCTCCTGGCCCACGTAGCAACCCTTGCTGAGGCTGACCCGATCGGCCAGCCCCAGCTCGAAGGGGTTGGTGTCGTCATTCAGTTCACCGGGGGCGGCGGGGAAGCCCTGGCGCAGCCGCCACAGCTCCTGTTCAACGGGGTCGAGCTCTGAGAGGGCCCCCCAGGGGGCCGGCAGCGCGGGGCCGTCTCTCCAGAGCAACCGCTTCCCCAGCAGCCAGCCCTGCGGACCCTCATCGCCCAGTGGTTCCCAGTGGCCCGGGGCCGCGGCGGGCAGGGGATCGGCCGGCGCTGGCCCCAGGGGAGTGATCAGCGTGGCCGTTTCCACCGCCCCCAGCGTCACCTGGTCAGCGGGGAACAGCACCCGATCGAGGGCCTGGTGCACCAGGGCCCCCTCCCCGGCCGTCACCACCAACCATGCCCCGCCCCTGTCCACCAGCACCTCCGCCAGGCCCCGCAGGCGGGCGGTGGGACCGATGATGCAGGTGGCCAGCAGCTGGCCGGCCCGGGCCCCCTCGATCGCCTGGCTCGTCTGGCCGTGCAGCACCCGCAGGCTATCTGGGCCCTCCAGGCGTATCAGGCTGACGGACTCCACCAGGCGGCTGGGCCGGGCGGGCTGCCAGGCCCAGGGGGAGGTGGTGGCGCTCACGGTTGTTGGGCGGCCGTGGCGGCCACCTCCTCGAGCAGAAAAAGGCTCACCAGTTCCAGCCCTTCGGCGGCCATGGCCGCCTCGCCGCCCTCCTGGCGATCGACGATCGTCACCACCCGCTCCACCCGGTAGCCGGCATCTCGAAGCTGACGAACCGCCTTGAGGGAGGAGCCGCCGCTGGTGACCACATCTTCGAGCACCGTGAGGCGGCTGCCGGCTTCGGGCAAGGGCCCCTCCAGCCAGGCGCCGGTGCCGTGGCCCTTGGCCTCCTTGCGCACGATCAGGGCATCCAGCGCTCGGCCCGAGAGGGCAGCGGCCTGGGCGACGCCGCTCACCAGGGGGTCGGCCCCGAGGGTCAGCCCCGCCACCGCCACCGCCTCCGGCTCCACCCGCTCCAGCAGTTCGGCGGAGAGCAGGGCGAGGCCAAAACCACTGAGGCTCACCGGTTTGCAGTTCACGTAGTGGTGGCTGCTGCGGCCGGAGGCGAGGGTGAACTGGCCGTGGCGATAGGCCCGGCGGGCCAGCAACGCCAGCAGGGCGGCGCGTCGTTCGGGGGGTGGTGGGCAGGGTTCGGGCGGTCGAAGAAGCCATGGGCGGTAACAGGACCTGGCACAGCGCGGCCAAGTTGTCTAGTTTGCGCCTAGATCCAGGAGTGTCTCCATGGCCCGCGCGCCCCGTCATCCCCGCCTGAGCCCCACTGGCGGTCTCTTTTGGAGCGCCCTGCTGGGCCTCGGTCCTGCGCTGGTGGCCGCGGCGCTGCTGAGCCCGCCTGCGGCCCAGGCCGGCCCAGTGATCTGCAACACCACGATCGAAGCGCCGCTGCCGGGGCGCGGGGTCAGCGGAGCCTTCCCCGCCTCCACCGTCGAGGTCACCCGCTGCGGCGTGGTGCAGACCACCTCTGAGCTGGTGGAGCGCCGCTTCTACAGCTACACCGCACCCTTCGCCCGGGGCGTGAGCCTGACCGGCCAGATCACCGATGTGCTCGGAATCTCTGCCCCTGGCCGGGATGGCGGCAAGATCGTTGCCTTCGGTTTCCCCGATCAGACGATCGTCTGGGATGGCTCGGCGCTCGACAACACCTACCAGGCCTTGCTGGAGGAGCAGAGCAGCCCGATCCCCTGGCGCACCGCCGACGTGGGTAACGGCTTCTGCTCCGGTCTGTCTCAGGCGGGCTGCGGGATGTCGGTGCAGTCCTTCCCCGTCCCGCGTCAGCCGCTCACCACCTACACGCCCGTTCGCGGTCTCTGGTGAGACCGCAGCGGGGGGTCTAGCAATCTGGTGAATGCAGCGAACTCATAATTCGCCTAAGCCGGGTTCGATCCCCGGGACCCCCATCCCCTCGGCTCGAATGGGCGTACTCGGCATGCGTTCCCCCGTCGGGGCCCATCCGTGATCGAGCTGCCGCTGCCCTGCCCTCTGGAGGCGGGCTGGCATCTGCAGGCCCAGCTCGACCTCCCCGGCAAGCGGCCGATGGCCGTCCCCTGGGGGCTTCTCGGCCGTCAGCTTTGATCAGCTCACCGGCCTGTTGTGGCTGCTCAGTGACGCGCCCCGGGGGCAGCTGGTGGCGCTTGATCCGGGGGGCTTCGCCAAGCACCTGTCCTGGCGAGCGATCCCCTGGCCCTCTCGGGCAGCCCCTACGCGCCCTTACCTGCTCGGATCGATGGGGAGGGTCTGGCGCGTGCCCCCGGAGAACTCTGGATCTCCAGTGAGGGCCGCCGCAGCGCCGAACGGCCGGCTCAATTGCTGCGTTTCGATTCCGCCACGGGCCTGCTGCAGCGGGCGGTGGAGCTGCCGGAGCCCTGGCAGAGCCGGCCGGGGCAGGGGCTGGAATCCAACCGCGGCCCGGAGGCCCTCACCTGGCTGCCCGGTGCGAGCGGCACCGCCACCGGCGATCTGCTGCTGGCCGCCGAAGCCCACCTGCGCCAGGACCCCCTGACCGGGTGCGGTTGCTGCGCTTCTCGCCCTCGCTCCAGGGCCCCGGGGCGTTCATCGCCCTGCCCCCGCTGGCGAGGCCAAAGCAGCCCGGTGTCTGGGGCCTCACCGAACTGCTCGCCCTGCCCCGCCAGCGGCAGCTGCTGGGGCTCTGGCGCAGCTACCTGCCCCCGGATGGTTGGGGAGCCCTGCTGGCCCTCTATCCCCTTCCCGAACCATCAACGGCAGCGGGAGTTGATCCAGCCGCGGACGCCCCAGCCCTTGAGCCCCTGATCAGTTGGGACCTGATCGCCACCGGCCTGGCTCCGGAAAACTGGGAGGCCCTGGCGGTGGGGCCCGCCGGGGCGGTTCGCCCTGGGGAGCCGATCGCGGCGGCCCGGGGGAGGGTCCGCCCCTGCTTCTGGTCACCGATGACAACTTCAACCCCGCCCAGCGCTCCCTGCTGGGGGTGCTGCGGCCGCGGCGCACGGCGGCCTGCCCCGGCTGAGCGGCGACCAGCGCCCCGGGCAAGGTTCCTTCTGGGTCCCTAGGGTCGCGTCGACCGGATTCGCCTGAATCGCCCGTTCATCGGGCTCCTGCTGTTGCCCATGCGCTACCTCGCCCTGGCCGGTCTTCTGGTGCTGCTGGCCTTCTTCGCCGCCGGGGAATTCGCCCTGATCCGTCTGCGGCCCAGCAGGGTGAAGCTGTTGCAGGCCGACGGCCGCCCCGGGGCGGAGGCGGTGGCACGGCTGCAGAAGCGCTTGCGCCGGGCCCTGGTGGCCACCCAGCTGGGCGCGGCCCTTGCCCTGGTGGCCCTGGGTTGGGCCGGCCGCGGTGTGGCGGTGCGGCTGGATCCCACCGTCACCCGGCCCTGGATCGATCTGCTGGTGTTCGTGGTGCTGGTGGTGCTGGCGACCCTGGTGGGGGCTGTTGCCCAAGGCCTGGGTGCTGCACCGGCCGGAATCCTCGGCCCTGCTCCTGGCCCCCTGCTGGAATCCACCACCCGCACCCTGGCACCGCTGCTGAGCGTGCTGGAGCGCCTCGGCGACGGGCTGCTGCACCTGCTGGGGCTACCGCGCAACTGGGACCAGCTGGTGCCGGTGCTCTCAGCGGGCGAGCTGGAGACGCTGATCGAATCGAACAGCGTCACCGGCTTGATGCCGGATGAGCGCAACATCCTCGAAGGACTTTTCTCCCTGCGGGACACCCCGGTGCGTGAAGTGATGGTGCCCCGCTCCGGCATGGTCACCCTGCCGATCGGGGTGCGCTTTGCCCAGATGATGGAGGTAGTCCATGCCACCCACCACGCCCGCTTTCCGGTGATCGGCCAGTCCCTCGACGATGTGCGTGGCCTGCTGGATCTGCGCCGCCTGGCGGAACCGATGGCCCGGGGCGAACTCCAGGGCGACACCCCCTGGCCCCCTACGTCACACCGGTGCTGCGGGTGCAGGAGATCACCCCCTGGCGGAGCTGCTGCCGGTGATCCGCGGCGGCCAGCCCCTGCTGGTGGTGGTTGATGAGCATGGCGGCACGGAGGGTCTTGTGACCGTGGCCGACCTCACCAGCGAGATCGTGGGGGAGGAGGAAGACCCACAAGCGGACCAGAACGATCTGCAGCAACTCCAGGACGACACCTGGCTGGTGGCGGGTGACCTGGAGATCTTCGAACTCAACCGTCAGCTGGGGCTGCACCTGCCCGAGGCCGATGGCCACCACACCCTGGCGGGCTTCCTGCTCGAGTGCCTGCAGCACATTCCCGCCGCCGGCGAAAGCCTGCGCTGGCAGGGCCACGGTTTTGAGATCATGGCCATGGATGGCCCCCGCATCGACCGGGTGCAGATCGTCCGGCGCCCCAGCAACGACGGCCCCGATGAGCGCCCTCAGGACCGCTCCAGTGAACGATCGGTACGGGAGGGAAGCTGATCGTTGATAATTCCCCCAATGGGTGTCCGGTGGACAGTGACGCAATGACCGATGCCATGACCCCGGTGAAAGTGGGCGTCATCGGTATCGGCAACATGGGCTGGCACCATGCCCGGGTGCTCAGCCTGCTGCGCGACGCCGAGCTGGTGGCGGTGGCCGACCCCGACGCCGAACGGGGTCAGCTGGCGGTGGAGCAGTTCGATTGCCGCTGGGTGGCCGATTACCATGAGCTGCTCGGCCAGGTGGAGGCGGTCTGCATCGCCGTGCCGACCCTCCTGCACCACGGGGTGGGCATGGCTTGCCTCAAGGCTGGAGTGCATGTGCTGATCGAAAAGCCGATCGCCGCCAGCCAGGAGGAGGCCGCCGAGTTGATCCAAGCCGCCGAATCCGCTGGCCGGCTGCTGCAGGTGGGCCACATCGAGCGCTTCAACCCCGCCTTCCGCGAGTTGCTCAAGGTGGTGGCCAATGAGGATGTGGTGGTGCTGGAGGCCCGCCGCCACAGCCCCAACCCCGACCGGGCGAACGATGTGTCGGTGGTGCTCGACCTGATGATCCACGACATCGATCTGGTGTTGGAGCTGGCCGGGGCCCCTGTGGTGCGCCTGGCGGCCGCCGGCGGCTGCAGCGCCGAGGGGCCGATCGATTACGTCAACGCCACCCTGGGTTTCGCCAACGGAGTGGTGGCGAGCCTCACCGCCAGCAAGATGGCCCACCGCAAGATCCGCAGCCTCAGCGCGCACTGCCGCGACAGCCTGGTGGAAACGGATTTCCTCAACCGCAGCCTGCGCATCCACCGCCGGGCCCGCCAGTCGATCTCCGCCGACCACGGCGAGCTCCTCTACCGCAATGATGGCTTCATCGAAGAGGTGATCACCACCTCGATCGAGCCCCTCTACGCCGAACTCGAGCACTTCCTCCAGTGCGTCCGTGGCCGCGAAACCCCGGCGGTGGACGGGCTGCAGGCCTCGAGAGCCCTGCAGCTGGCCGACCTGATCGAGCAGGCGGTGGAGCACCCCGCCCAGTGCATGGCCCTGAAGCACCCGATCTGAGGCCGCCGGGCTGGGGGCGCCTCCAGACCAGCCTTCAGCTGAGCTGGGTGAGTTCCTTCAGGGCCAGGATCTGCCAACGCCGGCAATCCGCCGGTGAGGCTCCATAGAAGTGCTCCCAGGCTTCCGCCTTGTGCAGCGGATAGCTGGAGGCGTTCTGGTAGGTGTGCTTCTGTTGCCAGCCCACGCGAACGGCGTGGCCGATCACCACATCCAGCGCCAGGTAATCGGCGAACTCCACCCGGGGGTTGGCCTCGATGAAGGCGATCAGGGAGAGCAGCGTTTCGGTGCAGAGCTGCCGGTACTCGGGGGCCTCGATCTTGCTGAGCAGGTGCTCCACAAGGGAGGCGAAGTTGCGTTCCCCGGCCGTCATCTCCGCAACCAGATCGCCATCCAGGCGGTTGCGCCGCTCCAGCTTGTCGCCGATCACCACCCCCTGGCAGTGGTGCAGCAGGTTCCAGATGCCGGCGTAGAACTCGCCCGGGACCCGCTGCAACGCCCCCAGCCGCTGCCGGTGCTGCAGCCAGTTGCCGCCGCTGGGGAGATCCTCCAGGGGGTCAGGCACCTCCCAGCGCACGCGCCCGCTGACGTGCAGCTGCTCCTTGCGTTGCAGGGCCGCCTTGGCGTGGTCGGCGTCGGCCAGCACCGCCCGCAGCCGGCGCCGGATCGCGTGGGGGCAGGTCGCAGAGGGCCTCGAAGGCGTCATCGGCGGGCAGGTCGCGCTCGCTGGCCAGTTCGCCGGTGAGCAGCAGCAGCAGCTGACCCAGCTGCAGGGTGAGGCTGCCGCTGAGCAGGGCCGGCTCCAACCGGGCCAGGCCATCGAGGGCCAGCAGCAGTTCCTGCTGGAGCATGCATTCGCGGCCGTCCTCGCCGCTGAAGCGCTCGATCATCGCCGCGATCGCCAGGCTGCCCTGGGGTTGGCTGATCAAAGAGTCGTGGGTGTAGTTGCGCCCCACCACCACCTGCTTCTGGCGCACGAGCAGATCGGTGAGCGCATCCTCCAACTGGGGATGAACCAACCCCATCACGCCGGCGCAGCGCCGCACCACGCTCCACTCGGCCTCGGCCAGGGCCCGGTGGTAGATCGTCTCCACGAGGGCCAGCAGCTTCACCGGCCCCCTGCTGGAAGGGCTCTGCAGGATCGCATGGGGCCCCAGCCGGCGCACCAGTTGCTCGAGCAGCTCCGCCTGCTCAGGCAGTGAGGTGCTCTGCCACAACCGCTGGGCCAGGTCGGCCACAGCGACGGCCTCCAGTTCAAGCTCCAGTTCCTGCCGGGCGGTGAGCGGCTGCCGGCTGGTGCTGGCCCGCAGCAGCGGATCGACGTCTTCGATCGGTGCCGACTTCGGAAGCGCCTCGGGCGGCAAGGCCACACAGCCCAACTGATCGAGCACCGCATCGAGGCTGGTCAGCTGTACGGGAACCGATTCGAGCAGGCCACTGCGGAGGTTCTCCCCAAGACGCAGGAAGGCTTCGGGGTTGCGCTGGAAGGGCCCTTCGGCCACCGGGATCAAGAGCAGTGGCACGCCGCCGCCGCGCCAGTGCCGTTGCAAGTGGCGCAGCTCGCTGCCGACGGTGTCGGCGAGCTGTTCCGGATCATCGGCCAGGTAGAAGGTGCCTTCCTCCAGCACCGCCGGCAGGAAGGCCAGGGTGCGGCCGCCATGGGTGTACAGCCTCCCCGTGGCCATGGCCTCCATGCGTACCGGCGGGTGGCCGCTCAACCCCAGGCGGGGATTGCGGCCCACGTTGGCCATGCGCTCGGAGAGCTCCTTCGAGCTGGCCACCCGCGGGCGGCCAGAGCCTGTTGCGGCCGTGGGCTCCGTGACCGGCAGGCCAGCCTCGCTGAGGCTTGCGGCGATCGACGCGTTGGCGGGCACCAGGCCCACGAGCACCTTTTCAGCGCCGAGGGCCCGGCCATGGCGGCGGCCGCAGGGGTCGAGATCGGCGGGAAGCAGCAGCCCGTTGAGCATCAGATCGCCGAGCCAGGTGAGGCTCTGGGTCCAGAGCAGGGGCACATTGGGGTTGGCCACCCGGTGCTGGCTGCCCGGCATGGCCCGCTCGATCTCGATCGCCGCTTCGGGCACCAGGTAGAGCTCCGGCAGCAGCGGCACCCCTCCACCACCACGCTCACGGCCTCGAGGCGCTGGCGCCACTGCCAGGCCTCCTGCCAGCGCTCCTCGCAGCAGGCCGTCACCAGCTCATAGGCGAAGAACAGGGGCCATTCGCATTCGATCGCGGTGAAGGCCGCCAGCTCCTCCCGTTCGTAGTGGAGCCTGGCGTGGTCTTCCACCACCGTCTGGTGGCCGTCGCGGGGAAGCGCTTGTAGCCGTAGGTGCCGCCGAGAACCTCGCGGATCTTGGTGCGCGTGCGCTGGATCAGGCGCGGATCCTCCACCGCCCAGGCGGGGTAGCCGATCACCGACAGGCAGGCGCTGTCCACCTCCTTGCTGGCCGATTCGCGCGGCAGCAACCCCTGGAGGGCGCGGCGCAAGCGCACGATCGCGTCGTGGGGAATGTGCAGGCGGCTGCGGCCGTCCCCGTGGGGCCCGTAGAGATCGAGCCCGTCGAGCGACTCGAGGGCCGCCTTGACCAGGCCGATCGAGCTGGCGTTGCGCTCGGGCAGGCCGTGGTTGCCCTTGTCGCCCCGCTCCCAGATGCCGTAATCCGCCACCCGGTAGGCCCGGGCCACGTAGTAGACGAGGTTCTGGAGAAAGTCACGCTCATGGCTGGTCTGCACCACCACCAGGCCGGCGCGGGTCAGCTGGGCGATCTGCAGCAGAAACAGTCCGGTGGCGTCCAGCTGCAGATGGCCCCAGCCGTCGTCAGCCACCACCGGATTGCCCGTGGCGGTGTCGAACTTGGCGTGGATGGCATCGAGGGGCGCCAGGCTGTGCTTGAAGCGCTCCAGCTTCGGGGCCTGGCGCAGCATCGCGTTCAGCAGCCCGCGCATCAGCTGCAGCACCCGCTGCTCCAGCTCGAACACCCGGGTGGGATCCTGCCCCAGGCGGCGGTGCGCCAGGGCCAGCCCCCAGACGCACTGGATCGAGTAGACGCAGTCACGCACCCAGGCATCGCCGTAGTTGCCGTGAACCGTGTGGGCCGTGCTGGCGGGCAGCAGGCCGGTGATCGGGTGCTGACGCCTCAGCACCACAGCCTCGATCTGCTCGTCCAGCTGGCCCAGGATGCGGCGCGCCTCGGCGTCACTGAGCCGCATCGGGGCGTTGGGCGGCTCGGCCGCGGCGCAGGCCTGGGGGAGGGCGCCGGCGCTGTGGTCGCTGGCGAGGTCGGTGCTGGAGAGGGTCATCCGAAGGGGCGGGTGCGGCGTCGGCGGCGGGGACGAACGCTGATCCAGCCATAGATTCTCACCTGCAGCCCTGGCCCTGATGGCATCGATGACGACCGAGCGGTTGCCTGAGCTGGGGGAGCGGGCCCACGTGCTGGGCGTGCCCGTGGATGTCTGCCCGGATGTGCGGGCGGCGGCGATCGCCCTGCACGCCCACGGTGGCGGTCAGCTCGTGACCCTGAACGCGGAGATGACCATGGCCGCCCGGGCGGATCGCCCCCTGGGGCAGGCGATCGCGGCGGCCCAGCTGGTGATTCCCGATGGGGCGGGGGTGGTCTGGGCCCTGGGGCGTCAGGGCCTCAGGGTGCGGCGCAGCCCGGGCATCGAGCTGGCCCACGCCCTGCTCGTCCATGCCGCTGAGGTGGGCTGGTCCGTGGCCCTGGTGGGGGCCAGTCCCGAGGTGATGGCGGCCTTGAAACGGCAGCTGCTGGAGCGCTGGCCGTCGTTGCGACTGACCGCTGCGCTCCATGGCTACCAGCCCGAGGAAGCCTGGCCCGCCCTGGAGCGGGAGCTGTTGGCAGCCCGGCCCGACCTGGTGCTGGCGGCCCTTGGGGTGCCCCGTCAGGAACTCTGGGTCCAGAGGCTGCATCAGGGTCAGCCCGGCCTGTGGATGGGGGTCGGCGGCAGCTTTGATGTCTGGTCTGGTCATAAAAAAGAGCCCCCGCCTGGATGGGAGCTCTGCACATCGAATGGCTCTACCGGTTGCTGAAGGAACCCACCCGCTGGCGACGGATGCTTTCGCTGCCAGCCTTCGCCTGGGCCGTGCTCAGAGGAGGTTGAGGGTCGAGGCTGAAGCCACCGACGCCTCCCAATAGCTGGCTCAGCGGAAGCCCACCGAGGCCTGCCACACGAAGGCGAGCAGCAGGAAGAACAGGGGGATGATCGGCAGGATGTCGACCAGGGGACCGAAGGCCTGATAGGCCTCAGGTAGCTGGGCCAGCAGATGCAGATTGAAAGCGACCATCCCGGAAGGTGAACAAGGTCTGAAATCGGACGCTACCACGTGTGTGCGGCCGTAGAGGCCGGTTCCCAGGGAGCGAAATCCTCCGAAAAGATCCCCTCGGCGATCGCCCGGGCCATGGCGTCGGTGAAGCGGATCAGCTGGGTGAGGTTGTGCAGGCTGAGCAGGGTGCGCCCCAGCATTTCCTCGCTGCGCACCAGGTGGTGCAGGTAGGCACGGCTGTGGCCGCGGCAGGCCACGCACGGGCAGCTCGGATCAAGGGGCGTGTGGTCGTGGCGGAAACGGGCGTTGCGCAGGTTGAAGCGCTCGCCCCCCACCAGGGCCGTGCCGTGGCGCCCGAGGCGGGTGGGCAGTACGCAGTCGAACAGGTCGATGCCCTGGGCGACGGCGATCGCCATCTCCCGCAGGCTGCCCACCCCCATCAGGTAATGGGGCTTGCGCTCCGGCAGCAGGGGCCCCAGTTGGCGCACGATGCGGTGCATCTCCTCCACCGGTTCGCCCACGCTCACCCCACCGACGGCCAGGCCCGGCAGGTCGAAAGACGCCACCTCCCGCAGGGAGCGCTCGCGCAGATGGGGGAAGACGCCCCCCTGCACGATGCCGAACAGGGCCTGGTCGCCGCGGCTGTGGACGGCGCAGCAGCGCTCCAGCCAGCGCTGGGTGCGCGTGCAGGCTTCGGCCACGTCGTTTTCGCTGGCTGGATAGGGGGCACTGGTCGAAGGCCATCGCCACATCGGCGCCCAGGGCCATCTGGATCTCCATCGAGCGCTCTGGTGTGAGCGTGATCCGGGCCCCGTCCCGGGGGAGCGAAACACCACGCCGTGGTCGTCGATGCGATTGATCGCCCCGAGGCTGAACACCTGGAAGCCGCCTGAATCGGTGAGCAAAGGGCCCTCCCAGCCCATGAAGCGGTGCAGCCCGCCGGCCTCTTCCACCACCTGCTCGCCCGGCTGCAGGTGCAGGTGGTAAGTGTTCGCCAGCACCATCTGGGCGCCGGTGGCGCCGAGCTGGGAGGCGGTCACGCCCTTCACCGTGGCGGCGGTGCCGACGGGCATGAACCGAGGGGTTCCCACCACGCCATGGGGGTGTGGAAGCGGCCGGTGCGGGCCCGGGTGCGGGGGCAACGGGCCGTGATCTCGAAGGCGAAGGCGGCCCCGTCAGCCGGGCGGGTCAAGGCAGGCAGGCGGGGGCAGCTTTCGAACCTAGGCCGCGCCGCGGCAGGATCAGAGCCTTCCGTGTGGCAGGCCATGCCCCCGCAGCGGCCATGGCCTGCCCCCCGCTGGCTGGAGGATCTGGCCGGCGCCTGGGTCTTTTACAGCGTTCTGCCCCTGGGCCCCTGGCCGCGGCCGCGCTTCGAGCGCATCGCCCGCTTCGCCCCCTGGATCGGCCTGGCGATCGGCGCCGTTCAAGGGTTGCTGTGGTGGGCGAGTGACGGCCGGATTCCCGTGGCCGCCCAGGTGGCCCTGGTGATCGCCCTGGAGCTCTGGCTCACCGGGGGCTGCACATGGATGGGGCCATGGACACCGCCGATGGCCTCGGGGCGGGGGAGCGCTGCCTGGAGGCGATGGCGGACAGCCGGGTGGGGGCCGCAGGCGTGCAGGCCCTGGTGCAGGCGCTGTTGCTCCGCAGCGCGGCCCTGGTCACCCTGGCGGCCCTGGCGCCACCGGCCGTGCCGGCGGCCCTGGTGGCGGCGTCGGTGTGGGGGCGGATCGCCCCCTGGTGGCGATCGAGTGGTTCCCTTACCTGCGCCCGGAAGCAGAGGGGACGGCGGGGTTCCATCGCCGCCACTGGCGGGGGCTGGGGCGAGAGCTGAGGCCCACCTTGGTGCTGTGGGGCTTCTGGGCCGGGTTGGGGGCCATGGGCGCCTGGCCCTGGGTGCTCTGGAGCGGCGTAATCCCCGCGCTGCTGGTGCCCCTGGGTCTCGGGCGCCGGCTGGGGGGCCACAGCGGCGACAGCTATGGCGCCTGCGTGGAATGGAGTGCCTCCCTGGCCCTGCTCCTCACGGCCCTGCTGGTGGTGCTGGGCTGGGCGTGAGCGCCCCCGTGGCCGCCGGCAGCTCCAGGGTGAAGGCATTGCCCTCAGCCGGCAGGGCCGGATCCAGCGCCGCCGGCGGAACCACCAGTTGCAGGTCGCCGCCGAGGGAACGGGCCAGATCCCGTGCCAGGGCCAGCCCCAGTCCGGTGCCGCTGCTGCCGTTGCCGCGGGCGCCCCGCACGCCTCGGCCGAAGATCGCCTCCCGTTCACCCGCTTCGATCGCCGCGCCGCCATCCCAGACCGTGAGTCGAAGGCCCGCCCCAAGGGGTTGGGCCAGCAGGCCGACCTCCGCCCCCGGGGGCTGTAGCGGAAGGCGTTCTCCAGCAGGTTGGCCAGGATTTCGGCCACGGCCCCGGCATCTCCGCGCCAGGGGGGAGTGGATCGCTGGAACGCCAGCGGCGCCCCTGGAGCGACGCGGTGGCCGCGGCCCGTTGCAGCAGCGGGCTCAGCAGATCCTGCAGGTCGCGCGCGCCCGCGTTGGTGAGCGAGGGGGAGCAGCAGCGGTTGGGGTTCCGCCGGCCCTGGAGCCAGCTGCAGCGGGCCCGCCAGTCGATCGATCGCGTCCACGTAGCGGTTCAGCTGCTGTTCTTCGGCCAAGAGGCCCTCCACCAGCAGGCGGTTGGCCTGATCACCGTCAAGCCGGCGCAGCAGCAACTGACCGAAGGTGCGCAGGGCCGCCAGGGGATTGCGCAGCTGGTGCACCAGCAGGCGGAGCTGCTGGTCCTGGCGCAGGAGTTGATCACGCAGGCGCTGCTGCTCCAGGTCGAGGCAGAGGGCCAGGGTGAGGCCGTTGGCGGTGGCCTGCAGGCGCTGGGTCAGGGGTTCGGACCAGGGCAGCTGGTTGGTCTCCACCCGCAGGGCCCCCAGCAGCACCTGTTCATGGCGCAGGGCCAGCCAGCGGCGCTGGGCATCCGGCAGGCGCAGCTCGGTGTCGTTTTCAACTGGTGGCAGAGGGGTTCCATCGAGGGGCCAGGAGCCCACCGGCACCAGCGCGGGCTTGCCCTCGGGAGTGGGCAGGGCCAGGTAGACCACCAGCGAACGGAGGTCCAGGCGGTCCGTGAACTGGGCCAGCTGCTGCTGGAGCAGGGCAAGAAACCTTTCGGAGACCTGCATTCAGGGACTCGGCCGCGGAAGGGCGAATGAATTTCCCGATCGGATGTTGGAAATCCAGGAAAAAGTCTTAGGGTGGCAGTATCGACCAATACTTCGCAGCCCGGAAGCGGACCGCGGATTCCTGTCGTGACCGCCTTGTTGCGATTCGCTTGCGCCAAGGTTACAGCAGAGGCGGACGCCCCTCTCTGTCGCCACTGACCTCTCCCCAGGTCAGTGGGTCACGGCTCGGATTCTCCGGACCCCCTCGGACTGACTGAATGTATGGGCGTGCCGGACCTCCCCCATCGGGGGGCCTCTGCCGTGGTGGTGCGCCCAGCGTCCACCCACCCTGTCCCTTTTAAGCCTCCCTTGAACGGGAGTGGTTGTATGTCCAAGAAGCGCAAGCGGATCAGTCGTCGTCGTCTCGCCGGCCAACGGGTCCTGGCCCATGTGCCGACCCACAACCTCGAGACCGGCGAGCACAAGCCCGTCACGGCAGCTCGTCGTTACATCGCCGAGTCCACTCTGGCGGCACCCGCCATTCTCAACGTGCGTCGCAACGAGCACACCACCGATCGCTTCTTCTGGGGCGAAAAGGGGCTGTTCAGCGCTCAGTACGCCGAGGAGAACCATTTCCTGTTCCCCTCTCTGCGGGTGATCGTCGATCGCATCGGTGAGGAAACTCTCTTTGCTGGCCTGGAGTCCATGGGCTCCGACGACTGGGAGGAGATGGAGGAGTACGAGTACGCCTTCGTCTGAACGCGCTCGATTCCGCCAGGGATCATTCCTGGGGTTGTGTCGCTGAGCGGCTCTGCCTCAGGAACCTTTTCAGTAGAGGGAACAGCGCTGGATCGATCGTGTGGCCGCCGTCGAAGCCGTGCAGCACCACGTCGCCGTTGGCTTCCTCCAGTCGACGGGCCACTTCCTCACTGGCCCCATAGGGAACCACCGGATCGTCGGTGCCGTGGGTGAGCAGCACCCGCGTCAGGGGCGTCTGTGGTTGCCAGTCCGGATGGGGGTAGCCGCTGCAGGCGATCAGTCCAGCGATGGGAAGGCCACTGGCCACATCCAGACCCATGGCAGCTCCCTGGGAAAACCCAGCACGGTGGTGCGCCCCAGGGGCACGCTCTCCCCCAGGGTGTTGAGTCGCTCCCTCAGGTTCACCCGCGCCGCCGGCAGTTTCGTCCAGTCGATCGGCTGCAGGTCGTACCACTGGCGGCCCACCCCCAGCGGATGGGGCTCCGGCGCCTGCAGGGCCACCACTTCGGTGTCGCCATCGACGAGCAGCTCCCCCAGCTCCAGCAGGTCGTCGGCATCAGCCCCCAGCCATGCAGCAGCACCAGGCGGTGGCTGGCCCCGACGGGGCCGGCTCTGAGTTGGTCGTCGGCCATGGTCGCTTGAGCTTCGCTGCGTAGGTTGGGGCGGCAGCCTCAGCGATTGAGATGGCGCCCACTGCCCTTCTGAGTGTGTCGGAAAAGCAGGGTCTGGTGCCGCTGGCTCAAGCGCTCCATCACACCCACGGCTTCCGGCTGCTCTCCAGCGGTGGCACGGCGGCGGCCCTGGAGGCCGCGGGCCTGCCGGTCACCCGCGTGGCCGAGCACACCGGGGCACCGGAAATCCTCGGTGGGCGGGTCAAGACCCTGCACCCGCGCATCCACGGCGGCATCCTGGCCAAGCGCCAGGACCCCTCCCACCAGGCGGATCTGGTCGCCCAGGGGATCGAGGCCATCGACGTGGTGGTGGTGAATCTGTATCCGTTTCGGGAAACGGTGGCCGATCCAGCCGTGAGTTGGGAGATGGCGATCGAAAACATCGACATCGGTGGGCCGGCGATGGTGAGGGCGGCGGCCAAGAACCACACCGATGTGGCCGTGCTCACCAGCCCAGACCAATACGACAGTTTTTGGCCGCCCTGGCGGCCGGAGCCGTGGATGGGGCCTACCGGGCGCAACTGGCCCTGGAGGCCTTCCGCCACACCGCCAGCTACGACACCGCCATCAGTGCCTGGATGGGGGAGCGGTTGGCCGCCTCCCCATCGGACCGCTCGGAGCTTGAGGACACCACCAGCGGCGCTGTCTTCAAGCTCGCCCTGCCCCTGCGCCAGAGCCTGCGTTACGGCGAAAACCCCCACCAGAGCGCCCAGTGGTTCTCGGCCCCTGGGGCCGGTTGGGGTGGCGCCGAGCAGCTCCAGGGCAAAGAGCTCAGTTACAACAACCTGATCGATCTGGAGGCCGCCCTCGCCACCGTGCGCGAGTTCGGCTACGGCGACGCCCTCTCGGGTGCCCCCGGGGCCGAGCGGCCGGCGGCGGTGGTGGTCAAGCACACCAACCCCTGTGGCGTGGCCACCGGCGCCAGCACCGCCGAGGCCCTGGAGCGGGCCCTGGAGGCTGATCGGGTCTCGGCGTTCGGGGGGATCGTGGCCTTGAACACGCCGGTGGACGGGGCGGCGGCGGCCCATCTGGCCAGCCTGTTCCTGGAGTGCGTGGTGGCGCCCTCCTTCTCCCAGGAGGCCCGGCAGCGGCTGGCGGCCAAGGGCAACCTGCGCCTGCTGGAACTGAGCCCGGCGGCGATCGGCCGGGCCGCCGATCAGCAACTGCGCAGCGTGCTCGGGGGCGTGCTGGTGCAACAACCCGATGACAGGCCTGTCGATGAACGGCTCTGGCAGGTGGTGAGCCGCCGGGCGCCCACGGCCGAGGAGTTCGACGATCTCCGTTTCGCCTGGCGCTTGGTGCGCCATGTGCGCTCCAATGCCATTGCCGTGGCCCGAGCGAACCGCAGCCTGGGCATCGGCGCCGGTCAGATGAACCGCGTGGGCTCGGCCCGCCTCGCCCTGGAGGCGGCCGGCGGCGCGGCCCAAGGGGCGGTGCTCGCCAGCGATGGCTTCTTCCCTTTCGATGACACGGTGCGCCTGGCGGCGGAGCACGGCATCGCGGCGGTGATTCAGCCCGGGGGCAGTGTGCGCGACGGCGATTCGATCGCCGCCTGCGATGAGCTGGGCCTGGCGATGGTCACCACCGGGCGGCGCCACTTTCTCCATTGAGCACGCTTCCGTGGAGGCAGGGGATCGTCGTTCGCGCTTGCCCCGGGACGGGCCTGCCGGTTTAGCTTCGGCTGGATTGCGCCACCACCCATGCCGGACGCCCTCGCCTTTGCCCTGAATTTCGTCCATCCGCTCTTGATGGCCGTGCTGGGGGCCCTCTCGCTCTATGCGTTGTATCTGGGCATCAAGGCCAAGCGCACCCGGCTGGCGGAGCCCGAACAGCGCAAGGAACTGATCAAGGGCAAGTTCGCCCAGCGTCATTTCAAGGTGGGCAGCCTGGTGCTGGTGCTGACGGTGCTGGGCAGCTTCGGGGGCATGGCCGTCACCTACCTCAACAATGGCAAGCTGTTCGTCGCCCCGCACCTGATCGCAGGCCTCGGGATCGCTGCGCTGATCACCGTGGCGGTGGCGCTGGTGCCACAGATCCAGCAGGGCAACCTGATCGCCCGAAAGGTGCATGTGGGGCTGAACATGACAGCCCTGACCCTGTTCCTCTGGCAGACCTTCACCGGGCTTCAGATCGTCGGGAAAATCCTGAGCCCACCGGCCTAGGGCCCCTGCCCTAGAACTGCGCCCGGCGCCTGGGGGGCATTCCAGGTCGTGGGCGGCGTGGAAATCTTCCTGCACCTTCCAGGTGAGCTTGCGGGAGATCTGACGCACGATCTGACGGAGCAGGTGGTCACCGCTGCTCTGCACCAGAGGCTCCGGCAGCAGCCCGATCAGGCTGGGAAGCTTGATCCAGACGCTCAGATCAAGCTCCCAGCGCACCTGGGTGAGGGGGCCCGGCGGAGCATCGCCGAGGGCGTCGATCGAGTCCACCAGCCTCAGGGAGGCGTTGAACTCCACGTCGTAGAGCGAGCTGGGCTCGCTTTCTCCGGCCGCCCCCAGGGGCACCGTGACGATTCGGTACACCCCGGCGCTCTGGGGCAGCAGTTCCAGGCCGATGCTCGGCTCAACCTCGAAGCCGAAGTTGCCGAAGCGCCCCAGGGTGAGGGCATAGCCGTTGGCACCGATCGGCGCCACCTTCATCGGCGCCGCGCAGCGACGAAACCAGCCCTCGTGGCGATCGAGATAGTGGGTGACCAGCTCGGATGGGGCGCACATCTCCATCAGATCGGCGAACGCGCTCCGGTAGCAGCGCACCCGTTCGTCAGAGCTGAGGCGAAGCCCAGGGGCGGAGGCCGTGGGCGGTTCCGTGCGTGTGGGAGACGAGGTCAAAGGGCTCCGGTCTCCCAAGGGTTCTGATGGAGCTGAGAGAGGCAATCTAGGGGCTTGACCCAGGGGAAACCGTGGCGGTTGTGCCAGCGAATCAGGTTTCGCTGAGGGCCATCAGCTGGCGGATCACATCCTCCACCACCCGGTCAGGGGTGGAGGCGCCGGAGGTGATGCCGACCCGCAGGGGGCCAGCGGGAAGGAAGGGCTCGACGGTTTCCAGTTCGCCCCCCAGGGGCTTGTGCTCGATGCGGTTCCCCGGACCGATGCGCTCGGGGGTGTCGATGTGGAAGGAGCGGATGCCGCGGCTGACGGCGATTTCCTGCAGATGGGTGGTGTTGGAAGAGTTGTAGCCACCGATGACCACGATCAGATCCAGCGGTTCGTCCACCAGGGCGAAGATCGCGTCCTGACGTTCCTGGGTGGCATCGCAGATGGTGTTGAAGGCCAGGAAGTGGTCGTTGAGCGCGGTCGGGCCGTAGTGCTCAAGCATCGTGCGCTCGAACATTCGACCGATCTCCTCGGTTTCGCTCTTGAGCATGGTGGTCTGGTTGGCCACCCCCACCCGCGCCAGGTCGCGGTCAGGGTCGAAGCCGGGGGAGCAGGCATTGGCGAAACGGGCCATGAAAGCGGAGCGGTCGCCGTGGCCGCGGATGTAGTCGCAGACCATGCGGGCTTCGGTCAGGTCGAGCACCACCAGGTAGGTGCCGGCGAAGGAGCTGGTGGCGAGCGTTTCCTCGTGCTTGACCTTGCCGTGAATGACCGACGTGAAGGCGTGTTTCTTGTGCTTCTCCACGGTGTTCCACACCTTGGAAACCCAGGGGCAGGTGGTGTCGACGATGTGGCAGCCGCGCTCATTGAGGAGCTGCATCTCCTGCACCGTGGCCCCGAAGGCCGGCAGGATCACCACATCGCCGGTGCCCACCTCGGAGAAATCCTTGACCCCTTCCTCCACGGCGATGAACTGCACGTTCATCTCGCGCAGGTGATCGTTCACCGAGGGGTTGTGGATGATCTCGTTGGTGATCCAGATCCGCTCGCTGGGGTAGTGGCGGCGGGTTTCATAGGCCATCGCCACGGCCCGCTCCACCCCCCAGCAGAAGCCGAAGGCCTCGGCCAGGCGGACGCTCAGGCGACCGTGCTGAAGCTGATAACCGTTGTCCCGGAGGCTGGCGATCAGATCGCTCTGGTAGGCCTGCTCCAGGCTGCCCGCCACCTCCTCGGCCCGACCGAATCCCCGGCGGTTGTAGCGCTCTGAATGGTGAAGCGAGCGCTTGAAAGCACGGGTATCCACGTGGTTCAGGCAAGGCTGCTGACGACTCTATGGGGACCGCCGGCCGGGCGGACGAAAAACCCGCGGCGGAGGCCGCGGGTCCACAGGGAAACAGGCTGGACCGAGTGGCTCAGCTGGAGGAGGAGACGAAGTCGGGGTCAGCCTCCATGCCGTGCTCGCTGATATCGAGACCCTCGCTCGCTTCCTGCTTGGTTACAGGGATGCCGCCGGAGCGGGCTGCGAGCACCAAACTCCCTTGCCGCGGCATCACCTACCACCATCACGCCTGACCATCCAGGCTCGCCAGGCCCAGCCAGTGCACGGCTTCGGCGCTGAAGCGGTAGCGGCAGGGCAACACCTCCACGCCGGCGCTCAGGGCCTGACGGAACAGGGCTCCATAGCGCGGGTCGGCGGTATCGCCAGGGGCGAAGCGCTCCACATCGGCGCGGCTCAGGCAAGGCACCAGCACCCCTCGGGCCTCGGGAAGCAGATCGATGAGCTCCACCAGGTGTTTCTGCCCGCGTTCGGTGACGGTGTCGGGGAACAGGGCCAGGGTGCCCTCGCTCCAGGTGGTGTTCTTGACCTCTAAGTAGATCGGCCGCGGGTCCGGCGCTGCTTCGCTGGGGATGAGCAGCAGGTCGATGCGGCTGCGCTTTCCGGCGCCGTAGGCCACCTCGGGCCGGATCGCGCCGATCGGCCCCAGCCAGGGCTCCAGGAGCCCAGCCTCGATCGTCGCCCGCACCAGGCGGTTGGGCAGGGCCGTGTTCACCCCCACCCAGATCGGGGTCCCATCGGCCCCGGGCACCTCCGCCTGCTCCCAGGTCCAGGCCAGCTTGCGCTCGGGCCGGGGGTCGTGGCGCAGGCGCACGCGGCCGCCGGGGATCAGCACGCCGGTCATTGGGCCGGTGTTCGGGCAGTGGGCCGTCACCAGCTGCCCATCGGCCAGTTCGATGTCCGCCAGGAAGCGCTTGTAGCGCTTGCGCAACACCCCCTCCACCAGGGGCTCGAAACGGAGCACGGGAACGGGGGCCGATGGGTGGGCGGGGACCTGCGCGGACATGGAGGTGGGGTGAGGGGTTGGGTGCGGTGGAGAATCAGCCCACCTGCGCGGCCGGCGGTCAGACCCTGATGGCGAAGTCCCTGCGCCGCATCGCCCTGATCGTTGCGGTGGCCACGGCCCTGAGCAAGGTGGCCGGCCTGGTGCGTCAGCAGGTGATCGCCGCCGCCTTCGGGGTGGGGGCGGCCTATGACGCCTACAACTACGCCTACGTGCTCCCGGGGTTTCTGCTGATCCTGCTGGGGGGCATCAACGGGCCGTTCCACAGCGCCATGGTCAGCGTGCTGGCCCGGCGTCCCCGCGCCGAGGGGGCCCATGTGCTGGCGGCGATCAACACCCTGGTGGGGGTGGGCCTGATCGGGGTGACGATCGTGCTGGTGCTGGCCGCCGATCCGCTGATCCGTCTGGTGGGGCCGGCCCTGGCGCCGGACATCCATGCCAACGCCGTGATCCAGCTGCGCTGGATGGCGCCGATGGCCCTGTTCGCGGGTCTGATCGGCCTGGGCTTCGGGGCCCTCAACGCCGCCGATGAGTTCTGGCTGCCTTCGGTGAGCCCGCTGCTCTCGAGCGTGGCGGTGATCGCAGGCCTGGGGATCCTCTGGTGGCAGGTGGGTCCGGCGATTGCCGCCCCCGACCAGGCAATGCTGGGGGGCGGTGCTGGCGGGCTCGACCCTCCTGGGGGCGGTGCTGCAGTGGCTGATCCAGCTGCCCGCCCTCGCTCGTCAGGGGCTCGGCCAGCTCCGCCTGGTCTGGGACTGGCGCCACGAGGGGGTGCGGGAGGTGCTGCAGGTGATGGGGCCGGCCACCCTCTCCTCGGGGATGCTGCAGATCAATGTGTTCACCGATCTGTTCTTCGCTTCAGGGATCCTGGGGGCGGCGGCCGGCCTCGGCTATGCCGGTCTGCTGGTGCAGACACCCCTGGGGCTGCTCTCCAATGCCCTGCTGGTGCCGCTGCTGCCCGTGTTCGCTCGGCTCACGGCGCCGCAGGACCGGCCTGAGCTGATCGGTCGCATCCGCCAGGGGTTGATGCTCTCCACCGCCAGCATGCTGCCTCTGGGAGCTTTGTTCGTGGCCCTGGCCGGGCCGATCGTGGCACTCGTCTACCAGCGGGGCGCCTTCAACGGCGGCGCCACGGCCCTGGTGACCGGGTTGCTGATGGCCTACGGGGTTGGCATGCCGGCCTACCTGGGTCGGGATGTGATCGTGCGGGTCTTCTATGCCCTGGGCGATGGCACCACCCCCTTCCGCTTTTCGATGGCGGGCATCGGCCTGAACGTGGTCTTCGACTGGACCCTGGTGGGCGGCCCCACCCCTGGGGCCTGCAGCTGCCGGCCCTCAACTTCGGCGCCCCCGGGCTGGTGCTGGCGACGGTGGCCGTCAACCTGATCACCTGCCTGGGGCTGCTCTTGGCGCTGCAGAAGCGGCTGGGGGCCTGCCCCTGCGCGTCTGGGGCCGCGACAGCCTGCAGCTGCTGGCCGCGGCGATCGCCGCTGGTCTGGTGGCCTGGGGCCTTTCGCTGGCCGTGGACTGGCCCGCAACCCTGGTCGGACGACTGTTCGAAACCAGTGTCTGTGGTGCCGTGGGCCTGGTGGTCTACGGGGCCCTGGCCAGCGCCATTGGTGTGCCGGAGGCCCGTCAGCTCACGGCTGATCTGCGCCGAAGGCTGTTGGCGCTGCTACCTGGCGCTCGCTAGGAGTTGCCGTCGGCCAGGCGCACCACGCGTTCCTCGCGCACCTGAACCGGGATCTCCAGGTGACTGCGGCCCATCATCTGGGGGCCATCTACCGAGAAGATGCGGGCTTCGATGCCGAAGTCGCGAAAGGCCGTTTCGAGCTCCTGGATCAGGGCCCGCTCCACCTGGGCCTCCGCGTCCACCACCTTGCCGATCAGGCGGCTGCCCAGGCGGCCAATGCGCTGGCGGACCACGTCGCGGGCGTTGGTCACCTCGATCACCAGCACGGACGCTCTGCAGGTAAGGCCACCCTATCGGTCGCACCGCTCAAGGTCCGAAGTCCTGAAGGACGTCTTCGAGATCCTGCAGTTGCCCAGCTGGAACCAGTCTGGAGAGGGGCAGGCGGCCGCTGCCGCCGCCGATCGACACCTGCACGGCTTCGAGCGCCTGGCGGGCGCAAATCACAGGCCCGAGCTCCAGCCGGGCCGCGCATTCACCCGCCAGTTCATCCGCCAGGCCCGCATCCCCCAGGTAGAGATGCCAGCTGGCCACCTGGACGTAGATCCGATCGGCCAGGGCGTTGCGCAGGTCGCGGAGCTGGTCGGCGTTGAGTGCCATGGGGAAGGAGGACGGCCTTTGCTCACGATGGTGGCTCCTGGGCCGGCTGGGGCCGCAGGCTCAACACAACAACCAGCTGCGTAGCCAGCAGCGCGCCCCAACCCAGGGTCAACAGGTTCAGGTGCCCCCAGGGGTGCCTCAGGCCCTGCACCACCCACAGACCACTGTTCACGGCCGCAAACAGGGCCGCGTGCAGGGTGAGGTTCACGATCCGCTCGAAGTGGCGGTAGGTGGGGTCGGCGGGATCGGCGGGGCCGTACCAGCGGATCGGCATGGGAAGAGGGCCCGCCAGGCGGACCGGGGCGCGTCATCCGATTGTGACGCTCGGTCTGCGGCGCTCGTTCTAAGGAGCTTCGTCGGTGGCCCCCCAGCGGAGTTGACGGATGGCCCCCGTGCGTCAAGAATGGCGAAGCAAGCGCTTGTAGCTCAGCGGATTAGAGCATCTGACTACGGATCAGAGGGTCGGGAGTTCGAATCTCTCCAGGCGCGCTCGCCAACCGCCCCCGGGGCGGTTTTTTTGGACATCCACCGTTCGGCCCGCTCTCGATCTGGTCCTGCGGGGGGCAGCGGGGGGTCCGGTTTCTTACGATCGGTTGACAACGGCGGTGGGACAGCCATGGCGGACCTCTCGGGCATGGCCCTCAACCAGTCGTTGGCCAGCGCCGACCCTGCGATTGCGGCCCTGATCGCCAAGGAGCTGCACCGTCAGCAGAGCCATCTGGAGCTGATCGCCAGCGAGAACTTCACCTCCAAGGCGGTGATGGAGGCCCAGGGCTCGGTGCTCACCAACAAGTACGCCGAGGGGCTCCCCCACAAGCGTTACTACGGCGGATGCGAGCACGTCGACGCGATCGAGGAGTTGGCGATTGAGCGGGCCAAGCAGCTGTTCGGGGCCGCCTGGGCCAATGTGCAGCCCCACAGCGGCGCCCAGGCCAACTTCGCCGTCTTTTTGGCCCTGCTCCAACCCGGCGACACAATCCTGGGGATGGACCTCTCCCACGGCGGCCACCTCACCCACGGCTCGCCGGTGAATGTGTCGGGCAAGTGGTTCAAGGCCTTCCACTACGGCGTGGATCCGACCACCGAGCAGATAAGTTTCGAGTCCGTGCGCCAGCTGGCCCTGGAGCACCGTCCCAAACTGATCATCTGCGGCTACTCCGCCTATCCGCGCACGATCGACTTCGCCGCCTTCCGGGCCATCGCCGATGAGGTGGGGGCCTACCTGCTCGCTGACATGGCCCACATCGCCGGCCTGGTGGCCACGGGCGACCACCCCAGCCCCATCCCCCACTGCCACGTCGTCACCACCACCACCCACAAGACCCTGCGGGGCCCCCGCGGCGGCCTGATCCTCACGGGCGACGCCGAGTTCGGCAAACAGTTCGACAAGGCGGTGTTCCCCGGCAGCCAGGGGGCCCCCTGGAGCACGTGATCGCCGCCAAGGCCGTGGCCTTCGGCGAGGCCCTGCAACCGTCCTTCCGCGCCTACAGCGCCAGGGTGGTCACCAATGCCCAGGCCCTGGCGGGCCGATTGATCGAGCGGGGGATCCGGGTGGTCTCCGGTGGCACCGACAACCACATCGTGCTGCTTGACCTGCGTTCGGTGGGCCTCACCGGCAAGCAGGCCGACGCCCTGGTGAGCGACATCAACATCACCGCCAACAAGAACACGGTGCCGTTCGATCCCGAATCCCCCTTCGTCACCAGTGGCCTGCGGCTGGGCAGCGCCGCCCTCACCACCCGGGGCTTCGATGCTGACGCCTTCATCGAGGTGGCCGATGTGATCGCCGACCGGCTGCAGCAGCCCGAGGATGTGGCGATCGAGTTGCGCTGCCGTGAGCGGGTGGCGGCCCTGGCGGACCGGTTCCCCCTCTATGGCCCGGCCCGTGAATTGCAGCCCGTTTGATGCGGCGCCCAGGGTCCCTAAGCTTGCGGTGAGCTTTCCCGGCCCTACCGGGACTCCCGCCTCTCCCCCGCGTGACGATCACCAGCAACCCGGTTGCCGTCGCGATGATCACCTTCGTGAGCGCGGCCCTGCTCACCGCTGTGATTGTGCCGCTGGTGCGCCGTTTGGGGCTGCGCTGGGGCCTGATCGACCAGCCCGATGCCCGCAAGCAACACACCATTCCGATGGTGCGCCTGGGGGGCGTGGGCATCGTGGCCGGTTTCGCCCTCGCCCTGGCCCTGGTCTGGGGCCTGGGCTGGTTCGGCAGCCTGGAGCCCGCCAAGGACCAATTGATCTGGACCACCCTGGCGGGGTCCCTCTGTTTTTTGTGATCGGCCTGGGCGACGACCTCTTCGCCCTGCCGCCCCTGCCACGGCTGGCGGCCCAGGTGGCGGTGGCGATGGCCGTCTGGAGCCAGGGGGTGCGCATCGGGGCCCTTGATCTGCCCTTCAACCCCGCGGGGCCCGGCAGTGGAGCGATCGGGCTGCCCGATGGCCTGAGCCTGCTGGCCACCGTGATCTGGCTGGTCGGCATCACCAATGCGATCAATTGGCTCGATGGGCTCGATGGTCTGGCGGCGGGGGTGGGCGGCATCGCCGCCATCGGCCTGATCTCGGTGAGCTTCAGCCTCAACCAGAGCGCCGCCGGGGTGCTGGCGGCGGCCCTGGCGGGGGCCTGCCTCGGCTTCCTTCGCTACAACTTCAACCCGGCCCGGATCTTCATGGGCGACGGGGGCTCCTATTTCCTCGGCTTCTGCCCTGGCCTCGATCAGCATCGTCGGGCCGGCCAAAGCGCTCACCACCGTCAGCGTGCTGCTGCCGCTGTTGATTCTCTCGCTGCCCCTGGCCGACATGTCGGCGGTGATCATGGGGCGCCTCAGCGCCGGCCGCTCCCCCTTCTATCCCGACCGGCGGCACCTGCACCACCGCCTGCTGCGGGCGGGCTTCAGCCACCGCCGCACGGTGGTGCTGATCTATGCCTTCACCCAGTGGCTGGCGGCCCTGGCCCTGGTGCTGGCCAACGCTGAGATGCGCTTCCTCTGGCTGGGGTTGGCCACGGCGGTGCTGATCGGGGTGATCATCGTCAGCCGCCACCAGATGGCCGCCCTGGTGAGCAACGAGGAGGTCGAATCCGTCGCCGAGGGCTCCCCCCACCCGGATTCGGCCGGCATCGAACCCCACCGCTGATTCCGCTGCGCCCGTTGCCGTGACCCCCACCTCGAGCCCCTCCGGTGTGGAAATCCTCTGCATCGGCACCGAGCTGCTGATGGGCTCGATCCTCAATGGCAACGCCCGTTGGCTGGCCGAGGAGCTGGCGTCTCTGGGCCTGCCCCACTACCGCCAGACCGTGGTCGGGGACAACCGGGCGCGGCTGATCCAGGCGGTGCGGGAGGCTGCAGTCCGCAGTTCCGTGCTGATCTGCACCGGCGGCCTGGGGCCCACCCCCGATGATCTGACCACCGAAGCGCTCGCGGCCGCCTTCGGCGCCGAACTCCAGGAACGTGCTGGGGTGTGGGCCGACATCCAGGCCAAGCTCTCAGGCCGGGGTCGGCCGATGGCCGCCAGCAACCGCAAGCAGGCGTGGCTGCCGGTGGGGGCCGAGCTCCTGGCCAACCCCACCGGCACGGCGCCGGGGATGATCTGGAGCCCCCAGCCTGGTTTCACGCTGATCAGCTTCCCGGGGGTGCCCAGTGAGCTCCGCGCCATGTGGGAGCAGACCGCCCGGCCCTGGTTGAAGGAGCACGCGCTGGATCTGGGCGGTAGCGGCGGGGTCTACGCCAGCCGCATGCTGCGTTTCGCCGGAATCGGCGAATCCAACCTGGCGGAGCAGGTGGCCGATCTGCTGGAGGGGAGAACCCCACCCTGGCGCCCTATGCCGGCCTGGGGGACGTGAAGCTGCGCCTCACCGCCCGGGCCGAGTCGGAGCAGGCGGCGGCGGCTCTGCTGGCACCGCTGGAGGCCGAGCTGCGCCAGCGCACCGGCCTGCATTGCTACGGCAGCGGCGACGACAGCCTGGCCTCGGTGGTGCTCCAGCTGCTGCGGGCGCGGGGCGAGACCCTGGCGGTGGCCGAATCCTGCACCGGGGGAGGGATCGGGGCGGCCCTGGCGGCGGTGAGCGGGGCCTCCGATGTGTTTCTGGGGGTGTGATCGCCTATGCCAATGCGGTCAAACAGCGGCTGCTCGGGGTGAGCGCCGAGTTGCTGGAGGCCCATGGGGCGGTGAGTGATCCGGTGGCGCTCGCCATGGCCGAGGGGCCCGGCGGCTCACCGGCAGCACCTGGGCGATCGCCGTCACCGGCATCGCCGGCCCGGGGGTGGCAGTGACATCAAGCCCGTGGGGCTGGTGCACCTGGCGGTGGCCGGCCCCGGTGGCAGCACCAGCGAAGGCGTGCGTTTCGGTGACCGCCGCGGCCGCGCCGGCATCCAGACGCTCACGGTGGTGGAGGCACTGAACCGAATGCGGTTGCGCTTACTTACGGAAAAGCCGGAGAAGGCCTGAGGCCTTCGCCCTTGGCTCGCGCGGGGGTTGGGCCTCTCGGCTGCTGCCCCTTCTAGGCTGGCTCATCAGAGCAACAGCAGGAGGACCAGGTGAGCGCCGGCACCCTCTACGACAAGGTCTGGGATCTGCACAGCGTGGCGGAGCTGCCCGGCGGGGCCACCCAGCTGTTCATCGGGCTGCACCTGATCCATGAGGTCACCACCCCCCAGGCCTTCGACGGCCTGAGGGATCTGGGCCTCGGGGTGCGTCACCCCGAGCGCACCGTGGGCACGGTGGATCACATCGTTCCCACCAGCTCCCAGGCCCGCCCCTTCGCCGATCCCCTGGCCGAGGCGATGCTCGTCGCCCTGGAGCGCAACTGCGCCGAGCACGGCATCACCCTGCACGGAATCGGCAGTGGCCGCCAGGGGATCGTGCACGTGATCGCCCCCGAGCTCGGTCTCACCCAGCCCGGCATGACCGTCGCCTGCGGCGACTCCCACACCTCCACCCATGGGGCCTTCGGGGCGATCGCCTTCGGCATCGGCACCAGCCAGGTGCGCGACGTGCTCGCAAGCCAGAGCCTCGCCCTGGGCAAGCTGAAAGTGCGCCGGATCTGGGTGGAGGGGCGTCTGCCGATGGGCGTCTACGCCAAGGATCTGGTGCTGCACATCATTCGCATCCTCGGGGTGAAGGGGGCGTGGGCTACGCCTATGAATTCGCCGGCCCCGCGATCGAGGCCCTTTCGATGGAGGAGCGCATGACCCTCTGCAACATGGCGATCGAGGGCGGCGCCCGTTGCGGTTATGTCAACCCCGACGCCACCACCTTCGCCTACCTCAAGGGGCGCCCCGCCGCCCCCTCCGGAGAAGCCTGGGAGCGGGCTGTCGCCTGGTGGAGCACCCTGGCCAGCGGAGCCGACGCGGTCTTCGACGACGAGGTGCGCTTCGCTGCGAGCGCCCTCTCCCCCACGGTCACCTGGGGGATCACCCCGGGCCAGGGCATCGGTGTGGATGAAACCGTGCCCACCCCTGAGCAGATCGAGCCTGATGAGCGCCCGATCGCTGAGGAGGCCTACCGCTACATGGATCTGGTGCCGGGCGCCCCGATCGCCGGGCTGCCGGTGGACGTGTGCTTCATCGGCAGTTGCACCAACGGTCGCCTGAGCGATCTGCAGGCCGCCGCCGTGGTGGCCAAGGGTCGCCACGTGGCCCCCGGGATCCGCGCCTTCGTGGTGCCGGGTTCCGAGCAGGTGGCCGCCGCCGCCGAAGCGGAGGGCCTCGATCTGGTGTTCAAGGCGGCGGGCTTTGAGTGGCGCGAACCCGGCTGCTCCATGTGTCTGGCGATGAACCCCGATCGCCTCGAGGGCCGCCAGATCAGCGCCAGCTCCAGCAACCGCAACTTCAAAGGGCGCCAGGGTTCGGTGAGCGGCCGCACCCTGCTGATGAGTCCGGCGATGGTGGCCGCCGCCGCCGTCACCGGCCATGTCTCCGATGTGCGCACGCTGCTGGCCCCTTGAACCCATGAGCGTTTCCATGAGCTTTCCCGTTGGCCCGATCGAGCGCATCGAAAGCCGGGCCTTGGTGCTTTCCGGCGATGACATCGACACCGACCGGATCATCCCGGCCCGATTCCTGAAATCCGTCACCTTCGAGGGTCTCGGCGAGCAGGTGTTCGCCGACGACCGGCTCGAGCTCAAGGGGGCCCATCCCTTCGATCGCCCCGAACACGCGGGGGCGCGGATCCTCGTGGCCAACCGCAACTTCGGCTGCGGCTCCAGTCGCGAGCACGCCCCCCAGGCGCTGATGCGCTGGGGGATCCGGGCGATCGTGGCCGAGAGCTACGCCGAGATCTTCTTCGGCAACTGCCTGGCCCTGGGCATTCCCTGTTTCACCTCTCCCCACGGGCAGGTGTTGAGCCTCCAGGCGGCGATCACCGCTGATCCCGCCCAGCGCTTCGCCCTCGACGTGCGTGCCGGACGGATTCAGGCCATTGGCGGCGATGGCGAGACAGCGGCCTCCTGGGATCTTGCGCTGGCGGGCGGGGCCCGGCAGATGCTGCTCAGCGGCCAGTGGGATGCCACCTCACAGCTGCTGGCCCACGACGTCGAGCTGCGTGCCACTGCCGCCCGTCTGCCTTACCTGAACGGCTTCGCCGCCGCCTGAATCCCGCGCCCCCATCGGCCGGAGCGGCGTGGAATCCGTCCGCACTGGCTTTGTGACGGTCGCTTGATTGTCCATCAAAGTGGGATCAGCGAGGCCCAAGGAGACCAACACATGGCTGCCCATCCTTTCCCCGCCTGGATTCGCTGGCTGCAGGGTGCCGCCGCGGGGGCGGTTCTCTTGGCGGGAGCTTCCCTGGCGGCTTCTCCCCTGCCGCCGACTGAGCCCGGCGCCACGCCCATTGCGCTGGCGCCGTTCCGTGCCCTCGCCCCCTGGCCCAGCTGCCGGGGCTGCGATCTGCGCGGCGTCGACCTGCGGGGCCGTCACTTGATCGGCCTGGATCTGCGCGGCGCCGATCTCAGCGGCGCTGACCTGCGCGGGGCCAACCTGGAGGGGGCCGACCTGAGCGGCGCCCGGCTGGTGGGCGCCCGCCTGGAGAACGCCACCCTCAGCAATGCCGATCTGGCCGACGTTGATCTGCGGGGAGCTGATCTGCGCGGGTCGGTGGCGATCCATGCCCTCTCACCCGGTGCCCGCACCGAGGGGATCCGCATCGCCGGTGCCGATCTCTACGGCAGTGATCTGGTGATCGGCGGCCCTGATGGCGGTCCACCGCCGCTGCCGCCCCTTCCCTGAACCGCTCGCCCTCCCTGGGCTCAGCCAGTGGTTTTAGAAGGGCCGCCGGCCCACATCACTGCCGGGGTGGACGGGCACGAACGGCACCCCCGTGCCGCTGAAGCTGAAGTCGTTGAGCTTCACCCGCACGCCACCCAGTTGTTCGTAGGGGCTGTAGTAGATGCTGAACTCATAGGCGCGTCGCTGCCACTTGAGCTCCACGTAGGAGCCCGTGAGGTCGCCGTAGTTGGGCGAACGCCCATCCACGTTGAAGCCGATGCCGCCGCTGAGCACCAGGGGGCCGTAGATCTGCTGGCTGAGGCCCACCCCGATGGTGGCCAGATCTGCGGCCCGATCAAAGCTGAACGGACTTAGTCCGTTGAGCAGGGTGCCGCCGCCGGTGATGGTGAGCTGGGTGTAATCCAGGAAGGGCTTGCTGAAATGGCCCAGGGTGAGGGTGGGGCCGGCCGAGAAGCTGAACTGGTTCTGGTGGTCCCCGGTGCCGTAGTAGGCCGCGATGACGGTGAGGTTGGTGTTGAAGGTGAGCCCAGGCACAATCGCGGTGCCCACGTTGCGGTAGGCCTCGGTGGCCGTGAGCGGCAGGGGCTTTCCGGTCCACACCGGCAGGGAGCTGTTGATGGCGATCACGCCGCTGCCACGCCAGAGATCAGTCAGGTTGGTGCTCTCGAACTGGTTGCCCTGGAAGCTGCCGACCCCCATCCGCCAGATGTAGCTGTTGCTCAGGCGCCCCCAGTTGGGCAACGTCCCGCGTTTTTCCAGGGAAACGCCATAGGCGGAGTAGATGTCCTGTTCTCCCAGGGAGCCGTTCCAGGTGCGGAAGCGGTAGGCCCCGAAGATCCGGGCGGTGCTGGTGCCGACCAGGGGCAAGCGGACATCCCGCTGGAGATCGCCCCAGCTGCGGGTGCCGTTGGCGAAGTTCTTGGGGTTGAAGGTGGAGATGCTCAAGTTGGCGTCGCTGGTGAAACCCAGCAGCGGCCCCGTGTAGTTGGCCACCAGGCCAAACAGATCAGAGAACTCGGCCGGCTGTTCGCTGGGGCTGGCACCGGCCGATTGGCCCGGGAGCACGTAGCTGTCGGTGGTTCCTAGGACAGCCCTGCGCAGGAGGAACTGGGGCTGAAGCGCAAGTTCTCCCGTGGAGCCGATCTTGATCGGCCTCAGCTGCCTGCCGATGAAGTTGCCGTCCCTGTCTTTGCCGTCGTTGCCAAGCACCCAGCGGTTCTCCACCTGCTGTTTCTTCTGGATGCGCTGGTTGCGGCTGACCGGGATCGGAAGCTGATCCTCAAGGATGAGGCGGTTGCGGTCGGAGCTGATCAGGATGTCGCCGTTGGGCTGCGTTCGGGCCACGACGTTTTCAGCATCCAGCCAGGTCTGGGCCGGGGTGAAGGGATCGTTGGTCATGCCGATGCGGTCGGCATGCCAGCCATCGGGTGTGATCGTGAGTTTGGCGGCCTGGAAGCGCCAGCGGCCCACGGTGCCGCTCACCAGTTTCTTGTTGGCGGCCGTGTTCTGGGACTGAATCTGGGCCGGGCGTACGCCACCGAAGGAAACCTCTGTGTCCGTTGAGGTGAAGACGCCGTTGCTGCCGGCGCCAAAGCGGCGACCGGCGGTGAGGCCCTGGCGCTGGGTGATTGAACCGATGCGCTGGTCGATGGTCTGGATCGCTTTGTAGCGAGCCGCTTCTTGCTCCTGGGGGCTGATGGGTTGGGTGGCCAGGCCCGAGCCGGGTGCGCTCGGAGTTGCGCTGGGGCCCTGGGCGTTTCCAGCCGCTGACGGCGGGCTGCTGGTGGGAGGCCCCATGGCCACCTGCTCAAGCGCATCGGCGAGGGTGAGCACCCGCCGGCGCTTGCCGCGTTCGGGATCCGGGCAGCCCAGGGGAGGGGCCAGGGCCACCTGCACCGGCCCTTTAGGGTTCGCATCACTGCCGAAGCGGTAACGCAGACCCAGCAGGTAGGCGTTGCTGCCCTCGCTCACACCGCCGTAGACCCCGAAGGCGCCCGAGCGGTGGTGAATCCGTCCCACCAGCGACCACTGGGGCGAAACCAGCGCCTCGATCTCGAAGCCCAGGTAATTGAGGAACTGGCTGTAGTTCTCTCGGTAGGTTTTTTCATAGAGGCTGTTCTGGCTCAGCAGGCTGACTCCCTGGACGAAGGCGACGCTGAGCCTGGGCAAGAGCCAGGCCCGGAAGCCGACGCCCAACGTGATTTCGCCGAACGCCTGGCCGGGGTTCTGGGAGAAAGGCACCGCCTGGTTGAAGCCACCGCCCCGGTCGGGTTCGGCCCGGTGGCCCATCAAGGTGGAGTCGAATTCCAGGGCGATCGGACCGGCTTTGTAGAGGCGGCGGTTGAGACCGACCCCCAGCAGGTATTCCGGCCGCATCCTTCCTTGGAACAGGAAGGTCTGGCCGAAGTTGGTGTCGATGGCCTGGCCGCCCCAGAGGGTGGCGGCCCAGGGGTAGGGATGCCAATTGGGCACCGGCGGCACCTTGGGGGGCAGGCCATCGGCTGCTCCGGTCCCAGGGGCAGGCTGGGGATCGCCTCGAGATCGAAATCCTGCTTCGATTGCTCCAGATCGAGGTAGCCGTAGACCTCCTCGACCTCACCCCGCTGCTCGTTGAGGTTGTAACGCAGGCGGCTGGCCTGCAGGTATTGGTTGCCCCGCTGGAAACGCACCGTTCCGCTGGCATAGAGGCTGCCGCTGATCGAGTCGTATTCGACCCGATCAGCAAGGATGCGACCCCCCGCCAGCAGGGCCCGCACCTTGCCCGTGGCCACGGCCCGGTTGAGCAGGGTGTCGAGGGCCTGGGAATCGGCCGTGAGCTGGATTTCGGCGGGGAAGCTGTTGGAGGCGGTGCGCTCGTTTGCTTTCGTGGCGCCCCCGCTGGGGGCTGGGGTGTTGGGCTGCTCAGCGCTGGGGAGAGGCGGCAGCGGTGGCGGCCCCAGGGGCAGGGATGGCCCCGCATTCAAGGCTGGGGCGGGTTCCGCGCTCTCGGCGCCACCATCGCCGAGGTTTTCAGCGCGAACGCTGGGGGTGAATCCGACGCAGGCAAGCGTCCCAAGCAGGCCCAGGGCCAACCCAGCTGGAAGACGTTCGCTCACCAAGCCTGCCGAAACGGGGCTGATCCTCCCATGGCAACGACGGGAATCAAGCGTGCCCGGGGCGGGTGATCAGACCGGCCACGGGTAAGGAGCCGGCAGGGTTCAACGGACGCCGAGATTGTCTCAGTCTTCGAGGTCCTTACGGCTTGGGGTGCGGGTGGGATCGCTGGCCAGGAAGCCGAACACGAAGATCCCGATGAAGAAAAAGACTACGGAGTAAACCGAAACCTTGAGGGCGAGCATGGTCCGTCCGGCGGGTGACAGGGGGTGACAGGCGCCCGGTGGGGCCGGAACGACCCTGAGGCAGCGCCATCATCCTATGGCTCACCGATGACGGCATTGGATGGCTGAGGGCCCAGAGACGGTGCTTCACCCCTGGATTGAAACGTTTCGGTCACGGTCCAGCCGCGATCTCCATCCCCACTGGCGGGTGCAGCGCCCTGGCGGCCTGGAGTCGCTCGCCATCGACGACCCCTGGGGCCGGCGGCACCGGCCCGACTGGTTCGCCCGGGGCCTGATCATCTGGCCCCGCGGCGGCCAGGAGCTGCGGCTGAGCCAGCGCCTCCTCTGCCCGGAGCCCTGGCGGGCCTGGGGCCAGCTGCGGGCCCGCCTGGTGTTGCGTTGGTGGGCCGAGGCGGCCGAGCTGCGGGTCGACGGGGAGAGCGTGCACCGCGGCGATCTGTTCGACACCGCCTGCCGCTGGACCCTGCCCGAGCGCTGGTGGGCAGGTGAGCCCCTGGAGCTGGCGCTCACCCTGCGCAGCCCACTCCATGACGATGGCGCCTTGATCCAAAGCCGCCTCGAGCTCGAGCCCACGGGCTCAGGCGATCCCCACGGGGTGCTGCTGGCCCAGTCCCTGGAGCTCGTGGTCCTGCGGGCGGAGAGCGAGGGCACCCCAGGCCCACTGGCCGAGCGGCTGGCGGCCCTCGATCCAGCCTCCCCGTCCGAGCGGGCCGCTGGTCTGGAGCTCCTGCGTGAACAGCTCAGGGGGATGGCGCCCTCGCCTGCTGAGCCCGGGTTTCATGTGCTCGGCCATGCCCATCTGGATCTGGCCTGGCTGTGGCCGGTGGCCGACACCTGGCAGGCGGCGGAGCGCACCTTCCGCTCCGCCCTGGATCTGATGGAGCGCCATCCCCAGCTCCATTTCGGCCACTCCACCCCGGCGCTCTACGCCTGGTTGGAGCGCCACCGCCCGGCGCTGTTTGCGGCGATTCGCGCGGCGATGGTCGCCGGCCGCTGGGAGCCGATCAACGGTCCCTGGGTGGAAAGCGACTGCGTGCTGATCGCGACGGCCTCCCTCTGGCGCCAGTTCGAGGAGGGGCAGGCCTACAGCCGCTCCCGTTTCCCTGAGTGGGAGCCCTCCGTGGCCTGGCTGCCCGACAGCTTCGGCTTCGGGGCCGGTCTGCCGGCCGTGGCCGCCGCCAGTGGGGTGCGCTGGTTCTGCACCCACAAGCTGGCTTGGAACGCCACCAATCCCTTCCCCCATCGGCTGTTCCGCTGGCGCAGCCGTTGCGGCGCCGAGGTGCTCTCCCTGATGACGGCCCCGATCGGCACGGACGGCGATCCGGTGGCGATGGAGCGCTACCGCCAGAGCTGGCGGCGCTCCACCGGCCTGGAGACCGCCCTCTGGCTGCCAGGGGTGGGGGACCACGGCGGCGGCCCCACCGCCGAGATGCTGGAGCAACTGGAGCTTTGGCAGGGGCAACCGCTGGCGGCGCCCCAGCGCCACGGCAGCCTGCGCGCCTACCTGGCGGAGCTGGAGCCCCACCAGGCTCAGCTGCCGATCTGGCGGGATGAGCTCTACCTGGAACTGCACAGGGGCATCGCCACCAGCCGCCCTGATCAGAAGCGCCACAACCGCAGCCTGGAACGGCTGCTGCGGGAGGCGGAGTTGGCGGAGGCGCTCCGAAGCGCTGCGTCCCACGGCCCTGAGGGCCGTTCCGCAACGGAGGCCGCCGGGCGGGCCGAGCTCACGGAGGCCTGGCGCACGCTGCTGTTTCAGCAGTTCCACGACATCCTTCCAGGCACGGCGGTGCCGGAGGTGTTCGAGCAGGCCGAGCCCCAATGGCGTCAGGCCCGGCGCCTGGCGCGGCGCCAGCGGGATGGGGCCCTAGGGCGCTGGTTGGCGCCCCGACCCCGGCCGGTGGCGAACGCCTGGTGGCTGGTGCAGCTGCAGGCCCTGGGGGCCACGCCGCTCACCGTGCGCTTGCCCCGGGGCGACTGGCGCCTGGCCGATGGCTCGTCCCTGCCGCGGCAGCCGGCGCCATCCGGCGGCGACTGGGTGCAGCTGAGCGGGCCCCAGGGGGTGGCGGCACTGTCCCTGGAGCGCCGTTCCCTTGGGGGCCACCCAGAGCTTGCTGGTGGAAGCCCCGGCGGCGATCGATGGTCCCGTGATCAGCCGCCCCGGCGGCATGGAGGGCCGCCACTGGCTCGGCAACGGCCTGGTGTCCGTTCAGGTGGGGCCCCAGGGGCTGGAGCAGCTCTGGAGCCAGCACGGAGTCGCCCAACTGGAGTCGCCCCTGGAGTGGCGCCGCTGGCGCGATCGCGGCGCCTTCTGGGATGCCTGGGATCTGGCCGATGACTACCGCGACCATCCCTTGCTGCTGGAGTGGGACGGTCCCCCCGAGCCCGTGGATCAGGGGCCCCTCTGCGCCGGGTTCCGTTGGCGGGGACGCTGCGGCGCCAGTGCCCTGCGGCTGGAGCTGCGCCTGCGGGCCGCCTGCCCCTGGGTGGAGCTGATCCTGGCGGTGGACTGGCGGCAGACCCATGAACTGCTGCGGCTTGAGCTGCCCCTGGCCCAGGGGGCCGAGCGCTGGGCGGCGGACACCAGCGGCGGCGTGATCGAGCGGCCCGCCGAGGCGCTGATGGCGCGCGAACGCAGTCGCTGGGAGCTGCCGGCGATCAGCTGGCTGGCGAGCCAGTCGGGCAACGCGGGTGGACTGGCGGTGCTGCTCGATGGCCCCCAGGGGGTCTCGGCCTCGGCGGAGCGGCTGGGGGTGTCGTTGCTGCGGGGGCCCACCTGGCCCGACCCGGGCGCCGATCGGGGCCATCAACGGCTGCGGCTGGCGCTGTTGCCGCTGCTCGGGAACTGGCGCGCCGGAGCGGTTCCCCAGCAGGCGGTGCGTTTCCGCGAACCCCTCTGGCTGCGGCCGGCCGGGCCCGGCTCAGGCCCAGGGAGCACAACGGACGATGGCCTGCATCTGGGCCACCCTGATCTGCAGTTGTTGGGGCTCAAGGTCGAGGGGCCATCGCCCCAGGGGCCCGTGCTGCTGCTCAGCGCCCAGAACCTGGGGCCCTGTCGTCGCTGGCTCGACCTGCCGGAGGGCTGGACGGTGCTGGAGCGGATCGCTGGCTTCCCTGGGCAGCACGGCGATTCGGCCGGCGATGGGCAGCTGCTGCGCCCCTGGCAGTTGGCCCGCTGGCGGATCCGCCGCTCGACTACCGCTTGAGTTCAGTCGTCGTGGTCGTCGAACGGGTCGGTCAGACCCTTGGAGGGGGCCCGAAAGCCTGGTAGACCCCAAAACCCGTGAGACCCAGCAGCACCGCCAGCACAGCGAGGGCGATCGGAATGGCAGGGGAGCTATCCATGGACAATCTCAGGGGAAGGGAAGGGGCCGTGGGGTGCTGCCGTCCCGTCACAAGACCCGACAGCCACCGCCCTCCGGCGGCGTCTCGCCTACAGTACCGAGAACGATCCCCCGCCAGAGAGGACTGCGACGCCATGGCCCAACGCACCCGCCTGGGAGATCTGCTCCGCCCCCTGAATTCCGAGTACGGCAAGGTCGTGCCTGGTTGGGGAACCACCCCGGTGATGGGTGTGTTCATGCTGCTGTTCTTTGTCTTCCTGCTGGTGATCCTGCAGGTGTACAACAAGTCGCTGCTGCTCGACGGCATCACCGTCAACTGGAACCCGCTGGGCTGACGCCCGGCCCCCACCCATGAACATCTTCGGGATCGGCTTGCCTGAGATGGCGGTCATCGCCGCCATCGGTTTGTTGGTGTTCGGTCCGAAGCGCTTGCCTGAACTGGGCAAGACCCTGGGGCGCACCTTGAAGGGCTTTCAGTCGGCTTCGCGGGAATTCGAGCAGGAGTTCCGCCGCGCCATCGACACCGAGACGGTCGTTGCCGAGACTCTGGCGGCTGAATCCCTGGCCAGCGCCGAATCAGCCAGCGCCGAGGCAAGCACCGCTGACGCAAGCACCTCTAACGCAAGCACCTCTAACGCAAGCACGGGCGAGCTGGCGGCCATGGCCGGTGATCCCGATCTGAGTTCTGACGGCACCCCCGTCTCCAGCGCAGGCCCTTAAACACCGCCACTGGCTGGGTAACTCAGGCCCATCGCTCCTTTTGAGGGCTCTCCTGAAAGGTCCTGGTCTTTCCTCTTCGTCCATGGCATCTCCTGCGGCCGCGCCGCTCCAGCTGCTCGTCGGCCTCGGAAATCCCGGCTCCGACTACGAGGCCACCCGCCACAACGTCGGGTTCATGGCCCTTGAGCGGCTGGCCGCGGCGGATGGCGTGCGCTTTCGCTCCCAGGCCAAGCTCCATGGCCTGCTCGCCGACCTGCACCAGGGTTCCGGGCGCCTGCGGCTGCTGATGCCCCAGACCTTCATGAACGAGAGCGGCCGCTCGATCCGCGCCGCCCTCGACTGGTTCGATCTCGATCCCAGCCAGATGCTGGTGGTCGTCGATGACATGGATCTGCCCCTGGGGCGCCTGCGCCTGCGGGCCTCCGGCGGTGCTGGTGGCCACAACGGCCTGCGCAGTGCCATCGCCCATCTCGGCACCCAGGACTTTCCGCGTCTGCGCATCGGCATCGGTGCCCCGGCCCTGAACCCCGAAGAGCGCAAGGCGCGCACGCTGTCCCATGTGCTCGGCCGCTTCCAGGCCGCCGAACAACCGTTGCTGCGTGCGGTGCTCGATGAGGTGATCGCCGGCGTGGAGATCGTCCAGCGACTGGGGCTGGAGCGGGCGGCCACCCGCCTGAACAGTTTTCAGGTGACGGCCGGTGGCAATCTGGCTTCGGATTCGCTTCCACCGCGCTGAGTCGCCTTCCCGCCACCACCGCGCAGCTGCGCGTGCTGCACCAAAGCTTCAGCAGACGACTGCTGGAGGGCGAGGTCACGGCCGGTGGCTTCCATTGGACCTTCAGCTGGGCCTTCGATCGGGGCGAACTCAGCGTTGAGCCCTCCCTGGGGCGGGCTCTGATTCAGGACGCCCTGCTGCGCTTTCTGCTGCAGGCCGACTACCAGCTCGAGCCGGGAGGCGATTACGCCTTCACCGTGCGGGCACGCCTGTAACAGCTCGCCCGTCCGGGATCTGCCGCTCCAGGGGCCACCCCAGGTGACGCTCCAGCAGCAGCTGGGCCACCACGTCATCCCAATCCCGCGGTGGAAGACGCAGGCCTTCCGGCAGCAGGCGCCTCCAGGGGCCGGGAGGTTCCAGTTGCCAGAACCGGTGCCGCGCCGCCAGGGTGCTGCCGCGCTCATCCACCAGGATCACAGGCAGCAGCGGCGACAACCGCGCGCACCAGGCGCCACTGCCGGTGCCGTTGCCGAGCACCAGCGCTGCCAGCGGGTCCTCGGCCTGCCAGTGCTGGATTCGCTGCCAGCACTCCTCTGGTGGCAACACCAGGGCCTCGATCACCCGCCGCCTCGAGCCATCGGTGCGCACCAGACCGCACTTGCTGCGGCCTGGATCCAGGGCCGCCAGGGGGCCGCCATGGGCCCCGTCCGCCGGCGCAGGGGTCATGGGCGGGGAAGGCTGCGCACCGCCGGAGAGGGGCCGTCGATCCAGCGCAGGTCGACGGTGATCGGGTCGGCGATGTCACTGTTGCGGACGGACACGGTTTCCAGGCGAACGGCCAGGCCCGGGGGCCGCTCGCTCAGTTCCTTGCCCAGGCGGTTGAAGCTGGCCACGTCGAACTGCACGCCGTCGGCGAGGGAGCCCTGGCCCTGGGCGCGGGTGAAGGTGGCCGCCATCAGCAGATTCAAGCGACTGCGCACCTGCTCGGGACTGCGCTGGTCAGCCTCGACAACGGTGGTGGCCATCACATCGCCGCGGCGGATCACCTGGCGGTTGGGTCGCACGTCCGGGAAGGCCAGCACTTGCTGTTCGCCGCGCAGCACATTGGCGGCGGAAATGATGCTCACCACCCAGGATCCTGGTTTGGTGATGACACCCTGGAGCCGGGTGATCTCGCTGCGGGGCACCAGCAGGATCTGGCGATTGGCCACCTGGTCCGGCAGCACGCGCTGGTAGGCGACCAGGTTGGCCTGCCGCAGCAGCGCCTTGATCACGAGGGTGGCCTGGGAGGCGTTTTCCAGGTTGATCTTGGCTGTGGCCAACGGCTGGCCGCTGCTGATCACCACGTCCCCCCGGCGCAGATCGATCAACTTCGCTTCAAGCCGTTTCAGTTCCTTGGCGCCCGCCGCGATGCGCTGGTTCACCGTCGCAAGCTCCGCCTCGTTGCGCCGGATGTCCGCGTCCTTGGCCCGGATGTCCTGGCTGAGCAGATTGCGCTGCCGCTCCAGCTGGAGCCGTTGCCGCTGAAGCGGTTGCAGTTCGTTGCGCAGTTTCTGGGCGCGCTGGTCGGCCGTGGCCAGTTGCCCCTGGGCCTGGTGCAGGCCGAGCTCGGCCCGCGCGCTCGCCTGCTGGGCCCGGCGGATCTCCGCCTGGCTGCTGGCCAGATCCCTGCGGCTGTCCCGCAGCTTGCGCTCCAGCTGATCAAGCTGGAACAACCCAGTCCGCAGCCGCTCGCTGACCAGCAGCATCAGCCCCAGGGACACGGCGCTGATCAGGCTGCCGGTGAGCACCGTGATCAGCACCGCCGTGTTGCGGGGACGCAGGTTGAACAAGCTCAGCCGCGCCTTGCCCACGCGGCTGCCGAGGCGGTCACCGAAGGTGGAGAGCACTCCGCCGAGCACCAGCAGAGCCAGGATCAGCAGCCAGCCGGACACGGAACCAAGCGGAGGCTCTCAGTATCCATCCGAATCCAACCCAGCCGAATCGAGCGGGAACGAATCGAGCGGGACAGCGGCGGAGCTGGAGCCGGTGGGCTCAGCTGAACTTCTTGGCCAGGGCCACCGGATCGAACACCGTGATCTTCTTGCGGTCGATCTGCAACAGGCCGGCGTTGCGCAGGTCACCCAGCAGGCGGGTGATCGTGACCCGGGTGGAGCCGATCGCTTCGGCGATCGCCTGGTGGGAGAGGCGCAGGTCAATGGTGATCCCCTCGCTGCCGGGCACGCCGAAATCACGGCAGAGCACCAGCAGGAAGCTCACCAGCCGCGAAGACATGTCCCGGTGGGTGAGGGTTTCGATCATCGTCTCGGTCTGCAGGATCCGCGAGGAGAGGCCCTGGAGCATCAGCAGGCCGACGCTGGCGTCCACCTCGATCGCCCGGCGCACGGAGGTAGCAGGCGCTGTCACCATCTCCACCCGGGTGAAGGCCACAGCGTGATAGAAGCGGTCGGAGCGCTGGCCGGTGAGCAGGGACAGCACCCCGAACAGGCTGTTTTCCCGCAGCAGGGCAACGGTGATCTCCTCGCCCGATTCATAGACCCGTGAGAGGCGAACGGCCCCGCGCCGCAGCAGATAGACGCGCTCGGCGGGGTCACCGGGGAAGAAGATGGTTTTGCTGCGCTCCACCGTTTCCACGCTGCTGCCACTGAGCCCCCGGATCACATCCAGAAGCGTGGGGGTGGGGGCGGATCCAGCCGCGCCTGGGGAGGCCATGCCACTCGTTCCGGAGCTGGGACCGCTGCTATAGCGGCTGAAACCGCGGGTGGCGCCGACCATCAAGGCGGGGAAAGTGGTGAAAAGCTAAAGATCGCCCCTGGCTGCCCCTGTATCAACAGACACCATCGCTCCGCTGGAGGTTTCTGGCTCCTGGGTGCTGGTACGTGCGTTCGCGCTAGGGATGGTGTGCCGTTGCCTTGCCGGTGGGGCCGACACCGCTACATTCAGGGTCCGCCACCCAGGCCCGCCTGCCGCTGCACCCTCAGATTTCAGCTGCCGATCAGGGGCTCAGGCCCTCCAAGTCGCTGGCCACCTCGCTGGCCGCGGCGCCCCAGGCAGAGCGACACCGTGTTCCCCCTTCTGTGCCGATGACCGCCAGCCTGCGCAAACCCGGCCTCGACCACGGTGCCCCCCGTCCCCTGCGCAGCCTGCGGCTCGTGAGCCAGCAGGAAGGTCTGTTGCAGATCCACACGGCTCCGTTCCGCGGCAGCTTCGGCGGAGTGTTCAGCCAGGCGCTGCGCACCGCCGGCCTGGGCAGTCGTGTGCTGATCAGTCAGTTCCTCAAGGGGGTGTGGAGCAGGGTCTGGGGCACAGCCTCTGGCTCTGCGGCCGCCTTCAGTGGTTGCGCCCCGATGTGCCCGGTTGTCTGGAGATCCCCCCGCCAGCGAGCAGGAGCGTCAGGCGGTGCAGGAGGTCTGGGCGTTCAGCCGGGAGCAGTTGCTCGCCGGTTCGGTGGAGTTGATGGTGCTCGATGAGCTGGGGCTGGCGGTCGAACTGGGTTACCTGGAGGCCGCCGATGTGAGCGAGACCCTGGAGCGGCGCCCTTCGCATCTCGATGTGATCCTCACCGGGCCGTCGATGCCGCCGCCGCTGATGGCGATGGCCGACCAGGTCACCCAGTTGCGCCGGGGGAGCTGATGCTTAAGTGCGATCGCTGGATCAACGAACAGGCCGCCGCAGGCTTGCTCGAGCCCTTCCAGCCCACGCTGGTGCGCCATCTCGACCCTGAGAACCGGACGGCTCCGGTGCTCAGCTACGGCTGCTCGTCCTACGGCTACGACCTGCGGCTCTCGCCGAAGGAGTTCCTGATCTTCCGCCATGTGCCGGGCACGGTGATGAACCCCAAGCGGTTCAATCCCGCCAACCTCGAACCCGCCGCCCTGCACCAGGACGAGGACGGGTCCTATTTCATCCTGCCGGCCCACTCCTACGGCCTCGGTGTGGCCTTCGAGAAGATGAAGGTGCCGGCGAACATCACCGTGATCTGCCTTGGGAAGAGCACCTATGCCCGCCTCGGGATCATCGTCAACACCACCCCCGCCGAGGCCAGCTGGGAGGGCCACCTCACCCTGGAATTCAGCAATTCGTCCGGCGCCGATTGCCGCATCTACGCCAACGAGGGGATCTGCCAACTGTTGTTCTTCGAGGGGGATCCCTGCGAGACCACCTACAGCGACCGTTCCGGCAAGTACCAACACCAGCCGGAACGGGTGACCCTCGCCAAGGTCTGAGCGCAGTTCGCGCTTCGGGGGCGGTGTCATGGACGGGGTCTGCGCGCTTCATCCTCGCGGCGTTGCCGCTGCTACTGGCCGCCCAAGGTTCAGCCCAGGCCGCCGTGCCGCTCTCGGTGGATTACTCCGTCAGCCGGGTGGGCGCGAAGGTGTTGTCCGTGGTCGATGGCGACAGCTTGATGGTGGCGGTCCAGGGCAGGCGGCTCAAGCTGCGGCTGGCCTGCATCGATGCGCCTGAGCTCGCTCAGCCCCCATGGGGTGTGGCGTCGCGGGCGGCCCTGAGGGCGCTGTTGCCTCCGGGCAGCCCGGTCCTGCTCACGCCTCTGGGCACGGACCGCTACGGCCGAACGGTGGCCAAGCTGCTCAGCGAGCGGGGCAACGTCAACTGGATCCTGGTGCGGCGTGGTCAGGCCCTCGTCTACCGCCAGAAGCTCAGCCGTTGCGATGCGAAGGCCTTTCTCTCAGAGGAACGGCAGGCCCAGCGCCAGGGGCTGGGGGTGTGGGGCCCGCCGCGGCTGCCGATCGCCGCCTGGGAACGCCGCTGGTGCCGCCGACAGGGGAGGTTGCTGAGCTAGCTCGGCCATGGCCCGTCTTGGCCCGCTCAGGGTGCCAGCCGCGCCTTGTGCAGCCGATTCTTCTCGTACCAGGCGGCAATCTCCGGGGCCCAGGCCACGAAGTGGGGCCAGAGCAGGTCGCAGAGCTGGCGGATCTCCTCCTGGGCGTCGAGCTTGGCCCGCAGGTCCATGAAGTGCAGGAAGGCCCGCAGGCTGAAGCTCACCACGAAGTGCTGGCGGTAGTCGAAGGGCAGGATGCCGCGGGCGTGCTCCTCGGCGAAGCCCGCGTCAAGCAGGTCGCGGTAGCGCTCGGCGGCGGCGCGGCAGAGCGCCAGATCCTTGGCGCGCTCCTCGGCCGTGTAGGCGTACTTCTTGCCCTGGCGGTCGCTGTAGCTGCCCACGGGCCGCAGGTAGAAGACCTCCTCAAGCTCCAGCTCCCCGTTGGCGGCGCGGCGGATGCGATCGCCGGTGTAACGCATCGACTGCACATCGAAGCTCACACCCACCCGGTGGGTGCGGGCCTGCTGCATCACCGAATGGGGAAACCAGCCGACGTTCAGCACGATCTGCCCGTGTTCCAGGGGGCCGTAGTGGCCGCGTTCGCCCCCCAGCAGCCGCTTGACGCAGATTTCCCCAGCCCGGGTCTCATCGGGCCAGTTGGCTCGGTCGGCCGCCACGAAATCCTCGGAGTAGTCCTGGTGCATGGCGGCGTAGACGCACTGCTGGGGGTTGGGGGTGGCGGCGATCAGCTCGACCCGAAAGCGGTTCATGGCGGGGGAACGGGTGGGCTTGAGCGAAGCACGGGGCCTTTTTAGCGGCAGCAATCAGCCGTGGCTGCGGGGACCGGTAACGGCCGCGGTGGCGCCGCCGCCGGCCAGGGGGCTGGTGCTGCCGACGCCGGCCAGGCGGGGCAGGGGGTCTGGGCGATCAGGGCACCGGTGAGGGCGTCGAGTTCCCCTCGGCTGCGGGCACCCAGGGAGCGTCCGATCGGTTGACCGTCTCGATCGAAGAGTTCCAGCTGGGGAATGCCGTTGACCTCATAGCGCTCGACCTCGCCCTGCCAGCGAGGGTTGTCGACGTTGAGCAAGACCACATCCAGTTCGCCGTGGTGATGATCTTCGATCGCCTCCATGGCCGGAGCCATCGACCGGCAGGCCTCACACCAGTCGGCATAGAACTCCACCAGGGTGGGCCGTCCGTCGCTCAGGGCCACGGGCAGATCGAGCGACAGGCGGGCCAGGCGCTCCAGGGGTGCTTCCCGGCGCAGACCCCCTTGGAAGACGAACACCACCACCGCCAGCAGGGCGGCGATCAGCGCCAGCAGGATCTGCTCCCGTCGGCCCAGGGAGGCGGTGGCGCCGGTCGCTGGGGAGGGGAAGGGTCGCCGGACACGGTCAGCGGAAGATGGACAGGACTGCACTCTGGCAGCGCTAGCCTCGTTGCGACGGGTCGAACCGCGTGAAACGCCGCCTCACCCTTCATTTCCCCCGCCAGGCGGTGCACCAGCCGATCACCTATCGGTTGGCGGTCGATTTCGACATCGCCGCGAAGATCCTGCGCGCCCAGGTGGCCCCGAACCAGAGCGGCACCATGGTGGTGGAGCTCTCCGGCGACATCGACGAGCTCGATGCGGCGGAGCTCTGGCTGGAGAGCCTGGGCCTCGGCCTGAACCGGGCCCCCGGGGAGATCCGCGTCGATCCAGCCCGCTGCGTCGACTGCGGCATCTGCTCGAGCGTCTGCCCCAGCGGCGCCCTCAGCAGCCGTGCCCCGAGCTGGCAGCTGCACTTCGACGCCAAAATCTGCCTGGTGTGCGAGCAGTGCATCCCCAGTTGCCCGCTGGAGGCCATTGCTCTGGTGCTGGATCGGCCCGCCGCCGATACGGTGCTGCCTGGAAGCCGAAGGCCCTGAGAGACGACGGCCCTGAGAACGATGCTCCGCTACCTGACCCTGCCGATCCGGGCGCCGATGACGCTGCTGCTGGTGGCGGTCAGCATCTACATGGGGGCCCACTGGATGGCGGCCCATCAGTCCTACCAAGGGAACGGGGCCGAGGAGGCTTGGCTCGCCTACACCGTCTACTGGCCGATTCAGTGCCTGCAGACCCTGGTGGTGGTGATGGTCTGCGCCATGCCGGATCAGCTGTTTCGTCAGCTGTCGCTGTTGATGGCCACCAGCAAGGCGATCACCCTGGTGGTCACTCTGCTGTTGGTGATCACCGGAGGGCTCTACTTGCTCCACCTCAACGTGCTGGCCGATGTGGTGATCCTGGCCTGTTCGGTGCTGCTGGCCCGCCTGGACCTGATCCGGCTCCGCGTGGTGCCACCGCCGTTGCTGGGGGCCCTGGCCCTGAGTCTGCTGGTGCTGCTCGGCATGGGCCTTGGCGCCCATCTGCAGGCCGAGAACCTGATCCGAATCGGCTAGCAGGCGGGTTCGCGGCCGCGTCGCAGGTAGCTCCAGCGGTTGCCCAGCACTTTTTGACGTACAGCCGGGTTTCCGGGTAAGGGATGGCCTCCACCCAGAGTTCGGGATGCCGTTGCAGCAGGGGCCCGAGCCAACCCTGGACGGCGCCGGGGCCAGCGTTGTAGCTGGCTACCGCCCGAATGGGATCGCCCCGCCACAAGGTGAGCAGTTGCCGTAAGTAGCGCGCCCCCAGGGGCACGTTGATGTCGGGCTGCTGGAGGGCCTCCAGGCTAAGTGGCTTGCCGGCCAGCTCGGCGGCGGTCTCCGGCATCAGTTGCATCAGGCCGACGGCACCGGCGGCGGAGCGCACCGCCGGCGTGAACCGGGATTCCTGCAGGGACACCGCCAGCAGCAGCGCCGGATCCACCCGCTCGCGCTTGCCCGCGCCTAGGAACAGGGGCGCGAAGCGCACCGGGTGGAGGTCCTGATCGAACCCCTGCCGGCTCTGGCAGCTGCCGGCGGGGAGCATCAGGTGGGCCTGCTCCAGTTGGGCCAGGCCCGTCCAGTCATCGCCCACCCCCTGCCGCAGCCGCCCCTCCACCACCAGCGCTTCGGGCTGAAGGGTAGGCCGGTTGCGGCGCTGGTTCCGCCAGCGCTCCCAGGTTTCCAGGCGTTGATCCAGCCGCCAGAGCTCATCCAACTCGGCATCGCCGCTGGTCAGCGGGCGCCAGGGGGCGGCGTGAGCGCGCTGAGGGCCGGTGGATTCGCCGCCCCGGCCTGGCCCAGTTGCAGGGCCGCCCGCCAGCCGTAGTAGCCGCTGGGGGCGGAGCTGAGCAGCCGCTCCCAGACCCCCGGGCCGCCGCTTCCTGGCCCAGCTGCCGCTGGGCGTAGCCCAGCCAGAACTGCTGGCGGGCCGCCAGGGGAGCGGCCAGCTGCGCTGGATTCAGAGCGCCCAGCAGCTCGGCGGCCTCGCGCCACTGGCCCTTGAGCAGCCGTCCCCGGGCCAGCTCCCACTGCAGATCCCAGCTGGCGGGATCCCCGGGCCAGCGCTGCAGCACCGCCCGCCAACTGCCTTGATGCTGGAGCACCAGGCGCGCCTGCACCGGGGCTGTGGCCCGCAGCGGCGCGGGCAACTGGGCCAGCAGGGCCAGGGCCTCAGGTCGCGGCTGCTGGCTGAGCAGCCGGCTGGCTTCGAGGGCTTCTGGCGCCTGCGGCCAGCGCTGGGCCAGCTCCAGCAGCCGCTGCTCTGCTTTCTGTTGCTGGGGCCCATCACCCTTGAGCAGGGCCGCTGCGAGGCTGAGGGCAACGGCGGAATCGCCCAGGCTCGCCCCGCCCAGGCAGTCTAGGGCGGCGGCGCCATCCCCCAGCTCCGCGAGGGCCAGGGCCAGCGTTCGCCGCTGCTCGGGTGGTGGCGGCGCAACGCCCTTGACGGCACAGGTGCGCCGCAGGCGGGCTTCTGCGCCAGGCCAGCGGGGACCCCAGCGCGCCAGGTGCAGCGTGCCCAACCTCTCCTGGTCGATCGCCGGACCCAGCTCCAGGGCGCCGGCCAGGGCGGCCGGGTGCGCCGGGAAGCGGCGCAGCAGATCGAGCCGCTGGGCGGGTGTCCGCCGGCCGAGGGCGTAGAGGGCGTCGGCGCTGGCGGGATCCCGGGGGAAGCGCCGCAACAGCTTGCTCCAGAGGTCGTCGGCTTCGACGCCGCGGCCGCGGCGCTCGGCCGCCAGGGCCTGCCCCTTGAGGACCACCGCCGCCAGCATGTCCGGGCCCCAGCCCTGGCCCGCCAAGAGCTGGTACTGCTCGTCGGGGTTCCCCTTGACCCGCTCCACCAGCAGCAGGCTGGCCTCCCGGCGCCGCTGCGGGTCCACCTCCCCATGGCGCACCCAGCTCAGTTGAGCGCTCGAGCTGGCGGGGGTGAGCTCCGGTCGTTGCTGCAGGGCCCAGCGGCCCGTGAGCAGCAGCGCCAGAGCGCCCGCGCAGCTGAGGGCGATCAGCAGGGGACCCTGGCACTGGGCGGCGGGGGCGGGCGGTTCGCTCACGGGGTCTTGGCGGTGTTGGCATTCTGGGGAGCAGCGATCAAGCCTCGATGCGTCTGCCCACGGCCTTGATCGATCGTCTGCCCCCTGGCTGGGCAGCCTGCCCGGCGCCCACCAGCGTCGCCGCGCCCTGATGGTGCTGGTGGCCGCGGGTCTGGTGCTGTTGTTGCGCTCCTGGTGGCCGCTGCTTCTGCTGCCCGGCTGGGTGGTGGGCGGCCTGCTGCTCTGGGCGGTGATCGAGTTGCTGCGCTGGGCCTGGTGGCCCCGGCGCTGGCGTTGAGTCGCCTTGAGGGTCCAGCGCTGGCGTTGAGTCGCTTTGGGGGCTCCGGCGGGTCGGCTTAGCCTCATCGCCAACCGAGCCGCCGCGATGCCCGATCTGCCCCCCGCCGGTGGGTCCCCCCTGGGACCGGCCGTCGCGGGCTTCGGCACCGACGGCATCCGCGGCCGGGTGGGCACCCAGCTCACCCCGCCCTGGCCCTGCAGGTGGGCTACTGGTGCGGCCAGGTGTTGCCGCCCCAGGGTCCGGTGGTGCTGGGCTCCGATTCACGCACCAGCGGCCCGATGGTGGTGGCGGCGCTGAGCGCCGGACTGAGCGCGGCCGGGAGGGAGGTCTGGGATCTGGGGCTCTGCCCCACCCCGGCGTTGCCCGGCACGATCCGGCGCCAGGGGGCGGCCGGTGGCCTGATGGTTTCCGCCAGCCACAACCCCCACGACAACGGCATCAAGGTGTTCGGCGCCTCCGGCGCCAAGCTTGATCGCTCGCAGCAGCAGGCGATCGAGGCCGGCCTGCGGGGGAGTCCAGCGCCGTGGTGGTCCCTCTGGCGGAGCTGAGCTGCGGCGCCTTGCGCGACCGCCGCGACCTGCTGAGCGACTACCGCGAGGCGCTGATCGCCAGCGCCTGTGGCCGGCAGCTGGAGGGGGCGAAGATCGTGCTCGACCTCTGCTGGGGCTCGGCCACGGCCTGCGGCGCCGAGGTGTTCGAGGCCCTGGGGGCCGACCTGACGGTGCTGCACGGTGTTCCCGATGGCCGCCTGATCAATGTGGGCTGCGGCAGCACCCACCTGGAGGCCCTGCGGCGGGCCGTGCTGGAGCGGGGGGCGGCGATGGGCTTTGCCTTCGATGGCGACGCCGACCGCATGCTGGCGGTGGACGGCCGGGGCCGGGTGGTGGATGGCGATCAGATCCTCTACCTCTGGGGCGGCGCCCTGCTGGAGGCGGACCAGTTGCCGGACAACCGGCTGGTGGCCACGGTGATGTCCAATCTGGGCTTCGAGCGGGCCTGGGAGCAGCGGGGTGGGGTGCTCGAGCGCACCGCCGTGGGCGATCAGTACGTCCATGCCGCCATGGAGAGCTCCGGCGCGGCCCTGGGCGGGGAGCAATCGGGTCACATCCTCTCGGCCCGCCACGGCATGAGCGGCGATGGGCTGCTCACGGCCCTGCAGGTGGCCACGCTGATCGCTGGCAGGGGAGGCTCCCTGGCCGACTGGCTGGACACCAGCTTCAGGCCCTACCCCCAGATCCTCTTGAACGTCACCGTTCCCGATCGCCAGCGGCGCCAGCAGTGGCAGAGCTGCGAACCCCTGCGCGCCGCCGTGGAGCAGGCCGAGGCCTCGATGGCGGGATCCGGACGGGTGCTGGTGCGGGCCAGTGGCACCGAGCCCTTGCTGCGGGTGATGGTGGAGGCCGCCCAGCAGCGGGAGGTGGAGCACTGGTCACGCCACCTGGCCGAGTTGGCCGATGCGAGCCTCAACCGCAGCTGAGCAGGGCAGCGGCCACCTGCAAGGCCCCCGCCAGGGCATCGCCCCTGGGTTCCCTGAGCCGTGCGGCGGGCAGGGCGCTCTGAAGTGCGGCCGCGAAACGGTCCCTCAGCTGATCGAGGTGCGTCAACGCCCCCGTGGCGAACACCGCCGGGGCCGTGAGTTCCAGGCGCTCCGCCACCCCGCTGACCAGCTCCACCAGGGCGTTGGCGGAATGCTGCACGATGCGGGCCGCATCGGGATCACCGCCGGCCGCCAGCCGGTTCACGGCCGGGGCGAGGCGGGCAAAGCCGGCGGGCGCAAAGCCGGGCGCCACCACCTGGGCTTTGATCCACTGGCCCGTGATCGCGGCCCCGGTGATCCCCTCGGCGTCCGCCAGGGCCGCCCAGAGACGCGCGCGCAGGGCGCTCTCCGGCAGGCGCCCGTCGGCCATGCGCAGGCTCAGGGCCAGGCCATCGCGGCCCAGATCCATGGCTGATCCGGCCCCATCCAGTTGCCAGCCCCAACCGCCACAGCGGTGCTCGCGGCCCTGGCCGTCCTGCCCCAGGGCGATCGAGCCCGTGCCGCTGATCACCAGGATGCCGGCCCCGCGGCCGCAGGCCCCAGCAGGGCCGTGCGCTCATCACCGCTGGCCCGCACCCGCTCGAGCGGCAGTCCAAGGGCGGTGGCGATCAGGGTCTGGCCTTGTTGCTCCAGGTCGGTGCCCGCTTCGATCCCGCTGGCGCCGGCGGCGGCGGCGCCCAGGGCCAGGGACGGCCTGGAGCCGTTCCCAAGGGCGGCGCGGGCGGCGCCGTAGCTCGTGCGCAGGGCGGCCAGAAAACGCTCCTCGCCGCCGCTGGCCGCAAGATGGCTGACCCCCGGACCCTCACCGCTGGCCACGGGCTGGATCCCGCCGTCTGCGGCCACCAGGGCAAGCCGGCAGCTGGTGTGGGTCTGGCCGGCGTCGAAGCCGGCGATCAGGTTGGCCATGGGCCCAGGTCGGCAAAGGAAGGCGGCGGGCCGCTCAGGTCTCCCGGGGTGAGCGGGCCGTGACCGCCAGGGTGGCCAGGCAGAACCAACCGCTGAGCTGCACCTCCGGGCGGAAGAAGATCGTGTCGGCGATGCCCTGCACCCCCAGGCCCGCGATCGCCGCCAGGGCCGCCAGGGCGGGCAGGGCGAAGGCCGCCTCTCCCTTGAGCTGAGCGAGGGCGAGGCGCACACTGGTCCAGAGCAAGCCCAGCACCGCCACCAGCCCGGGAAGGCCCCCTTCCACCAGCAGTTCCAGGGGCACCGAGTAGGCGCTCAGGGCGTTGAACTTGGGCTGCTGATACAGCGGATAGATCGCGTTGAAGGCCTTGTTGCCCGGGCCGATGCCCAGCCAGGGCCGGTCGTTGATCATTTCGATCACCGCATTCCAGACGTTCACCCGGAAGTTGTTGGAGCTGTCCTCGCGGCCCACCACAAGGCTGAGCAGACGAATCCGCAGCGGTTCCACCAGGGCGACTGCCACCACCAGGGCCGCCACCGCCAGCAGCAGCAGCAGCAGCGGCAGCAGGCGCCGCCAGAGGGGCGGCCAGTGGCGGGTGGCGCGCAGCACCAGCAGCAGGGCGATCACCCCGAGGGCGGCCACCATGCCAAGCCAGCCCCCACGGCTGTAGCTCAGGTAGGTGGCGGCGGTGCCCAGCACCAGGGAGATGAGGGCGAACAGGCGCGGGGCGGGCCTCTTCCAGCGCATCAGGGCCACCACCGCCAGGGGCAGGATCGGCAGCAGGTAGCCCGCCAGCAGGTTGGGGTTCTCCAGGGGTCCGTAGATGCGGATCGTGCCGTCGGCCACGGAGTTCGGGTCGGCCCAGCGGGCCAGTTCACCGGTGTCGCCGTAGAGCTGACGGATCCCGATCACAGCGGATGTCAGCTGGCCCGCCAGCAGGGCCGCCACGATCCGGTCCCACCAGATTGGCGCCTCCGCCAGCAGCTGGCGCATCAGCGCATAGACCCCCAGGTAGCTCACCAGCTTGAACAGCCCCTGCAGGGCTTCCTTGGGCACCGGCGAGAAGCCGGTGGCGAGCACGCTCACCCCGAGCGCCAGCAGCAGCCAGCCACTGATCGCTCCGATCGGTCCGGGCGGGGTGCGCAGGGCCCAGAGCACCCAGATCAACCCTGAGGACAGGATCAGCAGGCTCAGCCCACCGCGGGTGACCAGGGGCATGCCCGCCATCAGGGCGCAGAGCACCAGGCCGGCCACGGTGGGCAGCTGGCGGGCCAGGGGGCCAGGGGCGGATCCGGCCAGCAGCCCCTGCCAGCGCATCAGCCAAGGAACGGGAGCGGGAGCGGGGGACATTCAGGCGCCGGCTGGGACCACGGCGGCCGAAGCTGCCACGGGTAGGGCCGGATTATCGGCGGCCTCGCGCGCCGCCTCCAGGGTGGCCAGGTCGCAAAGGGGCTGGCCGTTGCGGCGGTAGAGCACCCGGTAGACGGGCAGGCCCTGGGCGAGCACGTGCCGTTCCCGTTCGGTGGCCACCGGCAGGGGTTGTCCTGGCGCCAGGGACGGGGGTCGCCGGCGGGGCGATCGAACCAGCCGCTGGTTTCGCACAGGGTCACCATCGGCTCGATCACGGCAAGCACATCGCTTTGCAGGAACAGCTCTCCCGCCGTTTCGCCCCCTCCAGGGCGGCGGCGAAGGCGCGCAGCAGCGCCGGCTGCAGCACCCGTCGTTTGTGGTGCCTTTGTTTGAACCAGGGGTCGGGGAACTGCACACTGATGCCCCGCAGCAGGCCGGCTGGCAAGGCCCCCAGCCAATCCTGGAGGCTGACATTGGCGTTGCAGAACAGGATGCGCAGGTTGGTCAGGCCCAGGGCGCGGCGATCCGCCTCAGCGGCCGTCACCAGAGGGCGGCGGATCTCCACGCCCAGAAAATTCCATTCCGGATGGCGCTGGGCGATCTCCAGCAGGAAGCGCCCGCGGCCGCAGCCCACATCCAGGTGCAGCGGTTGATCCGGAGCCGCGAACAACTCCACCGGGGGCGGCAGGACCAGGGGCTGCTGGTAGAGAAGGCCCAGGGGGTTGACGTGCTGGCGCACCATCGGCTCAGGGCTCCGGAGTGGGCTCGTTGACCAGAAAACCCCAGCTGGCGGTGTAGCCGTGCAGCTGGGTGCTGCCCGCCAGGGGGCCGATCTCGCCATTGCAGAAGGCACCGACGATCGGCAGACCCGCGAACAGCTCCCGGGCCACTCCCACATCCCCGTCGGGATGGCCGTAGAGACCCTGGCCCCGGCCCAGGCAGGCGAACAGCAGGGCCGCCAGCGGCTGCGGCGCCCGTTGCTGCTGGCGCATCAACAGCTGCTGGAGCTCCTGGCGGGAGGCGGCGGCATCCCGGAGCTGGAACTGCACCTGTTGGCCCACGCGCATGCGCTCCGCCACCGCCACGGCGCCATTGCGCGGATCGACGCCGATCAGGTTGCGCACCAGGAAGGCCGCTTCAGCCTCGCGGTCACCGTTCTCAAGGCCACCACCCTCGAGGCTGAAGGCGTTGCGGGCCACCCCCAGGAAGAGGGAATGGCGTGCCAGTTCCCGCTCGCTGGCGGTGAGGGATTCGAGGATCGTCTGCAGGCAGGCCACCGGTGTGTTGCGCTGGTCACCGGCACTGAGCTGCAGCACCACGTTCCGCTCCGCCCGCTCCACCTCGAAGACCGGCCCGATCGGCCGGCAGCCCTGGGCCACCACCGGATCCAGCCGCCAGGCCCCACCGATCAGACAGCCCACCGCGCCGGTGAGCACGCGGTCACCGAGGAACAGGGAGCCATGGTCGGCGCTGTGGTGACCGGCGATGCCACCCACCTTGGCCAGACCAGGAAAGGCGTAGTCGAGGCCATTGATCAGGTCGTTGAGGCCCGAGCTGGTCGGGTCCACGAACAGCAGCATTGAGCGGGCTGCGCCCGGGTCGGCCCCCACCCAGTCGATCCAGGGCTGGGCGGCCCCGTCCAGGTCGGGAAGCTTCTCGGTGTCGAGGGCGAAGGGCTGCAAGGCAACGCCGGGGAGCCGCAGCAGCGTCACCCCGAGGGCGCTCTGCTGCTCCAGCTCGTGGCTCGCTCCAGCGGCGTCGGTGACCACCACACCGGCCCCGGCGCAGCCGATCCAGTGGCGGGCGTGCAGGTGGGCGCGCAGCAGCGGCAGCAGCCGAGGCAGGTCGCTGGCGTAGCTGGTGGAGCAGAACACCAGGGCGAGGTCGGCGGGCCGCTCGGCGCTGAAGGCGCGGCTGTCGAGTTCGCGCACCACGGCCCCCACGGCCGCCTCCAGGGAGGCGTCGCTGGCGGTGGCGGTGCGGCAGAGGGCCGACTCACCATCCGGTCGCCACCAGGAAAGCAAGGGGAACGGAGCCATGGTCGGACCCTACTGCTGCAGGGCACAGCAGATAATGACGCCTTGTTGAACCAGCTCTGTGCCGGATCTGCTCTACCGCTCCCTGGTGTGGCTCGACTACCGCCTGGCGGTGGTGTTCACCCTCGGCCTGCCGTTGGTGCTGCTGATCTGGGCCGCCGTGCGCCGGGAGGGGCGATGCTGCGCCTGCTGACCATCTACTGGAAGGTGGCCAGCCTGCTGGTGGTCACGGTGCTGCTGATGACCGACGGCAAGCCCCTGGGCTATCTGCTCGGGGTGGTGGCCCAGCTGCTGATCATCGCCTCGCTCTGGTTCTGGGTCGACATCAACGAGGAACTGGCTGATCTGCCCCCCTGGCGCCCGTTGCCGTTCACCGTTCGGGCCTGGCGCTGGGGGCTCACCCTGTTCGCCCTGATCGGAGCGGGTTTCAGCTCCACCGCCCTGGGCTGCGCCTGGGGTTCGGTGTCGCGGCCCGCCTGCCAGGTGTGGCTGGAGGCGCCCAAGGGGCTCAATGTGGGCCTGGCGCGGCTGTTCGATTTCGTCTTCGGGGCCGATTGGACCCCGTCCTTCGCGGTCTTCGTGGGTTACATGGGCCTGGTGGCCTACCTGGTGGGCCTGCTGCAGTGGCTGCTGGTGCGGCTGCCCAAGCAGGGGCGCGTGGCCGGGGAGTTCTGATGCTTGGGGCCCTGGAGGCGATCAGCCGCGAGCATCCCCATCGGGTGCTGCGCCTGCGGGGCACCCTGCCCGCGGCGGACGACGGGGCGAGCGAAGCCTTCGAGCTGCTGATCTTCCGGGGCTTCTCCAGCAGCGTCACCCATCCCACGGCCTTCGATCCTGACCAGCCGGCCCTGCCGGGGCCGCAGAGATCACCGCGGCCGAGCTGCTGGAAGGCCCCCTGCGGCCTGGGGCGGAGCGAATTCTGGCGGGTCCCGTCGCAGCGGAGACGTTTCTCGATCCGGCGGCCTGGCGCTAGGGCCGCACGTCAGTCCGCCCCGCCGGCCAGCACCCCGACGCAGCGGCCGCAGAGCAGGGGATGGGCGGTGTGCTGGCCCACGTCGGGTTCGATGTGCCAGCAGCGCTCGCATTTGTGGCCTACCGCGCGGGCGATGCGCACGCTGAGGCCCGCTTCGGTGGCTTCGGCCAGGGGGTCGGCCAGGGGCTCACCGCCCACCTGCAGCTTCGACACCAGCAGCCAGTCGACCAGGTTGTCCACCTCCGGGTGGGCACTGGCCTCCAGCACCGCCAGGGCCACCCGCCAGGGCTCTCCCGCTGCGCCGGCAGCGGGCTCCAGCTGCACCCGTGCTTCCAGCGAGGAGCCGATTGCCCCCTGGGCGCGGGCGTCTTCCAGTTGGCGGTTCACCTGGGCGCGCAGCTCCCGCAGCGGTGTCACCGCCGCGCCGCCCTGATCATCGCTGCTCCGCCAACCGTCGGGCACCAGGGGCCAGCCTCGATCGAACACGGAACGCTCCGCCACCGGGTAGGGCAGGTTCTGCCAGATGTCCTCGGCCATGTGGCAGAGCACCGGTGCGATCAGTCCCGCCAGCCGTTCGACCACCAGGGCCAGCACCGTCTGGCAACTGCGGCGCCTGAACGCCGCCGCCCCGCTGACGTAAAGGCGGTCCTTGGCGATGTCGAGGTAGAAGTTGGAGAGGTCGACGACGCAGAAGTTCTGCAGCGCCTGGAAAAAGCGGTAAAACTCGAAGCTCTCGAAGTGACCGCCCACCTCATCGATCAGCTGGGCGGTGCGTTGCAGCATCCAGCGGTCCAGCAGGGGTAGGTCCTCGATCGCCACGGCATCACCGCCTTCGCTGACCGGTCGCGGGTCGAAGTCGTGCAGGTTGCCGAGCAGATAGCGAGCCGTGTTGCGCACCTTGCGGTAGACATCCGCCAGCTGCTTGACGATTCCCGGCCCCAGGGGCACGTCGGCGGAGTAGTCCACCGAACTCACCCACAGCCGCAGCACATCAGCGCCATAGGCAGGCTCCTGCTTCTCGTTCTTACCCCCTCGACGAGCACCGCCGGATCGACGACGTTGCCCAGGGATTTGCTCATCTTGCGCCCCTTCTCATCGAGGGTGAAGCCGTGGGTGAGCACGCGCCGGTAGGGGGCACAGCCGTTGACGGCCACCGAGGTGAGCAGGCTGGATTGGAACCAGCCCCGGTGCTGGTCGGAGCCCTCCAGGTAGAGGTCGGCGGGGTAGTTGAGGCCCTCGCCCAGGCCACGGCCGTCGTGGAGGCCCCCGAGCACACCCGCCCAGGAGGAGCCGGAGTCGAACCACACATCCATGGTGTCGGTGCCCTTGCGCCACTGCTCCGCTTCGGCGGCCCGATCCGGCGGCAGCAGCTCGGCCTCGCCCCGCTCCCACCAGACATCGGAGCCGTGCTCGGCAATCAGTTGTTGCACGTGGGCGAGGCTGGCCTGATCGAGCAGCACCTCCCCGGTGCTGCGGTGATAGAAGACCGGGATCGGCACCCCCAGGTGCGCTGACGCGAGATGCACCAGTCGCCCCGGTCGCGCACCATTGCCTCGATGCGGTTGCGGCCGCTGGCCGGCAGCCACTCCACCTGCTCGATCGCGGCGAGGGCCTGGGCACGGAAGCCCTCCACCGAGGCGAACCACTGTTCGGTGGCCCGGAAGATGGTCGGTTTCTTCGTGCGCCAGTCGTAGGGGTAGCGGTGGGCGTAGCGCTCCTGCTTGAGCAGGGCGCCGGCGGCCTCGAGGGCCTCGATGATCGTGCCGTTGGCGTCTTTGAGCACGTTGAGCCCCGCGAAGGGGCCGGCCTCTTCGGTGAGGGTGCCGGCCTCGTCCACCGGGCAGAGCACCGCCAGGCCGTACTTCTTGCCGGTGTTGAAGTCGTCGACGCCGTGGCCGGGGGCGGTGTGCACCAGCCCCGTGCCGGTTTCGGTGGTGATGTAGTCGCCTCCGAGCACCACCGGGCTGTGACGTTCCAGCAGCGGATGGCGGTAGTGGATCCCCTCGAGCTCGGCGCCCTTGAGGGAAACGATCGGCTCCAGTTCAAGGCCCAGCACGCCGCGAAGGCTCTGCACCAACTCAGCGGCCACGATCAGCTGGCGGGCTGATCCAGCGCCTGCGGCATCGCCCACCACCCGGCAGACGGCGTAGTCGAGGGCGCCGTTCACCGACACCGCCAGGTTGGCAGGCAGGGTCCAGGGGGTGGTGGTCCAGATGGCGACGGCGAGGGCACCGGCCTCGGTGGCGACGCCGGCAGCCGCCAGCTTTGAGCCCAGTGCCGCCGGCACCGACGTCACCGGAAAGGCCACGTAGACGCTGGGGGAGGTGTGGCCGTCGGGATACTCCAGCTCGGCCTCGGCCAGGGCGGTGCGGGAACTGGGGCTCCAGTGCACGGGTTTGAGGCCGCGGTAGATGTGACCGGCCAGCACCATGCGCCCGAACACCTCGATCTGGGCGGCTTCATAGGCCGGCTCCAGGGTCAGGTAGGGGCGCTCCCAGTCGGCCCAGATGCCCCAGCGCACGAAGCCCGTCCTCTGGATCGCCACCTGCTCACGGGCGTAGGCCTGGGCCTTTTCGCGCAGGGAGGTGGGGGTGAGCGCCTGGCGCTCGTCGCTGTTCAGGCTCTGGAGCACCTTGAGTTCGATCGGCAGCCCGTGGCAGTCCCAGCCGGGCACGAACCGGGCCCGCTTGCCTTGCAGCAGGGCGTGCTTGTTGATGATGTCCTTGAGGATCTTGTTGAGGGCGTGGCCCACGTGCAGGGCCCCGTTGGCGTAGGGGGCCGTCGTGGAGCGTGAAGGTCTCGCCGGGGTTCTCGCGGCTCAGCTGTTCGTACAGGCCCCACTCCGCCCACAGGGCCTGCAGTTCCGGCTCGCGCACCTTGGCGTTGGCCCGCATCCCGAACGGCGTCTGCAGCAGGTTCAGCGTGTCCTTGTAGGAGACCGGGCTGGCGGTCACGGCGCCGGAGGGCATCAACTGGGGATTATCGACCCTGGGGTGGGCAAGCCCCGCGTCCCGCCTCCCCACCGTTGTGGGCCTCGATCAGGGCATCGATGGCGGCAAAGGAACTCACCTCGACGGTGCCGGGCTCATGGCTGGTTTGCTGGTTCTGCTCGATGGCGGCGGCCGTGGGGGCAGCCTCCTCAACCTCCGCGGCCCCTGCACCGCTTTCGGTGTGCTCCGCGACCGGGGGCGCTTGAGCCCCGCCCGGCTCCGGCCGCACCCAGCGCTTGGTGGTGCTTTTCGGCTGGGGCGCGAGGGCCTGGCGCAGGCCGGAGGCCGCCTGGGCCCCCTGGCTCAGCAGCCGGGCCACGGTGGTGGCAAGTTCCGAGACGGCCGTCCGCCAGCGCTCGCTCGAGGCCAGCCGCTGTTGCTCCTCGGGGCTGAGTTGGCGCCAGCGCAGCTGCACCACCTCCGTGCCCAGTCGGCCGATCAGCAATCCGCCGCAGAGCACCGCCAGCATCGGCGCGCCCGTGAGCCGGTCGGCGCTGGTCACCAGCACCAGCCCCAGCAGCAGCACCACGGCGCCCCAGAAGGCATCACGGGGTCGGCTCAGCTCGGCGGTGAGCAGCGGCAGCAGAAGGGCCAGGACCCCCAACAGCAGCGCCAGGGTCCCACCGATGGTGGCAAGCATGGGAAAGCAGGCGGGTCGCAACCATTCTGAGCCGGTCCCTACAGTCGGGCCCTGCCCACCTGGCGGAATTGGTAGACGCGCTGGTTTTAGGTACCAGTGGCTTTGGTCGTGGGGGTTCAAGTCCCCCGGTGGGCATGGATCAGTTTCTCCTTATGGTGGTGCGTCGATTGGTTGGCAGGTGCGGCCCCGGGCAATGACGCAAGCTCTGCACCCCTCGCCTGATCAGCCCTTGGCCCTTGAGCACTCGCCCCACGCGCAGCGCTCGGTGCCGAGGGAGTTTCTGGATGCGCCGTCGACCTGGAATCCCACCGTGGGGCTGTTCCTGGGGGGCTATGCCCTGGCGGGTCTGACGATCTGGGGCTGGTTCGTGGGCGGCTGGCCCCTGCCGGCCTTGCTGGCCACTGGATTTCTGGCCTTGCACCTGGAGGGCACGGTGGTCCATGACGCCTGCCACAACGCCGCCCATCCCAGCCGTTTCGGCAACGCGCTGATGGGTCACGGCTCGGCCTTTCTGCTGGGGTTCAGCTTTCCGGTGTTCACCCGGGTGCATCTGCAGCACCACGCCCACGTGAACGATCCGAAGCACGACCCGGATCACATCGTCTCCACCTTCGGTCCGCTGTGGCTGATCGCTCCGCGCTTTTTCTATCACGAGGTTTTCTTCTTCCGGCGGCGCCTCTGGCGTCACAACGAGCTGCTCGAGTGGGGGATTGCGCGGGGTCTGTTCCTGACGATCGTGCTGGCCTCGATCAAATACGGCTTCATCGATTTCGTCTTCAATTGCTGGTTCGCCCCCGCCCTGATGCTCGGGGTGACCCTGGGGCTGTTCTTCGACTACCTGCCCCACCGGCCCTTCCAGTCGCGCAGCCGCTGGCACAACGCCCGGGTGTATCCCGGCCGGTTGATGAACATCCTGATCCTGGGTCAGAACTACCACCTGGTGCACCACCTCTGGCCCTCGATCCCCTGGTTCGAATACCAGGCGGCCTACCGGGCCACCAAGCCCCTGCTGGATGCGAAGGCTCGCCCCAGCGGCTGGGGATCTTCGAGAGCCGCACCGACAGCCTCAACGTGCTCTACGACATCCTGCTGGGCATCCGCAGTCACCGGCGGCGGCGCAGCAAGCTGCGCCCGCTGGCCGCGCTGATGCCGACCTTCCGCTCCCGTCGCCACGTGCTGGAGCTGCTGCATCGCACGGCCGTCTCGCCCCTGCGCTGAACGGGCCTGGAACGTGCTCCCCCGGGGCCTCAGTCGGCCAGGATCTTCGGTACCCGAAAGAAGTCCCCTTCCCGCTGGGGCGCCTGCTCCAGCAGCTCCTCACGCACCGGAGTTGGCACAACCAGATCCTCGCGGGTGGTGTTGACCACCTCCACGGCCCGGGTGGTGGGGGGCACACCGGTGGTGTCCACCTGCTCCAGCAGAGCCACGTAGTCGAGGATCCGCTCCAGCTGAGTGGTGTAGGTGGCGATCTTCTCCTCAGGGATGTCGAGGCGGGCCAGTTGGGCCACCTTGCGTACGTCGTCGGCGGTGATCTTGCTCATGGAACCTCAGGGCCCGCGCCAGGGGGCCGGCAGCTGCTGGCGAACCTAATCGGCGGCGGCGGGGTCATCGCTCAGAAAGGCCTCCAGATCGGCCGTCAGCGCGGTGGCGGCCTCATCGAGAAAGCGCGCCCCAGCGGCCGCTGAGGCCAGATAGGGATCGGAGCCCATGCGCCCATCGGGGTGGCGACGCCGGAAATCCTCCGGTCCGTGGATCGGCCCGGCCGGTGCCGGCTCCGGCAGGGGCGTTGCTTGGCCTCCAGGCTGGGCTCCAGGTGCAAGGTGAGGGCGATTTCGCTGGGGGTGGCGTGGTGTCCCTCGCGCTCGCCGTAAAGCTCCCGTGCCGTGTGCATCACCGGGCCGGCCATGAACCAGTTGGCCAGCTTGCAGCGCAGCCGATCCGCGTTGGACAGGCCGCGACTGGCGGCGCTGGCATGGGCCTGGGCAAAGGCCGCCCGGGCGGTGGCGATGTTGCCGCCGTGGCCGTTGATCACATAGATGCGCTCGAAGCCGTGCCGCGCCAGGGACAGCACCACATCGTGGAGCAGGGCCAGCAGGGTGGAGGGTTGGAGGCTGATCGTGCCGGCGAAGCCCAGGTGGTGTTCGGCCATGCCGAAGGCCTGGGTGGGGGTCACCAGCACGCCGGTGCGGCGGCCCACCTCCAGGGCCACCGCCTCGGCGGTGAGGGCATCGGTGCCGATGGCGCCGGTGGGGCCGTGCTGCTCGGTGGAGCCCAGGGGCACGATCACCCCCTTGTGGCGCTCCAGGTAGGACTCCACCTCGGGCCAGCTGCGCAGTTGGAGGCGGATCGTTTCGGTGCTGGAGGGCAGAGAGGGTTCGGGCACGGCAGGTGTGGGGAGCGCGCGGCTGAATCGGGCGCGAATCAGTCCATCATCCCTAGGATCAGATCCGACCGGACTGGATCCGGACGGAGCCGTGCAGGCGCCGGAGGCCCCATGCTTCACCGCAAGCTCCATCGCTTCTGCTGCGAGAAGCGCCCGGTGTGGGTGTTCCTGCGGGACCAGCAGCGCTGGATTGAAAAGGCCCTCGTCGTCGAGCTCGAAGGGGACCTGGTCACCCTGCGCTACGACGCCGAGGAGGACGACGAGCTGCACAGCTGGGAGGAAAGCGTGCGGCTTGATTCGATCGGTGCCGTGAGCACCCGGCTGGCCTTCTTCAGCCGCACGGCCCTGGCCGAGGATCTGGAGACGGCCGAAGACTGCCCGGAATCAGAGCAGCTGCGCAGCCGGGGCTGAGCGCAGGTAATCGGGCGCCGATCAGCAGGCTCCGATCAGTGGGCCGTGCCGTTGCCGTCGTAGTCGTCGGTGTCGTAGTAGCCGCCCCTGGTGCCGAAGTAGACCGTGGCCAGCACGAACAGGCCGCTGCCGGCCAGCAGCACCGTGCCGAGATTGAAGCCGGAGAGGGCGAGAGACACAGAACCTGTAGCGAGGTCACCCCATTCTGGCCCCCACCAGGGGCTGCGGCGGCCCCCCTGGGGTCGGCCTCAGTAGGGGCGGTACGACTTCTCCTCGATCAGGGCTGAACCATGGCGCTCGTTGAGCTGCCGCTTCAGTGCCGCCCGCCGGTCGTTGGTGACATACACGGCACGGGCCAGGGCGATGAAGGCGTCACCGAAATCCTGCCGGCGTTCCTGCTCACGGATCTCGTCTTCGATCCTCCAGAGCTCCAGGTTCACCGCCTTGAGCGCCCCAAGCAAGGCCGGATCGATCGCCAGGCCACTGGCGGCCAGGGTGGCGTTCAGCAGCGCCAGTTCCCGCTCCACATTGGTTTTCCCCGCCCCACCGAGACGCTCGGCCTTGATCTCCAGGATCGTGATCTTGTCGATCAGTTCGCCGATGGAGACGGGAATCGTGATCAGGGCGGGATCAGGAGCTCCCATGCCGATGGCTCCGGGCGCAAGCATCATGGCCCCGTGAGTCGTTCCATCCCCGCCGCTGCTGAACAGGCGCTGCCGCTGGCCTTCTTCGAGCGTGCCGCCGAGCAGGTGGCGCCCGAGCTGGTGGGCTGCCTGCTGGTGCGCCGGCTCGCCACTGGTGACCATTGCTGGGGTGTGGTGGTGGAAACCGAGGCCTATGACCAGAGCGAACCGGGCTGCCACGGCCACCGTCGCCGCTCACCAGGCAATGAGACGCTGTTCGGAGCGCCCGCCCGCTTCTACGTTTACGTGAGTTACGGGATCCATCACTGCGTGAACGTGGTGACCGCCCACAGCGACTGGGCCAGCGGCGTTCTGCTGCGGGCCATTGCCCTGCCGGAGGGGGTGAGCGCCGCGCCGCAGGCCCCGGTCTGCTGGCGCGCTGGTTCGGCTTCGATCGCTCCCATGACGGGCTGCCGGCCACGCTGGCCAGTGGCCTCTGGCTGGCCCCCGCACCGCAGGGTTGCCGCAGCCCCTGGATCTGGTGCAGACCACGCGGATCGGGGTCTCCCGGGGCCAGGAGTTGCCCTGGCGCTGGTACCTGCGGGCGAGCCGGAGTGTCAGTCGCCGCGCTCCGGGGGATCGTCCCCCAGCCCCCTCCCAGGCCTGGAGTGTTCAGGGGGCCATGAACCCATGAGCCGCTGGAGCCACCGCCATGTGCTCGATCTGGCGGCGTTCAGCCGAGACGATTTCGCCACCGTGCTGGAGCTGGCCCAGCGCTTCCGCAACCTGCCGAGCAGCGGCTCCCGCCGGCTGCCGGCCCTGCAGGGGCGTCTGGTGGTGTCCCTGTTTTTCGAAGCCAGCACCCGCACCCGCAGCAGCTTCGAGCTGGCGGCCCGGCGCCTCTCCGCCGATGTGCAGAGTTTCGCTCCCGCCTCCAGCTCCCTCAGCAAGGGGGAGAGCCTGCTGGACACCGCCCGCACCTATGTGGCGATGGGGGCCGATGTGCTCGTGGTCCGCCATCGCTGCGCCCATGTGCCCGCCAGCCTGGCCCGGGCCCTGGAGGCCAGCGGCGAGCGGGTGGCGGTGCTCAACGGCGGCGACGGACTCCACAGCCACCCCAGCCAGGGGTTGCTGGATCTGTTCACCCTGGCGCGTCACTTCGCCCCTGACGAGCCCACCCTTGAGGCCCTCTCGGGTCGCCGGATCGTGATCGTGGGGGACGTGCTCCATTCCCGCGTCGCCCGCTCCAACCTCTGGGCGCTGACGGCCTGCGGCGCCGAAGTGGTGCTCTGTGGTCCGGCCACCCTGCTGCCGGAGTCCTTCGCCGCCTTCGTCGAGGCGCCGCCGCCCGGTCAGGCCGAGGATCCGGTGAGCGGCCGCGGTCGGGTGCGGATCGAGCGTGAGCTGGAGAGGGCCTTGGAGGGAGCTGATGCGGTGATGACCCTCCGCCTGCAGAAGGAGCGCATGCACCAGCACCTGCTCACCAGCCTGGACACGTACCACCGCCAGTTTGGGCTCGACCATGCCCGCCTGGCACGCCTGCGTCCGTCGGTGCCGGTGCTGCACCCTGGGCCTGTGAACCGGGGCGTGGAACTCAGTGGCGCCCTGCTGGAAGACCCCGAGCGCAGCCTGGTGGAGGAGCAGGTGCGCAATGGCATCCCGGTCCGCATGGCCCTGCTCTATCTGCTTGCCGCCGCCGATCAGGAGAGCAGCAGGGAACCGCGCTGACGGGCTCAGAGCAGCTTGAAGCCCTCCAGTAGCAGCCCGTAAAGCAGGCCGATCCGGGCCATGTCAAGCAGTTGCAGAGTGAGGGGATCTCCTCCCGCCTGCAGCAGGGGCCGACGCAGGCGGATGGCAGACTCCACCAGGACCACAGACACCAGGGCCGCCACGGGATCGAGCAGGGCCAGGGCTCCGGTGATCGTGGCAACGGCATTGCCGCAGGCGAAGGCGCTCAGCAGCACGATCAGCAGCAGAGAGGCACGCCGCCAGGGGTTCTGAGCCCAGCGCTGCAGCCGTTGGCCCGATCGGGCCAGGCTCAGGTGCAATCGGGTCTGCTGCGCTCGAACCACGACCCTGGGTGGGAAGAGGGGGCAGGACAGCCCCCAGGATGATCCCCATCACCCGGCCCGGTGCCCTGCCGGCCCTTGTCTACACCATTTCTGGCGTACTGGTGGCCTTCCTCCACCACAGATAGGGGATTCCAATAAAACAGCCCGGGCGAAGCCCGGGCCGGAATGATGGGGACAGCTGCAGAAAAGCCTGGGGGTCTCGCTCAGGCAAGCCGTCAGATGCGGCCGGATTTGTCAAGGGCTGGACGGACGCTTTCAGCCGTCGGCATCCTTGTTCTTGCGGGAGCCCTTGCCCTCGAGCAGTTCCAGCAGCGCTTCCATCTGGGCCATCACACCCCGCACCTCACCGGCCTCCGGCAGCAGCCCGTCGTCCATCACGCCCTGGTGCATCTCGCGCAGCTCCTGACGGATGTAGCGCAGATGGCTGACCACCTGTTCGCGCTTGGACTGCGACATGGAGAAACGGAGCCTCGATCGACCTCTCTTTTACCCCATCGCCGTCCCGGGCCGTTTTGCTGTCGCCCCAACGCCTTCGGCAGGGACCTTCACTTCTGGCCGAACTGACGCTTGGCTGATTCGTAAAAGCTGACGTAAATCAGCTCCAGGCCGGCGTCGCCGGCGAGGGCCTCGATGCGCCGGCGAACCGCCGGACGGACGAAGAAGGGGATCTCCTTGAGCTTGATTTCCGCTTCGGGGGTCCACGGCATGGGCTTTGAGCTGGTCGCATGGGGTGGATCAAAGGATCTCAGCTGGCCGCTGGAAAACCCAGGGGGGCCGACCTTCGCCGGTTTCGGTGCTCACCGCTCCTCCGCAAGGGCATGCTTCCCGATCGCGGAGCCGCCTGGGACGGCGAGGTCTCCCACCTGCACCCGAATCGGCACCTATGGCCGATCCGAAGGCCAGGATTGGGGAGCGCCTCAAGACGGCGATACGTCCCTCGGCCACTGGGTTGTGCGGTCGCTCAGATGGAGAATAGGGGACTCGAACCCCTGACCTCTGCAGTGCGATTGCAGCGCTCTACCAGCTGAGCTAATTCCCCCTGGGCGAAACTTATCACTGAAAACTCACGCCCTCCCGCCTTGGTGGACCCCACTGCCGACTCCTCGGTCCAGATCACCCCTGAGCTCCTGGAGGCGTTCGACGAAGCGGCCACAGCTGAGTTGGCTCAACGTCTTGATGAGGACGACTACCCCACCCCGTTCGGAGCGCTCCAGGACTGGCACCTGATGCGGGCGCTGGCGATCCATCGCCCGGAGCTGGCCCGGCCCTACGTCCACCTGGTGGACCAGGAACCCTTCGATGAGGAGTGAGGCCGAAGGCCCCATCCCGCCACCGGCCGACCCCCTCGCCGGTCGGCGCATCCTGGTGGCGATCACCGGCAGCATCGCGGCGGTGAAACTGCCCTTGGTGGTCAGTGCCCTGGCCCAGCGCGGGGCCGTGGTGCGCTGCGTGCTCACCCCCAGCGCCGAGCGGCTGGTGAGCCCGGTGGCCCTGGCCAGCCTCAGCCGCCAGCCGGTGCTGCTGGACGCGGATCAATGGAGCCACCGGGCGCCGCGGCCGCTGCACATCGAACTGGCGGAGTGGGCCGAGCTGATCCTGCTGGCGCCCCTGAGTGCCACCAGCCTCGCTCGCTGGGTTCATGGCCTCGGAGACACCCTGCTGGCCAGTGTGTTGCTGGCGGCCGAAGCCCCGGTGCTGGCCGCCGCCGCGATGAATACCGCCATGTGGGGCGCCCCCGCGGTGGGGGCCAACTGGCAGGCGCTGCAGGGATTCGATCGGGTGCTGCCCCTGGGGCCCCAGGCCGGCCTGCTGGCCTGTGATCGCCGCGGAGAGGGCCGTATGGCCGAACCCGAGGCGCTGCTGCTGGCCCTGGAATCATTGGCGGTCTGGGGCTGGCGCCGCGACTGGTGCGGCCGGCGCCTGCTGGTGACGGCCGGACCCACCCGGGAGCATCTGGACCCCGCCCGCTGCCTCACCAACCCCAGCACCGGGCGCATGGGGGTGCTGCTGGCCCAGGCCGCTCGCCTGCGGGGGGCCGAGGTGGATCTGGTCCATGGCCCCCTGGCTGTGGAGCCCGCCTGGCTCGATGGATTGGTCTGCCATCGGGTGGACTCAGCGGCCCAGCTGCAGGAGCGCCTGCACCAGCTGCAGCCGGGGGCCGATGCGATCGCCATGGCCGCCGCCGTGGCGGACCACCGGCCCGCCCAGCCCCTGGCTGAAAAGATGGATAAGGGATCCCTGGCGGCGGCCCTGGCCCAGGGCTGGCAGGAGGTGCCCGATCTGCTGATCGAACTGGTGGCCCGGCGCCCGGCTGGTCAGCGGCTGTTGGGATTTGCCGCCCAGAGCGGTGATCTGCTCTCCCAGGCGCGGGAGAAATACCTCCGCAAGGGCTGCGATCTGCTCTTCGCCAATCCGATCGATCGCCCCGGTGCCGGCTTCGGCTCCGCCTTCAACCAGGGCTGGCTGCTGGGTCCAGGCGGGCGGGAGCAGGCGATCGAACCGGCCACCAAGCTGGCGGTGGCCCACCGGCTGCTCTCGGCCCTGGGGGCGCTGCTGCCGGCCTGAGCTCAGGCCGGCAGGGGGCTGTCTTCGTCTGCGGGCTCCCGGTTGAGCAGATCCATGAACGTGCGCAACTGCAGCCGCGGGATGTAGGGCCAACCGCCGCTGCGCTCCATGCTCTGCAGCAGATCGAACAGGCGCTCGCGATGTTCCGGCAGGCTGGTACGAAAGGGTCCGTCCTGGATGGAGCGGTGCAGCCCTTCGAGCTGGCGCAGCAGGGTCAGCAGGGCATAGGAGTCGGAGGCGCGCTCCTGGGCCAGGTTGTCAATGGCTTCCAGCAGGGGTCCCAGCTGGGACTCGAGGCTGTCGTCGAGGCTGTTGGGGGCGGTCGGCGGGTGGCCTGCGGTGGTCATGAAATGGGGGCGGCAAGCTCCCGCATGGCGGGTTGTTGAGAGCCGCGACATGCTACGCGGAATCACGTTTTTGGACCTGTAGGATCCCGCTCGGGCGCACCCCGATTAGAGGTTTTCTCCTGCCTGTGCGGCTCCCCCCCACCATGCGTTTCCGTCCCTTGCTGGCCCTCGCGCTGGCGCTCTGTCTCACCCTGGTCACCGCCTGTGGCGGGGGTGCCAAGGCCGTCGAACGGGCCAACGTCACCTACGACGACATCGTGAACACCGGTAAGGCCAATGATTGCCCGACCCTTCCCGATTCCGCTCGCGGTTCCATCCCCCTCACGTCCGGCAGCCGTTATCAGCTGCGGGAAATCTGCCTCCATCCCACCGAGGTGTTCGTCAAGGGCGAACCGGCCAACAAGCGCCAGGAAGCCAAGTTCGTGGCCGGCCGGATCCTCACCCGCTTCACCTCCAGCCTCGATCAGGTCTATGGCGACCTGAGCGTCAACGCCGACACGCTCTCCTTCAAGGAGCTCGGTGGGATCGACTTCCAGCCGATCACCGTGCTGCTCCCCGGCGGCGAAGAAGTGACCTTCACCTTCTCGAGTAAGGAGCTTGTCGCTGAGGCCCAGGGCTCTGCCCTGAGCACCAGCACGGATTTCTCGGGGCCCTTCCGTGCCCCCAGCTACCGCACGAGCAACTTCCTTGATCCCAAGGGCCGTGGTTTGACCACCGGTGTCGAGTACGCCCAGGGCCTGGTTCCCGCCGGGGATGAGTTCAGAAGCGAGAGCATCAAGCGCTATGTCGATGGCACCGGCACCATGGAGTTCTCGATCACCAAGGTCGACCCGGCCACGGGTGAGTTTGCGGGCGTGTTCACCGCGGTTCAGCCCTCTGACACCGACATGGGCACCAAGAAGGCCGTCGATGTGAAGATCACCGGCCAGCTCTATGGCCGCCTCGAGCAGGGCTGATCGGCCCTCCCACAGGTGCTCAAAGGGGGCCCTTGGGCCCCCTTCTTCATGGGCGCCCGCGTCGGACGGGCCCCCATGGGGCAGGGGTGAAGACGTCCCACCGCCTCGCCAGCGGTCGTTCTGGGAGAATCCCCTGATGGCCTCCAACCGTTCGCCCTCGACTCGATGATCGCCACCGCCAGCCCAGGCCGCTCCCACGATTTGATCGCCCCCCACGGCGGTGTGCTGGTTGACCTGCGCTTGCCGGACGACCGTTGGGAGGAGCTCAGGGCGGGGGTGGATCACACCCTCGAGTGCTCCGACCGCAACGCCTGCGATGTGGAACTGCTGCTGGTGGGTGGCTTCTCGCCCCTGGGCGGCTTCATGCACCAGGAAGACTATGAATCGGTGGTCGAGCAGCACCGCACCAGCTCGGGCCTGCTGTTCGGCCTGCCGATCGTGATGGACACCAACGACGCCCGCCTCGGCGTCGGCGATCGCTTGTTGCTCACCTACCGGGGCCAGGACCTGGCGGTGATGACCGTCGAGAGCCGCTGGGAGCCTGACAAGCCCGCCGAGGCGCTGGGCTGCTACGGCACCACCTCGATCGAGCACCCGGCGGTGCGCATGATCATGGCCGAACGCGGCCGCTACTACCTGGGCGGATCGCTCCAGGGGCTTGAGCTGCCCAAGCGCGTCTTCCCCTGCCGCACCCCCGCCGAGGTGCGCGCCACCCTGCCTCCGGGGGAAGACGTGGTGGCCTTCCAGTGCCGCAATCCGATCCACCGCGCCCACTACGAGCTGTTCACCCGCGCCTTGCACGCCAGCAACGTCAGCGCCGATGCGGTGGTGCTGGTGCACCCCACCTGCGGCCCCACCCAGGGGGATGACATCGCCGGTGAGGTGCGTTTTCAGACCTACGAGCGCCTGGCGGCAGAGGTGGCCAATCCGCGCATCCGCTGGGCCTACCTGCCCTACTCGATGCACATGGCCGGGCCGCGGGAGGCGCTCCAGCACATGATCATCCGCAAGAACTACGGCTGCAGCCACTTCATCATTGGCCGCGACATGGCCGGCTGCAAATCCTCGATCAGCGGCCAGGATTTCTACGGCCCCTACCAGGCCCAGGATTTTGCCCGCGACCACGCCCCCGAACTGGGCATGGAGACGGTGCCGTCCTTGAACCTGGTGTACACGGAGGAGGAGGGCTATGTCACCGCCGAGCACGCCGAGGCCCGGGGGTTGCATGTGAAGAATCTGAGCGGGACCCAGTTCCGAAAGCTGCTGCGCAGCGGTGAAGCGATTCCGGAATGGTTCGCCTTCCGTAGCGTGGTGGAGGTGCTGCGGGCCGCCTGAGGTCCTGAGCGCCGGTTAACATTCCTTTACCTTTTTAGAGCGGAGATCGCAACGTGAAGAAGCGGTGGCGCAATGCCGGTCTGTATGTGCTGCTGGCGGTCGTGATGATCGCCATCGGCACGGCCTTCCTGGACCGGCCCGATCCAGCCACCGCCCCGCGCGTGCTGCGGTACAGCGACTTCGTCGAGGCGGTCACCGACAACCAGATCGCCCGGGTGCTGATCTCTCCGGATCGGGGCACCGCCCAGGTGGTGGAGAACGGCGGCCAGCGGGCCGTGGTCAACCTGGCCCCCGACAAAGACCTGCTCAAGCTGCTCACCGACCACAACGTCGACATCGCCGTGCAACCCAACCGCGAGCCGGCGGCCTGGCAGCAGGCCGTGGGCAGCCTGCTGTTCCCGTTGCTGTTGCTGGGGGGCTTGTTCTTCCTGCTGCGCCGGGCCCAGGGGGCGGCGGCAACCCGGCGATGAGCTTCGGCAAGAGCAAGGCACGGGTGCAGATGGAACCTCAGACCCAGGTCACCTTCGGTGATGTGGCCGGCATCGAGGGGGCCAAGCTTGAGCTCACGGAGGTGGTCGATTTCCTCAAGAACCCCGACCGCTTCACCGCCGTCGGGGCCAAGATTCCCAAGGGTGTGCTGCTAGTGGGCCCCCCGGCACCGGTAAGACTCTGCTGGCCAAGGCGGTGGCCGGCGAGGCGGGGGTTCCCTTCTTCTCCATCTCTGGGTCTGAGTTCGTGGAGATGTTCGTGGGTGTGGGTGCCAGCCGCGTGCGCGATCTGTTCGAGCAGGCCAAGAAGAACGCCCCCTGCATCGTCTTCATCGATGAGATTGACGCCGTCGGTCGTCAGCGGGGCGCGGGCCTGGGTGGCGGCAACGACGAACGGGAGCAGACCCTCAACCAGCTGCTCACCGAGATGGATGGCTTCGAGGGCAACAACGGCATCATCATCGTGGCGGCCACGAACCGCCCGGATGTGCTCGATTCGGCTCTCCTGCGGCCCGGGCGCTTTGACCGTCAGGTGGTGGTCGACCGGCCCGATTTCGCCGGACGCCTCCAGATTCTCGGCGTTCACGCCAGGGGCAAGACCATGGCCAAGGATGTCGACCTCGAGCGGGTCGCCCGCCGCACCCCCGGCTTCACCGGCGCTGACCTCTCCAACCTGCTCAATGAGGCGGCGATCCTGGCCGCCCGCCGCCAGCTCACCGAGATCTCCATGGATGAGGTCAACGACGCCATCGAGCGGGTGATGGCGGGTCCCGAGAAGAAGGACCGGGTGATGAGCGAGAAGCGCAAGCGGCTGGTGGCCTACCACGAGTCGGGCCATGCCCTGGTGGGGGCCCTGATGCCTGACTACGACCCGGTTCAGAAGATCAGCATCATTCCCCGTGGTCAGGCCGGCGGCCTCACCTTCTTCACCCCCAGCGAGGAGCGGATGGAATCCGGCCTCTACTCACGCTCCTATCTGCAGAACCAGATGGCCGTGGCCCTCGGCGGCCGGGTCGCCGAGGAGCTGATCTACGGCGAGGACGAGGTCACCACCGGTGCCTCCAACGACCTGCAGCAGGTGGCCCGGGTGGCCCGCCAGATGGTCACCCGCTTCGGCATGAGTGACCGCCTCGGCCCGGTGGCCCTGGGCCGCACCCAGGGGGTATGTTCCTCGGCCGCGACATCGCCGCCGAGCGTGACTTCTCCGAGGACACCGCCGCTGCGATCGACGATGAGGTGTCCGTGCTGGTGGCCCAGGCCTACAAGCGCGCCAGGGAGGTGCTCTCGAACAATCTGCCGGTGCTTGACGAACTCGCTGATCTGTTGGTGGAGAAGGAAACGGTGGATGCAGAAGAGCTTCAGGAGCTGCTGATCAACCGAGACGTGAAGGTGGCTGAGTACGTCTGAGTCGGCACCGCTGCTGAGCTCCCTGCGGAGTCAGCCCCTGCTGGCGGTACTGCGCTCACCACAGCCCCTCGCGCTCGTGGACCGGGTGGCCCAGCTCAATGGGCTGGGCCTGCGCCATGTGGAGATCGCCTTCAGCGCCCACCCGGCCTGGGCCGAGCAATGCCGTGAACTGCAGTTGCGCTTTCCGCAGGTGCTGTTCGGTGCGGCCTCCGTGCGCTCAGCAGAGGCCCTGGCCAGCGTCGCCGAAGCCGGCCTTGGCTATGCCATGGCTCCTGTGCTCGAGCCGACGCTGATCGAGCAGGCCGGGGATCTCGGCATCCTCCTGGTGCCCGGGGTGATGACCCCCACCGAGGTGCACCAGGCGATCACCCTGGGCTGCGCCCTGGTCAAGCTGTTCCCCGCCGCCAGCGTTGGAGCCACCTACTGGCGATCACTCCTGGGGCCGATGGGGCCGTTGCCGTTCTGCATCGCTGCCGGTGGCCTGAGGGTCGTCGACGTGCCGGAGTGGTTGCGGCAAGGGGTGGATGCGGTCGCCCTTGGTCAGGGTCTCTTTGCCGATCCCCTGGATGGCGCGGCCCAGGAGCCGTTGCTCGATCCCCGCCTGGGCGAACTGATGCGGGGGCTTGAGGAGGGCCAGAAGCCTCCCAGGGGGAGAAGATTTCACGCTGATCGCAACCGCTGCGGTTGTCGATCAGTTGTCAACTCTGAGTCCAGGTGTTAGTTATACGTCAGCCTCGTCACGTACATGTCCCAGATCACCATCAAGCTCAGCGATAAGGCCGACGCCCTGATTGCCCAGCTTCAGAAGGAAATTTTCAACCGGCGTCGCAAGAAGGTCTCTGCCGCCGGGGTGATCGAAACCCTCGTCGAGAGCGGTGCCAAGTCACAGTCCGACAAGCGCTTCGCCACCTCCTGGACCAACCTGGTCGCCGACATCGAAAAGGCGGCGAAGGTCGCCGATGCCCATGGCAGCAAGCCCGCCAACCTCACCGACGCTGAGTGGGCGATTGTGCTCAGCCACCGCACCCGCTCCGGTGGGGCCGCCAGGCCGTCGGCTCGCAAGGCTCCTCTCGCCAAAGCCAAAACCAAGCCGACCGCCAGCAAAGCAGCGGCCAAGCCCTCCGCCGCCAAGTCCACCCGGGCGAAGCCAACCGCCACCAAGACGGCGAAAGCGAAGTTGACGACCACCAGGACCAGCGCCGCCAAAGCGGCGGTCACCAAGACCGCCACCGCGCCGTCGGCGCTCAAGAAGCCTGCCGCCCGCAAAGCCACCTCCACCAAAGTCACCACGACCAAAGCAACGGCTTCCAAGGCAACCGCTTCCAAAGCAACCATGACCAAGCCCGCCGCCGGCAAGACGACAACCCGCAAAACAGCCACAGCCAAGCCCGCTGCCGCCAAGACCGCCCCGGCCAAGACCTCTCCGGCCAAGACCCCCCGGCCAAGACCGTAGGCAAGCCTGGGGCTGCCGCCAAGTCCACGGCCAAGACCGCTCCGCGCAAGGCCAGCCGTTCCTCGGTGGCCCAGCGCATGGCCAAGGCGGTCACCCGACTGGGCAGCACCGGTGCGGCCCCGAGCCCCAATGGCGTCACCGCCGCCAAGATCACGGCGCCCCCTGCTGAGTGAAGGCCTTCAGGCCCGTCTGTTCAGGTGCAATGGCCGGCGGCGATCACCAGAGACTGCACTGACCCTGCTGCCTCAGCAGGTGGTCCGCCAACACCAGGGCCACCATCGCCTCCACCATCGGCACCGCTCGAGGCAGAACACAGGGATCGTGGCGTCCCCTGGCTTCGAGCGTCATCGCTTCACCGGCGGCATTGATCGTTTGCTGGGCCTTGCGAATCGTGGCCGTGGGTTTGAAGCCCACCCGCAGGCGGATCTCCTCGCCGTTGCTGATGCCCCCCTGGATGCCGCCGGAGTTGTTGCTGGCGGTGTGCAGGCGGCCGTCGTCGCTGGGCAGGAAGGCATCGTTGTGTTCACTGCCCTTGAGCAGGGTGCCGCCGAAACCCGAGCCGATCTCAAACCCCTTGGTGGCCGGCAGCGACATCAACGCCTTGGCCAGGTCGGCCTCGAGCTTGTCGAACACCGGCATGCCCAGACCCACCGGGGGCCGCCGGACCACGCATTCGATCACGCCGCCGCAGGAGTCGCCTTCCCGGCCGATCGCCTCGATGCGCTCGATCATCTGATCGGCCACGGCGGCATCAGGGCAGCGCACAATCGTGGCCTCCACCGCCTCGCGGCTCACGGCAGCGGCGTCGATCGCCGCCTCGATGGTGTGGATGCGCTGCACCCAGGCGATCACCTCCGTGCCATGGGCTTTGGCCAGGAGCTGGCGGGCGATGGCGCCGGCGGCGACGCGTCCAATCGTTTCCCGGGCCGAGGCGCGGCCGCCGCCGCTGCTGGCCTGAATGCCGTACTTGGCCTGGTAGGTGGCATCGGCATGGGAGGGCCGGAAGGCGATCTGCATCTCCCTGTAGTCGCCAGGGCGCTGGTCCTTGTTGCGCACCATCAGGGCGATCGGCGTGCCCAGGGTGACCCCGTCCAGCACACCGCTGAGGATCTCGACGCGGTCGTCCTCCTTGCGGGGGTGGTGATCTTGCTCTGGCCGGGTTTGCGGCGATCGAGTTCGGCCTGGATGGCGCCGAGATCGAGTTCCAGCCGGGGCGGGCAGCCATCGACGATCACACCGACACCGCCGCCGTGGGATTCACCGAAGGTGCTGATGCGAAAGAGCTGCCCGAAGCTGCTGCCCATGGCTGAATCCCGTTGGCTGGAGCCTACAAAGTCGGGGCTGTCGAAAAAAAACCTCGCTGCCCCCTGGTGCCGGAGCTCCAAACTGCCGACGCTCCGCCCCCGGCGCCCGCATTTCCCACCGAGGAGGCACCCGGGCCGCCCTGGCGCCTGCGTCACCCCCCCGCACCGCCGGGGAGCCAACACCGCCCACGTGCGCTCGACGGTGCCGCCTCCGTTAGCCACGCGTCTCGGCCGGCGCTCCGGGCGCCCCCCCGTGCGCTCCCTGCCTGCGCGCTCACCGCCGCCGTGCGTGCTCGCACCAGGCAGATGTCGAGATGCACTTCCACCCAGACGATCACCACCATACCTGGGCTTTAGCCGGGAGCTGGCGACAGATGGTGCCAGCAACAGCACGTCCAATCGTTTCCAGACCGGAGGGGGGAGAGAGAAGAAGGAAGAAGGAAGCCCCCCCCCCCCCCCCCCCCCCCCCCCCCCGCGCGCACGCACCCCGCGCGCCGCCCCCCCCCCCCCCCGCTACCACCACCACCCCCCCCCCCCCGTGTGTGTGTGTGTGTGTGTGTGTGTGTGTGTATAATAGTGTGTGTGTGTGTGTGTGTGTGAGCGGGGAGGTGGTGACCCACCGTGCCCCACCCACTACTAAGCACGAATACCATGCACCAACCTAGTAAAATTAACATCCAACATGTCGGAGGGCCCGGAAGGCGATCTGCATCTCCCTGTAGTCGCCAGGGCGCTGGTCCTTGTTGCGCACCATCAGGGCGATCGGCGTGCCCAGGGTGACCCCGTCCAGCACACCGCTGAGGATCTCGACGCGGTCGTCCTCCTTGCGGGGGTGGTGATCTTGCTCTGGCCGGGTTTGCGGCGATCGAGTTCGGCCTGGATGGCGCCGAGATCGAGTTCCAGCCGGGGCGGGCAGCCATCGACGATCACACCGACACCGCCGCCGTGGGATTCACCGAAGGTGCTGATGCGAAAGAGCTGCCCGAAGCTGCTGCCCATGGCTGAATCCCGTTGGCTGGAGCCTACAAAGTCGGGGCTGTCAGGGAGCGCGGCGGTTCCGCTCCCCTGCGGCCCATGAAAAAGCCCCTCTCTCGAGGGGGCCATGCCATCAACCGATAGAGGTCGCGTTGCGAATCAACCGATCGCCGGGGCGGTCAGCGCCACGGGGGTGGCGGTGGCGGCCGCCAGGTCAAGCGGGAAGTTGTGAGCGTTGCGCTCGTGCATCACTTCCATGCCCAGACCAGCGCGGTTCACCACATCAGCCCAGGTGTTGATCACGCGGCCTTGGCCGTCGAGGATCGACTGGTTGAAGTTGAAACCGTTCAGGTTGAAGGCCATCGTGCTCACGCCAAGGGCGGTGAACCAGATGCCGATCACGGGCCAGGCAGCCAGGAAGAAGTGCAGGCTGCGGCTGTTGTTGAACGAGGCGTACTGGAAGATCAGGCGACCGAAGTAGCCGTGGGCGGCCACGATGTTATAGGTCTCCTCTTCCTGGCCGAACTTGTAGCCGTAGTTCTGGGACTCGCTTTCGGTCGTCTCACGCACCAGCGAGCTGGTCACCAGCGAGCCGTGCATGGCCGAGAACAGGCTGCCGCCGAACACACCGGCCACGCCGAGCATGTGGAACGGGTGCATCAGGATGTTGTGCTCCGCCTGGAACACCAGCATGTAGTTGAAGGTGCCGGAGATGCCGAGGGGCATGCCGTCGGAGAAGGAACCTTGACCGAAGGGGTAGATCAGGAACACGGCGCTGGCAGCTGCCACGGGGGCGGAGTAGGCGACGCAGATCCAGGGGCGCATGCCGAGGCGGTAGGAGAGTTCCCACTCACGACCCATGTAGGCAAAGATGCCGATCAGGAAGTGGAAGACCACCAGCTGGTAGGGACCACCGTTGTAGAGCCACTCGTCGAGGCTGGCGGCTTCCCAGATGGGATAGAAGTGCAGGCCGATGGCGTTGCTGGAAGGAACGACAGCGCCGGAGATGATGTTGTTGCCGTAAAGCAGGCTGCCGGCAACGGGCTCACGGATGCCGTCGATGTCGACGGGGGAGCGGCGATGAAGGCAACGATGAAGCAGGTGGTGGCGGCCAGCAGGGTGGGGATCATCAGCACACCGAACCAACCCACGTAGAGGCGGTTGTCGGTGGAGGTGACCCACTCACAGAACTGGTTCCAAGGAGTAGCGCCGGAGCGCTGCTGGATGGTGGTGGTCATAAGAGCGAGAGGGTTGCCCCCGTAAGGGGACGGTTAGGTAGGACGGCACCCGGGGCGGGCGCTGCCTGGGGAAGTGTAACAGAACATTGCGCGATGTGAGGAAAGCTTGAGGGTAAGGATCGGGCGAGGGGGTCGCCGGGGCGGTTGTCCCCCGGCCGCTGCGGCCGGCAGCGCTGGCGGAGTTGTTAGCGTCCAAGCTCGCCTGAGCGCTCGGATGTCGCCGATCGACCCGGCCCAGCGGGTGCTGATCATCCGCCTGCCGTGCAACCCGATCTTCCCTATAGGCCCGGTCTACCTGGCCGACCACCTTCACAAGCGTTTTCCGGAGCTCCCCCAGCGGATCCTGGATCTGGCGGCTCTTTCGGCGCTGGATGTGGAGCGGGTGCTGCTGGCCACGATCGAGGCCTTCCGCCCCAGCCTGCTGGTGTTCTCCTGGCGCGACATTCAGATCTATGCCCCGGTGGATGGCCGCAGTGGCAACCCCCTGCAGCACTCCTTCGAGGTCTTTTACGCCGCCAACCCCCTACGCCGGCTGCGCGGAGCCCTGGGGGGCCTGCGGCTGATGGCAGCCTTCTATGGCGAGCTCTGGCGCAACCTGCGCCTGGTGCGCCGGGGTCTGCGGCGCGCCCGCCGCTTCCATCCCGGGGCCAAGGTGGTGATCGGCGGCGGGGCGGTGAGCGTCTTCTACGAGCAGCTCGGCCAGAAGTTGCCCCGGGGCACGGTGGTGTCGGTGGGCGAGGGGGAGCCCCTGCTCGAAAAGCTGATCCGGGGCGAAAGTCTTGATAGCGAGCGCTGCTTCGTGGTCGGGGAGCCGCCGCGGCCGGGGCTGATCCATGAGCAGCCCGCGGGCCTGGTCAAGACCGCCTGCGATTACCCCTACATCGCCTCGATCTGGCCCCAGCTCGACTGGTACCTCGATGGCGGCGACTTCTACGTGGGCGTGCAGACCAAACGTGGCTGCCCCCACAACTGCTGTTACTGCGTCTACACGGTGGTGGAGGGCAAGCAGGTGCGCGTCAACCCCGTGGAAGAGGTGGTGGCGGAGATGCGTCAGCTCTATGACCGTGGCGTGCGCGGCTTCTGGTTCACCGACGCCCAGTTCATCCCGGCGCGCCGCTACATCGAGGACGCCAAGGAGCTTCTGCGGGCCATCTCAGCCGCCGGCATGGGCGACATCCACTGGGCCGCCTACATCCGCGCCGACAACCTCGATTCCGAACTGGCGCAGCTGATGGTGGCCACCGGCATGGACTACTTCGAGATCGGCATCACCTCTGGCTCCCAGGAGCTCGTGCGCAAGATGCGCATGGGCTACAACCTGCGCACCGTGCTCGAGAACTGCCGCCTGCTGGTGGCGGCGGGCTTCCGCGCCCAGGTCTCGGTGAACTACTCCTTCAACGTGATCGACGAGCGGCCGGAGACCATCCGCCAGACCATCGCCTACCACCGCGAACTGGAGCAGATCTTCGGCGCCGCCAACGTGGAGCCGGCGATCTTCTTCATCGGCCTCCAGCCCCACACCCACCTGGAGCAGTACGGCTTCGAGCAGGGGCTGCTCCAGCCCGGCTACAACCCGATGAGCATGATGCCCTGGACGGCCCGCAAGTTGCTCTGGAACCCGGAACCCATGGGGCGTGTGTTCGGCCGGATCTGTCTGGAGGCCTTCGATCAGGGGGGCAGGATTTCGGCCGCACGGTGATGGCGCTGCTGGAGCGCGACTACGGGGTGGCGCCCCTTGATGAGGCTCTGTCGGCGCCGGTGGAGGGTCGGCGCGCCCTGGCCACGGCCGTGCGCTGAGAAGGTTTAGGCATTCAGCAGCGTGACCCGGCCGGTGGCGATGTCGTAGACGCTGGAGCGGATCGTCAAGCGGCCTTCGCTCACCGCCTGGCGCACCAGGTCGCTCTTGGCGCTGAGCTGTTCGGCGGAGCGCCGCGCGTTGCGGGTGATCGCCTGCTGGAGGTCATCGCCGGGCTGCAGGCTGGCGCGAATCGGCGCCACCAGTTCGCTCAGCAGAGGCGTGAGTGGATCGGAGGCCAAAGCGGCCGTCACCGCTCCGCAGCCGCTGTGGCCCACCACCAGGGCCAGGGGTACCGCCAGGTGATCGATGGCGTACTCCAGGGAGGCGATGGCGTCATCGAAGGCGGTGTTGCCGGCGCTGCGGATCACGAACAGATCCGAAGGGGCCGCATCGAAGATCCATTCCGGGGCCACGCGTGAATCGGCGCAGGCCAGGACCACGGCCCAGGGGGCCTGACCGCCCACCAAGGTGGAGGCAGGCGTGATGCAGTTGTGGCGCCAGAGGTGGTTGAGGGCCCGGCTCCGGGCCAATGGGGTGGTGGCTCGGTCGGCCTGGCTCCAGGCGGCGGCGAAGCGGGCGTTGCCATTGATCAGGGCCTGGAGGGGATCCGCCGGCCGGCAGATCGCCAGGGCATCGCTGGGATCCTCGGCCCCTGCCGCGTCCGCCAAGGCGAACACACCGGCCACGGCCAGGGCGCTCTGGCCAAGAAGCCATCGCCGGCGGGTGATCAAGGGAAGCCTGGATGGGCTTTGGATTCTCGCCCCACCAACGCCGGCGCACAGCCAACAAAGCAGCCAGCCCCAGCCAGCCCAGCAGACCCCCGATCGGGTTGGGGCTGGCGCCTCCAGGGCCCACCAGCCAGAGCGGTGCGCCGGGGGAGAGGCTGATCAGACCGCCCTGGAGCAGGAACCAGCCCCCCACCAGACCGCCATGGAGCCCGACGGCCCCCCAGAGCACACCCCCATCGGAGCGCCGTTGCAGGGCCAGGGCGATCCCCAAAAGCAGCAGGCCGCCCTTGAGGGCCAGCAGCGCCAGCCAGCCCTGGGCCAGGGGGTAGGGATGCACCAGGCTGAAGATCAGCGCTTGGGCCAGCAGGGCCCGCTGGCCGCCAAGACCCAGGGCCAACTCTCCCCAGAGCCAGCCGCGAAAGAGCAGTTCCTCTGCGAAGCCCACCCCCAGCATCAGGGCCAGGGCGTTGGCGAGCTGAGCAGGCGTGATCCCTGGGCCCGTGCGGGCCGCGCCGCCCAGCAGCAGCCCAGCGCACACCAGGGCCAGCAACAGAAGCGCCTTGAGCAGCCCGCGCAGCAGGGCCTGGAGGGCGGCCGGCAGGGGCACAGCCACCCCGAGCCGGCGCCAGGCCCGGGGTTCACCCCAGCGGCGCCGCAGCCAGGCGGGCAGGGTGAGCAGCAGCAGCGCGAAGCTCACCAGCGTGCCTGCCAGGTTCACCTGGTCGGGGCGCAGGCCCGGAGCCAGCAGGGCCAGGGGCCGAGCCAGCAGCCAACCGGAGAGAAGCAACAGCGGCAGGTAGCCCACCGCCAAAAGCCAACCTCCCGGGCGCCGCCCACCGCCATGGGTGACTGGCGCTGGCGGCGGGGTGAGCCCCATTCAGCCCTCGGGCTCGATCGAGCTGGTCAGCCCCTTGGCCTTGAGGCGTTCGCTGTAGAACTCCGCCGGCTCGATGTCACAGACGATCACCAGGCCGATGCCGGTGTTGTGGGCTTCGAGCATCACGGCGATGGCATCCTGCTCGCTGAGCAGGGGCACCACCTCCCGCAGGGTCGAGACCACGAACTCCATGGTGCTGACCGGGTCGTTGTGCAGCAGCACCTTGTAGCGGGGCGATGGCTTGCGCACCCGCTGAAGGTCCTTGTCGAGCACCGTCGCGCCGCCTGGGCTGCGGCTTGGCGTCTCCACCGCCATGGGGTTGAAGGCAATGACGTTCAAAGTCTGACAGCGGCGATGCGGGCCATGGCCTCCTCCACGTTGGCGCGGCTGTTGAAGGCTGAGAGCCGGAAGTAGCCCTCGCCGGCGGCGCCGAAGCCGCTGCCGGGGGTGCCGACCACGTGGGCCTCCTTCAACAGTTTGTCGAAAAAGCCCCAGGAATCGAGGCCTTCGGGTGTTTTCAACCACACGTAGGGGGCCTGCTCGCCGCCATAGACGCTCAGGCCTGCGGCCGACAGCTCCCTTCGGATGATCGCCGCGTTCTCCATGTAGAAGCCCACCAGGGCCTTCACCTGGGCCTGGCCCTCGGGGGAGTACACCGCTTCGGCTCCACGCTGCACGATGTAACTGACGCCGTTGAACTTGGTGCTCTGGCGGCGGTTCCACAGGCCCCAGAGCTCTACCGGTTCGCCCTGGGCCGTGGTGCCCGTGAGGCCCCGGGGCACCACGGTGAGCGCGCAGCGGGTGCCGGTGAAGCCGGCGTTCTTGGAGAAGGAGCGGAACTCGATCGCGCACTGGCGGGCACCCTCGATCTCATAGATCGAATGGGGTAGCTCGGGATCTGAGATGAACGCCTCGTAGGCGGCATCGAACAGGATCAGGGCGCCGTTGGCGAGGGCGTAGTCGACCCAGCGCTTCAGCTGGGCCCTGGTGGCCACGGCGCCGGTGGGGTTGTTGGGGAAGCAGAGGTAGATCAGGTCCACCTGGCCCTCGGGCAGGGGCGCGGTGAAATCGTTGGCGGCGGTGATCGGCAGGTAGGTGAGGCCGCCGTACTGACCGGCGCCGTCGGCGTCGCCGGTGCGCCCCGCCATCACGTTGCTGTCCACGTAGACCGGATACACCGGGTCGGTGACGGCGATGCGGTTGCCCTCGCCGAGGATGTCGAGGATGTTGCTGCTGTCGCACTTCGAGCCGTCGGAGACGAAGATCTCCTCGGCGCTCACGTCGCAGCCGCGGGCCTGGAAATCGTGCTGGGCGATCGCCTCGCGCAGCCACAGGTAGCCCTGCTCGGGGCCGTAGCCGTGGAAGCCCTCGCGGGTGCCGAGTTCATCCACGGCCGCCTTCATGGCGGTTTGGCAGGCCTCCGGCAGGGGTTCGGTGACATCGCCGATGCCCAGGCGGATGATCGGTGCTTCGGGGTGGGCTTCGCTGAACGCCTTCACCCGCCGGGCGATCTCGGGGAACAGATAGCCCGCCTTGAGTTTGAGGTAGTTGCCGTTGACCTGGACCACGGGGGTGCGACGCCGGTTCGGATGGGCGGCATCCTCCTATGGCGCCGCCCCGTCTGGCGGCCCCGGGAGGGCTGCCTAGCATCGGCGTCCGCCCTGCGGCCCTGATCCGATGACTGCCGCAGCCGCTCAGGTCCGCGCCGGTGAGCTGCCCGTGCCGTTCGAGCCGTTGGTGGATCGGGGCATCGCCAAACCCGGTCGCTACCTCGGCAACGAGCGCGGCGTCGAGCCGCGCGACTGGAGCGAGGCCTGGCCGGCGGCGCGGGTGCGCTGGTGTCTCACCTACCCCGAGCTCTACGAGGTGGGGGCCAGCAATCTCGGCCACATTCTTCTGTATTCGATCCTCAACGCCGTTCCTGGGCAGCTCTGTGATCGCTCCTACCTGCCGGCGCCCGACCTGGCCGCTCGGCTGCGGGAGCAGGGACAGCCCCTGTTTGCCGTCGAGAGCCGGCGGGCGCTGGCCGCCTTCGACCTGCTCGGCTTCAGCCTCAGCTACGAACTCGGGGCCACCAACATCCTCGAGATGCTCGATCTGGCGGGGATCCCGATCCGGGCCAGCGAGCGGGGCGATCGTCCCCTCACCGATCCGGCGGCCCCGCCGCTGATCTTCGCCGGCGGTCCCACCGCCACCAGCAACCCGGAGCCTTTCGCCGCCTTCTTCGACTTCATCGCCCTCGGCGATGGCGAGGAGCTCCTGCCGGAGATCGGCCTGGTGGTGGCCGAGGCCAAGGCGGCGGGCCTGGGTCGCCGCGAGCTGCTGCGCGACCTGGCCCAGGTGCCCGGGGTCTATGTGCCCAGCCTCTACGGACGCGGCCCCGATGGGGTGTCGATCGTGCCGCTCGAACCTGATCTTCCCAAGCGGCTGCTGCGGCGGGTGGCCACGCCGATGCCCCACTACGCCATGGGGCTTGTGCCCCACATCGAAACGGTCCACGACCGGCTCACGATCGAGATCCGCCGGGGCTGCACCCGCGGCTGTCGCTTCTGTCAGCCGGGCATGCTCACGCGCCCGGCCCGCGATGTGGAGCCCGAGGCGGTGATCGAGGCGGTGGAAACCGGCATGGAGCGCACCGGTTACAGCGATTTTTCGCTGCTCTCACTCAGCTGCTCCGACTACCTGGCCCTGCCGGCGGTGGGGGTGGAGCTGCGCAATCGGCTGGCGGAGCACAACGTCAGCCTGAGCCTGCCCAGCCAGCGGGTGGACCGCTTCGATTCCAACATCGCCCACATCCTTGGCGGCACCCGCCGCTCGGGCCTCACCTTCGCTCCCGAAGCCGGCAGCCAGAGGCTGCGGGACATCGTCAACAAGGGACTCACCGACGCCGAGCTGCTGCGGGGGATCCGCACGGCGATGGAGAACGGTTACCGCAAGGTCAAGCTCTATTTCATGATCGGCCTGCCGGGGGAAACCGATGCCGATGTGGTCGGCATCGCCAACACATGCCGGCAGCTGCAGCAGAACTGCCGTGATCTGGGGCGGCTGGAGCTCAACCTCACGATCAGCAACTTCACCCCCAAGCCCCATACGCCCTTCCAGTGGCACAGCGTCTCCACAGGCGAATTCCGCCGGCGCCAGGAGCTGCTGCGCCGCGAGCTGCGGGCGTTGCGGGGGCTGAAGACCAATTTCACTGATCCACGTCTTTCGGCGATGGAGGACTTCGTCGGTCGGGGTGACCGGCGGCTGGCGCCGGTGATCGAGGCCGCCTGGCGCGCCGGCGCTGGCCTCGATGCCTGGTTCGAGACGATCGAGCGCACCCACGCCGCCTGGACGGGTGCGATCGAGGCGGCGGGTCTGGGGGGCCGTTACCGGGCCCTGGAGTTGGGGAGCTGGTCGGCCACCGAAGCGCTGAGCGCCGCTGATCTGGCGGCGTTCTGCCGCCAGCCCCTGCCCTGGGATCACATCGACACCGGTGTCGACAAGGCCTGGCTGGCGGATGACCTGCAGCGGGCGCTCGCGGCGGTGGTGGTGCCCGATTGCTCCTTTGACGGCTGCAGCAGCTGCGGGGTCTGTGGCCCTGAGTTCGGCCACAACGTGGTGGTGCCGCCCCCGCCGATTCCAGCCCCTCTGCCGCCACGGGCGCCCGCCAGCGAGCGGCTGCAGCGGTTGCGTTTCCGCTTCGCCAAGACGGGGGATCTGGCCCTGCTCAGCCACCTCGATGGCGTGAGGATGCTGGAGCGCGCCCTGCGCCGCAGCGGCCTGCCTGTGAGCTTCACCGGTGGCTTCCACCCCCTGCCTCGCTTGGAGTTCGCCCTGGCGCTGCCCCTGGGGGTTGAGGCGGCTGGCGATTGGCTGGATCTGGAGATGGCGGCGCCCACCGCCCCCGAGGAGGTGCTCAGGCGGCTCCAGGCCCAGCTCCCGGCGGGGTTTCAACTGTTGTCGGTGCGCGAGGTCCCGTTGGGTGGCGCCAGCCTGTCCCAGGAGTTGGTCGCCTCCACCTGGAGCCTGGAGCTGCTGGATCCGGGCCCGGTCCCGCTGGGGTCGGCCGAATGGCAGCACGCCATGGAGGCGTTATTGGCCGCGTCCCAGTGGATCTGGCAGGACACCGACAAGAAGGGGCGTCCCCGGGAACGGGACCTGCGCCCCTACCTGGAGGAGTTGGCGTGTCTGGAGCCAGGGCCCACGGATCCCCAGGGCACGGTCCGTTTGCGCTACCACGCGCGGATTGATCCCCAGGGGCGCAGCCTGCGGCCGGAGCATCTGCAGGGCTGGTTCGCCGAACGGCTCGCGCGGCCCCTGGCCCTGGGCCGGCAGTGCCGCGAGCAACTGGGGTTGCGGGGCGAGAGCACCCCCGATCAGAGGCCCGTGCTAATTTGACTTCAAGACGGCAGAACGATTGCAGATCACAACCTGCAACCTGCCCTCCGGATCAGCTTTCTTGAATCCACCGTTCCAGAAAGCCGTTTCACTCGGCACCGTTTGGATTTTGGACGCGCAGCTCCTGCTTCTTGCGCCTCATTGATCGATCGAGGGCTCAGGCCATACCGATCGATCCGCTGCGCATGCGGGCTGTCCATTCCCTGGTCCCACCGGCCGTCTTGCTCTGCCGATCAGGCGGGGTTTTCGCAGTCGTCATACCGTCCGGCGTCCACTCTGAGCTTCTTTCCCGCAACGGTTCCCCAGTCCCTCCCCAGCGCCCTCGGAAGCAGCGCTGGGAGAGGGTCAGGTCCGCTTGCATTCCCTCCAGGGGATGTTCCCTCCCGCACGGCAGGGCTCCGCTGAGCCTCCCTCCCTTTCCTCCATGCCCCAGCAGATCGTCATCGCCGAGCAACTGCGCATCGCCGCAGTCCTCAACGACGACCGTGTTGACGAATTGGTCGTGGCCCAGGGGCGTTACCAGATCGGTGACGTCTACCTGGGCACTGTCGAAAATGTGCTTCCCGGCATTGATGCCGCCTTCGTCAACATCGGCGAAGGCGAGAAGAACGGCTTCATCCACGTCACCGACCTGGGCCCCCTGCGGCTGAAGAAGGGCGTCGTCGGCATCACCGAGCTGCTGGAGCCCCGCCAGAAGGTGCTCGTGCAGGTGATGAAGGAGCCCACGGGCACCAAGGGCCCCAGGCTCACCGGCAACCTCACCCTGCCCGGCCGCTTTCTGGTGCTGCAGCCCCACGGCCAGGGGGTGAACATCTCCCGCCGCATCGACAGCGAGAACGAACGCAACCGGCTGCGGGCCCTCGGGGTGTTGATCAAGCCCCCGGCGCAGGTCTGCTGGTGCGCACCGAAGCAGAGGGGGTCAGCGAAGAGTTGCTGATCGACGACCTCGAGAACCTGCTGCGTCAGTGGGAGGGCATCCAGCTGGCGGCTGAAAGCGCCTCACCGCCGGAGCTGCTCAACCGCGACGAAGATTTCATCCACCGCGTTCTGCGCGACCTCTACAGCCCCGATGTGGTGCGCGTCGTGGTCGACAGCGCCGAGGCGGTCGGCCGCGTCAACGCCTTTCTGGGGGCCGACCAGGCCAACCTGCTAGTGGAGCACCACCGCGAATCCAACGAGATTCTCGAGCACCACAAGGTCAATGCGGCGATCCGCGATGCCCTCAAGCCCCGGGTCGATCTGCCGTCGGGTGGCTACGTGATCATCGAGCCCACCGAGGCGCTCACCGTCATCGACGTCAACTCTGGCTCGTTCACCCGTTCGGCCAACGCCCGTGAAACGGTCCTGTGGACCAACTGCGAGGCGGCGGTGGAGATTGCCCGCCAGCTCAAGCTGCGCAACATCGGTGGGGTTGTGATCATCGACTTCATCGACATGGAGTCGCGCCGCGATCAGCTGCAGTTGCTGGAGCATTTCACCCAGGCCGCCCGCGACGACACGGCCCGCCCCCAGATTGCCCAGCTCACCGAGCTCGGTCTGGTGGAGCTCACCCGCAAGCGCCAGGGTCAGAACATCTACGAACTCTTCGGCCGGGCCTGCCCCAGCTGTGGAGGCCTCGGCCATGTGGCCGTTTTGCCGGGCAAGGACACCCTCCAGCCCCTGGCCACCCTCACCGGTCTGGTGCGCTCCGCCGCCTCCGCCCGGGCCGAGGTGCTCAGCCCCTCCGCGGCCACGGAATCCTCGGGCCGCCGCCGCCGCGGCGGGCGTGGGGGCCGCGGCTCCAGCGACGGCTACGACGCCGGTGTCAACCCATTGCCCACCGCCTCGTTCAACAACTCCGACGAGTTCTCCGTCGTTCCGATCCTCACCTCGCTTGAGTCGTCAGCCAACGGGGGCAGCGCCAACGGCGGCTATGGCCATGGCGGCCCCTCCAATGCCGGCGGATCGGAGGGGGGCAGCCGTCGGCCGGAACCTGACCTCGTGGTTGTGCCCATGGATCCCGAGCAGGAGCTTGTCTATGGCTGGCTCGGTCTCAACCCTGCCCTGCTCCTCGATCCCGTCCCAAGCACCGACAACCTGGTGGTGCGCGTGGTGCGTCCGGGCGACGATGCCGAGGCGGTGCTCGAGGAGGCCCGGCAGCAACTGTCCGCCAGCGGCCCCCGCCGCCGCCGCCGCCAACGCGGTGGTGGAGATGGTGCGGCCAACCAAGGTCGTGATGGTGCCACCGAGCCGTTCAGCGGTGGCGATCGCGCCTTCGAGGCCGAACGAGGCGCCTCCCCGGCGGCGCTGGTGGAGATCACCCCGCTGCCGGTGACCAGCTTCGAGCCCACCAGCGCCTACGGTGCCGCCGATTCCAATCTGGCCTCCGTGGTGATCGAACCCGCGGCCGCCCAGCCTTCGCTGCCGGCCTCCAACGGCGCGCCTGCCCCCTCCCGTCGCACCACCACCAAGGTGGTGCCCGCCGAGGAATCCGCCAGCGGTGAGGAAGGTACCGATGGGGAGCCCCGCCGCCGCCGCCGCCGGTCCTCAGCGGCCCGCTGAACGAAGCTCCGCACCCATCGCCATGGGATCCCGGTCTCTGTGCCGGGGTCGACGAGGTGGGTCGAGGGGCTCTGTTCGGTCCCGTTTTTGCGGCGGCGGTGGTGCTGCCTCAGGAGGCGATCGAGCCCCTTCAAGCCGCGGGCCTCACCGACAGCAAGGCGCTCACTGCCCGCCGCCGTCAGCTGTTGGTGCCGCGCATCACGGCCGCCGCCAGCGCCTGGGGGATCGGTCAGGCCTCGGCCCGGCAGATTGATCGGGAGGGCATCCGCGCGGCCACCGAGGCGGCCATGCGCCGGGCCCTGCAGCGGCTGGCGCTGACCCCGACCTTGGTGCTCGTGGATGGAGTTCTGCCCCTTCGGGGCTGGCCCGGTGAGCAACGCACGATCGTGCATGGCGACAGCCGCTGCGCCGCCATCGCCGCCGCCAGTGTGCTGGCCAAGGAGGCCCGCGATGCTCTGATCAAGCGGTTGGCCCAGCGCTACGCGGGTTACGGTCTGGAGCGCCACGTCGGTTATGGCACGCCCCAGCACCGTCAGGCCGTGCTGGGGCGTGGAGCCACCGACCTGCACCGCCACAGTTTCCTGGGCCGGTTGCTCAGTGGATCAGGCACCACTGCTCGAAATCTTTGAGCAGCTGCTTGCTCACCCGGGTCTTCATGCCCTTGAGCAAGCCCCCCAGCAGTGAGCCGCCGGTGGCGCTCAGCACCGAGGCCGGGATCAACTTCAGCAGCGGCGGCCTGCTGACGGTGACGCTCAAGGAGGCTTCCCCTTCCAGGGACCGGCCCGTGGCCATCAACCAGGAGCTCAAGCTGAGCTGGAACTCTTCGATCATCCCGAGGCCCACCAGTTGAGCGTCGATGGCCTCGATGGCGAGTCTTCCCGGAGTCGTTGTCGACTGAAGCTCCACCACCGGCTGGATCTGGAGTTGGAACACCTGCAGATGGGTGACCTCGTAGCGGTAGTGTCCCGTACCGAGGCTGGTCAGCTGAAGGGGATCGAAGAGGGCTTCGATGATCCGCCGCTCATCGGCGAGGTAATCGTTAAGCCGCTCGCTCTGTTCCCTCACCGGGATCACCAAGTGCTGGGAGGCGCTGAAGGTCAGGTTCATCGCCTGAAGGTCGGCGCGGCATGATCCTATCGACCTGAGTCCTGGCCCTCCCCATGCGCCTCGCCTTTCTTGGCCCCGTCGGCACCTACGGCGAACAGGCCGCCGTGCGCCTGGCGGAGCTGAGTGGGGATGTCAACCCGGAGCTGGTGCCCCAGGCAGGCATCCGGGCCGTGATCCAGGCGCTTGCCCGGGGCACCTGTGACGCCGCCGTGGTGCCCGTCGAGAATTCCGTGGAGGGGGCGTCACCGCCTGTCTCGATGCCCTCTGGGAGCATCCGGAACTGGCGGTGGTTCACGCCCTGGTGCTGCCGATCCGCCATGCCCTGCTGGGCAGCGGTCCGATCAGTGGGATCAGCGAGGTGCTCTCCCACCCGCAGGCACTGGCCCAGTGCAGCCAATGGTTGGGCGATCACCTGGGCGGGGCCCTTCAGCTCCCCACCAGCTCCACCGCCGAGGCGGCCCGGATGGTCTCCGGCAGCCGTTTCCGTGGTGCCGTGGCCTCCCTGGAGGCGGCCCAGCAGCATGGTCTGGAGGTGCTGGCGTACCCGATCAACGATGTGGCGGGCAACTGCACGCGCTTTCTGATGTTGCGCCGCGGAGAGCGGGGCCTCGATGGCCCCATGGCCAGCCTCGCCTTCTCGCTCCATGCCAACCGTCCGGGTGCGCTGCTGGAGGCCTTGGGCTGCTTCGCCGACCGCTCGCTGAACATGAGCCGGATCGAATCGCGGCCCTCGAAGCGGGAAATGGGCGAGTACATCTTCTTCGTTGATCTCGAGCCGATCGAGGGTCGCCTGGCCCTGGAGCAGGCGATTCAAGCGTTACGCCCGCTCTGCCAGCACCTGGCGCTGTTCGGCGCCTACCCGCTCACGAACCTGGCCGGCCCTGAGGAGGACACGGCCTGAGGGGCGTTCGGAACCCGGTGATTCAGTCGGCCTTGCGCAGCCGGAACACCCCGAACTGCATCAGTCCGGTGGCGAAGGCCCAATGCATCAGCAACAGGGTGGGGATTTCCCTGAGCCCCTTGAGCACGGCGCTGGGACCGAGGCCCAGGACGGCGCTGGGGCGGCGCACCCCTTCGAGGATCGAATCGATCCAGGAGGGCAGGGTGACAGCGCTCCAGTCGTCGGTGCCCACGGCCGCCGCTGATCCCAGGTGCTCGCTTCGCTCCAGGTGACGCCGGAAGCCATTGATGCTGGCGAATTCCGGGTGGGCCCATTGATCGAGCAGCTGGCGCAGCACCCAGCGCTCGGTGGCCGTGGTGGCTTGGAGCGCGGGATCGCGTCGGTTCCAATCGGCCACAGCCAGGAGACCACCTGGCCTGAGCACCCTCAGCAGCTCATCGGCGTAGCGCTGCTTGTCGGCCATGTGGGGCCCTGCCTCCACGCTCCAGACCGCATCGAAGCTCCCATTGGGAAACTCGAGCGCCAGGGCATCCATCAGCTCGAATCGGCAGGACAGTCCGCTGGGGGTCAGGGACCTGGCCCGCTCGATCTGGCCCGGGCTGATGCTGATGCCCACCACCTGGAAGCCGTAGTCACGGGCCAGGATCCTGGCGCTGCCACCGATGCCGCAGCCCACATCCAGCAGCGTGCTGCCAGGGGGTAGTCGATCGAGGCCGCTCCAGCGCACCAGGGCATGGACGAAGTCCTCCTTGGCGCGGCGAAAATCCACCCGGCGGGGGCTGCCGTAGTGGCCCAGGTGCACGTGCTCGCCCCAGAGGCGCTCAAGCAGCTGGTCGTCTGTCCAGCGGTCGTAGGCCTCCGCCACCGTGGCCGAGCTCTGGAACTGGCGGCCGTGGCGTTGCCACAGCCACAGCGCCAGGGCCAGCGCCAACGCGAGCAGCAGCATGGCCAGCAGGACCTGCCCAGGGAACGCCAATCGCTTGCCTCAGTCGGGGACGGAATCGCCCAGATCCTTGAAGGTGTCCTTCAACACGGTGCGGGCGGCGAGCTGGCGACGGGTGCGATCGAGCAACTCGAACTCCAGCCGCAGCCGTTCACCGGTGTCGGTGATTTCCAGCAACGCCTGCTGGTGGTCGGCCACGGGACCACCCAGGTGGGAGCCGATCCAGAAGGACAGTTCCCGGGGCAGATCGGGCAGGTCGCTGGGCAGGGGTGTGATCTTGCCGAAGAGCTTGCCGGTGAGATCGACCACATCCTGCAGGGCCTGGGTCACCTCCGTAGCGAGCTGCTGGAGATCGTTGTGGCTTTCAGCGGTTTCGTCTTCGATCCAGCTCACCAGGGCCACCCGGAACGGGGCTTCCCGCACCACGTCGAGCACCCGAAAGCGTTGCTGGCCCAGGGTGACGATGTTGCTGCGGTCGTCGTCCTGGGTCTGGCACTGGAGGATCTCGGCGCAGCAGCCCACCTCGGCCATCCGCTGGGTCTGGGGATCCCACCGCACCACACCGAAGCGACGGTCGTTCTCCAGAACCGTGCTCAGCATCATGCGATAGCGCGGTTCAAAGATGTGGAGGGGCAGCACTTCCTGGGGGAAGAGCACCACATCCGGCAGGGGAAAAAGGGGAAGTTCCCTGACGGACAGTTCGGTCACGTGGTCACGCTGCGTGGCTGCAGGACAAAGGAATTGGGCCTGGAGTCAACCAGATGGGAGACCCTGACCAGGCCCTGATGCTAGGAACAATCCAGGCCTTGCAGGGCCGGAGCACGCCTCAGAGCTTCACTTCGATGTCGACGCCGCTGGGTAGATCCAGCTTCATCAGGGCGTCGATGGTTTTCGAGGAAGGGTTGTAGATGTCGATGATTCGCCGGTGGGTGCGAGTTTCGAAGTGCTCGCGTGAGTCCTTGTCAACGTGGGGCGAGCGCAGCACGCAATAGATCTTGCGCTTGGTGGGGAGGGGATGGGTCCGATCGCCGTGGCGGCGGTGTGGTCCGCGGTTTCGATGATCTTTTCGCAGGAGAGATCCAGCATGCGGCGATCGAACGCCTTCAGGCGGATGCGGATCTTCTGCTGGGAGATGGAGGTGGACATGGGGATGGGAGAGAAGCGCGGGGGCGGCACGGCGGCGGTGGCTGCTGAAAGGAAGGGCAGCTGCCGGTCGGCTTGGATTGTCGAGGTGCTGGAAAAGGATCGATCGAAGCGGGGTGGGGATTGGCCCCACCCCGCAAGGCTAGATCAGCCTCACTCGAGGATCTTGGAGACCACGCCGGCACCGATGGTGCGGCCACCCTCGCGGATGGCGAAGCGCATGCCCTGCTCAATGGCCACGGGGCAGATCAGCTCGCCGGTCATCTTGATGTTATCGCCGGGCATGACCATCTCCACGTTGGTGCCGTCATCGGCGGTGAAGGCGGTGATCTGGCCGGTCACATCCGTGGTGCGGATGTAGAACTGCGGCCGGTAGCCAGCGAAGAAGGGGTGTGGCGGCCGCCTTCTTCCTTCTTGAGCACGTAGACCTGCCCTTCGAACTTGGTGTGGGGCTTGATGGAGTTGGGCTTCACCAGCACCATGCCGCGCTCGATGTCTTCCTTCTGCACTCCGCGCAGCAGCAAGCCGACGTTGTCGCCCGCCATGCCTTGATCAAGCAGTTTGCGGAACATTTCCACGCCAGTGACGGTGGTTTCGCGGGTGTCCTTGATACCCACAATCTGGACGGTTTCGCCCACTTTCACCACTCCACGTTCGATACGCCCGGTGGCGACAGTGCCGCGACCAGTAATCGAGAACACGTCTTCGATAGCCATGAGGAAGGGCTTGTCGATTTCGCGCTCGGGCTCAGGGATCGACTCATCGACAGCGTTCATCAGCTCGTCGATTTTCGCCTCCCACTCGGCGTCGCCTTCAAGCGCCTTCAGGCCGGAGACCCTGATGACGGGGATGTCGTCGCCGGGGAAGTCGTAGCTGGTCAGCAGCTCACGCACTTCCAGCTCAACGAGCTCAAGGATCTCCTCGTCGTCGACCATGTCGCACTTGTTGAGAGCGACCACCAGAGCAGGCACGCCCACCTGCTTGGCAAGGAGTACGTGCTCCTTGGTCTGGGCCATGGGCCCGTCGGTGGCGGCGACCACGAGGATGGCGCCGTCCATCTGGGCGGCACCGGTAATCATGTTTTTCACGTAGTCCGCGTGACCGGGACAGTCCACGTGGGCGTAATGACGCTTGACGGTTTCGTATTCGACGTGGGCGGTGTTAATGGTGATACCGCGCTCACGCTCCTCTGGAGCTCCGTCGATTTGATCGTAGGCCTGGGCTTTCGCCATACCTTTCTTGGCCAGCACGTTGGTGATGGCGGCCGTCAGGGTGGTTTTGCCATGGTCAACGTGGCCGATGGTGCCGATGTTGACGTGTGGTTTGTTCCTTTCGAACTTCTCGCGAGCCATGATGAAAAAGAATCGGGGGGTGGATTTAGAGGGTGAAGATCAGGAATTGCCCTGATTCTTGGAGATGATGGCTTCAGCGACGTTCCGAGGGACTTCCTCGTAGTGACTGAACTCCATCGAGAAGATACCCCGACCCTGAGTCATGGATCGGAGCTGGGTGGCGTAGCCGAACATTTCGGCCAGAGGCACCTTGGACTGGACCTTGGACTGTCCATTGTCGATGGACTGGCCTTCGACCTGGCCGCGACGGGAGGAAAGGTCGCCGATCACAGAACCGAGATAGTCCTCGGGGATCTCGACTTCCACCTTCATCATCGGCTCAAGAAGTACAGGATTGCACTTCTTGACGCCATCTTTGAAGGCCAGGGATCCGGCGATCTTGAACGCCATCTCCGAAGAGTCCACATCGTGGTAAGAACCGTCCACCATGGTGACCTTGATGTCGATCATCGGGAAACCTGCGATCACGCCGGATTCGCAGGTTTCCTTCATGCCGTTTTCGGCAGGTCCGATGTACTCCTTAGGAACGATGCCGCCAACGATCTTGTTGACGAAGACAAAGCCTGAACCAGGTTCCCCTGGCCCCATTTCGATCACCACATGGCCGTACTGGCCTTTACCACCGGTCTGGCGGGCGAACTTGCCTTCGCCTTTGGCGCTGCCGCGGATGGTCTCCCGATAGGACACCTGGGGTGCACCGATGTTGGCCTCCACCTTGAACTCCCGCAGCATGCGGTCCACGAGGATCTCCAGGTGCAACTCGCCCATGCCGGCGATCACCGTCTGACTGGTTTCGGGGTTGGTGGAGACCCGGAAGGTGGGATCCTCCTCGGCCAAAGACTGGAGCGCTTTGGAGAGCTTTTCCATGTCGCCCTTGGTCTTGGGCTCCACCGCCACGGAAATCACCGGTTCGGGGATGAACAGCGATTCAAGGATGATTGGATCGCTCTCCACGCAGAGGGTGTCTCCAGTGGTGGTGTCCTTGAGACCGAGCACGGCGCCCAGATCGCCCGCCCGCAGCTCGTCCACTTCCTCGCGGTCGTCGGCCTTGAGCAGGATCAGGCGAGAGATGCGCTCTTTTTGTCCTTGGTGGAATTGAGCACATAGCTGCCTTTCTGAAGCACACCGCTGTAGATGCGCACGAAGGTGAGCTTGCCGTAGGGGTCGGCCATGACCTTGAAGGCAAGGCCGCTGAACGGTGCGCTGTCGTCACAGGGACGGTTGGATTCGGTGCCATCGGGGAGCAGACCGGTGATCGGCGGCACATCGACCGGGGCCGGCAGGTAGTCGACCACGGCGTCGAGCATCAGCTGAACACCCTTGTTCTTGAAGGCGGAGCCGCAGAGGATCGGCACCAGGCCATGCTTGAGGACACCGACACGGATGCCTTTGATCAGCTGCTCATCGGTGAGTTCGCCGTTTTCCAAGAAGGCATCGATGAGTTCTTCATCGGTTTCGGCCACGACCTCCATCAGCTTGTTCCGCCATTGGGCGGCTTCCTCCTTCATGTCGTCGGGGATCTCCGATTCGATGATGTCGGTGCCGAGATCGTTGGTGTAGATGATCGCCTTCTGGCTCACCAGATCGATGATGCCCTTGAGATCGCCTTCGGCGCCGATCGGCAGCTGGATCGGGGCGCCTTTGGCTTTGAGGCGGTCCTTGATCTGCTCGACAACCTTGAGGAAATTGGCACCGGTGCGGTCCATCTTGTTGACGAACACGATGCGGGGCACGTTGTAGCGATCAGCCTGGCGCCACACCGTTTCCGACTGGGGCTGAACGCCACCGACGGCGCAGAAGACAGCGACAACCCCATCGAGCACCCGCATCGAGCGCTCCACCTCGATGGTGAAATCAACGTGCCCAGGGGTATCGATGATGTTGATGCGGTGATCCTTCCAGCTGGTGGAAATGGCCGCTGCAGTGATCGTGATGCCGCGTTCGCGCTCCTGCTCCATCCAGTCGGTGACGGCGGCGCCATCGTGCACCTCCCCCATCTTGTGGACGACACCCGAATAGAACAGAATTCGCTCGGTCGTGGTGGTTTTACCCGCGTCAATATGGGCGGCAATACCGATATTTCTGACACGTTCCAAAGGGTAGGCGCGGGCCACGGGGAGCTTCTCCGAAGGTTGTCAACTAAAATTGCGGAATTGATTCTACAGGGCAGCCCTGCAGAGGCCGGATCCTCGCTTGATCCGGCCGGTTGCGCTCAGTAGCGGTAGTGGGCGAAAGCCTTGTTGGCTTCTGCCATCTTGTGGGTTTCTTCGCGCTTGCGGACGGCGTTGCCGGACTCGTTGGCCGCATCCATCAGCTCGCCAGCCAGTTTCTGGGCCATCGAGCGACCGTTGCGGGCGCGGGAGAAGTTCACCAGCCAGCGCAGGGCCATGGCCGTGCCCCGCTCCTGGCGGACTTCCATCGGCACCTGATAGGTGGCACCACCCACCCGGCGGGCGCGCACTTCCACCAGAGGGGTGGTGTTGCGCACCGCGGTTTCGAACAGCTCAAGCGGGTCGGAACCGGTGCGGTCGTTGATCATGCCGAAGGCGTCGGAAAGGATCCGCTGGGCCGTGGACTTTTTGCCGTGCTTCATCAGCCGGGCCACGATCATCGAGGCCAGGCGGCTGTTGAACTGCGGATCCGGAAGAACCGGGCGCTTTTCGGCGGCATTGCGGCGGGACATAAACCTGGAGGCAGGGAGTCAGGAACGGGTGAGAGAAAAATGCTGGGGAACGGTCGAACCGGACTCAGCCCTTGGGAGTCTTGGCTCCGTACTTGGAGCGGGATTGACGGCGGTCCTTCACGCCTGCGGTGTCGAGGGTCCCGCGGATGATGTGATAACGGACACCGGGTAGATCCTTCACACGGCCGCCGCGGATGAGTACGACGGAGTGTTCCTGGAGGTTGTGGCCGATGCCGGGGATGTACGCGGTCACCTCGAATCCTGAGGTGAGGCGCACCCGGGCCACCTTGCGGAGCGCCGAGTTGGGCTTTTTCGGGGTGGAGGTGTACACCCTGGTGCACACGCCACGGCGTTCCGGGCAGGAGCGCAGGGCGGGGGACTTGGTCTTGCGGGTGAGGCGCTGCCGTTCGGTGCGGATCAGCTGCTGAATCGTGGGCATCGAGGGCCGGAGTGGGGGTCGGACGTCCGACCGTTTCGACAATCCGCCACCTTACTTTGTCGCCGTCCCACCCTCCCCTGATCGGCTGAAGGAGGCACCACAGACGCAGCAACGCACCCCGTCGCCCGGACGGATCAGAAAGCCGCCGCCGCTGAGATCCCCGCGGTAGTCGAGGTTCAGGCCGCTCAGGCGCGTCAGTTGATCAGCGGGGGCATGGAGCGTGATGCCGTCAGCCCGGGCCACGGGCACCCCTGCCAGATGGCCGGGGCGAATGCGCACCACCCAGCGCTCGCAGCTGCCATCCACCAGATCAAGGTGCATCACCCCCGGGGTGCCGGCCACGGCGGCCTGACGTCCAAGCTCCGCGGCGGCGGCCGCGCTCAGGCGCAGACTCTGACCCTTGGGCATGGCGGCATCAACGCAATCCACCCATTCTGACGGGCGGTGTTGGCCAGGTCCCTAGGGCGTCTGAAGCGCCAGGCGCCCTGGGGACCCGTTGAGTTGGGCGGTGCGTCGGGGGATCAGGCCCAGGCCGTTGTGGATCGAGGAGGCCACCCCACGGCCTTTGACGGTGTGGGTCCCGGCGATCACCAAGCCGGTGGAACTGCCACCGTCCAGGTTCAAGGCGTCCTTGAGGCCCATCTGCAGCAGGGCGAGGGCGGTTTCGCCCAGCGTCGGTCCTTCGTGGCCGACTCCCTGCAGGGTGATCAGCCAGAGCTGGCGCCCATCGCTGCCCACCACGGTGCGCGGGGCCCCCTGCTGGAGGAAGGTGGGGCTGAAACCCTCGGCCGTGCCATTGAGCACGAAGCGGCCCTCCAGCAGCAGCAGCGGCCCACCACCGATCACGAAGGGCTGCAGGCCGGTGGGATCCGTCGCTCGGCTGCTGAGCCGCAGGCGCTCGCCCACGCCCCAGGGCAGCAGCGCGCCCGCCCTGCCGATCAAAAGGATGTCATCGCCACCCAGGGGGATGCCCTCGCCGAGCTGCTGGGCTTCGAAGCGCTGCTGAACAACCCCGTTGTTGAGAATCAGACCCGTTTCGGCTCCGCTCAGGGACCGGTAGAACCGCCCCCAGTCAGCGGTGTAGCGGCTGATCCCCCGTTGGACGTAGCCGCTGTTGACACTGCTGATCGGCCAGCGCTGGCCATCTCTGTCAGTGAGGCTTTCATCGAGGCTCAGGCGGCCGAAGCGGGGCAGGTCCGCGTCCTGCCAGGCCATCACCCCCCGGTTGAGGATCGGGCCGGACAGCCAGCGGCCCCCATCGCGGACGGCGCCCAGGGGTAGCCGGTTGACCCGGTTGAAGTAGCCCCCATTGATGGCGACCACCGCCTGGTCCTGCTGGGCCAGCATAGGCAGGCTGGAGAGGCCCTGCATGCCATCGGGACGGGTGAGCGGCCGGAGATCCAAGGGGTCCGGCGCGGATCCAGTCGCACGCTGCTGATCAGCAGGCGCCGCTGGCCCACGCTGCGCAGCTCACGGCTGAGCTGGACCCCTGAGCCCTGCAGGGCCAGCAGGCGCGGATCGCGAGGGTTCGCTTCCGTGGCCGTCTCCGTGGCCGTCGAGCTGCCGCTGCCACCACTGGGGTCCCCTTGGCTGCCCACGGCGACGACCGGCAGGTCGATCACCACCCGGTTCGGACCCCCCAGGGTGGAGATTCGGGTGCCCCCTGCGGAACGGCCGAGGGCCAGGCTGAGGCTGGCTGGTCCCTGACGGATCCCCAGGCCGAGGCGCTGAAGTTGCTGCTGGAGGCCGGCCGTGCTGGCCAGATCGAGGGCCAGCTGTCCATCCCCCTGGCGCAACCAGGTGGGCCCGCTCAGATCCAGCACCACCCTTCGGCCACCGTTGACATCGCGGGAGCGCACCCGCAGCAGTTGCGGTGGCGGCAGGCGCAGGCGCAGCAGGGGGCCCAGCCGCTCGGGCCTCGCTCCGGCCGCCAGCAGGGGACGCGACACCTCAATCGCCACCTCGTCTTGGAGGCTGCGCTGGGCGGCCGCCGGCACCCGCAGGCTCTGGCCGAACCAGTCCAGCTCCAGCTCGCCATCGGGGAGGCTGCGGCTTGAGAAACCCATCTGACCCTGGAGCACTTCCAGGGGGATCCAGAGCTCGGCGGGCTCGGGTCCCTCGCCGTCGAGCCAGCGCCAGCGGGCTTGCAGCCGCTGGCCGTTCAGCTCGATTCCCAGTCCTTCCTGGGCGCCGCGGAATCCTCTGCCTGGGGAGGGGAGCCTTTCGCCGCTGCGCTCGAGGGGCGGCGGTGGCGGTGGGGCCGGCGGCAGGGCCAGGCTCAACAGCGGCAGCGGAAAAAGGCTGCCATTCGGCCCACGGTTCGTGAGCAGCAACTTAGCTCCGATCCATGGATGGTCTGGTTCACGGCCCATGGCGCCGTGGATGCAAGTCCCTAGGATCTGAATCTTCTAGATGCGGCCTGTCCCCTGGCGGGATTGTCCGCGGTTCCAGTTGGTGATCCCGGGCTATGCCACTTCCCTCCCGTCCCGCTTGGCCCCATTGCGACAGCCCTGCTCCGGCGGCGGTCGCTGGCGAAAAGGACGCCTGCGGGGTGGGGTTTTTGGCCCGCTTGAGCGGAGAGGCCAGCCACTGGATCCTGAGCCAGGCCCTGCGGGGCCTCGGCTGCATGGAGCATCGGGGCGGTTGCGGAGCTGACGGGGATTCCGGTGATGGGGCTGGCATCCTCTGCGGAATTCCCTGGTCCTTCCTGGAGGAGGTTTGGCCTGAGGTCGCCGCCGTTCCCCCAGGCCGCAGGGGCCTGGGCATGGTGTTTCTGCCCGCCGACCCGGAGCTGCGGGAGCAGGCCCGCCGTTTCTGCGACGGCGAGGCCCAGCGACTGGGGCTGCGCCCGGTGGGCTGGCGACCTGTTCCCGTCGATCCCGCCGTGCTGGGGCCGTTGGCCCGGACGACGGCACCGGTGATTGAGCAGTGGCTTGTGGAGGGGAGTGAGGGCGGCGATGCGCTCGAAGCCCTGTTGTTTCGCTGCCGCAGGCGCATCGGCGACCGGGCTCGGGAGGCCTGGGGGCCTGGTCCGGTCGACCTCTACTTCGCCTCGATCAGCGGCCGCACCGTCGTCTACAAGGGGATGGTGCGCTCGGAGGTGCTGGCCGCCTTCTACGGCGATCTCCGCGACCCCCGCTTCGAAGTCAGCTTCGCCGTCTACCACCGGCGCTTCAGCACCAACACCTTGCCCCGTTGGCCCCTGGCCCAACCGATGCGGCTGCTTGGCCACAACGGCGAGATCAACACCCTGCTGGGCAACCTGAACTGGGCCAAGGCGGCCGAATCCCACCTCGATGAGGTCTGGGGTGAGGCGGCTCCCGATCTCAAGCCCGTGGTCAACGACGCGTTCAGCGATTCGGCCAACCTCGACGCCACCCTGGAGCTGATGGTGCGCGGCGGCCGTCCGATCACCGACAGCCTGATGACCCTGGTGCCGGAGGCTTTCCGGCTTCAGCCCGAGCTGGAGAACCGCCAGGCCATCCAGGCGTTCTACGAGTACTCGGCCTGTGTTCAGGAGCCCTGGGACGGTCCGGCCCTGCTGGTGTTCAGCGATGGCCGCAGCGTTGGGGCCACCCTCGATCGCAACGGCCTTCGTCCGGCCCGGTACTGCGTCACCAACGACGGACTGGTGGTGATGGGCTCAGAAACCGGCGTGGTGGAGCTCGAGGAGAGTTCGATCATCGAAAAGGGACGCCTCGGTCCGGGCCAGATGCTGGCCGTCGATCTGGAGCAGGGTCGTCTTCTTTACAACTGGGATGTGAAGGCCGAAGCGGCCGAGCGCCATCCCTACGGCACCTGGCTGGCGGAACGCCGCCGCAGCCTGGCACCCCAGCCCTGGGAGGACGAGCGCCACCTGCGTGATCTGGAGCTGCTCCAGCTGCAGACCGCCGTTGGATTCAGCGCCGAGGACCTCGATCTGATCATCGAGGACATGGCCGGAGCGGGCAAGGAGCCCACCTACTGCATGGGCGATGACATCCCCCTGGCGGTGCTCTCCTCCAAGCCCCACCTGCTCTACGACTACCTCAAGCAACGGTTCGCCCAAGTCACCAACCCGCCGATCGACCCCCTGCGGGAAAAGCTGGTGATGACGCTGGAGATGAACCTCGGGCGCCGTGGTTCCGCCCTGCGGCCCCAGGCTGATGGTGCCCAGGTCCTGCACCTGAGCACGCCTGTGCTCAACGAGGCCGAATTGGCGGCCCTCCCCCAGCAGGGCCTGGCCACGGCCACCCTTTCGACTTTGATGCCCGTGCTGGCTGGTCCCAAGGGACTGGAGCAGGCGGTGGGCGAGCTCTGCCACGCCGCGGTGGAGGCGGTGCGCAGCGGCTCCCAGATCCTGATCCTCTCGGACCGTGCCGGGGGGCATCACGGCCGGCACCACCTACATCCCTTCCCTGCTGGCGGTGGGGGCCGTGCATCACCATCTGCTCGATCTGGGACTGCGGCTGCAGTGCTCCCTGGTGGTGGACACAGCCCAGTGCTGGAGCACCCACCACCTGGCCTGTCTGATCGGTTTCGGGGCCAGCGCCGTCTGCCCCTGGCTCACCCTGGAAACCACCCGTCACTGGTTGGTCCACCCCAAGACCCAGGCGCTGATGGAGCGGGGCAAGCTGCCTCCCCTCGATGCGTCCAGCGCCCAGGCCAACGTGCGCAAGGCCCTGGAAGACGGCCTGCGCAAGATCCTCTCCAAGATCGGCATCTCCCTGCTCGCCAGTTACCACGGGGCCCAGATCTTCGAGGCCATCGGCCTGGGGGCCGACCTGATCAAGCTGGCGTTCACGGGCACCACCAGCCGGGTGGCCGGCTTGAGCCTGCCGGATCTCGCCAGTGAAACCCTCGCCTTCCACGCCAAGGCCTTCCCGGAACTGAACCGCACCAAGCTCGAGTTCATGGGTTTCGTGCAGTACCGCACCGGCGGTGAGTTCCACCTCAACAGCCCGGAGATGGCCAAGGCCCTGCATGCGGCCGTGGCCGCTGGCCCCGGCTACGACCACTTCTCCACCTACAAGACCCTCCTGGAGCATCGGCCGGTGACGGCCCTCCGCGATCTGCTGCAACTGCGGCCTGCGCCCACGCCACTGCCCCTTGATCAGGTGGAGAGTGTTGAGAGCATCTGCGCGCGCTTCTGCACCGGCGGCATGAGCCTCGGGGCTCTCTCCAGGGAGGCCCATGAGGTGCTGGCCGTTGCTATGAACCGCATCGGCGGTAAGAGCAACAGTGGTGAAGGCGGTGAGGATCCAGCCCGCTACCACCCCTCAACGATGTGGACGCCAGCGGCCACTCCCCCACCCTCCCCACCCTCAAGGGGCTGCGCAACGGAGACTCCGCCTGCTCGGCGATCAAGCAGATCGCCTCCGGTCGCTTCGGCGTCACCCCCGAATACCTGCGCAGCGGCCGCCAGCTGGAGATCAAGGTGGCCCAGGGGGCCAAGCCCGGGGAGGGCGGCCAGCTGCCCGGGCCGAAGGTGGATGCCTACATCGGCTGGCTGCGCAACAGCAAGCCCGGGGTGGCGCTGATCTCACCGCCGCCCCACCACGACATCTATTCGATCGAAGACCTGGCCCAGCTGATCCACGACCTGCACCAGGTCCATCCGGCCGCCAAGGTGTCGGTGAAGCTGGTGTCGGAGATCGGCATCGGCACGATCGCCGCCGGCGTGGCCAAGGCCAACGCCGATGTGATCCAGATTTCCGGCCATGACGGCGGCACCGGCGCTTCGCCCCTGAGCTCGATCAAGCACGCCGGCAGCCCCTGGGAGTTGGGTCTCACCGAGGTGCACCGATCCCTGCTCCAGAACGGTCTGCGCGATCGCGTGCTGCTGCGGGCCGACGGCGGCCTCAAGACCGGCTGGGATGTGATCCTGGCCGCCCTGCTGGGCGCCGAGGAGTTCGGTTTCGGCTCGGTGGCGATGATTGCCGAGGGCTGCATCATGGCCCGCGTCTGCCACACCAACAATTGCCCCGTGGGCGTGGCCACCCAGAAGGAGGCGCTGCGCAAGCGCTTCACGGGCTTGCCCGAGCACGTGGTGAGTTTCTTCCTGTTCGTCGCTGAAGAGGTGCGGCAGTTGCTGAGCGTGCTCGGTGTGGCGCGGCTGGAGGATCTGATCGGGCGCACCGAACTGCTCGAGCCCCGCTCCATCGCCCTGACCAAGACCCGCTCCCTCGATCTCTCCTGCCTGCTCGATCCGATCGCCGGGGCCGACGATCGCAGCTGGCTCCGCCATGCGCCCGTGGCCCATGGCAACGGGCCGATCCTTGAAGATGACCTCTTGGCAGACATCGACGTGATCGAGGCGATCGAATCCCATGGCCGGGTGAGCCGTTCGCTGGCGATCGTCAACACCGATCGAAGTGTGGGTGCGCGTCTGGCTGGCGAAATCGCCGCCCGCCATGGCAACACCGGCTTCCATGGGGCCGTGAACCTGCGCTTCAAAGGCGCCTCCGGTCAGAGCTTCGGGGCCTTCCTGCTCCAGGGCATGGAGTTGCGCCTGGAGGGTGAGGCCAACGACTATGTCGGCAAGGGGATCAATGGAGGGCGCATCGTTGTGGTGCCACCTCCCGCCGTCAGCGAGGCCGGCCGTCAGGTGATTCTCGGTAACACCTGCCTCTATGGCGCCACCGGCGGCGAGCTGTTCGCCCTCGGCCGCGCCGGTGAGCGTTTCGCCGTTCGCAACAGCGGTGCGCGCACCGTGGTGGAGGGCACCGGTGACCATTGCTGTGAGTACATGACCGGCGGTGTGGTGGTGGTGCTCGGCAGCACGGGCCGCAACGTCGCCGCTGGCATGACCGGTGGTGTGGCCTTCCTGCTCGATGAGCAGGGGGCGCTCTCCTCCCGGCTCAACGGCGAAACCGTCACGCTCCACAGCCTCGAGACCCCCGAGCAGGAGCGCTTGCTCAAGCCCCTGCTGGAGGCGCACCTGGAGCACACCGGGAGCTTGAGGGCGGCCGAGATCCTCGCCAACTGGCCCCAGTGGCGTGGTCGCTTCAAGGTGCTGGTGCCCCCCAGCGAAATCCTGACCGTGGGCCTGGGCCAGCGGGAACCGGTGGTCGCCTGAGGCTGTCGCCCCAGGGGTGCCGGCTTCAGCGGGGGTGTTCGCGCATCAGGCGCTGCACCTCGCCGGCGTGGTAGCTGCTGCGGGTCAGCGGTGAGCTGACCACCTGGAGAAAGCCCAGTTCGCCTTCACCGTGCCGCCGATAGGCGTCGAATTGCTCCGGCGTGGGGAAGCGCTGCACCGCCAGATGTCTGGGTCCGGGGAGAGGTACTGGCCGATGGTGACGATGTCCACCTGATGGCGCCGAAGGTCGGCCAGCACATCCAGCACTTCGCCATCGCGCTCGCCCAGGCCCACCATCAACCCTGATTTGCTGTAAGTGCGCGGCCAGCCCTTACGCACCCGATCGAGCAGTTCCAGCGAGCGCTCGTAGATCCCCTGGGGGCGCACCGAGCGGTAGAGCCGCGGAACGGTTTCGATGTTGTGGTTGAGCACGTCGGGTGCCCCCGCCATCACGGCGGCCAGGGCCTCCCAGTTGCCGCAGAAATCAGGAATCAACAACTCGATCGTGGTGTGCGGGGAGCGTCGCCGCACCGCTTCGATGCAGGCCACGAACTGACGGGCACCGCCGTCGGAGAGGTCGTCGCGGTTCACCGAGGTGATCACCACATGGCGCAGGCCCAGGCGCGCCACCGCTTCACCGAGCCGAATCGGCTCGCTGGGGTCGAGATCTCGCACACTCTTGTCGAAGTCGATGTCGCAGTAGGGGCAGGCGCGGGTGCAGCCCGGCCCCATGATCAGGAATGTGGCGGTGCCGCCGGCGAAGCACTCGCCGATGTTGGGGCAGCTGGCCTCCTGACAGACGGTGTTCAGCTTCAGGTCGAGCAGCAGGTCGGCCACGGCCCCGATGCGTTCACGTTGGGGCGCCTTGACGCGCAGCCAGTCGGGTTTCAGCACGTGCTCAGGGGCTCCCCGGCGGATGGCGTTGGGGCAAGTCTCACTCTAGGAATCGTCGTCCCATGGGTGGCGGCCCCCATCGCCTACACTCCGGCCATCGGGATGTGGCGCAGCTTGGTAGCGCACTTCGTTCGGGACGAAGGGGCCGCAGGTTCGAATCCTGTCATCCCGATTTCTTGTTGATGACTCAGGCCAGCACGGCCCCGGGATAGCCCCGCGGGGTCACCATGCGGCCCTGTTGCACCCTGGTGCTGCTGTTCCCCACCAGCACCAGGGTGAGCATGTCCACCTCCTCGATGGGCAGCTCACCGAGGCTGCTGAGCCGCACCTCTTCTTCGGCACGCCCCAGTTGCCGTGCCAGGGCCACAGGTGTGCTGGCGGGCCGCCCTTCGAGCAGCAGTTCCCGGGCCCGCTCCAGTTGCCACTGTCTCCCCTGGGAGCGGGGGTTGTAGAGGGCGACGACGAAATCACCGCGGGCGGCCCCTTGCAGGCGCGCTTCGATCGTGGGCCAGGGGGTGAGCCGGTCGCTGAGGCTAATGGTGCAGAAATCGTGCATCAGCGGCGCTCCGGCCCGGGCGGCCGCCAGTTGCAGCGCTGAGATGCCTGGATGCACCTGGAAACTTGGCTGTCCATCGACGGGTAGCTCCATCCAGAGCTCAAGGGCCAGCCCCGCCATGCCGTAGATCCCGCTGTCCCCTGACGACACCAGGGCCACGTTCAGGCCCTGGGCGGCCAATTCCAGGGCCTGGCGGCAGCGCTCCTTTTCCTGGGTGAGCACCCCGTCCAGGCGCACCTGATCGGGGCGCCTCAGGGGTTCGAGCAGATCCAGGTAGAGGCCATAGCCCACCCAGACCGTGGCCTCGGCCAGGGCCCGGCGGGCGTCGGGGGTGAGCAGGTCGAGGGAGCCCGGTCCGCTGCCCACCAGATTCAGCGCGCCCTGGTGCGGCGCCTGTTGGCTGGCGCAGAGGGCCACGGCCACCGTGGCAGCGCCCTGCTCGCCCGGTTCGCTTCGCTCGATCCGTTTCTCCACCAGCAGCTGAGCCTCGGCTCCCGCTGCCAGCCGTGCCGCCGCCTCCGCCACGCTGGCGGTGCCCAGTTCCCGCTCGACCACGGCGGAAGGATTGGGTACATCCACCCGGGCCAGCTCGTTGGCCGCGAAGCAGCGCAGCGGCCAGCCCCGCCGCTCGGCCAGGGCCAGCAACGCCGGCTCATCCGCCTTGCGCTCGGCAGTGGCGAGCCCCGCCACCGCCTCCGCTGCCAGCCCATGGGCCTGAAGGCAATGGTCCACGGCCCGCTCCAGCAGGCTGAGGCTCGTGTTCCGTTCGCAGCCCAGCCCCAGCCAGAGGCTCGGGGGATGCCAGCGCAGGCCCTCGCCCAGGCGGTGGCTGATCACCAGCTCGGGGGCCGCCTCGGAGCGGTCAATGTCGATCGGATCGAGCCTCAGGGCCGCCGGCGACTGCCTCCAGAGCCGGGAGCCGCTCTCCTGGCGCAAGCGCAGTCGTTGGCCCTGGCCCATGGACTTCATCAGTCCGCTCCAGTCTCCCTGGCCCCGCTTCCAGCCCCAGGCGGCTCCGAAGCTGTCGAGGGGGAGCCGGCCGCTGGCGGCGCAGGCGCCGGTGAGCACCGCCTCCCCCAGCAGGGCTGCGATCCGCTGGCTGAGTGCTTCGGCGCCGGCGCCGTGGCCACCCAGCACGGGCACCGCATAGCGCCCTTGGGGATCCACCACCACCACCGCCGGATCGAGGGCCTTATCACTCAGCAAGGGCGCGATCAGGCGCACCACGGCGCCGCAGGCGCCCACCACCACAAAGGCGCTGCTCTCCCGCCAATGACAGCGCAGGCTGGCGCCGGCTTCACCGGCCTGGTCGATCACTTCCACCAGGCCCGCCTGCCTGAGCCGCGCCAGCACGGGGTCGGCGGCGGGACTCAGGCCCAGGCCCCGAATCGGTTGGTGATTCATCGGCCGAACTTCGCACGCAGGCGGCCCACCAGGCCCTCGCCTCGGGGCCTGATCAGGGATCCATCGGGGTTGACCAGATCCCGGGCTGCCGTCACTTCTGGCTCGAGCGGCGGGGTCGCCTGGGCTGAAGGTGACTCCTCTCTCTCAATGGGCTCAACATCGGTGGCCGTTGCCGTTGGCGCAGTGGGCGGCTCGGATGGCGGGGCCGAGGCGGCCATCGGGCTTACTCCTTGCTCAGGAGCCAGCGGCGGGGAGAGGGGCGATGCAGGCTGCGGGATCGGGGCCGCAGGTGGGGCTTCAATAGCTGTGCTCGGGACCAGGCCGGTCGGCTCAGGCGAGGGCGCCGCCAGCTCCACCACCACTGGCTCCTCCACCACTGCCTCCACCACCACTGGCTCGGTCTCGGGCGAAGGGCTGGGTGGTTCGGCGTTCACCGCGCTGGGGGTGGCGGCCTCGCCGAGCAGCCGTTGCAGGTCGTCGTCATCGAGGGCACCGAGCTGCCAACCCCTGGGGGGATCGCTCGCCAGCACCATCTCCTGCACCAGGGAGTTGAACGGAGGGTTCAGCGGTTGACCGGCCTGATCCAGCAGCTCCAGCAGCAGGGAGTTGCTGCCGTTGCGCAGCCCACGCAGCCAGAGGGGAGCCTGGCGATCAAGCAGGAAGCTGTCGCCATTGACCGTGACCCTCAGCCGCCAGCGGTCGTCCCCATCACGCAGATGCTGAAGCGGGGCGTCCAGCAGCAACCAGTCGACCAGGGCGGGCTGATCGGCGCTGGAGCGCACCGCCTGAACGGGAACCAGTTGCGGGGTGCCTTCCGCCGGCAGGGCCAGGGGGTTGGGGGCCACCCGGTGCAACTTGATCTGTTGGCTGGCCCCCGGTGCTTTCACGGCCTCACCCCAGGGGAACGCGGCATAGACCGTCAAGCGGTGGCTGCCGGGGGCCAGGGGGCCATGGGCACCTCCAATGGACTGGAGCCGCCTCCCACACGGAGCGGCGGCTCCCCATCGAGCTGCACCACCAGATGGGGGCCGATCCCCAGGGGACCGGCGTCCGCCAGGGGCCAGTCCTCCACGGCGACCCTCAGGGCCCAGGGTCCATCGGGCAGCAGGCTGCCGTTGGCGGGCGCGAGAATGTTCAACCGGGGCTGGCGGCCTAGAAGCTGCTGCTGCAGCTGCAGTACCGCCCCAGGAGGAGCCACTTCCTGCAGGTTGCCGCTGGGGTAGCTGGGGGCCAAGGCAGGTCCCGGGGAGGGGGAGCGGGCCTGGCCCTGGCAGCCTGCGGGCAGGAGGGTGAACACCACCAGCATCAGGACGGTCAGCCCCCGAAGCGCCGCTGCCAGCATGCGGATGTCTCCTCGCGTCAGGGTGACTGTTGGGGGCATTCTGCTGCCCGAGCCGGCCAAGTTCTTGGGCCATTGATTGAGAAGGGCAACTCCTTGACCTGGGTGATAGCAATAGGCCCTAATAAGTCGTTGACTCGCTAACACAAATCCCCACCAAGAGCCCAGTCACAGACTGGGGAAGGGCGGCATTGAACCTTTGTAACTGCCCGCCGATTCGCGTTGGTTTAGCCCCTTATACTTCCGCCAGCGGTCCCCTCATTGGGGCCCCAGCTCCAGTCGTGGCAAGCGTTTTCGGCCTTCGGGCTGCTCCCGCTCCATGCGCTGGTGCCCCATGAACCTCCCGGCTTTTCCGGGGGTTCGTAAGGCCCACCGGCCAGGCCTTCTTGGCCCGGTCGGAGGGGTGGACCTCCACCTCGACTCCGTCCCTCGAGGAACGTCTCGATGACCATCAGCCCACCAGAACGTGGGAAAACGGCGAAGGCCCAAGTTGACCGGAACCCCGTTCCTGTCAGCTTCGAGTTGTTCGGCAAACCCGGACACTTCGATCGCACCCTCGCTAAAGGTCCCAAAACCACCACCTGGGTTTGGAACCTCCACGCCAACGCTCACGATTTCGACAGCCACACGAGCGATCTCGAAGAGGTCTCTCGCAAGATCTTCAGCGCTCACTTCGGCCATCTGGCCGTCATCTTCATCTGGCTGAGCGGCGCCTTCTATCACGGTGCCCGCTTCTCCAACTATTCCGGCTGGCTGGCCGACCCCACGCATGTGAAACCCAGTGCGCAGGTGGTCTGGCCAATCTTTGGCCAGGAAATCCTTAACGGGGATGTGGGTGGCGGTTTCCACGGCATTCAGATCACCTCCGGTCTCTTCCATGTCTGGAGGGCCTGGGGCTTCACCAACGAGTTCCAATTGCTGTGCACCGCCATCGGTGCGCTGGTGATGGCGGGCTTGATGCTGAACGCCGGGGTGTTCCACTACCACAAGGCCGCTCCAAAGCTTGAGTGGTTCCAGAACGTTGAGTCCATGCTCAACCACCACCTGGCTGGCCTTCTGGGCTTGGGATCCCTCTCCTGGACGGGGCACCTGATCCATGTGTCTCTGCCCACGACCGCGCTGATGGATGCGATCGATGCCGGGAAACCCCTGGTGCTCGATGGCAAGACCATCGCTTCGGTGGCGGACATCCCCCTCCCGCACGAATTCCTCAACCAGGACCTGATCGCTCAGCTTTACCCCGGTTTCGGGGCCGGCATCCAGGCGTTCTTCACTGGAAACTGGGCCGCCTACAGCGACATCCTCACCTTCAAGGGTGGGTTGAATCCTGTAACGGGCAGCCTCTGGATGACCGACATCGCCCATCACCACCTGGCGATCGCGGTGCTCTTCATCGTTGCCGGTCATCAGTACCGCACGAACTGGGGCATCGGTCACAGCATCAAGGAGATCCTCGAGGGCCAGAAGGGTGATCCCCTGCTGTTCCCGGCCCCTAATGGCCACGATGGTCTCTATGAGTTTCTGACCACCTCCTGGCATGCCCAACTGGCCATCAACCTGGCTCTATTGGGTTCGCTGAGCATCATCGTCGCTCAGCACATGTATGCGATGCCTCCGTATCCGTACATCGCTGTCGACTACCCCACCCAGCTATCGATCTTCACCCACCACATGTGGATCGGTGGCCTCATCATCGTTGGCGCCGGAGCCCATGGAGCCATCGCGCTCATCCGCGACTACGACCCCGCCAAGCACATCGACAATGTGCTGGATCGGGTGCTCAAGGCTCGGGATGCGCTGATCAGTCACCTCAACTGGGTGTGCATCTGGCTGGGCTTCCACAGCTTTGGCCTCTACATCCACAACGACACCATGCGTGCCCTGGGCCGTCCCCAGGACATGTTCAGTGACTCCGCCATTGAGCTGAAGCCGATCTTCGCCCAGTGGATCCAGGGTCTGCACGCCGCTGCTGCCGGCACCACCGCTCCCAATGCGCTGGCCGGTGTGAGCGAAGTGTTCAACGGTGCCGTCGTTGCCGTCGGGGGCAAGGTGGCCATGGGTCCGATCCCCCTGGGAACGGCCGACTTCATGGTTCACCACATCCATGCCTTCACGATCCACGTCACGGTGTTGATCCTGCTGAAGGGTGTCCTCTACAGCCGCAGCTCCAGGCTTGTGCCCGACAAGGCCAGCCTGGGCTTCCGCTTCCCCTGCGACGGCCCCGGCCGTGGCGGTACCTGCCAGGTTTCGGCTTGGGACCACGTGTTCCTCGGCCTGTTCTGGATGTACAACTCCATCTCGATCGTGATCTTCCACTTCAGCTGGAAGATGCAGAGCGATGTGTGGGGAACGGTGAATGCAGATGGCTCCGTCTCGCACATCACCAATGGCAACTTCGCCCAGAGCGCCATCACCATCAATGGTTGGCTGCGTGATTTCCTGTGGGCTCAGGCCGCACAGGTGATCAACAGCTATGGCTCCTCCTCGAGTGCCTACGGACTGATGTTCCTTGGAGCGCACTTCATCTGGGCCTTCAGCCTCATGTTCCTGTTCAGTGGCCGCGGCTACTGGCAAGAGCTGATCGAGTCCATCGTCTGGGCTCACAACAAGCTGAAGGTGGCACCCGCCATCCAACCGCGGGCGCTGAGCATCACCCAGGGTCGCGCCGTTGGCGTTGCCCACTATCTCCTCGGCGGTATCGCAACCACCTGGGCTTTCTTCCTGGCCCGCATCGTCGCGGTCGGCTGACCTCCACCTGACTTTTCCCAATGGCAACGAAATTTCCTTCGTTCAGCCAGGGTCTGGCACAGGACCCCACAACCCGCCGTATTTGGTACGGGATTGCCACGGCTCACGATTTCGAGAGCCATGACGGGATCACGGAAGAAAAGCTTTACCAAAAGCTTTTCTCCACCCATTTCGGCCATCTCGCGATCATCGGTCTCTGGGTTTCTGGGAACCTGTTCCACATCGCCTGGCAGGGCAACTTCGAGCAGTGGGTCGCCGATCCGCTGCACGTGCGTCCCATCGCTCACGCGATCTGGGATCCTCACTTCGGCCAGGGGGCCATCACGGCCTTCACCCAGGCCGGTGCCTCCTCCCCGGTGAACATCGCCTTCTCTGGTCTGTACCACTGGTGGTACACGATCGGGATGCGCACCAACACCGAGTTGTACCAAGGATCCATCTTCATGATGATCCTCTCGGCTTGGGCCCTGTTCGCCGGCTGGCTCCACCTTCAGCCCAAGTTCCGGCCTTCCCTGGCCTGGTTCAAGAACGCTGAATCACGGCTCAACCACCATTTGGCTGTTCTGTTCGGTTTCAGCTCCATCGCCTGGACCGGTCACCTGGTCCACGTGGCGATCCCTGAAGCGCGCGGTCAGCACGTCGGTTGGGACAACTTCCTCACGGTGTTGCCCCATCCCGCCGGCCTGGCTCCTTTCTTCACCGGTAACTGGGGGGTTTATGCAGCGAACCCCGACGGTCTCAATCAGGTCTTCGGCTCCTCCACTGGATCCGGAACCGCGATTCTCACCTTCCTCGGTGGTTTCCATCCCCAGAGTGAAGCCCTCTGGCTCACTGATATCGCCCATCACCACCTGGCGATCGGCTGCATCTTCGTGATCGCTGGCCACATGTACCGGACCAACTTCGGTATTGGCCATTCGATCCGCGAGATCCTCGAAGCCCACAACCCGCCCAAGGGCACTCCTTTTGGTGGTGCGCTCGGTGCTGGTCACAAGGGTCTCTACGACACCATCAACAACTCGCTCCACTTCCAACTCGGACTGGCCCTGGCCTCTCTGGGTGTGGTGACGAGCTTGGTGGCCCAGCACATGTATGCGATGCCGTCCTACGCCTTCATCGCGAAGGACTACACAACATCGGCTGCGCTTTACACCCACCACCAGTACATCGCCATCTTCCTGATGGTTGGTGCCTTCGCCCACGGTGCGATCTTCTTCATCCGTGATTACGACCCCGAAGCCAACAAGAACAACGTTCTGGCCCGGATGCTTGATCACAAGGAAGCGATCATTAGTCACCTGAGCTGGGTTTCGCTGTTCCTCGGTTTCCACACCCTCGGTCTTTACGTCCACAACGATGTGGTCGTTGCCTTTGGTACCCCCGAGAAGCAGATCCTGGTGGAGCCCGTGTTTGCCCAGTTCATCCAGGCCGCCAGCGGTAAAGCGCTCTACGGCTTTGATGTGCTGCTCGCCAACCCCAACAGTGCCGCCAGCCTGGCCTCGGCCAACATTCCTGGTGATCACTTCTGGTTGGATGCCATCAACGGCAACACGGACGTGTTCCTGCCCATCGGCCCTGGCGACTTCCTGGTCCACCACGCGATCGCGCTCGGACTGCACACCACCACCTTGATCCTGGTGAAGGGTGCCCTGGATGCCCGGGGTTCGAAGCTGATGCCCGATAAAAAGGACTTCGGCTACTCCTTCCCCTGCGACGGTCCTGGCCGTGGCGGTACCTGTGATATCTCGGCCTGGGATTCCTTCTACCTGTCGGTTTTCTGGGCTCTGAACACCGTGGGTTGGGTCACCTTCTACTGGCACTGGAAGCACCTCGCCATCTGGCAAGGCAACGTGGCTCAGTTCAACGAATCCAGCACCTATCTGATGGGCTGGTTCCGCGACTACCTGTGGCTCAACAGCTCCCAGCTGATCAACGGGTACAACCCGTATGGTTCGAACAACCTGGCCGTCTGGGCCTGGATGTTCCTCTTCGGTCACCTGGTCTGGGCGACGGGCTTCATGTTCCTGATCTCCTGGCGTGGTTACTGGCAAGAGCTGATCGAGACCATCGTCTGGGCTCATCAGCGCACCCCGTTGGCCAACCTGGTTGGCTGGCGTGACAAGCCTGTGGCCCTCTCGATTGTTCAAGCCCGTGTGGTCGGTCTGGCTCACTTCTCGGTGGGTTACGTCCTCACCTATGCGGCCTTCCTGATCGCCTCCACATCAGGCAAGTTCGGCTAGACCCATTTCCTCGAGGGACGCACCTCACCTCCCATGCCCCGGCGAAAGCTGGGGCTTTTTTTGGCTCAAGGTTGCAGGTTGGACGTGAGTCTTCCAGCCGGCTGATCGTGGATGGAACCTGCCTTTAGGATTCACCCATGGGGCGAAATCGCGTGAATGCCTGGCTTCCGTAGTCGTGCAGGGTTGGCGGCCATTCGTTGCTCTTCCTTTGGGCTGGTGCGCCGCAGACTGCTGGTTCTCCTGGTGACAGCGGGAGGTGCGCTCACGTTGATCGTTCCCGCCATCTGGCTTCGTGCTTCCGAGGCCGGCATCAACCAACGAACCATCCTGCTGGGACAGTCGGTCCCCTTGACGGGTCCATCTGGACAGCTGGGGCAAGCCTTCGTGGCGGGCTCCTTGGCCTACTTCGATCTGGTCAACTCCCAAGGCGGCGTCTACGGTCGCAGGATTGCGGTCCAAGTGCTTGATGATCAATACGACCCGGTCAAAACCGCTCGCAATGTGCGCGATCTGATTCGATCGCAAAAGGTCTACGCCCTGTTTGGCTTGATCGGTGTTCCCGGTATTCAAGCCGCTTTGCCAGAGATGCGGAGCCAGGGCGTTCCCCTGGTGGCGCCCGTCAGTGGCGCCCAGCTGATTCGGAACCCCACCGATCCGTTGATCTTCAACATACGAGCCAGTTACTACCAGGAGGCCGAGCGGCTTGTTGCTTACCTGGCCCGTTATGGATTCCGTGATGTGGCGGTGTTCTATCAGAACGATGGTTATGGCCGCGATGGGCTGCGTGGGGTTGAGCTTGCCCTTGCTCGGCGCCGGATGAAGCTGGTGAAGACGGCGACTGTGCAACGCAACAGCTTGGAGACCGCAGTGGCGGCACGGCAGATTCATGATGCCAAGCCCGATGCTGTGGTGATGATCTCCACCTATGGAACGGTGGCCAGTTTTGTGCGCAACATCAAGTCACTGGGGTCTGAGGCCCAGCTGATGAGCGTATCGTTCGTCGGTAGTCTTCCCCTGGCCAAGGCCTTGGGACCCCTCGGTCGCAACATCGGCATCACCCAGGTTGTGCCATTCCCCTGGGATGCCACCAAGCCAATCGTTCACGAGTATCAGAGCATTCTGCGCCGCTCGGATCCACGCCTTCGCTTCAGCTTTTACAGCCTTGAAGGCTTTCTTGCGGCTAAGACCACGGTGGAAGCGCTACGTCGGGCAGGGCCTAATCCCACTCGGGCCTCCTTGCGGCGGGGCCTGGAATCGATGAGCAACGTTGATTTTGGGGGTTTTAAACTGTCCTTCTCACCTGCCAATCACAACGGCAGCGACTTTGTTCAACTCACGTTCATGATGGGAGGTGGCGCTAATTTTATTCACTGATCCTGAATCTAGCCATTGCAATCATTTGCCCATTTGAATCATGTTTGCGTTCATCAATCAACTGCTCCCCTTCTTGATCGGAGTGATCCGCATCTACGGAGTCGCCCTGTTGCTGATGTTCCTGGCGCTCAAGCTTGTGTCTTATTTGCGGCGCCGCAAGCTGCTGAGTGACCAGTTCGATCCGATCATGTTGGGACCTCTGGCCAGCATCTACGGATTGGTGACGGCGTTTCTGCTCTCCAATGCCTTCATTCATGTGTTGGAGTTGAATTCCACCGCCACTGCCGAAGCGGTCACCTTGAACAGGCTCGGGGCCCTCGTTTCGGTGCTACCTGAGGAGCAGCGGGTGGAGGCGCGCCGACTGGTCTACGACTACGCCGATTCGATTGCCGAAAGTGAATCCAAGACCATGCGCTCCGGTCAGCGCAGCCCCCAGACCAGTTTGGCCCTTGATGAGTTGCAGCTGTTTTTCTCCTCCAAGGATGCCAATTTACCCAAGATGGCTGATGAGTCACCCTCGGAGACGCTCTACCAGCAGAAGTCTGCGGAGATTCTCTACAACATCATTGATGCCCGGGAAAAGCGCCTATCCCAGGCCAAGCCGAACTTCCAGTCGATTCTTTGGGTTGCAGTTCTTGTGCTCTACTTTGCGATTGCTGTTCTCCTGTTTGCGACCGCCCGAGGCGGGTGGCGCCACAGGCTTAATGGTGGCTCTCTGTTGATCGCCTTGCCTTTGCCGGCTCTTTTCCTTGATTTATTCTCTAATCCATTTACTTCGGGCTTGATTCAGACGGAGTCAATTTTCAGGGCTCTCTTTGAGCGCAATATTTAAATCTCACCCAGGCTGTCGCTGATCTCTCCTCCGCGTTGTGCTGACCGCTGTGCCCCATGCGTACAAAGGAGGATGTTCCTGGTCAACTGGCCTTGCCGAAGTCATGCGACCAGGCCAGATTTCGTGCGCCCATGAAAAAGCCCCAGCTTTCGCCGGGGCCTGTTGATGGGAAGGTGTGAGCCTCTCTCGAGCGACGTGGGCCGATCAACCCAGGGCTTCAGCCACCACTGGCGATCTTCACCAGTGGCGAGATGATGGAGGTGCCGGCCAGCAACCAGGCGAAGGCGGCTCCACCGCAACCACCCAGCCAGAAGCCACTGGCGAACTCGGCCCACCCGGCCTTGGTGAACAGGTCGGCGGGTGGATTGTCGATCGTGGCATCGGGAGGTTGCACGTTGGGGCCGTTGCCGGCGGTCCCGTAGATCGAAAGACAGACCGTGAGGATGGTCACCAGGCCGATGGAGGCGAGAAGGCCGGCTGTGCTGGCGTATTCGGTGGAGCGCAGGGGGCCGGTCAGGGCGAAGGGTCCGTAGAGGAAGAACCCGTGGGCCATGCCCACTTCAAGCCCCCGTCGGTTGGGTGAAAGGGACGGACGGTAGGCCGGCAAGGCGTTGAGGAAGGCCTTGGTGAAGTAGTTGCTGTTGACGGGGTGGCCAGATTGCCGACGCAGGGGTCGGCCACGGGGGTCACGGTCATGGTGGAGGAGGAAGGGTTGAGCGCGAACGGAAGGGCGATCGGGAACGTCAGTCGCTCGCTTCGATCACGTTGAACAGCAGGGCCATCGCCACCGCCGCGCCCAGAATCCCCACAAAGGGAACCAACACCGACGGCAACCAGGCAACGACGAAATCTCCAGTCATCAGCGTGGGCCAACACATCTACCGTCGGTACTGTACGGAGCGCTTCCCAAGCCACTCCAGCCAGCATCGGGCCGCGACATAAAAGTTCAATCCGTCTTGCCGCTGGGACGGCTCTGATCGGTCTTTGACTCCTGACTCGAGCTCGTCCGCCTCTGCTGGCCACCACGGACAACCCTGCCGAGCGGGCCTGCTCCCTGCCGCCCTGACGTCGCGCGGGCCTGGGGGAGCGGAGTTCGCCGTGGCTGACCCTCAGCTACTCAGGCTTCCCCGCAACGTGGCCCGCACCCGGTAGATCGGCCGGCCCTGACTCTCGTGATACGTGCGCATCTGCAGTTCGGCCAGCAGTCCGAAGCAGAACAGCTGCACCCCCGCGAGGATCGCCAGCACGGCGACCATGAGCAGCGGCCGGTTGCCGATGTCCTGGTTCAGCACGACCTTGGCGTAGCTCAGCTGCAGGGCGATCAGCAGGCCGGCGCCGATTCCCACCAGTCCCCCCAGACCGAACACATGCATCGGCCGGGTCAGGAAGCGCTTCATGAAGGTCACCGTGAGCAGATCCATCAGCACCCGGAAGGTGCGATCCAGCCCGTACTTGCTCTGCCCGAAGCGGCGGGCGTGATGCTGCACCTTGACCTCGGTGATGCGCGCCCCCTCGATGAAGGCCAGGGCCGGCAGAAAACGGTGCAGTTCCCCGTAGAGGTTCATGTCGGCGATCACTTCGCGCCGGTAGGCCTTGAGGGAGCAGCCGTAATCATGGAGCTTCACGCCGGTGACCCGGGCGATCAGCCGGTTGGCGATCTTGGAGGGAAGCAGGCGGCTCAGGGCTCCGTCCTGGCGTTGGTGGCGCCAGCCGCTGACCAGATCGAACCCCTCCCCCAGGCGTTCCAGCAGCAGGGGGATGTCGGCTGGATCGTTCTGCAGGTCCCCGTCGAGGGTGACGATCAGCGCTCCGCTGCTGGCGTCGAAGCCAGCGGCCATCGCGGCGGTCTGCCCGTAGTTGCGCCGCAGCAGCACGGCCACCAGTTCGGGCGTCGCTTCCGCTAGCTGCGCGAGCACGCTGGCGGTGGCATCCACTGAGCCATCGTCGACGAACACCAGCTCGAAAGACCGGCCCTGGGGCCGCAGGCTGGCCAGCAACTTCTCAACCAGGAGCGGCAAACTCTCCGCTTCATTGAAGAGGGGCACCACGATGGAGACCTCAGGGCCCTGGGGCACGCTCATGGGTCGAGGTTCAGGGCTGAGGAGGTGTGCAACTTAGGCAAGCGTTGTTCCGTCATGGCAACGCACCACGCGGCCGGCACCGCGCAGCTGTGGGCGGTAGTGGCTCGCCACTGGATGGGTGTCGGCGGGGCTGAGGCCGTCGATGCCCAGCCCATCGCGCCCGTGGTCGCGGCCGGAACTGTGCAGATAGCGGCCACCGCCCAGGTGCAGACCCACGTGGGTGCAGCGCCTGGGTGAGCCGAAGAAGATCAGATCCCCCGCTCTGAGCAGGCGGAACTCGCTGATCCTCACGGCCACCGGCTGGCAGAACCGCTCCTGCTGGTAGGCATCGCGGGGAATCCACACCCCCGCTCGGGCGAAGGCCGATTGGATGAAACCGGAGCAGTCGTAGTCGGGACCGAGGCTGCCTCCCCAGAGGTACTGGTTCGTGATCCTGCTGGCCTGATCTGCCCAGCGCAGCACGGCTGCGATGGCAGCCTCGATCGCCCTTGACTCCAGCAGCCGCGGTTGCCACGGTCCCCGGGCCATGGCGCGGCCGAGCAGATCGGCGGGGTCCACCCAGCAGGGGTAGCCGTCCTCCAGCAGCCGCACCCGCAGCCGACCGCTGTGGGGCTCGGGGCCGGTGAGCACCCGCAGGCCTCGCCCTGCTTCGGCCTGGGTCGCCAGGCCAGGGCCCGTGGGCCGGCTGTAGCCGTTCAGATCCCCCTGCAACTGCCAGTGGCTGCCAGGAATCAGCAGCTCAAGGGCGGCCGGGGTGCCGGGAGGCAGATCCCCCGGTCCAAGGTGCCTAATCTCACCATTGCTTCTGGCCGCTTCGATGGCGTTCTACCGCCCCGACGAGGGGATGGTCTCGATCCTGGAGGCGTTGATCGAACGGCTCGAGCTGGAGGGCCGTCCGGGGCTGGGAGATCAGCTGTCGATCACCTGGCTGCGCTACGAGGGAAGCTTGATCGATCGAGGCGCGGCCCTGGAGCCGGCGGCCTTCTGGGGCCTGCCGGTGCTGGGGGCCAGCTGGGGCGGATCGCGCCAGCGCTATCCCGCCAGCGTGGTGAAGCTGGTCTACATGGTGGCGGTGGAGGCCTGGTTGCAGCAGCAATGGCTGGAGGAGGGGCCGGAGCTGCGCCGGGCCATGGCCGACATGATCCGTGACTCCAGCAACGACGCCACGGGTTTGTTGGTGGATTTGCTCAGCGGCACCACCAGCGGCCCCGATCTGCTCGCCCCGCGGTTGGCGGCCTGGTCGGCCCAGCGCCAACTGGTGAACGGTTGGCTCGCGGAGCTGGGCTGGCCGGAGTTCGAGGCTTGCAATGCCTGCCAGAAGACCTGGGGTGATGGGCCCTTCGGCCGCGAGCGCCAGTTCTATGGGGAGGACCTGGAGAACCGCAACCGCCTGAGCACCGACGCCACGGCGCGCCTGCTGCATGGGGTGATCGCCGGTGCGTTGGTGTCTCCGCCCGCCTGCGTTCGCATGCGCGCGCTCCTGTCCCGCTCGCTCGATCCCGTTGCTCGGCGCGCCGATCCGGAGAACCAGGTGGATGGCTTCCTGGGGGAGGCCCTGGAGCAGGGCTCCCGGCTGTGGAGCAAGGCCGGCTGGATGAGCCAGGCCCGCCATGACGCCGCCTACGTGGAGGCCGAGGGCCAGGCGCCCTTTCTGCTGGTGGTGTTCAGTGAGGGGGCGGATCGAGCCGCCGACGGGGCGCTGCTGCCCTCGATCGCCCGTGCCCTGGGGCAGGTCACGGCCACTTGAACGGGTTTGGAAACGGAGAGGGAGGGATTCGAACCCTCGACAGAAGTTGCCTCCTGTAACTCCTTAGCAGGGAGCCGCTTTCAACCACTCAGCCACCTCTCCAGGGGGCCCAGAAAGCTTATCAGTGCTGCTGCGAGGCCCCTTAGTCGCCCCGGAACACCCGCTGCACCCGGCGGCTGTCGACGTTGACCAGCAACTCGTAGGGGATTGTGCCGGCACTCTGGGCCACCTCCTCGGGCCGCAGTTCCTGCCCTTCGCTGGCACCGAAGATCAGCACCTCATCGCCCACGGCCGCCTCGGGCACAGCCGAGAGGTCGACGGCCATCGAATCCATCGAGATGCGCCCGATGATCCGCACCCGGTGTCCTTGCACCATCACCACGCCGGCCCCGGCCAGGCGCCAGGGCACCCCGTCGTTGTAGCCGGCCTCGACAATGCCCACCCGCAACTCCTCAGCCTCCACCACGTAGGTGCCGCCGTACCCCACCCGCTGCCCGCGCGTCCACAGCGACACCTGGGCCAGGCGGCTGACGAAGGCCACCGCGAGCTGCAGGTCGAGCGCCGCGGCGACGGCGGCCGAAGGGTGGATGCCGAAGAGCCCCAGGCCCAGCCGCACCATGTCGAAGCGGGCCGCAGGGAAACGCACCGCCGCCGCCGTGGCAGCCGCATGGACGATCAGTGGCTCGGTTGGGTCGCCCTCGTAGCGGATCGCCGCCACGGCCTGCTCGAATCGTTCCAGCTGAGCTTGGCTGTGGCCATCTTCGGCGGGGTCATCGGCGCAGGAGAAATGGGTCATCAGACCGCCCAGGCGGGTCACCCCCGAGCCCCGCAGCAAGCGGGCGGCCGCCAGGGCCTCGGCGGGGGCACCCCCAGGCGGCCCATGCCGGTGTCGATCTCCAAATGCACATCGCAGCTGGCCCCCAGAGCCCGCAGGCCCTCGATCAAGGTGCGGGCAAAGGCAAGCGAATAGACGACCGGTGTGAGCCGGTAACGCACCACCTTGTCCACCTCCTCACCGTTCATCAACATCACCAGAACCGGCAGCTGCACCCCTGCGCGTCGCACTACGGCCCCCTCATCGGCGGCCGAGACGCCGATCCAATCGACGCCGCTCTCCTGCAGGGTTACGGCCACCCGCGCGAGTTCGGTGCCGTAGGCCCAGGCCTTGAGCACCGCCAGGATCGCGACCCTGGGCCCGCAGAGGGAACGGAAGCGGGCGATGTTTTCGGCGATCGCCCCCAGGTCCACCAGGAAACGCCTGGGCGCCATCGACTCCCAGAGCGCGCGCGCCGCCGCCGCCAACCCTTCATTGCGGGGGCCTTTGACCAAGAGGGTGTCGCCGGGTTCCGCCAGCTGGCGCACGGTGTCGCGCAAGTCGCTGAGGTTCACCTCCAGCACAGGGGCCTCGGGTTTGACCTCGCGCCAGGCCGCCGCCGTGTGCGCCTGGGAGGGGTGGGGCAGCAGCACCAGATGGGTGAAACCGCGTTCCGCCGCCACCCGCCCGATGATCCGGTGCTCCCGTAGATCGAGTTCCCCCAGTTCGCCCATGCCGCCGAACACGAAGATGCGCTTGCCCGGGCCACCGGGGAGGAGCCCACCGTGTCGAGCGCCGCCTGGACCGAGAGCGGATCAGAGCTGGCGGCATCGTTGATGATCGTGACCCCATCGGGCGTGCGCCAGGTCTCCATGCGCGTGGGACCGAAGGAGTAGTCGTGGAGGGTGGCCGCCACCGCTTCGGGGGTGACCCCCAGGCGGACGGCGGCGGTGATCGCGATCATCAGGTCGGCGATCAGGGGGCGGAGCGGGTGAGCACGGGGAAGCTCACGGAGCTTGCTTCGAAGGCCACCGTCAGCAGGGTGCCGTTGGGGATGGGGCGCTGCTCCACCAGCCGGGGTGCCTGATCCCCCACCCTCAGCCGCTCGCAGGGCAACGGTTGGGCCTCCACCAGCGGGTCGTCCGGGGTGATCACCCAACCTTGGGCCGGCACCGAGGCGAACAGCCGCAGTTTTTCACGGGCCGTGGTCGCCCGCGTGCCGAAGGCGGCGATGTGGGCGAGGCCCACGTTCACGAGCACGCCCAGATCGGGTTGCAGGATCGTCGCCAGGGCCGCCATCTCACCGGGGGCGGAGACCCCCGCCTCGAACACGCCGATCTCCGTGCCCATGGGTGCGTTCAGCACCGCCAGGGGCACCCCCACCTGACTGTTCCAGCTGCCCGGACTGGCGGCCACGGAGTAGCGCGTCGCCAGCAGGGCGGTGAGCGCCTCCTTGACCACGGTCTTGCCATTGCTGCCTGTGATCGCCACCACCCGCCCCAGGGCCCGGCGCCTGTGCCAGGCCGCCAGCGCCTGCAGGGCCGCCAGGGGTGAGTCCACCTCCAGGCGTGGCAGCGGACAGGACGCGGGCCGCCAGCCGCGCCGGACCACCGCCAGGCCGGCACCCGCCGCCAGGGCAGCCTCCACGAAGGCATGGCCATCGTTCTGGAGGCCCGTCAGGGCGAAGAACACATCCCCCGGTCGCACCCGCCTCGAATCAATCGCAGCCGCCCGCAGGCGTCCCCTGGCCTGATCGGTGTCCCAGGCGCCGCGCAGGTCACCCTCCAGCAGGGTCGCCAGCGCGGGGGTCAGGCAACGCCATGGGGACAGGGCCGTTCAGGGGTCGATGGAAGGCGACGGCGCCGATGGCGTCGCTCGACACCAGATCCTGAGCGATGTCCCATTAGCATGCCGCCTAACAGTGGAACTGGCATGCGCCACGTTCTCGTTCTGAACGCCTCCTACGAGCCCCTAAACATCACCACCTGGCGTCGCGCCATGGTGATGCTGCTCAAGGGCAAGGCTGAGGGTCTGGAGCACGATCCCGGGCGGCTGATTCGCGCCGACCATCACCTCCCCACCGTGATCCGGCTGCGGCAGTTCGTTCGCGTGCCCTTCAAGCAATTGCCGCTCACCCGGCGCAACGTCTTCCATCGGGACGGCCACTCCTGCCAGTACTGCGGCTATCAGGGGGAGCAGCTTTCCATCGACCATGTGTTCCCCCGCAGCCGCGGCGGCGGCGACACCTGGGAGAACGTCACCACCGCCTGTCTGCGCTGCAATGTCCACAAGGGCAACCGCACCCCCAGGGAAGCGGGCATGCCCTTGGCGAGGGAACCCAGGCGCCCGATCAGCAGCCTTTACTTCGAAGCCACCCGCCAGATTCGCGCCGGCGCCCACCAGGAGTGGGCCAAGTACGTGATCGGGGCCTGATCGAACCAGGGCCATTCGCCTCATCCCGCGGCGTTCTGGGCCAGCTCCTCCAGTTGCCGGCGCTGGTCCGCGGCGATGCAGCTGCCGATCAGCTCCCCCAGTTGCCCCTGGAGCACAGGTTCGAGCGCGAAGTTGCGCCCCAGGCGGTGGTCGGTGGTGCGGTTGTCCTTGTAGTTGTAGGTGCGGATTTTCTCGCTGCGATCGCCACTGCCCACCTGGGCCCGGCGGGCGGAACTTTCCTTCTCCGCCGCCGCCGCCAGCTGGCGCTCCAGCAGCTTGGCCCGCAGGATCGCCATCGCGCGCTCGCGGTTCTGCAGTTGGGAGCGCTCCTGGGTGCAGAACACCCGGATGCCGGTGGGCTTGTGCAGCAGGTCCACGGCTGTTTCCACCTTGTTCACGTTCTGACCACCGGCCCCGCCCGAACGGGCCGTGCTGATCTGGATCTCGGTGGGGTCGATCTGCACCTCCACGGGATCGGCCTCAGGCATCACCGCCACCGTGGCCGTCGAGGTGTGCACCCGTCCCTGGGATTCGGTGGCCGGCACCCGCTGCACCCGGTGCACGCCGGCCTCGAACTTCAATTGGCTGAACACCCCCTCGCCACGGATCGAGAGGATCAGTTCCTTGAAGCCGCCCATGTCAGCTTCCGAGGCGCTGAGCGGTTCCACCTGCCAGCCCAGTGACTGGGCGTAGCGCTCGTACATGCGGGCCAGATCGCCGGCCCAGATCCCGGCCTCGTCTCCGCCGGCCCCGGCCCGGATCTCCAGCATCACGCTGCGCTCATCGCGGGGGTCCCTGGGCAGCAGCGCCAGGGTGAGCCGCTGTTCCAGATCGGCGATGGTGGTTGCCAGGACGGTCAACTCTTCCTGGGCGAGTTGCTCCATCTCGGGGTCACCGCGGTGGTTGCGGAGCAGCTGGCGCGCTTCGCCCTGTTCGCCCAGCAGCCCGTTGAGCCGCTCGTAGTCGGTGACCAGTGGCTCAAGCCGTGCCCGTTCCCGGGCGATGCGCTCGAGCTGCCCTGGGTTGGCGGCCACATCGGGATCCGCCAGTTGCCGCTCCAGGCTGGCGAAGGTGCGGCAGGCCGTCTCCAGGCGCTCGCTGAGAAAGGTGGCATCCATGGCGATCAGTGCAGCCGCTGCGAACGGCAAAAAGCCGGACGCCTTTCAGCACCCGGCTCAGGCCATCGAGGGAACCGCTGGCTCAGGAGGCCACGGAAACGTCTTCGCTGGCTGCTGCGCTGACTTGCTCACCGGCATCAGTCACTTCGGCGGTAGCAACGCCGCCCATGCCGTATTTGCGCATGAAGCGATCGACGCGCCCCTCGGTGTCGAGGATTTTCTGGGTGCCGGTGTAGAAGGGGTGATTGCCGCTCCACACGTCGACGTGCAGTTCGGGGGAGGTGGAGCCGGTGGTCATGATCACCTCTCCATTGCAGATCACCTTGGCATCGGGATACCAGGTGGGATGGATGTCGGGCTTGGCCATGGTGCGGATCAGCGCTTGGAGAACTGAGGAGCCTTGCGGGCTTTCTTGAGGCCGTACTTGCGCCGTTCCTTGGCGCGGGGATCACGGCTGAGGTGTCCTTCGGTCTTGAGGGGTTTGCGGTTGTCGGGGGACAGATCGCAGAGGGCACGTGCGGCGCCCTGCTTGATGGCATCGGCCTGGCCGGTGAGGCCGCCGCCGCGCACGTTCACCAGCAGGTCGTAGTCGTTGGAGAGCCCCAGGGTCTGGAGGGGTGCCTTGACGGCCGTCAGGTAGCTGGGGTTGTAGTTGAGATAGTTGTCGCCGGGGCGTCCGTTGATGGTGATCGCTCCGGTGCCGGGCACCACCCGAACACGGGCGACGGCGGTCTTGCGACGGCCGGTGCCCCAGTAGACAACGCGGTTGGAGGGAGTGCTCATGAGGCGGAGGTGGCGGGATCGAGCGCGAGCAGCTTGGGTTGCTGGGCAGCGTGGGGATGATCAGTGCCCTTGTAGACCTTTAGCTTGCGGAACAGCTGACGACCGAGGGCGTTGTGGGGAAGCATGCCCTTGATCGCCTTTTCGACCACCCGCTCGGGCAGCCGGGCATGGAGGGCTTCGAAGCTCTCGGTCTTCATGCCGCCCGGACGGCCGGAATGGCGGCGGTAGATCTTCTGGTTGGCCTTGTTGCCACTGACCCGGATCTTGTCGGCGTTGATGATGACGACGAAGTCACCGGTATCGAGGTGGGGGTGAAGTTGGGGTTGTTCTTACCCCGCAGCACCTGGGCCACTTCACTGGCCAGGCGGCCGAGGGTCTGATCCGCTGCGTCCACCAGAAACCACTGGCGCTCGAGGGAATCAATCTGGGGAACGAGGGTCTTGTTCATCGCACCGGTTGGCCGGATCGGTAGCGCACCATCCCGGTGGATGGGGCTGGACAGGGAGTGACGGCAGGGCGCCTGGGGACCAGGGACCGCAAACGCGACTCTGTTGACCCTACCCCTCCGTCGGGGCGGCCCTGAATCAAGGCACACTCCAGGAAGAGAGATGGGGGATCGAAGGCACTCAGGAGTGGGGATCGCTCCCCGGCTCTGGTCCATGGTTCTGCCGGCTCAGAGGCTCCGGCAGACGGGGCAAAAGCTCCGGTGGATCAGGGATTTCCAGCAGATACCGCGGTTGGCAATCATACCACGCAGCTTTTGGGAATACGGGCTCGGGGTAGCCCACCCGCAGCAGGCAGAGGCCCTGGGGTGGAGCCGCTTCTTTGACCTCGCCGCGGGCCCGCTGGCGCCAGCGGCGCTCGAACTCACGGGCGGGGAGCCTTCCTTCACCCACCGCCACCAGTTGGCCCATCAGCAGGCGAACCATGCCGTAGAGGAAGCCGCTGGCCTGGATTTCGGTCACGATCAGATCACCCTGGCGCTCCAGGCTCACCTCCTGAACCGTGGTGCGGGTGTGGGGGCGGCTGCTGCCTGCTCGCTGGAAGGCGGCGAAGTCGTGGTGGCCGAGCAGGCCCCGCAGGCAGGCGAGCATGGCCTGCTCATCCAGCCTCACCTGGTAGCGGTGCCAGCTGAAGGGCGCCATAAACAGATTGGCCCTGCGGGAGTTGTGGATCGTGTAGCGGTAGCGCCGGTGCTCGGCGCTGAAGCACGCATGCCAGTCGGAGCCCACGGCCGCCGCCGCCTGGACTCGGATGCTGGCCGGCAGACGACCGTTGAGGGCAGCAGGCCAGCGCTGGGCGGGGATTGGTCCGGCGCAGTCGAAATGGACCACCTGGGCGGCGGCATGGACGCCCGCGTCGGTGCGACCAGCGGCGAACACACGCGCCGGACCTTCTGGATCCAAGCGGGACATCGCCTCTTCGAGCACCTGCTGGACACCAAGTCCGATGGGTTGGCGCTGCCAACCGCAGTAGGGGGCTCCGTCGTACTGAAGGCAGAGGGCGATCCTGCGCAGGGCCGGAGCCTCGGCCGCTGGCTGAGGGCTGACGTCCTGGGTGCTCAGACCAGCTCGATGATCGCCATTTCGGCGTTGTCGCCGCGGCGGGGCACGGTGCGGATGATGCGGGTGTAGCCGCCGTTGCGCTCGCCGTAGCGCTCCTGGGCCTTGTCGAACAGGGCGTGCACCAGTTGCTTGTCGAAGATGTAGCCGATGGCGCGGCGGCGGGCCGAGAGGCTGCCTTCCTTGGCCAGGGTGATCATGCGCTCGGTCTCATTGCGCAACGCCTTAGCACGGGCCTTGGTGGTGGTCACCCGGCCTTCGCGGATCAGTTGGGTGGTCAGACCACGGAGCAACGCCTTGCGTTGGTCGGCGGGGCGTCCCAGCAGGGGGACTCGGCACTGGTGTCGCATGGTTCTGAGGCTGGGGAAGGGAAACGTTGGGCCGCCGATCAGGCGCTGGTGCGGCTCTGGGGCAGGGAGATGCCGATGCGCTCAAGCGCTTCGATCACCTCATCGGCCGACTTGGAGCCGAAGTTCTTGATCTCCAGCAGATCCTCGTAGCTGAAGCCCATCAGATCGGAAACAGAGTTCACCTGGGCCCGCTTGAGGCAGTTGTAGGCGCGAACGGACAGGTTCAGCTCCTCCAGGGGAATCTGGGCTTCGGCCGAGGGCTCGGGTTCGAGGCCGCCGGGCTCATCCACCAGGCTGAGGGTGGCCAGGGGCTGGAACAGGCCGATCAGTTCGTTGGCCGCCTGGGCCATGGCGTCGTCAGGGGTGACCGAGCCATCGGTGTGGATCTCCAGGCGCAGGCGCTCGCGGGCGGATCCGCCTTCGCCCACGGCCGTTTCATCGACCGTGTAGTTGACACGACGCACGGGCATGAACACCGCGTCGATCTGGAGCAGGTCGATGGCACTGACGTCTTCGTGGTGACGGTCCACCGGGCGGTAGCCGACACCGCGCTCGACGTGAACCTCCAGCTCAAGGCTGTGGCCCTCGGCGACGGTGGCGATCACGCGCTGGCCATCGATCACCTGGACCTGGGGGGAGAACTGCAGGTCGTTGGCCGTGACGGTGGCCGGACCGGTGGCCACCAGACGACCGATCTCCAGGTCACGGCTGCGGCTGTTGACGGCGATTTCCTTGCAGTTGAGCAGGATGTCGAGCACGTCTTCCCGGACACCGGGCACGGTGGCGTATTCGTGGTTGACGCCAGCGATGCGGACGGCGGTGATGGCGCTGCCCTCAAGGCCGCCCATCAGGGCACGGCGCAAAGCATTGCCGAGGGTGATCGCATGGCCCCGGTCGAGGGGGCCGATCACGAACACGCCGGTCTGGGAACGGTCGTCGGCGATCTGGTGTTCGGTCCGATCGATCTGGTACTGCAGCACGGTGCGAAGCTCGAGAGGGTGGGGGAAGCGGGCCTCGACGGGCCGGATGTGGACGATCAGACGCGACGGCGCTTGGCTCGCCTGCAACCGTTGTGGGGCAGAGGTGTGACGTCGCGGATCAGGGTGATCTCCAGGCCGGCCACCTGCAGAGCGCGGATGGCGGTTTCACGCCCTGAGCCGGGGCCGCGAACGAGCACTTCGATCTGGCGCATGCCCTGCTCAAGGGCCCGCCGGGCTGCCGCTTCCGCGGCCGTCTGGGCAGCGAAGGGGGTGCCTTTGCGGGCGCCCTTGAAGCCACTGGCCCCTGCCGAGGACCAGGAGATCACTTCGCCCGAGGTGTCGGTGATCGAGACGATGGTGTTGTTGAAGGTGCTCTGGATGTGGGCCACACCATTGGGCACGTTGCGCTTCGTCTTCTTCGCGCCGGATTTTTGGCTGGCTTCGCCATGGAGGGGGGCCTGGGAAAGGGAAGGGGGAGGAGGAATGCCCCGATGGGGGTTCGGAGGACGGCTTACTTCTTCTTGCCGGCCACGGTCTTGCGGGCGCCACGGCGGGTGCGGGCGTTGGTGCGGGTGCGCTGACCACGGACCGGAAGGCCCATGCGGTGCCGACGACCACGGAGGCAGCCGATGTCCTGGAGCCGCTTGAGAGCCATGCCCTCCTGACGGCGCAGGTCACCCTCGAGGGTGGAAGCCCTCGGCGGCGACCCGCAGCTTCTGGACATCGGCGTCGTCAAGGTCTTTGACGCGGATGTCGGGGTTGACCCCGGTCTTGGCCAGGATCTTCTGGGCCCGGGTCAGCCCGACGCCATAGATGTAGGTGAGAGCAATCTCGACCCTCTTGTCACGAGGGATGTCGACGCCGGCAATCCGAGCCACGAAAGAAACGATCAGTTGAGCAAGGGGTGGCCTGGGATCAGGCCGTTGGACGCACCCCAGGGGGTGAATCCGCCGCCCAGGGGGGCGGTGGGTCGGGGCCTGGTCAGCCCTGACGCTGTTTGTGCTTGGGGTTGGTGCAGATGACCATCACCCGGCCGTGGCGACGAATCACCCGGCACTTGTCGCACATTTTCTTGACTGAGGCACGCACCTTCATGGTGGTGGACTCTCCGAATTTCCAAACAGCGACCCTACCACACGGGTCAATCCAGGGCGGCGCTGATGCGCTCGGCAATCGCCTCCACCGTGCCGCTGGATTCCACGGCAACCAGCAAACCTTGCTGGTTGTAGTGCTCGATCAGGGTGCCGTCTGCTCGGCGTAGACCGAGAGGCGATGACGGATCACGGCTTCGTTGTCGTCAGCGCGACCACGCCCCAGCAGCCGTTGCAGCAGCAGGTCGTCGTCGAGCTCCATCAGCACCACCCGTTCGATCGGCTGAGCCAGTTCGGTGAGCAGGGTTTCCAGCGCTTCGGCCTGGGTCAGGTTGCGGGGAAGCCATCCAACAGCCAGCCGCCTTGGTGGCCGCTCAGGCGGCCACGCACGATCGCCAGCACCAGCTGGTCGCTGACCAGTTCGCCGCGGGCCATCACGGCCTCGGCCTCCTGGCCCAGGGCCGTGCCGGCTTTGACCTCTCCTCGCAGCAGGTCGCCGGTGGAGAGATGCAGCAGCCCGCGGGAGGCGCAGAGGAGTTGGGCCTGGGTGCCCTTGCCGGCCCCGGGGGGCCGAGAAACAGAATGCGTTGGGTCATTGGCGCACCATGCCTTCGTAGCGCTGGGAAATCACGTAGGTCTGGACCTGTTTGGCCGTGTCGATCGCCACACCCACCAGGATCAGCAGCGAGGTGGCACCGAGGCCCTGGAAAGTGCGCACCTGGGTGGCCCCCTCCACGGCCGAGGGGATGATCGCCACCGACCCCAGGAACAGTGCCCCCAGGAGTGTGAGCCGATTCTGAACCCCTGAGAGATAGAGGGCCGTGGCCGAACCCGGCCGCACCCCGGGCACGGCCACACCACTGCGCTTGAGGTTGGTGGCGATGTCGAGGGGGTTGACGGTGAGCGTGGCGTAGAAAAAGGAGAAACCGCAGATCAGGGCGAAGAACACCAGGGCGTAGAGCCAGGGGGTGCTGCTGTTGGGGTTGAGGTAACTCGCCGCCTGGATCAGCCAGGGGGAGCGGGTCACGTTGGCAATGGTCAGGGGAGGAAGATCACCGCCGAAGCGAAGATGATCGGCATCACGCCACCGGCGTTGAGCTTCAGGGGCAGGTAGCTCTGGCGGGCCGCCAGGCTGCTGGTCTGTCCCACCTGGCGCTTGGCGCTGATGATCGGGATGCGCCGGTAGCCCTCCTGCACGAAGATGATCCCGACGATCGTGATCAGGAACACCAGTACCAGCATCACGATGCCGCCCACGGTGCTGCGGTCGCCGCTCTGGGCCAGTTCGATCGTGGAGCCGAGGGCCTTGGGCAGGGTGGCCACGATGTTGACGAAGATCACCAGGGAGGCTCCCTGGCCGATGCCCCGTTCGGTGATCACCTCACTCACCCACATCACCACCATCGAGCCGGTCACCAGGGCCAGGGCGGTCTGAATCACGAACACCGGTTCGCTCAGTCCCGGCAGGGCGTACTGCTTGAGGATGAGCGCGAACACCGTGCTCTGCAGGATGCCCCAGCCCAGGGCCACGTAGCGGGTGATCTGGGCGAGCTTGCGGCGTCCGGCCTCGCCTTCGTTCTTCTGCAGCTCCTCAAGGCTGGGGATGGCCGCCGTGAGCAGCTGGATGATGATCGAGGCATTGATGAACGGCAGGATCCCCAGGGCGAAGACCCCCAGGGTGGAGAGACCGCCGCCGGTGAAGATGTCGAGGAAGCCGATCAACTGGCCGCCCCTGGAGATGAATTCCTGAAAGGCCACCCGATCGATGCCGGGCATGGGCACGTAGATGCCCAGACGGACCATCAACAGCAATCCGAGCGTGATCAGCACCCGGTCGCGGAGGCCTTTGGCCTGGACCATCTGGGTGAGGATTTCCCCGGCACTGGGGTTTCTCCCCCGGCTGATGAGCATGGCTTGTCGCAGTCGAGGGGATGACGAGGACGGACGGCCTGGCCTAGGGGCTGGATGCGGAAGGGATCACCGGGGTGCCCGAGGGACGGGTCAGTCGATGATCTCGCAGCTGCCGCCCGAGGCTTCGATCTTCTCGCGGGCGCTGGCGGTGAAGGCCGCCGCCTGGACGGTGAGCTTCACCTTGAGGTCGCCGTTGCCGAGGATCTTCAGGGGATGCTTGGGACTGGTGACCAGCCCTTCTTTGACCAGCAGATCCAGGTTCACCGTGGTGCCGGCCTTGAGCTCCGACAGCTTGGAGACGTTCAGCACCGTGAACTGCTTCTGGTTCACCAGGGGGAAGTGCTTGAGCTTGGGCAGACGGCGGTAGAGGGGCATCTGGCCCCCCTCGAAGCCCGGCCGGGTGGGGCTGCCGGAGCGGGATTTCTGGCCGCGCATGCCGAAGCCGCAGCTGGCGCCCTGGCCGGCGGCGATGCCGCGACCTTTGCGTGTCTTGCGGCGACGGGCCCCGACCTGGGGCTTGAGGGTATCGAGACGGAGGTTGGTCATGGCGGACTCAGGAGTAGATCTGCTCGAGGGAGATGCCGCGCTCCTTGGCGGTCTCCTTGTGGGTGCGAAGCGCCTGGAGGGCGTCCATGGCGGCGCGGGCGTTGTTGAGGGGGTCTTGCTGCCCAGGCGCTTGGCCAGGATGTTCTTGATCCCCGCCAGCTCCAGCACCGTGCGGATCGAGCCGCCGGCGATCACCCCGGTGCCCGGGGCAGCGGGACGGATCAACACGCTGGCGGCACCGTCACCCCCGCGGCTGAGGGTGGGGATCGAGCTGTGACGGGTGAGGGGCACCTTCACCAGATGCTTCTTGCCGTCGGCCACGCCCTTGCGAACGGCGCCGATGACGTCACCGGCCTTGCCGACGCCCACGCCCACCTGACCGCGCTCGTTGCCGACCACGACGATGGCCCGGAAGCTCATCTTCTTGCCGCCCTTGACGGTCTTGGAGACCCGGCGGATCTGAACCACACGCTCCTGCCATTCGGAGTCGCGTTCCTGACCGCGTCGGTTGTCGCGGCCCCGGCCACCGCCCTTGCGGTCACCGCCCCTGCCCTCGTTGCGGCCACCGCCGCCACCGCGCCGCTGTTCATGCTGGCCTTCGGCCGCCGCAGGAACGTCGGCCGCCGCCGGGATGTCGTTGGACTGAATCTGGTTGTTGGTTTCGGTCATGGTGAGAGCAGGGATCAGAACTGAAGGCCCGCTTCCCGGGCGGCGTCAGCCAGGGCCTTCACCCGGCCGTGGTACAGGTTGCCACCGCGATCGAAGACCACCTGCTGGATGCCCTGGGCGAGGGCACGCTTGGCCACCAACTCACCAACGGCCACGGAGGCATCGGTGGTGTTGCTGGTGGTGAGGGCGATGCGCAGATCCTTGTCGAGGGTCGAGGCGGCGGCCAGGGTGTTCTGGGCGTCGTCGTCGATGACCTGGGCGTAGATGTGGTTGTTCGAGCGGAACACGGCCAGACGCGGACGTTGGGCCGTGCCTGTGAGATGGCGACGCAGGCGGCGGTGCCGTTTCTGGGTCTGCTGTTTGCGGGAAAGGGAGGACATGGCGGTACGGGGTGGGGGCGGTCAGATCGACCTCATTTCTTACCGGTCTTGCCGGCTTTGCGGAGGATCCGCTCGCCCTCGTACTTGATGCCCTTGCCCTTGTAGGGCTCGGGAGGACGAATGGCGCGCACTTTGGCGGCTTCGTTGCCCACCAGCTCCTTGTCGGCTCCGGAGACGAACACCTGGGTGTTGTTCTCCACGGCGAAGGTGATCCCATCGGGGGGACCATCTCCACCGGGTGGCTGTAGCCCGCCAGGACCACAAGGTTGCGGCCCTTGAGCTGGGCCCGGTAGCCCACCCCGATGATTTCCAGTTTGCGTGTGAACCCCTGGCTGACCCCCTCGACCATGTTGGCGACGAGGGTGCGGCTGAGGCCGTGGCGCTCCCGGGAGCGGCGACTCGTGTTGGCGGGAGCCACCACCACGGAGGAATCCTCCTGGCTGATCAACACCCCATCGGGGAGGGTGCGGGACAACTCACCTTTGGGCCCCTTCACGGTGACGGCCAAGCCATTGAGGCTGACGGTCACCTTGGCGGGGACGGGGATCGGGGCTTTACCTATGCGTGACATGAATCAATCTCCCAGGTCAATAGACGTAGCAGAGCACTTCGCCGCCGACACCCTGCTTGCGGGCGTCACGGTCGCTCATCACACCTTTTGAGGTGGAGATGATGGCCACTCCGAGTCCGCCCAGCACCTTGGGGAGCTGGCGGGTGTTCTTGTAGATGCGCAGGCCGGGCTTGCTCACCCGCTGCACGCGGCGGATGGTGGGCTGCCGGTGCTTACCGCTGTACTTCAGCTGGAGGACGAGGTGGCTTTGCACCCCTTCGCCCTCTTCGCTGATCTCGGCGATGAAGCCTTCCTGCTGCAGCACCTTGGCGATGCTGAGCGCCATGCGCGAAGCGGGAACCTTGGTGTTCTCGTGCTTCTTCTCACTCGCATTGCGGATGCGGGTGAGCAGGTCTGAAATTGGGTCGTGGTTGGCCATGGTCGGGTCCGAAGAGGGCTCAGTTGCTGCGGAACGGCATTCCCATCTCGCGGAGGAGGGCCCGGCCCTCTTCGTCGTTACGGGCACTGGTCACGATGGTGATGTCCATGCCGCGGATGGCGTCGATCTTGTCGTAGGAGATTTCAGGGAAGATGATCTGTTCCCGAACCCCCAGGGTGTAGTTCCCCCGGCCGTCGAAACTCTTGGGGCTGACGCCACGGAAGTCGCGGATGCGCGGCAACGCCAGGTGGATCAGGCGCTCCAGGAAGGCGTACATCCGCTCACCCCGGAGGGTGACGGCCACGCCGATCGGCATGCCCTGGCGGATTTTGAAGGCGGCGATCGCCTTCTTCGCCCGGGTCACCACCACCTTCTGGCCGGTGATGGTGGCCAGTTCGGCAATGGAGGCCTCGAGGGCCTTGGCATTCTGGGCGGCTTCCACCGAGGCCCCGGTTGACGGTGACTTTCAGCACCTTGGGGACTTCGTGGACGTTGGAGAGATCGAGATCCTTGAGCAACTTGGGCTGGATCGTCTCCCGGTAGCGCTGTTTCAGTGACATGACGGGGGGAAGGGGTGCGCTTCTGGGCGTGGTCAGAAGGCGGACAGGGACGCGGGAGGGGAAAGAGGGAGGGTGGGGGGTCTGGCGTTCAGTCGATCAGTTCGCCGGTCTTTTTGAGGCGGCGTTTCTTGGAGCCGTCCTTGTCGACGACGATCTCCACCCGGCTGGCCACCTTTTTGTTGGTGGAGTACAGCATCACATTCGAGGCATGCACGGAGGCCTCCTCGGTGACGATGCGGCCGCTTTCGCCCTCCTGGGTGGGCTTGACGTGACGGGTGCGCAGGTTGATGCCCTGCACAATCACGCGGTTTTCGTTAGGCAGGGTGCGGAGCACCTCACCGGTCTTGCCCTTGTCCTTGCCGGCGATCACCTGGACGGTGTCGCCTTTGCGGATGCGCAACTTGATGCGCTGGGTGGGCTTGGCTTTGACGGTGGCGGTAGCCATCTCAGATCACCTCCGGAGCGAGGGACACGATCTTGGTGAAGTTCCGCTCCCGCAGTTCGCGGGCGACGGGACCGAAGACGCGGGTGCCCTTGGGGTTGTTGTCGTTGCCGAGGATCACCGCGGCGTTGTCGTCGAAGCGGATCGAATTGCCCGTGTCACGACGGAGGGTGGCCCTGGTGCGCACCACCACTGCTTTCACTACATCCGATTTCTTGACGCCCATGTTGGGCATGGCGTCTTTGACGGCGGCCACAATCACATCGCCCACGTGGGCGTAGCGACGGTTGGTGCCGAGCACCCGGATGCACTGAATGCGCTTGGCGCCACTGTTGTCAGCGACGTTTAGGTAGGTTTCCTGCTGAATCATTTTGAGAACTCCTCAGCTGGCGCCGTTGGGGGTAAGAACTTCGGCCACGGTCCAGCGCTTGGTGCGGCTGAGCGGTCGGGTTTCGGTGATCCGAACCCGATCGCCGACGCGGCAGGCGTTGGCTTCATCGTGGGCCTTGTAGCGGGTGGTGCGGCTGACGGTCTTTTGGTAGATGGGGTGGGGGAAGCGGTTTTCCACCGCCACCACCACCGTTTTGTCCATCTTGTCGCTGACGACGGTGCCGACCCTTTCCTTGAGTGCCATGGGATCGAGGGGGGTATCAGGTGGAGACGGTGGAGCGCTTGCGCTCCGCCTGCACCGTCTGAAGCTGGGCCAGCTTGATGCGGGCCAGCTTGAAACGGTGGGGTTGCTCCAGTCGGCGGGTGGCCTGCTGGAAGCGCAGGTCGAACAGTTCGCGGCGGGTGCCGTCGATCTGCTCGTTGAGTTCGCCGTCGCTGAGTTTGCGCAGGTCGGCGATGTCGGGGCGTGCCATGGGTCAGGCCTCCACGGGTTGAACGGGGACCGAGGTGGTTTCCGCCTCCTGGTCGGCCAGGGTCAGAAACTTGGTCTTGATCGGCAGTTTGTACTGCGCCAGGCGCATGGCCTCCCGGGCAATCGTTTCGGTGATCTCGGGACCGCCCATCTCAAAGAGAATGCGCCCCGGTTTGATCACGGCCACCCAGAACTCCGGGTTGCCCTTACCGGAACCCATGCGGGTTTCGGCAGCGCGCATGGTCACGGGCTTGTCGGGGAAGATCCGGATCCAGATCTTTCCGCCCCGTTTGACGCTGCGGCTCATGGCACGCCGGCTGGCCTCGATCTGGCGGGAGGTGATCCACCCGCACTCCTGGGCTTGAAGGGCAAACTGACCGAAGGCAACGGTGTTGCCTCGGGTGGCGACGCCGCACATGCGGCCCCGTTGCTGTTTGCGGAATTTGACGCGTTTTGGACTCAGCATGGTTCAGGTCTCCTGATCACTCCTCGTTGGAGCGGTCTTCGAACTGTTGGGGCCGCCGGCTGGCCCTGCGCTTGGGACCGGCACCCACGGGCAGTTGTTCCTGCTGCCCGGGGAGGATTTCACCTTTGAAGACCCAAACCTTGATGCCCAGCACCCCGTAGGTGGTGGTGGCCACCTTGGTGGCGTAGTCGATGTCGGCGCGGAGGGTGTGCAGGGGCACACGGCCTTCGCGAGTCCATTCCGTACGGGCGATCTCAGCCCCGTTGAGGCGGCCGCTCACCTGGATCTTCAGCCCCAGGACCCCAGCCCGCTGGGCGCGCTGAACGGTCATGCGCAGCACACGGCGGAAGGCCACGCGCTTCTCCAGCTGCTGGGCGATGTATTCGGCCAGCAGGTAGGCGTCGGCGTCGACCCGCTCCACTTCCACCACGTTGATGCGCACCTGACGGTGGGTATCGCCGATGGTTTTCTGGATGCCGGCGCGCAGGTCTTCGATGCCGCTGCCCTGGCGGCCCACCAGTACGCCGGGGCGTGCCGTCTTGAGTTCGACCTCGAGTTGGTCGGCCTTACGGGCGATCAGCACATCGCTGATGCCGGCGCTGGCGTACTTCTTGTGGATGAAGGTGCGAATCCGGTCGTCCTCCTGAAGAAGGATCGGATAGGTCTTGCTGGGGGCGTACCAACGGGAGCGGTGGTCCTGGGTGATCCCCAGGCGCAGGCCGGTTGGATGGATCTTGTGTCCCATCGGGCGGTGTCCTCGGGGGTCAGGCGGTGGTGGCTGCCACAGCAATGCTGATGTGGCAGGTTTGTTTCTTGATCGCGTAGGCACGGCCCTGGGCGCGCGGCCGGAACCGCTTCAGGGAGGGGCCCATGTCCGCCGTGGCCTGGCTCACCACCAGGCTGGCGGGGTCGAGCCCCAGGTTGTGCTCCGCATTCGCCACGGCGGACCGCAACACCTTGGTGATGGGGCCCGTGGAGCGGTAGGGCATGAACTCAAGCAGGATCAGCGCTTCCCGGTAGGACCGGCCACGGATCTGATCGAGCACACGACGCACCTTGGATACGGATCCGCGGATGTAGCGGCCGTGGGCAAGGGCTTGGGTGGTGGGGGTGGAATTGGCCATAAGTCGATCCTTAACGGGCACCTTTCTTGTCCTTGATGTGGCCCCGGAAGGTGCGCGTGGGGGCGAACTCCCCAAGCTTGTGACCCACCATCTGCTCCGTCACGTAGACGGGAACATGGGCTTTGCCGTTGTGAACGGCAATGGTGTGGCCGATCATCATCGGCAGGATGGTGGAAGCGCGTGACCAGGTCTTGATCACACCCTTGTCACCGGCGGTGTTCTGGGCCTCGACCTTGCGGAGCAGGCTGTCGGCCACAAACGGACCTTTTTTGAGTGAACGTCCCATGGCGGTTTAAGCAGACAACAAAACGGTGGTGAGCATCAGGAATCCCGTCCGCCACGGCTCCGCTTGGAGGTGCGGCGACGCTTCCGGAGCACGAACCGGTTGCTGGGTTTGTTGCGTTTGCGGGTCTTGAGGCCCAGGGCGGGTTTGCCCCAGGGGGTGACCGGACCGGAGCGGCCGATCGGTGCCCGACCCTCGCCACCACCGTGGGGGTGGTCGCAGGGGTTCATGACGCTGCCGCGCACCTGGGGGCGACGGCCGAGCCAGCGCTTGCGGCCGGCCTTGCCGAGGCTGGTGTTGCGCACTTCGGCGTTGCCGACTTCGCCGAGGGTGGCGTAGCACTCCCGGCGCACCAGACGCACTTCGGTGGAGGGCAGCTTGAGGGCGACATAGTCGCCTTCTTTGGCCATCACCTGGGCACTGGCTCCGGCGGTGCGCACCATCTGTCCACCGCGGCCGGCATAGAGCTCGACGTTGTGGACGCTGGAGCCCAGGGGGATCGCCGAGAGGGGCAGGGCGTTGCCGGTTTCGATCGGGGCCTCGGGCCCGGAAATCACCTGCTGGCCAAGCTCAACCCCTGCGGGGGCCAGGATGTACCGCTTCTCGCCATCGACGTAGAAGAGCAGCGCCAGGCGCGCGTTGCGGTGCGGGTCGTAGTGAATAGCCGCCACTTTGGCGGCCACGCCGTGCTTGTCACGGCGGAAGTCGACCATGCGGTATAGGCGCTTGTGGCCGCCGCCGCGGTGGCGGCAGGTGATCACGCCGCGGTTGTTGCGGCCCTTGCGCCGGTGCTTGGCCTCAACAAGGCTGCGCTCGGGCTTGCGCTCGGTGACTTCACTGAAGTCGCTCGCCACCCGGGTGCGGGTGCCGGGGGTGTAGGGGCGGTACTTACGGATTGCCATAACGGTTCAGACCCCTCAGGACTCAGGGAAAAGCTGGATGGCGTTGCCTTCGGCCAGGCGCACCACCGCCTTTTTCACCTGGGCACGCTTGCCGGCGAAACGGCCCACCCGGCGCGCGCGCCGGGGAGGGTTCATGGTGCTGATGCCGATGACACGCACGTCGAACAGCTGTTCGACGGCGGCCTTGATGTCGGGTTTGGCGGCCCGGTGATCCACCTCGAAGGTGTACTGGTTCTGCTCGAGGGCGCGGGTGGCCTTCTCGGTGATCAGCGGCCGGCGGATGACATCCGCGAGCCGACCTGCGAAACGCTCAGTCATCGCCGTAGACCTCCTGAATCTTTGCGAGGGCTTCTTCGCTCACCACCAAGGTGTTGGCGTGGAGCAGATCGAACACGTTGAGCTGATCGGCGGCGATCAACTTGACGGTTTCGAGGTTGCGCACCGAACGGCGCACCACCTCGCTGGCGCCATCGAGCACCAGCAACACCTTGGAGCCCTCGGCGATGCCGAGACGCTGCAGGGCAGCGGTGATCTCCTTGGTTTTGGGGGTTTCGAGGTCTGCGGCGAAGCCTTTGACCACCACGAGATTCTCGAGGCGGCTCACCAGGGCGGTGCGCAGGGCGAGGCGACGCTCCTTGCGGTTCATCGCCTTGGTGTAGGTGCGGGGCTTGGGCCCGAAGGTCACGCCACCACCGGGGCGCAGGGGGTGCGGATCGAACCCTGGCGGGCCCGGCCCGTGCCTTTCTGCTTGTAGGGCTTGCGGCCACCACCACGCACTTCGGAGCGGGTGAGGGTGCTGGCCGTGCCCTGGCGGGCATGGGCCAGCTGGCGAACGACGGCGCGGTGCACCAGAGCGTTGGCGCTCGATTCCTTGGCGACCCGGAGCTCAAGGCTGGCCTTGCCGGCCTCCTTGCCCTGCCAGTCGCGAATCTGAATGTCAGCCATCACTTCCCTCCGTTGGCAGGCTTGGTACCCACCCGCTTGGCGGGGGAGATGTTCAGCAGGCTGCCGGGCTTGCCGGGCACCGAGCCTTTGACCACCAGCAGGTTGCGCTCGGTGTCCACCTTCAGGATCGTCAGACCTCGGGTGGTGATCTGCTTGCCGCCGTAGCGGCCCGCCATGCGCTTGCCGGGGTAGACCCGGCCGGGCGTGGTGCCGGCGCCGATCGAACCAGGCTCGCGGTGGTTCTTTGAACCGTGGCTCATGGGGCCACGGCTGAAGCCGTGGCGCTTCTGCAGACCGGTGAAGCCGCGGCCCATGGTGTCGCCGCTGACATCGATCTTCTGGCCGGCTTCAAACGCGGCGACGGTGATGGAGGAGCCCAGCTCCAGGCCATCGACGCTGTCGACGCGGTATTCGCGCAGATGGCGCAGGGGCTCGCTGCCGGATTTGGCCAGGTGGCCCCTGGCAGGCTGGTTCACCAGCTTTTCGCGGATGTCGCCAAAGCCGACCTGCACGGCGACGTAGCCGTCGGTGCCGGTGCTCTTGAGTTGGGTGATGCGGCAGGGACCCGCCTCGATCACGGTGACCGGGATGGATCTGCCTGCATCGTCGAAGAATTGGGACATGCCCAATTTCTTCCCGAGGATGCCGATGGACATAGGAGGATGAAAAACGCCAGCGGAACCACCGATCGCCAGGTCCGAAGGGACGGCGAAGGATGTGGGCTGATTCGATCGAACGCAGACGGAACCGGGGCCATCCCGTGAAGGAGGAATCCGGTTGGCTAGCGGGAGGCGAAACAGCAGGCTGGGACTTGAGGAACCGGACCCTTGGGCGCTCACCGATCAAAGATCGGCCGTGCCATTGGGCGCATTCGACAGTTTCCCGACGGACTCCGCTCGGATGAATCCAAGGGGAGAGAACGTACTTGGCCAGGGAAGGTCGTCACCAATGACGACCTGGTGCAGCGCGCTGGAGGCCCGGCTAGCGGACGGGCACAGAACGGTTGCACAAGCAAACAACATACCCTATGGGCCTGAACCATCCCTCATCGACCACCCGCCAGGTTCAGGGTCTTAACTGTCAAACTGACGCCATCTCGAGGTCTGCCCCGATGCCCCTGTTGCTTTCAGGCCGCGGATTTCGCCAGGAGTTGGAGCGTTTTGGAGCCCTGGCGGTCCATGCACCCCTCGAAGGCGGTGCCGAAACGCGCCTGTTGCGTCGGCTGCGGGCGGCGGGCTACCGGGCCCAGATCACCTCGGCCCGGGGGCTCGGTGATCCCCAGGCCTACCTCCTGGAACTGCACGGCATCCGTCCCCCCATCTCGGTCACCACAGCGTTGGCAAGGGGGCCGCGGTGGGCGAGGTGCAGAGGGTGATGCCCCAGCTCGGTGCCCTGCTGGAAGGTGAGGCCCCGATCGTGCTCTGGCTTCTGGAAGGTCAGGTGCTCTCCAACGCTGAACTGCGTTCCCTGATCCAGCTGACCCGCACGGTGCCTGGCCTGCACATGGTGGTGGAAATGGGGGTGCCCGCAGCCTGCGCTGGCAGCCCCTTGAGCAACTCGTTGCTGCCTGAGCAGGCGCTGGCGGCCGGTCACTGGGTCAAATTGATCTGCGGAGCCAGCAACCAGGACCTGCCCGCGATCGAGGACCTCTGCGGCATCTATGCGCTGGCGGGGGTCGATTGCATCGATGTGGCCGCCGATGGGGCCGTGGCGGCGGCCGCCCGACGGGGGATGGCCTGGGCGGCTGAGCGGGGCGCCATGCAGCCCTGGTTGATGGTGAGCCTCAGCGATGGGGCCGATCCCCATTTCCGCAAGGCCTGGTTCGATCCGGAGCGCTGCCCGCCGGAGTGCCCAAGGCCCTGCCAGCGGGTTTGCCCGGCCCTGGCCATCGGTGAGCGTGGCGCTGTGCTGCAGCAGCGCTGCTATGGCTGTGGCCGTTGCCTGCCGGTTTGTCCCCTTGGCCTGATCGAGGAACGAAACCACCAGTTGGCTCCCGAAGCGGTGGCGCCCTTGCTGGCGGAGCTGCGGCCGGAGGCCGTGGAGATCCACACCCGCCCCGGTCGGGGGCGGGCCTTCACTGATCGTCTGGCCCAGGTCAAGGCCTCCGGCCTTGTGTTCAAGCGGCTGGCGGTGAGCTGTGGCCTGGAGGATCTGGTGGGGCCGGGGGCGCCCGGGGCCCTCGCTGATGAACTCTGGGGCCGGTTCATGGCGCTGCGTGCCCTTGGCTTCCGTCCCCTCTGGCAGCTGGATGGGCGGCCGATGAGCGGCGATCTGGGGGCCGGCAGCGCCCATGCCGCCGTCAGGCTGTTGCGGGAACTGCGGGCGATCGCCCCCCCGGTCCGCTTCAGCTGGCCGGTGGCACCAACGCCACCAGCCTGGCTCAGGTGCGGCGCCAGGGGTTGCGCCCCGCGGTGGCCGGCGTGGCCTTCGGGGGGTGGCCCGCCGCCTGCTCCAACCGCTGTTGCAGCGCGCCCAGGAACGGGGAACGGGACTGCTGGCCGATCGGGAGCTGGTGGCGGAAGCCCTGGCCATGGCTCGCTCGCTGCTCGATCCCTGGCGGACCCAGGATGGAGCGAATCCCTGACCCCGAGGCTGGGCCCTTGAACGCCCCGATTCCAGATCCCAGCCCCCTGATCGCGCCCCAGCGGATCACCGACGATCTGGATCGTCTGCTGGAGGTGCTGCCCGAGGGGCTGCAGCTGGCCCTGGCGGAGCCGGCCCGTCGGGAGCAGTTGCTGGAGGTGGTGCTCGATCTGGGCCGCGTGCCCGAAGCCCGTTATCCCGGCCGGGCGCTGACCCTGGGGGAGCGCCCGATCGAGCGCGGGGATCTGGCGGCTGTGGTGGAGCGGCTCGGCCGCTTCGGCGGCGACAACCGGGCCGGGATCGAGCGCACCCTGCACCGCATCAGCGCCATCCGCAACCGGGGCGGTGAGGTGGTGGGTCTCACCTGCCGGGTGGGTCGGGCGGTCTACGGCACCGTGGCCATGGTCAGGGATCTGCTGGACACAGGGCAGTCACTGCTGCTGATGGGGCGCCCCGGGGTGGGCAAGACCACGGCCCTGCGGGAGATCGCCCGGGTGCTGGCCGATGAGCTGGAGCGGCGGGTGGTGGTCATCGACACCAGCAATGAGATCGCCGGCGATGGCGACATTCCGCATCCCGCGATCGGGCGGGCCAGGCGCATGCAGGTGGCGCGGCCGGAGCTGCAGCACCAGGTGATGATCGAGGCGGTGGAGAACCACATGCCTGAGGTGATCGTGATCGATGAGATCGGCACCGAACTCGAGGCCCAGGCCGCCCGCACGATCGCCGAACGGGGCGTGATGCTGGTGGCCACGGCCCACGGCAACGAGCTGGCCAACCTGATCAAGAACCCCACCTTGAGCGATCTGGTGGGCGGCATCCAATCGGTCACCCTCGGGGATGAGGAGGCCCGTCGTCGGGGTTCGCAGAAATCCGTGCTGGAGCGCTGCGCCGAGCCCACCTTCCCCCTGGCGGTGGAGATGCATGCCCGCAGCCACTGGCTGGTGCACCGGGAGGTGGCCCGCACCGTGGATCTCCTGTTGCGGGGACAGCCCCCTCGGCCCCAGGTGCGCGAACTGGCCCCCGATGGGCGGCTGCGGCTGGTGGATCTCGGCGGGACTCCCGGGCTCGATCCACCCCCTCGCCCGGCGCGATCGCGCCCGACCAGTCCGCCAGGGCCCCGACCCCGCCCTGCCCTGGTGCCGGTGCCCATGCCGGCTCCGTTCGAGTCCGCTCCCCTGGCCTACGAATCAGCCGTGCGAGATCCCGAGCGCGGGAGCGCTGGGCCCCTGCGGTTGTTCTGCTGCGGCCTGAGCGAACACCTGGTGGACCAGGCGATGCGCGGCCAGCTCTATTCGGTGGTCCGGGCAGAGGCGGTGGAGCACGCGGACGCGGTGCTGAGCATCCGTCAGCAGCTGGGGCGGGATCCCGAGGTGCGACGGCTGGCCCAGCTCCACGGCGTTCCGATCCTGGTGATCAAGTCCGACAGCCTGCACCAGATCCAGCGGGCCTTCGAGCGCCTCCTGCGCCACCACCCCAGCCAGGTGCTTCAGAGCGCCCCGGCGGCCCAGTTCGATGACAGCCACGGAGCGATGGAGGAATGCCGGCTGGCGGTGGAGCAGGTGGTGTTGCCCCAGGGCCGGCCGGTGGAGCTGCTGCCTCGCAACGATCGGGTGCGCAGCCAGCAGGCCGAACTGGTGGGCCGCTACCGCCTGCGCTGGGCGGAATTCGGCAGCGGCCCCACGCGGCGGTTGCGGGTGTTCCCGGCCTGAGTCCGGGAGCGCCCTGATGGGCCGAAGCCGGCCATCAGCAGGCGGCCTGAACGGAGATTGACGGAGGGCGACCCGCTGTGGGTAACTAGCTAGGCGCTCAGCATTGCGCTGGTGCGATGGGCCGTCGCCAAGTGGTAAGGCAGCGGGTTTTGGTCCCGCCATTCCTAGGTTCGAATCCTAGCGGCCCAGTTTTCAACCCCCTGTGCGTGGTCCTCCCGTGACCCCAGCTCACCCCCGGAGCGGCCCACTGCTGGTCTTCGATTTCGACGGGGTTCTGGTGGACGGAATGAGCGAGTACTGGTGGAGTGCCTGCCGGGCGGCCTGCGAATTGGATCCCGAGCTGGCGGTGAGCGAGCAGGCGCCACCCGCCTTCGTTCGCCTGCGGCCCCTGATCCACAAGGGCTGGGAGATGGTGCTGGTGGCCGCTGAGTTGGCTTGTCCCGGTTTCGATCTGGAGCTGGCCCTTGGCTCCTACGACCGCTGGTTGAGCGGGGCGCTGGCGCGCCGGGGCTGGGAGCCCGAGCGCTTGCAGGCGGCCCTGGAGCGGGTGCGCCGCTCGGCCATCGCCGCTGATCGCGGCGCCTGGCTGGCCCTGCACCGGCCGTTCCCTGGCCTGGCGGAGCGGCTGGGCGCCCTGGCGGCGGAAGGTGCCGACTGGCTCGTGCTCACCACCAAGGGGGCGGCCTTCGCCCGGGAGCTGCTGGAGGGCTTCGGGATGGAACCGCTGCAGGTGTTCGGCCATGAGCACGGCAGCAAGCCGGAGGTGCTGCTGCGCCTCTCCGCCAGCGGGCGTCCGCTCTGGTTCATCGAGGATCGCCGGCCCACGCTTGAGGCGGTGCGGGCCACCCCTGGCCTGGAGCGGGTGCGCTGCTTCCTGGTGTCCTGGGGGTACCTGGGGCCGGGTGATCGGCAGGACCTGCCGGAGGGGATCGCACTGCTGGAGCCGGAGCGACTGGCGGCCCCCTTGGCGGCCTGGCCCTGATCCGCTAGGGTACGCCTGTACTAGCCGATACGGCAGGCGGGAACGGTGGCACTGGCTTCCGTGAAGCCGCCACAGCCCCGCTGGGGGGCCTGCCAACTTGCCCCGCCTGGGGCCTGCTCCGCGGCCCGTTCCATCGCTGACCACCCAGACCATGCCTGCTGATTTCCCCAAGACCACCTCCGCCCGGGCCGGAGACGCCAGAGGGCCTGAGGCCAAGGCCGCCGAGGCCCGAGCCGGCGAGCGCGACAAGGCACTGGGTCTGGTGCTCAACCAGATCGAGCGCAATTTCGGCAAGGGCTCGATCATGCGTCTGGGGGATGCCTCCCGCATGCGGGTGGAAACCTTCTCCACCGGTGCCCTCACCCTCGATCTGGCCCTGGGTGGTGGCTATCCCAAGGGCCGGGTGGTGGAGGTCTATGGCCCGGAAAGCTCCGGCAAGACCACCCTCACCCTCCACGCCATCGCCGAAGTGCAGAAGCGCGGCGGTGTAGCCGCCTTCGTGGATGCGGAGCACGCCCTGGATCCGGTCTATGCCGCCGCCCTGGGCGTCGACATTGAGAACCTGTTGGTGTCCCAGCCGGACACCGGTGAAATGGCTCTGGAGATTGTCGACCAGCTGGTGCGCTCCGCCGCCGTCGACATCGTCGTGGTCGACTCGGTGGCAGCCCTCACCCCCGGGCGGAGATCGAAGGGGAGATGGGGGATCTGTCGGTGGGCGGCCAGGCCCGGCTGATGAGCCAGGCGATGCGCAAGATCACCGGCAATATCGGCAAATCCGGTTGCACCGTGATCTTCCTCAACCAGCTGCGCCAGAAGATCGGCGTCACCTACGGCAACCCTGAGACCACCACCGGCGGCAACGCCCTCAAGTTCTACGCCTCGGTGCGCCTCGACATCCGCCGCATCCAGACCCTCAAACGTGGCACCGAGGAATACGGCATCCGCGCCAAGGTGAAGGTGGCCAAGAACAAGGTGGCGCCCCCTTCCGCATCGCCGAGTTCGACATCCTGTTCGGCCGCGGCATCAGCATCCTGGGCTGCCTGCTCGATCTGGCCGAGGAAACTGGCGTGGTGGTGCGCAAGGGTGCCTGGTACAGCTACGAGGGCGACAACATCGGCCAAGGCCGCGACAACACCATCGGCTGGCTGGAGCAGAACCCCGAGCAGAAGGAGGTGATCGAAGCCCTGTTGCGCCGCAAGCTCACCGAAGGGGCGGACGTCACCGCCAACTCGATGAAGCCCTTGGCGGCGGCCGCCGCCAAGCTGGCCGCCATGCCCGTGCCGGAGGATGATGAGGAGCTGCTGGCCCAGGCCGGTTAAGCGCCACAGCAGGCAAGTATGAGGGCCTTCCACGGCCCTTGGAGTTGTGTGTGGGCTAGGCTGCGGCCGTTGCTATCGGGCCCTGGCCTGGACGGGACGCGCTCAGGGAGGGCCTGAGCTGGCGTGGAGATGGTCTGGGTGTCATCCCGGAGGTGACGATCAGCTGGGGCTGATCGATTGGCTCGAGCCAGGAAGGAATCCTTCCAAGCTCTGCCGCCTGAACCGTAGGGATTTCCCTTGACTAAGGCCTGGGGGCCGTAGGGCTGCGTTGATGGGAGGTGCGGTGTCGATGCCGCTCGCCAGCTTCGGCCCCAGCGGCTCAAGCGGCCGTTACGCCCTGCCTGCGGCTGATTGGGGAAGGTGCTGACAGGTGCCCCAGCCCAGCCAAAAGGCAGCCAAGCCGATGTTCGTGCAGGCGAGTTGACGCTGCTAGGGATTCGGGTTGTGGAAAAGATGAACGATGAACGTTGGTTCAGCTGCCCGTTGCGGCAGTGGCGCCCGGGGCCTGAAGCGAGGCCGCGCTGCTGGCGGTGGATTCGGGCTGGAGGAAGGTGGCCAGGCGCTGCAATTCCTCAATGGCGTCGGCACCCTCCAGCTTCACCAACTCATGGCCGTTGCGGGATTCCACCCAGCTGATGCCGAAGTCGGAGACCAGGAAGCGCACCATGTGCCCCTCGCCCAGGGCGGCCACGAAGGAGGCACCCTGGCCCTGGGCGCCATCTCCGCAGACGTAGCAGGTGGCCGAAAAGCCCTGGCCCTGGAGGCTGACAGCCAAGGCCTGGAGGCTCATCACCAGATCCTGAACGACGGAGCGATAGTGCTCAGCAAGTCGGGGAAACATCGGTAGAACAGGGGCAGTGAACAGACGTTAATGATTTCTTCCGATTGGTGCGCGTAGAAATACTCATTGTCTTTGGACCCTGTCCTGCCGCGGGGCCGTCGTCGGCTGAATCCCGTCAGCCGTCGGCCAGGCTCCACCAGCCTGCGGCCGGGCCGATGAAGCGCACGGTCACCCAGAAAATGGCCAGGGCAGCGATTCCATACCAGGCCCCCTTGGTGGACACCTCCACGAAGCGGCTTGCTTGCCGTTGGCTGAACGGCAACCAGCTCACCAGCCTCGGTGAGTTGTCCTTGGGGGCGGCGGCTTGCTTGCGCTCCCGGGCTGGTAGCCCCTGCTCCGCCCGACGTTTGGCCTCACCCATGCATCCATGCCCTGTCGGATCGCGGCCAGGCTAAGGGTCGCCACGGGCTGGAACGCCTCTGCAGCGAAGTTCCAGGGCGGTTGGTTGCCTTGAGGCCATCAGCGCGGCAACACCGATCAGCGCGGCAACAACGATCAGCGAGGCAACAGCCGTGGCAGGTCCACCCAGGGCTCCAGAGCCTCCAGCACCTGGCGGCCCCAGGTGCGCCGCCGCACCCGGCCATCCAGCAAAGCCAGCCTGCCGCCCCCACGGCGCAGCCCGGCCACGCCCCGCTGCAGTCGACTGACGGCTTCGGGCAGCAGCAGCTCACGGAACCAGTCGCGGCCCCGCAGGCGCAGCGCCCTGACCCGCGCGGCAGTGAGGGGGTCTTCCAGGCTGGCGATCGGCAGCAGCGCGACCACGACCTGGCCGGGTACCGGCAGGCGTTGCTGGTGCTCCAGCCACCAATCCCAGCCGCAGCACAGCACACCGTTGCTCTCTGGAGCCGTGGTCTGGTGCACCACGCGGCTGCCGAATTCAGCGGCCAGGGCACTGCTCAGATCGAGCCGCAACGGCCCGTCATCGATCAACACCACCGTGAGCCCCTCCTGGCCCAGCACCAGCCGGCGGCAGTGCTCCAGCAGGTGCTCGCCGTAGTCGGGGCTGTTGGGCAGGGCCTGTCGCTGGGGCGCATGGATGGGAAGGGGATCCTGCAGCGGGGGATCGCCCAGGTGCACCGTCACCTGCGGAGCAAAACCCAGGGCCGCCTGGGCCGGCGCCGACCAGGGGGTGCCACCGGGCCCCCAAGCTCCGACCCGATCATCAGGGCCCCGCGCTTGCGCAGCAGCCCCGCCATCACCTCAAACGGTTCAAGGGGCTGGCGGTGCAGTGTCCACTGCAGCAGCTGGGGATCCACCGTCGCCCAGCTGGTCCAGCCGGGCCCTTGGCTTTCCAGCCAGCTGGGCCAAGGGGGTGGTAGGGGGCTGAGCAGTTGCAGTAGCTGCCCCAGGGGCGCCTCCTCCTCCGGGCTGAGGGCGATCTGCAGGGAAGGGTTGGAGGGATGGCTGAAGATCCGCCGGCTCAGGCGCTCGTGCAGGGCCAGCAGGCTGGCTTCGGCCGCCGGCAGGCTGCGCCGCAGCAACTCCCAGTGGCGGGTCTCCACCACGATCCCCAGGGACTGCCGCAGGGCCCGCTCCAGCTCGTCCGCCTCCACGATCACCAGTTGACGCTCACCGAGAAGGTTCTGCTGCCAGGCCATCGCCAGTTCGGCCGGACTCAGCAGCCAGAGCCGGGCACCCTGTGGGGCGCTCTCCCCTTCCCAGCAGGGCAGGTTCAATCCCACCGCCTTCAGGCGGGGCAGCTCCTGTTGCAGCAACCGCTGGCGCAGTTCATCGCTGAGCACAAGGGCCACGGGGGCCTCGCTCAGGGCCAGGGGCACCAGCAACCCCACCAGCCAGCTGGGGTCGCTGAGGGCGCTCAGGCGCACCTGGGTCTGGTCCGCGCGCCGCAGGCTGCGGGCCACCAGACGGCTGAGGGTCAGGTGATGGGGCCAACGCGCGGCACCTTCCTGCCGCAGCAGCGCTTTGAGTTGGTGGTGGGCGCGGGCTTCCAACATGGCCGAATCGTAGGAAGCTGGCCCGAGCAGGCCGTACCGGCGATGACAGTGTTGTGGCGGGATCGGCCCGTGGGAATCGTGGGCCTGGGGTTGATCGGGGGCTCCCTGGCGCTGGACCTGCGCGCGCGCGGCGCCACGGTCCATGCCCTGGTGCACCGCCAGGCCACCGCCGAGCGGGCCTGGCAGCGGGGTCTGGCCGACCGCATCGCTACAGACCCCCAGGTGCTCGAGGGTGCGGCCTGGTGGTGTTGGCCCTTCCCCTTGATCGGCTGTTGGACCCCCCAGGCGCTGCTGGACGCCCTGCCTCGGCAGGCGGTGCTCACGGATGTGGGCTCGGTCAAGGCTCCGGTGCTGGCCCAGTGGCAACCCCGCTGCCCCCGCTTTGTCGCGAGCCATCCGATGGCGGGCACGGCCGAAGCCGGTGTGGAGGCGGGTCAACCGGCGTTGTTCCAGGGCCGCCCCTGGGTGGCGACCCCAACCGAGGCCACCGACCCCGAGGCCCTCGAACAGGTGAGGGCCCTGGCGGAGGCGGTGGGGGCCCGCTGGCTCACGTGCTCCGCCATCGCCCACGACCGGGCGGTGGCGCTGATTTCCCATCTACCGGTGCTGGTGAGTGCCGCCCTGCTGCTGGTCGCTGATCGCGCCGCCCCGGATCCGGAGCTGGCTGAACTGGTGCGGGCCCTGGCCTCCAGCGGTTTTGCCGACACCACCAGGGTGGGTGGCGGCAACCCCGAACTGGGCACCCTGATGGCCACCCACAACCGGCAAGCCCTGGGCGAAGCGCTGGCGGCCTACGGCCAGCAGCTGGCGGCCCTGCAGGCGCTGGTGGAGCAGGGGCACTTCGACCAGCTCGAGGCCGCTCTCACCCGGGCCCGGGAGCTTCGCCCCCCTTCCTCTGACTCCCGGGAGCCTTCAACGGGCCAGCGTGAGCGATCGGCCGCGGCTGGCCAGCAGCTGGCGGCAGGCCATCAGCGCCGATTGGCTCACCCCGGCGGTGCCCTCTCCGGGAAAAATCGAATCGCCGCAGAGCCACAGACCCGCCAGGGGGCTGCGACTGGCCAGGCCGAAGGGGCCGAAACGGCTGGGGGCCTGGCCGAGCCCGCCCACGAATCCGAAGGGCCGGCCCGTCCAATGCAGGAAGCCCCGGGGCGTGGCCAGCTCCCCGTGCCTGAACGGTTCGGGGGGCAGATGGAGGAGCTGGATCAGGCCTGCCTCGATGCCCTGCTGAGCGGCCCGCTTGCGCTCCTGGTAGGCAGGCTCCTCCAGCGCGCACCAGGGGCGGGCGGGGCTGAACACGCTGGCGATCACGGTGGCCTGGCCCGCGGGGGCGCGGCCATCCCCCTCCGCGCTGATCGACACGAACAGGGGGCCGGGATCACCCCAATCGAGCTGCAGGTGCAAGGGGTGTTCAGCGGGCAGAAGATCGCGATCGATCGCCCCGTAGAAGACCAGGGCGCCGGAGGGATCGTCGAATCCGGCCAGCCGCCGCCGGAGCTGCTGGGGCAGGGCCTCCCCCAGCAGCTCCGGCAGGGCCTGGACCGGCGCCGTGCAGATCACGTCGTGGGCGGCGATCTGGAACGGGGCGCCCCCGCGGGCGTGGCCTTCCACCACCCAGAGTTCCGGGGCCAGGCCAGGGACTGGGGGGCTCAGCCGCTTCACTCTGTGGCCGAGCTTCAAGCCCCCGCCCGCCTGGGCCAGGCCCCGCTCAAGCGCCGTGCTGAGGCTCTGCATGGAACCTTGCAGGTGCCAGAGACCAAGGGGCTCCTGGGCCATGGCCAGCACCGTGGCGCCATAGAGGGCGGCGGTGCGCTCCGCTGGTTCCTGGGAATAGAGCCGCAACTGCAGATCCAGAAAACGCCGCAGGCGCTGATCGCCGCCGCAGCCCGTGAGCCGCAGCAGGTCGAACACGGTGGCGCCGCTCAGCAGACCGCTGGCCAGCTGGGCCGGCCCCAGGGCGCCCAGCGCCGTGGCCAGATCCCATGGGCTGCGGGGCGGCAGGATCGGATCGCGCTGGTTGAAGGCCCAGTTCGACTGGTGCAGGGCGCCGCAGAGCCGCCAGAAGCGCTCGCTGCCGGGAAACTGCCGTTGCCTCTCCTGGGCCCAGCGCTGGGGGTCTCGCCAGAGCTGGATCGGTGTGGTTTCCCCGCCAGCAGCACGCTGCACCCAGGGTCCAGGGGGCTGGCTGCTGGCGGCTCCACCCCCAGGTGCCGAAAAAGCCGCTCATGGATCCCCCCGGCTCCAGGCCGGCCACCTGGGTGGCGCCCACATCAAAGGTGTAGGGGCCGCGGCGGAAGGTGCCGGCGCAGCCACCGCTCTGGTGGTGGGCCTCCAGCAGCTCCACAGTCAAACCCGCCTCGGCCAGCAGGGCCGCCGCTGTCAGGCCGGCGATCCCGCCCCCACCACCACAGCGTCGCAGGCGTCAGCGGTGAGACCGGCCTCAGGCGTCAAGCACGGCAGGACAGGGCCTTTGCATGCTGGCAGCCTGGGTTGGTCAGCGCGGAGCCAGCAGCGATGCCGCCAGCCCACAGGCCGCCCGTGGCCGCGATCGCCGCATTGCTGGGCTCGGAAGTGATGTCGTGGCAGCCGGTGGGGGGCGGCTGCATCCACAGCGCCTGGAGCCTGCAGATGGGCGATGGCCGCCGCCTGTTCGCCAAGACCAACCGCCCCGATCAGCTGCCGGTGCTCTTGGCTGAGCAGCAGGGACTGGCGGCCTTGACCGCGGTGGCCGATGAAGGGTTGGTGATTCCCGAGCCCCTGCTCTGCGGCGAATGGGAGGACCAGGCCCTGCTGGTGATGACCTGGCTGCCCCTGGGCGGGGGCGGGCAGGCCGGATCCTGGGGCTCCCTGGGCGCGGGCCTGGCCCGGTTGCACCGCCGCAGCCTGGAGAGCGGTTCAGAGGGTTTTGGCTGGGCCAGCGACAACTTCATCGGTTCAGGGCCCCAGCGCAATGGCTGGCTGGCCGATTGGGGCTCCTTTTTCGCCGATCGTCGTCTGGGGGTGCAGTTGGCCTGGGCGGAGCGCCAGGGCCAGCGTTTCGAGGGGGCCCGGGAGCTGCTGGAGCGGGTGCCCCGTTGGCTGGCGCGGCACCCGGTTGAGCCCTGCCTGGTGCATGGCGATCTCTGGAGTGGCAACGCCGGTGCGCTGACGACCGGTCGGGGAGCCCTGTTCGATCCCGCCGTTCACCGCGCCGATCGGGAGGTGGATCTGGCCATGGCCCAGCTGTTCGGGGGCTTTCCGAGCAGCTTCTTCGCGGGTTATGAGGCCGAATGGCCCTTGCCCGACGGTCATGGGGAGCGATCAGGCCTGTACAACCTGTACCACCTGCTCAACCACGCCAACCTCTTTGGCGGTGGCTACCGCAGCCAGGCCCAGCGGCGGATCTTCGCGTTGATGGGGGATTCGACGGCGTGGGGCTGAGCCCTGCGCTCAGCCCAGGTACTCGCTGCGGAGACCCTGCAGGCGGCTCACCACGGCGCTGCGCTTGTCACTGGTGGTGAGGTTCTGCCAACTCCATTGGCCCACCACCACCAGGCCCAGCAGTTCGAGCAGGCCCGGCACCACTGGAAGCAGGTTGATGGTGTCGAGCACCCCTTTGATCAGCACCTGGGCGACAATCACCGCCAGCAGGATGCCGGCGGCCTTGCCGACGCGGCCCATCTGGGTCCAGTCCACCTGGTCGAGGGCGGTGTTCACCTTGCCGAGGATTTCGCTGTAGCGCTCCGTGAAGCCGGCACCGGCTTCCTCGGTGGTGGAAGAGCTGGCGGAAAACACGGAAGGCTCCTTCACGTCAGTTGTCTCGTCGCTCATGAATCTGATTGGGCAACTGGGTCGTGCGCCCTAAGGTATCGGGGTGAGCCTTGCCGTGCCAGAGCGCTTGTGGCTTGGCAGACATTGGTCTGCGGTGCTTGAGGCCGTGCTCCTGGCCGCGGCACCCGAAGAAGGCTGCGCTCTGCTGCTGGGGCGGCAGCAGGGTTCCTCCCTGGCCATTGAGGCCATCTGGCCCTGCCTCAACGTCTGGGTCGAGGGTTGGCCCGGGGCCGGGCCCGGGCCGACGGACGATGACGCGGCCGCAGCACCCAGCCGCCGCAACCGCTTTGCCATCGACCCCCGGGAGCAGTTGCTGGCGCAGAAATGGGCGCGCCTCCGGGAAATCGAGGTGATCGGCAGCGCCCACAGTCACCCCGATGGCGGAGCGATCCCATCGGCCATCGATCGCGCTTGGGTGCTCCCACCGACGCTGATGCTGATTCGCTCACCTTGGCCCGGCCCCAGCGGTGGGCTGGGGGCCTGGTGGTTGCCCGAGCCCCCTGACGAGCCCCGACGGCTCAGCTTGGATGGCGCTGCGGAGGCTGATGCGCAGATGGGCGGGGTCGGGGATTTGGGCGGGGTCGGGGATTTGGGAGAGTAGGGAGCACGGACCGATCACGGCCCCCCAACGGCGGCTCCCTGCCCATGCTTCCCCCTGACACCACTGGCATCCAGCTGAGCCCCGACGAGGTGGCCCGCTTCTCGCGCCATCTGATCCTTCCCGAGGTGGGGATGGAGGGCCAGAAGCGGCTCAAGGCCGCTTCGGTGCTGTGCGTGGGCACCGGTGGCCTGGGGTCACCGTTGCTGCTCTATCTGGCCGCCGCTGGCGTGGGCCGCCTTGGCATCGTCGATTTCGACGTGGTCGACACCAGCAACCTGCAACGTCAGGTGATCCACGGCACCAGTTGGGTGGGCAAGCCCAAGATCGAATCGGCCAAGCACCGCATCCACGAGATCAACCCCCACTGCCAGGTGGATCTCTACGAAACGGCGCTCACCAGCGAGAACGCCCTGGAGATCATCCGCCCCTACGACATCGTCTGCGACGGCACCGACAACTTCCCCACCCGTTATCTGGTCAACGACGCCTGCGTGTTGCTGGGGAAACCCAACGTCTACGGCTCGATCTTCCGTTTCGAAGGCCAGGCCACGGTCTTCAACCTCGATGCCGAAAGCCCCAATTACCGCGACCTGTTCCCCGAGCCGCCGCCGCCGGGCCTGGTGCCCTCCTGCGCCGAGGGTGGTGTGGTGGGTGTGCTGCCGGGGATCATCGGCCTGATCCAGGCCACCGAAGCGATCAAGATCCTCACCGGCATCGGCACCAGCCTCAGCGGCCGGTTGCTGCTCTTCGATGCCCTGCAGATGAAGTTCCGCGAGCTCAAGCTGCGGCCCAGCCCCGAGCGTCCGGTGATCGACAAACTGATTGACTACCAGGAGTTCTGTGGCGTCGGCGGCACGGCGCCGGGCCAGGAGGAGGCGGGCACCCTGGAGGCGATCAGTGTGATCGAGCTCAAGCAGCTGCTGGATGGAGACCGCAGCGAGCTGTTGCTGCTGGATGTGCGCAACCCCCGGAGGTGGCGATTGCCGCGATCGATGGCGCCGTGCTGATTCCCCTCGATCAGATTGAGGGGGCCAGGCGATCGAGCAGGTGCGGGAGCTGACGGCGGGCAAACGGCTCTATGTGCACTGCAAGATGGGTGGCCGCTCCGCCAAGGCCCTGATCGCGCTGGGGCGCCACGGCATCAACGGTGTGAATGTGAGTGGCGGCATCGACGCCTGGAGCCAGGAAGTGGACCCAACGGTTTCGCGCTACTGAATCCGCCCAAACGGCGGGATCAGTAGTCGACGCCGCGTTTGAGATCGACGCCCCGCTCGGCGTAGTGCTTGTGGCACACCATTTCCGAGTGCACGCTGGCCAGATCGAAATAGGCGGGGGGTTCTTGCAGCGGCCGGTGAGGATCACCTCGGTTTCGGCGGGCTTGCGCAGCAGGGTCTGCACGATCGGCTCCACGGGCAGTAACTCCAGGTCCACCGTGGGGTTGATCTCATCGAGAATCACGGTTTTGTAGAGCCCGCTGGAGATGGCGGCACGGGCAATCTCCCAGGCCCGCTCGGCCTCCACGTAGTCGATCGGCTGCTGCTGGCCTCGCCAGACGATGGCATCACGACCGGAGCGCAGGTGATCGACCAGATGCGGGTAGCTCTCGCGCAGGGCGGCGATGGCCGCGTCCTCGGTGTAGCCGCTGCCGCCCTTGAGCCACTGCAGGATCAGCACCCGGTGACTCTTGTCCTGGCTGATGCCGCGGCCGATGGCCTGCAGGGCCTTGCCCAGGGCACTGGTGGATTTGCCCTTGCCTTCGCCGGTGTAGATCTCGATCCCCTCCAAGCCGATGGCATCACCGTCAGCGCGGCGGTGGGCGCGCATCTCCGAGTGCAGGTCCGCCAGCTGCACCAGCTTCTGGGGGCGCCGCGGCCCGTGACGATCACCTCCATGTCGTCGGGCTTGGTGGCCAGGGTGCGCACCACATCGTCGATGTCGAGCAGCCCCAGATCAAGCACAGGCGAAAGCTCGTCGAGCACCACCACGGAGTAGAGGGCACTGGCGATGGCGCCCTTGGCGATGTCCCAACCCCGTTGGGCCTCCTGGCGATCGAAGCGGGTGGCCTCGGCGGCGGTGAAGAAGTCGCCCCGTCCGGTGCGCACCTGGTCGATCAGATGGGGGAATCCCTGCTGCAGCGCTTCGATCGCGGAGTCCTCGTCGTAGGCGCGGCCGGGACCCTTGAGGAAGCGCAGCAACAGCACCCGGGTGCGTTTCTGCTCGCAGATACCCAGGCCGATGGTGCGCAGCACAACGCCAAGGGCCGCCTGACTTTTGCCCTTGCCGTCGCCGTCATAGACATGCAGTTGGCCGCGGCTGCGCTCGTTGCTGCCGGCGGCGGTGCGAATACCGATGCCCCGGCCCGTGCCTGCGGTGCGCTCAGCGCTGCTGGGCGGTGTCATCGCCGGGCCCCTTACCGTTGGATCCTAACGACCGCCCACCGCCCGTTGGCCCCGATCCAGTCCGCTCTTGCCCCCCATCGCCTCGGCGAAACCCTGCCGGAGCAGCTTGGGCTGGCGCTGCAGGATCTGCGCCTGTGGCTCGCGGCCCAGAACCAGCTGGTGGTGGCCTATTCCGGCGGTGTGGACAGCGCCCTGGTGGCGGCCCTGGCGGCGGAACAGTTGGGGGACCGGGCCCTGGCGGTGACCGGTGTGTCATCGGCCCTGGCGCCGCACCTGCGCGAGGAGGCCCGCCTGCAGGCCCGCTGGATGGGCCTGCACCACCGGGAGATTTCCACCGCCGAACTCGACGATCCGGCCTACACCGCTAACCCGGAGGATCGCTGCTACGCCTGCAAGCGGGAGCTCCACGGCCTCTTGGCACCCCTGGCGGCAGCCCTGGCTGCGCAGCCTGAGGCAGCGGCGGCCCTGGTGGTCGATGGGGTGAACCTCGACGACCTCGGCGATCACCGCCCGGGCCTCCGCGCCGCCCGCGAGCAGGGGTGCGTTCGCCCCTGGTGGAATGCGGTCTTGACAAGCAGGCGGTGCGCCAGATTTCCCGGGCGCTTGGCTTCCCCTGGTGGGACAAACCCGCCCAGCCCTGCCTTGCCTCCCGCTTCCCCTACGGCGAGCCGATCAACGCCCCGCGGCTGCGGCGGGTGGCCGCTGCCGAGGACTGGCTGCGGGGCCAGGGCATTGCCGAGCTGCGGGTGCGCAGCCAGGGGGAAACCGCCCGGATCGAAGTCCCCCGGCACCAGCTCGATGGGCTGCTGGAGCGGTTGGGGGATCCGGCAGGGTGGCGCGAAGAGTTGGTCGAGGCCTTTGCAGGCCTCGGTTTCTCAGCGGTGAGCCTGGATCTTGAGGGCCTGGTGAGTGGCAAGCTCAACCGCGACAGATCCGCTCTCTGAGGCCTCAGGCGGCGAGAGGGGTCCGTTCAGCCTCGGCTAAGGACTGGGGCGTTTCCCGCCGGAAGCTGGTGAGCTTGTGATGGGCGGCCCCCAGCTCGGCGCTGAGCACATGGCAGGCCCGCTCGGGCATGGTGTGGTCACCGCAGGTGAACACATCGACGGCCGCGTAACCCGACTCGGGCCAGGTGTGGATGGAGATATGGGATTCGGCCAGGAGGGCCAGCCCCGTCACCCCCTGCGGTTCGAACCGGTGGGTGATCAGATTCAGGAGTGTGGCGCCCGCACGCTTGGCTGCTGTCGTGATGGCGGTCCTGAGGAAGGCTTCGTCGTCGAGCTTCTCGCTGTTGCAGTTGTAGAGCTCGAGGATGCAGTGTTTGCCCACCGCATCGGTGGCACTGGAGGTTTGGGGGCTTTCGGAAAGGGGGCTTGGAGCTCCATTCCATCCCGGGTTGGGGTGGAGGCTGGGCAGGGTCTGGGTCATCAGATCCATGTGAACAGCTCATCACCATAACGCCCAGGGCCGTAAAAACCCGCGCAGGGTTGCCTTTGTGGTCCGGCCTGGTGCGCCAGGCCAGCGCTCAGGGGGAGTCGTCTCGGTCGCGATCGCTCCGGCTCGCACCTGAACCAGTTGGGAACGGTTGCGCCAGCCAGCGCTGAACGCCCCCAGATGGGTGGCGCTCACCAGGCATTGATGGCCCTCACCGACCGCCTCCAGCAGCAGTTGCTGGCGGCCGGGGTCCAGTTCGGCCAGCACGTCGTCGAGCAGCAGCAGGGGCGGAGCGCCGCAGAGCTGATGCACCAGCTCGAGCTCGGCCAGCTTGAGGGCGAGCACCAGGGTGCGCTGCTGGCCTGCCGAGCCATAGCGCCGCGCCGGCTGGTCCGCCAGGCGCAGCTCCACCTCATCGCGGTGCGGGCCGACGGCGCAGTGGCCCAGTCGCAGTTCCTCCTCCCGCTGGGCCAGCAGCTGGGCTTCGAGGGCCTCGCGCCAGGGGCCTCGGCCTCCTCTCCCTCCAGCAGGCTGCCGGGCTGGTAGCGGAGTTCGAGCCGTTCGCGGCCGCCGCTGAGCCGTTCCTGCCAGGCGGCCGCCAGGGGCTGCAACCGTGCCAGGGCCCGGCGACGGCGGCGGTGCAGCCGGGTGCCCACCAGGGCCATCTGCTGATCGAAGGCATCCAGTAACTCGGAGCGGTGGGAGCGGTCCAGGCCCCGGCGCAACAGCTGGCTGCGCTGGCGCAACAGGCGCCCGTAGCGGGCCAGCAGGTCGGTGTAGATCGGCTCGAGTTGCAGCACCACCCGATCCAGCCACTGGCGCCTCAGGGCGGGCTCCCCGCGCACCAGTTCCAGGTCGAGGGCGCTGAAGCCCACACAGCGCAGGGGGCCCAGCAGATCCAGGTGGCGCTCCAGGGTCTTGCCGTTGCGCCTGGCCTGGCGGCCCCCACCCGGCGCAACTCCAGCTCCAGGTGCTCGCCATCGGCGCACCAGCCGCCCAGTCGGCTCTGGCCCTGATCCTGCTGAATCAGATCCTGGTCGCGGCTGCAGCGATGGGAGCGCAGGCTCCCCAGCAGCTCCACCGCCTCCAGCAGATTCGACTTGCCTTCGCCGTTGTCACCGATCACCAGCAACCGTGGGGAGTTCAGCTCCAGGCTGAGGGAGGTGTAGTTGCGGAACTGCAGCAGCTCCAGGCGATGCAGCCGAATGGGTCCGGGGCGGCGTGCGGTTAAGGTAAACCCATCGCCCGGGGGTCTGCTTCCGGTCGGTAGCCATGGCCCCAGGCCACGGCGAGGGCATGTAGCTCAGTTGGATAGAGCATCAGATTCCGATTCTGAGGGTCGGGGGTTCGAGTCCCTCCATGCTCGTGTGTTCAGTCCACGCTCTCCACCGGATCGGTGAGCGTGAGCCCCATGGCTCGGATGCCGCCGGGGTCCACCACGAAGCCATGGCGCCGCAACGCCTCTAAAGCCTCCGGTGGCGCCGAGAGCGAAATGCTGCAGCCCGCCATCTCCCGGCGCAGTCGACTCAGGGCCCCGTGCACCAGAACCTCCAGCACCGTGGCACGGGCAGGATCAGCCGGGGCGGCGGACAGGTCCCAGAGGTTGGCATTGAGGGCCAGATCGCTGGTGGCGCGCACGAACCCCACCAGCTGCCCTTGGGGGTCACGCACCAGCAGGTGCCAGATGCTGCGCGAGAGCACCCGCTCGATCAGCTCACTCTGGCGGGATCGGTCGCCGCAACTCACCAGCAGGGCATCCAGCTCCTGGGCGGTCGGGGCGGGTGTGGTCTCCAGTCGGTAGCCCTCCGGAAGGCGGGGTTGGGTGACGGAGCTGCGAAAGGAAATCAAGGGCTCCTCAGCCGGTGTTGCGCAAGCCGGCGGCAATTCCGTTGATGGTCAGGAGGGCACCACGCAGCAGCTCACTGCGGCTGTAGGTGCGGCCGTCGGCCGAGGGGCTGGCTCCTTCACTCATCGGCGGCTGGCGGTTCTGGTCCCGCAGGCGCCGCAGCAGGGCCACCTGCAGGAATCCCAGGGGAATGATCGTGCGGTTGCGCAGATCGACGGACAGTTGCAGGGCGGGATCGCCATCCAGCAGCCGCCGGTGGCCGGTGATGGTGAGCACCAGATCCCTGGTGAGCACGTATTCAGCTGCGATCGCTTCGAAGATCTGCTCGAACGACTCCCGGTGGCTGGGGCGCCCGAGGGCCTGCACGTAGTGGTGGGCCAGATCCAGATCGACTTTGGAGAGGGTCATTTCCACCTTGGAGATCAGCATCCGGAAGAAGGGCCAGCGCTGGTAAAGCAGCCGCAGCAGTTCCTCCTGCTCCCCGTCCCGCTCCACTTCCTCCTGCAGGGCCGCCCCGACGCCGTACCAGCTGGGCAGCAGGAAACGACTCTGGGTCCAGCCGAACACCCAGGGGATCGCCCTCAGGCTGGAGAGGTCCTTGGCGCCGCTCTTGCGCCGGGCCGGCCGGCTGGAGATCTGCAGCTTGCTGATCTCCTCGATCGGCGTGACCTGCTGGAAGAACTCCACCAGGTCGGGGTTGTCGTGCACCAGGGCGCGGTAGTGGGTGCGGGAGCGGGCCGCCAGGCGGCCCATCAGTTCGTTCCAGCTGGGGGTGTCATCGAGGTGGGTGCTCACCAGGCTGTTCTGCAGCACCGCCGTGGTGACCGTTTCCAGGTTGTAGAGGGCCAGCTCCGGCAGGGAGTACTTGGAGGCCAGCACCTCCCCCTGTTCGGTGATCTTGATGCGGCCGTTGAGGGTGCCGCTGGGTTGGGCCAGGATCGCCTGGTAGGCGGGACCGCCGCCCCGGCCGACGGAGCCACCGCGGCCGTGGAAGATGCGCAGGGCCACACCGTGGTCAGTGGCCAGGCGCTGGAGGGCGATCTGGGCCCGGTGGATTTCCCAGTTGCTGGAGAGGAAGCCCGAGTCCTTGTTGCTGTCGGAGTAGCCGAGCATCACTTCCTGCAGGGGCAGCTCGGCGGGGCTGCTGCTGGCCAGCAGCTGGCGGTAGAAGGGCTCGGCGAAGAGTCGCTCCATCACCGCCGGTGCCCGCTGCAGATCCTCCACGGTTTCGAACAGGGGCACCACCAGCAGATCGGAGGAGACGAGCTTGGGGTCCACCAGTCCGGCTTCTTTGGCCAGCAGCAGCACCTCCAGGATGTCGGACACCGTGTGATTCATCGAGATCACGTAGGTGCCGCAGATGCGGGGCCCGAACTCCTGCTGCAGGCGCTTGAGCATGCGGAAGACCGCGAAGGTCTCGCCGCTGGCGGCCGACCAGCGGGCCGAGGCCGGGGCCAGGGGCCGGCGGGTCTGGAGTTCCTGCAGCAGCCAGCCGATCCGTTCCTCTTCCTCCAGTTCCCCGTAGGGCTTGGGCAGCAGCAGGTAGCGGGTGAGTTCGTCGAGGGCTTCGCAGTGGCGGGTGCTCTCCTGGCGGATGTCGAGGCTGGCGAGGGTGAAGCCGAAGATGTGCACCTGACTGAGCAGGGTCAGGATCGGTTTGCAGCTCAACCCGGTGGCATCGAGGCTGTCGCGGATCAGCTCCAGGTCGGTGCGGAACTCATCGACACCGCCGTAGTGCAGCTCCTGGGGGGCCTGGGGGCTGAGGCCGCCGAGGGGGGCTGGCCCGCGGGGTCGAAGGGGGATTCCCAGCCTGCTTCGGACAGTTGCTGGTTGCGCTCCTGGGTGAGACGCAGGCGCTCGAGGATGTAACTGAGTTTGAGCCTGTAGGGCTCGAGTCGGTAGCGGGCAGCCCGTGCCTCGTAGATCTCCGGAAAGCGCAGCCGGTCCATCTCCAGGGACTCCAGCAGCGGTGCGCTCACCTGACTCCACTGCATCGAGATGCTGAGCTGGTCGCGCAGGTCGTTGACGGCATGGACGTAGCGATCCAGCATCAGCCGCCGCTGGTAACAGGCGGTGCGCCAGGTGATCTCGGGGGTGACTGAGGGATTGCCATCCCGGTCCGCCCCCACCCAGGAACCGAAGGTGCAGAAGGCGTCCCGGGGGATCACATCGGGGTAGCTCAGCTGCAGGGCGCTGTGGAGCCGCTGGCGCAGCTGGGGCAGGGCGTGAAACAGCACCTGCTGGAAGTAATGGAGGGCGTAGTCGACCTCATCAAGCACCGAGGGCTTGAACTGGTGCAGTTCGTCGGTGCGCCACCACAGCCGGATCTCTTCCTCCAGCTGCAGGCGCAGGCTGCCCTGGTCGTCCAGTTCATGCAGATTGCTGTGCTGCAATTGCTGGATCAGCCCCGCCACCCGCCGCTGCTTGTGGCGCACCGTGTGGCGCACGATTTCGGTGGGATGGGCGGTGAACACCAGGCGGATGTCTAGCTCCCGCAGCAGGGATTCCAGCGTGGCGGGGGCAGGTTGAGCCCCCGCAGCCGACCGAACAACTCCCGGAAGGTGGCGGGATCGGTCTGGTTGGCCAGGGCCGGAATGAACGGGTCGCTGTCGACCTCCTGGTGGATGGCCTTGAGGCTCGCCAGGTAGCTGTCCTCCTCGATGTGCTGCTCGAGGATGTTGACCAGTTGGAAATAGAGGGAGAAGGCCCGGGCCGCCGAGATCGCCTCGGAGAGGTCCATGGCGCTGATCAGGCCGACGATCGCCGCCGCCGCTTCCCCTCCAGTTCTTGCTCACTGGTGTCACTGAGGCGCTTGAGGCGCAGCAGGCGTTCGGCGTGGGTGGGTGGACACTCGCTGCGCAGCACGGTCTGCCACAGGTCTTCCACCAGCTCGAGCCTCTCCCCCAGGAGCCGGCTGACCTGGGGGGCAGGGGACTGGGCCACGCTGGCGGTGCTCGCTTCAGGGAGGGTCACGGGCTGCCGCATGGGGGCGGACACGGTGGGCAAGGCACCATGATCATCCCAAAGGATGCGCGGCGACTGTCGCCAAGCGTGCGTCCAGGGCATTTTCCCCGGCGGCCATCTCGGCGATCGCGGCGCTGAGGATGCTGGCGATGCTTTCTCCCTGGCGCTGTCTCTCCAACCAGCGCATGGCCTGGTTGCCGTGGCTGAGGATCTCCGCCAGCGGTGCGAGCACGGCGGTGAGGCCCGTCGCCTGGGCTAAGGGGGCGAGCGCTTCGAGTTCCCGCTGGATCCACGAACGCGCCATCACCGGCTCCCCCGTGCGCCAATCCAACAGTTCAGCCTCCAGGCTGGAGCGGGCCGCGGCCCGGTCGTTCTGGTCGGCCAGGGCGGCCAGGGCCGCTGGATCGAGGCAGCTGGCCCGCAGTGGGTCGTGGGCGGCGGGATCCGCCAGCAGTTGCATGAGCCGCAGCTCCGCGAAGGCGGTGATTGCCAGCAGCGCTTCAGGGTCGCTGATCAGGTCGCAGATGCGCAGCTCCAGGCGGTTGAGGCCGTAGGGCCGGTCATCGCCGTTGGGGCGCACGGAGGTCCAGAGGTGGCGCACGTTCTGCATCGATCCCGCCGCCAGCTCCTGGAGCATCCAGTCGATGTAGTGCTGGTGGGAGAGGAACAGGGGCACCTGCGGGGGCGTGAGCGGGAACTGCAGCCAACGCTGGGAATGGGCTCCGGTGGCCTGCCCATCGAGGAAGGGCGAACTGGCGCTGAGGGCCAGCAGCAGGGCCGCCTCGCAGCGGATCAACCGGCAGGCGGCGAACAGCTCCTCCATGGCCGTGATCCCGAAATTGATGTGGACACTGGCGGTCACCACCCGGGTGCCGTAGCTGGCCTCGATGTAGCCGTGGTAGTCGTTGGCCGGGTCGGAGCGCTCGAAGCGGCGGCTGTCCCCGAGGCTCAAGGTGCTGCCCGGCAGCAGGGTGAGGCCGCGGCCGGCAAGCCAGGCGCGCAGGGCGCGGCGTGGGGCCAGCAGCAGGGCGAGCTGGTGGCCGTAGTCGGCATCGGGGGGTCGTGTATTCGAGGTTGCGGTGATCCGGCTCGGTCACGAAACCCTCCAGGCTGGCGGCCGCCGCCTCAGCCACTCCCACGACCGTGCCATCGCTCTGGCCGGTGAAGAGCTCCACCTCGAAGCCCTTGAGCAGCGGAGCGACGCTCATCGTCCTGACTCTGCCTGGGTTGAGACGGCCGCCTTGGGCGCTGGCGCATCGGACTCGAGGCAGGCCAGGGCCTTGAGCAGGCCCCGGGCCTTGTTGAGCGTTTCCTGGTACTCGGCTTCCGGCTGGGAGTCGGCCACGATGCCTGCACCGGCCTGCACCTTCACGCTCCAGCCGCCCTCGCTGGCCGGCTGCACCACCATGGTGCGGATGGTGATGGCGGTGTTGAGGGCCCCACCCAGGTCGACGGCGCCGTAGACGCCGGAGTAGGGCCCGCGGGCATCGGGTTCCAGTTCATGGATGAGTTGCATGGCCCTGATCTTGGGGGCTCCGCTCACGGTTCCGGCCGGGAAGGCCGCCATCAGCAGATCCCAGATGTCGCGTCCGTTCTCCAGTACGCCCTCCACGGCGCTGACGATGTGCATCACGTGCGAGTAGCGCTCAATCACCATCAGCTCCACCACCTTGACGCTGCCGGCCCTGCAGACCCGCCCCAGGTCGTTGCGCCCCAGGTCCACCAGCATCACGTGCTCGGCCCGTTCCTTGGGATCGGCCAGCAGGTCTTGTTCATAGGCCAGATCCTGGGCGTCGCTGTCGCCCCGGGGGCGGGTGCCGGCGATGGGACGCAGGGAGGCCTTGACGCCGCCTTCTCCCGGCTCAGCCTTGACCATCACCTCCGGGCTGGAGCCGATCAGGTACCAGCCTCCGAAATTGAAGAAGGCCATGTAGGGGGATGGGTTCACCATCCGCAGGCTGCGGTAGAGGTCGAAGGGATCCCGGTCGATCCGGGTCTCCAGCCGCTGGCTGAGCACCAACTGGAAGACGTCGCCGGCGGCGATGTGCTCCCGGGCGCTGGCCACCGCCGCCTTGAAATCCTCGGGCGTGCGGTTGCTTTGGTTGGGGAGCTCGCGTGCCGGTGTGGGGTTCCAGGCCAGGGGGCGATCCCGGGGGCAGGGGCTGGTGCATCTGCCGCTCCAGGGAAGCCAGCCGGGCAAGGGCGGCGTCATGGGCCTCGCCCGGATCGGCGCCTTCGCTGAGGTCGCCGTAGACCACCGCCGTGATCTGGCGCTTGACCTGGTCAAACACCAGCAGGCTGTCCGCCAGCATCCAGCAGCCATCGGGCGGGCCACCGGGATCGCTGGGGTGGATGGGCACGCTGGGCTCGATCCACTGGATCAGCTCATAGCCCCAGAAGCCGAACAGGTGACCCAGGGGCGGCATCCCACTCACCGGGGCGCTGGCGTAGGGCGCCAGGCATTCGCGCAGCAGGTTGAACGGGTTGCCCCGCTGCTCGATCAGCCGCCCATCGCGCCAGCGTTGCTCAGCCAGCTCGCCTCGCACCGTCAGGGTCCAGAGCGGATCACTGACCACGTAGCTCCAGCGGCCCACCTGCTCGCCCCCTTCCACCGACTCCAGGAGCACGCCATGGCTGGCGCTGGCACCCACCTTCAGCCAGGTGGTGAGGGGGTTTCCAGATCGGCGGGCCAGCAGCTCCAGACCGGCAGAAAATTGAGCCCTGCCGCCGCCTGTTCCAGAAAGGCCGTGCGATCAGGGAAGGGCATCTCGGTGTCGGGCGGGCAAAAAAACGGGGCGCCACGCACCCCGCCTTTCTAGGTGGTGACCCGAAGGATCAGGTGTCGAAGGTGTTGCGACCAGAGAACTTGAGGTTGGCCGGATTGGGGTTGTCGCCGATGCGACGGGGGTTGTGGCCCACGATCGAACGACCTTCGTTGACTTTTTCGGGGAAGACTCCGTCTTTGGGGTGGAGGTACTCGGTGTCGCCTCCTGGGAAGATCCGGTAGATCTTGTAATCCTCGATGCGGGGCTTGAACTTGGTGCGCAATTGGGTGCCGAGGGCCAGGCACTGCTCCTTGCGCGCGAAATACATGATGTTCTCCCCTTCGTTCATCTCGGCGGCACCGCCGGTGGGGAGTTCAAACGCCTGGGCTTTGGAGCTGGTCCAGGTGATGGCGTACTTCTCCTCGGTCTCAGCCGAGTTCAGCAAGCCGCCCGTGCTGCCGATGTACTTCGGAAGTTGACCGCTCAGCGCCGTTGCTGTCATGGCTGTTCCTTTGGTGGGGGTGTCGGCAGGCCGTTTCGGCTGGAAGCTAGCACTGGGTTTTGGCACCTCCCCAGGCGAGCCGGGCTGTCTTCACACCCGTCAACAAACCTCAGCGGGAGGGGCCGGCGCCAGCCACCGGGAAGAACACCGTCAGCCCCCGGTCGCCCCGTTCGGTCAGGCGGCCGCCGAGGCTGTGGAACAGCCGCTGGGTGGCCTGGCGGCTGAGCTGCAGGCTGCCCGTTTCCGGGTTCCAGCTCAGCACCGGCCCGATCGCTTCACTGCTCGATCCATCGTCGCCGGAGACCGCCGCCTGGGGCAGCTCAGATCGACCCACCCCATGGAGCCGCAGCTTGAGGCGCGAGCCTGCCGGCTGGAGACTGATCTGCACGGTCGCGCCCCCGGAAGGCGCCGGCTGAAGCGGTCGATCAGGCCCCCGAGCATGGTCTCCAGCCGGCTTGGATCGCTTAGCACCGGCGGCAGGCCAGGGGCGATGTCCAGCTCGAGCTGCAGGCCGCGGCGCCGCAGCTGCTGCTGCCAGAGCTCCTCCAGACGGATCAGCAGCTGGGCCAGGTCGGTGCGGGCCAGGGGCTGCTCGCTGCGGGGGAGCCGTTGCAGCTCAGCCGCATGGAAAATCAGTCCGAAGCGGTCGATCTGTTCGCTGCATTCCCCGTCGATGGCGTGCAGGCGCTGGCGCACCAGGGCGGGCAGATCGCTGCGGTGCAGAAGGGAGCGGATCAGCGTGCGGATCGTGGCCAGGGGGTGCGCACCTCATGGGTGAGGGCCTCCAGCAGGGCCAGTTCGCTGCTGGCCCTGTTCGTCTCGCCCATGCCCCCATGGACCATGGGCTGCAGGGTGACGCTCGGGGCCATGGACGCCAGCCGCTCCGCCAGCCTCGGCCAGAAGGTCGAGGCGAAGTTCCCATCCCCGTGCAGTTCACCAAGGGCACCGATGGCCTTGCGCAGTCTCTGGCCCGCCGCCGGGTTGGTGCGCCGGAGCCGCTGGTCCAGCAGGGTGAGGGTGGCTGAAAGGGTGGCCGGATCGAATCGCACCACCAGCTGGCGGCCATCGGGGGGCCGTGCAGGGCCAGAGCGACCTGCAACCTTGGGGTGATCACCAGCAGCAACGGATCGGTGCCGTCCTGCCCCTCGAGGGTCAACCGTTCGCAGCTCTCGCCGGCCGCCAGCGGTGCCCCCGGCCCCGGGGTGGCCCCCGGCAGCAACGGCGCTCGGTGGCCCAGCAGGGTGCCAAGTTCCTCAGGGGCCCAGACCCAGCCCCGCATCTGGCGCAACAGCTCGGGCTCGTGGAGGGCCGGTAGGGGGAGGCGATCCAGACGCCTTCCATCGCTGGGCGGGGCAGCAACAGCTCCTCCTGGAGGGTGGCCAGGGCCGCCCACCACTGGCGGCGCGCGGCATCCTCGTCGCAGCGGCCCGGGGGCACCCCTGCGGCCAGCAATCGGCGCAGGGCCTCCAGGCTGGTGTCGCTCACCAGCGCCCCTGGACCGCCTGGCTGCGGTGTTGGACCGAGGCACACAGCCCCAGGGAGATGAAGTTCACAAGCATCGCGAAGCGGCCATAACTCATCCAGGGCAAGGGGATGCCCGTGACGGGCCCCAGGCCGATGGTCATCGAGATGTTCACCACCACCTGAAACATCAACATGGCGCCGATGCCGACCACCACCAACGATTCGAAATCGGTGCGCGCCCGGCCGGCGATCTGCAGCAACTTCCAGCAGAGCAGGGCGTAGCCGATCACCAGCAGGATCGAGCCGACGAAGCCTGTTTCTTCCCCAAGGGCGCTGAAGATGAAGTCGGTGTGCTGCTCCGGGATGAAGCGCAACTTGGTGAGGTGCCCCTGCATCAGGCCGGTGCCGAACAAGCCCCCGAGCCGATGCCGATCTTGCTTTGCAGCAGGTGGTAGCCGCCACCGAGGGGATCCTTGGAGGGATCGAGGAACAGCACCAGCCGATCCCTCTGATAGTCCTTCAGGCCATGCATCCAGAGGTAGGGGGTGAGCAGGGCGAACAGGCCCTGCACGGCCAGGGTGATCACCACCCCCAGCCGCTTCCAGGGCAGGGAGCGCCAGGCCAGCAACCCCATCAGCGGCACCCAGGCCGCCAGGGCGAGGGGCAGAACGCCGGCCAGGATCGCCGCCACCAGAGGTGAGAGCAGCAGCACTACCCAGGCCAGGGGCATGCCGGCCCAGAAGAGCATCGGCAGCAGCACGGCTCCGAACACCAGCGAGGTGCCCAGATCGGGCTGGATGAACACCAGCAGCCAGGGCAGGGCGATCAGGGCGGCGGGCCGGTTCAGGTCGACGGGCCGCTCGATCGGGTAGCGAGCCAGCACCCCAGCCAGCAGCAGGATCGCCGCCAGCTTGGCGAACTCCGAGGGCTGCACGTGCACCCCGGCGATGTTGATCCAGCGCTGGGCCCCCAGGGCGGAGGTGCCCACGAAGCGCACCCCCAGCAGGCTCACCACGGTCAGGGCATAGAGCGGTTTCAGCCAGCGCTCCAGGCGCTCCAGGGGCAGGCGGCGCAGCAGCAGGGCCAGGGCGATGCCGATGGCGGCGGTGATCCAGTGCTGGTACCAGTCGGCGTAGTCGGCCTGGCGCTGGGTGCTGGCGATCAGCACCCCGGCCACCAGGGTCATCGCCAGGGGGACGCCCCAGAGGATCAGGTCCACCCCCTCCAGCACGTGGCGGCGGGCGGGTTTGCTGGCGGAGAACACGCTGCGCCGGCGCCCGATCCTGAGGATGGTCATCCGGCCGGCGTCGGGATCGGCAGGCCCAGGGCCAGCTCGAGGAAGGCCCGGGCACTGGCGGAGTCGGGCTGGGCCAGCACCACGGGCCGACCGCCATCGCCGCCATCCACCACCGCCAACTCCATGGGGATCTGAGCCAGCAGCGGCACTCCGGCCTCCTCGGCCAGCAGGGCACCACCGCCGGAACCGAACAGCGCGTAGCTGATCTCGGGGCGGTCGGGAGGGATGAAGGCGGTCATGTTTTCGACGACCCCCAGCACCGGCACCCCCAGCTGCAGAAACATCGCCAGCCCGCGGCGGGCATCCTGGAGCGACACCTTCTGGGGGTGGTCACAATCAAGACCCCTGCCATCGGGACGGCCTGGGCGAGGGAGAGCTGGGCGTCACCGGTGCCCGGCGGCAGGTCGACCACCAGCACATCCCGTTCACCCCAATCGACTTGATAGAGGAACTGGCGGATGATCCCGTTGAGCATCGGCCCCCGCCAGATCACCGGTTGGTTCTCCTGGATCAACAACCCCATCGAGACCATGGCGATGCCGCAGGCTTCGACCGGCGTCAACATCTGTTGATCACCGCTGCCACGTACCTCGGGGGTGCGATCGGCCACCCCCAGCATGGTGGGTGCATTCGGGCCGTAGATGTCGGCATCCAGGAGGCCCACCCGCAGGCCCGAGCTGGCCAGGGCGCAGGCCAGGTTGACGGCCACGGTGCTTTTGCCCACCCCACCCTTGCCGCTGCTGACGGCGATCACCTGCTTCACGCCAGGGATCGCCTGGCGCTCTGCTCCCCCTGACCATGACCCGCCTGGCCGATCGGGGCCGCCGGCGCCTGGGCGAGTTCGATCTGCACATCGTTGACACCCTCGAGCTCCAGCAGGGCCGCGCGGGCTTCGCTGGCGATGCGCTCCCGCTGGGCGTTGGCGTAGCCCGGCAGGGCAAGGCGGAAGACCATGCGCTGGCCCTCGGCGCGCACCTGATCAATCCAGGCCAGCTCCAGCAGGCTGCGTCCACTGCCGGCGTCCTTCAGGGGCGCCAGGGCGCTGAGGGCCTGTTCAGCGGTGGCCATGCACTGGGGCAGAGAGGGCCTGGATCCTAGGAGTGACGCCGCGCCCCGGGGCGAAGCAGCCCCCAGCCGATGACAGTCCCTCTCGAAGGCTTGTGGCCTGGGGTGGGAGGCTGGAAAGGTGAACACGTTTCCAGCGCCGTACGGGCGCGGCTTGCAGTGGCGGATTCAGCAGTGGCAGCACAGGGTGTGACGGCCGGAGCCCCGGCCCCGGAAGCGCCCCCCGCCGATTCGCGCCAGCGGGCCAAGGCCCTGCTGATGGGTCTCCAGGAGAGCATCTGCGCGGGCCTGGAGACCCTCGATGGCGAGGGACGTTTTCAGGAGGAGAGCTGGATCCGCGACGAGGGGGCGGCGGGCGCTCGCGGGTGATGCGCGAGGGCCGGATCTTCGAGCAGGGTGGCGTGAACTTTTCCGAGGTGGAGGGGGACAACCTGCCTGCCTCCATCCTCAGCCACCGGCCCGAGGCTCAAGGGCAGCGTTGGTTCGCCACCGGCACTTCGATGGTGTTGCACCCCCGCAACCCCTACGTGCCCACCGTGCACCTGAACTACCGCTACTTCGAGGCGGGGCCGGTGTGGTGGTTCGGCGGCGGGGCTGACCTCACTCCCTTTTACCCTTTCCTGGAGGATGCGCGCCACTTCCACCGCACCCTCAAGGGCGCCTGCGACAGCGTCGATCCGGCCTATTACCGGGTGTTCAAGCCCTGGTGCGACGAATACTTCTTCCTCAAGCACCGGGGCGAAACCCGGGGCGTGGGCGGCATCTTCTACGACTACCAGGACCCCGCCGGTCGGCTCTACAAGGGCCAGGACCCCGAGGGTCTGGCGGCGGCGGCTGGAGCGGCCGAAGGCGACCGGCCCCGCAGCTGGGAGCAGCTGTTTGCTCTTGCAGGGGCCTGCGGCAACGCCTTTCTGCCCAGCTACGTGCCGATCGTGGAGCGGCGTAACGATCTGGCCTACGGCGATCGCGAGCGCCAGTTCCAGCTCTACCGGCGCGGTCGCTACGTGGAGTTCAACCTGGTGTTCGACCGGGGCACGATCTTCGGGCTGCAGACCAACGGCCGCACCGAGTCGATCCTGATGTCGTTGCCGCCGCTGGTGCGCTGGGAGTATGGCTACGTCCCCGAGCCGGGCAGCCGCGAGGCCCTGCTCACCGACCTGTTCACTCGGCCCCAGAACTGGCTGGACGACCCCAGTCTTGACGAGCGCTGTCGGCCGCACCAGGCGGTTGGCTGAGGCCCTGCTCCAGGGCGCTCACCACCCGCTCGGCGATGGCGGCCAGGGCTGCCTGCCGGTGGGCGGGGCTGCGCAGGGAGGCCTCCAGGGTGCCTTCCAGCTTGCCAATCTCCAGGATGGCGATGCCCCGTTTAGGGCCCCCGAGGCCATTCCGGTAATAGAAGGGGTAGGCGCCAAAAGCCAGGGCCAGGCTTTCATCCAGGCGGCTGGGCTGGGCCTGGAGCGGTGGGATTAGGCCGGAGCCGTAGCCATCGGGTCCGTAGGCATCGAAGTGGATTTCCATGGCGTAACCTCCGGCGGCCACGAACTCACGACCCACGCTCCAGGTGGTGCGCGGGTCGTCGCCACTGGCGATGCTGCGCAAGGGCGGGTCGTAGTAGCGGATGTTCAGGCCCCGTCGTTGGCCGAGGACCACCACGGCCTGGGCCGTCTGCAGGTTCCAGTAGAGCTCGTCGGTCATCGAGGGGTCCATGGGCGCCCAGCGAGCGAGGGCCACCGCCGCCCCCGGCGTACCGGCACCGCCGAGGCCCTGGGAATCGGCGTGGCCCGCCATCACCAGGATCGGGGTGCCCGTGGGCAAGGGCCTTAGGCCCACCCAGTCCTTGGCCAGGGGTGTGCGCGGTCCGGTGAGCGGATCGCGGCTGGGGAGATAGGGGGCCTGGGCCACAGCGCCCGTCGCCACGCCAATCACCAGGGAGAGGGCGAGAAGGGGATGGATCGCTGACTTCATGGCGACGGCTCTCAGATAGGGGATTGCATCAGGGCGCCGTCGCTGGCCAGCTCCAGGCGGGGGCCCAGTTCCAGCTCGAGGGCGATCAGTTCATCGCGGTGGGCGCGCAGGCGCAGGGTGCTGCCTGGGGCGTCATCGGCGCTGAGCAACCGCAATTCCACCCGTTCCTGGCGGCGGGCCCGCCGCTGGTAGAGCACCCCGGCCAGCGGGCCCAGGGCGGTGAGCAGCAGGGGCCACCAGCCGAGGGCCGGCAGCAGCTGGCGCAGCACCAGGCCCAGGCTGGCGGCCCCCACCCCGCCCAGCAGCGAGAGCAGCAGGGCCAGGCCGTTGCTGGCTCCCACGGTTCCGGTGAAGCTGAGCAACCGGCGCTCGGGGTTGCCGGTCTCCGCCTGCCAACCACGGTCCTGCAGCCACTGGCTGAGGCCTCCGAGCACCTCCAGGGGCGGCCGCGGCGAGTGCACCTCCACCACGGTGGTGCGGTCCTTGCTGGCGGCCCGCAGGAAGAACACCAGGCCTATCGCCATCAGCAAGGTCAGCAGCAGGGTGGAGGCCAGGGTGGGGGCCATGCGGTGGGGTATCGCGATGGGACCCATTCTCCCCCACATCCCCGGGCCGGCGCGGGGGGCTCGTACGAGGCTTTGCCACCATGGCCGCAACTGCCTTGCTGCCATGGCTCCCTCCTCCGCCCCCGCCGCCGCGCCCGCCCGCTTCGCCGTCTTCGATGGTGACCTCGACGCGGAGTGGCAGGCCCTGTTCTCCGCTTCCGGCTCGCTGGCGGTGGACACCGAGGCGATGGGCCTGATCCATGGCCGCGATCGGCTCTGCCTGGTGCAGATCGCCGACGACCAGGACAACGTCTGCTGCCTGCGCATCGCCCGGGGCCAGAGCGAGGCCCCTTTGCTCAAGCAGGTGCTGGAAGCGCCCGGGATCGAGAAGGTGTTCCACTTCGCCCGCTTCGATGTGGCCGCCCTGGCCGAGGGGCTGGGGATCGCCGTGCAGCCGATCTTCTGCACCAAGGTCGCCAGCCGCTTGGGCCGCACCTACGCCCCGCGCCATGGGCTCAAGGATGTGGTCCAGGAGCTGGTGGGGGTGGAGCTCGACAAGCAGGCCCAGAGCAGTGACTGGGGCCGGGTGGACGAGCTCAGTGAGGCCCAGCTGGCCTACGCCGCCAACGATGCCCGCTACCTGCTGGCGGCCCGGGACCGCTTGGCGGCCATGCTCGAGCGCGAGGGGAGGCTGGAGCTGGCCCGCCGTTGCTTCGCCTGCATTCCGGTGTTTTCGGATCTGGATCGGGGGCGCTTCGGCTCGGTGTTCGAGCACTGATGTTCGAGCGACCCCTTGTCAGTCCTCGTCCATGTAGTTCATCTCGCTCGCGACGGCGGTGAGCAGGGAATTCAGCATCTGGCCGTGGGCGGCGCTGCCGGCGCGGGCGTCCTCGGCCATCCGCTCGGCGAGTTCGATCTTGGCCTCGATCGCCCGCAGACCTTCCTGGGCCGCCCGCAGATCCACCCTGCGGCGGGCTGAGGCGAGGCTGATGTTCAGCAGGCTGGCCAGCTGGCCATAGGCCGCGGCATACGCCTGGTTGGTGGGGGCGGCCATGGCGTTGGATCAACTGGTCCCATCTTGACCCGGAGCCCGCAGCAGCTCCCGCTCGATGGCGGCGGCGATCCGGGCACTCCCGCCCGGTGGTCCCATGCGACGGCGGCCGATGGCTCCCAGTCGTTCCCTCAGCGCGCCATCGGCCAGCAGATGTTCCACTCCCTCCGCCAGCTCCGCCGCGTTCATGCAGACCCGCACGGCCCCTCCGAGCAGGCGGCTCTGGCGGCGGGCGAAGGGGGCCTTGAACTGGGGCCCGGGACCCGGCAGCGACAGGGCCGGGCAGCCCAGTCCCACCACCTGCTCGGTGGCGGTGCCGGCCGTGGCCACCGCCAGGTCGGCGGCCCTGGCCCAATCCGCCAGCTTCCCAGGGCCCAGAAGCAGCCGTAGGGGGCGCTGGTGATGCCGCCAGGCGGCCACGGCGCCGCTGCCGTTCGGCAGGGGGCTGCGCTCCAGGCCGAGCCGTTCCAGGATCGCTGCGATGGCCTCCTCCCCGGGCTGGCCGCCGGTGGCCGCCAGCACCTCCAGGGGCTGCCGGCAGCGCAGCAGGGCCTCGATCAGACGTTGAAGGTTGCCGATCGCTTCAGGGCTCCGGGAGCCCATCAGCAGCAGCACGCGCCTGGCTCCGCCACTGGGGGGCAGCGTGTCTGCCGATGCGCCGAGGCCGTCCATCATTGGATTTCCCGGGGCCAGGGCCCGCACCCCGTGGCGCCGCAGTCCCCGGGCGGTGAGCTGGTCGCGGACGGCCACCAACCGGCAGCGCCTCTGGCCCATCAGCGCCCATTCCCAGGGATCCCACTCGCTGCCCTTGAGCCGGTGGTAGGCATCGGCGAACAGCTGGTGGCCTGGACCGCTGCGCCAGGTGTAATCGCTCTTGGGGGTGCCGATGAAGCCAAAGGGGGCGCCGCTGGCGCCCGCCAGCAAAGGGGCAGCAGGTCGCCCACCGCCAGCAGCGGCTGACCGCTCGCCCCCCAGCGCCGCACCAGCCTCCATTGGCGCAGGCTCAGCAGCGGCAGACCCGCCGCCAGATCACGCCCCAATCCCCGCAAGCTCTGGTTGCTGAAGCCGCCGCTGGGCAGGCGCTGGCGGGGGCCAACCCTTCGCAGCGCTCCCGTGGCTTCGAGTCCGGCAAAGGCGTCTCCTTCACCCACCAGGGGCAGCACGGCCAGCTGCAGTTCGGGTTGCCGCCGGCGCAGGGCGAGGATGAGGCGAAGGGCGATCTGATCCTCCCCGTGGCCGTTGCTCAGAACCAGCAGACGGGAAGGCATGTCATGGCTGATACGATCCGCTGCAGGGAGTTTGCTCCCCACCGGCGGCATGGCCAAGTGGTAAGGCAGAGGATTGCAAATCCTTTACCCCCAGTTCGAATCTGGGTGCCGCCTCTTCGTTGAGGGCTGGGGCCGCTCCGGTCAGAAGCTGGCCTGGGCGCGCCAGCGCTCGCCGCTCAGGGCCTTGGCCTCACAGCTCACTTCGCTGGGGCCCACCTGGCAGCTGCCATCGGCGGGCCACGCCTTGGGCAGTCCTTCGGCCAGCCCGCGTCCATCGAAGGAGCTCTCGCTGACGCTGCTCAGCTCGGCGCGCACCGGAGCCACCGGCTCGCATTTCCCCTGGCGGCAGCGCATCGGTTGTTGGCCCTTGGGCAGCACCCCGACGAACACGAGCAGGTTGCTGCCGTCCCGCTTCGGGCCACTGGCGATGAAACGGATCGTGAGCAGCCCTTCGACGGCCTGGTCCACCTGCACCCGGCCGCAGCGGGAGGGCTCCTGGCCCTCCAGGTTGCGCTCGCACTTGCCTACGTCCCACTGCCAGCGTCCGAAGCCCTCGGCCCCGTCGCCGGCGAACGAGGGCCCCAGGGGGCCAGGGCTGCAAGCAGGACAGCCACTGCCAGGGAGGCGAAGGCATGGCGGCCTGAAGGCGGGTGCACCGTTCTGGTCGCCCGCTTCGCTGTCCCGACGGGCGAGCCCGGAGTCACCATCGCGTTCGGCTGAGGAGTAATCCCATTGTGGTTCGCCAGGTGCGGACTCAATAGCCCCCATCGGCCACGCACATCCCCTGGCAGCGAAGACCATTGCTGGCTGTGCGCAGGCAGTGGAGGCAGAGGATGGGGTCCGATCCGACGGGCTCAGGCGTGGAGATGGAATCGGGCGCGGGGCTGGTCACCGAGCAACCCGGGATTGGAGTGGGGACTTGGTCCTGGGGCAACCGTTTCCTCTGGGGGTATGAGCCGGAGCTCCATGATCCCACTCTCCGCGCCACCTTCCTGCGGGCGGTGGCGCTCGGTCTGCGCTTTTTCGACACCGCCGATTCCTATGGAACGGGCCGTCTGGCGGGCCGCAGTGAGACGCTGCTGGGCGCCTTCGCCGCCGCCTTGCCCGAGCAGCGCCGGCAGGAGCTCACCCTCGCCACCAAGCTGGCACCGTTCCCCTGGCGCCTGGGCCAGGGCGGCTTCGATCGGCCCTTTGCGGCCTCACGGGAGCGCTTGCAGGGCCGGCTCGATCGCGTGCAGTTGCACTGGAGCACAGCTCGCTACGCCCCCTGGCAGGAGGCACCGCTGCTGGATGGTCTGGCCCGGCTGGTGAGTGACGGGGCCGTGGCCAGCCTGGGCCTTTCCAATTTCGGCCCGCGGCGGCTGCGCTGGGCCCATGAACGGCTCCAATGGCAGGGGTGCGGCTCGCCAGCCTCCAGGTTCAGCTGTCCTTGCTCGCTCCGGCGCCGATCCAGCCGGGGGTGTGGCGGAGGTCTGCCGGGAGCTGGGGATTCAGCTGATCGCCTACAGCCCCTTTGCCCTGGGGCTGCTCACCGAGGGCCCGGCCTCGGAGCGGGCCTTACCGGCGGGTCCCCGCGGCAGCCTGTTTCGCCGGCTGCGGCCCCGGATCCAGCCGCTGCTCGAGGAGATCGGACGCATCGCCGATCGGCACCAAGCCACAGGCGCCCAGGTGGCCCTCAACTGGTGCCGCAGCCATGGCGCCATGCCGATCCCCGGCCTGCGCACGGTGGCCCAGGCGGAAGATGCCGCCGCCGCCCTCAGCTGGCGGCTCAGCGCTGCCGAGAGCTCTCGCCTCGATGGGTTGTCGTCGGGGCTGGGGGCGTCGATGCCGGCCAACCCCTTTTCCAGCGACTGAAAGGGGTCCTGCGAGGGGTGTGGGCCGTTGGCTCAGAGCGCCTGGCCAGAGGGATCTGGGGTGAGCACCACGGGCATCGTTTCCCGCCGCACCGGAGGCTCCGGGGATTGCCGCAGCAGGGGCGCCCCGTGGCCTGACTCTGGCCCCAGAGGGCCAGAGAGCGCCAGGCTGGCGGTGGGCTCTGGGTTGTCGCAGGCGGCCAGGGCCTCCTGGAGCAGCGAATCGAAGATGACGATGGGCAGCCGCTGGCGGGCGATTTCGAGGAAGGCGCTGCTCACCGATTCGCCGGCGGCCGAGGGCAGCCCCGGGTTGCTGCGCCGATGCTCCTGCTCCTCCTCCACGGCGCGGATGAACCGCTCGGTCACATCGCGTTTGGTGGAGGCGCGGATCTGGGTCTCCCGATCGACCGAGGTGAGCGAGAGCTGGCACTCCAGTTCCTGCAGGCGGCGGTTGAGGCTTTCGAGCACCTCTTGGGCCTCCTCAACCACTTTGGCCAACTGGCCATCGGAGAGCCTGGGCAGGTGGGCGACGTAAACCTTGCCGTGGTCCCTGAGGGTGAGAAAGGTGGGCCGGAAATTGCCCCGGCTCGAACCGGGGAAGGCCTCGCGGGGGCGCTGGGGTCGGTTGGGGGGAAGCGGGCCTGCGGAACTGCGGCGGCGGGTGAGCCGTCCCGGCGATGAATTACTGGACGTCAAAAAACGAACCTATGGAGAATGAAACGGATGTCGCTGCGGCGTCGAATGGGTGTGAATCCCTATGGGTCGCACATTAAGCAATAGATAGTGTGCCCCGGCGAATTCGGCAGGACTTGATGCCTCAGCCGGGGAGCCTCACCAGCGCCCCATGGCCCTCGGGATCGTTCTCCACCTGGCCCAGCACCCAGGCGTCGTGGCCGCTGGCGGCGGCGGCGGCCATGGCGGCTCCCTCGGCGCCGTCGGGAACCACCAGGCAAAACCCCACCCCCAGGTTGAAGGTGTTCCAGAGATCGTCCTCGGGGACGCTGCCCTGCTCCTGCAACCACTGAAACAACTCGGGCCGCTCCCAGCTGTTCGGGTCGATGCGGGCCCGCAGCCCACCGCCCAGGCACCGGGGCAGGTTTTCCGGCAGGCCACCACCGGTGATGTGGGCCATGCCATGGAGGGGCACGGACTGGGCCTTGAGAGCGCTCACCAGGGAGCCGTAGAGGCGGGTGGGGGTGAGCAGGGCCTCCAGCACAGGACGGCCGCTGTGGGGCAGGGTGGTGGTGGCCTCGGTGCCGGCGGCCTCAAGGATGCGCCGCACCAGGCTGAAACCATTGCTGTGGACGCCACTGCTGGCCACCGCCACGATCCGGTCCCCGGCGAGGGTGCTGCGGCCGTCGATCAGCTCGTCCTCCTCGACGACGGCCACGCAGAACCCGGCCAGGTCGTAGCGGCCCGGTGCATAGAAGCCCGGCATTTCGGCGGTTTCGCCCCCCAGGAGCGCACAGCCGCTCTGCCGGCAGCCGTCGGCGATGCCCTCCACCACGGCCGCCATGGCCTCGGGGCTGAGCTTGCCGGTGGCGATGTAGTCAAGGAAGAACAGCGGCTCGGCGCCAGTGGTGATCACGTCGTTGACGCACATGGCCACCAGATCGATCCCCACCGCGTGGTGCTGGCCGTGGGCCTGGGCCAGTTCCAGCTTGGTGCCTACCCCATCGGTGCCCGCGACCAGGAGGGGCCGGCGCAGGCCCGCAGGCAGGCGGCAGAGTCCACCAAACCCCCGAGCCCCCCAGCACTTCTGGCCGGCGGGTGGAGTCCACGCTGGAGCGGATGCGTTCCACGAAGGCCCGTCCGGCCACCACATCCACGCCTGCTGTGCGGTAGTCCATGCGGGTATCGCCCTTTCCCTGATCCTCCGATGCCATCGCCCCTGGGGCGCCGTTCTTTCCCGACAGACTGTGGACAATTCCATTATTGGCACAACAAGCGATCAGCCGAGCTTATGGGGTCGATTCGGTTGTCTGATCAATTCCGGTTGACGGAGCCGTGTTCAGGCCTGTGGGTGGCAGGGATCAGGCAATTGATGATGAATACTGATCAATCTTGGTCCCACGGCTGCTCACTTTTTTGACTGCATTCACGGGTTAACTTTGCGTCGTTGTCAATTCCCGTTAGGAACTCAGCCGACTGGTTCGCTCCACAAACTCTCCTATTCGTGAGGGAGCAACCACAGTCAACAGCCCACTGAATTTCCAGTAACTGCTGTTTTACCCGGCGAGTTCCGATTGTTATGCGTCGTACCACCTCCCTCGGGGCCCTGGCCCTCCTGCTCTCCGGCAGCAGCGTTCTGATCCCCGCCATGGCCCAATCGGGCCGCACGATCAGCGGCGAGGCCATCGCCTCCGCCCAGTACAGCGAAGAGTTGGCCGCTCCTGCCGCCACCACCAAGCTGGCGATCCGTGAGGTCCAGGAACCTGCTCCCGCCGCAGAACCGCTGCTCCGTCCGATCACCCCGCCCCTGCCGATCGCTCCGGCGCCGGTGGCCCCCGGGTTGTGGCTACGAGCAGTGGTCAGGCCAGCTGGTATGGCCCTGGGTTCTTCGGCCGTCGCACGGCCAATGGTGAACGGTTCCGTCCCGGCACCCTCACCGCAGCCCACCGCACACTGCCCTTCGGCACCAAGGTGCGTGTCACCAACCTCTGGAACGGTCGCACCACTGTGGTGCGGATCAACGACCGCGGCCCGTTCCACGGCAACCGTGTAATCGACCTGGCCCATGGTGCTGCCAGTCAGCTCGGCGTTGTCGCCAGTGGCGTCGCCCAGGTGAAGCTCGAAGTGCTGCGCTGAACCTCCGCCTTGACGGATCCCCAGGCCCATCCGCCACATTGGCGGGTGGGCCTTTCCGTTGAGGGCGCTTGCAACTGCTCCAGACCCGCGTCGAACTGCTGCACTGGTGCGCTACGCCGGCCCAGAGAACGGTGCCGCTGCACTTCGTCCCCACCATGGGGGGCCTGCACCGGGGGCACAGCAGCCTGGTGGAGGCGGCCCGTCGACCCGTTGCTGGCCTGGAGCCCAGGGTGCTGGTGAGCGTGTTCGTCAACCCGCTGCAGTTCGCACCAGGTGAGGATTTCAGCCGCTACCCCAGGCCCCTTGAGGCGGACGAACGCTTGGCCAGGGAGGCCGGCGCCGATGCCCTGTTCAGGCCCAGCGTCGAGGAACTGTTCCCGGGGGAGGGCCAACTCACACGGCTCAGTCCCCCCGGGAGCTGCAGGAGGTGCTCTGCGGTCGCCATCGGCCCGGCCACTTCGATGGGGTGGCCACGGTGGTGACACGCCTGTTGGGCCTGGTACGCCCCGAGCGCCTGATGCTGGGCGAGAAGGATTGGCAGCAGTTGGTGATTCTCAGGCGCCTGGTGGCCGACCTGGGCCTGCCCTTGCGCGTGCAGGGTTGCGCCACCGTGCGGGAGAGCGATGGTCTGGCCTGCAGCTCCCGCAACCGCTACCTCAGCGCTGCGGAGCGCCTGCAGGTGCAGGCCTTGCCCCAGGCCCTGGAGGCCGCCCGGGGAGCGCTGCGGGCGGCCGGTGACATGGTCAATGGCGTGGGCAGTGGCGTTTCAGGCGAGGCGCTGGTGGCGGTGGTGCGGGAGGCCCTGGGGCGGGCCCAGCTGGAGGTGGAGTACGTGGAGTTGGTGCAACCCCATAGCCTGGCACCGTTGCCCCGATTGGATCGCCTTGGCCTGCTGGCCGTGGCCGTGCGCTGTGGCGGCTGCCGCCTGATCGATCACACCGTTCTGATGACCCGCCTGCCCCTCGTTGCCATCGATGGACCCGCCGGAGCGGGCAAGAGCACGGTCACCCGCGCCTTCGCCGCTCGCATGGGCCTGGTCTACCTCGACACGGGGGCCATGTACCGGGCGCTCACCTGGTGGGTGCAGCAGCAGGGGGTGGATCCCAGCGATGGGGCCGCGATCGAGCCGCTGCTGCAGGGCCTCGACCTGCAACTGAGCACGGCGGCGGGCGGCGAGCAGCGGGTGTGCATCAACGGCCATGACGTGAGCGAGGCCATCCGCAGCCCCGACGTCACCGCTCAGGTGTCCATGGTGGCGGCCCACGCCTGCGTGCGGGCGGCCCTCACCCGCCAGCAGCAGGCCATGGGCGAACGGGGGGCTGGTGGCCGAAGGCCGCGACATCGGCACCGCCGTGTTCCCCCACGCCGATCTGAAGGTGTTCCTGACGGCCACGGTGGAGGAGCGGGCCCGGCGGCGGGCCCTCGATCTTGAGCAGCGGGGCTTCCCGGTTCCTCCCCTTGCCGAGCTGGAGGAGCAGATCGCAAGCCGCGACCACGCCGATGCCAGCCGGGAGGTGGCCCCCTGCGACAGGCCCCTGATGCCCAGGAACTGGTCACCGATGGGATGACGATTGAGTTGGTGATCCAGACCCTGGTGGACCTGTTCCGCGAACGGGTCCCGGAGGAAGCTTGGCCAGGATCTTGACGGTTTGTTTCGAAGCCGCCCTGGGATACTCCCCCACACCGGTAGTGTTTGAAGCAAGTTGAATTCAGAAGGCGCTTCTCGGAATGTCATCAAGCACAACGACAGCGAACTCTTCATCGGCAGCTTTGAACTATTCAAGCGCTTCCGATTCCACAATTCGACGTCCATCCAAGCGTCCTCTAAGCAGCGGCGATCATGCCTTTGGCATGATGATCCATTCCATGGTGAGCATGGTTAAGAATGGCTCCTCTCGTTGAGGCGAGCAAGTAAGCCGGCGCAAGCATCTTCCAGCAGATCGAGCACATCTTCAAACCCATTATCGTCGCCGTAGTAGGGATCAGGGATCATTGTTGCTGAAAACTTGCAGCAATGATTGGTGATCGGCTCTATTAAGGCAATTTTGTCTTGGTCAATCCCACTTTGTGCGGCCATTCTGCATACTTGCTTGAAGTTTTCCTGATCCATCGTAAGGATCCGATCGAAATTCATGAGATCGTCCTCTGTGATTTGGCGTGCCTTGCTGAGTAAGTTGACCCCGCGTTTCGCCGCTGCTGCCCGCATTCTCTTGTCGGCATCATTTCCGACGTGCCATGCTCCCGTCCCTGCAGAATCGACAAGATAGTTAGACTTGAATTCGGTTAAATCCAACAGATGAAGAAAAATCCCCTCGGCAGCGGGCGATCGACAAATGTTGCCTAAACAGACGAAAAGGATACGCTGTGTCATGTTCAATTGAGTCTGAGTTTTCACTTGGTCAAGTTGCGATCTGGCCGCTTGGCGTTCAGCCGTCTTAGAGCCAAGTCTGCCCGCATTCTTACCACCATCACAGGCTCCTTCTCTTCATTGACAAGGCCGCCGAGGCTTTCGATCACCCTAGAGACGTCTCCAGGAGGTGACTGAAGGGCCGGAGTGAGTTTTTCCAGACCTACCACTACGGCGTAGCGAACAATCCACTCCCCATCGCTCAGGCCCATCTCCAGGGAGGTGAAACAGCGATGGATCACCTCCTCTTGCTGCTCCTGCCCAAGGCCCTGCAGCTGAAGCCTTCCGAGGCCACAGGCGGCAGCTCGTCGCACGCTTGGCACCATGTCTTCTGCCAGAGCCTGCTCCAAAACAGCAAGACCTCGGACGTCGCCGATACCAGCCAGGGCTCTGACCGCCCAGGCTCTGGCTCCGTAGTTGTGTTGATCCAGATTGGCGAGCAGTGGGGCCACGGCTGGCCCACCGATCGAGACCAGCCCCTCCACGGCTGCCACGGCTGCTCCTGGGTTGTTGTAAGTGAGAATCTCCATCAGACAATCCAGGCTGCCAGGGTCTGCCATGGCGCTGAGGGCTTCGGTGGCGTCCAGAAGCGCCTCGCCAGTGCAGGCCAGTTGGACAGCAGCAATCAGATTTGCCAATTCATCTGGGGATGCGGATGTCTTCACAGCAACTCATCCATCGCCGCAAGGACAGCTTCAGTGCTGCATGGGTCCGCTGCAGCCTCTGCAAGCCCTCGAAGAGCAATCAGTTTGAGGCTATTTTCGGCCAGAGTCTGGGAGATGGGCAACAGTGCCGGTAACCATCCACAGGCGCCCAAGTCCAGAAGAGCCGATCGTCGTACCTGCAACTGTGGGTGCCGAAGCATCGCGACGAGCCTCTCTCCCCAGCAGGGCTGACCGGTGAGTTGAAGGAGCGCCCGTGCGGCGGCATTGCTCACCACCGGACGTTCGTGGTCGAGAAAGGGAGTGATGACCTCCAGCACCTCGGGACTTGCCACCCCCAGCTCTCCCAGGGTCTCAATGATGGCTTCGCATGGTTCAACCAGACGAGCCGTGCCACTCTGAGAACGTCCGGGTCCAGTTAGCCCTCCTTTTAGGCGGCGAGCCAGTGGCTCAACAGCCTCCTTGGCACCTAAGTTTCCAAGACTCCGGGACGCCGCTTCGCGCAGCCCTGGATCTTCATCCTCGAGCGCAGAGAGCAGATCGGGAATCGCCTGGCGCGCTGCCGGCCCAAGTTTTCCAAGGGCTCGTGCGGCATTTCTAGCCACTGCAGTTGCATCTAGATCCTGCCCTGGATGAACAACGTGGCGGTCTCGAAGGGCTTCCAGCAACAACGTGATGGTTCTTGGATTGTCGCTGCGATGCCTTCCCAGCCACCAAGCGGCGTAGTAACGGGAGGATGCATCGTCAACCAACCCGAGCCTGCGCAAGGCCTCGGCTTCGCTGATGGGAGTTCCTATTGGCTCCGCATCTGTTTGCCTCACCATCTAACCAGAGCCCAATAGTTCCATGAAAATGGGGGCATTAAGCCCCCATGAGAGACACCGATGTCTATGTCTTGTCAGACGAGGGCGTTGATCGCATAGTCGAGGTAGTTATTGGCTTCGGTTGCAGCTTCGCCACTCAGACCATGGTTGGATTTGATGTAGCGAAGAGCTTCTACATACCAGGAGGGAGAGAGCTCAAAAGTACGGTTGATCTCGTCAAGCCCTGCAATCAGGTAGTCGTCCATTGGACCTGTACCACCTGCAACCAAACAGTAGGTCACCATACGAAGATAGTAGCCAACGTCTCGAGCACACTTCGCTTTGCCCTCTGTAGTTGAAGCGTAGTTCGGTCCCTGCTGCTGTGTAGTGTAAGGGAACTTGGTGTAAACCGCCTGGGCGGCCCCGTTGACCAAGGCGTCGGCCTTGGCGGTCAGTTGCTTGGCGGCTTCAAGGCCTGCCTTGGCACGACTAAAGCGACCGAAGGCGGCTTGAATCTCCGTGTTGCTCAGCAAACGAGCCTGGGAGTCAGCGGTGGAGACGGCTTCTGTGAGTGGGGATTTCATGGAAAGCGAGAAAGAAAGAAAGGGTTGTTCAGCTGAATGGGAGCCTTAGGCGACAGAAGATGCGGCTCTGTCAAAGTAGGTGCCGATTTCAGAAGAAAGTGCGGTGCAATCACCCTGGGTGATACCGGCACGATCGTTCACAATGCCAAGAGCAGCTTCTTTCATCTTGCGGACACCTTCCGCAACCGAGGCGCCAGGGGTGCCTAAAGCCAGGTAGGTCTCGCGCAGTCCATTCAGGCAACGATCCTCCAAAACGCTGGAGTCTCCGTTGAAAATGGAATAGGTCACGTAACGCAGGATGATCTCCATGTCGCGGAGGCAAGCAGCCATGCGACGGCTGGTGTAAGCATTGCCGCCGGGTGAGATCAGGCCGGGTTGCTCAGCAAAAAGGGCGCGAGCGGCGTTGGCGACGATCGAGGATGAATTGCTTGTGATGCGATTGACTGCATCCAGCCGCTTGTTGCTGTCTGAAACCATCGCAGCTAAGGCATCGAGTTCGCCAGCAGAGATGAAGCTGCCACGCGCATCAGCTTGGGCAATAACCTTTGTGAAAGCGTCAAACATGGGGTTGGCACCTATTCTTTGAGGGAGTGTCGTGAAAGACCCTGACAAACTCCAGAACGTCGAAACGCTAGGGGAAAGGGCTTCGCTGGCTTGCCGATGCCAAGCACTGGGGGCCAAGCGATCTGTCTATTATTTAATGCGCACGGTCCAGAGGGGGGAGGTGTTAACAAAAGGTCACCCACGCTCGTCAAAACGACTGTAAAACCCTCCTTTTTCTGCCCAGTATTGTAGTAGCTCACCCCAGTGCTGATTCAGCATTGAGGCCTTGCCTTGAAGCACGCGGATAGTGCGATTTCCTGAGGAAAGACTCTTGTCGGTGTTCACGCTGATGAGGTGTCCATCAAGGCTCTCAACGGCTTCCGCAAAGCGATCAATGGCGTTCTGCTCAAGTGACTCCATGAGCAGGAAGTTGCCCTTAAGAACAAGGTGGCGGCTCCGTATCCAGCTCCTGAGACGCTGCTTGGCCATTGGGGGCAGAATGGCTCCACTCATGGAAGTGGCTTGGCAGGATCAAAAGAATGTGTCAACTCGTGAGCAAAACTCTCAATGAGCTCAAACTCAAACTGTCGATCAGTGAGACCCCAGCGTTGTTCATGGCTCTTTGGGTCACAGCCGAAATCACGGCTACGCCATAGGCCTTCTTCAAGTAGAACTTCACTAACGAGATAGGTGAGCTGGCCGTCGCGGGGCACCATGCAGCGACAGCCTTCTTCAAGCTGGCCGCGGAAGCCACCTGTGTCTTTTGGGAAGAACTCCATAGCGCAGCCAGGCCTTGCAGTCAGCTTGCTCCGCTCCAAGGTCTTCAGAAGACTGGGTTCATGGCTCGCACCTGCTACAAATAGGGGATCAGGTGGACTGAAGTTATCGATTCTGAGCCGATCCGACAGTTGTGTTACATGGTGTACACCTTGCCGATACGGACGCCAGAGGTCAAAGGTGTAGGCCTGTTCTGAGTACAGCCAACAACCATCAAAGCCAGGAGCGTTGAATGGGCGAAAGGCTAGTTGAATATGAGATACCTCAGTGGAGTGGGTGGCAAACTGGCGATCATTGCGGAAGGAGCCCACCATGAGCTGAATACACTGACGGGCTTGGGTGTCGGTCAACTGCATCTCAATCATTGATTATGTCTACTCAGCTCCCATCCCGTTGGCGAATCTCTGAAGAAAAAGAAGCTTGGACGATACCTTGGCCGCCCTTAGTTCGCATCAACGATACTCGCAGTCTCACATCCTTTGTGGCAAACCAGATGCGCTCTTCTGCGCTTGAACCTTGGTAAGGAGTAATCAGCGTAAACGCCCCATCGTCGTCAAGTCTATAGTGACCTACGGCAGGAATTTCTTCTGTATAACCTATGCTTCGGAGCAGCCTTCCGCTTCTTGTGCCATCCGGGACTGGGACGAGCAGGCATTCACCAGCGCTGACTTCTGATTCATCCCAATCGGAACTCCCGCGCCAAGACATGCGAAAAGGGCTGGTAATTGCTTGGCTGTCCACCTCATTAGAGTTCAGTAGCTGGATTAACTCAGCGGAATCATGGGGCTCAGCAATGATTTCAATCGTGGATTCGACCTCCTCGACATGCCGAAAGGCCAGGTTGTGACCACTGCGCTTGGAATGCCATGTTCCAAGGGATCTCTCGACGAAGTCTGAGATTGAGATATCGGCCAAGGTCTTCAAGTCTTTGAGTTTCGGTTTAGCCTGGGGATTCTTTGAGTAGGCCTAGATTAATGAATTTACAATATGCAAGAGAAAGCCACCATGACTAGCATGGTGGCAACACGATGGAATCTGCTCGAGTTTACTTGGCGACAGGCTTGATTGTGCGAATGCGAGCACCCTGGCGCTGGATCACATTGATTCGCTGGCTGAGTTGAGCATAGTCAACAGTGATGACTTGGGCAGCCCGTCGGTTGACAGCACTGTTGCGGGGCATGTCGATCACAATTTCGAAGCGTCCGTTTCGATTTCCGCCCGATCGAGTGGCTGTCGGAGGATTGGCCGATTCTGCAATGTTGGAGGCCAAGCTTCGAGCGTTTGGCTGGCTTTGAGCTAGGTCGCTGCTGGCAAAACCGCGGCATTGGTTAATCGTGCGCAGGAAGTCTCTTGTTTGGGAGAGCTGGGCCGAATCTGTGCGGGTGAAAGGGGTAATGTTGTCTCCGAAAACGGAGCTGTATTCGTCACTTTCAATGTAGGAAAGAATGTCGGCCTCATAGCCGGCAGCTGCGTAGATGGCTGTGTGTTCGGCAATTTCGGCCTGATTCCGAGGCGCGCGGCCAAGCAAATGCTTGAAGTTCAATTCGATGAAACGATACTGTGAGTTCGTGTCAAAGAATCGTTGCCTGTAGGCATCAGAGAGGGCGACAGCGGCGACAAATTGCCTGACGGAAATGTCACGATTCCGCAACTGAGATTCGGCTGTGGTCAGCCGATCGGACTCAGTTACGTGAGCATTCCCCAAGACTTGACGATAGACGGAGAGCATGACATCGTCCAGCTCCATTTCGCTTGAACTCGCCCAGAGTTCACTTGTGGGGTTGGATTGCATCCAGAGAGACATTGTTTTAGAGCAAGTGAGAAGGGGAATGGGAGCAACAAGTTGCTTTGCTGAGACTAAACTTGCATCAGTGGATCTCAGACGATCTCACTGATGCTGACAATACGGCCGCTTGTGCTGTGAATGAACTTCAGTTGACTCGTCATGCGGTCTCCAGCAACCTCATAGGTTGTTGCCGCCCTACGACGACGACTCCCGAAGGTTTGACTTGTGACCTCAATTCGGTAGCGCTTGCCGGGCGGCTGCATCGATCCACTGGATGCAGTCGAGCGCAGTGGAATGATCTGATTGGCTCCTCCAGTCACCTGATTGAGCAGACGAGAACTGGTGACTTGACGGTCCCCACCGCTGAAGCCATTGACGAGTGCAAGCGTACGGTTGAAATTGCTTTGGCTGCGGCCTTGCGCAGACTTTACGGCTTTAAGATAGGGAACGACGTTCTCTCCAAAGCTGTTGATGTATTCTTCGCTGTTGACGAAATGGTCAATCGTGGCTGTATACCCTTGGCGAATCACGATGTCAAGCGGAACTCTGAATTCTGCTTGATTTTCTGGAGCACGGCCAAGCAGTTGCTTGAATAGCAACTCGACAAAGCGATAGGGTGAAGCCTTGGCAAAGAATCGCTGTTGATAATGAGCTGTGAGACAGAGCTCACGGATGAAGGCCCTGACACTGAGTTTCCCGTCAATCAGTTGCGATTCAAGCGAAGTTGGGATGTCCCCTTCCATCAGGTGTGGATTGCCAAGCACCTGGCGGTAGACGGCGCGAATCACTTGCTTGACATCTTCGGCGCTGCTGCCAACCAAACATTCTAAGCGTTCTTGATCTTGCTGTGAGACTCCAAAGCCGGCGTAGAGTGAAGGGCTGAGGGGCGCTGTGTCGAGCCCTGAGGTGGAACGCATCGGCTTGTAAACAGCCGTTGGAGATGGATTGTATCGACCGAAACTCAAACCCGACATAGCCCTTGCCGCCGCGGCAAGGTAGGGAAGGGTCTGTGATCGTTTCGGTTGGGAGTTATCGCTGCTGCTGTTGGTGCCCTTAAGCAAGAGCATCTTGGTGTAATTGTTCTGAGCAAGACTGACTTGGCTTACCACTGAACGCAGATAAGGAACAGTATCTTCTCCAAAAGCGTTTAGATATTCTTCGCCGTTGGTATAACTTTTGATTTCCTCCTCAAGACCTTTGCCCTGAAGAAGCTCTACATGTTCTGTCACTTCCGCTTCGGACTGCGGAGCACGACCAAGAAAGTGCTTGAAATTAAGCTCTACAAAACGGTGGGGTGAGCATGTCTCGAAGAAGCGACGACGATACAGTTCTGAGCAACCAAGCTCAGTGACAAACTCGCGAATTGATCGTTCGCCGTTTGTTAGCCTGGATTCGGAAGTGAATAGCCGCTCACTCTCCATCACGCCGATGTTTCCAAAAACCTGTTTGTAGGCGGCACGAATTGCAACCTGGCAGGCCTCTGTTCCCGCTTGAGGCCAGAAACTTGTTGGAGCTATGTTCGGCTGCATCAGATTGGCAGACGCAGCCTGATACCGATTAATGGTGGGCATGGGATGATAATGAATAGGACTCAGGTGAATCGATCAATTGACAGGGGTCACGCTTGCTATTTTTCCGCCTTCAGCGTGGATGCGCTGAAACTGCTCTGAGAGTTTCTCGAACGGTACATAGAACACTCGATTGGATTGGCGATAGCGGGAAAACTTTTGAACATTGTTTGCTCGGTATCCGCTCACCTGAATCTTGTAGATTTTGCCTTCCTGGCCCGCTCCAACCCCTGCTCGGGTTTTGCCCACACCATTCTGGGGTGCAAGCCGGAAGCTGCTAGCTGTATTACCAGGGCTGATCACCGGGAAGCTCGTGTTCTGGTAAGCGGCACCACCAAGTTTGGGGGCAATTCCGGCTACGTCTCCCTTGAGATCGCTGCTGCTGGCGCCCCGAGTGAGCTGGAACATCCAGGTGAATTCGCGCATACTCTTTCCAGGACCGGTTTGCCAGCCGTGCAGGTAAGGAACTGTATCCTCGCCAAATCGATTTTGATATTCGGCGCTGTCGATATAGCTATCGATATCCGATTGATACCCGAAATGATCTAGAATTTCGCTATGGCCCCGCATTTCTTCGAAGTTGTCTGGAGCTCTCCCAAGTAAATGCTTGAAAGTGAGTTCAATATAGCGATACCGGCTGCATGTATCGAAAAAACGGCTTTGGTACGTTGCACTTTTGGATAGCAGTCGAACAAACTCGCGAACGCTGATGCGGCCAAGCTTGAACTGCGACTCGGCTACGATCTGGCGCTCTTCCTCCATCACATAGGCATTGCCAAGGACCTGACGGTAAATGGCTCGGATGATGACGTCCTTGTCAGCGTTGGCATCACCAGAGAAATGCTCTTGAGCGTTGATAGATGTGAAGCGCTCTACACCAAGGAAGGAGGCAGGTCCAAAAGTCATGCTGGGAGTGCTCGGGGAACTGGTGGCATACCCTGGGGCCGCGGGTGCCAAGGTTTAAGTCTTGAAAATCATACTAAAGGCTTCCTGCCCATTGCCTTTTAGTGCGTGATCTGTTACCTCAAGAGGCCTATAGAGGTTTGAGCGCTTTGAAAAAAGGCCCCGTGAGGGGCCTTTGGAGAAGTAGTTGATCAGCGCCTTGGGGTTCAGGAGAGTGACTCGATCACATAGGAGAGCAGAGCCTTGAATTCCTTGGCGGCTTCAGGGCTCATGTCGCGCGGTGCGCAAGCGCGCTCACGGGTGTAGGAGAAGGCCTCCACATAAGCTGCGGTGGGCAGATTGAGGGTGCGGTAGACCTCACGGGCGCCGGCAATGCCCCACTCATCAATCGGGCCGGTGCCGCCAACCACCAAGGAGTAGTTGATCAGACGCATGTAGTGAGCGATATCGCGGTAGCACTTGTCGGTTTTGATTTGGTTGCTAGCAGCTTCGCCCGACTGCTTGAGGTAGGGGTACTTCTTGAAGACAGCATCGCCAGCTTCCTGGACAACTTTGTCAAGCCCGGCAGCGAGCTTTTCAGCGGCTTCCAGACGAGCGGCAGAACGCTGGATTGAACCTTGGACCGCTTCCAGGTCGGACTGGGTGGGGAAACGACCGGCGGCGTCAGCAGCTGTGACGACGGTGGTGACAACAGATTTCATTGGAGACTTTGAAACGAATGGGTTGGAGAAGGATCAGTCAGAGACGGGAGGGAATCAGCCGAGTGCGCTGATGACGCGATCGAAGTAGCTGGCCGCTTCTGAAACCACAGCCGAGCAGTCGCCCTGGATGGTTTGCATCTTGTTGAAACGGGTTTCGTCTGGATTGGTGCCGCTGGTGTTGGTCTCGCTGATGTGAGCACAGGAGGAGGCCTTCATGATCGCCACGGCCCGACCAGTGGATTGCAGGGGCACACCCAGAGCGATGTAGGTTTCCTTGAGGCCGTTGAGGCAGCGGTCGTCGAGGACGGAGGCATCGCCGGCCAGCAGGGCGTAGGAGATGTAGCGAAGAACGATTTCACCATCACGCAGGCAGGAGGCCATGCGGCGGTTGGGGTAGCAGTTGCCACCAGCCTGGATCAGACCGGTGTTTTCGCAGATCATGCCTGACACGGCGTCGGAAACGATGCAGCTGGCGTTGCTGGCAATCGCGTTGACGGCATCAAGGCGCTTGTTGCCATTAGCCACGTATTGGCGCAGGGCGGCCAGTTCGGCACCACCGATGGTGGCTGTCTTGGCGTCAGCGCTGACAACAGCGCGGGAGAAGGCGTCGAGCATGGGTTCCTGAAGAGGGAGATCTCAGTCGCGACAAGACGAGCGGGTTTGGCCTTGGTGAGGAATACTTGCGATGCTCAGCTGTTTGGGTGCCGAATCCGACATGTCAACAGGCCAAGGCGTGGAGCAATCCCTGTGGCCAGCAAGGTTTCTAGCCTTGTTGGACCAGTGCGTCTTTATCGCTCACTGAACATAAATCTCAGAAGCTCCCCCTGGACCTGAGTGTGGGGACTCATAGGATTTCGTAACAAGCAGCCGTCCGCAGGCCGGGCTCAGGATGGAGGATGGGCAGGACAAGCCCATTGGAATGATTGATGACAGACCTCAGCGACCTCTCCGCAATGAGTTCCGACGGGCAGGTAGAGCTTGAGCTTGCCATCGAGGACCTGCAGGCGTACCGGCAGCGGCTTGTGCAGGACTTGATCAGCATGGGGCACAAGCTGAAGCTTCCCAAGGCCAAGGTTGACCGAGACCTGAACGAGCATCCGGAGATTCGGGGGTTGACCAGTTGATCAGCCAGTTGACCCAACAGCATGGCGACAGCGCCTCGCCCGCAGGCCAACCAGCCGATCCTCATCGCTCAGGCACGCTTCCGGAGGGCTGAGGCCAAGGCTTTCCATCGCCATCAAACAGGCGTAGCGAAGCTCCCAGCTCCTGGCGTTGACGGCTTGGTCCAGAAGAGCAGTTCCGGCTTCAGGTCCTTGAAGTCGCGCCAGGGCCAGGGCGGCTGCCGGGCGTGATTTCAGGAACTGGGGTCGCAGGTTGTTCAGCCCATCCAGCACCAGAGGCAGCAGCATTGGGTCGCCCAGTCGACCAAACAAATGCATCAGGTGGTAGTGGGCGCCGTAGTCGTTCCAGCCCTCTTCCTCAAAGCTTGTCACCAGTGTCGGCAAGGCGCTGCTGCCGAACTGATCCGTCAAGGTGGCGATCGCCAGGTAGCTGCGTCCGAAGTCGGTACCGTAAAGCTCGCGCACCAGTGCTCCAAGTTCCTGGGGCTGGTCGTAGCGATGAACGAGCCGCAGGGTTTGGGGACGATCATCGATCTGATGGTCGATGACATTCAACAGGATGTCATCGGATGGGGCGACGCCGAAGGAGGCCGCGTCTGCATCCGCTGCCAGGTTGGCCAGGTGTCGGATCCCCCGAAGCCGAAACACAGGAGATACCGGCGCCTGTCCGATGGTCGGAATGGCTGGCAGCCAACCGGCGTCCATCAGGTCCTGGATCACCCCTCGCCGTACGTTCACATTGGGATGAAAGAGGAACGGCTCCAGATTTTCCAGGTTTGAGCTGTTACCTGAAATCAGTGCATGGGCGGTGATCGCGGCGGTGGCCAGCATGCCGTCGTCGGCATCCATGAATGCTGAGATGGGTGCCAGGGCTGCCTGGCATCGCTGGCGTGAGAGAACCTGCACGATCACCCTCCTGCTCTGGCTGGGGTCGGCCAAAAGGTTGATCAGGTTGGCCTGAATGCCAACATCATCTGCGCCCAGCTGACCTAGGGCCCAGCTGGCATTCTCAACTAAGTAGGGATCCTTGCTGGTTAAGCATTCCACAATGTCGGGGATTGCTTGTCGACAGCCCAATCGGGCCAGAGTTTCCACTGATTTACGTCGAGCAATCCTCTGGGCTTGAGCCGTGTCAGTGTCCCTGAGGCAGGCTATCAGTGCAGCTTCACTGTCCTCACCGGGGAAATTGATCAGGTGTGCCGCTGCCGTGTAGCGATCACTATCAAGGTCAAGTTCCTCAAGTGGTCTCAAAAGCATGGAGATGGCCTCATCCTTGCCCAGGCCGGGGTGGATGTTGTGGAAGCGGTTATCGGACATGGTCTGAACTCACTGGCAATCAGGCTCCCACACTTCGAAGACGGCATCGAGTGCTCGACTGGCTTTCATGGCTTCCCAGGAGAGGGCACTGAGAAAGGCCTGGGGCGTTGTTGTTTCCACCATATCAACTCCCCACATCCCAGCTTGCAACGGAGATCCTGGCTGAGCGGCCTGATCCTTGCGCCCTCCAAGCAGCAGAACGGTATAAGCATCGGACTCACCAGCCTTCACCCGTTCGCTTCTCAGGGACTGGCCGAGGAGGCGTGCCAGAGCGATCGGTTCGAGGGGCGCCGTGATCTTGGCTCGCCAATGGGGGTGAACAAGCCCTTCGATAGCGATGCCGTTGGCCAATCCGTGCGAGAGAAGAGCTACTAAAGAGCCTTCCCGTAGCTCATTGTACTTCTCGTTCGGTAGCTGGAAGTTATGCGAGAGCACGAAGCTTGTCTTCGTTTCCATGGCCGTTGATTGTCTGCGCTCATTCTATGCTGTTGTGGAAGGGCTTCGTCTTGTATTGCCTTCGGGGGTCATTCATGACCAGTACCACGATGGCTACACAGGCATCTCCCAGCTCAAGTGACGGGCTCGCTGCAGGGATGTGTGGATGTGTCCCAAGCCGCCAATCAGCTGCTGCTCTGTAGCTGATGGGGCGGATTGCAATCTTTCGCGATAGGTGCTGGCCATGTCGACAAGGGCCGCGGCCATGGCGTCAACGGGCACGTTGAACAGGCGATAGAGCTCCATAGTGGCGGCATAGCCTTGCTGATCGCAAAAACTGAGATCGTCGATCGCTGCTCCGTAGGTGGTGATCCTGAGGAAATGCCAAAGGTCGCGCCAACAGGCCTTGGAACGATCGGGCGTGTACAGGGCGCCGTTGATCTTGAACAACAGCGGAAATTGCTTTTTGATCCTTAGCCTTGCATGCTCAACGAGCCCATCCATCATATGCTGGAACGTCAGGATTGCCACAGGTTCTGCCTGGGATTCTGCGCAGATTGAGGAGAGCTCATTCGGCTCAAGTAAGCGTTTCCCCAGGTTTGTTTCATTCAAGATTCTGCGACTTTCGCCACTTATGCGCGATGAATCGGGTATGATAAATAAGCGAGCTTGCGATTGAATTGTTTGTAAATATTCAGCAGACTCTTTGGGTTTATTTGCTGATGTCATAGCCTGATTTTATCGCACTGTGTTGTTAGTTTAGCACCCAAAAAATTTACGTCAAATTTTAACTCAGCACTGGCCGGGATGGGCGAGACTAGTGAAGCTCGCAGGCGAAGGAGTCTGCACTTTCTAGCGGGAGAGAAGTTCGATGAGTTTTGCCCTGGAAAGTTTTTTTGCTGTGTCGATACCCTGCTCCGAGGCTTTCCTGCGGAGTTCGGCTAAGCTGAGCATGGCCAAGGCATTTTCGTCGCTTGGATTTAATGTAGATTCTGCATGCTGTTCATTGTCGTCATGTTTGTTTGACGTTTTTGAGTCTGCAGGATTCGTCTCCACAATGGACCGGACAAGGTATTGCCAAGGCCGCTGTCGGCCCGCTTGTTCCCGCTTGCTCAAGGTTGCGACCATGGTGACAGTTGTTGGTCCTTCTATCTAGGATGGAGTTTCCATGTCGGCAAGGCCTCTTCAGATCTTGTGATCCATTCCCATGGGGGCAGCGGCGTGCTTGAGAATGCTTCCACAAGACCTGGTTTCTGCATGAGTGGCACGATCTCGCCTCAGTTCACTCCCAAGGAAAATGACGCGTTACTTACCGAAGTTCGTTCTGCTCTGGCTTCCGGTCAATTCAGCAGCGATGACCCTGAGGCCTTGGCTCGAGTGGTGGAGGGATTGGGGGATTCACGGGGCTTGATCCGCCTTAATTTTGCCGAGACGCTTGGGGAGATCGGCCGTCCAGCGATTCCGTTCCTCATCAGGGCGATGCGTGGCCATGAGAATGTGACGGTTCGCCGCGCTGCTGCCAAGACGCTGACCCTGATCGAGGCCCCAGAAGCCTTACCCGATCTCGATGCGGCGCTCAGTCACGACCCCGATCCCGTTGTGCAGGGCTCGGCGGCCGGCGCCATGGCTCGTTGTGGTGCAGAAGCTGTTCCTTTCTTGATGAGGCAGCTTCAGGATCCTGGGGCAGGTTCCATCGTCAAGGGATTGGCCAGTTGGGCACTCTCTTTCATTGGTGCTGAGGATCTTGGCCCTATCAAAGAGACCCTTCAGCATGGGAACGAGGATCAACGTGCGGCTGTGGTCGGAGTGATGGCTGATCTCGTACGATCCAGCGAGGACATTGAGCTGAAAGTGCTGTTGATCAATTGTTATTCTGATTCTTCGGCTGATGTCAGGGCTGAAGTCGTGACAGTTCTAGGTAATATGTTGGATCCTCAGTACTTACCTTCGCTGCTCATTGGGTTGTCAGATCCATCGGGGGTGGTGCGAAGGGTGGCAGCATTGGCCCTTGTCAAACAGAAGGATCCTCGAGTGCTAGATCAAGTTAGAGAGGCTGCTGCTGCGGAGAAGGATCCAAGTGTCAAGCCTGTGATGGCGCTGGCAATCCGCCAGCTCGAGCAGCTCAATGAGTCTGGAGATATCAGGCCCGCCAGGCTTGAGTTGTGAATCGTTCAAGTGCCTGATTGGCGGCTTGCTGGATCAGTGGATCTTCCTGATGCTTGCCATTGGCGATAAATGTTGTCACAAGAGTTTTGCCTTTAGAGTGGTTCATTGAGGCAAGGGCATTGAGCGTGGCCATGATCACAGCAAGATCATCTCCGTTCAGGGCGCGTTCCAAGGCGGGCAGGGCCAACGATCCCATTTCCCCAAGAGCCATCACAGCTGTGAGCTGGACCACTGGATTTGGTTCCAGACACTTCTGACCCAGCAGAGTGAGCGTCTGCTCACTGAATGAGTGCTTCGGCCAGGCGACGGCGATCTGGGCCATGCCTTTGCAGCAACTGGCACTGGTGGTTGGATCGATGGTTTCAGACAGTTTTTCTCGGAGTAATGGTTCCACAGATGGTCCGATCGCCCCCATGGCACGAACCGCACTCCGACGCAGGCTCACATCTTCAGCATCCAGCAGGCCGAGCAGACGTGTTTTCACGCTCTGATCACCGCTGGCGATGATCTCGTGCATCAGCCTGTCGCGCTGATGAGGATTGGGATGGTGGAGTTGAGCGAACAGGTCGTCGAGAGGCATGGAGAGGCTGGGTAAGGATACGTGTGCTGCGCAGAACGTCTGCCAGAAAAAAGCGGCCCCATGGGGGCCGCAGTGCAGACAGGCTAGAGGCCGCTGAGAAGGATCGCTGTGATCAGGAGAGTGACTCGATCACATAGGAGAGCAGAGCCTTGAATTCCTTGGCGGCTTCAGGGCTCATGTCGCGCGGTGCGCAAGCGCGCTCACGGGTGTAGGAGAAGGCCTCCACATAAGCTGCGGTGGGCAGATTGAGGGTGCGGTAGACCTCACGGGCGCCGGCAATGCCCCACTCATCAATCGGGCCGGTGCCGCCAACCACCAAGGAGTAGTTGATCAGACGCATGTAGTGAGCGATATCGCGGTAGCACTTGTCGGTTTTGATTTGGTTGCTAGCAGCTTCGCCCGACTGCTTGAGGTAGGGGTACTTCTTGAAGACAGCATCGCCAGCTTCCTGGACAACTTTGTCAAGCCCGGCAGCGAGCTTTTCAGCGGCTTCCAGACGAGCGGCAGAACGCTGGATTGAACCTTGGACCGCTTCCAGGTCGGACTGGGTGGGGAAACGACCGGCGGCGTCAGCAGCTGTGACGACGGTGGTGACAACAGATTTCATTGGAGACTTTGAAACGAATGGGTTGGAGAAGGATCAGTCAGAGACGGGAGGGAATCAGCCGAGTGCGCTGATGACGCGATCGAAGTAGCTGGCCGCTTCTGAAACCACAGCCGAGCAGTCGCCCTGGATGGTTTGCATCTTGTTGAAACGGGTTTCGTCTGGATTGGTGCCGCTGGTGTTGGTCTCGCTGATGTGAGCACAGGAGGAGGCCTTCATGATCGCCACGGCCCGACCAGTGGATTGCAGGGGCACACCCAGAGCGATGTAGGTTTCCTTGAGGCCGTTGAGGCAGCGGTCGTCGAGGACGGAGGCATCGCCGGCCAGCAGGGCGTAGGAGATGTAGCGAAGAACGATTTCACCATCACGCAGGCAGGAGGCCATGCGGCGGTTGGGGTAGCAGTTGCCACCAGCCTGGATCAGACCGGTGTTTTCGCAGATCATGCCTGACACGGCGTCGGAAACGATGCAGCTGGCGTTGCTGGCAATCGCGTTGACGGCATCAAGGCGCTTGTTGCCATTAGCCACGTATTGGCGCAGGGCGGCCAGTTCGGCACCACCGATGGTGGCTGTCTTGGCGTCAGCGCTGACAACAGCGCGGGAGAAGGCGTCGAGCATGGGGGAGGAGAGAATGGAGTGGTGGTGACGCAGTGATGGGAACGAGGGTTGTTCCAGCCACTTGAGAGGGACTCTTTCAGTTCTCTTGCCCTGTCCCGCGGGGACAGGGACCGCCACCAACAAAACTTAAAACAGAATAAAATGTTAAGAACAACCCGGGTTCGACGCCATGGGTGTGAGATGGCCTGGGTTTTCTGGGAAGGCTCCATCGTTAACTTTTGATTCAGGGCCCCGCCCCTTAGTGGGGCTTTAGCCCATCAGCAAACGCCATACCCACAGCCCCCAATCTCAAGACCAGAGTCGCCAGGGAGGCATCAGTGGCCGCACGGCTCTCCAGGCGATCGCCGCCGACCACGCGGTGCACCCGATCCAGGTGAGCGAATGGAAGAAGCGGCTGCTGGAGGGAGCCAGTGTGCTGTTCACCAGGGGGAAAGAAGCCCCATTGCACAGTGGAGAGCCAGGTCAAGGAAGGAGAGCTGCTCCTGCAGGTACACGGGGTCAACTACGTGGGCGGCTGCGTTGCCTCATGGAATTTGTTACCCATTTAATCGACGCCGAACAGCCCTTGCTCCATTGCCGTTATCAGCAGCAGCTGTTCCCTAGCTGCTGCATTTTCGCAGAGCAGCCTGAATTTTTCAGCGAACTCTTAGAGTAAACCAAGGGCATGAAGCGGACCTCGGCCACTCAATAACTCCAGCAGGAAGGCCGAGAACCCGAGCATCGCCAGGCGACCATTCCAGACCTCCGAGCTGTTGTTCCACCCCCAAGCCCACTTGTCCTGGGGGAAGAGCTTCACCTGGCTGGGCAGGGAGGCGGCCTGATCCAGGTTCACTTCGGGGCCGGCCTGGGCCAGTTGTACCAGATCAGCCAGACCCTTGATGAAGGTGGGGTAGGTGTCGAGGGCGGGCACGCGCACGAAGTTGCTGATGCCGGCTCTAGTGGCGATTTCCCGGTATTCGATATCGATTTCCTCGAGGGTCTCGATGTGCTCGCTCACGAAGCTGATTGGCACCACCACCAACTCCTGGACCCCCTCCTCACCAAGCCGCACCAAGGCTTCTTCGGTGTAGGGCTTGAGCCATTCCACCGGACCCACCCGGCTCTGGTAAGCCAGGGTGTAGGGATTTGCATGGCCGAGCAGTTCCTCCAGCTTGACCAACACCAGCCTCGAGCAGGCTTCGATCTCCTGCTGATAGGGATCACCGGCTTCCTCTACATAGCTTTTGGGCACTCCATGGGCGCTGAAGAACACGTGGGCCGAGGCGGGGTCCTTGCAGCTGCGCACCCCAGCGGCAATCAACTCGGCCATCGCAAGCACGTAGCCGGGATGGTCGTACCAGCTGCGGATGCAGCGGATCGGCAATTTGCTGAAGGCGGGATCGGCCTGGCGCAGGCGCTGCAGTTCGCGGAAGCTCGAACCGCTGGTGCTGATCGAGAAGTGGGGATAAAGGGGGAGCACCACCACCTCATCGACTGAATCCGCCTTGATGTCACCCACGGCCGATTCGGTGAATGGATGCCAGTAACGCATCGCCACGTAGGTGGTGGCCTCGATGCCCCGCTGCCGCAGCTCACTCTGAAGCTCGCGCGCCTGCTGTTCTGTAATGCGGCGGAGTGGAGAGCCACCGCCGATGGCGCGGTAGGCCTCCTTGGACTTGTTGCTGCGCAGGGTGCTGATCAGCCAGGCCAGAGGCTTCTGCAGTAGGGGCGTGGGTAGCCGGATGATCTCCGGATCAGCGAAAAGATTGTAAAGAAAAGGGCCGACATCTTCGATGCGCTCAGGCCCACCGAGGTTCAGCAGCACTACGCCGATCCTGGCCATACCCGAATTGGTCCATCGATTGGCTCAGAGCGTAACCCTGCTGGTGCCCGCCAGAGCTTGCCAGCACTGATCGATCCGTCTTCGCGCCCATCGCCGCCATGGCAGCCGACCCACTGTTTGGTGGCGGCCATCGGCTCCCACTGCCCAGAAACCCTCCCTTGTCGGGATCGATGCTGGCTGAGCCAGGCCCTGAGCCAGCAACGCTTCAGCTGTGGAGACTGGGGACTGCCGAGCGCAGCGGCCACGGCGCTTGAGCGGATCGAGGCCTCCAAGCAAGCCTTTTTCACCAATCCCTTCGGTGGTTTTTGTTGCAGATGCAGGTTGTGGAGATCCTGGGTGGCTCACTGCGTCGGTAAGGTAGTGGGTTGTTGAAGATCCGCCTCAACATCTCCCCATCACAGGACTCAGCTGGATCTATTCCACTGATCACCAGCACCTGGGTGCTCGCCGGTTGATTTGTGGAGACTTCACTGCAGGGGGAGTCAGAGGACGCACTCCTTAGGAGGCTTTCCTCTGGCTGTTCGTTCCGTCATGACCAGATCTGAGCCTCACAGCGAGAGGAGGCTGTCGCGGCTAGTGCAGCGCGCCAGTGGATTCCAGCAATCCAGTTCCGCGGGAGACCGACTCAGCAGTGAAGAGGACCATTCCTCGCTTCCCAGCGCTTCAGAAAACACCGCTCCCTTGATGCTGCGGGCCTGGGTTAAATCAGCTCCGCGTAGGTCTGCCCCGCGAAAGTCGCAACCGTCCAACTCTGCGTCCCTGAAGCGGCATCGTGCCATCAAGGCACCTCCAAAACGTGCCTGCCGCAGATCGCCGCCGACAAAGGAGATGTCTTCAAGGATGGCACCGCGCAGGTCAGCGCCACTGAGATATATTCCTAACATACTGCAGCCTGTGAGATCCATTCCACGTAAGTCGGCGGTGCAGAGGTACTTACCAGAGAGGTTGGCACCCGGGCCGACAGCCCCCGAGTGGCGATAGTCGAACCCCTCTGGCCAGCGAGTTGCCGCGTCATAGCGGGCCTGGTTGAGACGTGCCTGGGCCAGCTGTGCACCGCGCAGATCGGCTGCCCGTAGATCGGCGCGGCATAGGTTGGCGCCTATGAGGTTCTGACCACGTAGATTCGCCCCCTGGAGGGCTGCGGCACGGAGGTTCTGGGTCATGACAAAATCTGAGGATCCTGCAGGAAAATGCTTCCGATCATGCAGTATGCAACAAGTGATGATCTGAGTGTGTCATTAGCAATGCAGACTGCTTCACCGCGTACAATGGCGGAGTTCCTAGCCAAAAGCGCTGGAACCTGGCTGTCTCACCGCTCTGTTCACCACTTTGAGGAGAGTGAAGATGAGTCAGGGTGTTCAAATCTTGTCATCGTACCCTTCGGGCCTGATGATAGTTCTGTAGGCCGTGTTTGTGAGCAGTTCAAGCTTGCGAGTGATGGCGCTGCTGGCGGGGCGAGATTCTATTGGCAGAGCAATACGATGTCGATTGACCTCGCCGAGGGAAGTGCTGCTGTTCTGGTCGATATTCCTGATCCAAGTGATGTTACGAGGGGTGTAATGTATCGCGATATTGGCTACCTTGAAGGCTTGGCGGTTGCTAGCCACTATGTCATCAGTGATGATGGGGTCATGTCCCTGCATACCGAGTATGATCGCAATTCTGGGGTGGAACGTTGTTGGTTCTTGAGCGATGACACCCGTGTCCGAGTGGGAACTTCGTTGGTGATGGGTGGGGTGAATCTAGTAAGCTACTCTACTGAAACCAGATGCCACGAGATTGGATCTTTTCATGCCTTGCGCCGAGACAGCGAAGTTAGGCGGGATCAACTTAAGATGTCGGACGTGAATACTATCAAGTTGGATGGGGCCTCCGACAATGTTTGACCGTTACCATGACATCTTAATTAAGGAGATTGAAGCCTTAGGAGGAACACGTCTATCCTTGGATTCCGATCTAGCTCATCAGGCCAATTCTCGCAAAGGAGCTGTTATTCGGAGCAGTCTATGGCAGGCCCCCGGTATTCGCCGATGGAGAGTGACCCAACTTGATGGCGGTGATGCCGTCCAAGTTCTCAATGCGGTCGCCTACCCAGAGTTTGGCCGCGATCAACCGATCCTTGGCATCGACCTGCTCAGCTTTGCAGTTCGAGACAAGCTGGTTGCTGTGATGGACTTCCAGCCTCTAGAGCAGGGCAAGATCTATGCCGAACGCTACCTTGCAGGATTGGAAGCCATTCAGGCAAGGCATCCAAGCTTGGCTGTTGGTGAGGCGATGCGCTTCTATGACGCTGATCAGTATTTTTCACCATTTCTCCTGTTTGCTCGAGGCTCGATTGCTGAGCTCGCCCCTTTGGTCGAGCAATCATTTCTTGAGATCATTCAGGCGTATTCAGCTATGCACTTGGAGGCGCTTAGCACACCTGACCAGATTGAGCGTGTCGAATCCCTGCAGCGGGCTTACGATCAGTACAGTGCTGAGCGTGATCCCGCCCACGGGCTTTTTACCAGCTATTTCGGCGAGGAATGGAGCAATCGTTTCATGCGATCCTTCCTTTTCCCGCTCTCCTCTCTTGTGTCAACTTCTTTAAATCACTGATGACCTGGCGCTGGGAATCCTTTTTTAATCATGCAGTGACACGGATCACCGAGAAACTTGATCTGGAGCCATACCCGATTCCGATAGACATGGTAAAGAAGGTCGGTTCCACGGGATCCCGTTCGAATCCGATTGATGTAACAACAACGAGTTGGGGAGTTCGCAATGCCAAGCTGCGCCAAGCGAGGGCGGCGTGCGTCGTGGCTGAACCGAGCCCGCAAGTGCTGAACTTGGTAATCAGCCCTGAGCCCAGCTTTGATTTACCTTTTTTGGGGCCGACTTGGTGACATTGCCCGGAGGTCACCTCATAGCTTTGGACCTTCAACCCGTTTTGAAGCGTGACCGCCTTCACACTGAGGCTGTTTGGGCGAGGCTTTTGCCTTTGTTTGACCATTTTCGCCCCCTCCTCCCTGATGGGGGGCCAATACCCGAGGAGGCCGAACCTTATTTCTCACCATGCTTTCTTTGGACCCGGCTACCACTGACATCTGAAAGCGATACTTTGATTGATGGCCCGTTAATGGACGCCTTTGTTGCTTATCTAGACCTCTACCTTGAACTCGTTCTGGAGGCAGTCTCAGTGGATGATGTGAGGAGGCAAGAGTTGAGGGAGGGGCAATTAAAATATCTTGACTACCGAGCGGAGAAGGATCCCGCTCGCGGCATGCTTACAAGATTTTATGGTGAATCATGGACAGAAGATTATATTAAAGGATTCCTATTTGATCACCGCTGATCGAATCTATTGCAAAGGCTATTGGTTGCGGTTTAGGCTCTTCGCAAATCCATAATTCATAAGTGGTACGGCAACCAATAGGTTGTGGCGATCTCGATAAAATGACCAAGCCATTCCTAGGTTCAGTCCTTCGCAATTGTCCGCTGCCAGTGCCGCATGGCTAGAATCAACGCCTATTCCAAGTAGTAATTCATAGAGTTCATCCGGACTATGCGCGCCAGCCACCTTCAGGGCTGCACCAACAATGTATGTGAGGGTGAAATGTTGTCCGTTTATATTTTGTTCGGAAGCAAATACGATGTTCGTATCTGAGTTTAGCTCAAGGCTTTCTGCCTCTGATTGCCATGTGGCTTGGATATCAGGCTCAAGGCTTAGAACTAGTTGGGCTTGATTTGACTTGATCTCCAGTCTTTCGCCCCAGTGCTCGGTAAGAAGTGTTGTTAGCCGTCTCTGTTGCTCGTCAACAGAACGCTGTTCAATGGGTTTAGCCATGGGTCTGCTCTCTGATCAGCCGGGCTTGTGGATGAACTCCTTACTCTAAGCGGTAGGGGCTGGACCTGTGACCAAATTACGGTAGCATTTAAGAGTGAATCCGCGTTCAACCCCGTGGACCCTTTTCAACAGAGGCTTGCAGAGCAGGTCAAGGCCTTGAGTCAAGTGTGTGAGACCTTGCTTTTACGCCTTTTAGAAGCAGAGTCGCGTCTAGTAAAACTAACCATTTTGCTGGATAATGATACTATGAAAGGCATCAGTGATTCAGCTTTCCAGGCAAGTGAAACAGCATTAAATGATGCCGACGTCATTGTTGAAAGCCTTGCAAGCTATTTAATTTTCAATGATCATGAGTCAAGCGTCAATTTAGGCGCATCAAGCCAAGCCGAGGCTCCTCATCGCCATTTGCCTGGTTCAAAAACTATTGAACTTTCATTCGAGTCATCTGAATTCATTGATGACGAAAACCAAGAACTTGGGATTGATTACGAAGAAGTCCAGGATGTCTCGCAGGATTTCCTCGCAGCCTAATTGATTGAATAGCGCAAGACGTACACCAGCCTGGCTTGACTTTAGTGATGGGAGATCAGTTCTCTATGGGACCGGTTGGAATCGTGTGCTGGTGCATGTGGAGGGTGCAGGTAAAGCCTGAGAGGAACTGCCGGAGGGGATGATGGTGGTGTGGGAGTGGGTGCAGATATACTTAGAGCGGGGTACAAGGTTGAGCGCAATGTCGTAATCGAGTATGTCGGCGCAGTGACGTAGTGCCGTGTTTTGGAATGCCTCCAACCTGCTGAGGGTGCGCGTGATGTCAGTCAGAACATCAAGCGTCGATTCGATCGACTCTGATCTCCTTGGTGACGGTCCGATCTTCACTGCCTCCAGCTACGGGACTGAAGGACACTTGAAACCACCAATGGAGGCCGTCCTCGCTGCGCCGATTTGCGGTGTAGCGCACCATGCCGCGTTCGCTTAGGGCGAGAGCGAGGGCGTCACCACTGCAACCTGAGCAGGCCACCTGCAAATCCTCCAACCCCTCCGCTGTGATCCGGTAGTTGGGCATTGGAATAGCGCGCTTCAGGTCACCTTCTACGCGAGGCGGAGCCCAAAAGCCCTTTGATCGAGGTGAACGGTAGAAACCGACACACACTGCAACGTTCCGTGAGCTAATGTTTACGAAACGTAATGACTCCTGTGACAGCCTCCCCCGACCTATCCTCGCTCTATCGGCTGCTTGCCAAAGAGCAGCGCCCCATCCTGCCTTCAGGCGAACAGCGCGCGATCCTTGGCTGTGGCTATGTGGGTGAAGCTGTCGCCAAGGCTTGGAAGCAAGAGGGCCATGGGCTGTGGGGAACCACCACACGCCACCAACGCCTGGTTCAGCTTGCTGAGCTTGTCGACTCCCCGGTGGTCTTTGATTCTTCGGATTCCCGCAGCAGCCTCGATTTTGTTAAAGACCTTGATGGGATTCTGGTGTCATTCGCTCCATCGAGGAGTTCTCAAGTTGATGTGAATCAATACCGACAAACTTTTCTTGGAGGAATCCAGTGCTTGATTGATGCACTGGAGCGACGAGTTGACAGCACCCCGTTACAGCTAGTGCATCTCAGTAGCTGTGGTGTCTATGGCAATCGTGGAGGAGCCTTAACCGATGAAGCTGCGCCGCTTGATACGCAACACCCCGTCAACGAGGTGCTTTCATTAGCTGAAGAGATGATCCAGTCCTTGCGCTCAGACCAGATCAAGGTTTGCATTTTGCGCTTGGGCGGTATCTATGGTCCGGGCCGTGACATTCCTGCCATGCTCCTTTCTGCAGCTGGGGGCCTTGTGCAACGCAATGGTCAGAATGTGCCTTGCTGGATTCATCGCGATGACATCGTTCGCGGAGTGTCGTTTGCTTTTGAACACAACCTTAACGATACCTACAACCTGGTGAATGATACCCAGTGCAGCGGGCAAGAACTCACCGATCGCCTGTGCGAGCAAGCGGGCCTGCCGCTGGCAAAATGGCTTTCGGTGGATACAACCGATCGTGTGCTCAATGCAAAAGTAAGCAATGCCAAGCTCAAGGAGCTGGGCTTCTCGTTCACTCAGCCATTGATGGTGGGTTGATAGCGGCGTTCAACCCAGCGAGTGAGATGGTGAGCTTGATCGTATTCAATAATTAGATGCACAAAGCTGTTTGGGGTGACCAGGCAGCCAAAATGTAGATCAAATGGCCCCTGGGGCAAATGCGCCGGTAAGCTGCAGATCAGTTTATCGGCAAAATAACCGTTCACTTCATGTTTTAGAAAGTTGCTGGCATCGAATGCAGCGACTGGCAGGCTCGGCGGCGTGTGTTCCGGCCATTGGCCGGGACGTAACTCCTGCTCCATCCCTGTCCAGCCTGTGATGGTCTGAAGGAGATGGTGCCGTGTCTCTGTGACGTCCCGAACGGGATCGGCAGTGGTCCGCTGGCAGCGAAATGCCGTCGCTGCGATGGAATCCAGGATCATGCTGTGATCCTCCTCACGTTGATAAAGGGCAACGAGCATGGATCGGGAGCGGGACGTGAAGAAATTCACTTCATGGCCAGCGCTCCCGCTGCTTGCGTCCATATCAAGGCTGGATTGACCGGCCGTATCAGGGAAATGCCAGCAATGGTCTCCTAGATTGTAGTTATGGCGATTGAGGGGGAATTGGCGTTCACCACCTGGAGCGAATCGCAAGCCTGTGCCATGCCAAACGCCAGTGTTGTCATCGGAAAAACGTATGGAATAGATCGAACCTGCGGGATCCGATACTCCATGGCTGAGATCCATCTCAGCGCCGTTGCGCCCATACCAGGTGGTCACCCCCTTCCAGTCGCCATCAAAGCTGCTCCGCATCAGATCCCACTGACGATCCACGCCTGCGCTTCTCTGGTTCGCTGTGCTTGCCATGGAGATCTTGTGCGGAAGGTGGTCCTTCATGGCCTCAACGGAAGGGCCGCTTATTGCACGAATCTAAGGATCTAGGCCTCCAAAAATATGTAGTGTCAGTTCCCGGCATTTCCTCCGGTGCTCAGCATCGATCCAGCAATTGTGAGCAAGATTCGAATGATTTCGAGGCTGCCAACTGCTATTAGGGCCAGCCAGATGCGCAAAGCAAATTTTGGTGGTTGTCCATTCACCCACGCTGCTGAGATCTCCCCATCGATGCGAGTTGTCGAGGGTACTCTCAGATAGGTAACATCTCTCCAGTAGGCTCCATAGCGTGGCGCTTGCTGGTTGAATGGTAGTTCGCCCGATTTCCTGCCTGGTAGTGATCTGGAGCGTTGGAAGGGGATCTCGTCGTATCCATACGCATCAAGATATTCTCGTGAATCAAGAAGAGCGTCTATAAATCCCTGAAATCCTTTGGTTGCAATCACAACAGACCAGGCCATTTGTTCATTGATGCCGAAGGTGTTCCTGCCCAAAACCCTTCCAATAACATGCTCTACAATGCGGTAATTACTGTTGCACTGGTAAAAATCATCTCGAAATCGTTTGGATAGGAGGAGTCCGCGGACGAAGTCGCGGGCTTGGATCTGCCCATTGGTAAACTGTGACTCCAGTAGAGGGTCACGATCAATGCTCATGGCGTGGAAAAAGATCTGACGGTAGGCACTCTCAATCTTTTCTGTTGAGCTGGAGTTAATGCGTGCCGACTCATCATTTCCAATTGAAAATGAAGGCACTCGGGCATTCTGGGTTGTGAGTTCGTATGAAAGCAGCGGAATGCCCATTCTGGTCAGAAATTTTCTGTGCAAATAGTAAGTATTTCAACTAATGTTTGAAAGCAAATGGCCGAAATCCTCACATAGCTTTACCAGCGCCACGGGCTTCTCTCATCAGGCCAGCCAGGCTTCGGGCAGCTCATGGCTGAAGTCGGCAACACGTTCAAAGACGAAAGGCCCTGCAAGCGATCCCCAAACCTGCTCATGGGTTTGGGGATGATGGCCGCGATCTACGGTTTGCATGCTCTGGGCATCCAACTGGAAGCTGCTCACTAGATAGGCCGATTCCCCCTGGCGTTCAACGATGCAGCGGCAGCCGGGCTCAACTTCCCCGAAGAAGCCGTCATTCTGTTCCTGCACGATATAGGTGCAGCCATCCAATTGTTCGAGGTCATCCATCTCGATCAAGGCTCGTGTGCAAGGATCTTCCACAGCACCCCAGAAGCGTCTGGAGTTTCGAATCGCATGATTGATGATCACAAGGCCACGGCGATCAGCTTGAACCGTGAGCACGCGTATGCGATAGGGCTGCAATGGAGAGACGGCGTAGGCCTGCTCCAGCAACAGTGAACCGGGCATCAGCTGAGGCAAGGGCCGGAATCGAACCAGTATGTGTCCATACAGAGGCGGGTTGGCAAAGGCCTGGCGTTGATTGCTAAAGCTCGCCGAGAGCTGCAGTAGCAGACGACCAGATGAACTAATCATAGGATGATCTTATGTCTATCCTTCGCCTCTTCTGGCTTGATTATGCCAGGCCGAGGCAACGTACTGTTACTTTTCATGTAGATTGATGCACACTTGCTTTCCTGGTTGCTTGATGCCTTGTTCTTGCCTTTGAGGGCTGTGTTCGGTGAGCGGCTGACGACCCATCGGGATGGGAGTTGGCCAGTCAGCAAGGTTGGGTTTTCGGTTCGCCTGACTGATGCTCCCAAGCTGTGGAGTTAGAGAACTGTGTCTCAGCGACCCAGCAGTCGCAATCGGAAGGTGGCAACCTGGAGTGCCAGCTCAGGCTGGCTGAGTGCGAATGGATGGTCACTGAGGTCGTCAATGGCTTGCTGCAGCCTGGCCTCACGATTTGGGGCTTCGGTTGCTGTCTGTTGATTGAGCTTTTCCCAGGCGGCATCGAAGGCCATTGCGTAGCTGTCGGCATTGTTGAACTGCTGATTGAGCGGGTGATCGGGAGGCGTTCGCATCGTGGAATGTTGAAGCAATCTTTGTGAGTCCAGAACACGACCATATCCGTTTGTCATGGTCCCTTGGTCTAGGGCGGGCCTCATGCATGGAAACGAACGAGACAATGATCTGCCGTCGGAAGGGTCCGTTACTGATGATGGCTCCGTGTTGTTATCGAAGAATGCCAGGACCCAGATTTGAACTGGGGACACGGCGATTTTCAATCGCCTGCTCTACCAACTGAGCTATCCCGGCCTGCCGCGTCAGCGACGGGCAGATCTTAGATCACGACCTTTCTCGGCGGTGTGGGCCAGGCACAGCAACCCCTCGACCCGATAACCGGCCGAACGCAGTGCTGTGGCGGCGGCGCAGGCGGTGGCCCCCGTGGTGAGGATGTCGTCGACGATCAGCAGCGGACGTCTCCGCAGCAGTGGACCGGGCCGCTCGGCGCCAGGTCGGCAGCGGAACGCCCCGTCCTGGTTGAGGGCCCGCAGCTGCTTCCCCAGGTGGTGTTGCCCCAGGGTGGGCCTGGCCCGCTCCAGCGGTGTGACCTGCTCGAACCCCAGGCTGCGGCTGATCAGGCCGGGCAAGGGGTTGCCCTGCCGTTTCCAGCTCGGGATCGCCACCACCAGGGGGCGGAGCGGGCTTGTTGCCCAGGGCTCGGCCAGGCGCTCGCTCAAGCTGGCGATCACCACGGGGGAGGGATTCTTCCGCTGGCGTAACAGCAGCCGTCGCAGTTGGCCCTCATAGAACCCGAGGCTCCACCAGGGGAGTGGTTCATGTCCCTGCAGCCCCTCAGGAGGCAGGCTCAGCCGCTGCAGGCAGGCTCCACAGGGGCCTGGGCCGGAAGCAACCGGCTCAAGGGGGTTCTGACAGAGGGGGCAGCAGGGGGTGATGATCAGATTGAGGCAACCCTGAAGCAGCTGAGCCAGCACGGCAGCATCGCCCGAAGGCGTGGGTGGGACCCGCTCAGGATTCCCCGCCCTTGGCGGGCAGGGCCCGCAGCATCGCCACCAAGGTGCGGTGGGCGTCGTCGCTGTCGCTGAGGGTGTGATCGAACGGCACCGACACGCGCGATCCAGCCACCTCCAGCACCATCGCCTCCGGGGTCACCCGCGTCATCACGGCGCCCTCGGAGGCTTCGACGCCGCCGTAGTGCCGGGCGAAGTCGGCCACCGCCTCGGCGTGGTCGGCATTCATGTGACGGCAGATGCGATCGCTGACGCTGGCGGTGAGGGGATCGGCGGCCATGGGGAGGGGTGGGGGCTGGTGACAATTCTGAGGCGTGGTGTTCAGCCGGCGCCGAAACGCTGCCAGAGCAGCAGGCCCAGCCGCAGGGCGCTGAAACCCACATAGCCGGCCAGCACCAGGAACAAACCCATGGACAGAACCGTGCGCAACCGTTCGTTCATGGTCTTCGCTGCGGCAATAAGGAAGGGCCCATCCTCCACCCTCCCAGGGCCAGGCGGGCTGTGCCGAGGGCGGGGGCCAGCCCGGGGCGGTTGAGCACAGGGATCCCCAGGGCTCGCTGACGCAGCAGGCGCCATTGGGGGTTGCGGGCGCCGCCCCCCAGGCTGATCACCCGCTCCAGCGGCGGGGCCCCCAGCTCCGCCAGTCGCCGCCAGCCCTGGGCCTCGATCGCGGTCAGTCCCTCCAGCAGGGCCTGGAGATAGAGGGCATCGCTGATCGGCCTGGGCTCCAGCACGGGCTCCAGCTGGGGGTCGTCCACGGGGAAGCGCTCGCCGGGGGCGGGTAGGGGTCGTAGCCGCAGGCCCGAGGGGCGGCGGGGATCGATCTGGCGGCTGAGCTGTTCGATCTGCTCTGACGTGAAGAACCGCCGCAGGATGCCGGCACCGGCATTGGAGGCCCCACCCACCAGCCAGCGGCCGCCCACGCGGTGGTTGGTGAGCCCGGGGCCTTCCAGGGGGCGTCCACGAAGCGCTTGAGCACCAAGGTGGTGCCCAGGACGCTCACCCCATCACCGGGGCCGTGGCCGGCGGCCAGCACAGCCGCATTGGCATCGGTCGTGCCGCTCACCACCTGGCAGGTCTCTGGCAGCCCCAGCTGCTCGGATGCCACAGGGCCCAGGGGCCCCAAGGCGGTGCCACTGGGCACGACCTCGGGCAGGGCGCTGCTCCAGGGTTGCTGCTCGATTCGGCCCGCCCAGGACTCGCGCTGCAGATCCCAGCCGAGGCGGAGGTTGTTGCCTTCTTCGCCCCAACGCCAGTGGCCCAGCAGCCAGCCCATCAGCCAGTCGGCCTGATGGCGCAACAAAAGGTGTTGGGAGCCATCGAGGGCCCCTTCCCGGCCGAGCAGGTTCAAGGCTCGCGCCAGGCTGCCACTGGCGCTGGCGGCGGGGCTGCCGGCGGACACCAGCGACGCCAGGACCTCGGCCTGCTCAGCGCAGGCCCGGTGGTACGGGAGAGCCGGCCCACGGGTGCTGCCATCAGGGCCGCAGAGCAGCAGGGTTCCGGAGGTGCCATCGACGGCGATGGCACCAACCCTGGCCCGCAGGGGCTCCTCGAGGGTTCCGATCAGCTCCACCAACCCTTGGCGCCAGCCTTCGGGTTGCTCGAACGGCAGCGGGTAGCCGCCGCTGCGTTCGCGCAGCAGGGTGCCCTGGGCATCGATCAGGGCCAGCCGTAGCCCGCTGCTGCCCAGGTCGATGCCCAGGGCCAGATCGGGGCTGGGTTCCTGGGAGGCCCCCACCGGGGCGGGCGGACTCAGGCGGAAGCGCCCACCCGGCTGGCCGTGGCCTGTTTCAAGCTGGCGGCGATGGTGTCCACGTTCTCCCAGGGCAGATCCAAATCGCGGCGTCCGAAGTGGCCGTAGGCCGCCACATCCTGATAGAAGCGGCCACCACGTTGCTGGGGCAGATCGCGCAGGCCGAAGGTGGCGATGATCGCCCCGGGGCGCAGGTCAAAGTGTTCCTGAACCAGGGCGGTGAGGTCTTCGTTGCCAAGGGCGCCGGTGCCGAAGCTCTCCACAAGGATGCTCACCGGCCGAGCCACGCCGATGGCGTAGCTGAGCTGCACCTCCACCTTGCTGGCCAGGCCGGCGGCCACCAGGGCCTTGGCCACGTAGCGGGCGGCATAGGCGGCGGAGCGGTCCACCTTGGTGGGATCCTTGCCGGAGAAGGCGCCGCCACCGTGGCGGGCATAGCCCCCGTAGGTGTCAACGATGATCTTGCGGCCGGTGAGGCCCGCATCTCCCTGGGGCCCCCCGACCACGAACTTGCCGGTGGGGTTGACCAGGAAACGGGTGCTGCCCTTCACCGGTTTGAGATCGATGTCGGCAGTGGCGGGTTCCACCACATGCACCCAGAGGTCGGCGGAAATGCGCTCCCGCAAGCCTTTCTCATCGCTGATGCCGTCGATCTCGGCCACGTGCTGAGTGGAGATCAAGATCGTGTCAATCGAGATGGGCCTGTTGTCTTCGTAGACGACGCTGACCTGGGTCTTGCCGTCGGGCAGCAGGTAGCCCAGGGTGCCGTCATGGCGCACCTGGGCCAGCTGGCGGGCCAGTCGGTGGGCGAGGCTGATCGGCAGCGGCATCAGCTCGGGGGTCTCGTCGCAGGCGAAGCCGAACATGATTCCCTGGTCGCCCGCGCCCACCTTGTCGAGGGGGTCGCCGTCGTGGTCGTCGGCCTCGTTGACCCCCTGGGCAATGTCCGGGGACTGCTGGTCGAGGGCCACCAGCACGGCGGCGCTGTGGGCGTCGAAGCCGCCGGCCCGGGCGCTGCTGTAGCCGATCTGCTCGATCACACCCCGCACCAGGGTGTTGAAGTCGACCCGGGCCTGGGTGGTGACCTCACCGGTGATCAGGCAGAGCCCCGTGTTGACCACGGTCTCGCAGGCCACCCGGCTGGCGGGATCCTGGGCCAGCAGGGCGTCGAGCACGGCGTCACTGATCTGATCACAGATCTTGTCGGGGTGCCCTTCGGTCACCGACTCGGAGGTGAAGACGTAACGACTCATGCCGACCGGTATCGGGTAGGAAGCGTCTGAGCCTATCTCCAGCCCAAGGATCGTGGTGTGCTCAGGTTGGTTGGCTGGATCAGCGGCAACCCAGGCCTTCAGTACACACTGGTAACTGTGAGCTCCGACCAGCGCTCGAGCGGCAGATGCGGGGCGCTCAGGGATGGGCGGCTGCTCCAGCCGCCTTGAAAGCCGATCACCAGGGGCACACCCGCCAGGGCGGCCATCAACAGATCACTGTCCGCATCGCCGATCAGGGCGCAGTCGGAGGGGCGACACCCAGTTCGGTGCAGAGTCCGTGAACGGCCGCTGGATCTGGCTTGCAAGGGCGGTGCTCGGCGCTCCAGATCGACTGGAAACAATCCTGCAGGCCGTGGCACCCGAGGAAATGCTCAATGCCTGAGCGCTCGTCGTTGCTGATCACTCCGCAGCGCACACCGGCCGCTTGCAGGCTGGTCAACAGGCTTTCCAAACCAGCCGTGGGGGCGCCGGCGGGTCGGGAACCATGGACGTGCAGGGTGTCACTGAGGGCGAACACCGCTTCGCTGTGGGAGAGAGCCTCCGCCCAGCCCAGGCCCACCTGGCAGAAGGCCGTGGCGGTGGAGATCAGATTGTGGGCCCTGGACGCCACCGCCGTTGTGCCGGCCGGATCGATCGCGCCATCGTTGAGACCGTAGGCGCGCTGCAGGAGATCTCGCAACGGGCTCTGGCGCTCCATCGACACCCGTTCCAGGGCCGCCTCAATCCGGGCCGCTCCCAACTCCACCAGCAGTGGCTCGCTATGGCTGAGGGTGCCGTCCTTGTCGAACAGCACAGCTCGCACTGGACCTAGATCCACGCCCCGAAGTTGGAGGTGCGCCATGGCGTGGAATTGGTTGGTGCGGGAGGTGGATCGGCTGGTCAGTCGAGGGTGACACCCATGGGCTCGTTCTCTTCGGCCTGCTCCAGCAGCATCTGCTTGTAGCGGGCGGCCATCTCCTCGGCCTTTTCGAACACCTTGGCCGGGTCGGTGAGCATGTCGCCCGGTTCGGGTTCGAGGGCTTTGGTGGAAAGGGAGATCCGACCGCGCTCGGCGTCGAGGTCGATGATCATCACCTTCATCTGATCGTTGACATTGAGCACCGTGTGGGGGTCTCGATGTGCTCGTGGCTGATCTCGGAGATGTGCAGCAGGCCGCTGACGCCGCCGATGTCGATGAAGGCGCCGTAGGGCTTGATGCCGCGGACGGTGCCGATCACCACCTCGCCCACCTCCAGGCGATTCATCTTGCGCTCCACCAGGGCGCGGCGATGGCTGAGCACCAGGCGGTTGCGCTCTTCGTCCACCTCCAGGAACTTGAGGGGCAGGAAGTCGGCCACCAGATCTTCCTTGGGCTTGCGGGTGCTGATGTGGCTGCCGGGGATGAAGCCCCGCAGGCCTTCCACCCGCACCAGGGCACCGCCCCGGTTGGTGGCGAACACTTCGCTGTAGATGGTGGCGTCTTCCTTCTGGAGCTGACGCACGCGCTCCCAGGCCCGCTGGTACTCGATGCGGCGAATCGAGAGCGACAGCTGGCCGTCCTCGTTCTCCTCACTCATGATGAAGAACTCACGGACCTCGCCGGGCTGCAGCACGTCGCTGAGGGCCTCGACCCGGTTGATCGACACCTCCGGCATCGGCATGAAGGCGGCGGTCTTGGCGCCGATGTCGATCATGGCGCCCTTGGGCTCCATGGCGAACACGGTGCCCTTCACCACGTCGCCGGGTTTGAAGTTGTAGTCGTACTTGCTGAGCAGCGCGGCGAATTCGTCGCGGGTGAACCCCACACCGTCGCTGTCACGGGCCGCCGCACGGCTGCTGGGGTCATCGGCGGTGGGAACCTCTTCCGTGAAGGCCAGGTCGAGATCGGCCGCGTCTTCGATCACCATGTCGAGATCGACCGTGGTGCTGGTGTCGGAAGGGGTCAGGGTCATGGGGCGTTGGCGGACTGCCTAGGGCAGGTCGAAGGAATCCGCGCGCCTGTCCGCCGACAGGGCATGCAGAACGTTTGACTATACAAAGCAGACAGGCCTTCAGCCCACGGCGGCCAGGGTGTTGCCGTTGGATGAGCCCTTGCGGGATTTGCCGGGCCTGCGGCTCAGGCCTTCGAGGGTGGCGACGAAATCGCTGACGCCTTTGAACTGGCGGTAGACGGAGGCGAAGCGCACATAGGCCACCTCGCTCATCTCGCTGAGTTCCTGGAGCACCAGTTCGCCGATCTCACCGCTGCTCACCTCCCGGCCGCTGCGTTGCTGCAGCACCACTTCGATGTCATCGACGACGCCCTCCAGGCGGGCCGGTTCGAGGCCCGTCTTCTCGCAAGCCCTCAGCAGGCCATGGAGGAGCTTGGCGCGGTTGAAGGTTTCGCGGCTGCCATTGCGTTTGATCACCGTGACCGGAACCGTTTCGACGCGTTCGTAGGTGGTGAACCGGTGCTCACAGTTCAGGCATTCGCGCCGTCGCCGCACACTTCGGCCTGAGTCCGCGGAACGGGACTCAAGAACGCGGCTGTCGGTGTGTTGGCAGGAGGGACATTGCATCCCTTGGTTAACGCGCAAGCTCAACAATTCTAGACAGACATTTGCCAATTGAGAAGACTTCCGCCGCAATGGGTTTCGTCGTTCCGGCGCCCAAACGCTCCGCTTCAGGGCGGAATCTCCCCGCCCAAGCCCTGGCGAGGTTTCAGGGGCAACGGGGCCTTGGAGGCCGTTGGACGGGCTGCAGGCGGCCATGAAAAAGCCCCTCGCTCAGGCGGGGGGCTGGGGGGATCCTCAAGCAGGGATCACTTGCCGATCTTCGGGGGATCGCGGAACGCGATCGCGAAGAACAGGGTCGAGATCGCAAGGGCGAGGATCAAGATGTAGGCGAAGCTCTCCATTGGGTTACCTCGAGGAACTGGCGATCAACTGAGGGTGGTGCCGGCCGGGGGCACGTAGCCCTCGGGAAGGCGCCGGGTGGAACGGTCGCCCAGTTTCTGGAACAGACCGAATTCCACCTGCTCGCCAAGATCGGGATCGATGCCGGCGAACACGTCGCGGTAGAGGGTTCGTGCTCCGTGCCAGATGTGGCCGAAGAAGAACAGCAGCGCGAAGGTGGCATGGCCGAAGGTGAACCAGCCGCGCGGTGAGCTGCGGAAGGTGCCATCGGAGTGGTAGCGCTCGCGATCGAATTCGAACGCTTCACCCAACAGGGCCTTGCGGGCCAACCGCTTGACATCAGCTGGATCGGTGAAGGTCTGGCCGCCCAGGGCTCCCCCGTAGATGGTGGCGGTTACACCGGTCTGCTCGAAGGAGTACTTCGCTTCCGAACGGCGGAAGGGGATGTCGGCGCGCACGATGCCGTCTTGATCGAGGAGAACCACAGGGAAGTTCTCGAAGAAGTTGGGCAGCCTGCGGACCTCAAGGTCACGGCCTGCTTTGTCGGTGAAACTGATGTGGCCCAGCCAGCCCGTGGGGAGGCCGTCACCGTTGACCATCGGACCAACCCGGAACAGGCCGCCTTTGGCGGGGCTGTTGCCGACGTAGTCGTAGAAGGCCAGCTTTTCAGGGATGGCGCCATAGGCCTCGGCCTTGGTGGCTCCTCCGTCGAGAGCGGTCTGAACGCGGCGGTTGATCTCGGTTTTGAAGTAGCTCTGATCCCACTGGTAGCGGGTGGGCCCGAACAACTCCACAGGCGTCGCCGCAGCGCCGTACCACATGGTCCCTGCGACGATGAAGGCGGCAAAGAACACGGCGGCAATGGCGCTGGCCAGCACCGTTTCGATGTTGCCCATGCGCAGGGCCTTGTAAAGCCGCTCCGGTGGCCGTGTGGTGATGTGGAAGATGCCGGCGATGATCCCGACGATGCCGGCGGCGATGTGGTGGGCCACGATGCCGCCAGGGTTGAAGGGGTTGAACCCCTCAGCACCCCAGGACGGTTGAACCGCTTCCAGGTGACCGGTCAGTCCGTAGGGATCCGAGACCCACATGCCCGGACCGAAGACGCCGGTGAGGTGGAAGGCACCGAAACCGAAGCAGGCCAGACCGGCCAGCAGTAGGTGGATGCCGAAGATCTTGGGCAGATCGAGGGCTGGTTCACCGGTGCGGGGGTCCTGCCAGATCTCCAGATCCCAATAGGTCCAGTGCCAGATGGCGGCCAGGAAAAGCAGGCCGCTGAAAACGATGTGGGCGGCGGCCACACCCTCGAAGCTCCAGAAGCCTGGATCCAAGCCGGTTTCACCGGTGACGCTCCAGCCCCCCAGCTGCTGGTGACGCCCAGGCGGGCCATGAAGGGCATGACGAACATGCCCTGGCGCCACATGGGGTTGAGGACCTGGTCGGAAGGGTCGAAGATCGCGAGCTCGTAGAGCGCCATGGAGCCGGCCCAGCCAGCTACCAGAGCGGTGTGCATGAGGTGCACGGCCAACAAGCGGCCCGGGTCGTTGATGACGACCGTGTGCACCCGATACCAGGGCAATCCCATGGGGGTTAGGTCCGGGGAAACAAACGGCTGCGTGGTGGATGCCACGACAGCAGAACGATCGACGCGAAGGAAGGATCGATCCGTGCTGGCGATGGTAGGGGGTATCGATCACCCAAGGTCCACCGATCTCCTCAGCTGAAACGTGACGTGATGGCGATGGCCGTGCGGGAGCCTTTCTGCGGGGATACTGCGCCGTGCCGTGGTGGTTACAAATCGCAACCTGGGGTCTCAGAATGTCGGTTCGCCTGCCCTTGCCGCCATGCCCGTGATCCGTTTTGTTCGTGAGGGCCTTGAGGTGGAGTGTTATCCCGGCGAGAACCTGCGCGATGTGGCCCTGCGCCAGGGTGTGGAGATCTACGGGCTCAAGGGCAAGCTCGGCAACTGCAACGGCTGTGGCCAATGCATCACCTGTTTCGTGGGTGTGGTGGCCGAAGCTGCCCCTGGCGCCTTGAGCGACCGCACGGCAGTGGAGGATCAGAAACTGCGCAAGCGCCCCCAGGACTGGCGCCTGGCCTGCCAGACCCTGGTGCTGAAATCGGTGACGGTGCTGACACGGCCCCAGGTGGGTCTGGCCGATGGCGCCGCCCGTCTGGAGGCGGCCCGCCAGGCTCCGTTGGCCGAGGGCCCCACGGAGTGGCCCGAGGTGAGCGAGCCGGAGGGGGTTGAGGAATCCCAGTCCGCCGAAGCCACCGACCCATCGGCCTAGCCCGCTGTGGCTGAATCCGATGGACGTGATGCGGGTTGACCGTCCAAACCGCAACGAGCGGTGAAGCGGGGCCAAAAGCGCCCTGGTGCCGGTGATACGGTCCCGTTGCTCCGGTCAACAGCAATGGAAACCAACGATCTCGGCTTCGTCGCCAGCCTGCTGTTCGTTCTGGTGCCAGCCGTCTTCCTGATCGTTCTTTACATCCAGACCAGCAGCCGTCAGAGCTGACTCCCCACCGTGGGTGGCCTGCCCCGTCAGCGGCGGCCCTCGGGTTCGCGCACCACCAGCACGGGCGTCGGGGCGTGGACACGGATGTAATCGCTCACGGAGCTGCCCAGGAGCCGGTCGATGTCCACCAGCCCCTTGGCCACCAGAGGGCGACGGTCCTGGGAGGCGATCACCACCAGATCGGCCTTGAGTTCCTCGGCCGCGGCGCAGAAGGTACGACCCACATCGCCGCTGCGGTGCAAGGGCTTGAGCTCCACGCCGAAGCTGCGGGCCCGCTGGACCGCCTTCTCCAGCACCTCATCGGCAGGGGTTTTGCCCCCGCGGGAGGGGGTCACGTCCTGACGGGTGATGTGGATCCCGGTGAGGCTGCCGCCGGGGATGTCCTTGACCAGCTCGCAGGCCAGGCGCAGGGCGTCATCGCCAACGCCGGTGCCGTCGATGGCCACCGCAACGCGGTTGATGTGGCGCACGTAGAGGTCGTCCCGCACCAGCAACATCGGCCGTGTGGAGAGCTGGAAGACGTATTGGCTGGCGCTGTTGCTGAGGATCGACTGCAGGCGCCCCAGGCCCCTGGAGCCCATCACGATCAGATCGCTGTCCAGCTCATCGGCCACCTTGAGCACGGTTTGCTTGGTGTCGCCCTGGCGAATGATCGTGTTGATCTCGCTCGGGTCGAGGCCCAGTCGTTTCACGGCCTCGGCCACCAGGCCGGCGGCGTTCTGCCAGTGCTCCTGGAAGTTCTCGCCCGCCTGCTCGGGCACCACGTGCAGCAGGTTGAGTCGGGCTTGCCGAAACACCGGGATGGCGCTCAGCATGCGCACCATTTCTTCAACGTGGCCCTTGCCGGAGTCGGCGATCAGAACATTGCGAAACATGGGGCTGGCACCGCTCTTTGGCAGCCTATGGCTGAAACGCAAGTGGGCCGTTGACGAACCAGGAGGACGTCATGAAGCGTGGCTGGCGCCTGCGGCGGCGGGTGCTCCCCCAGCACACCGACCACGCCGGGGTGATGTGGCATGGCGCCTACCTGGGGTTTCTCGAGGAGGCGCGAGTGGAGGCGTTGGCGGCGGCTGGCCTGGATTACAGCGACCTCTCGGCCCGGGGATTCGAGCTGCCGGTGGTGGCCCTCTCGATCGATTACCGCCAGGCCCTGTTGCACGGTGAGGCGCTCGAACTGTGGAGCACGATCGAGCCCCGGCGCGGCCTGCGGCTGCCCTGGCACAGCACCTTTCTCAATGGCGCCGGTGAGGTGGCCGCCGAGGCCCGGGTGGAACTGGTGCTGGTTCAGCTGCCCACGACGGGCGCAACGCCGGCGCCACGGCGGTTGCTGCGGCGCCTGCCGGAGGATCTGGAACGGGCAATCGAGCGCCTGGGGCGGGGGCCCAAGGGCCAGCAAGAGCCGTAGAGTACATATGTATTGCTTTGGTTCGGTTGGGGGATCTTCTGCTCGTTCCGTTCGGTTCGGGGGCGCGCCGTAGCCCCATGGGCTGGGGTGAGTGTCGGCGCCTCTGGTGGCTCGTCTGGCGCGGTTGCCCGGGTGTCGGCTGGAGCCGCCTCAGGGCCCTGGAGCGCCATTGCGGTGACCTGGGGATCGCCTGGGGGACCCCCTCGAAGAGCTGGCTGCGGTGCCGGGGATGGGGCCCGCTGTGCTCGGCAGGCTGGAGGCCTATCGACGGCGCCTGGGCCAGGAGCCGCTGAGTGCCTTTGGCAGGGGCGGTCGTCCGACACGGATGTTGCTGCCGGGGGATCCCGCCTTTCCAGGGGCCCTGCTGGAGCTGGATCGGCCCCCGCTGGCGCTCCACTGGCAGGGCTGCGGCAGCCTCTGGCCGCCGTTGCGGCGCCGCCAGGCGGTGGCGGTGGTGGGCACCCGCCGTCCATCCCGCCATGGGCTCGTCATGGCACGGGCCATCGGCAAGGCCCTGGCCGGGGCCGGTTGGCCGGTGGTGAGCGGCCTCGCGGAGGGCATCGATGCGGCGGCCCACGAGGGTTGTCTGGCCCAGGGGGGCGGCCTGTGGCGGTACTGGGCACTCCCTTGGAGCGCATCTACCCCCGCCATCACGGGGAGCTGCAACGGCAGGTGGCGGCCCAGGGCCTGCTGATCTCCGAGCAGCTTCCTGGAGCCGGGGTGCACCCAGGCAACTTCGCCGCCCGCAACCGCCTGCAGGTGGCCCTGGCCCGGGCGGTGGTGCTGGTGGAGTGCCCCATGGTCAGTGGGGCTCTGCAGTCGGCGGCCCTCGCCTGGGACCAGGGGCTTCCGCTCTGGGTGGTGCCGGCGGATGCGGGAAAGGTTTCCGCGGCGGGCAGCAACCGGCTGCTGGCCAGGGGCGCTTCGGCCCTGCTCGACCCCGCTGACCTGATCCGCCAGCTGGGTCCTGGGCCCTTGAAGCCAGCGGCGGGCCTTGCAGTGGCGGGGCGATCGGTTGATCGGGCCGAGCAGGCGTGGCCGGGGTTCCCCCTCGGCGGCGTGCAGGGGGAGGTGCTGCAGGTGTTGGGGCAGGGGGCGAGCCTGGAAGACCTCTGTCAGGGCCTAGGGCGCCCGGCGCCTGAGGTGGCCAGCCGCCTGTTGGAGTTGGAGTTGGCCGGGCGGGTGATCGCGGAGCCGGGCCTGTGCTGGCGGCCTCTCTGAGGCGCTTCCTAGGGTGGCTCGATGGATCGCCCTTGCCAGTCGCCATCCCCCGCGGCGCCATCGCCCACCGTGGTGCCATCGCCCGCTGCGGTGCTGGGGCCTGAGGTCCCAACGGTGGTTCAGGGCAGCGAGTTGTTGGCCTGGCGCCGCCGTCTGCTGGAGGGGGAGGTCAGAGCGCCGAACTCGACTGGCTGCTGGATCTGGCCGGCGGCCTGCGTTGGAGCGCCTTGCAGCGGCTATGGCTTGAGCCCGAGCGGGTGGTGAGGCTGGTGCGTCCGCTCCAGGCGTTGGAAGCGCTCTGGCTCCTGCACCGCCAGCGTTCCATACCCCTGCAGTACCTGGTGGGGGTCTGCCCGTGGCGGGATCTGGAACTGCGGGTGGCACCGGGGGTGCTGATCCCCCGTCAGGAGAGTGAGCTTCTGGTGGATCTGGCCCTCATCTGCTTGGCTGCGCTGCCCCCTGGACCACTCCGCTGGGCCGACCTGGGCACCGGTTCCGGCTGTTTGACGGTGGCCCTCGCGGCGGCCCTGCCTCCCGGAAGTCGGGGCTATGCCGTGGACTGCAGCCCCGAGGCCCTGGCCCAGGTCCGCTTGAACCTGGAACGCGCCGCTGGGGCGGCCTCTGTGGAGCTGCGGCTAGGGCAGTGGTGGGCGCCGCTGGAGCCGCTGGCCGGCCAGCTCGATCTGGTGGTCAGCAACCCCCGTACATCCCCACGGGCCTGCTGGCGCAGTTGGAGCCGGTGGTGCGCGAGCACGAACCCCACCTGGCGCTCGATGGCGGTGCCGATGGACTGGCCTCGATTCGACGGATCGCCGCCGGTGCCTCCCAGGCCCTCGCCCCCGGTGGCTGGTTGCTGCTGGAGCACCACCACGATCAGGGCCCGGCCGTCGCGGCGCTCCTGGCGGCCGCTGGCCTGGTGGAGGTGACCACCGAACCTGATCTGGAGGGCCACGGGCGGTTCACCCGCGCCCGGCGCCCGCTCCCAAGCCATCCATGACATCTTCCCCAGCTTTTGATCAGGGCCGGGTGCTTGAGGCCGCCGAGCTGGCCGAAGCCCTGGCCGCCGGTTCGGCCGCCCTCTTCCCCACCGATACTCTGCCGGCTCTGGCCTGCCGCCCCCTGGCCGCACCCCTGCTCTGGAGGCTCAAGAACCGCCCCGCCGATCGACCCCTGATCCTCATGGGCGCTGATCCCGAGGAATTGCTGGCGGCGTTGGCGGTGCCGATCCGCCCCCAGTGGCGGGAGATGGCCCTGGGGCACTGGCCCGGTGCGCTGACGCTGGTGCTGCCAGCCGAGGGGCCGATCGCCCAGGCGCTCCATCCCGGTGGCGGGAGCCTGGGGTTGCGGGTGCCGGCCTGCCCTTCGGCCCTGGCGTTGCTGCGGCTCAGCGGTCCCCTGGCCACCACCAGTGCCAATGCCTCAGGAGCGCCGGCCTGCCTCACGGCCGAGGAGGCTGAGCGGGCCTTCCCTGCCGTGCCCTTGCTGGGGCCGCTGCCCTGGCCCGCCGCCGCTGGGCTGGGGAGCACGGTGCTCGCCTGGTGCGAGGGAGACCGCTGGCAGGTGCTCCGTCCTGGTGCTGTGATGCCGGAGGTCTGAGTTGACAGCTCCGATGCGGTCTCGACCGGGTGCGCCTCGATGCTGATCCTGACCCTGCTGGTGGCTCTGGTGCTGGGCCTCAACCATCTGGTGCTCGAGCCGCTGACCGTTCTGCTCACGCCCCTGTTCGAGCTGCAGGGCCTGTTCCCCTGGTTGGTCTTGGCGCTGGGGGCCTGGTTCCTGGCGGGTCGCCGGGGCTGATGGGCCAGCCCGAATCGGGGGGCGGGGGGTGAAGTGGCTCTTTTGGGCGCCAACGTTGGCCAGCCCTGGTGGCCTGAGGGCGTTACTTGCTGAAGTTCTCCAGGGTGTCAAGACCCTTGCGCAACAGTTGCTGGGATTGGTCGATCAGCCGCCTGCGGTCGTCGCGGTACTCGCACGACTTGATCAGGTAATTGATGTTCCGTGTCTTGGGGTGGTAGCCCACGAAGCGCAGCTTGCAGAAGGAGCGTCCTGACTTGCCGGGCTCCCGTTTGAGCAGCTCCCCCTCCAGGCAGTTGTAGCCCTTGTCGCCCTTGCGCGAGCAGAGGCCCAGGTTCTTGAAGAACAGATCGTTGCCAAGGGCCTGCTGACGGCTATTGGCGTAGCCGGCGAAGGACACCGGATCGAAGCTGAACGGTGCGGCCATGGCCGTCATCGGGGCTGACCCCAGAAGGATCGTGGCCAGCAGCCAGCGGCGTAGGCGCATGCTCTGAGGCTTGTTCGCTTGGCAACGAATGTAGGGGCGGCTACCGGAATCGCTCGGCACCAGGCCCTGGTGGGGGCTGAAGCCATGTCTGGATGCGACTACGTGATTCCGTCGGGGGGTGCCCTCCCGCCAGGCCAGGATCCCAATCGCCTGCCCCGAAGCGATGACGCGGCTCTATCTGGTGGTGCTCGGTGGGCGCAGCGAGGGCTGCCACATCGAACTCCACGATGTGCGCTTCGTGGCGGCCGCTTCGATCGAAGCGGCGATACCGGAGCTGCGCCGCCAGTGGTTCGGCCGTCGCCGCGGACTTCACATCGACAGTTATGTGGCACTCGACTTCGTCGATGGCCATCGCATTGAGCTGCGGCCAGAGCCCTGGGGAGGAAGCGAACGCCTCTGGTTCGTGAACATGGGCGCCTACGACCCCACCCAGTTGGCGGAGCTGCACCAGTTCACCCTGGTGGTGGCACCGAGTGCCCAGTCCGCCAAGGCCAGGGCCCGGCGGCAGCTCCTGCTGGGGGCCGCCGGGCGCCACAACGACGACCTCCACGCCGTCGAGGATGCCCTGCAGCTGGAGTCGCTGCAGGGCTGGCATGTGCACCTGCCCCTGGACCCGGAGAACCGCCATCAGCCCCTGGTGCCCGATTGGTTCGGTTACCGCCGAATTGATCGTGAGGCAAGCGCCTGATGCCCCCATCGGGTGAGCTGGGATCAGGAAAAGCCACCCGGCCGGGGTCGATGGCTGGAGAGCGACACGTTGCCAGCGACGTTGGCCTGGGTCTGGAACGGCTGTTGGGGCGCAGACGACTGCCGGGGCTGGGGTACCGCCACCACGTTGAAGGCCAGGGACCAGCGCTCTCCTTCGCCTCTGAAGGGGGCCACCGAATGGGGTTGCCAGGCGGGAAACACGTAGAGGTCGCCAGGCACGGGCAACACGTAGTGGGCCATGCCGGTGCGGAAGCTCTGGATGTGCCATTCCTCGGGGCCGTGGAAGCAGAGTTGGCCGTCGAAGCGCTCGCCGGTGATCTGGGGCGGCACCTGCAGGAAGATCACACCGGAGAAACTGCCGCCGTGGGTATGGATGGGGTTGTAGTCGCCGGCGCGCTGCAGGTTCAGCCACACATCGATCATCTGAAGCCGGTAGCCCCCGGAACCCATGGCCCCCGCCCCTGGGGCGGCTGCTGGTCGATCACGTGGCGGATCCACTGCTCGCAGGCCGGCACGATCACCTCGGCGCAGAGCTGGGCGATGGGTGGAAACTGGGGCCCCAGTTCGCGCTGGAGGGCGAGCTGACCGGCCAGTTTGCCGGAGGCGTCCGGGGTGCTGCCGGGGTCGCTGAGCACCGCCCTGGCCAGCTGTTGCAGATCGGCCAGCAGGCCCTCGTTCAGCCGTTGCTTGAGCAGGTAGCGGGGAAAGAGGCTGAGCACCTCTGAGTTCGCATCCATCCCTGCCCTGCCGTTCGGCCGAAATTACGACTGGGGCGGGATCGCTCGGGCGTTCAGGGGCAACGTTCCTGCCGGAGAGGGCCCACCCCCAATCCCAGCAGCCGTTCCGTTCAGGCTTCTGTGGCTACTGACGAAAAGCCGGCTAACGGATTTGAACCGATGGCCTTCGCTTTACAAAAGCGCTGCTCTACCACTGAGCTAAGCCGGCGTGGAGGCAAGTTTATCGCTCGCCCATGGCCCAGAGGAGCAGTTGGGTTCGGTTGCCGCAACCGGTCTTGAGCAGCAGATGGGAGATGTGGCTTTCTACCGTGCGCGGGCTGAGAAACAGCCGCGCGGCGATCGCCTTGTTGCTCAGACCCTCCAGCAGGGCCCCGAGCACACGGCCCTCTGCCGCCGTGATCGGCTCTGGACTGATGGGCCCTGGGGCGGCTCGGTGTTGGGAGGTGACCACGGCGATCGGGCGTTGGCCTCCCAAGGATTCCCAGGGGATGCCAAGGCCTAACCCAAAGGCTCAGGCCGGGGAGGGTGTGGGCTCGACCGGTTCGGGTGCGGGCAGGGGGATGGCCCGGGCCCGCTTGATCGGCAGGTTGGCCACCAGGGCGGTGACCCGGTCTTCGGTTTCCAGGCTCACATCTCCCTCCTCCAGATCGATCTCCACATAGCGGGAGACCACCTCGAGGATTTCCCGGCGCATCTGCTCCAGCAATTCGGGGTTCAGGTCGCTGCGGTCGTGGGCGAGCACCAGTTGCAGTCGCTGGCGGGCGGTGTCGGCGCTGGCCGGCTGCCGCCCGAGCAGTTTGTTGATGAAGTCGAGCAGGGTCATCGGGCTCAAAAGATCTTGGTTTGCAGCAGCCGGCCGAGCTTCGAGCGCAATCCACCACCCTCCTTGAGCGGATCGATCATCGGCACCTCCTCACCCTGCAGGCGCCGAGCCACGTTGTTGTAGGCCACCGCCGCCGGTGAGCGGCCGCCATTGAGGGTGAGGGGCTCGCCGCGGTTCGTGGAGACGATCACCTGTTCGTCCTCGAGCACCAGCCCCAGCAGCGGGAGGGCCAGGATGTCGGTCACATCGCTGACGGCCAGCATCTCCTGGTTGGCCATCATCTTCGGCCGCACCCGATTCAGCACCAGTTGAATGGGCTTGATGCCATGGGTATTGAGCAGCCCGATCACCCGGTCCGCATCCCGCACCGCTGAGACCTCTGGGGTGGTGACCACGATCGCTTCTTCGGCCGCGGCCACCGCATTCTTGAAGCCGTCCTCGATGCCCGCCGGGCAATCGATCAGCACGTATTCGAAGTCTTCGCCCAGCAACTTGGCGATTTTGACCATGTCATCGGGCTTGAGCCACTCGAGCATGCGCGGGTTGCCCGCCGGCAACAGGGCCAGGTTGGGCTCCTGCTTGTGTTTCACCAGTGCCTGTTCCAGCCGGCAGGTTTCGGCGAGCACCTCCTGGGCCGTGTAGACGATCCTGTTTTCCAGACCCAGCAACAGATCAAGGTTGCGCAGGCCGAAATCCGCATCGAGCACGGCGGTCTTGCGACCCTGTTTGGCCAGGGCAATGCCCAGGTTGGCAGTCAGCGTGGTCTTGCCGACGCCGCCTTTGCCGGAGCAGATCAGGATGTAGCGGGTGCGGGCGATGGCGACGGGAAGCGAAGTGGGTGCAGGTTAAGGCCCACACGCTGGGAAGGGGCAATCTCAGTGGACCATCGACCCGCCGCAGCCGATGCCGGTAGAAAGGTCGAGCCTGCCCCCCTTGGTGATGCCTGAGTCCACACCCCATCAGCAGACCCTCCTGGTCATGCCCGACGACGGCGTGGATTCCGTCGTTGCCCTGATCGATCAGGCCCGGGAACAGCTTCTGCTCAAGCAGTTCAAGGTCGAGTCCGAGGCCATTGAGCAGGCCCTGCTCCGGGCCCATCAGCGCGGGGTCACGGTGCGGGTGATGCTCAACCCCCACACCTCCGGCGGCGATCGCTGGAACGATGAGGCCCATGCTCGTCTCAACAGCTGGGGAATCGAGGCGATCTGGACCAGCGAGGCGTTTCCGGTCACCCACGAAAAGTCCTTGGTGGTGGACCAGCAGTTCGCCCTGATCGCCACCTTCAACCTGGCCGATAAATACTTCACCGAGACCCGCGACTACGGGGTGGTCACCTACTCCGCCCCCGTGGTCGCCCAGGTGATCGCCGGTTTCGAGGCCGATTGGCACCGCCAGTTCTTTCAGCCCGACCTGGGGGTGGGCCTGGTCTGGAGCAGTTTCCACAGTCGCGGCCAGATGGCCCGCATCGTCGATGCAGCCACGGAATCCCTCTGGATTCAGCACCCCAAGTTCGTCGATGCGGTGATCCTTGATCGGATCATCACGGCCCGGGAGCGGGGGTGAAGGTGCGGGTGCTCTGCGGCGGCAAGCACGGCATCAGCGACTGGGACATCTACGACACCTTCGCCTCCTTGCGGATCATGGAGCGCTACGGCGTGAAGGTGCGCCGCCAGAAGCACCTCAAGCTCCACGCCAAGCTCATCGTTGTTGATGGCATCGCCTCCCAGACCGGATCGATGAACATCGACCGCAGCGCCTTCGACCTGCGCCGGGAATTGGGGATCGAATCCGATGCCCCCGCAGTGGTGGGTCGGCTCAAGGAAACGTTCCAGGCCGACTGGGCCGAGGCGGAGAAGTACCACGCCCCTGATCCCCTCGATCCCACCCTCCACGAAGAAGGCGAACTGCCTCCGGATCCCCATTTCGTCCACGACTGAGCCATGGCCCATCCGGCTCCCACCGGCCCCCAGGACCTGGCGCCGCCACCGGGTCTGCGGGCCCTGTTCATCGGCATGTTGCAGGTGTCGCTCTCCTCGTTCGGCGGCGGGCTCTCGGCCTGGAGCCAGCGCATCGTGGTGGAGCAGCGCCGCTGGATGACCAACGAGAGCTTCCTCACCGGCCTCACGGTGGCGCGGCTGTTTCCGGGGCCCAACCAGATCAACATGGCCGTCTACATCGGCGCCAGTTTCCGCGGACTGGTGGGGGCCGCCGTCGCCCTGGCCGGGATGCTGCTGCTGCCGTTCACGGCCCTGATGCTGGTGGGTCTGCTCTATTTCCATTTCCACGAGCTGCCCTCCGTGGACCGGGTGCTGGCCGGCGTGGTGGCGGCGGCGGCCGGCATGGCCCTTTCGATGGGCTTCAAGATCCTCGACCAGTACTGGCGCGATCCGATGGCCCTGGTGCTGGCCGCGGTCACCTTCGTGGCGATGGTGGTGTTCCACGTGCAGCTCATCCCATTGGTGTTGGTGGCCGGTCCGCTGGCCATGGCCTGGTACTGGCCCCGCAACAGCAACGCCATCCCTGACCGCCCCGCCTGAGCCGCGTGTCCCTCCCCCTCCCCCCTCCCCTCCCCCTCCCTTTGGCGGCCTGCACGCCGGTCTCGCTCAGCGATCTGGGCAACCTGCTCCAGGTGCTCTGGACCTTTCTTTCCTTATCGCTGTTTTCGCTCGGGGGTGGTAACACCCTGTTGAGCGAATACCACCACCTGAGCGTCGAGCAGTACTGCTGGCTGAGTTCCTCCCAGTTCGCCGACCTCTACGCCCTGGCGGAGGCGGCCCCGGGCCCGAGCTCGATGATCGTGGGCTTGTTGGGGATGGGGGCGGCCTGGCGGGAGGGTGCCTGGTGGTCGTTGCTGAGTGGCTACGGCGCCGAACTGGCGATCCTGCTGCCTTCCACCTTGCTCATGGTGGTGGCCTGCCTGAGCTGGAACAAGCTCAAGAACTCCCCCTGGCGGGTGGCCTTTGAGCGAGGCCTTGGGCCGATCACCCTGGGGATCCTGTTCGCCGTCGGGCTGAAGATCCTGCAGACCGCCGACACCAACACTCCTGGGGTGATTGTCTCGCTGCTGGTCTGTGTGCTGATGCTGCGCACCCGGATCTCACCGCTTTGGTTCATGGCCTTTGCGGGGGCGCTGGGGGGCTTGGGCTGATCAATCGCTGAGGGGCCAGAGGGGATCAGCGGCCTCGATTTCGATGCTGGAGCCCACCAGCCTGGCGGTTTCGGTGAACCCTGCCGGAGGGTTGTCCTGGGGCCCCCGGGCGACCGCCCTGGCGATTCGCAGTTGAAGAGGTCTCAGCTGCAGGGCCGTGATTATGGCGCTGTTGTCGCCGCCGCAGCCTGCGTGGGCCACCCCCGCAGTCGACCCCACACCAGTACGCTGTCGCCGGCGCTGATCCGAGCTCCCGGGTTGACATCCCCCAGGAGCAGCACCGATCCCGCCACCTGCAGATGATCGCCGGAGCGCAGGGTGCCCCGGTGCACCGTGAGGGCGTTTCTGGGTCCAGAACGCTCGGCTTGCGGCGCTGCCTCGGCGATGGGGAGATGCTCGGTGGGCAGCCCCAGGGCCGCCGCCGCCACCAAGGTGGCGCCGTTGCGGGCCTGCAGCGCACTCAGCTCCAAGGCCGACTCGGCCAGGATCTGATCGAGGGCCCGAAGGGTGGCCGTGGTCAGCCTCCACTCCCCCGCCTGCAGCAGCACGGGACCCGCTGGTGGCGCCACCCCCAGGGCATAGCTCGCCTGCTCAAGGACACTGCTGGAACCATCGGCTGCGCCGAGCCGGAGCACGTGGGGCAGATCCGGGCCGGCGGAGGGAATCAGGACGGCGCTCATGCCCGCTCCGTGGGGGCCCAAAGATTAGGCAGCGCCCACTCGGGCTCCGATCAGCTCCGCCACCGCCCGCCGCAAGGGCCCACTCACCTCCGGTGGATGGATCAGCCAGGCCAGCTCCACCGGCAGGGTGAGGCTTGCCACCTGGGGGAGAGCTGCTCGATCGCCTGTAGATCGGTGCCGTTCCAGAGCCGAAGGCCCCCTTTATAGGGGTCGTAGCCGCGGGTTTGCCGTTGCTGCAGCCCGCAGCAGAGTTCGGGGTCCTGGCCATCCACGGAGCTCAAATGTCCTGCCAGGGCCAGCATTTCCAGCCGCTCTGAGCTGCTCAACCGGCTGACGTCAGTGGCCTTGAGCAGCTCCCGATCCAGCAGGCGGCGGCACACCTGCGCCAGCTCCGGAGGTCCCTCCTCACGCCAGCGCATCAGGTGGTAGCCGGTGCGGACGTCGTCGTTGGCCAGGAAGGTGCCCAGGTCCAGATCCTCAGGGCTCCAGAGCCAGCGGGCCATCACCTGATCGGCCTCCACGGCCTTCGGTCCCAGCCGGCGCGCCAGGCTGATGGCCAGATCCAGCAGCCAGTTGCAGACCACGTTCAAGCGGTGGTTGTAGACGCTGCGGTACATCAGGTTGCGCACCAGCAGGTAGTGCTCCACGGCCATCAACCCTTTGGGGTGCAGGGCCAGCGCGCCGTCGGGGGAAATGGTGAGGGCGGCCAGGATTCGCTCGAGATCCAGCCGGCCGTAGCTGGTGCCCGTGCTGTAGCTGTCCCTGAGCAGGTAATCGAGGCGGTCGCAGTCCAGCTGGCTGCTCACCAGCGCCTTGATCGCCGGGTGGGAGTAGTGGCCGTGCTCGAGCAGGTCGGCCACGGCGTCGGCACTGCCGGGGGCGAAAGCGTCGAGGGGATCCCTGAGGGAGGGATGGCTGCGGATCAGGCTTCCTGACCATTCCTCGTGGTGCATTCCGAACATTTCCTCGCCGGAATGGCTCAGGGGCCCATGGCCCACGTCGTGGAGCAGGGCCGCCGCCAGCAGCACCCCAGCGTGCTGCTCGAGGCTGGGGTCCAAGCGGCTCAGATTGGCCAGGGCCAATCGCGCCAGGTGCAGCACCCCCAGGGAATGGGTGGAAGCGGCTGGATTCGGCGCCGTGGAAGGTGAGGAAGGCCGGCCCCAGCTGACGGATGCGGCGCAGCCGCTGGAAAGGGGCGGTGTCGATCAGCCGGATGGCGAGGGCCTCGGCAGGACGTTCCCCATCCAGGCAGATGGCCCCATGCAGGGGGTCGTGGTAGGTCCGGCGTGTCATGGCTGCCCGGCGGCGCTGCCGAGTCGCTGAATCAGCAGGCGTTCGGCCTCCTCCAGCCAGGTGTCCCCGGGAGCTCCGGGGTTGAGCGGTTCAGGTTTGGCCAGGGGCCGGTCCGGTTCGATACCCAGATTCTGGATGTCCCGTCCGCTCGGGGTCTGGTAGCGGGCCACCGTCACCGCCAGGCCGCTGCCGTCCCCCAGGGGAATCAGGGTTTGGATCAGGCCTTTGCCGAAGGTGCGGCTCCCCAGCAGCTCTGAGCGGCCGTCGTCCTGGAGGGCGCCGGCCAGGATCTCGCTGGCGCTGGCGGTGCCCCCGTTCACCAGGGTGAGCATCGGTCCCCCGAAAAGCTGGCCTGGACCCGCCTGCTGGGGCATCCCCAGGCCGTCCCGGTCCATCGTCTCCACGATCGGCTGGTTGTCCAGCAGGCCATTGGCCACGGCCAGCCCGGCAGACACCAGTCCCCCGGAGTTGTTGCGCAGATCGAGGATCAGCCCCTCCATCCCCGCGGCCTCCAGGGCCTCGATCGCTGCCTGGAACGAGCCGGGCACCGTTTCGCTGAACTGACTCAGGCGCAGGTAGCCCAGCCGGTGCGCGCCTTCCTCCAGCAGGCGAGAACGCACCGGCTGCAGGTCCACCCGCTGGCGCTCGAGGGTCACATCGCGCAGGAGGCCTTCCGGGCTGACCAGGCTCAGGTGCACCTCACTGCCCTCTGGACCCCGAAGGGCGGCGGCTGTGGCCTCCAGCCCCAGGTCGCTCGCGGCCTGACCCTCGATGGCCAACACCTGGCTGCCGCTTGAGATACCCGCCCGTTGGGCTGGAGATCCCTCCAGTGGCGCCACCACGACGATGGAGCCTTCCTCGTCAGCGAGGGCCAATTGAAGCCCGACGCCGGTCACGGTGCCTTCGGTGTTCGAGCGCAGGGTGGCGAAGTCGGCGGGCCGCAGCAGCCGGGTGTAGGGATCTCCCAAGGGTTCGAGCATCGACTCGATCGCGGCGTAGGCGTCCTCGCTGCTGAGGATCGGCCGCTCGAGCGCCTTCTGGCGGAGTCGCCGCCATCTGACCTGATCGAAGCGGCTTGGATCGACGAAGCTCTGGTTCACCAGGCTCCAGCTGGCCACTACCAGCTCCTGGACATCGCTGAGGGCCAGGGCCGGCCCGGCCCGCAGCAGCAGTGGGCTCAGGACGAGTGCCGTGCTCACGAGCAGGGCCAGCAGCCCCTTGTGCGCGGAAAAGGCCCCTGTTGCAATCGGTTGAGTTTCCCGGTGGCGGGGGCGCTTGGCGTTCACGGGCGCTCCAGGTGGATCGGTAGACTCTCGCAACACCAGCCCCCCGCTGCATGGCGAATTCCTCACCTGCCGCAAAGTCCTCGCCGATCTACGACTGGTTCGAGGAGCGTCTGGAGATCCAGGAGATCGCAGACGATATTTCCTCCAAGTACGTCCCCCTCACGTCAATATCTTTTATTGCCTGGGCGGCATCACCCTGGTCTGCTTCCTGATCCAGTTCGCCACTGGATTTGCGATGACCTTCTATTACCGGCCCACCGTGGCTGAGGCCTACAGCTCCGTCCAATACCTCATGACGGACGTCAGCTTCGGCTGGCTGATCCGTTCGGTGCATCGCTGGAGCGCCAGCATGATGGTGCTGATGCTCATCCTGCACGTCTTCCGCGTGTACCTCACCGGTGGATTCAAGCGCCCTCGCGAACTCACCTGGGTGACGGGCGTGATCATGGCCGTGATCACCGTCTCCTTTGGCGTCACCGGTTATTCCCTGCCCTGGGATCAGGTGGGCTATTGGGCGGTCAGCATCGTTTCAGGTGTTCCCGCGGCCCTGCCTGTGGTGGGTGACTTCATGGTCGAACTGCTGCGGGGTGGTGAAAGCGTCGGCCAATCCACCCTGACCCGCTTCTACAGCCTGCACACCTTCGTGATGCCTTGGCTTCTGGCGGTGTTCATGCTCCTGCACTTCCTGATGATCAGGAAGCAGGGCATTTCCGGACCCCTCTGAGCCAACCATCAAGGTCCAAGGTTTTAGTTCTTTTCATCGCTTCAGCCACCGTTCCCCATCACCAGTCCATCCCATGCACATCCTCAAGAAGCCGGATCTCTCTGACCCCAAGCTGCGGGCCAAGCTGGCCAAGGGCATGGGACACAACTATTACGGTGAACCCGCCTGGCCAAACGATCTCCTCTACATCTTCCCGGTGGTGATCCTGGGAACCATCGCCTGTGTGGTGGGCCTTTCGGTACTTGATCCAGCCATGCTTGGCGACAAGGCCAACCCCTTCGCCACTCCCCTGGAAATTCTGCCCGAGTGGTACCTCTACCCGGTGTTCCAGATCCTGCGCGTGGTGCCCAACAAGCTGCTGGGCATCGCCCTGCAGACCATGATCCCCCTGGGTTTGATGCTGATCCCCTTCATCGAGAGCTTTAACAAGTTCTCCAATCCGTTCCGCCGCCCGGTGGCCATGGCGGCCTTCCTGTTTGGCACGGTGTTCACCATTTACCTAGGCATTGGCGCCGCCCTTCCGATCGATAAGTCACTCACCCTCGGGCTGTTCTGATCTCCGTCAGCGGAGCAGCCACGTCCAGTTGACCTCTCAAGCCGCTGCCATGGGTAGCGGCTTTTTTCGTTCCCGGCGGGCGCTCCCCGGGATCGTCTCCTTCGCTGCCGTTCAGAGCTCTTCAAGGTTGATCAGAGTGACGTCTTCGGGACGGATCCGCAGCAGGTGGTGCAGCAGCAGGAAGCCCACAATGGTCCAGGTCTGGTAGGTGCGCGATTGTGCCCCCACCCAGGTGCCTGTGGGGCCGTCGAAGTACTCCGCCCACTGTTGACGTGGCAGCTGGTTGAGGTGCGACCAGTAGCACTCCTCGAGCATGGCTTTCATCTGACCCATCAGCAGGACGTCGGCCTGGGGGTGTTGCCGTTCGTGCAGCAGGATCGCGCTGCCCATGTACCAGAGCAGGCTCGGCCAGTGGCCGCCATTGTGGTAACTCCAGGGCCAGTTTTTGGGATCGGCACCAGTCTTGTTGGCCCATTCACCGTTCTCCATCGGTGGGTGGCAGATGCGCATGGGCATCTGGGCCATGAGGTGATGGCGGTTGTGCAGCACCAGCCGGAACAGGGCCCGCTGCTGGGGGGCGCCAGCACGCCGAACAGGCAGCCCAGGCTGTTGCCGAGGCTGTAGAAGCGGAAATCCGGCCGACCCGTACGCATGTTGCCGATCAGGTAGCCGCCCCTGTTCTCCAGCCAGTCCTGAAGCCAGTCAGGGATCACCTGGGGCTGGACGTTGAATTCGTTCTCGTGCTGGTGGTCTCCGTACTGCTCGGTGGGCCGGCGCCTGAGCACCTGCATGGTCTTGCTGGTGACCCAGTAGTGCTTGAGCAGGTAGATGCGCAGGTCCTGCTGCCATTGGCGTGTCAGCGTCAACCTTTGCTCGAGCAGCCGGCTCTTGCTGCCCTGCTGGCAGAGTTCCATGAGACGGCAACAACTGCGTAGGCATCCAAACAGGAGCACCTCCACCTCCAGGGGGCTCCCCACACGTCCATCGGACGATCAATCATGAAGGCGCAGTCTGGTACGAACAGCACCGGCGTCCCCTCGAAGCTGGGATGCAGAACAAGATCCAGCAAAAGCTGAACCCCCTCTGCACCTTCTGGCTCGCCCCGAACTCCCAGTCCTTGCTGCGGCGCACGTAGAGCCAGCAAAGCACCGGCCACCAGAGGCTGGCATCCACCGAGGTGATCCGCCCGATCGATCGCTGGCCATAGTCCGCGATCAGCTCGCCGTTCTGCTCAATGAAGCTGGTGGGGAACACCCCCGTGTCTGGTACGCGCTGCTCTGGAGATCGAGGCAGAGGTCCAGAAAGTTGCGCACGATTTCAAAGCGCCCCTGCGTCAACAGGTAGATCATCACGGGCACGTTGTCCCGCAGAAAGATCTCGCCGTAGTTGAGTTCCTGGTGGTTGCGGGGATGCTCCAGGGCCGCCACTGATCCGGCCAGCTCGCCGCGTACCCGAATCAGCGTGCGCTCGAAGTGCTCCCGGGCCCGTTGCACCACCGCCTCTTCCTTCGAGCTGGGCCGAACGCGCAGCTGTTCTTGGCTGAAACTCCTGGCCACGCACATCCCCCCGGGCGAATGCCCTGTCTCCAAAACCTAGGCATGGCAAGGGGTGTGGGCGGCGACTTGGGGGCTTTGTTCAAGACTTCTATGGGCTTGATGGTGGCTAGCTGACTCCTGTGATACAGTTTTGGACTGCGCACCACCGAGAGGCGGAGCGCGGAGCCGAAAGCAGCGGATGGCGAGAGCCGATCGATGTTGTAGGTTGAAAAGGCGGTTGAGAGACCGCCGAACCGGAAGCCCTGAGAGGGGCGAACGGAGCACCTGGACAACCAAAAAAGTTTAGGAACTGACGCTTTTGCTGCGTCATGTCTGCTTTGAACTGAAGGCGCTGATCCGTTTGGGTTGAGCGCTAAGGGGAGGAGCAAGATGTGGCCGAATAGCAGCAAAGGTGTGAGGTCCCGTCAAAAAACAAACTAGCGACGGGAGCTGGAATGGAAGATTAATTGATGTGTTTTCACGGACGCAGCGGTTGATAGAAGAAAACCACCCAGTGACTGTTGCGACCGGATCTGAGATCTGGAAAGTCATTTTACCAGTGAGAGCAAAGCGCAAGTTTTGGGATTGATGGTGAGATGCGCTCTCGAACCCTTTTTAAAAAGGAGGCCAATCACTAAAAGTAGTACGCCAGTGCTGCATTTTAGGGATCAGGCAACACATGTTGAGAATTGCGCGAGCAGTTTAAAAGGATATGTGACTACAACGGAGAGTTTGATCCTGGCTCAGGATGAACGCTGGCGGCGTGCTTAACACATGCAAGTCGAACGAACCTTCGGGTTAGTGGCGGACGGGTGAGTAACGCGTGAGAATCTGCCCTCAGGAGGGGGATAACGGCTGGAAACGGCCGCTAATACCCCATATGCCGAGAGGTGAAATGAATTTCGCCTGAGGATGAGCTCGCGTCTGATTAGCTAGTTGGTGAGGTAATGGCTCACCAAGGCTTCGATCAGTAGCTGGTCTGAGAGGACGATCAGCCACACTGGGACTGAGACACGGCCCAGACTCCTACGGGAGGCAGCAGTGGGGAATTTTCCGCAATGGGCGAAAGCCTGACGGAGCAACGCCGCGTGAGGGATGAAGGCCTCTGGGCTGTAAACCTCTTTTCTCAAGGAAGAAGAACTGACGGTACTTGAGGAATAAGCCACGGCTAATTCCGTGCCAGCAGCCGCGGTAATACGGGAGTGGCAAGCGTTATCCGGAATTATTGGGCGTAAAGCGTCCGCAGGCGGCCTTGAAAGTCTGTCGTTAAAGCGTGGGGCTCAACTCCATTTCAGCGATGGAAACTACAAGGCTCGAGTGTGGTAGGGGCAGAGGGAATTCCCGGTGTAGCGGTGAAATGCGTAGATATCGGGAAGAACACCAGTGGCGAAGGCGCTCTGCTGGGCCATAACTGACGCTCATGGACGAAAGCTAGGGGAGCGAAAGGGATTAGATACCCCTGTAGTCCTAGCCGTAAACGATGAACACTAGGTGTCGGGAGAATTATCCCTCTCGGTGTCGTAGCTAACGCGTTAAGTGTTCCGCCTGGGGAGTACGCACGCAAGTGTGAAACTCAAAGGAATTGACGGGGGCCCGCACAAGCGGTGGAGTATGTGGTTTAATTCGATGCAACGCGAAGAACCTTACCAGGGTTTGACATCCTGCGAATCCCTTGGAAACGAGGGAGTGCCTTCGGGAGCGCAGTGACAGGTGGTGCATGGCTGTCGTCAGCTCGTGTCGTGAGATGTTGGGTTAAGTCCCGCAACGAGCGCAACCCACGTCTTTAGTTGCCAGCATTCAGTTGGGCACTCTAGAGAGACCGCCGGTGATAAACCGGAGGAAGGTGTGGATGACGTCAAGTCATCATGCCCCTTACATCCTGGGCTACACACGTACTACAATGCTACGGACAAAGGGCAGCAAACTCGCGAGAGCTAGCAAATCCCATAAACCGTGGCTCAGTTCAGATCGTAGGCTGCAACTCGCCTACGTGAAGGAGGAATCGCTAGTAATCGCAGGTCAGCATACTGCGGTGAATACGTTCCCGGGCCTTGTACACACCGCCCGTCACACCATGGAAGTTGGCCATGCCCGAAGTCATTACTCCAACCCGTAAGGGAGGAGGATGCCGAAGGTGGGGCTGATGACTGGGGTGAAGTCGTAACAAGGTAGCCGTACCGGAAGGTGCGGCTGGATCACCTCCTAACAGGGATACAATACAAATTTCTAGTCCAGACATTTTTGTAGCTGGCTAGGGATTCTGTCATCTCGATGGATAATCGGTACCTCAACTGAGGAGAGGATAAAAATCAGTGTCAACGAAAGTTGAGATTAATTTGAGATCCTTTAATTCAGATCTCAGTTCCTAAACTTTGTCTAGGTCACACCCCACAGAGGATTCTCCTGGGCCATTAGCTCAGGTGGTTAGAGCGCACCCCTGATAAGGGTGAGGTCCCTGGTTCAAGTCCAGGATGGCCCATTCGTGTTTGGGGGTTTAGCTCAGTTGGTAGAGCGCCTGCTTTGCAAGCAGGATGTCAGCGGTTCGAGTCCGCTAACCTCCACTGACCAACCCTTCCAAACAACGGGAGGTTTACTCTGTGTGTGATTGACTTTAGATTTGATCCGCTGCCTGCGGATTCCAGCTTCATTTCATTCCCATTGATCAGCCGATCAATAGCTTATCCAGCTGCCAATCATTGGCCTGCTTGATTGCCATGGGTTGAAACGACGCTGGGCTCCTTAACGAGTTCAGCAGAACCTTGACAACTGCATAGGAAAGTCTGTTAATTAAGCATCTCATAGATGCCTGACATTAACGTTCAAGCTTTGGTTTGATCCAGGCAATCACTGAGAGGTGATGGCTTGAGTTGAGCCGGGGTTTTGAGGCGTCAATGAGCAGGAAAATTCTTGAGCAAGAGCCGAGACTCCGCATCATTCCTCAAATGTCGCCGAGACAGGAGGGGTCTGATTCCTTGTTTCATACCACTAGAAGAACGCTGACATCAAGGCCAATCGAAAGATGCGCCAAGAAAAAAGCCAAGCTCTAGCCGGTGAAACTGGAAGAATCTGCTTACAACAGCAGCAATGTGATGTGGAGGTTAATTGGTCAAGCTACAAAGGGCTCACGGTGGATACCTTGGCACACAGAGGCGATGAAGGACGTAGTTACCTGCGATAAGTCTCGGGGAGCTGGAAACACGCTTTGATCCGGGAATTTCCGAATGGGGCAACCCCTAGAACGGTCCGCTGAATCTATAGGCGGACGCGAGCCAACCCAGCGAACTGAAACATCTTAGTAGCTGGAGGAAAGGAAAGTAAAAAACGACTCCCTCAGTAGCGGCGAGCGAACGGGGACGAGCCTAAACCGATGGTTTCGACCATCGGGGTTGTGGGACAGCAACGTGGACCAGGGAAGTTAGAGGAAGCGTTTGAATGGCGCGCCATAGAGGGTGAAAGCCCCGTACTCGAAAATGGAACTGGCCTAGCTGTATCCCGAGTAGCACGGAGCACGTGGAATTCCGTGTGAATCAGCGAGGACCACCTCGTAAGGCTAAGTACTCCTGTGTGACCGATAGCGCAACAGTACCGCGAGGGAAAGGTGAAAAGAACCCCGGGAGGGGAGTGAAATAGAACATGAAACCGTGAGCTTACAAGCAATGGGAGCCCGACTGATCGGGTGACCGTGTGCCTGTTGAAGAATGAGCCGGCGACTTATAGGCACTGGCAGGTTAAACCGGGAATGGTGGAGCCATAGCGAAAGCGAGTCTGAATAGGGCGATCGTCAGTGTTTATAGACCCGAACCCGGGTGATCTAACCATGGCCAGGATGAAGCTTGGGTAACACCAAGTGGAGGTCCGAACCGACTGATGTTGAAAAATCAGCGGATGAGCTGTGGTTAGGGGTGAAATGCCAATCGAACCCGGAGCTAGCTGGTTCTCCCCGAAATACGTTGAGGCGTAGCGTCTAGTGCTCCAGCAGGGGGTAAAGCCACCGTTTCGGTGCGGGCTGCGAGAGCGGTACCAAATCGATACGAACTCTGAATACCCTGTGTGTAACTAGGCAGTCAGACTGTGGGGGATAAGCTCCATGGTCGAAAGGGAAACAGCCCAGACCGCCAGCTAAGGTCCCCAAATCAATGCTAAGTGATAAAGGAGGTGGGATTGCCCAGACAACCAGGAGGTTTGCCTAGAAGCAGCCATCCTCAAAGGAGTGCGTAATAGCTCACTGGTCGAGCGATCCTGCGCCGAAAATGAACGGGGCTAAGCATTGTACCGAAGCTGCGGATTAATTTGTTCTTTGGAACAGATCAATGGTAGGGGAGCGTTCCATGTGGGGTGAAGCGTTAGCGTAAGCGGGCGTGGACTGCATGGAAGTGAGAATGTCGGCTTGAGTAGCGAAAACATGGGTGAGAATCCCATGCCCCGAAACCCTAAGGGTTCCTCCGGCAGGCTCGTCCGCGGAGGGTTAGTCAGGACCTAAGGCGAGGCCGAAAGGCGTAGTCGATGGACAACAGGTCAACATTCCTGTACCTGTCATGTTTTGGGAAGGGGGACGGAGAAGGCTAGCCCAGCCAGATGTTGGTTACTGGTTCAAGCGTTCGAGGCGTTGAGAAGTGGCGAAAACACTTTGAGCTGAGGCGTGAGTACGAGCTTCTACGGAAGCGAAGTGGGTGATGTCATGCTTCCAAGAAAAGCCCTATACCCGTTAAGGCATGATGGCCTGTACCCGAAACCGACACAGGTGGGGTGGTAGAGAATACCGAGGGGCGCGAGGTAACTCTCTCTAAGGAACTCGGCAAAATGGCTCCGTAACTTCGGGAGAAGGAGTGCCACCGCAAGGTGGTCGCAGTGAAGAGGCCCAGGCGACTGTTTACCAAAAACACAGGTCTCCGCTAAGTCGCAAGACGACGTATGGGGGCTGACGCCTGCCCAGTGCCGGAAGGTTAAGGAAGCTGGTCAGCGAAAGCGAAGCTAGCGACTGAAGCCCCGGTGAACGGCGGCCGTAACTATAACGGTCCTAAGGTAGCGAAATTCCTTGTCGGGTAAGTTCCGACCCGCACGAAAGGCGTAACGATCTGGGCGCTGTCTCGGAGAGAGGCTCGGCGAAATAGAATTGTCTGTGAAGATGCGGACTACGTGCACCCGGACAGAAAGACCCTATGAAGCTTTACTGTAGCTTGGTATTGTGCCCGGGCTCGCAATGCGCAGGATAGGTGGGAGGCATTGATCATCAGCTTGTGGGTTGATGTGAGCCAACGGTGAGATACCACTCTTTGCGAGCTAGGGTTCTAACCCTCATCCGTTATCCGGAGAGGGGACAGTATCAGGTGGGCAGTTTGACTGGGGCGGTCGCCTCCTAAAAGGTAACGGAGGCGCGCAAAGGTTTGCTCAGGCTGGTTGGAAATCAGCCGACGAGTGCAAAAGCAGAAGCAAGCTTGACTGTGAGACCAACAAGTCGAACAGGGGGAAACCCGGCTTTAGTGATCCGACGGTTCTGAGTGGAAGGGCCGTCGCTCAACGGATAAAAGTTACTCTAGGGATAACAGGCTGATCTCCCCCAAGAGTTCACATCGACGGGGAGGTTTGGCACCTCGATGTCGGCTCATCGCAACCTGGGGCTGAAGTCGGTCCCAAGGGTTGGGCTGTTCGCCCATTAAAGCGGTACGCGAGCTGGGTTCAGAACGTCGTGAGACAGTTCGGTCCATATCCGGTGCATGCGCAAGAACATTGACAGGAGTTCTCCCTAGTACGAGAGGACCGGGAGGAACGCACCTCTGGTGTACCAGTTATCGTGCCAACGGTAAACGCTGGGTAGCCATGTGCGGAGAGGATAACCGCTGAAAGCATCTAAGTGGGAAGCCCACCTGAAGATGAGTGTTCTCATGGCTTAAGCCAGTAAGGTCACGGGAAGAACACCCGTTGATAGGCTCTACGTGGAAGCTTGGTAACAGGTGAAGCGGAGGAGTACTAATAGACCGAGGGCTTGACCAACGCTCGACTCTTGCACAGAAGGTGTGAGATGTTTGATGACAGACAACTGAATGACAGGTCTGGTTTTGTGAATGCAAGCCGGATGAGTTGATCAGTTCCTATGCAGTTCTCAGGGTTTTCCTGAGGATGAAAGACCAGGTCTGGAGACAGACCTATCCTGGTGTTCATGGCGCCGTGGAACCACTCCGATCCATCTCGAACTCGGTTGTGAAACGCGGCAGCGGCGAAGATAGTTGGAGGGTAGCTTCCTGCAAAAATAGCTCAATGCCAGGTAAAACTTTCATCCAATACCATCAGCTCAAGCTGCCGATCATCCGAGAGGAGTGAGTGGCGCGAGTGAGATGGAGAGAAGGCCACCCGAAGGGGTGGCTTTCTTGTGTCTGGAGATTCTGTGCCTCGTACGCGAGCACCCATTGAGAGATCTGATCGGGTGGCGCTGTTTATGTTATGGCTGGAGTATTCCCAGGCGTCCCGTTCGGTTCACTTAATTAATGACAATTTGATCAAAGTGAGTGATCCTGGCGAAGCCTTCATTGTCCCGTGCTGGGTTCCCTGGGCGGTCACTGAAAAGTGCCTTCATGCCGGCTGATTGGGCCGCTTCCAGTTCAGCAATGGAATCACTGATGAACAGGGTTTGATTGGGATCAACTTCCATTTCAGCGGCGATAAGTTTGTAGCTATCCATTGCCTGTTTAGGGCCCGTGCGCGTGTCGAACCAGTGGCCGAACAGATCCCTCAGGTCCCCCTCTGTTGTGTGTCCATAGAGCAATTGTTGGGCGGTCACGGACCCCGATGAGTAGACCGCCAGGTTGACTCCAGCCATGGCCCATGCCCTCAGGGCCGGGGGCACATCGCTGTAGAGAGGCGCCAGCAGTTCGCCGTTTTCATAGCCGCACTCCCAGATCAGCCCTTGCAATTGCTTCAGTGGTGGGAGCTTGCGGTCTTGATCGATGAGCCATCCCAGATAGGCCACCAGCTGGGCATGGGAGTCCAGATCAACTCCGATCGCCCTTGCTTCCGGGTCGATGGCTCTGGCCTGTTCCGCCTCATCGAGGAGGCCTCGGACGGGCTCTTCGTGACGGTGGCGCTCCAGATACTCCGCCAGATGGTTTCGGGCATAGGGGAAGAGTGTTTCTGCCACAAAGCTCACCGGACAGGTGGTTCCCTCGATATCAAGCAACAGATGGGTGATGGGGGCCATGGAGAGATCCTGGGTCGTCGTCAATGGCTGGGATTGGGCAGGCGATTGAGCCCATCCAGTAACAGTTGCCTCCAGTGTTGCTCCAGCAGGAATTCCAGGATTTCCAAGTGGCGTCGGGCGCTGAACAGCGCATCTCCCCAGGCGTACAGCCCATGGCCAGCGATCAACAGCCCCTGGGGCGCATCGGCCAGCAGGGGAGCGGCCCGAACACTCAGCCGCCTCAGGTCCTGGTCGTTGGCGAGCACGGGCAGCCGCACTCGCGTGTCATGGCTGTGTATTCCTTTGAGCCCCTTGAGCATCTCCAATTGCTCGAGCACCACAGACCCATCGGCGCCGGAGGCTCCAGGGCTGTGGCGATCAGTTGCCAGGGCCCGGCGCGACAACAGTGTGGCGGCCTGGGAATGGGTGTGCAGCACGGCCCCAGCGCCCGAGCGCCGCACGATCTCCAGATGGAGGAGGGTCTCGGCGCTGGCGCGTCCATGGCCGCGTAGCACCTGTCCGTCGCCATCCACCACGATCAACGCCTCAGGGGCGACGGTTCCCTTGTCGACACCACTGGGGGCCATCAACAGCTGCAGCGGTTCACGCTGCAGCACACAGCTGAAGTTGCCGCCGGTGCCATCGCACCAGCCCCGCCGGTGGAGGGCCGCGATGGTGGAGCTCAGGTCTTCGGCGAGGTCGGCCGTCACGGCAGATGGGCACTGAACTCCCTTCTAGCCCACGGGCCTCGGCTCAGTGCTGGCAGCTGGGACACCAGTGGCTGCTGCGTCCCGCCAGCCGCTCCCGCGCAATGGGGGTGCCGCAACGGCGGCAGGGCTCGCCCGTGCGCCGGTAGACCCAGGCCTGCCCCCCATAGCTGCCGTTGGTTCCGGAGAGGTCGCGGAAGTCGCTGAAGGTGGTGCCGCCGGCCCCGATGCTGGTCTCGAGGATCTCCACCAGGGCCCGTTGCAGCCGCTCCAAACGGCGGGGGCCCACCCGTCCGGCCGCCGTGGCCGGTGCGATGCCGGCGGCGAACAGGGACTCATCGGCGTAGATGTTTCCCACACCGGCCACCAGGCTCTGATCCAGCAGGGCCGCCTTGATCGAGCGTTTGCTGCCCGCCAGCCGCTTCTGCAGATAGGAGCCATTGAAGTCCGGCCCGAAGGGTTCAGGCCCCAGCCGCCTCAGGCCGGTGATCACGGTGTCCGTCGCTGAGCCGGGGGCACCCACCACATTTCGCCGAAGCTGCGCAGGTCCACGAAGCGCAGCTCCTCGCCCCGGTCGTTCCAGAGGCGCACGCGGGTATGCCGGCATGGCTCCCGCGGCGTCTCGATCCAGAGGAACTGGCCGGTCATGCGAAGGTGCACCCCCCAGGTGCCCGCATTGGCCTCGCCTCGGTGCAACTCCGCCAGCAGGTACTTGCCCCGGCGGCTCCAGGCCCCCACCCGGCACCCCTCCAGGGCGGCGCGAAAGGCGCCCGGGTCTTTGGGGGCGGCGATCGCCCGCTCCCTGAGCACCTCCAAGCGATCGATGCGGAAGCCTTTCAGCTGGCGCTCAAGCCCCCGGCGCACGGTTTCGACTTCGGGCAATTCGGGCAAGGAAACTCCCCTTTCGCACAGCATGAAGAAATCCCTGATCCGGTGGGCGGATCAGGGATCAAGACATCGAATGGAGCGTTGCAGGCGGGCCGTTCGAGCCTTTGGGCTCAGGCCTTCACCAGCTCGCTTTCGGCGAAGTTGTTGGTGTTGATGCCGCCCTCTGAGCCGCTGTAGCCGCTGTAGTTCACCTTCTCAAAGCGCACCACCACGGGGTAGCGGATGCCGGAGGTGTCGATCGAAGCGACGGTGCCGACTTCGTTGAACCAGTAGGACTCAGGACGCTGGATGCGCACCTTGTCGCCGCGGGAGATCGCCATCGCTGCGTTGAGGAGGATGTTGCTGTCGAAGGGACCATACCCCTCCTTTTTGGTCAAGGTTGCGGGGCCGTCACGAAATGTCGCTGCCCATGGATCGCCCGTTTGTGTGCCATCGGCCCGGGCCCCCGTGGCACGATCGCCTCCGCTGAACTTCGTCTGTGCTGGAAGCCCCCTCCCTGACCCTGGATCTGCCTGATCCGGAGCGGGACGACATCAGCACCATGGAGTTCCTGGCCCGGCTGGAGGAGGCCTGGGCCGTGTGCGATCGCTTCGACCTGCAGACCGAGATCTGGCGCGGCCGGATCCTGCGGGCCGTGCGTGACCGGGAGAAGCGGGGCGGTGAGGGCCGGGGCACAGGCTTTCTGCAGTGGCTCAGGGAGCAGGAGATCAGCAAGACCCGTGCCTATGGGCTCATCCAGCTGGCCGATTCCGCCGACAGCCTGGTGGGGGATGGCCCCCTGGAGGAGGCCTGCGTCAACAATTTTTCCAAGCGAGCCTTCGTGGAGACGGCCCAGGCGGACCCCGAGGTGCAGCTGATGATCAGCGAGGCAGCCAATGAAGGGCAGCAGATCACCCGCAAGCAGGTGCGCCGGCTCACCGATGAGTTCACCGCGGCCACCAGTCCGCTGCTGCCGGAGGAGATCCGCCAGCGCACCCAGGAGAACCTGCTGCCCCCGCGGGTCGTCGCGCCCCTGGTGCGGGAACTGTCCAAATTGCCGGAGGCCCAACAGGACGACCTGAGGCGGGTGCTGCGGGATGAGCCGGAGTTGTCGCGGGTCAAGGATGTGACCAACACCGCCCGCTGGCTGAGCAAGGCGGCCGAGGCGGGGCTGGCGGTGCGGGCCTTCCAGCAGGGGGAACTGGACCTGGAGAAGGCGATGCAGGAGGCCCAGCGCCTCGATGCCTTGGGGTTGCTGGCGGATGCGGTGGGCCAGGCCCAGCAGTTGGAGAGCGCCGTGCTCAAGCTCCACACCAGCTGGCGGCGGCTGGGCGGCCTGCAGGAGCGTCTGTGGTTGGAGAGTGGCAGCAGCACGCCCCACCTGCGGGAGCTGCTCCAGGCCTTGGGGAGTCTCAGCGGCGCCACCCTGCGGGTGTCCCTCGGGGAGCTGGCCGGCGGCAAGCGGGTGCGGCTGCAGCTGGTGGAGGAGTCGCCCGACCAGCTGGAGGCGCCGCCCCTCACCTGAACCCCCTCTCCCCCAGATCTGGTGCCGGTTAGGTTCGGGCATCGCCAGGGGTGGGGTGGAGGTGCCATCGGGCGCAATGCGTGCGGATCCGTCTTTGACCGATCCTCCCTCGAGCGATCCCCTGCTGACGGCGCTCCAGGCCCATTTCGGCTGGGAGGACTTCCGGCCTGGCCAGCGGCCGGTGGTGGAGGCCCTCCTGCAGGGGCGCGACTGCCTGGCGGTGCTGCCCACAGGAGCCGGCAAGTCGCTCTGTTATCAGCTCCCGGCCCTGGTGCGGGAAGGGTTGGTGCTGGTGATCTCCCCCTGGTGGCCCTGATGGACGACCAGGTGCGCCACCTGCAGCGGATGGGCATCGCGGCGGCCTGTCTGCATGGCGGCCTCGATCTGCCGGCCCGTCGTCAGCTGATCACACGCCTGCGGGAGCGCAGGCTGCGCTTGCTGTATCTGGCCCCGGAGCGGCTCCAGGGGGAGGCCACCCGTCAGCTGCTGGAGGAGGTGCTGGAGCAGGGGCAGCTGGTGGCCCTGGCGGTGGATGAAGCCCACTGCATCAGCGCCTGGGGCCATGATTTTCGGCCCGATTACCGCCGGCTGGGGCAGCTGCGCCGCCTCTGCCCGGGGGTGCCTCTGGTGGCCCTCAGCGCCACGGCGGCCCCGCGCGTGCGCGCCGACATCATCCGCTTGCTCGAGCTGCGACGCCCCCTGATCCAGGTGCGCTCCGCCCGCCGCCCCAACCTGGCCTATGGCATGGCGCGGCGCCCCACCGATCCCCTTGAGCTGGTGATCGAGGCGGTGATCGCCGCCCGGGGGCGGTGTTGATCTATGCGCGCACGCGCCGCTCGGTGGGGCGCTGGGCCTCCCTGCTCACCGCCGCCGGCATCGAGGCGAGCCCATACCACGCGGGCATGGATCCGGAAAGCCGGCGCCTGGCCCTGACCCACTTCCAGGAGCACCCGGCGCCCGTGCTGGTGGCCACGGTGGCCTTCGGCATGGGGGTGGACCGCTCCGATGTGGGGCTGGTGCTGCACCTGGACCTCCCGGCGAGTCCGGAGGGGTATCTGCAGGAATCGGGCCGGGCCGGGCGTGATGGGCTCCCGGCCCGCTGCCTGGTGCTGTTCGATCCGGAGGATCGCGCCAGCCTGGGCTGGGCCATGCGGGCGGCGGGCCACCAGCTCAGCCCCGAGGCCCGCCAGCAGGAGCAGGTGCGGCTCGAGCTGGCCCAACGGCAGCTGCGGCGCATGGAGGCGGTGGCTGAGGGGGAGGAGTGCCGTGAGCAGGCCCTGTTGCTGGCGGTGGGGGAGTTGGTGCCCCCTGCGGCCGCTGCGATGCCTGCAGCGCCCGGCCCCAACGCCAACGCCAGGACTGGAGCGAGCAGGTGGGCCGGTTGCTGGGGCAGCTGGAGCAGCGGGACGGCGTGGGCCAACGGGGCCTGGGGGAGACCCTGGCCGGTGAGGGGGACTCCCTGAGGAGCGTTGGCGCTGGCTGGCCCGGCGCCTGATCCAGGAGGACCTGATCAGCGAGAGTGACGACGGTGCCCAGCGCCTCTGGCTGCGGCCGGCTGGCCGGCGCTATCTGCTCCAGCCCTGGCCCCTTCGCTGGGCGGCCTGAGGGGGTCAGAGCCCCTTGGCCCTGCAGAGGTCCTTCACCAGCTGCGACTCGAATTCGGTCTGGGGGGCATCCCAGGTTTTCCAGGCGCCGGACTGTCCGGTGGCGTTCAGCTTGCGGGCGGTGCAGTTGATCGCCAGGTAGAGAGGTTGCCCGTTGCTGTTGAGGCTGGGGGCCACGTAGCTGCCGCCCATGGGCTGCCAGTTGGCCCAGTCCACCTGCAGGGGGCCGTAGGTGCGCCAGTCGGGAGTGCTGGCCTTGGCCACGGCGCCGGGTTTGGCGGCTGCGCTGGCCGCCGTGGGATTGGGCCGGCTGGCGACGACCGGTCGGCTGGCGGTGGGTCGGCTGGAGGCGGCCACTGGGGCGGCGGTCGCCGGTTCGACGCTGGGCTTGGGCCGGGCCGTGGGCGACGGCTTGGGAGCTTCCGCACTGGCTGTCTCGACCGCCGCCTCGGGGGTGGGCCTGGGCCGGGGGCTGGGGCCGGTGCTGGTTTAACGGTGGTGGCGGGCTTGGTCGTGGCCACCGCTGGAGTCGGCTTGGGGGTGGGTTGCTTCTCCGCCGGGCTGGGCTTCGCCGCCACAGGGGCCGGCCTGGTGGCCGCCTTGCTGGCTGCGGCACTGCCGCCGGGCAGCTTCAAGCGGCTGCCGGCGGGGATGGAGTTCGGCTCCTTGATGTTGTTCAAGGCAATCAGGCGATCGATCGACACGCCATAGGCCTCTGCGATGTGAGACAGGGTTTCACCGGGCTGCACTTCGTGCTCCTTCGCCCCCTTGGCCACCGCCACGGGCTTGCTTCTGGCCTTGGCCGCGGCCGTTTTGGCCGCCCCAGGCACCACCAGTTGGCTGCCGGCCTGGAGGTCGTTGGCTGATTTGAGGTTGTTGAGCTGGATCAGACGGTCCACGGAGACGCCGTAACGATCGGCCAAGGCCGAAAGGGTGTCACCGGGTTGAACGGTGTAGGTGCCGCTCCCGCCAGGGGCGGCCTTGGCTCGGTTGGATCGGCCAGCGCCGGCCGCTCCTGGCACCACCAGTTGGCTGCCGGCCTGGAGGTCGTTGGCTGATTGGAGGCCATTGAGCTGCTTCAGCCGTTCCACCGAAATGCCGAAGCGCTCAGCGAGCTCCGAGAGGGTGTCCCCCGGCTTGACGGTGTAACCACCGCCCCCGCCACGGCCCGGCCGGGCCAGGCTGGTTCCGCCACCGCCGGGGACCACCAGCTTGCTGCCCGCCTGCAGGCTGTTGGCGTCCTTGAGGCCGTTGAGCTTGAGCAGGCGCTCCACCGTGACGCCGTAGCGCTCGGCGAGCTCGGAGAGGGTCTCACCGGGCTTGACCGTGTAGCTCCCAGCCAGGGCAGGCCAGGGCAGGAACAGGGCAAGGGCCAGGGCAGCAAGCGCTCGGCGCATGGAGATCGATCAGCTGGAGGAACCATAAGGACCTCCGCCCGTGGCGCCAGGGGGCCGTGGGCACGGGGCCCAGGCCAGCGATGGGCCGCGCTCAGCCCAGCAGCCGCTTCACCAGGCCCAGGCGCTCGCCGTAGGGGGCATAACGAAAGCGCAGATCCAGCCAGAAGGGCCGCCGCAGCACGCTGCGCCGGTGGGAGAAGGTCTCGAAGCCGGCCAGGCCGTGGTAACTGCCCATGCCGCTGTTCCCCACCCCGCCGAAGGGCAGATCGGGCACGCCCACCTGCATCACCACATCGTTGAAACAGACCCCACCGGAGCTGGTGCCCTGCAGCACCGCCTGCTGGGCTGCCGCGCTCTGGCTGAACAGGTAGAGCGCCAGGGGCTTGGGCTGACGCCGGATGTGCTCGATCGCCTCCTGCAGACCGCCCACGCTCAGCACCGGCAGCAGTGGACCAAACAGTTCGTCCTGCAGCAGTGGATCGGCCGGGTCATCCACCGCCAGCACGGTGGGGGCGATCCGCAGACCGGAGGGATCACACTGGCCCCCCGCCAGCACCTGGCCACGGCCTCTGGCCGCTTCCAGCAGGCCTGAGAGGCGCGAATACTGGGCCCGGTTCACGATCCGGGCCAGGTCGGGGGAAGCGAGCGGGTCGTCGCCATAGCTGCGCTGGATTTCTTCCTTCAGCTTCTCCACCAGGGCGGACCTCACGCTCTCCTCCACGAGCAGGTGGTTGGGCGCGATGCAGGTTTGCCCCGCATTCAGCCCCTTGCCCCACACCAACCGCCGCGCCGTGGTGGGCAGATCGGCATCGGCCAGCACGATCGCCGGGCTCCTTCCCCCCAATTCGAGCGTGACCGGCACAAGGTGCTCCGCGGCTGCGGCCATCACAAGCCGGCCCACCCGTTCGCCCCCGGTGAAGAAAATGTGATCGAAGGGCTCCTGCAGCAGGGCGGCGGCCACGCTGCCGTCCCCCTCCACCACCCGCACCACGGATGGATCGAAATGGAGCCCCACCAGCTCGGCGATCAGGGCGGAGGTGTGAGCTGCCTGCTCCGAGGGTTTGAGCACCGCGGTGTTGCCGGCCGCCAGGGCGCTCACCAGCGGCTGCAGCGTGAGTGAGAAGGGGTAGTTCCAGGGGCCGATGATCAGCACGCAGCCCAACGGCTCCAGGACCACCTCGGCCCGCCCCGGCCGCTGCGACAGGGGCAACGGCGCCCTGCGGGGGCCATCCAGCGACCTAGCTGGCGCTGGGCGAGCTTGAGTTCGCTGCGTACCGCGACCACTTCGAAGTAGGCCTCCAGCGGCGGCTTGCCCAGATCGGCCGCCAGGGCCGCAAGGATCGCGCCCTCGTGCTGATCGATCAGCTGCTCCAACCGCTCCAGCTGGCTCAGGCGCCAGGCCCGGGGGCGGGTGTGGCCGCCCTGCACGAGGCCCCGCAGGTTGGCCAGGGGCAGGCGCTGGGGCAGAGAGATGGTCATGGTCGCGGGCACTGGATCGCCCCAGCCTGACAAGGCTGCCGCCCCGCCGGGGCAAGACATCACCCCTGCCAGCTAGATCAGGTGGGCTGCCGTTGTCCTCGGGAAGCGGGGATCCGATCAAAAGCCCTTGACGAGATTTGAACTCGTGACCTCTCCCTTACCAAGGGAGTGCTCTACCACTGAGCTACAAGGGCATGTGGAAAGGTGGGCCGGGTTGGATTTGAACCAACGTAGGCAGAGCCAGCGGATTTACAGTCCGCCCCCATTAACCACTCGGGCACCGACCCGAACCACACCGCAAGAACTTACCAGCCGACCTTCCTGATGCAACTGCTGCTGCTGCACGGCCCCAACCTCAATCTCCTCGGTACGCGGGAGCCCCATCTGTACGGCCACCAGAGCCTTTCCCAGCTCGACGACGACCTGCGTCAGCGGGCCCGGGACCTGGGCGCGGAATTGGAGAGCTTCCAGAGCAACCACGAGGGTGAGCTGGTGGATCGGATCCACCGGGCCCGGGGGGCGAGTGACGGCATCGTGATCAACGCCGGCGCCTACACCCACACCTCGATCGCCCTGCGGGATGCCCTGTTGGGGGTGGCGATTCCCTTCGTGGAGGTGCACCTGAGCAACACCCACGCCCGGGAGCCCTTTCGCCACCATTCCACCCTGGCGGATCGGGCCATCGGTGTGATCGCGGGTTTTGGACCCCTCAGCTACCGGCTGGGGCTTGAGGGGTTGGTGGCCCACCTGCGCGCCCAGCCGTGAGCCCCAGCACCGCCCCGCTGGAAACGGTTCGCATCCGCTGGCTGACCCAGGCCAGTTCAGCCGCCTGGCTGGAGCAGGCCCTGGCCCATCCCGACCTGGTACTGATCGATCATGCCCATTGCGAGCGCAAGGCCGCCGGTGTGGCCCTGCAGCTGATGTTCCGCTACCCCTCCGACACGGAGCTGGCGGAGGCCCTGAGCCCGCTGGCGCGGGAGGAGCTGGAGCACTTCGAACGGGTGCTGGCCCTGCTGCAGCGCCGCGGCGTGGCCATGCGTCCCCTGGCCGCCCCTCCCTATGGCGCCTCCCTTTCGGCCCAGGTGCGGCGCCAGGAGCCGGAGCGGATGCTCGACAGTTTGCTGGTGGCCGGTCTGATCGAGGCCCGCAGCCACGAGCGCATGGCCCTGCTGGCGGCCCACAGCCCCGAACCTGAGCTGGCGGCGCTCTATGGCGAGTTGCTGGCCAGCGAGGCGCGTCACTTCGGTCTGTATTGGGTGCTCTGTGAGCGGCGCTGGCCGCGGCCCGAGTTGATCAAGCGGCTGGAGGAACTGGCGGCGTTCGAAGCGGGGCTGCTGGCGAGCCTGCACCTTGAGCCCCGCATGCACAGCTGATCCCGCAGCCCTCAGTCCAGAAGCGGATAGCTCTCGGCGATTGGATCGCCGGTGAAGACAGCCACCCAGCCCTCGGGGTTGTCGAACAAGCGGATGGCGCTGAAGCGGGGGCGCTGCCCATGTCGAACCAGTGGCGGGTGCCGGCGGGCACCCGCAGGAAATCCCCCTGCTCGCAGAGCACCTGGGCCACCTCGGCGCCGAGGTGCAGGCAGAACAGGCCGCGGCCCTCAACGAAGAAGCGGACCTCGTCTTCGGCGTGGGTGTGCTCGGAGAGGAACTTCTGGCGCAGGGCCACCCGGTCGGGGTGATCCGGGCTCAGGCGGATCGCATCCACGGTGGGGTAGGTGCCACTGGCCTGCACCCGGGCGATCTCCTCGGCGTAGGCGCTCAGCACGGCAGCGGCATCGGCCGCCTCTGGCAGCTCCGCTTGAACGGGCCAGCGATCGTAGCCGATGCCCCGTGCCGCCAGCAGCTCGGCGATCTGCTGGGGATCGCTGCTCTCCAGCAGGGGAGCGCCTGGCCTTTCGGCGCTGCTGGTTTCGGCGTAGAGGGTGAGGCGGCCCATGGGCAGAGAAGGCAGGGGTGCGGTGGGCCCGAGCCTAGAAAGAGAGCCCCTGGGGGCCGCGTGTGTTGGAGGAGTGGGGGGCAGAGACCCCGCCGCAGCCGGGGCTGACCCTGGTGGGGGTGGGGCCCGGCGATCCGGAGCTGCTCACGGTGGCGGCGGTGCGGGCGATCCGCGGGGCCGCTGTGGTGGCCTATCCGGTGGCCCGCCCGGCGGCCGAGGGCATGGCGGCCCGCATCGCCGCCCCCTGGATCGCCCCTGGCCAGCGGCGTCTGCCCCTGGTGTTCCCGATGGTGGAGGAGGCCGAACCCCGCCGGGTCGCCTGGCGCGCCGCCGCCCATGCCCTGGCCTCGGAGGTGGCGGCGGGCCATGCCGTGGTGCTGCTCTGTGAGGGGGATGTGTCGCTCTATGCCAGTGCCTCCTATGTGCTGCTGGCCCTGCGCCAGAGCCATCCGGGGCTGCCGCTGAAGCTGATTCCCGGGATCACGGCCGTGGCGGCGGCCGGGGCGGCGGGGACCTGGCCCCTGGCGCTGCAGCAGGAGCCGCTGCTGATCCGGCCGACCCCGGAAACGCCAGCTGAGCTGGCTCGGTTGCTGGATGAGGCGGCGAGCGCGGGGGCGGTGCTGGCGCTGCTCAAGCTGGGCCAGCGCTGGCCCTGGGTGCGGTCCCTGCTGGAGGAGCGGGGGCTGCTGGCGGCCAGCCTGTTCGCCTGCCGGCTGGGCTGGCCCGATCAACAGGTGTGTCCGGGCAATCAGTGGCCGGCGGAGGCGCAGCCCTACTTTTCGCTGGTGCTGGTGCGCCAGGGCTGGCCGACGGTGCTTCCCTAGATCCTGCAAACGGGCGAACGATGACGGCGATCGATTGGTTCAGCCTTCTGCACCCGGTGCTGATCATCCTGTTCGTCTACCCCGTGGTGGGGGCGACGATCCGGCTGGGGATCCTGGCGAGGGAGCGGCGGTTGAAGATCAACCCCCTGCCGCCCTCGGTAGGGGTGGAGCACGCTGAGCACGGCCGCTGGGTCGCCACCGGGGTGGTGGTGGCGGTTCTGGTGGCGCTGCTGTACTCCTTTTGAGCAAATTCCTCAACCCCTCCACACCCTTTGACGGCGGCGCTCCGCGCCTGGCCCTGTTGCTGCTGGTGAGCGCCGGCACCCTGGGGAGCCTGCTCGCCCTCTGGCGGGTGAAGAAGCCATGGCTGCGGGCCAGTTTCGCCCTGCTCACCTGGGCAGGCATCCTGGGGCTGGGAAGCCAGGGCGAGATCTGGCGCCTGTCCGACAACCCCCTCAGCGGTGCCTTCTGGAGTTCCCACTACTGGGCCGGGGTCTCGCTGGTGGGTTTGCTTCTGTTCGCCACGGCGGCAGAGCAGGACATCCTGCGCTCGCTGCGAATGCGGCGCCTGCATGTGACGGCCGGGGTGCTTTCGGCCGTGCTGCTGGCGGTGCTGGGGATCACCGGCACCCGCGATCTGCTGGAGATCCCGCTGAGCTGGCAGAAGCCGGTGATCTACGGCTGCAACTTCGAAGCCCGCACCTGCCCAGCCCCGCCCCCGGCCTCCGCAAAGCCGCCCGCCTAGACGCCCGCCAGATCGCCGGCGGCCCGCTCCAGCAGCGCGTCGGCCTGGGCTGGATCGGCGGCTCGCATCAGGGCGTGGCGCAGCTGGGCCGCGCCGGCGAAGCCCTGGCAGGTCCAGCCCATGTGCTTGCGGGCGATCAGCAGACCGTGGTCGCCCTTGGCCGCCACCAGGGCCCGCAGCTGCTCCTGGGCCAGGCGGATGCGTTCGGTGGCCCCCGGTGTGTGGGGCACGGGGCGCCCGCCCAGGGCGGCATCGATCTGGCCCACCAGCCAGGGGGCGCCCATGGTGCCTCGGCCCACCATCACCCCATCGGCGCCGGTTTCCAGCAGGCAGCGCAGGGCGTCCTCGGGGCCTTTGATGTCGCCGTTGGCGATCACCGGGATGGCCAGGGCGGCCTTCACCCGGGCGATCGCCCCCCAGTCGGCGGCACCCGCAAACCCCTGCTCGCGGGTGCGGCCGTGGAGTGTGAGCGCCTGGGCTCCGGCGTTCTCCAGGGCGCGGGCGAAGCCCACCGGATCGGCCGAATCGCCGCACCAGCCCAGGCGGGTTTTCACCGTCACCGGAACACTCACCGCGGCGCTGACTTGCTCAACGATGCGGCAGGCCAGCTCCGGATCACGGATCAGGCCGCTGCCGCCCCCTTGCGGGCGATCTTGCGCACCGGGCAGCCCATGTTGATGTCGATCAGAAAGGCACCGGCGGCCTCGGCTCGGCGGGCCGCCTCGGCCATGGCGCCGGGGCGGTGATCGAACAGCTGCACGCCGATCGGCCCCTCCTCTTCGCTGATCTCCTCGACCTTTTGGGAGCCGAAGCCCAGCTCCAGGCTGGTGGCGTTCACCATCTCGGTGAACAGCAGGGCGTCCGGGGCCCAGCGGCGCACCAGGGCGCGGAAGATGCGGTCGCTCACCCCGGCCAGGGGCGATTGCAGCACCCGGCAGGCCAGGCTGCGCGGCGTGCCCCGGCCCGGCAGCAGCAGGCCGCCGCGCGCCAGGGCCCGATCGGTCGGCTCGAGGTCGTGGAGCGCCAGGGGGCTCAAGGGACGCGGGGCGAAACAATGGAAGGCCATTCTCCCGCTGCCCCCTGCCGCCGCCCATGGCCCCCAGCTCCTACCCCCTGAGCCGAGCCCTGCTGGAGGCGGCGCTCGCTGACCGGCTCACGGACCGCTTCGTCTGTGAGCTGGTCTGGAGCCGGTTGGGCTACGAGCCGGCGGGAGCTGAGGGGGCGCGTGGCGCTCCGGAGCGGCGACGCCGCCCGACTGGGCCGAGGCCTACCCCCTGGCCCCCGAGCTGATCGCCGAGCGTCCCCCGAGCGTGCGCCTGACCCGTTCGATTCAGGCGCCCCACAAGCAACTGCTCAAGGAGCAACTCGGCTTTAGCGGTTACCGCATCGGCGAGCTCTACCCCCGCCGCACCCGCCGGGCCACGGCGGTGAACTGGTTGCTGGCCCACCTGGCTGTGCGTGGGGAGCCACTGCCTGAGACCGGCCCCCTGCCGACCCTGCGGGAGCCGCCCGCCGATCCAGCGGCGGAGGATGGCATCGCCCCTCTGTAGGGTCAAGAGACGCAACTGTTGATTGGATCAGGCCTCTTGGCGCTCCCTGTCGTCGCCATTATCGGGCGCCCAAACGTAGGCAAATCCACGCTGGTGAACCGGCTCTGCCGCAGCCGTGAGGCGATCGTGCACGATCAGCCGGGGGTGACGCGGGACCGCACCTACCAGCAAGGCTTCTGGGGGGATCGCACCTTTCGGGTGGTGGACACCGGCGGCCTGGTGTTCGATGACGACAGTGAATTCCTGCCGGAGATCCGCCAGCAGGCCAACCTCGCCCTGGCGGAGGCCACGGTGGCGGTGGTGATCGTCGATGGCCAGCAGGGCCTGACCGCCGCCGATCAGACCATCGCTGAATGGCTGCGGGGCCGTCCGTGCCCTGTGCTGCTGGCGGTGAACAAGTGCGAGTCACCGGACGCGGGCCTGGCGATGGCCGCCGACTTCTGGGCCCTTGGCCTCGGCGAACCCCATCCGATCTCCGCCATCCACGGCGCAGGAACCGGTGATCTGCTCGATCAGGTGATCGCCTTCCTGCCGGCCACCGAGGAGGTGGAAACCGAAGAACCCGTGCAGCTGGCGATCATCGGTCGCCCGAACGTGGGCAAATCCAGCCTCCTCAATGCCATCTGTGGCGAGCAGCGGGCGATCGTGAGCCCGATCCGCGGCACCACCCGCGACACGATCGACACCACCCTCGAGCGCGAGGGCAAGACCTGGAAGCTCCTGGATACGGCGGGCATTCGCCGCCGCCGCAGCGTCAGTTACGGGCCGGAATACTTCGGCATCAACCGAAGCTTCAAGGCGATCGAGCGCTCCGATGTCTGCGTGCTGGTGATCGACGCCCTCGATGGCGTCACCGAGCAGGATCAGCGCCTGGCCGGTCGCATCGAGGAGGACGGCCGCGCCTGCGTGCTGGTGGTCAACAAGTGGGATGCGATCGAGAAGGACAGCCACACCATGTCGGCGATGGAGAAAGAGCTGCGCGCCAAGCTCTACTTCCTCGACTGGGCGCCGATGCTGTTCACCTCCGCCCTCACCGGCCAGCGGGTGGAGAGCATCTTTGCCCTGGCGTTTCTGGCGGTGGAGCAGCACCGCCGCCGGGTCACCACCTCGGTGGTGAACGAGGTGTTGCAGGAGGCGGTGAGCTGGCGCTCACCTCCCACCAGCCGTGGCGGACGCCAGGGGCGCATCTATTACGGCACCCAGGTGGCGATCCGCCCCCCGAGTTTCACGCTGTTCGTGAACGATCCAAAACTCTTCGGTGAGACCTACCGCCGCTACGTGGAGCGCCAGATCCGCGAGGGTCTGGGCTTCGAGGGCTCTCCCCTGAAGCTGTTCTGGCGCGGCAAGCAGCAACGCGACGCCGAACGGGATCTGGCCAAGTCCCAGGGGAAACCGGGCGGTCGTTGATGGACTGGCTCCGGCAGCTCCCCATCGGCCAGTACGTCGATGGCACCAGCAGCTGGCTGCGCCGCCTTGATCCCCGTCTGAAGCTGGCCTGGACCCTGGCCTTCCTGGTCACCCCGATCCTGGCCGGCCCCTGGTGGCGCCTGGCCCTGGTGGGGCTGCTGCTGCTGGTCACCGCCGTCAGTGGCTTGCCCTGGCGCCTTTGGCGGCGCAGCCTGCCCGTGCTGCTGGCCCTGGCCCTGCTGGTGGGCCTGCTCTCCGCCCTGATCCCCGTCGGCGAAACCGTGACCCGCCAGCTCAACCGTCCCCCGACGGAGCTGCTGCTGGAGCCCGTGCCGGCGGGCGGCCCGCCAGCGCAGCGCAGCGGTGAGGCCTGGGAGTTGCTGCGTTGGGGCCCCCTGCGGCTCGGACCCCTGCCCCTGGGCCCCCTGGTGGTCAGTCGCCGCTCGGCGGAGCTGGGGCTGAACGGGGCGACGCTCCTGTTCACCGTGATTCACAGCGCCAACCTGTTGCTGCTCAGCACCCCGCCGGAGGAGCTGGTCTGGGCCCTGAGTTGGTCGATCGGTCCCCTGGGGCGCCTGGGGCTGCCTGTGGAGCGCCTGGGCTTCACCCTGCTGCTGGCGCTGCGCTTCCTGCCCCTGGTGCAGGAGGAGTTCCAGAACCTGCTGCGCTCGGTCTCCACCCGGGCCGTGAACCTGCGGCGCCTGGGCTGGAAGGCCTCCCTGGGGCTGGTGCTGGCCCTGGGGGAGCGGCTGTTGGCCAACGTGCTGCTGCGGGCGGAGCAGGGGGCCGAAGCCCTGTTGGCCCGGGGCGGCCTGTGGATGGCACCCCGGGACTTGCGTCAGGCGCCCAGGGGCTCGGCCTTGCTTGATCTTGGCGGTGGCCTGGCCCTGATCCTGCTGTTCGGTTTGCGGTGGAAGTACGGTGCGCTCTGATCGGTGCCATTCCCTACAGACGACGTGAGCGCAGAGCATTACCTCAATCACCCCACGTTTGGGTTGCTCTACCGCGTGGCCCAGGCCGGTGAAGGCCGGGATCTCTACGCCACCCTCTACGCCCAGCGGATGTTCTTTCTGGTGACGTTGCAGGCGCGGGGGCCCAGTTCGAGGTGCTCCCCTGATGGACGCCCGCCACCTGGCCGAGCAGAACCTGGCCCGCTCCCGGAGGGATGGCAGCGAGTCCCACGCCCACTGGCGCCAGCTGTTCGACCAGACCTTCATCTGAGCGGGGACATCGTCGTGGACGGCCTTGCCGCCAGGCTGGATCAGCTGCGCTCGGCCCTGCCCGCCTCGGTGAAGCTGCTGGCGGTCAGCAAGGGGCAGCCCCGGAAGTGATCCGCGCGGCGGTGGCCCTGGGCCTGCGCAGCTTCGGCGAGAGCCGGCTGCAGGAGGCGCAGGCCAAGCAGGGGGCCCTGGGGGATCTCGAACCGCTCGATTGGCATTTCATCGGCCGCCTGCAGGCCAACAAGGCCCGGGGGTGCTGCGCCATTTCGGCACGATCCATTCCGTCGACAGCCTGGAGCTGGCCCAGCGCCTGGGGCGCATCGCCGCCGAAGAGGGCCTGAGCCCGGCCGTGTTCCTGCAGGTGAAGTTGCGGCCCGATCCCAGCAAGGGCGGTTTTGATCCTGAAACCCTGCGCCAGCAGTGGCCCGAGCTGGCCGCCCTGGCGCCGCTGCGGCCGGTGGGTCTGATGACCCTGGCGCCCTTGGGGCTGGCGAGCGACGGACGGCTGGCGCTGTTTCGAGACTGCGCTGCGCTGGCGGCGGAGCTGGGGCTTGGCGAGCTCTCGATGGGCATGAGCGGCGACTGGCCCGAGGCGGTGGAGGCGGGCAGCACCTGGGTGCGATTGGGGGGGCGTTGTTTGGCTCCAGGCAGATGTGAACGGAGTTTCAGGACTCAGTCACACCTTGCAACCCATCCCGTGGGACGCTATTTAGGTTCTGTGACCACAGAGGAATTCAAGGTGTCGTTGTTTTCACGCCTGCGTGCTGTCGTTTCCGGAGACGACTACCTCGATGGTGACTACGACGACGAACTCGATTACGACGCCGAGGAAGGCACCGAAGGAAGTGCGGCAGCTCGCCACCACGGTTCCGGCCTCCCTGGATCCGGCGCCCTGGCGCTGAGCAGCGGTTTTGGAGCCGATGATCCCTTCATCGGCAGCAACGTGATCGGCATGCCGGGCCTGTCTTCCTCGGCGGCGGAGGTCACCTTGATGGAGCCCCGCAGCTTCGATGAAATGCCCCGGGCGATCCAGGCCCTGCGCGAACGCAAGACCGTGATCATCAACCTCACGATGATGGAGCCGGATCAGGCGCAGCGGGCCGTGGATTTCGTCGCCGGTGGCACCTTCGCCATCGACGGCCACCAGGAGCGCGTGGGCGAGAGCATTTTCCTGTTCGCCCCCAGCTGTGTGACCGTGACCACCACCAGCAGCGACGAGGCTTCTTCCCCCACAATTGTTTCCCGGGAGCTGTCCCAGGAGCAGGAGGCCGCCCCCAGCCCCGCCTGGGGCCGCAGCTCCGATCTCAGTGCCGGCCTGGGTGGTTGATCGCCTCAGCGGCCCCTGCCTTTTCCCCTGAGACCCTCGGGGTGATCGGCCTGGGCCGCATGGCCCAGGCCCTGCTGCTGCCTCTGCTCGAGGATGGTCTGATCGCCCCTGGCTCCGTTCGGGCGGCGGTGGCCACGGAGGCCTCGGCCCAGCGGTTGTCGGCGCTCCATGGCCTTGAGGTGACCACCGACCCCAGCCGCGCCTGGAGCGCACCTGTGCTGCTGCTGGCGGTCAAGCCCCAGCAGCTGGAGGCCCTGTCCCCCCTGCCCCTGCGGCTAGCGCTGCCGGTGGCGCTGCTCCGCTGTTGGTGTCGGTGCTGGCCGGCGTCAGCCTGGCGCGGCTCCAGGCCCGTTTCCCGGGCTGGGCGGTGGTGCGCGCTGTTCCCAACACCCCTGCCTGGTGCGCGCCGGCCTCACGGCCCTGGCCTGGGATGAGCGCGTCAGCCCCGCCCAGCGCCAGTGGGCGTTGCAGCTGTTTGGCCGGGTGGGGGAGGTGTTCGAGTTGCCGGAGGCCCAGCTGGATGCCTTTCTGGCCCTGACCTCTTCGGGTCCGGCCTTCGTGGCCCTGGTGGCCGAAGCCCTGGCCGATGGGGCGGTGGCGGTCGGGCTGCCCCGGGCGCTCGCCCACCACCTGGCCAGCCGCACCCTGGCGGGCACCGCGGCCCTGCTCAGCGAGCAGGAGCTACACCCCGCTCAGCTCAAGGACATGGTGGCCAGTCCGGGGGCACCACCATCGCTGGGCTGCGCCGGCTGGAGCAGGCGGGGCTGCGCTCGGCCCTGATCGAGGCGGTGGTGGCCGCAGCCGAGCGCAGCCGATCGTTCGCCTAGGCCCAGTGGAGGGCGGGCCGGGGGCTCAGGGATCGACCTGCCTGGCAGCCCCCAGCTTTGGTTCGCTGCCGGCCAGCAGTCGCTGAATGTTGCTGCGATGCCGCCAGAGCACCAGGGCGGTGGTGAGCAGCGCCAGCAGCAGGTAGGCGGGCCGCAGACCACTGCCCTCGGCGGCAAACGAGCCCAGCATCAGCAGCGGCAGGCTCAGGGCCGCCAACACGCTCGAGAGCGACACGATCCGGCTGACACTGAGCACGGTCAGGAAGATGCCGAAGCAGGCCAGGCCCACCAGGGGCACCAGGCCCAGCAGCATCCCCAGCCCGGTGGCCACCGCCTTGCCCCCTTGCCGCCCAGCCAGATCGACCAGCTGTGGCCGGCCAGGGCCGCCAGACCGCTCGCCACCACCCACCAGTCGGTGGCGGCTCCCAGGGCCAGCGGCGGCAGCAAGGTTTTGGCCAGCAGCACGGCGGCCGCCCCCTTGAGCACATCGACCAGGAACACCACCAGGGCCGGGCCCTTGCCGACTTCCCGCAGCACGTTGGTGGCGCCCGTGGAGCCGGAACCGTGCTCCCGCAGGTCGATGCCCTTGAGCCAGCGGCCCGCCAGCCAGCCACTGGGAATCGAGCCCAGCAGGTAGCCCGCCAGCAGCGTCAGCAGCAGGGTGATCGGCGCGTTCACAGCAGGTCGTCTTCGAGGGCGAGTTCGGCCGGGCCGGGGGCGAAGGCCAGCCAGAGCGGGAACTGCAGGATGGGAATGTCCACCACCTGCTCGGCCGCATCGACCACGATCAGGGGCAGCTCACCGCGCTCCTCCAGCCGGTCGGCCCGCTCGATCAGGGCATCGGGGCGCTCGAACAGCACGATGCCGCTGTTGGGGCCGAAATCCTCCCGCGCCAGGCCCAGGCAATCCTGCAACCCGCGGCGCCATTCCCCCAGCCGCTCCGGCTCACCCGCCAGCACCAGGGTCTGGAGGCGTTCGCCGTAGAGCTCTCCGAGCACGGCGATGGCGGCGGCGGCCACTAGGGCGTTTCGGTTGCGGCTGCCGCTGCTGGGCTGGGCGCCACGACCCCCTGGCTCAGGAACCAGTCCTCCAGCAGGGCGGCCCCGGCGGGCTCGAGGGTGCGGCGCAGCTTCCAGGGATCGGCATAGAAGTCGGGCTGCCCCAGGAAGCGCTGGAGCCGCTCGCGGATCAGCGCCTCGTCCTGGCTGAACAGGCCTGCGGCGGCCACGGTGGTGGCGGCCTGCTGGGAGGCCACCGCCGCCGCCTGGGCCTGCTGATCGAGGGGAGGGCTGCACCAGCAGCGGCTGGTTCACCAGCTCCATCGATTCCGCCTGGATCACCAGCTCCTGGAGCGCACCCACCAGGTAGTCCTGAAACCCCTTGAGCCGCCGGGCGATCGCATCGGACTGGCCGGCGAAGCTGGCGCCGAGCTCCTGCTGCAGGACAGCGCGCCGGCTTTCGAGCTCCTTGATCTCCGCCTCCAGTGCGGCCCGCCTGTGGCGCAGATCCGCCAGGGCCAGATCCAGCAGCTCGCTCGGGGCGGCGGCTTCTGGCGAGGCTTCAGGGCCCGGCGGCTGGGGGTCTCAGGATCGACCGGGCCGGGCAGGTCGGAGCCCGGGAACGGGGAATCGACGGGGCCTGTCATCGCACGTGCAGGGCGAGCTGGCGGCGCAGTTCGCTGGCATCAAACAGCACCGGCAGGAAATGGATGCTCTTCTGTTCACGGAAATAGAACAGCACCGGCAGCGGTGTCCAAAACAGGGTCCAGCCCAGCCAGGCGTCGTAGGGGAAACGGCGCAACTCGGTGCTCTGGCGCCAGACCACCAGCGCATCGCCGGTGAACTGCAGCCGCAGCAGGGCGGTCTGCAGCAGCAGGAACAGGCCGAACAGGCCTGTGGCTGAGGCCACCCACAGGGCCGGGCTCCACAGAAGCGTCAGGGGCAGCAGCGCCACTCCCAGCAGCATCACCCCCAACGCGACACCGAAGTGGGGAGCAAGAATCACCCCGGCGCTGGGGTCCGGAGCGCCCAGCGGGGTGGAGGGCGCCTGGGCGGAAGGGACAGTCATGGGATCCATTGTCGTGGTTCGAGTTGTCATCGGCCGACTCGTCATTGGCCGAAGAGCAACTGGGTGAGCACCACGTCCATCAGCGCCACGGTGATCAGAATCATCACCACCGCCCCGGTGGTGCTGGTGCCCACCTCCTTGGGCCCCCCTTGGTGCTGAGACCCCAGCCGCAGGAGATCACGGCGATCAGCAACCCGAAGACCACCGCCTTGATCAGCATCGAGGGCAGATCGGAGGGCTCCATCCAGGTGCGCACCGAGTTCCAGAACACGGCCGGCGGGATGCCGTAGAGCGCGGTGCTGCTCATCTGACCCGACCAGACCGCCACCGCGAAGAAGAGCAGGCACTGCACCGGCGCCATGATCACCATGGCCATCACCCTGGGCACCACCAGGTATTCGACCGGGTCGGTGCGCAGCATGGTGATCGCGTCGATCTGCTCGGTCACCTTCATGGTTCCCAGCTGGGCGGCATAGGCCGTGGCCACCTTGCCCGTCATCAGGGTGGAGCTGAGCAGCGGGGCGATCTCCCGGGCGAGACCCAGGGCGAGGATGCCCCCCACGGTGGATCCGGCCCCCTGTTTGGTGAGCTCGGCGGCCACCTGGATGTTGAACACGGTGCCGGCAGCCAGGCCGGTGATCAGCACGATCAGGAAGCTGCCGGGGCCGGCCTCCATCATCTGCTCGAACAGATCGTTGACGCTGATGCGCCCCCGGGCGATGGCGGCGACCGCCTGGCCGCCGATCAGGGCGCTGGCCCCCAGGCGCCCTAGCCAGCGGGGCGCTCTCATGGGTGCCCGTGGAGCAGGTGGGCAGCCCGATCCGGCCAGCGCCGCATCACCAGCAGCCCCAGCACCACCATCACCGCCGGGATCAAGCCCATGCACAGGCGGATCGCCACCAGGGCGCTCTGGGGCTGAAGGATCGTCTGGGTGGCCTGGTAGCCGCTGAGGCTCATCAAGTTGCCGAAGAAGAACAGCGCCAGGGAGATGCAGATCTTCTGGGCCAGCACCATCCAGGCGCTGTACTGACCAGCCGGTTTCTCTGGATCGGCGTCGATCGCGTCGGGAAGCAGGGCCCAGGGGATCAGGTAGGCCGTGGAGGCCCCCAGGCCCGCGACCATGATCGTGAGCACCAGCAGGACCAGTCGCAGCAGATTGTCGGGAGAGCCGGTGGGGGTGATCGCTCCGTTCAGGGGGCAGCACCATGGCGGCCAGGCAGGCACCGATCCACAGGCCGCAGCCCAGCTTCAGCGCCTGGATCCGGCCGCTGCGGTAGGCCACGGTGTTCCAGATCCACAGGCCCCCAGGGTGCTGACCATGAAGGGCAGCAGAATCCAGTTGCTCCAGCCCTCCGGCAGGCGCATCACCACGGGCAGATAGATCAGGGCGGCCGTCTGCATCAGTTGCAGGGCACACCAGAGCAGCAGATAAAGGCCCAGCACCCGGATGAACCGACCGTTGGTGGCCACCCGCTTGAGCAGGCGCCTCGTGGTGCCGGGGTGGCTGGTGGGTCGTTGGCAGTGGCGGGCTGCCGGGGCGAGGCCCCAGCCACAGAGGAGAGTGGAGCCGGTGATGATCACCCCAGAGAGCAGGCCCACCTGGAGGTAGCTGCTGGCGTTGGAGTGATCGCGCAGCAGCAGGGCACCGAGCACGATGCCGACCAAGGACGCAATGATCGAACCGGTGAACCGTGCTGTGTTGAGCCGAGTGCGCAGGGAGACATCGGTTGTGAGTTCGGCCGCCAGGGCGGCGTAGGGCAGGTTGACGCAGGTGTAGAGGCTGTTGGCCACCATCGAGATCAAGATGAAGAAGGTGAACTTCATCCAGGGACCGCCTGGCGGCAGCCACCACATCCCCGCCATGGCGATGCCGAGGGGCAGGGCGCTCCAGAGAATCCAGGGCAGGCGGGGGCCTGAGCGGGAGTTGGTCTTGTCGCTCAGCCAGCCCACGATGGGGTCGTTGAGGCCATCCCAGAGCCGGGCGATCATCAGCACCAGCCCTGCCATCCAGGGCGGCAGCCCGGCGGCTGAGGTGTAGAAGATGAACAGGTAGAAACCGATCAGCGAAGCGGCCATGCCGGTGCCGGCATCGCCCAGGCCGTAGGCCCAGAGCAAGCGTTGCCGGGCTCCCCCGCGCAGATCGGCCGCATCAGTGAGGACCCTCGTGCCGCCTTCGCTCAAGAGGCTGGGGATGGGGGCCAAGGGCTGGAGAGCGCACGCAGGCCATAATGCTCCAGCCAGCCGTGGCAGAGCGGCTGTGGCAGGCATCCCCAACCCCGTCCATGGGCTGGTAGGGATGTATCACTGCGGGCGTAGTTTAGTGGTAAAACCTCAGCCTTCCAAGCTGATGATGCGGGTTCGATTCCCGCCGCCCGCTTACTTTTCTCGATAAGGATTTTTCCTTCAAATCCCTTTCTGTCACTGGCTTTCGTGCTGCCAGTGGTTGGCTGGCTTTGGCTGGTCGTGCCAAGCTTTGAGGCCAAACATCTCACATAACGTCTCACATGCCCGCAGCCCTTGCTTGGGAGATTGTCCTGAGGGCAGGCGTGTCCCATTCCCTGTCTCAGCGGGGGTGCCGCCGGGGGTGGACGGTGCTGAATCACCGGGGCCTAACGCGCCTCAACATCGCTGCTGGAGCTGGGGGTGGACGCCGCCGGCAGCTGCTGTTGCCCGTCCCCTGGCAGGGCAACCATGTCGATCAGATCCGCGATGCGGTCGTTGAGGTCTACGACGCCTTTCGGGAGGGGATCGACCCGGAGACCTGTGTGGCCCGGATGGCAGCATCAATCGAGTTTCCAGCGGCTGAGCCTGCTGCAGGGCTTCAGGCTCCCCATCGACCAGGTCGGCTGAAGCGAAGGGGCCTGATCGAGGCGACAGGCCCTCTGGTCTGGCAATCCCTGGTGGAGGACTACCGGAAGTACAAGCTCATCAGCGGCGAGATCAAGGCCTCCACCTGGCACCGGGTGCATCGGCATCACATGCGGCATGTGCTTGCTGCCATGGCCGCGCCTCTTCCGCCTGAGAGCGCCAAGCAGTTGCTCGACTCCCTGGTCCAACTCTGGCCTGATACTCCTGGAGGCCGCACCCGCCAAATCCAAATGCAGTGCACAGCTGCACTGTTGCGGTGGGGGGTTGGTGATCATCGATTGGGGGAGGACTGGGAGCCCCCGCAGGATCTGGCTCCTTTCGTTGGCCGTTCACGCGCGCCCCGGGCGATCACCACTCCTCTTGAGGTGGAGCACATCCTTGCCCTAGTCCTGGCGATCCCCGACCTGCGCTGGCGGTTCGCTTTCCAATTGATGGCCGCCTACGGCCTCCGCCCCGAGGAGCTGCAGCACCTTCAGGTGCGCCAGGGTCGCCTCTGGTGCCTGTACGAGAAGGTCGCCTCTCGCGGCAAGACCAAGCCCCGGGTGCTGCGCCTGCTGCCCTGTGATGACTGGGCTGATGGCTGGCGGCTCGAGGAGCGCTTTCCATCTCAGGAGCTTCCGCCGATGCAGCCGGGCCTCGGTGGGGGCTACTTCGGCCACTACCTGATGAACCGCACCCTCTGGAAGCAGCTGCGGCGGGACTACGAGGCCAGGGGCGAAAAACTCGTGCCCTACTCCTGCCGGCACGGCTACGCCCACCGGGCCCATGTGATCTGTGACCTGCCGCCCAAGGTGGTGGCCGCGGCGATGGGCCACAGCGTGCAGACCCACCTCGCGGCCTACAGCCGCTGGTGCGGCGATGACGTGGTGGATGACGCCTTTGCCAAGGCGCAGCGGCGGCTTCTGGCTTTCTGAAAAACCCATCAGGCTTTCAAAGCCAACTTCTCGAGTCAGTCCATGAGACCTTTTTAAAGACCTTTTCTGCGACCTATGATGGGTGCATAAATCGGTTTGAGCTGTTCATGGCGCATCGCGTGCTGACCGAGACCGCCGTGAGCATCTCGGAACTCAAGAAGAACCCCATGGCCGCGGCGGCGTCCGGGAAGGCATGCCTGTGGCTGTGCTCAATCGCAACGAGCCGGCTTTCTACTGCGTGCCGGCCAAGGCCTATGAGGAACTGTTGGATCTGGTGGACGACCTGGAGCTGGGTCGCATCGCCGATGCCCGACTGGCAGATGGGCAGGAGCCGGTGCGGGTCAGCCTCGATGCCCTTGAGCTGGCCTTTCATCCCGAGGCTCTGCGGGAGTGGCACAAGCTGACAGCGGGCATCCGGGAACAGTTCAAGAAGAAGCTGGCAGAACGGCTGATCGAGCCCAGGATGCCGGCCAGCAAGCTGCGGGGCTCAACCGATCGCTACAAGATCAAGCTCCGGGCGGCTGGATTTCGTTTGGTCTACGAGGTGCGCGATCAAGAGTTGCTGGTGCTTGTCGTGGCGGTGGGCAAGCGGGAGCGCAATGCTGCCTACAGGAAGGCAGACCAGCGCTGAGGACCTCCCGCCATGGCTGACTCCAGTTCCTCTGAGCTCGATCAGCTGCGCCTCGAGAACGCCCGGTTGATTGCCCTCCTGGAAACCCATTGCATCGACTGGCAGTCCACTGAGAAGGCGCCATCCACACAGCAGTTTGCATCGGCCGAGCTCCCCGATGCCGCGCCGCGCTCGGCCCAGGAGAAAGTGGCGCTGTTCCGGCGTCTCTTCCGCGGCCGTGAAGATGTCTATGCCCTGCGCTGGCAGAGCAGCAGCAGCGGCCGCTCTGGCTATGCGCCGGCCTGCGCCAATGAGTGGCAGCCGGGGGTTTGCGAAAAGCCGCGGGTTGCCTGCCGCGATTGCAGCCACCGACAGCTGCTGCCCCTCACGGACGTGGCGATCTATGGCCATCTGGCCGGTGAACACACCCTCGGCCTCTACCCGCTGCTGGCGGACGACACCTGCCATCTGCTGGCGGTTGATTTCGATGAGCACGACTGGCGTGACGACGCCCGCGCCTTGCTGCGCTCCTGCCGGGAGCTGGCGGTGCCGGCGGCCCTGGAGATCTCCCGTTCTGGGGAGGGCGCCCATGTGTGGGTGTTCTTCGAGGAGGCGGTGCCGGCGCGGGACGCCCGCCTGCTGGGGGCGGCTCTGATCAGCCATACCTGCAACGCATCGCGCCAGCTGCAGCTGAGCTCCTACGACCGGCTCTTCCCCAACCAGGACTTCATGCCCAAGGGTGGCTTCGGAAATCTGATCGCCCTGCCGCTGCAGAAGGAACCCAGGCAGCGGGGCGGCAGCGTCTTCGTTGACGAGGACCTGCGCCCCTATCCCGATCAGTGGGCCTATCTGGCCTCCATTCAGCGCCAGTCCGTGGCTGGGCTGCAGACCCTGCTCCAAACCTCTACCGGTGGCGCCCATCCCCTCGATCTGCACTTCATTGATGAGGAGGATCTGGCGACTCCATGGAAGGCCGCTGCAACTACCCCGAAAATCAGCGGGCCGCTGCCGGTGTCGATCACGCTCACCCTGGCCGATCGCCTCTATGTGGAGCGACCAGGGCTGCCGCAGCCGCTGCTCAATCGCCTGATCCGCCTTGCCGCCTTTGCCAATCCCGACTTTTACAAAGCCCAGGCGATGCGCTTTTCGGTATGGGATAAACCGCGGGTGATCGGCTGCGCTGAGAACTTCCCCCAACACATCGCCCTGCCGCGTGGCTGCCTGGAGCCGGTGCAGACTTTGCTTCGCGAACAGGGGATCCATTGCGATCTGGTGGATGGGCGCCAAAGCGGCTTACCCCTTGAACTTGCCTTTGCGGGCCAGCTGCGTGACGACCAGGAGGCGGCGGTGGAAGCGATGCTGCGCCACGACATCGGCGTGCTGCAGGCGCCGACGGCCTTCGGAAAAACCGTTGTGGCAGCTGCGATCCTGGCTCGCCGAGGGGTGAACACTCTGGTGCTGGTGCATCGCTCGGAGCTGCTGCGTCAGTGGCAGGAACGGCTCCAGACCTTCCTGGAGGCACCACCGGAGACGATCGGCTGCATTGGTGGCGGTAAGGCGAAACCCACTGGGCGACTCGATATTGCCGTGATGCAATCGCTGGTGCGCAAGGGGAGGTGAATCCGCTGGTGCAGAACTACGGGCAGGTGATCGTCGATGAATGCCACCACATCGCCGCCGCCTCATTTGAGGCCATTCTCCGTCAGGTCAAGGCCCGTTACGTGCTGGGGCTATCGGCCACTTTGATTCGCCGCGACGGCCTGCAGCCGATCCTGTTCATGCAGTGCGGCCCCATCCGCCATACCGCTGAGCGGCCCGCCGGGGCGCCCCATATTTTGGAACTGGTGAGCCGCAGCCATGAGCTCCGGGGGCTGCCCACCGATCTGCCGATTCAGGATCTGATGCGCCGGCTGGCGGAAGATCAGCAGCGCACCGACCGGATCGTTGCCGAGGCCCTGGCCGCCTGGCGTGAGGGCCGCAAGCTGCTGCTGCTGAGCGAGCGCACCCACCACATCACGGCGATTGCTGCCGCTCTCGAAACCCAGGTGCCGGAGCTGTTCCTGCTGCATGGCCGCCTGAGCGCACGGCAACGCAGCGCCACCCTCGCTGCGCTGGAGGAGCTACCGCCGGAGTCGGCCCGCATCGTGCTGGCCACCGGGCGACTGGTGGGTGAAGGCTTCGATCACCCGCCGCTCGACACCCTGCTTCTGGCGATGCCCGTGTCCTGGAAGGGCACCCTGCAGCAGTACGCGGGCCGGCTGAATCGGCAGCAAGCAGGTAAGAGCAGCGTGCGGATCATTGATTGGCTCGATCTCGGTCACCCTGTGACGCAACGCATGTGGGAGCGACGGCTGCGCGGGTATCGGGCCATGGGATACGAGCTGGTCTCCGCTCAATAGCCCATGCCGAGCACTTGGGCCATCAGGGGTCTGCTGGCTGGTGAGCTCGTGAACCGGCACCTAGGAGACCGCATTGCCCTGGGCCATCTGCACCAGGATTCCCTGCAGCAATTCCAGAACCAAGGCCGGGATCGGCACGGATGCGCGCTTGCCATTTTCCAGTTCAAGGGAGAGGCTGACTCGCCGCAGCCCATGGGTATCCCGGAACCGGGCGAGATCGCGCAGGCTGGCCCCTGCGGCCTCGGCGGCCTCTGCCGAGGGGACCACCGGCTCACCGGAACTGGGGAGACCGACTGCCATGGGCAGAAGGAGGAACAGGCTTTCCGAACCGTCCTGTGCCTGCTTGAGCCCATGGGTGCTCTCGTGGCTTCCCGCTCAGCGGCTATGCGTCTGCGGTTGCTCGCCCCCGTGGTGATGGCAGCCGCACCGGCCCCTTGTCATGCGAGCCGTTTTATTGAGATGACAGCAACCACGTCGCTCAGCTGCTGGCCAAGCTTTCGTGCTGCCATCAACCCAGCGTTGGGCGCACCAGCTCGAACATCTCCCCCAGGCGCGTGTAGTCGTTTAAGGCCAACTTGCCCACCGGGCGGAGGGCTTCCGCAGAAGCGGTACCGGAGGGGCCTAGGCAACGCTCCTGCACGTGCAGCATCACCACTTGGCCCAGCACCATGGTGAACGTGGTGCCGGGCACGGGGATCAGCTTGAGCAGCTCACACTCCAGGCAGGCGGCGGCATCCCGCAGGCGTGGGGCCGCTATCCGGCTGCTTGGCACAGCCGCCAGAGCAGCGGCCTCGAATTCATTGGTGCCGGCTGGGTAATCGGTGGCTGTGATGTTCATGGCCCCGGCGAGCCGCTCATCCACCACATGAACCGCCAAGCAGCGGGTCTGGCGAATATTCCGCAGGGTGTCCTTTTCCCGGTCGCGTCTGGCACCGATCGACAGCATCAACACAGCCGGCTGATCACTCACGGCATTGAAGAAACTGAACGGCGCCAGGTTGGGTTGCCCCTCGCTGCTGATGGTGCTCACCCAGGCAATCGGCCGAGGCACCACCAGGCTGGTGCAAAGCCTGTAGAGCGCCCCGCCATCCAGGCTGTCTGGGTCAATGGAGCGAATCGGCTCGGCTTCGAGCATCGACGGGCCGATCTCGGGGAAACACAATGCTGCAGCAACCACGCTGCCCTTGAGATTCGGCTGTGGCGAGGGCCTGTTGGTGCTCATCAACAGCCGGTTGCCTTATGCCAGCCGCTCGATCTGAAATGGCCGCGAGGCATTCAGCAGTTCAGCAGGCCACTGGGCGCTCTGGTGCGTGCCCTACAGCTGCAAATTGCGCCGGCTCCAGCCGGTGATCGTGGCCTCCACGTTCTCGAGATGCCACTGCAGCGGGCCTCGGCCCTTGGTGCTGGCACGGCGCGGTGGAGGTGGTGCTTTCTGAATGCGATCCAGGGCAAGCAAGCAAAGCTGGATTGGCTGCTGTTGGATCGGCCATTCAGACGCAATACAATGTGGTGCATGAAGAGCTGCTCCCTGACGATCCGCCTGGAAGAAAAGCTGGAGCAGGAGCTGGAAGCTGCCTGCGCTGAAACCGGCCGCTCCCGCGGCGACATCGTGCGGGACGCCCTGCGCCGGCAGCTTCAGCTGATGCGCTTTGAGCGCTTGCGGCGCCAGGCCCTGCCTTTTGGCGAGGCGGCCGGCTGGCTCACTGATGACGACGTGTTCGCTGCCATCTCCTGATCGGCGTGCGGGTTTTCTTCGACACCAACGTGCTGGTGAGTGCTTTTCTGGCCCGTGGCCTGTGCTCCGATCTGCTGCGGTTGGTGCTCACCGAACACACCCTGGTGAGCAGCGAGGTGGTGCTGGATGAGCTCAGGGATGTTCTGGGCCGCAAAGGCCGACTGCCGCCGGCCCAGATAGAAGCCATTGAGAAGCTCCTTCGCGACCAGCCTGTTGGGGCAAGACCCCCGGAGCATCTGGAGCTTGGGCTCGTTGACGCAGACGACGAATGGGTTGTGGCCAGTGCCGTTTTGATCGAGGCAGACCTGTTCGTGACCGGCGATCAAGGCGTGCTGGCCTGCAGCCGGCCACCCTTACCCATTCTCAATCCACGGGCCTGTTGGGAACAGTTACGCGGGCCTGGCTCATGACATGGCCATGCTCGTCATCCCGAATTGCTATCCCCACAGGTTCTTCCTGCTCCAGCCTGTGATGGTGGCCTCGACGTTGTCCAAGTGCCATTGCAATGGCCCTCGGCCCTTGGTGCAGCCCCAGCGGCGGTAGTGCTTGCCGGGAACCAGCACCCCCTCAGCCGCAGCTGGCGAAGGGTCTCACGGCTCATGCCCATGGCTGCGCATGCCTCTGCTGTCGTCACCCAAACCCGTTGACGGGTTGGCGTTGTCGGGGTTTCCATCAGCTTCCTGCGAACTGAGCCCGGAAGCGCTTGAGGGTGTCGAGCAGCCAGGAGCGGCGGTAGCTCTTCACCTGCCGGGGAGCGCCATCGACGAATTGTTGGCGGCAGGGCGGCTCTTGGCCGAACTCCTGGCGATAGGCCTGAGCCACGAGCTTTCCTGCTGAGCAGAACTTCGTGCGCGGCAGCACCTGCTGGAACACCTCCAGCCAGGCATCACCCAGGGTCAGCTCGTCGTCTGCAGCGATGGCGGGCAACATCCCCGAGCTCGCGGTGAGCACGTTGCTGCGCACGATGTCCTTGAACAGGAGCTCGTCGCGCTGATCCAGACCGCCGAGCCGCTCGAAAAGCCCGATACTGATCTCCACCAAGGCGATCACCTCGGCTTCCCTGAGTCTGGGATGGGGTGTCACCACCGGTGCCGGTTGAGCCTGCTGGACGCTCTCCAAGAACCAGCCGTCCATCCACACCGCGAAGGGTGCGCTGATCCAGCGAGCCAGGTCGACCGCGACCTGGGGATGGACCCAGGTTCCGCCGCCGCCCGCACCGCCTGAGCGGGACTCCACAAGAGCGTGGACGGAAATTCCGGCCACGCTTTCCAGGGCGTCCAGATAGTGCTGGCACCGATCCGATTCGCGGTAGTCCTTCCACCGCTTGCCGTTGGCTTTGCACATCGCCGTGGCATTGACGTAGCCATCCGTCGTTCGGCGGCTGATCGGTGTCCCTTCCCACGAGCGGGTCACCAACTCGAAGGACGCCGGAGAGGAAACGATGCTCTTCATCGGTATGGATGCGGTGTGACGGAAAAAGTCCCGGCTGCAGCGGTGCCGGCTTCTGGGCGGAAGGCGTTGGTGGCCGGGGTCAGCCGTGGCGGAACAGGACCGGCGATCACCAGCAGCAGGGTGCTCAGCTGGAAAACCAGGACCAGCAGCACCAACCGGTAGAGCCCCCGCAGGCTGCTCACAGAAACGGTGGTGGTGGGCCGGCGCGTGCGGCAGAAAGCTGGTAGCTGGGGTTTGCCCCCTGGGGCCGGGCACCACCTACGCCGCCGCGGATGCTGTGGAGGTGGGTCATCAGAACGGTGCCTCCTCGTCGTCATCGGCGGCCCAGCTGCTGGAGCCGGAGTCGGTGGATGTGTTGACCGCGGAGTAGCCATCCAGCTCGTCGAAGCCGTCGGTGGGATCCACCTGCTCGTAGGGCACGAAGTCGACGACCTGGACGGCCCTGGGCTGGAAGGTCATGCCGCAGCCGTTCTCGCCGTCCCAGTCGTAGATGTCGAAGGCGACGATCACCTTGGAGCCGTTGCCGATGGCGGCCCCATCCCAGGGCTGCTTTTTGGAATCGACGATGCGGGGCCCCTCGGAGAGGGAGCCATCGCGCCGCTGAAACTGCGGCACCTTGAAGCGCACCACGGTGAGCTCGCTGGGCTTGTCCTTGTCGGCCTTCCAGGGGAAGCCCTTCTCCGCTCGGCGTTTGCGGCTGCCATGCAGGGCGATGAACTGATCCTCCATCGCCAGCAGGAAGGATTGCGCCCTCTCGTCGCTATTGGGTAGCAGCAGATCGCAGGTCCAGGCCAGCGGTTTGCTCTTGTCGAGCTGATGCCTGGGGGTGATCAGGTGGGCCCAGCGCACTGCGGCGAGGGGCGTGCGGAACAGGTCCTTAGCCATGGTGTGAATCCTGTGAAACGGTCGGTTGATCGAAGGGAGGAAGCGGCGGCAGGCCAAAGCGCTCACGCAGCAGGTGGTGCACCGCTCCGCTGGCGGAGAGGTTGCGGGCCTCCATCAGCTCGCGGATCCGCAGGTAGACGTCGGTGCGCACCTGGGTCTGGATGAAGTGGCGGCCGGCCAGTGAGCGGGGCTGCTCGCCGTAGCGACGGGGGGCCTGGGGCGATGGCTCAGGCTCATGGGGCGCACGGCGTGGGAACGACCTCCGGCTCCTGGCCCTGGCATTCCTCGAGGAAGCGCTCGATGAAGTCGCCGTGCTGGCGCTGGGTGATGCGATCGCCTATCGAGCGGGCACTGCGGGGCACCTGGAAGTGCTCACGGAACGCATTGGTGAGCTCGCGGCGAACGGCCGGCGGCAGATCCAGCACCTGGCGGTGGTAGCCGCTGATCTCCTCGGGCGTCAGCGGGAGCAGTGCTGGGTCGCCACCTTCATCGGGGCTACCGCTGCTGCTGGGCGGGGCCTCGGCCAGCTGGACTGATGCTTGGGCCTCCTCAACGGGCTCCGGCCGAGCCACAGCCATCAGTGGGCCGCCAGACTTGTCAGCCCCACTCAGTTCTTCACTGTCACAGGGCTTTGCAGCCTGAGCCTCTGGGGACACAGGAATGCCCAGCAGCATGGCCAGCATCAAGCCGGTCATTCCAGGCAGATCGCCGGTTTCCTCGACCCAAGCCTCACTGTTGAGCTCAGCGCCAGCGGCGTGCCTCACCGTGACCTGCAGCCTGGAGCGGCCCTGCTGCTCGTCCAGTTGGGCGGACCAGCCGATGCCCTGGCGGAAGGCAGGGCGTGCAGCCTCCACGACGGCGCCCAGGTCGGGGCAGGGGATGGCGGAAACCTCGGCCTGAAAGCAGGCCATGGCGTGGGTGAGCTGTTGCTCCGGGGGGTGATGAGACTGGGCCTCCAAGAGCCTGGCTGGTGTGACCATGAGGAATCAGATCGGGCGGTTGCCCGCTGATCGTGATCTTAGAACTCTTTACTGAAAGCCGCATTAGCAGCGGCTGTTAATTCCTAGCCATTAGGCCACGACGGGCTTCTTGCCCTTCCCCCTGCCGGGTTTGCGCGGCTGGCAGTTGGCGGTCTCCCACTGATCAAGCCAGCGCTTGGGCTGATACAGGTCGCCCTCGATCCAGAGGGGGGCCAGCTCTTCGGGCTTGTAGTCGCCAAAACCGGTGAGGACGGCGTAGAAGCGCTTGCGGTGTTCCTCGCTGGCTTCTGCCGCCAGGGCGGTGATGGCCTCGCTGGGCTCGAGCTCGCACTCGTCGACGACCCGCCGCAGCTGGTTGCGCCACTTGGTCGACAGCTCGGTGGCCTTGCGCTGGCCGATGGACGGGGCCGGCGTGGTGCGGAACGCATCCGGCACCTCGCGCAGGCCGCAGTAGCAGGCCCAGAATTCCAGTGGTGTCCAGACCGGGCAGTTGTTGTCCCCGATGGCAACCGCGCCCTTCAGCTTCTCCTTGATCGCCTGATCCTTGAGTGCGCCCCACTCCTCATCGGCGATGCGGCGGTTGAGTTCTCCCAGTTGCCAGAAGGCTTTCTGCCGCAGCTCGCCCGCCTTGCCCTGCTCGATCACCGAGAGGTTGCCGTAGGAGATTGTCTCGAAGCCAACCTCTTCCGCCCAACTGCAGGCGGTGTACTGGGTCCAGCCGTTGCGTCTGCGCCAGTTCAGCAGCATGCGTCCGAATGCAGCGCGGTTCTCCTCCTGGTGCTCAAGCAGCTCCGCGTAGGTGACGGCCACGTTCTGAATTCAGAGTTCTTAGCGAGAAGCTAAGACAAACTTGGCACCCGCAGCCAGAGCCTGTCATGTCTTGGCATGTCAAGACTGGTCAGTACCAAGCCTGTTGAGGATGTGCTTGGCCTTTCCCCAGTGATCGCTTTGCTTGTCTCCGCCTGCAATCTCAAAGCCAATGTGTAGGGATGCTCGCCGGGGTGGAGCTGGGCCAGCCGCCTGAGCCGCCGCTGCAGTTCTGCCGGATCCATCAGTGGCTCAGCCGGATCGATCTGGTCACGGCGAGCGACTGCTCGGCTTCCTCGATGGAGCAGCAGACGGCCGACACACCCCCGAGCTGCTCCACGAGTTGCAGAAAGGCCCGCTGCTCAGCGCTGACGACACCGTGGGTCGTCTTGATCTCGAGGGCGACGAACTGGGCGATCCGCTGGCCCACCATCTCGGGTGTGACCTCCAGCATTCGCAGGCCGATCAGGTCGCTGCTGCCCTTACAGAGCCCAAAGCGCACCAGCCGGCCCTGCTGATCGACCAGGGCACCGGTGTTGTTGCGCCAGAGCCGCACCGGCCCTCGGCCGCAGGACAGGCGGATGCGCTGCTGGATCTCGTATTCGTTGGGTGAGGGGGCCATGCCCCCTATTGCCGTGCTGCCTGGGACTGCTGGCCCCTGCCTCATGGATGGGTCTCGCCCCAGGATCCCGTTTAGAGTTGGTCATCTAGATGGACAACGGCATGAGGCAGGTCACGGTGGCGGAAGCCAAGGCCCAGCTTTCGAGCCTGCTCGACGTGGTGGAGAGCGGCCAGCCGGTGGTGATCACCCGACGCGGCAAGGCCATCGCTGAGCTGGTCCCCAGGCATGCCGTGCGCGATCTCCTGCCCCAGCTGCAGGCTCTGCGGAACTCCCTGCCCCATCAGGCCACCAGCGGCGTGGAGACCATGCGCGCGCTGCGGGATGAAGTCGGCTCCTGATGCTTTACGTCGATACCTGCGTGCTGTTGGCGGCTCTGACACCGGAGGCCCATTCCGATACCGCAGCGGCATTTTTCGAGCAGGCCACAGCACCACTGGCGATCAGCCCTTGGAGTGCCACCGAGCTCCATTCCGCTCTCGGGCTCAAGGTGCGCACCAAGGCCCTGAGCCGCTCGCAGGCCGAGGCGGTGCTGCTGGGCTTTGAACGCAGCCTGGCCCCAGGTCTTCTGATGCTGGAGGTGGAACCGCAGGACTTCCGTAATGCCAATGCCTGTCTGCTCGGCTGGACCACGGCCCTGCGGGCGGCCGATGCGCTGCACCTGGCGATCGCCTCCGGACGGGGCGCCACCCTCTGCAGCCTGGATGCCCCGTTTGTGCTGGCGGCACAACAGCTGGGGCTCGATGCCCAGTTGATTGGGGCTGACGAAACCTCCATTCAGGCCTGAAGACCCCGCTGCCGGGCAGCCCAGACATGCCTGGCCCAGCCGGGTTTGTAGCCCCGCTCCTGCTCCCGCTGCTGCAACTGCTCGAGGCTGCGGCAGCCGGCCGAGGGCGATCTGTGGCGTGGCCGCTGCTGTTGGCGGGGCTTGGGCCGGTGGGCACCGGCGACGATTTCGACCAGATCGCCCTCGATCTGCTGCAGACCGCGGCGCTGCTCATCGCGCTCCTCACTGAGGAACAGGTGGCCGCAGTCAGGGCACTGCTGGGCCGCGCTGGGGCAGCTGCAGAAACAGAGCGGGCAGTCCTTGATTGGAATCGAGACTCCCTCCCGGCGCTTCCGGCCGGCCAGGTTCCATTCGCGCTCGTCGGTGGGCAGCCCGTGGCGATGGGCATTGCCGACGTGATCAAGGATCACCGCCTCGCCCTTGCCTGGTGCGGGCCGCAGGGCCCGGCCGACCATCTGCAAGTACAAGCTCAGGCTGGCGGTGGGGCGCATCAGGATCGCCCCGCCCACCGAGGGGATGTCGGTGCCCTCGGAAATGATCATGCAGCTGGTGAGCACCTCCACCTCGCCGGTGCCCAGTCCGGCAATCAGGCGCCTGCGTTCCTCTGCTGGGGTGCTGCCACTGACCGCGGCGGCGCGAATTCCCGCAGTGCGGAAAGCGCCGGCCAGTTGCTCGGCGTGCTGGATCGTGCAGCAGAAACAGATCGCCGTGGCCGGGTGCAGCCGGCGGCGGTAGTGCGACACCGCATCGCCGACGGCAGCCCGATCGCCGAAGGCGCGAGCTGCCTGCTCCAGATCGAACTCACCCATCCGCTGACGCAACTTGGCGCCTTGCCCCTTGTTCTTTCTGGCACCTGGCCAGGAGAAGACCCTGGGCCGGGCCAGCCAGCCCTGCTCCACCAGCCAGGCCGCAGGCGGCCCCAGCACCAGGGCCTCAAAGAAGCCGCCCGCCTCGACGCCAAGCCCCTTGCCGTCGAGTCGCTCGGGGGTGGCGGTCTTGCCGATCAAGTGGGCGCCTGGCCAGGCGTTGATGATCCGGCCCCAGACGTTTCCCGCCACCAGGTGGTGGGCCTCGTCCTGAATGATCAGATCCGGCGCCGGAAGCTGCTTGGGACCATGCCCCTCCAGCCGCCTGGCCACGGTCTGCACCGAGCCCACGGCCACTTGCTGACCCTGGAGCTGGTGACCGGGGACGATCAGGTCGGGCTCCAGACCCCAGGCCCGCACGGTGGCGCTGAGCTGCTCGATCAGCTCGGCCCGGTGGGCCAGCACCAGCACCCGACGGCCTTTGTCGGCAGCGCCCCGCACGATCGCGCCGATCGTCTGGCCCTTGCCGGCACCGGTGGGCATCACGGCACAGACCCGCCGATGGCTCTTGAGAGCTGTGCGGAGATCGTCCAGGAGCTGGAGCTGGTAGTCGCGCAGAACGATCAGGGCCATGGAGAGGACTGGATGCTTGGCGCTGATTGGCGCGGGCTGACAATGTTCAACTTACCAAGCCTTGCCCTGTGTGCTTAGGCTGTGCTCAGAGTTCCTAGTCCGCATGGCCTCGTTTGCTTCACCGCTGAGCTTCTCGATCACCGAGCAGCAGCTGGCTTGGCTTGATCTGCGCCGCCGTCACGGTGCCCTGAGCCGCTCGGCAGCGCTGCGGCAGGTGCTGGACGCCGCCATCGCCGCGGAGCAGGGCAGCCTGAGCCAACCGGAGCCTTTCCCCGTGCCTGCTCTGGCAACGCCTGCTGCTCGGCGTTGATCCGCGGCGACATCCATGGCAACCGACGTGATCACGGCGGCCACGGGCCGCTGGAGTGAGCTGCTCAGCGCCCTGGCCGGACTGAGCCCGGAGCAGCTCAGCAACCACCATCAGCCCTGCCCCAGCTGCGGCGGCAGGGATCGCTACCGCTTTGATGATCGCGATAGCGGTGGCTCCTGGTTCTGCAACCAGTGCGGCGGCAAGGATCACATGGGCGGCGGCGGCTCCGGGATGGACCTGCTGATGCGGGTGCGCCGCTGGAGCTTTCGGCAGGCCTGCCAGGAAGTGGAGCGCTATCTCGGCCTCGAGCCTGAACCGGATCAACGGCACCGGCCTCTGCCGTGTGCGACCTCCAACGGATCATGCGGCAGACCAGTAGCTGCATCTCTTGCCGCACTGCCGGGCCATGGTGGCCGGCCCTGGCGGCAGCCCGAACTGCCGCCGCCGGAGGCTTTGCCGCCTGCTCTGGAGGAGGGCGCCATCGCCCAGTGGTGCTACCGCGACCCGGCCGGCGCTCAGCTGTTCTGGATCCAGCGACTCTGCCCAGGCCGCAGTGGCCGCAAGGCCTTTCTGCATCGCGTCTGGCTGGATGGCGGCTGGCATCGGCCCAGCCGCCGCGACGCCTTCTCCTGCGAGTGGCCTGCGCCACGGTCCCTCTACGGCCTCCATCACCTGGTCGCCCGCCCGGAGGCACCGGTGCTGGTTGTGGAAGGGGAAGCCACAGCTGATGCAGCAGCGCTGCTCTTTCCGCAGCACGTGGTGATCAGCTGGGCCAACGGCACCAACGCCATCGCCAAGGCCGACTGGAGTCCGCTGGCAGGGCGATCGCTGACGCTCTGGCCCGACGCCGATGCACCGGGCCGCAGGGCGATGCAACGCCTCGCCTCACTGATGGCTGAGCAGGGCTGTCCGGTGCAATTGGTGGAGCCCCCGGCCACGGTTCCCGAGAGCTGGGATCTGGCCGATGCGGACTGGACGCCAGCCCAGGCTGCCGAGCGACTGCAGGAGTGGGTGACGCCCCCGCCGGCCGGTGAGGCGGATGAGAGTCCTGGAGAAGCGGCCGGTGAGAAGACCGCCGGCGGCAACGAGACCACGCCCATCGCAGGCGGCGGCGCTCCGTTTCAGTGCCTCGGCTACGACAGCGAGTCGAACTACTACCAGCCCAGCAGCACCGGTCAGATCCTGCGGCTGGGCCGCTCCTCTCACACGGCCACCCAATTGGTGGCCCTGGCGCCGCTGCGCCACTGGGAGACCCTTTACCCGAGCCGCACAGGCGTGAACTGGGCGGCGGCGGCCAGCGACCTGCACGAGCGTTCCGCCGCAACCGGCATGTTCGCCCCCGAGCGCATCCGCGGCCGTGGCGCCTGGTGGGATAACGGCCGCACCGTGCTGCACCTGGGCGATCGCTTGATCACACCGGACGGGGAGCGGCCGATCACCGAACCCTTCCGCTCGCGGCACATCTACCAACGCCTCAAGCGCCTCCATGGGCCCGGTGGCGTGGGGCCCCTGACGGTGGAGGAAGCCGCCGTGGTCGTGAGCATCGCCAACCGCTTCCGCTGGGAGGTGCCCGCCTCCGGCACCCTGCTGGTTGGCTGGGTGGTGCTGGGCCCGATCTGCGGTGCCCTTCCCTGGCGCCCCCACCTCTGGCTCACCGCCGGTGCGGGGACGGGCAAGAGCGCGATCCTCGATCGCTTCGTGGTGCCGCTGCTCGGGGACTTCGCCCTGGTGGTGAGCGGCGCGACAACGGAAGCAGGCCTGCGCCAGACGATCTGCTGCGATGCCGTGCCAGTGGTCTTCGATGAGGCGGAGAGCAACGAGAAGGGCGACCAGCAGCGCATGCAGGCCATCCTCTCGCTGGCGCGGGTGGCCAGCAGCGAGAGCAGCGCCGCCATGCTCAAGGGTTCACCGAGCGGCGAGGTGAGCCGCTACCGGGTGCGCTCGATGTTCCTGCTCAGCTCGATCGCCACCGCCCTCAAACAGGGTGCCGACAAGAGCCGCTTTGCCCAGCTCACCCTGCGCAGCCCGAGCGACATCCCCAAGCAGGAACGGGAAGCTCACTGGACGGCCCTGGACCGTGATCTGGAGCGCCACATCACCCCGGAGCTGAGCCGGCGCCTGATCGCACGCACGGCAAGCCTGATCCCGATGATCCGTCAGGCCGCCGGGGTTTTCACCCGCGCGGCGGCGCGACACTTCGACTCTCAGCGGCTGGGCGATCAGTACGGCACGCTGCTGGCAGGTGCCTGGTCGCTGCTCAGCGATGTGGCCCCCACAGAAGCCGAGGCCGAGCTCTGCATCGCGGCCCACGAGTGGGACAGCTATAGCCAGAGCACCGAGATCCCCGACGAGCGGCGCTGCATTCAGACGATCCTGCAGCGGCCGATACGGGTGGAGACCAATGACAAGCCGCTGACTCGCACGATCGGCGAGCTGGTGGATCTGGCCACCAGCCGCGACAGCTGCATCGAGATCCCACCGGACCTGGCCGATCAGACCCTGGCCCGCCATGGCCTGCGGGCCGAACCAGAGCGCCTGCTGGTGAGCAACACCGCCAAGGCGATCGAGCAATTTCTGGCCGATACCGCCTGGGTGAACAGCTGGCCGGTGGTGCTCTCACGGCTGCCTGGAGCCATGCGCTTCGGCCCCGTGCGCTTCCGCGGCGCAGGGATGGTCACGCGCGCCGTTGCGATCCCCCTCACCTCCCTGTGACAGACCATGCGTCACGACATGAGCTCCTGGAACACCGCCGGTCACGCCGAGAACGATTGCGGCATCTGGGTTTGCGGCATGCGTAACGGTGTGACGGTTCCGGCGGGGCAGAGCCCCCCTTACAGAGATCAAGAGCTATCCCCCTCTCTAGTGATCCCTCTTCTGCTGCTTGCTAAAGCTTCTATGCCTTTACAGATGGTTACCTCGTTACAAGGGGCTCTAACCCTCTTCCAGCCAGGGATCTCGGTTGTGACGTCCACCGTCACCCGCCGTTGCAACCGAAACAGCGATGCTGAAGAGCACCTGGCTTGATCCCATCCCCGGCCTGTGGCGGGATGAGGCCGCCCACCGCTACTGGCTGGGCGAGCACCTGTTTCCGGTGTCGATCACCGGCGTCCTGGCCCATGGCCTCAGCGCCACGGCCCGCAGAGCGATCGAAGCCAAGCGGCCGGTCTGGGAACCACGCGGCAACACCGTGCACGCCGCCCTGGAGCGCTACAGCCAGGCCCGCTTCTCGGGCGGCCGCAACGCAGAACAGGCCTTACTGGCAGTCGAGCAGCTGCCTGGGCACCACCGGTACCGGGACTGGATCCTGCCGCTGCTGCAGCTGCCGCTCTGGGACGAGGTGCAGGTGATCGCCAGTGAACGGCTCAGCTGCTGCCTCACCCGCAATCTGGCCGGTGGCTTCGATGGGGCCTATGCGTCACCGGCTCTCAGTGACCGTCGGGGCCGCGAGGTCCGGGTGCTCTACGACCTCAAGACCCTCTCGGCCCATGGCCGCCCCTATTCCACCGCCGCCCAGCTGGGGGCTACATGGTGCTGGAGGCCGCTCAGGGAAACCACTACGAGCTGGGCCAGACGCTCTGGAGCAGGCCCGGAGAGGCAACTCCGAGCACCTTCTACAGCCGTGAGCAGTGCCTGGCGGCCTGGGCCGCCGCCTGGAGCCGCTACTGCCTGGCGTGCCGGCCGTTCTGAGCAGCAACGAAAACACCATAGGAATTAGCAGCCGCTGTGCTTGCGGCTCTAAGAACAGAGCTAATACACTGAACTGATCGCCAGGCTCCACTCCCCTGGCTTGCTTGTTGCTGTGCTGGCTGCCATGACCACCGCCCCTGCCGCTGCTTCTGCCTCTGCACCGGGCCCAGAGGCGATCGACGCCGTGCTGGATGCCCTCACCGCGCTCAAGGCCCAGCAGAAGCAGCTGGAGCAGGAGCTCGAACCCCTGTTGGAGTCGCTCAGCGCGGCGATGGACGCCGGCGAGCTGGATCCCTCCTTCTCCCACAACGACTGGGCCTTCTGCCACAACGCCGGCCGCCTGAACTACGAGTTCCCGCTGGCCGTGCAGCAGATCGAGCAGCAGCTCAAGGCTGCTCGCGATGCGGCAATCCAGCAGGGCAGCGCAACGGAGAAGCGCGGCAAGCCGTTCTGGACCATCCGCCCCCCGAAAGCAGCGGCACTGCCGATCTGAGCCCCATGCCGCCCCGGTCCGCCCCACCGACGCCAGATCCGATCGAGGAATTGCGCTCAGCTGCCAGCGCAGAGGATGAAAACGGCCAACCGCTGTATGAACCGACTGACCCCGCCAGGCCGATCGGGCACGCCAATCCTCCCCGCCGGCCCAGAGGCCTCGCCTCCCATCAGCCGCCCAGGCCCTCAAGGCTTGAGGTCGAACGTCGCATCGCCGAGGCGCAGTTGTGGATTGCCCAGCGGATACCGCTGGTGTTGATCTACGAAAAAGGTCGTGAAAGCTGGGGGTGAACAACAGCCAGACGATCAACAGGTATCTCAACCTCGCGCGCGAACGCATGGTTGAGGAGCTGATCTCGGATCGCAAGCGTCACCAGGCCGAGCAGATCTACGCCCTGATGGATTGCGCCCGTCGGGCAGCGGACGCCGAGCAGTTTTCCGCCGCCGTGGGTGCCCATCGGGTGATCGCAGAGATCGCCGGGATGTTGCGTGCCCCGGTCAAGCCGCCCAGCGAGGCCAGCTCATGACCAGAGGCTTGCTGCAGACCGACCAGGCCCACGCCCAGGCCCGAGCTCCTGCTCTCGTCACAGTCGGGCCGCTGCTCGATGGCGGCCTGCTCCACTCTCCGCACCACCTGGACTGCTGGCGTGATGGCGGCGTGCTCGGTGTTTCTGATCCCTCCCTCGCCTCTGCCAGCACCGAGCCACTGAGCTTCCGGGAGTTCATCGCCCAGGCCTATCCCCGCTACGGCTTCCATCGCTGGGCAGTGGTGCTTATCGCCCTGCTGCAGTCGATCGCTGATGGCGAGCTCTCGCGCCTGATCGTCACCTGCCCGCCGCGCCTGGGCAAATCACTGCTGGTCTCCAAGCTCTTCCCCGCCTATTTCATCTACCGCCACCCGCATCTGTTCGCCGCCATCGCCAGCTACTCGGGCGAGCTGGCCTATGCCCACTCCCGCGAGGCCCGGCACTTCTACCGCGTCACCGGCAACTCGCTCTCGAAGGATTCCGCGGCCGTTGGCAACTGGCTCACCCCGCAGCGTGGCGGCTGCATCGCCGCCGGTGTCGATGGTCCGTTCACCGGCAAGGGCTACAGCCTCGGCATCATCGACGACCCCTACAAGGGTCCTGCGGATGCTGGCTCGATCCGAGTGCGAGCACGCATCGAGGACTGGCTGAAAGCCGTCTGGTTCACCAGAGCTGAGCCGCAGTTCATTGACGCCGGCACTGGCGCCCTGCAGCGCAATCTCTCGGCTCAGGTGATCGTGCTCACCCGCTGGGATCACGAGGACGTGATCGGGTGGCTGATGGCCCAGGAAAGCGGAGATGCCCCGCAGGAGTGGCATGTGCTCAACCTGCCGGCCATCGCTGAGCACCGGGCCGATCGGCAGAGCTTCCCGTCGTCCTGCACCGTCGAGCCCGATTGGCGCTTACCCGGCGAGGCGCTCTGCCCCGAACGATTTCCGCTATCTGAGCTGCTCAAGATCCGCACCCGGGTCGGCTCCTTCTGGTGGAACGCGCTCTTTCAGCAGCGCCCCTCGCCGATGCAGGGCGCCATCTTCCAGCGGGCCTGGATCAAGCCGCCGTTCCCTCGCGAACAGCCGCGCCGCTTCTCGCCCTTGGTGCTCTCCTGCGACCTCTCCTTCAAGGGCGAGGAGCACAACGATCACTGCGGCTTCGTACTGATGGGCCTGCTGCTTCCCGATTCGGCGGGGCCACAACAGCTGGGTCCTCTGGCCCGGCCTCAGGCTGCGCAGCTGGAGCTGGAGGTGATCTGGGCGGCCCGCCACCACTTCGATCTGCCGCAGACGCTTCGCTTCCTGCTCTCCACCCTCGCGGCCCTCGACGCCCAGGGTCTTCGTCCCCACGCGGTGCTGATCGAGGACGCCGCCAACGGTCCGGCGGTGCAGCAGACCCTCAAGCGCAAGGTGCCAGGCCTGTTGCCGATCCCCGCCCGGGGCAGCAAGGAATCGCGCGCTCATGCCGTCGCCCCGCTGCTGGAAGCAGGCCAGGTGCGTTTCCACCACCGGGCTGCGCCGCTGATGGAGGAGCTGCCGCGCTTTCCCAAGGGCACCAAGGATCTGGTTGATGCCTTTGGTCATGGGGCCCTGTGGCTGGAGACGCGCTACTGGCGCGGCCTGGGCATCAAGCGCGATCCGCTGCCGATGCTTCTCTCCCGGTGATGCCGTGGCCCAGCTCCTCCTGCCGCTGCTCGCGTCCGCCACCGATGTTGTTGTCTCCTCGCCCAGGCCCCTACGGCGCCGCCGCCGGCTCCCCAGTGTTCATCAGCAACTCGTCTTTGCTTTCCCCTACCAGCCGCCTCCCCAGACGCCGCGCAAGACCAGGCGGCAGCGGCCGGAGCACCCTCATGCGGCTGTGCATCGGCTCGCCCTGGCTCACGTGGACCTGGCCGACAAGATCGCCGGTAATTTTGCCCGCCGCACTACTCATTCTTTTGATGACCTGCGCCAGCTTGCTGTGATCGGTCTGCTCAAGGCAGCCGCCCGCTTCGATGGCACGGGCGGGCGCTCCTTTCGGCCCTACGCCCGCACCTACGCCAACGGCGAGATCACGCACTACTTACGAGACCACGGCTTTGCGATCAAAGTGCCGCCGTCCTGGCGTGACCTCTACGCCAGTGGCCAGAAGTTGCTGCGGGAAGGACAGCCGCCCCATGCTGTGCCGCAGCGGCTGGGGATCACCGCCGAGCGCTGGCGGGAGATCCATGATGCCTGCTCGGTCACCGTGATTGCGCTACAGGCGGATAGCTGAGGATCGAAAAGCAGTTGTGGCCCATTCATGGCCTTTCCTGACAGTCTTAAAGATCTTCAACCTGGTGAAGTCAGAGTATCGGGTGGTTTGACTCCTTAGGTTTCTTCAAAATAGTCGTTGTCCACATTCTTCAATTCAAAGATTTCGCGTGGGTTGACACCTATGTTGTTTGTAATCATCAGTCTAGCGAGGCGTTCTCCGTCAATAAGGATGATCTTGCGATCAATGGAACTGACAAACTCATGGGCGCTCTTGGGAAAGTCCGAAGTAGTAATGAACACTCCTTTTCTTGCGTTCTTGCCCATCAGACTTCCAGCGAAATCACGAATTTCCTTGACTGGAACTGTGTTTTCCCAGCGTTTCGCCTGCAAGTAAATAGTATCCAAGCCAAGTTTATCCTCGTTTATAATTCCGTCAATTCCTCCGTCTCCAGACTTCCCTATGGCGCTACCGGCCTCTTTACGTGAACCACCATATCCCATTTCAATCATGAGATCGATGACGAGTTTTTCAAAGAAGGCGGGGGAGCAGCCCTTCACTATTTTCAGCAGCTCACTTACCAGTCCACGGTTGACGATTTCGTATGCAGCGAAGATAATCTCCTCGGGCGATCTAGTTTGTTCTTCAACCGCGGATTCCGCTTCAGCATCGACGGACTCTTTGCCTTTGGCTTGATGAAATTCTTTGAAACGTGGAATCTTCTTTAGGTCGCCAACCTTAATCTCTCCATTATGATTGGCAAGAAACTCATGACCACTTTTTGTTATTTGTAGATATGCGCGCCTATCAGACCCAATCAGCCCTGCTTTCTTCAGATACGTGTTCGCCCATCCTAGTCGATTGTCAAAAAGGAAGGCTCTTCCGCTAGGGATTTTTTCTCTTAGGTCGTCCTCCGTTAACTTGAATAATTCAATAAGCTTCTTTTTGACGACCTTTAGTTCTTGCTCAGGTAGACCATCGATAACCTCGAGGAGTGGTCGCATAAATGTCTGAAAATCCGGCACGCTCATTGGGATTCTTCCCTAAATTCCTTGTCAGCGAGTAATCCTAACGCTTAAGATCAGCGCCGGGAAGGATCTCCATGCTGGCATCGAGCTTTATGGATCCGCCCGCTGCGCCTTGATGTTAGGCAGATCAAATGAACATTGTAAGAGCGAAATTTCATGTGAACTCAAAAACACTAGATCGTGGCATGCGACGATTCGAGGATGCTTTTGGGAGTATCTCCATCATTGCTCTTGCACTGTTGCACATTAGTTAGGTGGTCGAAAAGCGAGTTCGATGCACAACGCGCTATGGTCGCTCTCGCCGCCTGGACGACGTACGTCGTGCCTGTAAGCACACTCGATAACTTCGAAGTGAGATGATATGAATGCGTGGTCAAACCACCGCTCAGGACGCGAAGCTGAGCGTGTCAAATAGGTTGCTTCCATCGCACCGGTACCGTACTTTGCCCAAAAGGCGTGCTGGAGGTCATGCAGGGCACCATCATCGAAGAACCAGCCGACCGCATTGTCCCAGCGTTGACGCGGATGACCTTCCATACCGCCTCGAGCGTTCTCGCGAGTCATCAGCTCATCTCGGCGACTCGCCCAGCTTTTCTCGCTTGTCCACGCCCAACTACGAACAGGAAGTTTGCCAGGAAAGAACTGTGGTTCATTGTAGTCGCCAGTAACGATTACTGGGCCAGGAGAGATCGATCGAATTACTCGCTGAACCGCCTCTAGCGTATGGATCTTGTCCCAGCCATTGTTGGATCCATTTGGTGCATGTACGGTCAGGATATCTACACCCTCATTGGTGCCAATTGAAACATGTGCACGACCGATGAGGCAAGGAAACGGCGGTGGATTGGACAAACCGAGTGGCTTTTGTTCAATCGGCCACCTGCTCGCAATTAAGTTACCGTATGTTTTTCCACCATCCCCCGAGTCTCCAGTGTGTATCGCGTGAAACCCTAGTTCTGAAAGACGTTGCATGAACTCCGTGGCGTACTTGTTCTTCACCTCCTGAAACGTCAATAGATCAAAGGCAATCTGACCATCGACAATGAACGCGTTGAGAACCTTCGCGGGACGGAAGTTCACGTTCCAGGTCAATAGACGTATATTCATGTTCACAACTCAAGAAGGCATTCTGACGTGTATTGAGAGAGATGCACAATGCGAAGAGAAGGTACCAAAATTCCGTTTTTTCTAACCGATAGCCGTCAGCCGCGGTGGCATCAACTGGTTACATTCGCCTCCGTCGGCTGCACGGCGTGTTGGCCAGCTTGTTGTTCAGCACTCCACAGGTAAATTCGACGATTCCTGGATTCGATGAACTCTATTGCGGCCTGCCGATATGCCAGATAGCCATCAAGGTCCTGCGGGACCGGTGATGTGTTGAAGTCCATGAATGAGGAGAAGAATCTCACTGCCGAACAGTCCTCGGTGACGAGGTCTTGTAACAGGAAGAACTCAACGTATCCGCGAAAGTCACCGAACAGACCCAAAAAGGAACCGTATCGCTGGAGAACGTCACCCAACGGACTTGGCTCGCTGCGGTAGTGTCGACGGATACACTCGACCGTAAGGTCGAACCGATCTTTGATCCGTGGGTGGAAACCGCGTGCGCCGTTGATTGTCATCTTTCGGCCAACCCGCTCTGCTGGGAACACCATCATCCCGCCGATCGTGTAGCCCACCCGTAGAAAGGACTCCTGCTCTGCGGTAGGGATCGAACTGAGGACCTTCTCCAGACGCGATTCTTTCCTGAACGTAGGGATCACCGCATCGCTGGCAAGGAAGAATTCCCCCAATCCGGACCTGTGGTGTAGGTAGTGCTGGCCGATGTCATCGAGTGTGAACAACACGCCATTAGGTAGGTGTTTACTCCACAAATGCCGATGATGTCGACGAAGAGCTGGGCTGTAGGAGTCTGGATCTTTCTTCGGATAGCCGGGTGTGTCTGACCTGAAATCAAACGTGACGTCAATCTGATTGTACGTGCGCATTTCAGGCATGATGTGTTATCTGAAGGAATAGCCTGGCGTACCAAAATTGTAACTGGCTAACAATGATTGGGCGGGTCCGCAACCTCCCTACAGGCTCACCATCCAACCAGATAAAACCCTCAATTCCTGCAGTGTAGGAGCCTAGATCCATTTATGGCCAACTGATCACAGAGACCTATGTGGCTTGTTCTGAACTTTAACCGGGTCTGAGAACCAACTGTTCTTAAAGTTAAAAAGGGGCGGCTGGGCTTCGAAAACCGAGTTTGCTCTGGTTCAATTCATGTCTGTTGATCATGGTCGTGCTCACGTCCCGATGACCCAGAAGCTCCTTGATCGTGCGAATGTCCAGACTGCCCTGCAGTAGGCGGATGGAATACAGGTAGCGCCACTTCATGCCGTTGGAGGCTGACATTGAGGCACCCCCTGTGGCAATAGCTCCCAGCCGCACCAAGCCCTTGGCCTCCAGGAGTCGCAGCCGATCCCGCAACAAGTGGCTGCCGCTCTCTGCGAGCGAGCAGCGGGCACGCGCTGCCGCCAAGGGCACCCCGCTGCTGGAGCCCTGGCGCGAGCACAACACCCTGCGTGGCCTGCGCGATCGGTTGCAGCTGGCCTTCGATTGCTGGAACCTGCTCGATGCCCCTGACGGCACCAGCCGCCGCACGGTCTACCTGCCCCCAGGCGTCAAGGAGCCGGATTCCTCCTATCGCAACCGGATCGAAAACGCCAGGCCCACCGGGTTCTTCCGCGACGCGCTGCGCACTTATGCCGGGATGCTCTCTTTCCTGCACTGGCAAGCGCTGCCGCCGTCGCTGCAGGCGGTGATCGGTGACGTGGATGGACGCGGCACCGATCTGGGGGTGTTCCTGTTCATCGCAGACCTGCTGGTGCTGCGTGATGGCGGCTGCCTGATCCTGGTTCTGCCGCCGGAACATCGCTGGCCCTCAGAAGGGCACAGGCTTGATGCTCTGCACCGTGGTGATCGCCTCTCGTTGCCTCGGCTGGCCCTGGTGCCTCGCGCTGACTTCCTCGACTGGCAACTCCCCAATCCCAACGGTCTGCCGGTGCGCGTGGCCTGGCGGGTGGACGTTCACAACCCGATCAGACCCGACCACTTTGGGGGGTCCCGGTTCATTACCTCACGCCGAACAACACGCCGGCCTACGACCTCTCCAACTGGACCTACCGGGTGGCGGAGCTGGCCGCCGATGGCCTGCGATTTCAGGCGTACCGGGCCGTGCCATCGACCTCGGCTTCCTGCGGCTACCAGGCTGAGCCCCTCGGGCCTGCGGTGCTGCTGGAGGGCCAGCACACCATGCCCTGCGTCTGGTACGCCGCCGACGGAGCGGCCTTCGGGGAAGGTGATCTGCCTCACCTGGGCCTGGCCAACCAGTACCTCACCCACTACCGGCTCAAGAGCGAATACGAGGACCTTCTCTCCCGCTGCGCCCTGCCGGTGGGTGTGCGCAGCGGCCTGGTGGATCAGTACGGCTTCCAGCGCACCGAGGACGGCGAAGCTCGCGCCCCTGAGCAGCTCGTGCTCTCCACCTCCACCTTCATGGACCTGCCTGAGGGTGCGGACTTCAACTGGAAGGAGATCCGCGCCCGCTCACTCGCCGAGCACCGCGCTTACCTGAGCTTGCTGGATGAAACCATGCGCCGTGATGCGCTGGTGCCGACCCAGAACCGCGGACCAGGCAAGAGCGAGCAGGAGGTGAGCCTCACCGCTGGCCAGGCCTACGCCCTGCTCCAGTCACTTGCCACCCAGAAGACCTCGGTGTTCTCCACCCTGCTGGAGCATTGGTGCCGGGCCACGGGTGACGTTCTCCAGCAGGGTGCTGGCGTGTCTCTGATCGTGACGCCGCTCACCCCTCCGCCCAGGCCGCTGCCGTCTGTTGGCGAGTGGCTCACCCTCCACGAGCGCGGTGTGATCAGCACCGATGAGCTGCGCCACCAGCTGGCTCTGGCTGCTTCTCCGGGGTTGGTGACACCGATCGGCAGCAGCAGCGCCGACAGCTTTGCTGCCTCGGCTCCGGAGGCAACGTGAGCGAAACCCCCAACCCCTACGCCTGGCGGCCGTCTGATCTAGAAGCGATCCGCCGGGCGCTGACGATCCCTGTGTCGCCGGCCAGCATCCGCGCCATCAACGACGAGATGGCGGCCCTGGAGCGCAGCTACCCCGACGCCATTCCAGGCGCCAAGGCCAGCCTCGATGCCATTGCCGCGATCGATGCCGCCCTGGTCGGCGGTCAGACGGCGGCCGATCCGTTCGTGATCAAGACCACTCGCAAGGCGGCCGTCAGCCCGGCCGACCCCAACCAATTGCCCAAGCGGAAACTCGATGTGATCGAGTACGCCACTGAGCTACTCATGGAGGAGGTGTCGACGGAATACGCCGAACCGACCGCCGCCAATGGATCTCTCAGTCCCGGCGCTCTGCGGCGGGCGCATGTCGAATCTCTGCTGCTGATCCTTCCGCGGCTGCGCAACTGGCAGGCGCCGCAGCCCACGCCCTTCCAGGGCCAGCTCGCCCGCGGCTGACCATGGCACCGACTCCCACCAGCTCCCCGCTGCAGTTCGTCGCCAACGTGCGGCTGCTGCTGCGCCAGGTGGATCACACCGGCGCCAGGGAGCCGCTGACGCTGGCTCGCCACGTCTTTGAGTGCTTCATCCAGCAGACCAAGCTGATTTCCAGCCGCGACAACGGCCCCGGCGTCGACACCGGCGACATCCTCTGCGAGGGCTACCTGTGTCGTGCCGCGGTGCTGCCCCATCCGGCCGTGGACGCCTGGGACTGGCTCGATGCTGATCTCGACTGGCAGGGCGCCGCCGTGCGAGGTGAGTACCAGCCGCCGGCCACCGGTGGCGTGCTGCCGCCCAGCTCCACCGTCCAGGCTCCTGCCGATGGCGCCTGCTGGCTGGGTGATCTCTCACTGCTCCAGACGCCTGGCGTGCTGCCCCATGCGCCCCGGGCGCTCTTTGCTGCTGCCAGCCTGCTGATGATCGGCGCCGCCTACGGACCCGGTGGGATCGGCGCCCTGGTGCAGCCGGAGCTGGGCGAGAAGCTGACCTTTGCGATCAAGCCTCACCGCGTCTACGTGTTGGAGGCGGGCGACACGCTGAATTCGATCGCCTATCGCTTCGGTACGACGGTGCCGACACTGCGGCGCGTCAACCAGGACCTGCAGGAGCTGCAGACGATCGAGACAGCCCCGGGGGACACGCTCACCCTGTTGGCCGGCACCTACGGCACCACCGTCGAGACCCTGCGCAAGCACAACCCGGAGCTGCTCCGGGCCGATGGCCACACGGTGGTGGAGGGCGACACGATCGCCACGATTGCTGAGCTGTACGACACCACCAACCGCACGATCCGCAAGTACAACCCGCCCCTGGCGGAGTACCCGAAGCGGTGATCAGCTTCCGTTGGCCATGGTGGTGAACGTGCCAGCGATCCGGCCGTCGTCACCGCTGGACCCCGGCCAGGAGCTGCTGGTGCCCAGCGTCACGCCATCAACCGTGCTGCCGGCTGGCGGTTGGATCTACCTGCCGCAGCAGCGGGCGGTCTCCTTCCCTGACGAGATCGACCTGGACGCCGCGCCGCCACCGCCGGTGGCCATGCTGCGCAGCTCGGCGCCGCTGAGCCTCTGAGCTGCTGGCAATAGGAAGCGTGAGCGCAGCCCGGATGGGGTGCTCGCGTCAACCACAGCCGTGATGGGTGGACCCATGACCAAGCGAACTAGAGAGCTCCAGCCCCAGCCCGAGGCCGCATCGCAGTCCTACGTCACCTACGCGCAGCAGCAGCAGTGGCCCAATCAGGACTCGTCGCTTTCTGAGGGCGAGGAGCTCGATGCCGTTGATGACTCTGAGCTCGATCCACTCGATGACGAGCCCCTCGATCCAATCGAGGAGCCTGCCACCACGGGCGATGAACCGGCAGCAGAACCCGATGCCCTCAAGGCCGAGCGCCGCAAGACCAACCAGCTGGAGCGGGATCTGCGCACCCTCAAGCGTCAGCTCTCCCAGTTCTCCAAGATCAACCCCGACGAGTACGAGCGTCTCCAGGAGGCCGAACGCCAGAAGGTGCAGCTGGAGCGCGAGATCGCGACCCGCGAACGCCAACTGGAGGCCGCTGCGGCCCGCAAGGTGAAGGCTGTCGCCAAGGAGCGCGACGACGCCCTGGCCGAAGTGCAGCAACTGCGCAAGGACCGGCTGCTGGAGCGCCTGTTCGTCGACGCCGAGGGGCGTCCCGGTGGTGACAACCGCGGCTCCTTCTTTGAGATCTTCAAGCAGCAGGTGGGCGGCGAGTTCCGCCTGACCAAGGACGGCAATAGCCGTGACGTGCTGGAGCCGATCGATTCCAAGGGCAATGCCCTGCTCAGCGACAACGGCAACCTCCAAGCCGCTGAGCATGTCGAGAGCCTGCGCACCCATCCGGTGCTGGGCTTTCTGTTCCAGCAGCGCGGCGGCATCGGCCCCACCACGGTGATCGCCGAATTCGATGGCAACGGACAGGCCACCAACCTGCAGAGCATGAGCGCCAGTGAGCTCTATCTGGCCAGCTACGCCCGCAAGCCAACCGGCGCACGGAGCTGAGCTGAGCTGAGCTGCCGCGATGCCGCCGTACCTCGCCTTCTGGAGTCGCCGCACAACCGCCACGGTGGTCAGTGCGGCAACGCGCTCATCGGCGCGCTCGCGTGCAACTGCCAGGCACCGGGCCGGTTACGGAACCCTGGTGAGTCTGAGGCGAGCGAATGCTCAGGACAGCCGGCTGATCGAGAAGGGAACCTGGGTGCGTCGCCGCCGTGATGGCAGCAGCCCCCAATTCGGCAGCCGAGCGCAGAAGGCAGCGGCACGGCGCCAGCGCAGCCGCTACCGCTCCTGGCTGTAGCAGTGGCTGCCGCGAGCGGAGCGAGGGAGATTGTCAACCAACCAACCAATCCAGACATTCGATCAATCAATCGAACAACCACATCCACAAAAGGGGGTAATACCCCCGAAAACGAGAATCGCGCGGACAGCGCTTCTCAAATGTCGCAAAATCTGGAAATTTACTTCTGCAGCGCATCGCGCAAGTGTCGGGGCCTCCACGAGCCAGCGGAGTGAAGCCCGAGCAGGCGCGAGAGGCGGAGCGCAGCGGCAGGAGTCCCGGCTGCTGGATTGAGGGGCGGCACGAGCGGCAGAAAGCGCAATCCCGAGCGGGAGCGAGTGGGTGGAGCGTTGCCGCAGCCGCCCCGGCTGTTGGTCCCTGCGTTGCCCACGTGTCGGGTGAAAGGGCCCCGCAGGGCCTTTGAGCGGAGCTGGAGGCGTGCTCACACGGCCCAGCGCAGCGGGAGCTCCAGATCGGCCTCATCGAGCTCACTGGGATCGATCAGATCCCACCAGGAGCCGGGGCAGATGGGCTCGACCGGCTTGGGTTCGACCCACCGGCCGGCGGCCACCTCGGCTTCCCAGCCGCTGAAGGCGGCTTCCTGCTGCGGATCAGGACGATCAGCGGCTGCTTTTGCTGGCGGTTTGATGCGCCGGGCGGCGTAGCCGGCGGTGAACCCGGCCTCATAGGTGAGGAGACAGGCGAACCAGATCACCGCGATCGAATGCGCGAGAGCGGAGCGGAGCAAGGGGCGCAGGCTGGTGAAATCCACGAGAGGCGAAGCGAAGAACGCCGCCGTCACGCACCGGAACGAGGAGGAGACAAGGGCGGCGAGGAACGAGCCGCTTGCGCAGCCCTTGACGCCTCCGCGCTGCCAGCCCGGGAGTGCAGCGATCGGTTGCTGGCGCTCTGGTGCAAACTCGGGCGCGTTTTGCTGACCCCCGTGGATCCCCTCTGAGTCCCGGCCGCCTCAGTGCTGACTTGCTGTGTCTGAGAAGGCTGCGGTTGTTGTCCACCTGGCCGGGTTGCCGCTTGCCGCGAGAAGAAAAAGGGCAGCCAGCTTGCGCTGACCGCCCCTGCAGTGGAGCGCTCAGTGGGCCTGGGCCGTGTGGTTCCGGAACGGATCCGCGCAGTAGCCCTCGATCAGCTCCATGGCGAGGAACGAGGGAAAGCTGATGCGGCCGTTGCCGATCGATTCGCTTGCGCCTGGGAAGGACCGCCTCAACGCCAGCGGGCGGCTGGGTGGCTTGGTGGCTGGCAGTTTCTCCCTGGGCTCGAACTCCTGCAGCCGGCTTTCAACCAGCGCCCAGAGGTATTTGGGGATCTTGCTGGGCCTTGTGCCTCGCCAGGCTTTGCAGGTGGCATCCCAGGGCCTGGATTCTTTCAGCAGCAGGCCGTTTTTGCCGGCCTTGGTGAACAGGACCATGACCAGGTGCTCGCTGATCTGCTCGCTGACGGCTGCTTTCCAGGTGATTCCGCTCATCGTGGAATCGTGAAGTGTGTGTGCCATGGTTGTGAACCAGGCGAAGGACGCAAAGCGTTGGCGCGGCGAGGGCAAGGGTGAGCGAAGCGAACTCGCCTGGCCCTTGCGCCGCCGCGCACGCTGAAGCAGGCCGCCGCCGCCCTTGTCGCTCACCAAAGCCCAGGCTCAGCTGACGTCGAGCTCAGGCAGCTTCCATAACTGCTCGCTGCGCTCGGGTTGCTTCTGTCGATCTTCTTTCAGAGCCTGATCCACCTCGATCATGCTCCGTTCGGTCTCTAAGTACTCAAATGCCAGAGCTGTGGGCTTGATGCCACGCAAGGCAGCTTGGTGCTGTATGGAGCCTGCGATGAAAGCCCGGATCAGCGGTGGCACCGGAAGCTGGCCGGCGAGCTTGATCTGCAGGCCCGCCAGCTGCTGCCAAGTGATGATCCCAGAACGATGTTGTGGACCAATGAAGTGGGCTGCGTCATCAGGAATGAAGGCTTCATCAATGCAGTAGATGAGCCGACGGCTCTCTGCGGCCTCCTCGAATTCATCCTGATCAAGGTAGTAGCCAGGATTCTGGTTCTTATCGCCGGTAAGCGTTTTGCCAAGATTCTTCGCTTCAATCACAAGGAGTCCAAGAACCCCACGACCATCGCGGTAGTGGATCACGACATCGGCCATCGGCCGACCGTTCTCCCCCTGTTCCCACTCGTAGCTCCAGCGGCAGTCCACAACTTCTGATGGCGGCTCCAGGCCTGCGAGTTCAACAATCGCTGGGATCCATTGATCGGGCTCAAACAACGTGAAGTTCTCCCAGGCCCCCACAGTGAGGTAGGTCTCGTGCCTTGGGTTGACGAACTCATGGGAACGCTTGTTGAGGTATTCCCTGGTTTCCCCATCCTTTGGAGGCGTTCCGCTGAATCGCGTGGTGTCACGCCAGAGGCGGCCAAGCCTTCGGTGCTGCAGCCCGTCGGGCTCGGGAGGGATCATGGGAAGGGCCATCCACCAGTCACTGAAGTTTCCGCTGGCTGTGTAGGTCGACCCTGACTTGGCTCTCATCCCGTCGCTCTTGAACGGCCCTGGTCCTAGCCGGGATGGAGCAGATTTGGGGAAGACCTGCAACTTATCAATGAGATTGATCAGAACTGTAACGTCGTAATGCCATGTGGAGATCTCCCTTGCGAGATCCCAGGACAGCTACAACTTATGGACTTGGGGTTGATCCACAAGACAGAGAGACGCTGGCCATCACCTGCCCACAAAGAGCTGAAGGAAGAATATCCAAGAGAGCGCAATGAATCTGCGGATGCGGGCCAGGTGCATGGCCATGTTAGCCAGCGTGCCATTGAGAACTACTTGTTAACAGCAATCAACCGCTCCCTACCGCCGCAACACTGCTTCGCACAAGATATAGCAGTGAATATCGCAGACTTTGTTGGCCTAGGGATTAGGAGTCTTCCTTAATGCCTGCGGTTGTTCCGATAAGGTTCGACCTCTGGTGCCTGACTGTTTGCGATTGAGAAGTAGAATCTGATGGCGCTGGTGCGCTCTTCAAGGCGGACCAGTTACTGACAAGCCAGGATAAGAACGTTGAAGCCAAGATACTAAAGACGGCCCATCGTACCGTAGCCTTAATTCCTGATTCACCCTCTTTTTGAACCGGGCGGATTATGTTCTTGTATACATCAATATAATTAGACGCAACCGTGTTAACGCTCCCCAGTTGTCCCTCAATCTGTTCAAGCGGGCGCAGTAGCGGTTTAAGAAGATCGCTTTTCAAGGCCTCTTTCTTGACATTCTTAATTTGGAGTTGAGCGCCCATCAACTCTTCGGAGAGTTGGTGAGGGTCAAATGTCAAGATATCCTTGAGATCTCCGCGTAGCGATGTGAGCTCCGTATCAATTACCGTCAAGAGCTCAGTTAGCCTTTGTGCGCTGTGTTCTGTGATGCCTGCAATCACGATAGGGGCAAAGCCATCCTCTCCGATCTCTTCGTATGTGAGAGTTCCGTTGCCGTTTAGGTCGTAGAGGGCGGTATCAAGTTGGTATGGCTTAGGTATGATTGTGTCGAGATCACGCCAGAAATCCTCGTTTTTCGAGTCGATGTGCCCCTCTGTATCGGCATGACGAATGAATGCGGCGATCAATCGTGCTTGCTGTAGAACCTTACGTGGATCTTCCATTCTGAGGTTCGAGTAAGGATGAGGAACAACTTAGAGTGGGTTGAGCAGCAATCGCTGACCCAGCACAAAAGATACAGGTCAGCAGGCTAACTCTACTTCGGCAGAACGTCCATCCTGCCGATCTTCCTATCCCATTCAGCCCATCATTCCTCGCTCAACAACCACATTGCCCCCAGAATCCTCCAACTGCAACTCCTTGCCTCAATGGGTGTAGCTCACGATACCTGTTTAACACTGTCAGCCTATCCAACCTCTCACTCTGGGAAGTTTTGCCAATCTCTACACCCCCGCAGGCCATTGATTGAGGAACTGCGTGGGATTCATGGTTGCCGCAGGCAGCCCTTGAACGTCATTTCTCCCAATGCGAGACCAGTGCTGTTGGCGAGTTGAAAAAAGGGCCGCCGCAGCGGCCCTTGGGCCTCAGATGACCGAAACGGTGCAGCCCTTGGTGCCCTGCAACTTGCGGGCGATCGCGTGCGCCTTTTCGGCGGGAATGAAGCGCATCTTCTTGACGGGCTTGCCGCGCTTCCCGAAGAACTGCAGCTCACACGGGTGGGCGCTGCCCTTGAGGCCACCGGGATAGAAGTGAACGACGACGCAGCGGATTGGGCTGCTCGGGCCGGATGGAACTTTCATGGTGCGTGTGGCGAGGGACCCCTCGGTGCTGGCCTCCCGCACAGGAGAAGGCAGGGGCGGCTTCGCCGCAGCGCGGCAGGCCGCTTGCGTAGCCCTTGCCGAGCCGAGCAGGAGGCCACCGTGGGGGACCCATCGCCATGCCCTGAGGTTCTGCAGCAGCCCCAGTTGACGCCGTTCGGCCGTGCTCCCGCCACGAGCTGTGAGCGCGATGGGGGACGCCAAGCGTCTGGCCCACTCCAAGAGCCTCTGGATCGGGTGCTCAGCGAAACCAGAGCGAGCACTCGCCGCCAAAGAAGCGCTGCAGCTGCTGGCCGCGCAGCTTGGCGATCGGAGCGGGCACCAGGCGGCAGGGCCGCACCACCTGGCCGGTGGCATCGAGGAACCAGATGCGGGCTTGGGCGCCGGGGTTATCGGCCGGCTCGAGGAACTCGACGCCGATGCAGGCAATGGCGGACATGGATGGCGAGCGACGGACACCCGCGCCGCGCCCCGCCAGGGGCATCCTGGCCGTGGTGCCGAGCCGCCATCCAGCCGCCACTGGTGCACGACGCCCGGTCGGCGCTGGCCAACCCAAGCGAACTCCTGCTAGTACAGGTGTACCTCTCGCTTGGCGCTCTGGTGTCTGCTCCCCCTGCTCGCTCTCGCGGTTCCCATCGGGACACGAACCCCAGCGCGGAGGAAGTGACCGTCGAGGACTGGCCCTATCTGGATCAGGCCGTGCTGCGCCCCAGCCGCAGCCGCAAGGTCTGCATGACCTGCCACTTCTTTCGCCACCACGCCGGGGTGAACTGCATTCCCCTGCTCACCTGTCAGCTGCACCAGGGACTGCTGGCCCAGGGCGAGCACCTCACGCACCGCTGCAAGGGCTGGACCGATGACATGACGCGCCAGCGGGGCTGGTGTCCGGAGGTGGCATGAGCAGGCATGGCCATCAGCAAGGGACCACCCCTGTCGCCCAAAGAAGGGTGGCTCAGCGACGGCCGCCAGGTGCTGCGTTTCCGCCCCACGCGCTGGGAGCGCAACCGCTTCCGCATCGTTGGCGTCCTGCCCGGGCCTTTCGCCTCAAACAACTGGGCTACGTGATTGCCCTGGCGCTGTTTCAGGGGCTGCTCCGATCGGATGGGTGAATGGCCGGCATCGTCCCAATCGACACGCAAGACAACAGTGGCAGTGCAAGTGCTAAAATAGTGAGATCCTCAATGACGTCCTGAAGCCCCCATGGATCAACTTCCTCCTTTGGCCCAGAACTGGCTTGATCAGCTGACCGTGACCGCACGCAGCATCGACAACCTTGTGGAGGAGGGCTTCATGGGCTGCTCCGAGCAGGATCTGCTCCCCTGGTTGGCTGAGGCCCGCTCGTTTGAGGCCATCAGCCGGATCACCTGGGTCAAGACCAAGCCGGATGGAGAGGGAGAGGTCGCCCTGATGACCGCCGATGTGACGGGTCTGGACGAGCTGCTCGAGTGGATGCTGGAGAGCCGGGGTTTCTGTCCGAAGGTCTATGCGCCGGAAGAAGAGCCCATCGTTCCCGGTTCCCTGGTCGCGCTGATGCCCACGGCCTACAACCTGCCGGAGGGCAGCAGTTCGGAGGAGGTTCTCAGCGAGGAGGTGCTGGAGGTGCTGGCCGAGATTTTTCAGGATCTCAAGCAGGCTTACGGCAACCACGCTCATCTCCATCGCCTGGACTATGGAGTCTTCATGGCCGCGGTGGACGAGCACGACGTCATCGTGCTGACGGGGCAGTTCATCGACCTCAATGATGGAGAGCTTTACGACTTCACGATGGATGGGATCAACCAGCGCCTGCGCTACAGCTCGACCGGGGTGATCCATCCCGCGTTTGCCCACCGGGAGGACGGAGTCGCCGCTGAACCGGCTCACGCCACCTCCTCACAAGCGTGAGCGGAGGGACGATGCCATCCCTCCCGCTAAAAGTATCGCCCGTCCTTCTTGACGACCCACCTTTGCATTCTACATATAAGGTTTTACCGTCCTTGGTCGTCTCAATATCGTTACCCGATTAGCTATTTAGCCTAAATGAGACAATATTGTACCCATTGCTCTTAAGTTAAGCGCACATGCTTCCACTGCACCGTTCCCAGTTGGCATGCCAATTCCTAGTTCGTTGAGTTCCAGTGTGACATTGTGGCTGGCTTAGAACACAACTCCAGTTTGGTCACTGTGAACTCAAGGCTTACAGTATTGGGGTGGGTTTCAATGTCACTGATCTTCCTCATACCAAACGGAGTTTCGCCCATTGCTCTTGAACTCTCCGGTAAATGCACGAGCATTCCGGAAGGCGACGACGATACGCCCTTTATCGACGCATTCTTGTACGTGGGCGCTAGCAGCTTGTATGGAAAAGGAGTCCTTGTCTTTCGAGTGCTTGAGCATCTCGTGCTCGACGTACTCATCAAGACGCTTCGGGTCCATGACGTGCGTCGCATCCGTGTCAATCTCAGCAGCAAGCAAGAAGTGATGCCCATTGAGCGTGCCAATTCTCAGGATGCGCTCATTGCGTACGCGGTTCAGCGATGCAAGCCAGAAACCAGTAATTCCGTGGCATGAGCCAGATGGCTTGGCGAGTACAGAATCGACTACCGCATCTACCAACCAAGACTTGACGTTGAACGACATAGGGTATCCAATTCAGTTCAGCTGATATCTCGGCGATCATCTTCCATGGAAGCTTGGACCAAGCGGCACAACCGATTGATCTGCTCCGCCTCCTCCACCGTGTTGGCGATACCCGTTACGAGGCCGGGTGAGCCGACAACGATCGAGAGGCAACGGGCACGGCTGATGGCCACGTTGAGCCGGTTGGGCTGCAACAGGAAACCCAGGCCTCGGGGGCGGCATCTCCGTCACTGGCGGTGAGGGAGTGGATGGCCACGGGGGCTTCCTGGCCCTGGAATCGGTCCACCGTTCCCACCCGGGCACGGTTGCCCAGCCTTTGCTGCAGCCGGTTCACCTGAACGTTGTAGGGAGCTGTCACCAGGATGTCGATCGGGGTTAGAACCCCACTGCGTTCAGCGCCGCTGCTGGCATGGCGGTAGCTGGAGCCCAGCAGGGATTCCACCAGCCGAGCGATGCGCTCGATTTCTTCTTCTGAGCTGACGCTGCAGCCGGTGTGCTCAACCGCCTCAAACACCAACCCTTGGCTGGGGACGACTCCACCATCGCTGCCGGTGAAGGGCTCCCGCCACTCGATCCGGTTGATCGCATTGGCGGGGCTGGCCTTGAGCCGGCCGTTGTAGAAGAGCGCCGAAACCATCGAGGTGAGCGAGGGTTCCATCCGCCAGCTGGTGGCCAGGAACACGCCCCGATCTGCCGGCACCACCGCTTTGTCCTGCATCAGATACTCCAGGCAGGAGCGGCCGCTTTCTCCCGGGTGATCGGCCTGGCTGGGCTGGGCCAGTTGCTGCTGGTCGCCCACCAGCAGGATTCCTCGGGCGCAGCGAGCCATCACCAGCAGATTGGCCAGGGACATCTGCCCCGCCTCATCCACCACCAGCCAGTCGAAGGCCTCCTCCATCACGGGGCGAGCGAACATCCAGGCCGTGCCGCCCACCACGGCCATCGATCCGGCGAGGGCATCGGGTTTGCAGAGCGCCACGGGCTGGCCGACCAGACCTTTGTCGTCTTTAGCGGTGCTGCATTTCACCACCTGCTGGCTGAGGCCACGGCCTGCGCAGGTGCTGTGGGCCTTGAGCAGCAGGTTGTTGATCGCGGCGTGGCTGTTCGAGCTGATCGCCACCCGCAGACCGCGCTCCACCAACTCGGCAATGACCTCAGCGGTGACGGTGGTTTTGCCCGTGCCGGGGGGCCCTGGAGCGCCAGGGTCAGATTGCTGTGGGAGGCAAGAAACGCCGCCAGATGGGCCGGCAAGGCGCTCGGATCGGCTGCGAGGGCATGATTGAGCGAGATCAGTGGCTCAATGGCACGGCGCTCCAGCAGGTGAACGATGGCGGCAGGGATGGGCTTGCCACCATCCACCCAGCTCTCGGCCTGGGCCAGCAGGCTGTCGCGTAGAAGCTCGCTGATGTCCTCGGGCACCTTGATCAGAGGGATGGGACCCTTGGGAAGTTCCACCGCCTGGCCGGCGGCCTGCCGCTTGTCTCTCGTGCTCCAGGGGTACTTGAGGGTGAGGGTGCCCTGTTCGCCGTCGATCACCACGGCCTGGAGCTTCTGGCCGGTCTCGGGGATCTCCAGCTTGATGGACCCATCTCCATGGGCGACATGGAGTTTGAGGGTCTGACTCGGATCGAAGGCGAAGGTGTGCAGATCGGCGCCGGTGCGCGCACTCGGCACACTCTCGGAGCCTTGCCATACGACTCCGTTGATCGCCTCGCCATCGGCGTCGAGTTCCTCCGGGCTCTGCAGGGCCTTACCCCTGCGATCGAAGTAGGCCCACCAGGCCACCTTGGCCTCGCGGTGATGGAACGGCAGCAGCTGGGCCAGTAGCCGTTGCACCCGCCAGCTCAGGCCCCGGGGACCCAGTCGTTCCTGGTCGAGCAGGTCGGCTTCTGGAGCATTGGCGGCGGGATCGCTCTGGAGCTGCTCAGGCAACTCGGCGATCAACCGGGCGCTGAGGGCTTCCAGGGGCCAGGGTTCCGCATCAGGGCGTTCCTCCTCAGCCTGTTCAAGCGGTTGATCGGGCAGGCCCTGGGCGCGGCGCAGAACCAGCAGCCAGTCATGCAGCAGCACCGTGGAGACGCAGTCGTCGCGGTTGTAGTCCTCGATGGCCTGAAGCCTGGGGCTGCCTTCGGGAGCTGCGCCCGGCAGGGGAGGCTCACCGGAGGATTGCCAGTGCAGGTACGCGACGACGGAATCACCGGCATTGGTGACATCGGCGCCACGGGGGCCCATGTAGAGCCCCTCCACTTTCTTGATCGAGTAGCTGCCTTCACCGAGCACGATTGAGCGGGTGACGACCGGCAGCAGGTCACAGAGCAGATCACTGCGCAACCAGTCATCGATCACCGCTTCTCGGGTGGAGTGTTGCTGGGAGAGGCGTCGCATCGCCGCTTTTTCATAGCTGGCGTAGTGGTAGACGTGCAGGCCTGGATGACGGCGTCTTCGTTCCTCCACCCAATCCACAAACCCCTCGAAGGCCCGCTTCTCTTCCAGGGGGCGATGGCCCCACCAGGCGATGAAGGCTGCCGGCTCAGCCGGGGCCTCCCGGTAGCAGGCCCCAAAAGGTATTCGAGCTTCTTGGCGGCAACGGCATCCTGGAGTCCCTCCATGTCGAACCAGATGTCGCCGGCATCGGCGGCGGGGAGGGCGGCTAAGCCCTTGCCCTGCTGCAGGGGGCGCACCAGGAACGCGGGCTTGCCATCGGCCCCATGGGGTGTGAGTTGCAGCTGGGCCTGCTGACGTAACTCGAACAGGACCTCGGCCGCCAGGCCAGCGATGCTGGCGGCGGGAGGCAGTTCGGCCAGCTGCTCGATTGTGTGGATGCCGGCGGCCTTGAGCTTGAGGCGCTGGTTCTGGCGCATGTTCGCCACCAACACAAGATCCCGCTCGGCGATCAGCCGCTCCTCGATGAAGGCGCTCCAGCTGCCGTGATCACCGGGTTCATCCTCCGGCGGCGAGGCGGAATCGAAGGAAGCACAGAAATCGCGGTAGCGGTTGCGGAGCTGTTGGTACCAGGCCCAGAAGCGGTCAGTGTCATAGGTCTGGAAGCGGCCACCGCCGAGAAACAACTCGAAGCGATCGGGCCGGTGCCCCAGCAATGGGGTGAGCAGTTCGCAATAGGCACAAGCCTGGACCAGAAAGGTGGTGCGTGGCTTACTGGCCAGCTTGCATTCGATCGGGATGTAGCTCCAGTCACCCAGGGCCGAGGGCTGGGGAATCCTGCGCAGCACATCGGCCGAGCCGCGGATCTCTCCGTTGTTCAGTGAGGCCTGATGGATGAAGTCGAACCCTGCTGCCATCGCCTCGCGGGTGGCGACGTAATCAGCCTCGCTCTGCTTGCCGGCCAGGCGGGCGATGCGATAGCCCTCGGCTTCCAACCGGTTGAGCAACACCTGCTCAAGGCGCAGACCATCGGCGAACAGTTGCTCATCAAGGGAGGAGGGAGGTGGTTGCTTGCCCGTGAAAAGACCCCTGGATTTGAGCTCCTCCCACCAGGCACCGATCCGTGGGCTACGGCTGAAGAGGGCGAGCTGGCTAGGGGTGGTGGGGCGAGAGGTCATCGAGAGGTCATAAATGTGAGACGTGGCTCGCTCAGCCTGCTTTATCCATTACCCATGAGATGAGACCCACGTCAATGGCCATGGAGGCAATTTTAGAGATATCGAGAATCTTGATTTTAGTGCCGTCAACACCAGAAGGGATGGTGAAGTCTTCCAGAAGACATTCTGATGAATGATATACGAAGTAGAAGAACTGATAAGTTTCTAGGCCGGGAGACGTTGCGTATTCATGGAATTCAGCGGGAGTTGTTCTTGATTTTACCTGAACACTCACCTTGCTTTCGTCTAGTGGATTCTCGAACACAAGATCTACAAAGTCCTGCACTTTGCCAGTTGTGCTTATTCTTCGGAGGGTTTGCGAGAAAATAAGCTCCACAAGAAGCTCAAAGTCCCCAGGCGTGAGTGAGCGTATTGCTGCTGTGATGCCGCGGCTTAATTGCCCCATTGCCAAAACAACCGTTTTTTGATAAGGGTGCAGTTGGCAGAGAATTCTCCGAAGAAGATATTCTTTCGCATCATTTGCAATTTTACATGAGGTTCCTCTATAGGACTTTGTTTGGGTTATTCGACCCGAAAGCTTCTCTTCCAGGAATTCATTTCCTTCGATATCTGTGCAGCGCCATTGGCCGAGAACTGAGCGATGGCTACCATCCTCTGCGCGTCTTGGCGGAATAGAGGGGTCTAGAATTGCAAAGTAGAGCTTTCGCGCATGGAAGGTTATCCAGAGCGTTTCCTCTCCTGATTCAAAGAAGTAACGCAACTGGTTTGTCGCTGATGTTGCATTCTGTTTACGTTTATTGTCTGTACCCTTCGCTTCTGAGAAATGGAAGTCCCATACGAGTTTCCAGGCCTTATCCTTATTGGAGGCGCCAGCGCTCTTTGCCTCCATCATGAGCTGAAAACAATCTGGATCTGATGAGCAAAATCCAATGTAACAAAAGTCATTTTGGATACATGCTATCTCTTGCCTGCCTTTGTCTCCTAGCTTGATGTAGCGAATCTCGTTGACTGCTTGTAGATCTGGAACTGATTGAGATTGTTGAAGAACTGGCATTGGGGAGTGTGAATGCTGAAATTGGAAGTGTTCTTGACTTGAAGGCTGGGCAGTCGTGAAGTGGGCCTAGTGGCTACAGGCTGCTTACTAAAGCATCGCTTCCAACAATGAGCTCATGGCGCACATTCACCTGTTATGCAAAAATACTATAGGCCATCTCAATCGGTCTTGCTAATTAGTAAGACCGAAAATCTCATCGATCATCCCAGCAGGCCTTGACCCTGTCACATCTAACTGTGGTACGTAAAGCATGGCGGTCATGGGCTTGATCCTCCGGCCGTCCTCGCTCCAGGCGCGTTGTTTCATAGCCGTGAAATCAGCCACATCCTCGCAACACCACACCTTAATCCGACAGCAGGCATCGGTTGGATGCAGGGTCAGAATCTCCTTTAAGGTCAGCGCCTGCACAAGAGGCGAGAGCGCCTCGTCGAAAATCAGGTAGTGATGTGGGCTGCAGATCGAGGCAGCCACAGTCCTGGAGAAATAGTCCAGATAGGCCAGCCGTGCCTCACAGCAGATCTCCTGTTGCCTCATGCGTCCGCCTCCCCAGTTGGCTCGGATTGAAGTTCAAACCGCATGATCGTCAGCGTTCCACTCAGATACGCCCCGGTGTCGATCCCAATCCGATGCGGCAGCCGCGTCACCTTGTAGTCATGCCGAAACGTGTGTCCATGCACCACGGTGTAGGCCAACCCGTGGGGCTTGGTTAGAAACGGCCTCCGGATCCAGATCAGATCGTCTGTGGCCTGGTGCTCTAGGCGGATTCCGGGGCGCACGCCGGCATGGACGAACAAATGGTCGCCGCGGATGGCCGTGAACGGCAGCTGCTCGAACCAGTCCCGGCGCTCGCGGGCCAGGGGCAGGAGGTCGGGGTTGCCGCCGTTGCACAGCCACAGATCCACGTCCTGGTCCTGCGCTCTTGGCGCCAGCGCCTTCAGCAGCATCTGCTCGTGGTTGCCCCGCAGCACCGTCACCGCCGCCAGGCCGAAGGCGGCGGGGTTCTCCTGCAGCAGCCACACCTGCTCCAGCACCTTCCGGTCGCCCTCCGGTTCAGGGGAGCGATCGATCAGGTCCCCCAGGAAGATCAGCTCCGCCCCCGTATCTAGGTGCGGCCATAGTTCCTGCTCCAGCAGGGAGGCGCAGCCGTGCACATCCCCGATGGCCACCACATCAGTTCTGGTCATCGGCGCTATCCCAGACGTTCAGGCTGGAGCGCTGCGACTCCCGCTTCAAGTTCTTGCGGCTGCGGTTCGGGTCGCTCTTGAGCATGGCCAGCTTTTCGTTCAGCAGGTCGAGTTCCCGCGAGAGCTTTGGGCTGGCGGGCATGGCCGACAGCTCCTCATACAGCTGGCTCAGGTTGAGGCTGGCGCTGCTGATATCCCCCCGATCAAGTTCGGCGATGACATGTCTGCGCTCCCGGTTGGCCCGCAGCAGCGCCAGTTGTTCAGCCACCGCCTCATCGGGGTCAAGCTGCTTGATCTCCTCGCTTTCCATCACCGGCAACGTCAGATGCTCGATCAGGGTCTGGCGTTCGCTGCCACCGGGGGCATCCCAGGCCAGCCGCACGCTGAGGATCTCCTGATTGGGGATCCAGGCGGGCAGTTGGAGCTGCACACCCACATTGAGCTCCTGGCCGGCGCGCAGGTTGGGGAGCTGGTGGTTGCCTGCACCGGTGGGCTTGAGGTCGTTGAGCAGATCGACCACCTCGGCGCCATGCTTGCCCCGTAGGCCGAGGCTCACCCGACGCCCGAAGGTGGTGGCCAGGCCCTGAAGCTCGGAGGCGTAGAGATCCGCCAGCTGGCTGGGGCTTTCGATGTGGGCCAAGGTGCCATCGCCTGCAGCGGCCATGGCCCCCATCAGGTCTTCATCGAAGTCCGCGCCCAGGCCAAAGGCACTGGTGCTGATGCCCCGCTGGGTGAGGCCTGCCACCTTGGTGGCGATCTGTTCGTGGTCGGTGAGGCCCTCATTGGCCTGGCCATCGGAGAGCAGCAGCACCCGGTTCATCTGGGTGGGATCGAGGTGTTCAGCCACCTGGGTGGCTCCAGCCAGCCAGCCATCAAAGAGGTCCGTGCAGCCGCCGCTGTGGATCGTGTTGATCGCGTCGATGAAGGGCTGGGGATCGATAACGGGAGTGGAGGGCACGACCACCTTCACCTCGTCGTCGAAGCTGACGATGGCGAGGCGATCACGGTTGGTGAGTTCCCCGGCCAGGAAGCGTGCCGCCTTGCGCGCATAGCTGAGCTTGGTGCCGCTCATCGAGCCGGAGCGGTCGATCACCAGAGCCAGGTTCAGCGGCGGTCGCTGCTGACGTTGGGGCTCAGCCTTCAAGGCTGGTGGTGTGATCGTGAGCAGCAGATCAAGGCGTGACGGGCGATCAGAAGCCACCGCCGGCCGCAGGGGCCGGAAGCGCAGGGTGGGTTGGGTCATGGCTGGTTAGGCGGTGGTGCTTGGAAAAAAGGGATTCAGCTGAAGGGGTCGTCGATCAGTTCGTTGAGCCGATCCAGTAGCCGCTTGAGCCACTGCTGACGGCGGGAACCAGCAGGAGGAAGGGAAACGGATTCGCGGACGTGAACTTCGATCCCGGGGGCGAGGGTGGAAGCGCAGCCAGCGGCTGGAGGCCTCCCGAGTGCTGCCCCCAAATCGGGAGCCAGATGGAGAACGTTCCGAACGGGCCTGGGTGGAGAGGGGTTCGCTGAGCATCCCGAGAACGGGACTGAGCGAATGGGTTTTGCTCAACAGGTGGGCAGGGAAGTCGTCGGTGGTTGGGGTGGATTCCTTTGAGGACTGCAGATCCTGGAGGTAGTCGAGGGCGGCACGGGAAGCAGGCGGGGAAGGAACGGTGGCCGCCGCCCCCACCCCATCGAGCAGCTCCAGCTGTTGCTCCAGATCGGCGTCGGCCAGAACGCAGAGGGGAGCAATGGCCGAAAGACTGAGACCGCGCCGGGCCAGGGCACGCACCAGCACCAATTGCAGGAGGTGGCGGTGGGAATAGACCGCACTGCGGCCCTCCTTGCCGGGGCGATCGATCAACCCCTGGGTGGCGTACAGACGCACGGTGCGAGATGAGATCACCTCTCCCAGCAGCTTGCCGGCAACGAGGAGGAGTTCCTCGAGGCCGTAGAGGGCGTCAGCTGGAGTGGAGACCTTCACCATCGCTTCATTATGCACACTTGCATTGCAGGTGTCAAGCGATTAAGCTTGATCCCCCAGTGACCAACTCGCCATCAACCACCCCGCCCCCGACCACGTACAAGGCCACACCCGCTTGCTGGAGCACTTGCAGCACCTGGCCCGGCCCCGCCATGCCCGCTGGGATCCCCTGGGCCTGATGGCGGTGCGCGCCTACCTGGGCGAACAGCTGGGCGCCCTGGGGCCGGTGGAAGAGCACCACTTCCGTGAGGGAATCGATGCGGGCACCAACCTGATCCTCAAGCTCCCCGGCCAGCACCCGGAGCTCGATCCCCTGCTGGTGGCGGCCCACTACGACGGCCCCTTGCACTCGATCGGCGCCGACGACAATGCCTCCGGTCTGGCGGCCCTGATCGAACTGGCCCGGCACTGGGCCCGCCAGGCGCCCCGGCGGCCGGTGTGGATCGTGGCCTTCGATCAGGAGGAATGGGGCATGGTCGGCAGCAGCGCCCTGGCCCGCGAACTCCAGGCCAGCGGCCAGAAGTTGAAGTTGATGGTGAGTCTGGAGATGCTCGCCTACACCGCCGCCACCCAGAGCTATCCCCATCCGGCGATGCGGGCGCTCTACGGCGATCGGGGCGACTTCATCGCCGTGGTGGGCAACCTCGGTGCCGCAACGATGTTGCCTGGCCTGGCGAGCCACATGGGGAAGCACGTGGTCACCAAGGTGCTGCCGGTGCCCGATGGGGGCCGCTCGATGCCTGATGTGCGCCTGAGCGACCACAGCCCCTTCTGGGATGCGGGTTACGACGCCGTGATGGTCACCGACACCTCCTTCCTGCGCAACCCGCACTACCACCAGATGAGCGACACGATCGACACCCTCGATCTGCCCTTTCTCGCCGCTGTCACCGAGGGGTTGAAGGCTGGGCTGGGGGCGCTGTGAGCAAGGGGTTCCAATTACGCCGGGAGATCAGCCGAGAAGACGCCCTCAAGCTGTGGGCCAGCAAGCGCCAGGAGGGCTGGAGCCCCTGCGAGCCCCAGTGGTGATCACCATCACCACCCAAACCGATCGCAACTCCACCAAGCTGAGCTCAGAACCAATGGCCACCTCCTTGCCGATGAGCAGCAGCAACCAGCCACGGCGTTATCGCTTGGTGGATCATCACGGGTTACCCCACCTTGAGCTTGATGAGCACTTCGATTCGATCGACGAGGCCTGGGGCTTCGCTACCCACTGGTGGCAGCAGCAGCAACCCGCTGGCGTAACGGCGACGCAGGTTGGCCTTGGCCTGGAGGTGAGCACCGAGAGCGGCAGCTGGCGCACCCTTCGCCACCCGCAAGGCTGAACCCTGCAAAGGTGAGGCCACAAGCCACCTCCGCCCTGGCACGCCCGTCTCCCACCGAACCTGCCCAGGCCAGCCCGCAAACCAGTGATGTGCTGTCGGGATCGATCGAGCGTGTCACCTTCCACAACGCTGAGAACGGTTTCTGCGTGTTGAGGATCAAGGCCCGTGGCCACCGCGACCTGGTGACGGTGGTGGGCCATGCCGCCGAGATCGTCGGGGCCTCGGCCACGGCCAGGGGCAGCAACACCAACGCCGCACCGGCGTACAGCAGACCCGCCACGAGCACAGGAGAAGGCCCGTGGCTGAAGCTGCCGAGCAGCGGAGCGCTGGAGCCGAACAGCGCGGCGGCGAGCAGGCCCGACAGCCAGCCACGGCGCTGTTCTCGCGTCTGGGAGGTCATCAGGATCACCACAGCAACCGGACGGGCTCCATTGCAAAACTATGGGGAAGTCAGTTGGAACCGACAGGAGAGAAAGTGTTGCTCCGCGCCGCCTGGTGTGCGATGGCGGAACCGCTCATGGCTGAGCAGCGAAAATGCAGTCCCCAGGGTTTCCAGGAGCCTCTCAGGGCTGTACCGCACCACTGGCAAGCCACTGCAAGTGGTGGGGCCATCTTCTGCAAAGGTGGCCAGGAGAAGAGTGCCACCAGGCTTGAGCGCCTGCAGCACGGCCTGGACATAGGCCTGCTGATCGGCGGGGCTGGTGAGGAAATGAAACACCGCCCGGTCATGCCAGACGTCATAGGCAGCATCGGGCAGGGTGGCCGTGAGGATGTCGGCCTCCAGCCACTGCACCGCAGCCGCGCGAGCGCCAAGCCGCTCTTTGGTCACGGCCAGTGCCGTGCCGGAAAGGTCCAGAACCGTGATCCGTTGATAGCCAAGGTTCAGGAGGTCATCCACAAGCGTGGAGGCACCGCCGCCCACATCAATGATTGCCGCATCCAGTGGTAGGCCGGCAGCCTGAAGCAGCTGGAGTGAGTCATCGGCATGGGCTTGATACCAACTCAATGACTCAGGGGCCTTGGTTGCGTAGATCGTCTCCCAGTGCTTTTTGCTCGTCATGGGCCCATGCAGAGGCTGCTGTCAACAGTTCAGCCGCCCCGCAGCACCGCGCTGAGCAAGGAGAGGTTGATCATCACAATCACACCGGCGCACAGCCAGCCCGCGGCCTGCAGAGCGAGCGGCGCTCTGAGCTCGCCCATCAGAGCGCGCCGCCCGCAGAACCACACGAGCGGGATCACCGCGAACGGCAACTGCAGCGACAGCACTACCTGGCTCAGCACCAGCAGGTTGGTGGTGGCCCGTTCCCCGAACAGGATCACGGTGGCCATCGCCGGAATCAGGGCCAGGCCGCGGGTGAGCAGCCGCCGCTTCCAGTCGGGAAGACGGATCTGCAGGAACCCCTCCATCACGATCTGGCCAGCCATGGTGGCGGTGAGCGTTGAGCTCTGGCCCGCCGCCAGCAGGGCCACCCCGAAGAGCACGCTGGCCAGCGAGGTGCCCAGCATCGGCGTCAGCAGCCGGTAGGCCTCGCTCAGGTCCGTGACCGGCAGCGGCAGCCGTCCGTAGAAGCCGCCTGCGGCCAGCACCAGGATCGAGACATTGATCAGAAAAGCCAGGCTGAGGGCGATCAGGGTGTCCCAGGTGCTGAAAGCCAGGGCCCTGCGCTGCGTTCCCTGGCCGCCGACCCAAAGGCGGGATTGCACCAGCGAGGAATGCAGATAGAGGTTGTGGGGCATCACCGTGGCCCCGAGAATGCCGGCGGCCAGGAACAGCTGCTGGCCGTCCCTGAGGCTGGCGGCCTGGGGAAGAAAGCCCAGGCCCACCTGGCTCCAATCGGGTTGGAGCAGCAGCATCTCGACGGCGAAACAACCGCCCACCAGAGCCACCAGGGCGATCACCAGGGCCTCCAATCGGCGGATCCCGAAGCGCTGCAAGGCCAGCAGCAACAGGGTGTCGGCGGCCGTGAGCCCCACCCCCCAGAGCAAGGGGAGACCGAAGAGCAGCTGCAGGGCAATGGCGCTGCCCACCAGCTCGGCCAGGTCGCAGGCAATGATGCCCACCTCGGCCAGTAGCCACAGGGGAATCCGCCAGAACCGCGGCAGCAGCTGGCTGCAGGCCTGGGCCAGATCCAGCCGCGTGGCGATGCCCAGCCGGCAGCAGAGCGACTGGAGCACCATCGCCATCAGGCTGGAGAGCCCGATCACCCACAGCAGGCGGTAGCCGAACTGTGAACCGGCCGCCAGATCCGTGGCCCAGTTGCCTGGATCCATGTAGCCCACGGCCACCAGGTACCCGGGGCCGAGCACCCGCAGGAAGGTGCGCAGGGTGCCCAGGCCGGCGGGCACCTCCACGGTCTGCGCGTCGATGCGGGCGGCGGTGCCGAGCGGTGCATCAGGCATGAAGTGATGCCAGCGGAGCTGGAGGGTAAGGCGAGGGAGGCTGCGATCCTGCCGGGGCACAGCTGGCCTGACCCCGCCCTGATGAAGGGATCACCGCCAGTTCAGAAGTCGCGGGAACCGGTGTAGCCACTGAGATCAGCGAGAGTATTCAGCGGCTTGACGCCTGAATCCACAACGCCCTTGATCTGCCAGCTGGGATAGCCCTGAACCCCCTGCTGCTTGCAGAGCGCGGCCTGGCTGTTGACGCCGTCTTCGGCACATTCGATCACCTGGAGCTTGGCGGCGGCTTCCTTGCCGAAGGCCTCCTTCTGGTCATGGCAGTGGGGGCACCAGTACGCCGTGAACACCCGGGCACCACTGCTGCTCAGATGCTCCGCCAGCGCAATCTTGGCTTGCGAGCTGGCGCTGATGACAGCTGGAGCCACCCGCCCGCTTTGAGCGACAGACTGGTCCGCCGAGGCCGCCCAGCCCAGCCCCAGCAGAGCGACAAGAAAGGCCGTCATCATTCCGCGAAAGATCACTTGGCTGCGGTCGATCCAGAGACCTCCAACAAGGCTCAACAGGAACAGCGCGAGGCTAAGGGCGGCTGACACCACACAGAAGGTGCAGAAGGCCTTGATCTCGAACACCAGGAGCCCCATCAGCACCAAGCTGAAGACGGCCATGCCGCTGCAGGTGAGGAACAGAGCCCACCGATTGCCCTCCGATCCAGGGGACCGCAGACCTCCTCGCAGCAACGGCATCAGGGCCAGCAGGAGCACCGTGGCGTAGGCAAAAATCCAAAGAGAGAAAGCGGCTGGCCCAGCAGCGTGCCCCAGGCGCTGCCGAGCACCTTGTCGCAGCCATCGCTGCCGCCCGGACAGGACAGGCTGCCGATCCAACCCCAGCGCTTGGCGGTGATCGAGCCAGTGTCGATCATGCCGATCGTGGCGAGCACGGCCATGGTGAGCCGCACCCAGGGCCGGCCTTGCTCCTGGCCGGCCCGGCGGGAGAGAGGTTTGGTTCGCGTAGCACTGCTCACAGGCTGAGAGAAGGTTGGAGATGCCGCCATTGAAAAGCCTGAAGTGGCTCCAGGGTCAAGGACCTAATGTGCTCGAGAAGGGGTTGCCACCTACCGGGGAGGGAGGATCGATGCAGATCGGCGAGTTGGCACGGTCCACCGGGGTGAAGATCGAAACCATCCGCTATTACGAACGGGAGCACTTGCTGCCGGTGCCACAGCGCACGGATAGCAACTACCGCCTCTATTCGCCGCGGCATGTGGAGCAGCTGCGTTTCATCCGCTACTGCCGCGGCCTTGACATGAGCCTGGAGGAGGTCCGCGTCCTCATCGGGGCGCTCGACACACCGACCGGAAGCTGTCTGACGGTGAATGTCCTGCTGGACGAGAAGATCGCCGAGGTCGATGCCCGCGTGGATGAATTGCATCAACTCCAGGGATCAGCTGCGGCAGCTCAGAGGGTTCTGCCGGCAGCCGGATCAGGGGAGACCTGCGGTATTCTCGCCGAGCTGAATCGTTGCACTGAAAACAAAAAGCCAGTCATCTGAAAAACTCGCAGTGGATGATCAGAAGACTGGCAGAACTTACAAGCCTGGCGATGTCAGTTCATATTCTTCATAGGTTGCTTGCAGCAGCAACATCCACCTTGAGAAGGTGTGCTGTCAGCCGGTTGTTGTGGGATTGCCGCCAGATCAGCGCTGGATACCCGAATCTGCTCATTACCAGTTGGTTTGGGTTGAGTGCTTGCCTGAGCTGGCGCAGCCATGAAGCCAATGGCAAGGCCTGCAAACAGCAAAGTAGCCAGCGGGGTGATTTTCATCACACAGTCATTAAAAGGCAACTCACCATATAGCCTCCACCCAAGGGGAGAGTCAAGCCTGGGGAGATCCAGGGCTGCTTAGCGGCGATGGGTCAGGAGATTGGGGCTGCGGAGCAGACGCAGGCCATTGGCGATCACAATCAGGCTGGTGCCCATGTCAGCAAAGACCGCCATCCACATCGTGGCATTGCCCGCCACGGTGAGCACGAGGAAAAGGGCCTTGATTCCCAGCGCGAGCGCAATGTTCTGGCGGAGGATTCGGAAGGTGCGGCGAGAGAGGGCGATCGTTTCTGGTACGCGCATCAGATCGTCGTTCATGATCACCACATCGGCGGCTTCGATGGCGATGTGGGTGCCCGCGGCCCCCATCGCAAAGCCAATGTCCGCCTGGGCCAGAGCCGGCGCATCGTTGATGCCATCGCCGGCCATGGCCGCGAATCCGTAGCGGGCCTGCAAATCGGCCACCGCCTCGAGCTTGTCTTGAGGCAGCAGGTTGCTCCTCACCTCCTCAATTCCTGAAAGGGCCGCGATCGCAGTCGCGGTGGCTGCGTTGTCGCCCGTGAGCATCACCGGAGTGACACCCAGGCTCCGCAGGGCCTCCATGGCTGCCGCGGAGCTGGGCCGAACGGTGTCGGCGACGGCGATCAGGGCGAGCACGCCGCTGTCATCCGCCAGCAGGCTGAGCGAATGGCCCTGGCGCTCGTGAACCTGCATCGAGGCTTCCAGGTCGCTGGAGCAGAGCCCCAGCTCCTCGATCCAGCGGTGGTTGGCCAGCATCAGCGGCCGCCCCGCGATCAGGCCGCGCACCCCCGCCCCGGCAGGGCCTCGAAGGCCTCCACGGCCAGCCGCTCGCCATCGAGGCCGGCGGCCACCGCCCGCGACACCGGATGGTCGGAGCGCTCCGCCAGGCTGCTGGCCAGCTGTTTCAGAGCGCCAGCGTCTGCTCCTTCTTGCCGTGGGGAGAAGGCCACGAGCTTGGGCTGCCCCAGGGTGATCGTGCCGGTCTTGTCGAGGGCCAGCACCTTGATCTTGCGGGCCTCCTCGATGTAAAGGCCGCCTTTGATGATGATGCCGCGACGGGCGGCGGTGGCCAGGCCACTCACCAGCGTGACTGGGGTGGCGATCACCAGCGCGCAGGGGCAGGCGATCACCAGCAGCACCAGGGCCTTGTAGATCGCCTGGAGTGGGGTGAACCCCAGTAAGGGCGGCGCCAGCAGGGCAACAGCCAGGGCCATGACGAACACGGCCGGGGTGTAGCGGGCCGCAAAGCGATCGACGAAGCGCTGGATTGGGGCACGGGAGGCCTGGGCTTCCTCCACGGCCTGGATGATCTGCGCCAGCGTGCTGTGGGAAGCCGGCGCCGTCACCTGGATTTCGAGGGCGCAGCCCTGGTTGATCGTGCCCGCAAACACCCCATCCCCTGGCCTTTTGTCGACCGGCAGGCTTTCGCCGGTGATCGGGGCCTGGTTGATCGCACTCTCGCCGCTCAGCACCGTGCCATCGAGCGGCAGCCGTTCGCCCGGGCGGACACGCACCACAGCTCCGATGGCCACAGCAGTGGCTGACACGCGTTGCCAGCGGCCATCGCTCTGGCGGATCTCCGCCTGATCGGGGGCCAGGGCCATCAGGCTGGTGATCGCCTGGCGGGCCCGCTCTACCGCCCGCGCTTCGATCGCCTCGGCGACGGCATAGAGCGCCATCACCATGGCGGCTTCCGGGAAGCGGCCGATCAGGAAAGCACCCGTGACCGCCACGCTCATCAGCGCATTGATGTTCAGCCGGCCCTGGCGCAGGGCCGCGAGGCCCTTGCGAAACACGGAGAAGCCCGCCAGGGCGATCGCGGCGATGGCGATCCCGATCTCCAGCAGCTCATGGCCCGGGTAGGCGGGAACGACCAGATGCAGCAGCTCCGCCGTGATCGCCAGCGCCAGGGAGCCCGCCAGGCGGAGCCGTTCACGGCGCCGTTCGGCGCGGGTCTGGGCGGCGGACGGCCGGTGATCGGGGCTGATCGGCTCCGGGTTGAACCCCAGCCGGCGGATCGCGGCGAGCGCGGAGTTGAGCGCAGCTGTTTCGGCATCGATCGCCAGAATCCGCTCGGCCAGCAGGAACCTCAGACCTCGGATGCCGTCGAGCGCTGAGAGGGCATGGCGAATTTCGGTTTCTTCGGTGGCGCAATCCATGGCGCTGATCCGATACAACCTTTCGGTACCGGCGGCCGGCTGCGGCGCTGGGAGGGCTCCGGCCGTCTGCCCGCTGGTTCCGCTGCTGCAGCAAGGATCCGCCATGGAGTTGTCATCCAGACCCCAGCAAACAGCCTGTAGTCGCTTCAGGGTCAAGGGTCTGGCCATCACCTCATGGCCACAGGTTGTTGATCAACGCAGCTGGGGGCACTCCTGATCCCGCAACGGCTGCATCAGCCGATCGGCTTGCCGGGCCAGCTTTGCTCCAGCCGCCGTGTAAAACCTGAACAACTGGCGGTTGACGTAGAGAACCCGCTGGTTGCGCAGCAGCTGTTTTTCCGCCTTGTGGCGGCAGTCGAGCAGGGCCTGGTAGTCGATGGTCAGCCCGTTGCGGTCGTTGGCATTGGCCCCATCGGCCTGCTGGCTGAGCACCGGGCAGATCCGTTCACGGGTGGTACGGACCAGGGCGATTTCGGCCTTCATGGCCTGCTCGGCCAGGGCATTGCGTTGATCCAGCAGTCTCTGACACGGCTCCAATTCAGCCGCCATCACCGGGGCTGCCAGCCACCAACAGCTCATTAACAGGGTCAGGACGTGGCGCATGCACGGATCAATTCGAGTCCTGTGTCTTTGGCGACTATGGAAGTGATCATCTTGAGAAGAGTCAGACCATTCACTCATCGATCTGCAGCACCCCCATCAGCCCCAGATCCTCGTGGTCGAGGTTGTTGCAGTGGTAGACAGTGCGACCCGAAAAATCCCGGAAGCTCCCGCGCAGGCGCACCTCCTCGCCCGTTTTTGAGGCCCTGCGAGCCCCAGCGGTGATGGGGTGTGGCCCAGGAGTGAGGTTTGCCGTACTGACACCACGGCCAAACGGATCTATCAATGAATCAGAGGTCTCGACCAGGGCGGTTCAAACCAGTTCCCTGCAACCGGCCCGAGGGCGCCCGACACGGGGCGCCCTTTTCATTGGAACTGAGTTCGGCCCTGACAAGGCCACGAGGAGGCAAGTCGTGCTGAGCTGTCTCTCTTAAGCTGACCAAGGCTTCTGGGTTGCCATGCGCCTCGACGACCTGCTGGCTCAGGCTCCAAGGATCAGGGAGATCGCAACTGCCCACGGCGCCACCAATCTGGCGGCGTTTGGCTCGGTGGTCCGTGATCAGGCTGGAGCCGACAGTGACCTGGATCTCCTGGTGGATCTGCCTGCACGCACGGGTCTGCTGGAACGCATCGCCCTGAAGCTGGCTTTGGAAGACACGTTGCATTGCCGCGTGGATCTGATTCGCCGACGCAATCTCAAGCCAGCCGCACTGGCTTCTGCCGAGCGGGACGCCATTCCCCTGTGATCGAGCCAAGGGACCGTGATGCCCTGGGCGACATCCTGACCGCGATCAGGCGGGTTCAAGGCTTCACCATCCCCGATCGCGAGACGTTCCTGGCCAGCGACGTTCTACAGGACGCGGTGGTGCGCAATCTTGAGATCATCGGAGAAGCCACAAAGCGTCTGAGCGACTCGTGCCGCCAGCAACATCCGCAGATTCCCTGGCGGGAGATGGCCGGAATGCGGGACGTACTCATCCATGCCTATGACCGCGTGGACCTCGAAGAGGTGTGGATCACGTTGAGCGAGCAATTGCCAGCGCTGCTGGAGCAGATCGAGCCTGTGCTCGGCCTTTGATCAGTTGGCTGCTGATCGGTGCCGCTGCGTTCATCGCTGGGTGGGGCAACGTTTTCTTTGTAGGCACGGCGCAGGCCAACCAACAGGCTTCCGCCACGGTGCTCTCGATCGGCGACGGCGACACCATCCGCTTGCAACACGGCCAACAGCGGATCACGGTGCGGCTGGCCTGCATTGATGCGCCCGAGATGGCCCAGGCCCCCTATGGCGCCGAGGCCCGCAGCTACCTGCAAAGCCACCTGCGGCTGGGCTCCAGCGTGACCCTCAGGCCGCAGACAGTGGATCGCTACGGCCGCACCGTGGCCGAGGTGATCGGTGGCGTGAATATCAACCTGGCCCTGGTGGAAGACGGCATGGCCTTCGCCTACCGGAAGTACCTGGGCCAGTGCGACGCCAAGGAGTATCTCGATGCTGAATTCAGGGCCTCCCGCAGCCGCTACGGCGTGTGGCAGGTGCCCGGCGGTATCACCCGCCCCTGGGACTTTCGATGCCGCAGATCACCCCCCCGATCGGGCGGCAACTCCTGATTGCCCTGCTGATGCCTGAGATCAAGCCGCCTCGAGCTGCTGTCGCATTGGCGGTGGCAAGCGAATCCCCGAAAGGAAGGCCAGGGCCACCAGCAGGCACGAGGCCCACAGGCAGGCCTGCAGGCCGCCCACCAGGAACAGGGCACCGGAGAGCAGGGTGCCCACCAGCCGGCCGGCCGCATTGGCCATGTAATAGAAGCCCACGTTGAGGCTCACCGATTCGGCATCGGTGTAGGCCAGCACCATGTAGCTGTGAATCGAGGAATTCATCGCGAACACGGCCCCAAAGGCCGCCAGGCCCACCACCACGGCGATGCCGGGGTTGCTCACGTCGCGCCACAGGCTGATCGCGATCAGAGCGGGGATGGCCGTCAGCACGGCGCTCCAGAACTGCACGGCGGACACTCCCGGAGGCGCACTCTTCCCCCAGCTGCGCCGCAGGGCCGGGGCCGAGGCCTGAATGATCCCGTAGCCGATCACCCACAGGCCCATGAAACCGCCCACCTCCCAGTACTTCCAACCCAGGGCCGCCTGCAGGAAGACCGGCAGGGCCACCACGAACCAGACATCACGAGCGCCGAACAGGAAGAAGCGAGCCAGCGACAGCACATTGATGCCCTTCGATTTGGAGAACAGGGCCGTGATGGCGGGCTTCTCCTTCATGCGGCCGATCTCGCCGGGCAGCACCAAAGTCATCAGAAAGGAAAGAAACAGACCGGCGGCCATGGCCCCAACGGCCGCACTGAAGCCGATCGTGGTGAGCAGCAGGCCGCCAAGGAAGAAGCCCACCCCCTTAAGGGCGTTTTTGGAGCCGGTGAGGATCGCCACCCATTTGAACAGCTGGTTCTCGCCCCTGCTGGGGTCCTCGGGGGTTTCCGCCACCACCGTCTTGATGGCGCTCTTGGCACTCATCTTGTTGAGGTCCTTGGCGATGCCGCTGATCGCCTGGGCCACCATCACGTAGGCCACGCTCCACCAGCGCGGCCAGTCGTCGGCCACCGGAATCAGCATCAGCAGGGCCGCCACCTGCATGAGCGTTCCGGCCCAGAGGGTGAGCCGCAGCCCGAAGCGGGCCCCCAGCCAGCCGCCGTAGAGGTTCGTGATGATTCCGAAGAATTCGTAGAAGAGAAACAGAAAGGCGATCTCCAGGGTGGAGTAGCCGAGCTGGTGGAAGTGGAACACCACGAGCATGCGCAGGGCCCCATCGGTGAGGGTGAAGGCCCAGTAGTTGGCCGTCACGACCGCGTACTGCTGCAATCCCGTGAGGTGTTTCATCGGGCGGCACCCTCCAGGGCTTCACGTTCCAACGCAGCCACGTGGCAGGCCAGATCTGCCATCCGGCAGCTGTAGCCCCACTCGTTGTCGTACCAGGCGTAAACCTTGAGCTGGGTGCCATTGATCACCATCGTCGAAAGGCCATCAACGATGGCGCTGCGCGAATCGTTGACGTAGTCGATCGACACCAGCGGCCGGGTTTCATAGCCCAGGATTCCCTGCAAGGGGCCGTTGGCGGCGGCCTCGAAGGCGGCGTTCACCTGCTCAGTGCTCACCTCCTGCTGCAACTCGAACACCGCATCGGTGAGGGCGGCATTGAGCAGCGGCACCCGCACGGCATGGCCGTTGAGCTTGCCCTGCAGTTCAGGGAAGATCATCCCAATCGCCCGCGCCGAACCGGTGGTGGTGGGGATCAGTGATTGCAGGCAGGACCGGGCCCGACGCAGGTCGCTTTTGAAGGCATCCACCACCACCTGGGTGTTGGTCACATCGTGCAGGGTGGTGATCGAACCGTGGCGGATGCCGAAGCTTTCCTGCACCACCTGCACCACCGGTGCGAGGCAATTGGTGGTGCACGAAGCGGCGGTCAGCAGGCGGTGGCGGATGGGGTCGTAGAGGTGGTGATTGACGCCATAGACGATGTTGAGTGCTTCTTCTCCGGCGATCACCCCCTTGACTGGGCAGGCCACGATCACGCGCTTGAGGCCGGGCAGGGAGAAGTAGGGCTCGAGGGTTTCGGGGGTTTTGATCTTGCCGCTGCATTCGAGTACCAGATCCACATCGGCCTCAAGCCAGGGCACGGCGGTGGGATCCTTCTGCTGGCTATAGCCCACGGACTGATTCCCAACAAGGAAGCCTGCCCCGCCAGCTTCCACAGCAAGGGGCCAGCGGCCATGCACCGAGTCGAACTCAAGCAAATGAGCCGCGGCGGCGGCGTCTCCCGCCGGGTCATTGACGTGCACCAGCTCAATGCCAGGGCGGCCCCAGAGGGCGCGGAACACCAGGCGGCCGATGCGACCGAATCCATTGATGCCGATCTTCATTCGGAAAGCCTGCGGTGCTCTGACCATAGATCAACTAGAGTTGATTCAAGACGTGTTGCCGATCACATGGCCGATCCAGGGGCTGTTGCCAGCCCACCCCTCCAGTCCGAGCAGGCCCGGGCACTCCTCAGGGCCCTCGCCGAGCCGCTGCGCCTGCAGGTGATTGAGGCCCTGGGCGGCGGCGAGCGCTGCGTCTGCGATCTCACCGCCGATCTCGGGCTGGCCCAGTCGAAGCTCTCCTTCCACCTCAAAGTGCTCAAGGAGGCGGGGCTGCTCGCCGATCGGCAGGAGGGCCGCTGGATCTACTACAGCCTGCGCCCAGAAGCGATCGAACAGCTGCGCAGTTGGCTGGCGGAGCTGGGCGCCCAGTGCGGCAAGCCCGCCGCTCCTTGCACGTGAGCGGCCCGGCTCCTGAAGAACGTGCCGTGCTGGCCAGGCTGTCGCTGCTGGATCGATTCCTGCCGCTCTGGATCCTGTTGGCGATGGCCGGCGGCCTGCTGCTGGGCCGCTTCTTCCCAGCCATCCAGGGGGTGCTCGATGCCGTGAGGATCGGAAACACCTCCCTGCCGATCGCCCTGGGACTGCTGCTGATGATGTACCCGGTGCTGGCGAAGGTGCACTACGAGGAGCTGGGCCGGGCGGCGCGGGACCGGCGCCTGCTGCGGCTGTCGTTGCTGCTGGTGTGGGGCCTGGGACCGGCGCTGATGTTCGCCCTGGCCTGGATCTTTCTTCCGGGTCAGCCGGCGTTCCGCACCGGGCTGATCCTGATCGGCCTGGCTCCCTGCATCGCCATGGTGCTGATCTGGATCGATCTGGCCCAGGGCGATCGGGAAGCGGCGGCCCTGCTGGTGGCGATCAATTCGATCGTGCAGGTGCTGGCCTACGCCCTTCTGGGCGGGTTCTATCTGAAGATCCTCCCCGGCTGGCTGGGCCTGGCCACCCAGGATGTGGCCTTTTCGATGGCGGAGATCGCCAAGGCGGTGCTGGTGTTCCTGGGGCTGCCGCTGGCCGCGGGCTACCTCAGCCGGCGGATCGGGCTGCGCCTCAAGGGCCCCCGCTGGTACGAGCAGCGCTTCATCCCCTGGATCAGCCCCTTCGCGCTCTACGGCCTGCTGTTCACGATCGTGGTGATGTTCGCCCTGCAGGGTCAGGCGATCACCTCCGATCCGCTCACGGTGGCCAGGGTGGCCGTGCCTTTGGTGCTCTACTTCGCAGTCATGTGGACCGTGGCCTTCGCGGTGGGCCGGCGCAGCGGCCTCAGCTATGCGAAAACAGCGACGCTTGCCTTCACCGCCGCTGGTAACAACTTCGAGCTGGCCATCGCCGTGAGCATCAGCGTCTGGGGGTCAGCTCCCGCCAGGCCCTGGCCGGGGTGATCGGCCCCTTGATCGAGGTGCCGGTGCTAGTGGCGCTGGTGTATGTGTCGCTGTGGCTCAGGCGCCGCTTCCAGGCCAACACGAATCGCCCCGCCATAACCACTCCTTAACTCATCAACACGGGTTGATGGGTCAAAGTCATGTGGTTGGACGCTGCATGCATGTCTCGACCCTTCAGGCTCAGCCTGACCCTGGCGGTCACGCTCGTCTTCCCCGTTGCCTCCGGAGCTGCTCTCGCCCAGCAGCAGGCATCCACCCGGCCGATCCGCATCAGCGGCTCCAGCACCGTGTATCCGATCGTGCAGGCGGGCATCAGCGCCTTCCGCCAGACGACGGCCGGCAAGGGCGTCCGCATCAGCCTCAAGGAAACGGGCAGCACCGCAGGTTTCAGGGATCTCTGCAGCGGACGGGTGGAGATCAGCAATGCTTCCAGGCCCATCAACACCAAAGAACTCAAGGCCTGTGCCGCCAAGGGGATCCGCTTCATTGAAGTGCCCCTGGCCTTCGATGCCCTCTCGGTGGTGGTCCATCCCGGCAACAACTGGGCGAAAGCCGTGAGCACCCAGCAGCTCTCGCTCCTCTGGAACCGCAACGCCCAAGGGCGCATCAACCGCTGGAACCAGGTGAACCCGGCATGGCCAAAGCGGCCGATCAAGCTGTGCGGAGCGGGCGGCGATTCAGGCACCTTCGACTACTTCAACAAGGCGATCAACGGCGATGAAGACAACTCCCGCCGCGATTACACCGCCAGCGAGGATGACAATGTGGTGGTGAACTGCGTGGCCGGTGATCCCCAGGCCCTTGGCTACCTTGGCTATGGCTGGTTCCGCAGCAACAGTGGCCGGCTCAAGGCCCTGGCGGTGGTCAATCCCAAGGGGAAACCTGTGCTGCCCTCCATTCAGTCGGTATTGCAGGGTCAATACCAGCCCCTCTCTAGACCCCTGTTCATTTATGTCAACGATCAGGCCTTGCTCGAAAGTGCCGAGGTCCGTAGCTTCACCACCTTCCTGATCCGAAACGCCCCCGCGATGGTGGCCAAAACCAACTACATTCCGTTTCCTGACTCCACCATTCGTCTGGTGGAGACCAAACTTTATCGGCATGTGCTGGGCACTTCCTTCGGCGGTGACCTCCCTGTGGGGCTGACGATCCGCGACGCCCTTCAGCGCAGCTTCGACCAGCACAAGCGGCCAGAATTTCGCTAAGCAGATGGGGCAACTCTGAAATCGCGGCTGCGGATCGGGGCCCCGGTCACACTTCTGACGCAGACGGTGCATCGCTACGGCCGCACCGTGGCCGAGGTGATCGGAGAGATCAATCTCGGCCTGGCGATGGCGGAGTACGGCCTGGCGTATCCTCTTCGCGAGCCTGCGGCTACGCCTATCTCAAGTACCTGGGCCAATGCGATGCCAAGGAGTATCTGGAGGCGGAGTTCTGGGGTTTCCGCAGCCGCTATGGAGTATGGCAAGTGCCCGGCAGCATCACCCGCCCTTAGGACATCCGCCGCGGCAGAGCAGCAGGGCGCTCAGCTCGTAGCACCGGGGTCAGTTCCTGATGGCCGGAAGTATCGCTGCAAGGAGATTGGCGCTTATCAGCAAGCCCAGCTGCCGTTGCGCCAGGGACACACCTATTTGGACTCGAATGGTGATGGCGAGGCCTGCGAGAGCCTGCGCTGAACGACCACGACACAAAGCCTTACTATCGATGACCACAATTGGGGGCTGGTACTCAACGAACCAGCCTGTATGTTTGGGTTACAACAACAACACGACCCATGCCCCTCTCTGGTGCTGATCTGCTGAGCAAGGTGAAAGAGCTAGGCGATGCCAGCAAGTCCGATCTGGTCAGGGCCGCTGGCTACGTCAGCACCAAGAAGGACGGCAGCGAGCGGCTGAACTTCACCGCCTTTTACGAGGCGCTACTGGAGGCCAAAGGCGTCACCCTGGGCTCAGCCACGGCTGCGGTGGGCAAGGGCGGCCGCAAGCTGAGCTACGTGGCCACGGTTCAGGGCAACGGCAATCTGCTGATCGGAAAGGCCTACACCGCTTTTCTGGATCTGCAGCCCGGCGATGAGTTCGAGATCAAGCTGGGTCGCAAGCAGATCCGCCTGATTCCTGCTGGTGCGGCCGACGAGGAGGAGTGAAGCGGATGGCGGTGGGTCCGCCTCACTCAGGTCGATGAAAGGGCTCACATGACACCAGGAAGCCGGTGACATGGTCGGGCCACTGGGCCAGCGCTAGTAATTCCCGGGGCTCGCGGGCAAACCCATTCTGGGAGAGGGCGGTGAACTCGGCGAGGTTGTCGTCGGTGACCAGGGGTTTTCCCCGCTTGGCGGCTTCGCAGGCGTCGACGAACTCCTGCCCCTGTTCAGCCAGGCACTGGTCGTAGGCCTCTATGCCGGGAATGATCCCCTGGCGGCGGAAAAGCTCCAGGATCGGCGTGCCATCGCTGGCGTCCTGGAAGAGGGTTTCCTCGTAGAGGATCACGCCGCTGATGTACTCGCCCAGCCCGCTGGTTGTGCCCAGCAGAGAGCGGTAGGCGCGGCGATGGTTCTCGGTGTTCTCGAGGGCGATCGCCTCGAAGCGCTTGCCGATCGTGCCGGTGGATTCATCGGCCGCCAGCAATCCCTTGCCCGGGGAAGCGATGGTGGTGGCGGTGGCGATGAGCTCCTGGCGGAAGGCCTCGAGTGCCATGGCGACCAGATGTGCAGGGCGTTGCCCAAACCCTAGCTGTGTAGTCCCACCAGGTTGTTCAACTCACAAGGGGGTGTGAGGTCGCCAGGGTTGGAGTGTCACCGCCGTCCTAAGACATCACACACCATGCCTGGCAACCAGATGACTCGTCTGACAACCACCAGTTTGGTACGGCTTTTCCGCCGGCATCTTGATTAGGCCGTGGCACTCTCAGCCCCTGAAGCGCAACCCTGGATCGGCCTTCGCACGGCCTACAAGCAGCTCTCCAGGCTCCTCGGAGGCTCTTGTTGGATCGATGAGTTAAGGAGAGCAAATATTTTCACTTGATTTTCCTGCAACGGGCTCCATGCCCAAGACGTGGCTAGATTGTGATCAGAAGAAGAGATGTGGGGATAGGCCGAAATGTGGAGAGGATAATCTTCTTCTCCCTTCACATTCCACGTAAAGGTTAGAGACTTCTGATGACAAACTCAATTGCTGAGATCATTCTTGGTTACGGCTTTACCCTTGTCCTGTTTGTAGGCTTGCCGGCAGTCCTCTTTTTGATGATCTTCCTGCCTGGTCTTATGCGGACCACGGGTGAAACAGTCGGAGCTTCTGGGCCCAAGGGGCTCGCTATTGCTGCGGTTTCCAAGAAAGTCGCGCTGCGCCGTGCCCCTCAGGCGCCATTGACGATGCTCCATACAGCCTGAGGAGTGTTCACTCTCCCCAGTGCCAGCGCAGCTCCGCAAGGAGAGCAGCGTGAGGGGCTTGTTCAGCCATCACATCGCTTCGACGGCTCTTGGGTGCCAGTGCTTAGGCGATCCGATCCAGGGGAGGGGTTCAGCTCACGACGTGCCCCTCAGCGGCGAGGGCGGGCAGAAGCTCGCCCTGCTGCTCTGACAGGAGCTGGTGGTGACCAAGCTGCTTGACCTAAAAACCTGGCGGAAGGGTCCAGCCTGATGGTGATCCAATTGGTGGGATGGATGGATCGGGCAATCGGACTCGTCAGGCCGAGTGTGTTGGCGTGTGGGCTCCATCGCAGAACGGCTTGTTGGCTGATCGGCCGCAGCGGCAGAGGGTGCACTGCTGGCGAACCTCATAGGCGAGCCCCATCTCCGAGTGGATGGGAATGCCACCTCGCACCCATATGGGGCCATTCACGCCTTCCTTCGTATCCACGATCAAGGCGATCGATGGCGGGTGGGCGGATTCGATCGATTGACCCGTGGCACGCTCCCAGGCGATCAATCGCCCTGAGGGGCAATGGCTGGCCTGGAAGACCACCAGCTGGTGTGCGTCTGGTTCGTCCGACTGCTTCACGAGTGCCCAGATGCCGCCGTGGGGGTCGCAGAAACGGGCATTGGAGCACAGCGCCTTGGCATCGGTGATCGAGAGCACGGGACCTGCGATGGTTTCGGCCTGCTCTAGGTATGGGGCATGGCTGCAGGTGGTGGTGCCATCGAAGCTCACTGTGGCGTGGGTTCCATCGCAGAACGGCTTGGTCGAGGACTGGCCACAACGGCATAGTTCAAAGGTGGCCTGGGACGGATACAGGCGGCCCTGCTGGTAATCAATGGAGTCACCAGCGGCGTTCACCACGATGGACTGCTCGCTCAGTGGCACCCCGCCGCTAACCACATACGGGCCGTTGGGGCAGATGGTGATACTGGCCCCAGGGGCTGCAGATGGCTTGACCATGGCGGTGGCACAGGTGGGAGTACTCCATACCTAGCCAACCCATGAGCGCCCGATGGTGATCCATGCGGGAATTGGATCTCGGCTTGTAAATACATCGGACTCAAAGGAGTGGCCAATGCAGCGGATATGCTTGAGGAGGATGTAACATGTATTGAATCTTCTTTAGAGATCTATGGCGCTAACCGGACCTGAACTGCTCGCCAAAGTCAAGGAGCTTGGTGATGCCTCCAAGTCCGATCTGGTGCGAGCCGCCGGCTACCTCAGCACCAAGAAGGACGGCAGCGAGCGGCTGAACTTCACGGCGTTCTATGAGGCGCTGCTGGAAGCCAAGGGCGTCAGCCTCGGAGATGGCGGTGGCAACGGCAAGGGAAGGGCCGGCCGCAGCTTGAGCTACACCACCAAGATTCAGTTCAACGGCAACCTCATGGTGGGCAAGGCCTACACGTCCCTGCTTGACCTCAAGCCTGGCGATGAGTTCGAGATCAAGCTGGGCAAGAAGCAGATCCGTCTGATCCCGGCTGGTACATCAGAAGATGAGGAGTGAGAGTTCGCTTCATGAGATCCAGGTTGAGCACTCGGCTGCTGGGTGGTTTTGAGATGCCGGGAGTAGCAGATTGACCTGGGCACATACCCAGCTGGGATCATCACAATCGCGTGCTGGGTGCCGTCATTCGAACATCGTCCTCTGATTTTGATGGTCAGTGATGCTTGGTCATGTCGGCCATCACCCGCCCCATGATCCGAACCCGCGCCCATCGCGGCAGAGGCACGAGCGCATAGGTCAGCAGCTTCGACAGGAACCCTGGAAAGATCGTCGCTCGGTGCCCGAGAGCATCGAGGATCGGTTGAGCAATCTCTTCCGGTGCCAGGGCCATCCCCATCCGCTGGCCAGCCCTGTCTGCAAAACCGCTGTGAGTTGGGCCCGGGGCAGCGGAGAGGACATCGACACCACAACCCCTGAGTTCAACGTTGAGGGCCTCAGCCAGGGCCTGCACGTAGGCCTTGGTGGCGGCGTAGTGAGCCGCATAGGGCATCCCCTGAAAGCCAACGATCGAGCTCAGCAGCACAAGGCCGCCTCGGCCCCGCTGCGAGAAGCGGCGTCCGAAATGGAAGCAGGCATTGAGGACCGCACGGCAGTTGACCATCAGCATCTCCTCTTCTGACTTGATGTCGGCCTCAAGGAAGGGCCCGGAGGTGCCAAACCCTGCGGAGGCCACCAGCAAGCCCACATCCAGGTCAGCCGTCGCTGTTCGGATCGTCTCAAGACTTGCCTCGAGTGCGACGTCGACGTCGATGGTTCTCACCTGAATGCTGTTTTCGGCTGCGAGGCTTGCCGCCAGATCCTCAAGAACGCCCCGGCTTCGGGCCACGATCACAAGGTTCAGCCCTGCCTCGGCCAGACGGCCGGCGATGGCGCGGCCGATGCCAGAGGAAGCGCCCGTGACGATGGCCCAGGGGCCATAGCGATCAAAGAAGCGCTGCTGGTGATGGGTTCGAAAGGGTGTCATCGGTGGGTTCATCAATGTGGATTTGCCTCTCAGCGGGGGAAACAGGCCGCGAACCGATCCAGCAGACGCCGGTCGCCCGTGATCCGTAGTCGGCGCCGCAGCACCGCCAGCACAGGGCTTCGCCGCCCGCTGACGATGTCGATCCAGAGGCGGGCATCGGCGCGCACCAGCAGATCGGGCGTTCCCGCCAGCACCCCGGGCTCCACCTCCAGCTGTCCATCGTTGATGCGCACGGTGGCACGCACCGCATCGGTTCCGCTCAGATCAAAGTGGTAGGTGGCGGCCCAACCCCTCGCCGGCCCCCGCTGGAAGATCAAGGCCAGAGCGCCGAAGAACTCCTGGGGCCGGGTGGCCCGCAGGCTGGAGCGGATCCGTTGCACCCGCTTGTGGGGAAAGCGACGGCGCACGTGGGCCTCGGCGTCTGAGCCTTCCACCACGTAGATGGTTTCCTCCCGCTCGGTAAGGGGCTTGACGACCCGACGCAGATGGCCTGGGCGGTCGTGGACGAAGTTTCCGATGACGTCGTCGCCGGCAGGGCAGACGGCCACGCAGTAGGCGGCCTTGTAGCTGGGTTTGTAGGCCAGGCCTTGCCAGGTGGTGACAGCCTGGTCGAGGGGAACGCGATCGCGGAAGTCCTGGCGGTTGCGGCTCTCCACCACATCTTCAACGAAGTCGGCGAAACCGCTCATGAACTCGCGGTAGTTGTGGTCGTAACAGGCGGAGAAGCGGAAAGCGCCGCTGGGCTCGATGGCGCCCACGGGACAGGCCACCACGCAGAGCTGGCAGTCGATGCAGGGGTTGTAGGTGAGCGGGGCAATTGCCTGGGCTACCTCCGCGCTGGTGATCACCGTGCCCAGCAGCACGAAGGACCCGAAACGGGGATGGATCAGGTTGCGGTGCAGCCCCATCTTTCCGAGCTGGGCCGCCTCGGCGACGCGCTTGTGGGAGACGATCCAGGAGCGGCCCGGGAACGTGCTCATGTCCATGGGGAAGGCCATGGGCGGGTTCATGGCCCGGTGGCCCCGTTCGTCAAGGGCCCGGGCGATTCGGGCAGCGATCTCATCCACCTCGTGGCCGCTGCGGTGGAACTCGAGGTTGGCCACGTTGCGGCGAGGGCTGCGCACGTTTTCGGGATGCATGCGCAGCACGATCGGCACCAGCGAGCGAGCCCCCGGCATGGCGGCAAGAACGTGGGGTAGCTCCTCGCTCAGGTCGGGGTGATCCAGCGACACCCAGGCGGCGTCATCGGCACCGGCGGCAAGCGCGATGGCGCGCACCTCCTCGAGGGTGAGCGGTGGAGGCGGTGGCGCTGGTCCTCGGGAGCGGGCAGCGGCGAGGGCGGGATGGTCGTAGGTGGTTGCCATGATGCTTGTCATGCAATTGGACAAAAAGAGAAGCCCCGACTCAAGCCCTGCCAGGAGAAGGTTCAGCCGAATGTGCCGCCACCTCCAACAACCGCTGGGCCAGAGCGGGATCGTCTACCAGGCGAGCCAGTACCACGGCTCCCACCATGGTGGACACCAGGCGCAGGGCCTGGTCGCTGGGCAGACGGGAAGGACGGCGGGGATGCAGCTTGCGCTCGATCGCCGTCAGCAAGCCTCGGGCAGCCGCCGCGAAGGCTGAGCGCACCGGGGCCGGCTGACGGGCGCCCTCGCCGCCGAGCGCAGCAATGACGCAGCCACGCTCTGGGTGGGCAAGGTGCTCAGGAGAGAGGTATTGGGCGAGGCTCTGCTCGAGGGTGGAAGACCCTGCCAGTGGACCGTCAGCACTGGCGGCGGCCGCTGCACGAATGGCCTCGGCGACAAGGGCCTCACGGTTGGGGAAATGGGAATAGAAGGCTCCATGGGTGAGGCCGGCGCGCTTCATCAGGGCGGGGATGCCGATGCCCGAAAGGCCGTTACGGCGCAACTCCTCAGCGGCAGAACTGAGGATTCGCTCGCGCACGGCTTGGTTGTGGCCTTCGGGGTATCGCATGATGATCATCATGGCATAAAACCTTGAGCTTTGACTTGGGTATTCGGGCCTTGTGGCAACTCAGCCGAGTCGGCGCTGGACGTGTTTGGACGAACGAGTGATGCCTACGGAGTCCTTTGGAGAGCAGGCTTCAGGGCAAGTGGCGCCAGACGCCTTGGTTCCTTGAGGCCTTCTTCTGGTGGGCAAGGCCTACACAGGTCTGCTCGACCTCAAGCCCGGCGATGAGTTCGAGATCAAGCTGGGTCGCAAGCAGATCCGCCTGATTCCTGCTGGTGCGGTCGACGAGGAGGAGTGATCTGCTGAAACTGGCGATGGCCGCCTCATCCTTCAGGTGAGCCCTCCGATGGCCAGCACCACCAGCTGGCGCAGTTGCTGTAGCTCGGCGGGGGTGACGCAGGAGTCAGTGGCTGTGGTGATGCGTGTCTTGGCGACACAGGTGAGATTCTGAGGGAGCAGATAGCTCACCTTCTTGCAGCCGTTGGTCGCGCTGGGTTGCAGCACCACAGTCAGGTCGGGAATGGCCAGTTCGGGGTCGCTCGTCATCGGCACCACCAGGACTGTGGGATAAGCAAAGTCAAACAGTTCGCAATCCTGCACGACCACAGCCGGTCTGAGCTTGTTGGGCTCCGGGGGGTGAGGGTCTTGATCGGGGTCATCTGGATCTTTGCGCCAGTCGACCGTGACAATTTGCCCTGCCTTCAGCTCCACGCTTGCGCTCAGCGGCCGAGGAGTTCAGGTGTGGCCCAGTCGCCGATGAAAGAGTTGGCGTCCGGATCAGCCGCGATGTGCTCGGCCACGGTTTTGCTCTGGGCCCGAATCCGTGCCCGCAGAGCCTCCATGGCGCTCACCGAACTGCTCACCTGCATGACGCTTCTCCCCCACGTTGCCGGCGGCGGACGGAGAAGGGAGCTTCGAGGTTTTGGCTGGCTTGATCGGCTGGGGTCATGACGGCAGCGGCTTTCGCCAACCTCATGGGCTGAGGCTTCAACGTTAGACGTCATTCCGGTCTCGGCCCGATGCTGACGGCACCACCTGGTTGGGCCAGGTTCTCCATGGTTCAGGGAGCTGCACGACAAAGCCCGGTGACGAGGCCACCGGGCTCTGAAGCAGTTTGTTTGGTGGGGGCGGAGCTGCTGACGCTGGCACCTGGGGCCAGTTGACAAGTGGGACCTCCCGTTGGGTCCGGGGCACCTGAGGCGAGGCCGTTAACGGTGCAATGGACGGCGTTGCAGCAAATCAAACAGCCGCGTCACGCGCCAGGGAAGTCAGTGATCCGTCGAGAGTGTTGGAGCAGGGACCGGATCGTCAGCGCACTCCTAACTGATGCTCAGGTGGGGTGTCTTCCATGGTCTGGAGCCTCCCGGTTGTCGATGAGTTCACAATCGGCCGGCCAGCTGATGGGGGCAATAGGGGTTTATGCCTGAGTCAGCCAGCCCCGGATCCGGGCCAGCCGGCCTGCTTCCTGGACCGCCTCGATGCAGCGCTTGGCACGCCGTTTGAGGTCATCCTGGCCCTGGGCCCGCAGCAGGTAGGCCTCCATCGCCTCGGGGGTTTCGATCAAGGTCAGCAGCCCGCTGGTGCACTCACCGATGGTGGGATCGTTCAACAGGCGGCTCACCAGGTTCAGCTCCCAGAGCTGCGCTCCGCTGCCGCCGGGTTGGAACAGCTGCTGGTGGAGCACGTTCGGCAGCACTGCTTGAGCGAATCCAGCTGGCGGGCGCGCAGGCGGCGGCTGTTGGGCAGACCCTCTGCTAAGCCAGCAGGGGATGGCTGCCCGCAGGCCACTCGGCTGACACCAGATCCTTCCTGTTCCCAACCATTTCAGCCCAGCTCAAGGCAGGCCAAGCCGTAGAGGTCTTGCAGCGGTAGCTGGGGCGGCCCACCTCGGTACATGCGCACCGTATGGCTCACTACCGAGAAGCCCGCCGACCGCAGCAGCGGACCGGAGTGGGGGTTGGCATCCGGAGCGTCGATCAACACCGGGCCATGGCGGTGGGCGGTCAGCTGATCGATCAGGGCCTGCGCAATGGGGCTGCTGTCAGCGATCAACGGCCCTAGCCGCCAGCCCCCTGCCCGCTCTGGGCCATCCAGCAGGCAGGGCCTGATGCGGCCGTACCCGCGACAGCAGCCCTCGGCGTCGAGAGCTACCACCACAGTGCCGGGATTCGGCTCCCCCAGCCAGAGGCCCAAGAAGAGCGGCCGGGGAGTGGCCTCGTGGCGGGCGTCATAGTCCTGCACCACATCCTTGGGCACGGCGGCTGCCGGCAGCAGGTTGATCCCCTGTGGTTCGGGCGCAGCGGCGTCGCGATCCCCCCGGCCACCTGTGTCCCGACGCCAGCGCAGGGTTGCGCCTGCGGCGGTGAACCCCCAGCCGGTGTAGTCCACCAATCGCGCATCGGCCGCCTCCAGTCCCACGCAGGCCACCCCCTCAAGGTGGGCCAGGGCCCGCTCCCAGAGGGCCACGCCGTAACCATGGCCCCGGTGCTCAGGGCGGACCAGGAACAGGCCGATAAAGCCGTATTGGTCGTCGTAGCGGACGCCGGCGATACACCCCACAGGCTCGCCGTTAAGGCAGCCCACCCATAGGCCGTCAGAATCGGTGTCGCGATAGTCGTCGACATCGCATGGGCCTGGGCAGAAGCCTTCCCGCCGCGCCCACTCGGTCACCTGGGGCAGATCTGCAGGCCGCATGGGCCGGATCGAATAACCGGACATGGGCGAGGTTTGGGAAGGTTGCTGGAGCAGGCTCCAGATGTTGCGGCTGCAAACGTTGCTTTCGTGCCTAATTATGGAAGCCGAGGCGTTTCCCTTGATCGATGGACCCGACGCCGCGCCGGCCTCCGTGCTGCTGGCCCATGGGGCCGGTGCACCGATGGACAGCCCGTTCATGGCGGCGATCGCCGGCGGCCTGGCGCAGCAGGGCTGGCGGGTGGTGCGCTTTGAATTCCCCTACATGGCCCGGCAGCGAATCCTGGGCAGGCGTCAGGGACCCGACCGGATGCCGGTGCTGCAGGAGGCGTTCCGCCAGCAGGCGCGGCTCGAGCAGATGGAGGAGCCGGACCGGCCGCTGTTTATCGGCGGCAAGTCGATGGGCGGCCGAGTGGCAAGCCTGCTGGTCGATGAGTTGGCCGCCAGCGATCGGGTGCGCGGCTGCATCTGTCTGGGCTATCCCTTTCACCCGCCCGGCAAACCGCTGCAGCTGCGCGCCGAGCACCTGAGCGCCTTGCAGACGTCCACCCTGATCCTGCAGGGGGAGCGGGATACGTTCGGTCGCCGCGAGGAGGTGGAGACCTACGTCCTCTCGCCGCAGGTGCAACTGCGCTGGATCCCCAGCGGTGACCACAGCTTCAAGTCCACCCGCAGCTCCGGGCTCAGCGAGGCGGAGAACTGGGCCACGGCGGTGGCCTTGAGCGATCAGTTCCTGCGGGAGCGTCTGATGCACTGAGCTCTCATCTCCCGGAAGGAGATCTGCACCAGCGAGGCCGATCGGATGTTCAATGCTGGAGGCCGCCTCGATGAGTTCCCTTCATGCCGCGCCAGCGCTACCGGCAGAACCCACTGCCGCTCGGTCCTGATGCTCCGCCGGTGGAGCTGTTCGGACCGGAGCAGCCCAACCCATCTGGACTCCAAGTAGCGGAACAAGGCCAGTTGGGAGTGGTGCCGCTGGGGCCGCTGTTCGACGCTCAGAGCGGGAACACAAGCTGCAACGAGGCCTGAGCAGCACCATGGCCGACCTCACGATCACCACCCAGGACGAACTGCCAGGCCCCGGTGACGATCGTCCCTATGTGATGTTCGTCAACCAGACCGAGTACGGGATCGGCCGGTTCCTGCGCACCAATGTGCTCTCGGCACGGCCCGATCTCAAACGCTTCACTTCCATCCGCTTCCACATGACCCTGAAGCGGCATCCGAGCGACAGCGCCGGGGAAATCGTGCTGGCCCTGCTGGAGGCGATCGATCTGGATCCGCCCCTGTCGGTGTTCTGCGGCGACCTGCATCTGGAGATGGAGGGCTACCCGATGGAGGAGGGCTGCACGATCGAGGTGCCGCTGCTGCCTCCTGGTCGGCGGCCACCGGCGAGGGGCTTCAGCTGAAGTCGCTGAGCGGCGGGTTGCCCGGTTGAAGCTCCAGGTTGCCCACGTTCACCTGGCTGCTCTCGCCATCAGCCCAGGCGACGGTGGCCAGCACGAGGGAGCTGCCAGGGCTGATCGGCGCCATCGCCGTCACGGTGCCCCTGGCAAACGGCCCCACGCTGGTGGGGGCCGCCGGTCCGGTGACCATGGCGGTGGATTGCAGGAAGGCCCGCGAGAGGCGCACGGTGGCACCGATCTGCAAAGGCGTCGCCACTTCATCCGTTGGAGGCCTCCCATCCTCGCTGGGGAGCCGAGGAGCGGCCGATACCGTGGGGACACTCCTGCCGCAGCAGCCTCTTGGCGATGGTTGAGCACGCGCTCCTACCGGCCGTGTCCCGCATCCTCCAGCGGGTGGAAGCGGTCAGTGGACTGCCGGTGGCCGTGGCTCAGGAGCCGGGTCTGAGCACCCTCGCCACCCTCAAGCCCGCCAACAAGGAACGGCAGGCGCACCTGATCCTGTTCAGGCAGGACGACGAGGCCTGCAGTTACCACGTGGCCTTTGAGGCAGCCCTGCTGCTGCGGCTGGTGGAGGTGCCCCAGGAGCTGCGGGTGAACCTCACGGAGAAGCGGGAGGCGCGCGAGCAGGTGGTCTCGCAGGTGGAGAAGCTGCACAAGGGCAAGCTGCCATTGGCCCGGGTACGGGAGTTGGGGCTTGGCTTCTACAACGGCCTGATGGTGCAGCTGCGCTCGATCGGACCGGGGCTGTGCGCTGACCAGTGGCTGTTTGAGGAGGCACCGGAGTTGCGGGGCTTGCAGGCGGCGGTGCTGCAGGAGCAGGTGCAGCAGAACGTGCCCAGCCTCAATGCCGATATCGACCGACTGGCTCCTGCCGCGGTCGTCAAGGCGAGCCGGGGGATGAACGCGGCCTATGCCTTCCAGGCCGCTGAGCTGGTGGGCCTGCCGCCACTGGCGGTGCCGTATCAGGCGGCAGGGTTCGAAGCGCTGGCGCGGGAGCTGATCGCCAGCACCCGAGAGCAGGCCACGACGCCGGATCCGGATCGGGAGATGATCGACGCCTGGGCCGAGAAGCTCGGGATTGCGCGCTGGTACAACTGGCAGCCTGCCTATCCCGCTGGGGTTTGCTGAATGGGCATGCAGGCCACCTCGTTCACGATCGAGGAGACAACCTTCGATCGGAAGCTGCTGCCGGAAGACAGCGGTAAGCCGGGCAGCGCGGCCTTCCACCGGGCGGTGACCGACTACTTCCAGCAGGCCTATGGCGCCATGGGCGGGCGGGTGGATGTGGTGTTCGCCAATGGGCGCATCGAGGTGAACTGGAGCCCAGCCACTGAGAGTGCAACTTCGACAGCCGAGGCGATGGCGGCCATCACACCGCTGCTGAAGCAACGCCGCTACGGCGAGGCCCGGCCGTTGCTGGTGGCCCTGCTGGAAGCCGAACCCGAGAACCGAGACGCGCTCTACAACCTGGGCATGGTGGCCAGCGATGAGGGTCAGCTGAAGGAGGCCCGTGAACTCCTGCGGCGGGCGGTCGCGGTGGATCCTTCGTTTGCCAATGCCCAGGTGGCCCTGGGTGTGGCAGCGCTGAGGGACCAGGACCAGGCAGAAGCACGCCAGGCGCTTGAGAGCGCGATTGAGCTGGAGCCTGGCAACCCCTATGCGCTGCGCACCCTCGGGAGCCTGCTCACCGCGGCGGGCGCACTGGCGGCAGGGGCAGCACGGTTCCGGCAGGCCCTTGCGGTGGCACCGAACGATGCGGTGGCCAGCCTGAGCCTGGCCCAGGCGCTGTTGGAGCTGGATCCAGGTGAGCACCGCGACGAGGCCGATGCGCTGCTGCTGCAGGTGATCGAGCAGCACCCGTTTGGGGAGCTGGGCGAGCAGGCCAAGGCGCTGCGGGGGCAGGTCGCCGCGCGGGACCTACGCCAGGCCAGCAGCAATGGTTTGAGGCCGGACGCGGTGACCTACTGCCTCGATGCCCTGCGCCGCTTCCAGGCGATGGACCAGGCCGAGTTCCTGGCGGTGATCAGCGAGGTGGCGGCGGTGGGCCAGAGCGGGCTGCAGATCAATGAGCCAGGCACCTCCCGCACCCTGAAGACCCTGCCGGGCCGCTGGAGCGACCTAGCCCTGGCCTGCCTGATCCATGTGGGCATGAAGCGGCTCACGCCTGATGAGGATTCAGGGCTGGGGATTGAGGCGGAATACGAGGAAGCGCTCAGACTGATTGGTGGTGACGGAGTAGGCCCATGACCCTTTGGCTGATCCGCGCCGGCTCCCACGGCGAGCAGGAGCAGAAGTTTCTCGACGAGGGTCGCGTGTACTTGGCCTGGGATGCTCTGAATGTGGATCTGGCTGCCCTGGCTGACCGGCAGGCCCTGATCCATGCAATGGAGCAGCGCTACCAAGAGGAGAAGGCCAAGGCGCTGATCAACTGGTCTGCGCAGGTGTGGGCCTTTGGGCGCGACATGGCACAGGGAGACTGGGTTGTGATGCCCTCCAAGCTCCAGTCGGGCCTCTACTTCGGAGAGATCACCAGTGGCTATCACTTCGAGCAGGGAGGCCCGGATCCCTACTTCCACTGGCGCAGCGTCAACTGGTTCAGCGGCCTGATCCCCCGCAGCGCCTTCCCGCAAGACATTCTTTATTCATTCGGGGCGTTCCTCACCATCTGTCGCATCCAGCGGAACGACGCGGAAGCACGGGTGCGGGCGATGGCTGCGAACAAATGGAAGCCGGAGAGCGCTGGCGCGAGCGTGGCCACACCGCAGCAGCCAGGTCAGGGTGAAACTATCAGCGACGTCAGCGCCCCGATCAACGTCAACCTGGAGGAGCTGGCCGGCGATCAAGTGGAGCGGCTGATCGAGGCCCGCTTCAAGGGGCATGGCCTCACCGAACTTGTGGAGGCGATCCTGCGGGCCGAGGGATACACCACCTACCGCAGCCCGGAGGGAGCTGACGGAGGTGCCGACATCCTGGCTGGCGGTGGTGAGTTGGGCTTCGGGAAGCCCAAGATTTGCGTTGAGGTGAAGTCAGGATCCGAGCCAGCGGATCGGCCAACGGTGGACAAGCTGATCGGCGCCGGGCAGAAATTCGGCGCCGAGACCTGCCTCTTCGTGAGCTGGGGTGGTTTCAAGCCCAATGTTCAAAAAGAGCTGGCACGGGATTTCTTCCGGGTCCGGCTCTGGAGCCGCAAGGATCTGCTTGAGAAACTCTTTGAGCACTACGAGAGGCTGCCGGAAGAGATCCGCCTGGCTCTTCCACTCAAGCGGGTATGGATGGTGGCCACTCAGAACGACTGAGTCGTCAGGGTTTCACAGCGATGTAGTTGATCTCGCAACCCTTCACCAGCCTGGCCTCCTGCACCGCCGCTGCGGCATTTAAGGCTGAGAATTCAAACCATTGGAAGAAATCCAGGCCTCGATCGAGGGTGATTTTCCAGCCCGTGTTGGTGGTGAGGCTGCGGGCATGGAAGTTGGCGCTGGCATCGATCTCCCAGCTAAACGGTGTGCTGGTGCCCGCGAATGAATCCTGCACTTGGCCTAGGTTCTCCAACTGCTTCTCCATCGTGTCTTGATCAGATCCGGTGATTAAGTGGACCGACACCTCATCGCCCACAGGTGTAATCTCATTCACCATGCGTAGAAATTCCACCATGTTGCGGACTTGGTGGAAATGGCGGATGTAGGGATCTCGAATGATGATCCCCGTCGCACCACGAAGGTAATCACCAAACAGCCGCCGGTAGCTCCAACCCTTGGAGTTTTCAGGAACGACCAGATGGTGCTCCTTGAGAGTTGAGGAATCGGACTGCGGATCGGTTGTCTCGCTTTGGTCGCTGTCCGTTGTTCCTGCAACCAGGCCTCCTTCGCCAGGGGCCGGTTCGGTGGCCACTCCACCTGGTTGGGAAGCGGGGGGACGGAGACCGGAGAAGGCAGGGTACTGCTTCTCTTCCGGGGTCAGAACCGTTACCTCACTGCCGGTTTTGAGGTCGCGGAAGATGAAGTCGTTGGGCTTGAAGGTGTCGTCGATTCTTAGTATCTGCTCACGGATTCGGCGGCGGCACTCCATCGCGAACTCCAGCAGTTCGGCGACTTCCTCCTTGTTGGCCTTGCCATCGGGATGGATGATCTTCATCAGCCCGGAGAAGGTTTTCTCGAAACCGGTCTGATCTCGAGTGGTGACCTCTGAACTGATCTCAAAGAACGTCTTGTAGCGACTGGTGAAATCCTCGGTGCGCAGGTGCTTGAGCACCTCGGCGATGTAGTCGACTACAAAGCCATAGCCTTTGCAGAACAGCTCATGGCGCACCGGTGCCACTTCCCAGCCGGGGTTGAAGGCGTGGATGCGATCGAGGAAGGCCGAGTCGATGTATTTGTCGGGCAGCGGCTCATAGAAATGAGAGTGCTTAAGCATGTAGGCCACCGACTTCTGGGTGTTTCCCATGAACACCATCGAGGCCTCGGCCGAAAGCTGCTCGATGCCGCGCGAGAAGGTGCGGTTAGCCATGTAGTTCTTCATAATATCGACCAATGTCTTATCGACCTTCTTGTCTTTACCGGCGAACTCGTCAAAACAAATGCAATCCCAGTAGCCCACCAGGCCAATCTTGCCGTTGATATTGCTGACAAAAAGCTTTGGTGCGGTGACCTCTGAACCAGAAATAAGCATCCCGTGGGGTGAGAACTCGGCAAAGATGTGCGATTTACCCGTTCCCTTTGGTCCCAGTTCGAGCAAGTTGTAGTTGCGCTCGCAGAAAGGAATCAGCCGGATCAAAGTGAGTAGCTTGGCGCGGCGGCTGAAGTGCTCAGGGTTGAAGCCCACGCTCTGCATGAGCACATCGATCCATTCATCGGTGCTGAATTTCGCCCGTGCCGCCAGGAACTCCTCGTGATCGACGCCGGCCACCTGGATGGGCTTCACTGTTGAGATCTGCCAGGGGCTGGCCTTGGGGTCGACGGGGAGTTCGTACTCCACGTCCGTGATCGCCCAGATGCCACCCACCAGCAGCTTGGGGTAGCGCTTGACGTAGGAATCGTCGATCGGCACTTTCTTGATGCCGAGGTTGGTGAACTCCACCTCGTGGAAGCCAGCCCTTTCGTTGAAGGTAACGGTGAGCTTGTCGATCACCTTGTGGCTTCCCTTGTCCTTGATCGTGGATTTCACCAGCTCCGACTGGTTGCGGTGCACGTAGTGCTTTGCGAGGATGCGGCGCACTGATTCGAGCCCTTCGGCAATCAAAGCCGGATCGTCAGTGGCGCAGTGCTGGCCGAGCAGGTACTCGAGCACGTAGGTGGGCACCACCGCGTTCTGCTTGAGCTCGGTGGTGAGGTCCTTGCGGACCACCAGGCCGGGGAAGTGCTCGAGGATCTTCTGATCGAGGGGGCTGTGCTCAATCGCCATGCGAGGTCACCAAAGGGTCTGACAGGGGAAGGTGGAGAGCTGCGGATCGGCGGTGAGCAGCACCAGGCGATCCAGTTCTGCCTGGGCGGCCAGCACCCGATCAAACGGATCCCGGTGGGCCTGGCTGTAGGCGCCGGCCCTCAGCCCATGGGAGTGGGTGATCGGCAGGGGCTGGAAGCCATCAGCCTGCAGCAGTCCCGGCAGGTCATCGATGGCGCGCTCCAGCTCAGGCAGCTTGCCGCGGTGGTACTTGAGGCTGAGCTCCCACACCGTGGCTGCACTCACCAGCACCGTGTTGGTGGGCTCGATCAGCAGTTCACGCACAGCGGCCGAGAGCCGATCAGGATCAAACCACCACCAGAGCAGCACATGGCTGTCGAGCAGGTAGGCCGCGGAGTTCGTCACGGGTTGGGGGCTGCCGAGATCAGCGGGCTCTCTTCCCAGCTGGCGAGCTCATCAGCCTCCAAAGGCTCCAGGAGGATGCCGGGATCGCTCAGGGGTCCATAGCTGCGCAGGCGACCAGGAAGGCGCTGCGGGGGTGGCGGTGCCAATGGCATCAGCCTGGCCCAGGGCTTGCCGGCCTTGGCCAGAACGATCGTCTCGCCGGCATGGGCATCATCGATCAGGCGAGACAACTGGGTTTTGGCCTGATGCACATTCACCAGACGAGGCCCTGAGTGCGGCCCCGTGTGCGGCTCCGAACGCGGCAGTGGGACAGCTGGCTCCATGGCAAAGGGCTCCAATGATGCCATTAGCTTAGGCATGGGCTAAGGCCATCAGAACTCATCGAAATCACTGCCGAAGGGCCGCTGCAGCTTCAGTTCAGCGCTCTTGTAGGGAACCGGATCGGCGACACCCTCCACGAGCCGCTCTAGGCGCAGCTCCACCATCTGGTTGTTGTAGTCGTCGGCAGCGTTGGAGAGTTCCAGCATGAGTGGCTGCTCGCGCTCACGGGGATCGGTGGCGGCCGAATCAAACAGCACCGTGCGGGGCGCGCAGAGGGGGCGCCATCGGCCTTGGCGTATAGGCCAATGCGCAGCTGCAGGGGCATCACCTTCTTGGCCTCCACCGGATCGTGCTGGAACAGGGCCAATGACAGGCGAACTGTGGTGATCTTGGCGGGCAGTCGCAGCACCTCCACCTCCACCAGGCGACTCTCCTCTTTGGTCTCTCGCTTGAGCTTGATCACCGGCACCACCACCTCCTGCAAAGACGTGCCGCCGTGCACGAAGCGGGACCCCGAACCCTTGATCGGGAAGCGATCGAGGCCCAGAGGGAACACAGCACTCCAGCCGCCAGTGAAGCCGAGGGCCTGGGCCGCGAAGATCTTCTGGCCAGGCCTCGGCTCGATGCCATCACCCAGCGCGAAGCGTCGACTTTTGGTTGGGAGCTGATCGGCTGGGGGGAACACCGCCTTGTCGTTGGCATCGAGGGGCTCCTGCTGGAACAGGAAGCCGTGGTCGGCGGTGATCAGGGCCTGGCTTCCCTTGAGGCTGGCGATCTTGCGCAGGATCTGCTCGAGTTCCTCAAAGGCCTGCTCCACCGCCTGGAAGGTCTGGGCTTCGGTGGCCTGCTTGTCGCCTACTTGATCGATGCGGTTGTGGTAGATGACGATCAGGTCGTTGTCTCGCGTGAGCTCTTTTCCGGCGGTGCTGGTGGGGAGGCTGAGGAAGTCATCGGCAAGCAGGGCCTTGGCGCGGCCCTTGGCGTAGGTCTTGAGGATCTTGTCGCGGTTGACGGTGCCGCTGGCGCTCTGGCCATCGACCACGGCTGAACCATCGGCGGGATTGATGCTCACTTGTGCCCCAGGCAAAAGGGAGGCCATGCCCAACTGCGTGTAGGAGGGCAGCGAACCCAGCAGCGCGTCGACCTCCACCTGCCATCCCTTGCCTGGTTGGTTCAAGAGACGATCGGCAAAATCGCGGGCGGCCTCGTAGCGCAGGGCATCGGAGATCACCACAAACAGCCGCTTGATGCCCCTGGAGCCCAGGGGTGCATGCACGTAGCGCATGTGGAACTCCTTCTGCGCTGGCAGGGCCTGTGAGCGCCACTGACTCAGGCCGGCCACCTGATCACTCCAGTTGTTGGTGAGCGGCAGCAGGAAGTTGTTCACGTAGTGACTCTCCACCCAGTGGCGGAGTTTCTGGAGCAGGCCGGGCTGTTGGTAGGTGCGGGCGTGAAAGGTGCAGCGGCGGTAGGCCTCATCGATGCGCCACCAGCCGCTGATGTATTGCTGCAGACCAGCGTCCAAGCTCTCCACCTGGAGTACGGCCTTCTCCAAGAGGCTGCGCAGACTGATGGCGTGCTCAATCGCCTGGTAGCCGTGCTGGTGCTTGTCGTACCAGGTGGAATGGCGCCGGTTGCGGATGGTCTGCAGCAGCTGGGCATCGGCCACACCGGCGGTGAACCCGTTCACGAGGCGATGCAACACGAAGCGCTCGATCAGTTCGAAGCTGTCCTCTTCGCCTGGATCGAACTCCGGGGGCGCGTCGTTGAGCTGCGGCTCGATGGCCAGCAGCTGAGCCATGGCTAGCGACCAGGCCTCGAAGACCGCTCGATTGCGGTTGCTGTCTTTCCAGAAGCTCAGGAACACGCGCCCGTGGGGCTGCAGGTCGCCTTGGGGACCGATCGGGCTAACGCTCTTGAACAGCGCTACAGCGAAATCGCGCAAGCTCGGGGCCATGCTGCGGTAGCCGAACTTGCTGGCCACGGCTTTCCAGAAATGCTCGCTGAGGAGCGCGCTGCCGTAGGCCGCCTGCACCGGATCATCGGCCTCTGTATCGGTGGGATCCAGCTGCCTGAAGGCATGGAGCAACAGCTTGTCGATGTCGGCTGGTTGCTTGGCCACCACGGCAAGCATCTTGAGCCGAACGGCGCTCTCGTCGTCGTTGGGGCGCAGCAGCTCTTTGAGTTGCTGGGTGCGGATGGGAGAGCGGAAAAAGGCCTTGTGCTGCTGGGCCAACTCCTTGAACTCAAGGGTGAGGCCCGCTTCCTGGAGATCGAGAGAGGCCCGGTCGGCCTTGAATTCATGGCCTGCCAGGAGCAGATCCAGCAGCCAGTTGTCCTTCTCAGCAGGCTTCTCGGAAGGGATGTAGAGCAGGAAGCGCTGGTTCAGTGGCGCCCGACTGATCTCCACCTTGGTGGAGAATTCGTTGCCGATCACGCGCCGCTTCTCGGTGCCTTTGGGCTGGAAGCTCTCGAAGTCTTCTGTCCACTCACCGCTGGGGTCGTACCAGATCACCACGCGCTTACGGGCAATTGCGGCGTCCAGACTCTCGTGGATGCGGGATGTGGAGGCGGGGGTTCGGGTCATGCTGACTTAATCCTGATTTGCAACGAACCCTGAGATAGCTGACCACAACTTCATTAAAAACGAGGCGATCTCATACACAGATATATCGATTAAGTCAAAATGAGCGACAGAAAGCTGACAATTCTGAATTGCGAATAATGATTTAACCATACTTTATAGCTCATTTCGAAGATCGGGCGCGGACGAAGCTGTTTTTTCAACAGTAATCACCCTGGGCAGAACGCCGCAAGCCTTCTCCCACTTCTGCCGTACTTGTGGATTGAGAAATCCCGTCGTAACAATGAAAGACCTCTGCACAATCTGCCTTGGATTTGCCACTAAAGATGTCAAGTGCGACACTATATCGCGATACTCCTTCCTACTCTGCATAACATGCGAGATCTGCTCAAATGCGTCAACAACATGACTAGCCTTCAGTTCAACAAGTATAATGTCGACGCGGCCAGATCTAAATAAGACGAAAAGTCCATCACATTTTTTTGGTAATCCGTAAAGACACATCCATCAAGCGCCAAGGCAGCGGCAATTTCTCCTTTTTTTGGCCTTATAGTAACACGTATCCCCTGATCTAGAAAACAAATCTTACCGCAGCAGAGATCACAGGGATTCTTGTTGGCCAAACAAATACAATGAACCAGACTGGCTGGAATAAGGTCTAAACGAGGGGTTCCTGCCATGTCCTAGCCATTTTCTTCTTGATGTTCATTCTGCAATCTCCACTCGAGCTCACGCATGTGTTCAAAGGTGAGTGAGACTTGATTAAAGTTCTCAATTAAGCTGTCAGCAGTTAGGCCTTCTTCCATGTCCATAAGCTCTACTTGATCGTATTGCGTAACCTGATAGACTGCCGTTTCCGCTGGATTGAGCGGGTGCAGGGCCCTAATATTAATCAGCGAGTCATCGTCCAAGAAGGCTGGAAGCAGTTTGTCAATGGCATATCTTTTCAAGAGATTATTAATCCCTTCAACAATAATCGGGCTATGAGTCGTTACGATAAATTGAGTATTGGGAAAGCATTTGAGCAAATCCGAAACAATCCTCTGTTGCCAGGCTGGGTGGAGATGTAGATCCACCTCATCAATCATTACGATTGCGGGCGATTCCAAAGGGTTATCCATGTCAGGATTGCCTGCTGCCATGCGACGTGACAGGTCAATAGCTACACCGATCATGGTTTTATAGCCATCGCTCAATTGTGAAAGTTCTAGATCCTCTCTATTCTCAGTGACTATGAGACGAAGGGGAGGTTTCACGGAAAAACGAGGATTCGTAAGAGTTGGAAAAAGTGTCGTTAAGCATTTACGTACAGCCCTTAGCTGTGGAAGCGTAATGTCAAAGTTACGTATCTCATTGCGTAGCCTCAACTCTTCCATCTCTTTGTTGAAATACCATATAAAAGCAGATCTGAAATTAGATCCAGATGTCAGGGCTTGATCCAGGGCATCAAAAATTCGATCGGACTCTAAGTCAAAACCACGACGCCTTTCTGGAATATCAAGCAAGGCCCTGCTGACCCCGTAGAAAGCGAAGATTGGAAGAACAAAATCATCTTCATTGGCGAGTGGCTCGAGAATTTGTTGGTCAAGATATTCCTTCAGCTGTCTCTTGCCAATCTCAGGTATCTTGACTCTTGACTTCGGATCTTTCTCGACGCAATCCCAAGAAATACCCTCTATACTTTCAACAGCAATACGCGCGTATTTGAGTGTCCTCCCTCCAATTTGACGAATCTCTCCACGCTTCTGGAAGCTTCTCCCTTTAGCCTTGGGTAAATAGGAAATGATGGCACCTAATGCGATCGCTATCGCATCAAGGAATGTTGTTTTACCAGACCCATTCTCGCCGAGAAGTAGAGTAAGACGTGAGCCAAGCTTAAGAGTGGCCTTGTCCTTGCAGCGGAAGTTTTCAATTTCTAGCCTTTTTATTTTCACAAGCTTTTGTGTGCCACGGCAGGAATAAGTAGCGTTACTTGTTTGTAATAACCTTATTATACCTCAGTCCTCCTTCGCCGCCAGCCCAGGAATCGGTGCAAGCACCTCCTGAAGCTTGAGGTAGTTCACCTTCACACCGTCATCGAGGTCGAGCTCGATGCGTTGCTGGGCCAGGGGGAGGAGGGCGTCCTGCTCCCAGGCCTGGCATTCGCGCAACACCTTGGTGATTTTCTCGGCCTCCTTGCGGGCGGCGGTGCGCTCGCGGGTGGGGAGATCGTCGTTGAGTTGATCGAGGCCTAGCTGGGCGAGGCGAGCCTCCAGTTTGGAGAGGTAAGGGCGGAAGTAGTTGTTGAGCACAAGGTTGAGGGTGTCCTTGGTATAGCGGTGCAGGTAGATCAGGCAGCCGAAGCCCTTCTTTGGGCTCTGCACCATCCAGTAGATCGGCCGCTTCTTGTAGGTCTGCAGGTGGTCCTTGTAGAAGTCTGAGCAGAAGTATTTGCGCAGGTCTTTGCTGAGGGAGGTTTCGATGAAGCGCAGATTCTCGGCCAGGGAGCTCTCTGGGAAGGTGACGGCCAGGAACTCGCGGCTACGGGCCACGATGTCGTCTTCAAACCATTCACCATCGAGCACGGGGAGGATGCCGTCCGCATCGGGCAAGTACTGGACTTCGCTGAGGGGCTTGCCCGCCTTGCCTTCGTAGGCAGCGAGGTGGTCGGCTTGGCTATCGAGGGAATCGGCCAGGGTCAAGCCTGGCTCATCGAGGCTGTAGCGCCCCATCATGCAGCCGACGGCATAGGAGAGGAAAGCGGCCACATCCGTGCGGGCGTCGGCGCGGGCGAGGGTGATTTGCTCTTCGGGCACTTCCGGCTCAAGCTCATCCTCGAGGCCGTAAGCGGCGATGAAGAGCCGGTTGTTTTCCGTTTCCAGCTCCTGCATCCGGCGGATGGCGGCGGTGCTCTGCGCCTCCCAATTCCGCCAGCTCGCCTTCAACGCCTGGCCCTTCAGCCCCGGCCGTAGCAAGGGCTGGTCATGGAAGTCCCACGAAGTCTCGAAGTTGTCCCAGTCACGCTTGGCAAGACCGATCAGTTCTGCTACGAAGGTATCCTTACATTTTTGAATAAATGGAACTCCCTCGATGTCTTGCTTTTGATAGTTTAGCGTAGGGTTAATAGCTTCAAGAAAGTGATTGCCGAGTTTTGAGTTAAGCAGTCCTGTTACCTCATGACATCGGTCGTTAGCAAAGATGCCTGGTCCGGCATCTGAGAAAAGAACTCCATTGTCGATAACTCGAAATGCAACGTCTGACGAGCTAATCCTTGACCAAGTAACGAATGGCTTAAAATACCAGGACTTGTCACGAAGCCGATAATCTGGACTTTTTGTTTTAATGTCAATCGCGTCATCATACAAATTAACAACGTGTTCGGAATTGCCATACCACTTTCTAAACGGACCTCCCTTATGCAGAGGAAACCAACGTAGATCATCTCTCATTTGAGCCGCATCTGTTAGGCCAAACTGAATCGCATTCTGTGAGACTTCAAACCAAAGTCTCAAGAACTGCTCATCTCTTCCTGTGCGGATTCCCGGATTGACGCTAAAGATACTGCCAAGTTTCTCGTTTGACTGGAAAATTGTTCCCGTACGCTTACTAAGCCAATATGCGATCTGGCTGCCAGGTATTTTGCAGAAGTCTGAAGTGGATGCACGGTAAACCATTGAATTAGTGGAGCGAGATAAAGACTCAACTGATTGGACGAAGGCTGTCTCTTTGGCAAATTCGTTCTGCCCTTCAACTAGACGGAAGAAATAGCCTCGATAATTATTGGCAGGTCTTTTCTCAAAAATGAAAGCTGTCGTTTGAACGACTGCGCCGCCAATGCTGTCAAATCCACGAGGTCCAAGATGTACCATCGAAAGAATTCGAGTCTGCGAAAGAAGTTTTTTACGGAGATTCTGGTATGAAGACAAAAACATCCAACTCTGCATCGTTATCATCGCATTTGTTCCATTGGGGATGAGACGAGCGTTGTTGGATTCGATAAACGCAGCAAATAAATCTGATTTTGAATCAGGATACCGCTCGGAAACAAAAGCCTTTAATTCTGGGTTCATAACACCTTGGCCCATGTAAGGCGGATTGGCCACGACGACGTGACACCGCTGGGTGAGCGCCTCAGCTTGATCGAGCAAACGCAACACTTTGCCGTGCGTCTCGGAAAGGAATAGCTGCCCGCCGAGGTCCTTCGCCTCGATGGCTTGGCGCACGAAGATGATACTCCCCTCATCCATACAGGGCTGGATCAACGAACCGAAGGTCTTCGCGTCCTCGAACTGGTGGAGCAGCTTGAGCAAGCGCTGATCGAAGAGCTCGCCTAGATCCAAAGCCTGGATGTAGTCATTCAGCTCATCATCACCAAACCGCACATCCTGCAGGTCAATGATCTGCGGCCGCACCAGCTGATCCGGCTGGAAGAAACGCCGTGATGATTCCCGCGCCTTGAACACAAGAGCCAGCTCAGAGAGCTGGGCGGCACGGGGGCAGATCTCCAGCCCATACAGATTGTTCCGCAGGATCAGAGCTGGGATCTCGCTGGGCGCGTAGCCTTCCTCCGCGTAGATGAGGCTGAGCAGGTCGAAGGCGTAGGTGAGCATGTGCCCGCTGCCACAGGCTGGATCCAGCAGCTTGATTTCTTCTGGTCTATTGATCTTCAGGAAATCGGTTTCTGCTTCGCCCTCGATGTAGTAAGGCATCTGCTCGCGCAGCTTCGAGTCCGGGCGGTTCAGCAGCCACAGCCGCCCCAGTGAGTTCTCCACCAGGTAACGCACGATCCAGTGGGGCGTGAACAGCTGGGTTACCGCAGGAATGTCTTCCGTGGGCACCGCCTTCTTGCGGGCCATCACCTCATCTTTCTTCTCGGCGATATAGAACTGATACAGCCAGCCGAGGATCTCCACGTCGTCGCAGTCGGTGTCGCTGATCGAGTGGCGGAAGCCTGCCGCGATCGAGCCTTCGGTGAGCAGGTCGTCGGGCAGCAGCAGCTCAGTGGCGTCATCAAGCCCCTCGAACAGGTTTGGTAGCAGCTGGTGATAGAAGCGGCACACCGCCAGCACCAGCTCCCGATACACCTCCCCTGGGGGTCGGCGCCAGCGATGGCCGGTGGGATCTGGCCATTGAGTAGGCCATGGAGCCGATCTTCGTTGGTGTGCAGCTTGAGCTCGGCTGGCAGGCCTCCCGAGCGCATCAGCTTGAGCAGCTCCGGCTGGGTTTCGGCTTCACTGGCGGGCATAAGAACCCTGCAGCCAAACGGATGCCAGCCTTTGGCATCTAGGTATCGCAGCGCAGCCAGCCGGTTGAACCAGCTGTAGGCCACCCGCTCCAGCAGCACCGCTCGGTTTTCCGCCTCCTGCTCGCGAAGCTGTGCGATCTGGCTGGCGTAGGTCGCCAGAGTGTCGGTCGTCTGGCTGTTGAGCAGCAGATCGAGCTTTCGGCCCACGGCCACCAGTAGCTGACGGCGCATCGCCGGCGCGAAAGATTTCAGGGCAGCGGTGTTGACGGTCATGGATCAGGAGGGGTTAGCAGGTGGGTCAATCGCGTGGTCAATGAAAACGGTCTGGAACCTCAAAGGCTGATCCGATGCCCCTGATCCAGCTCGGTTTGGGCTGCTGTCCGTAGGGCATCGAGCCACTGCTGCAGCTCCTGGCCGCTGGTGATCTGGCTGAGCGGGCAGTTCACCTTCAGGTTCGAGGCCGCTACCACCTTGATCGGCGCCACCGCTTCGACTCCCTGAGGCATGCTCAAGGCCGCGATCCGCTGCAGTTGCCGGGGCACCTCCTCCTGCCGGTAACGGTTCACCCGCAGGGCCACGCGGCCCGGTTGTGCGGCGGTTTTCACATCCGCTTTCGCCTGGGTGGTGGCCTGAAGCACCTGGCTCTGTTGTTCGTCGTTGAGCTTCTGGAAGGCGGCATCTGCCTTCAGGCGGGTTTCCTGCTCCTCGAGCACCAGTAGGGCTGCAGCCTGGGCCTGTTGCAGCTTTTGCTTGAGCTGGCCTTGCAGTTCCACCATGGCGTTGTTGGCCTGGGGGACGAGACCACCGGCAAAGGGCCTCGTGCTCGCCAGCAAGGTGGTCAGGCTCTTCACCAGCTGTTCTGGCAAGTCGGCGAATTCATCGCGGTAGCTGGCCTCGAAGGCCTTCACCTGGTCAAACACCGCCTTCTGGTTGCCCTTGAGGAATTGCTTGATCGGGGTCAGCAGCTCTTGCTCGCCGTCCAGCCAGTCGCCCTTGAAGCTGGTCAGTTGGTTGAGCAGATGAGCGTCGTCTTTCTTGCTCAGCTCCTCAGCCTTCGCGGCCCAGGGCTTCAGCTCGGCCAGGAAGGGATAGGCATCAGCCTTGGTGGCGATCTCCCGCAGCTCCTGTGCTTCATTCGCCATCACCATTCTGAACGATTCACCGGTGCTGCGAGCATCGGTGCCGCTGCTCTGCACGCCAAACAGCTCCTGGTGGAAACGCTTGAGCGCATTCACCGCACTGGCATCGAACTGCTCCTGCTTGCGCACGCCCACACCAGCCAGCCGGCGGCTGTTGGTGAGCGCCTCGATCACCTGGGCGTTGCTCAGCAGTTCCTTCTCCCGCAGCTCGAGCTTCCCGAGCCGATACAACCGCGCCACAAAGGTGAGCGTCGCCCAGTTGCCCCACCCGTAAGGCCTGGCCTCAAACTTGCGCACCAGATCTTCCGCACTGAGCCGCTCGCCCAGCTTCTGCTGGCGCTCCACCTCCACGAGCACCTCTTGCTCCGCTTCTGAGAGCTGAATCGCCGAGCCCTCCAGCAGGTCGTCCTGCTCCTTCACCACCTTGGCCACGGTGGCTTCACTGAAGTTGCCGTGGATCATCTTGAGCTTGGGGAAGGCCGAGCGGATCAGCTCCTGATACGCCTTGCTGAAGCGGGTGGCCGGTTCCCCTTCTCCCGCCGAGAGGGTCTGGCCATTCACCACCAGGGTGGCCTTGCGCAGCAGGGCGGCCGCTTGCAAGTTGATCTCCTGGCGCCGGCTGGTGTTCTGCCGGGCCCTGACGCCGAGGATCGCGTTCAGCGTCTCGTCGTCGCCGCCAGTGTTCTGGCGGATGTAGAGGTCGGTCTTCAGGTAGCTTCGGATCTGATCGAGCAGCCGGCCTTCTGACGGCAGGATCGCCATCAGCTCGGTGCCACCGAAGTTGCGGCTGTGCAGCACCGCCTCGCTGCTGTAATGGGGGTGCTCCGGCGTCACCAGGTTCACAGCCACATCAGACTCCTTGCCCTTCACCAGCCCGTCGTCGATCTTCTGGGCAAACGGGTAGTCGTTGCCGTTGTCTTCAAAACGAATCTTGTTGCTGCGCAGCACGTCGTCAAACACCACCCCGTGCAGGGCCTTGATCACCTGAGAATCCGCCACCTCGGTGCGCTTGATCTCCTGCTCCACATCCTTTTCCTTGTCGGTGAGGAATTCGTAGAGCTCTCCGCTGCGCTGTAGGTACGACTGCGAATCGAGATTGATCAGGGCCTCTTTGATCGCCTGCTCATGGGCGCGGATGTCGAAACTTGGTTCATCGATGAGCAGGATGGCGATGTTGCGCGCCGTGCTCTTGAACTGGGGCACCCACTTGAGCAGGAACAGGGCCTTGAGGATGCGCAGCTCCAGCGGACCCACCTGGTTCTGGGCCAGCACCATCGTTTGCTGCTTGTCGGCCCGGATCACATCGCGGATACCGTCATAGAGCTGGTCAAAGCTGGCCAGGCGCCCCACGGGTAGCTCCTTGATCGCCTTGGCCACTTCCTGGAACACCGAGAGCATCGAGCGCTCCCCCACCGCCATGTTGCGCCCTTCGAACACGCTGTGGGCCGCGAGGCTCTGAATCGCCTGTTGGAACAGGCTCAGCTGGTAGGGATGGAAGGGATAGAGGCCGCAGAAGCTCTGGCAGTCGCCCCAGCCCTTCAGCTGCAGGGAGCCATCGCCAAAGCGGAACAGGGTGGTGAAGTTGTCCTTCTCCTGTTCGTAGATCTCGATCAGCTGTTCAGGCTCATCGGGTGTTTTGGCCAGCAGGCGCCGCTGGATCACCTCCTGCACATCAGCGCTGGCCAGGGTGAGCTTGGTCTTGAAGCGGCCCTGGATCTTGCTCAGATCATCGGCTTGCTCGAACTTCACCTGCCCCAGGATGTTCTCCAGGTCGGCCTGGGAGGTGATGAACACCGCGGCCCGCCCATCGGTGGCGGTGGCCAGGCTTTCCACCACGGTCTGCAGATTCAGCAGGCGGCTGCGTTCCTGGCCGATGAACTGACCCGCCTCATCCACGAAGAAATTGAGCCGAAAGCCTGCTGGCTGGCTGTCGAGATACTGCTTGACGCGGGCGGCAAAACCCTCGATCGAGAGGCGGTAGCTGTCCTTGGCGTCATTGATGACCTTCACGGCATCGTCTTCGCTGCCGCCGAACTGTTCGGCATAGGCCCGCGCGAAGCTGCGCTTGGTCACCGTGGCCAGGGCGTCGCGGTCTTGCTCCCAGCTGCGGCCATTGAGGCGCTGATACGTCTGCTTGAAGGCCTCGAACTGGCCGCGCGTGTCGAGGTCGTGCTCCAGCTGGGCCACATAGCCCTGGTTGCCGTAGTAGCCCTGCAGCTCGTTGAGCACCTTCATGAACACCTCGAGGATCGGTGCCTCGTGGGTGCCGCCGATGCCATCGAACTTCTGATCGATGTTGAACAGCAGGCTGCGGGCCGGGATCGCCGCTGCTTTCTTGAGATCGGCTCGGATGATCTCATCCTCCACCTTGGGCAGGAGGATCTCCACCGGCAATCTGCCCTGCTCACCTACCCGTTTCTCGCCATCGAGCATCAGCGAGAGCATCTTCAGCAGGTGCGACTTGCCCGAGCCAAAGAACCCTGAGATCCACACACCGTTGGCGGTGGGGTTGTGCAAGTAGGCGTCGGTGAAGGCACCCAGGCCTTTGCTGACCTCCCGGGTCACGACGTACTCGTCGAGCTCGATCTCGAGGTGGCGCTCGTCGTCGGCCTTGATCACCCCGTCGATCGGGCGATCAACCGGCTTGGCAAACAGCTCGCGGATGGTGGAGGCAGTCATGAGCTCTTGATGTCGAAGTAGTCGAGGTTGGTGGCGCGGTAATGCGGGTTTTCGATCTTGGTGGTGGCACTGGTGCCGAACAGGCGCAGGTAGGAGCCGCCGTCGGCGTCCTGCGAATACTCGCCGGGGAAAAAGATCACCACCGGATGGCGCACCATCGCCGGCTGCAGTGCCTCCAGGATCGTGTGGGTTCGCAGGAACGGGTAAACGCGGCCGGAGCCGGTGATCAGGCTGACTTGGGTGTCATCGCCCAGGTCAGCCATCAGCTTGGGCACCAGGGCCGATGTGGGTTCAGCCACGTTCTGCAGGGTGTCGAATAGATCGCTCTTGCTCCAACTCGCCTCCTCCTGCAGCACCACATCCAGGTATCCCTTGGCCTCCAGCAGCTGCAGCACCAGCTCAAACAGGTCCACCTGCTTCACTCGCAGACCCTGCTTGCGCAGGTGCTGCTCCACCCCCTCACCACCAACCGCAGCTGATCTTCATCGGCGGGGTTGTAGGTCTGAATGAAAATCGGCACTTCCTTGGCGACGCCACGCATCTCAAGGAACTCCGGCCGCATGAGGATCTCTTGCAGACGCTTGTCGAGGCCGGCGACGCTGCTGCTCATGCCGTCCTCTTGGTGCGGCTTGCTGGCTTACGGCTTGCTGGCTTCGCCGCGGTGGGTTGAATCGCTCGCAGGCTCGGTGGGCTGAGTAGGAAGCCGCCTAACAGAGCTGGATCGTCTTCCGTCACCAGCTGCTGGGCCTGAGCTGTGAGCGAGGAGCTCTGCACCATTCCAAGTGTTCCTCCTTTTCCGGACTTACCGGCGAGTAGCCCCGCTTCGCGGAGCATGTGCAACAGGGTGGAGCGGATCTTCTGCTGCGAGGACGGGGCCACCTTGGCCAGCTCCGGGTGGTGGCGTTCCTGCAGGTCATAGAACGCGACCATTTCGGAGCGGCGTAACACCGGATCCATCCCGACCAGCTTCTTGGCCAGCACCTCCTGCACTAGATCGCAGGCCAGCTGGATCCGCTTGAGCACCGCCAGCCAGGCCATCGCCCTGCGCTCCTCGCTCGTCCCCCTGGCCAGCAGTTCCATTTGGGCAGGCGTGAGGGTCTGCAAGCGCTGCCGCAATTCCGACTCCAGCCTTTTTGCGGTGCTGGCGGATCGGGCTTGGAGGGCGTTGCTCTCCAAGACGGCCGCCTTGGTCTTGCGCCAATCCCCTCTTGCAGGTGCACTTTGGCGATCACGGCCGCCAGTTCGGGCCTCAGGCTGGCGGCGGTGAAGCTCAGGCAGTAGCGCATGGATCCGACTGCAGCTTCCGCCAACGCCCCCAGCCACCCCCTTTGCCCTGATCCTGGCATCGCCAGGGAAGCCCCCAGGTCCAACAAGCCAATTCCCCCATGCCGTTTCGTGTCAACGCAAGTTATGGGGGCTCAGCGTGTTTTGGTCGGCGTTTCCTGCGAAGCACCAGATTCCTGCAACCAGCAACCATGGCCAGCTTTCGCTGATGTGCTTCACCTCAGCTTCAGGGCCTCCAGCTGAGAGAACGGTTCGTAACCATTCAAGTGGGCAGGGCCAGGCCCTGGGACTCCAGCTGCCCAGCCGCCTCAGGACAAATCAGATCCGCCGCCTGCCGCGCCTCGCTGAGCACCTGAAACAGCACCCTGGGCGATTCCTTGAGCAGCTCGATCCAGTGGCCGAGATAGGCGGCATGACTCTCGATCTCGCTGCCGATCTCCAACCGATCACCCAGCAGCACCGCCCCCAACTCAGCAACAAGTTCCTCGCGGGCATAACGCGCCTTCCCGAAGACACCGCCGAGATCCCGCTTCAGGCGCGACTCATGGCCGGTGGAGTGGACGGCTTCATGGGCCCAGGTGGCGCAGAACGCCGCTGGTGAGTGGAAGCTGGCGCGATCAGGGAGTTGGATCCGATCGATCGCCGGCAGATAGCAGGCTCGATCACCCCCGAAGCTGACCGGCGCCGGCCAGGCACCCAGCACGGCCTCGGCGGCCCCCAGGCGCTCGGGCTCCGGCTTGGACTCCACGCCTTCCGCTGCATTGCGGGCTTCGATCAGGCCAGCCAGTGCTGCTCCCTCAAGATCAGATGCATTGAAGACCGCCACCGGCCGGTAGCTGGCCCAGCTACGCACGTTGACTTCACCGCCAACGCTTGCCTCCTCGCAGCTGTGTAGCTGGGGCCGCAGGATGCAGACCGCCTTGCTGCCCTTCTTGGGGAAGATCCCCAGCTTCCTGGCCTCGGCAAAGCCGCACCAGAACGGCAGGGCCGATCCCCGAACGTGCATCCCAAGTGTGAGCATGATCGGATTGGCGCCGCGGTAGCGATGACCCGAGATCAAGTTGACGTGGTGGCCGCCGCCGCTGCCATCCCATGGCCGGCGCCAGGGAGCTGAACCGGCCTCCATCAACTCGATCAACGAGGCGAGAATCTTTTCCTCAGCCGTGGGACCAGCGAAGGTTTTGTGTGAGCGGGACTTGGACGCGGCCATGAAAGGCAAAGCGCGGGACGCCCGAGTGGTGCCCCGCGCAGGCAAGGGCGGCGACGGCGCCTGTCGCCGAGCCGCTTGCGTCAGCCCTTGCCCGTGGGGCGACCATGAGGAAGCCCGCGCGACCCATCCCCAGGTGAGTCAGTCCCCAATGGCCCTTCTGGTGGTTCACGGGGCACTATCAGCCGAGGAAGGTGCCATCGTTGGAAAGCGAGTAGAAGCTTCCATGGCGATCGCGATCGAACTCAGCGACCACCAGGCCCAGGCGCTCAGCGAGGCTGCCGCTCGGCTCCAGGTACCAGAGGCGGAGTTGGCCGCTGCAGCCGTACGGGATCTGCTGGCTCATCAGTCCGCCGATTTCGATGCTGCCGCGCAACGGGTTCTTGAGAAGAACCAGGTGCTCTATCAACGCCTGGCTTGATGCGTTGGCTGCACTTGGCAGAGGTGCTGGAACTGCACCGTCGCCTGATTCACCAGAGTGGTGGCATGACCGGCCTACGCGATCTGGGCTTGCTGGAGGCCTCTCTGGCCCAGCCTCGCCAAAGCTTTGCCGGTGTTGATCTCTACCCAGGGTTGATCGCGAAAGCAGCAGCTCTGGGCTTTTCGCTGATCCAGAACCACCCCTTCGTGGACGGGAACAAGCGCGTCGGCCATGCCGCCATGGAGACCACCTTGGTGCTCAATGGATTTGAGCTTTCCGCCAGCGTGGATGCTGCCGAGGCGGTTGTGCTGGCCGTCGCCAGTGGTCAACTGAATCGTGAAACCTTCACCCGCTGGGTGATGGCCAACCAACGATCCCTCAACCCCTGTAAGCAGAGCGATCGTTCGGCTTGCTTGCTTCGAGGACTCAGGCTGAATCCGTGCCTGTGCCGTGGCTATGGGGTGCACCGCCCCGTTCGTCCAGCGCTCAAGAGATCCTGAGCAGATTGCCGCTGCTCCAGCCACCGGTGCGCCGCACCCGTGACGGCACAGGCAGGGTGGTCTTCGTCATCTGCCGATCGAAGCTGCCCCGCGAGGGGGCCATGGCGACGGAAAAGGCAACGCCCGGTGCGCCGACCACCTGCTGGGGCCAGATGCCGGTGCGGGGTTTGGCGTGGACCCGGGCGACCTGAGCCGGGGCCTTCATCGACCTGGCGCTGATCATGGTGGCGGGCATGGCTGGGCTCCTTGTGTTCAGGCTCCATTGCCAGGCCACGGTTGCCGCTGGCAAGGGGTGTTGACGTCTTGTGGCTGCGCTGATGCCTCCGGCCATTCGTGGCTCTGCCAGCCGTGGCTCTGCCAACCGTGAACCGCCGCCACAGGAACCAGCTGGCCCCTGGCGCGTGTCGGCCAGGATCAGTGGCGGCCTGCTGCAGATCAGCAACAACAACGAGTCGCGGGTGATCCGCAAATCTGAGGTGGAGGCCTACCTGCGGAGCGGCAAGGCCTGGTGATTCGAATCCTGTGGAGTTCAAAGCGCCTGTGCGGCGCCTTACGCCGTTGGTGCCCAGTTATCAACATGCAGACCGGGCACTTGGGCAAACTCACGGGTGTTGTTGGTGATCAGCGTGGCCTGCAGGCTCAGGGCATGGGCCGCGATCATCGTGTCGAGTGAACCAATCGGTGTACCCCGGCGTTCCAGCTCCGCACGCAGGTCGCCGTAGGCCCAGGCGGCGCGCTCGTCAAAGGGCAGTATCGTTAGTGGGGCCAGAAACATCTCCAGAGCCTGACGGTTGCGTGCCGAACTACTCTTGGCAACACCAAAGGCCAGCTCGGCAGCTACCACACTGCAGAGGCCAATCTCTCCAAGTCGGTAGTTCTTGAACCGCTCCAGCACAGCGGCTGGTTTGGCATTGATGATGTAAATACAGATGTTGGTATCGAGCAAGATCATGGGCTGATCGCTTCTCGGATCTGCTCTTCGGGTTGCTCGCGCGTGATCACAAACCCCGGCTCAAAGGCTGCCAGCCCCGCCTCCAGGGTTTGCCAGGGGTCATCGATGGGCAGCAGCAGCACGCCGTTGCCGAAATGCTTCACCACCACCTCGTTGCCGCTGAAGCGGTAGTCCTTCGGGAGCCGTACCGCCTGGCTGCGGCCCGATTGGAACAGACGTGCGGTGTCCATCGGATGCCCCTGATCTGGTAATGACCCATGGTAGCTACCACGGCTGGAACTCGACTCACGGCGACAAGGCCAGCTGCGCTCGCCCGATTGCCCTTGCCCGTGGGGCGACCATGAGGAAGCCCGCGCGACACACCCCCACCGTCAGATCGCTCGACCTGCTGGGCCTGGCAACAGAAGTGAGCGGCACGATGACAGGTGGTTGGAGCACGAGACGAGCTGGCGGCCTTGTTGGGTGAGTGCCCGAGGCCGGTCCCGACTGAACCCGGCCCATGGCGAGCCACGGCTGCCATGACCGGTGGCCTAGTTCAGATCAGCAACAACCACGAGTCGCGGGTGATCCGCAAGGCGGAACTGGAGAGCTACCTACGCAAGGGCAAAGCCTGGTGAGGGGCATGGCCCCGAGGGACAGAGCCCCAAAAGGGCTGGCGCGTGGCAGCCCCTGATCGCCTCAGGCGGCGGCTGCCTCAGTGGCAGGAGCGCGATCACGAACGGCCTCCAGCTGGCACCTCTCCAGAAATTCCTGCTCTCGCCAGGAGGCAATCATCGATCTCCTTGATGCGGGAGAGGAACTCCTCCATCGCAGGGATCAACTCTTCTTCCAGCAGGGTGATCTCCTCTTCTCCATAGGGCTGATCGCTGATCCAGGAGCGCTGGATCGGGTTGCATTGCTGAGAGCGCAGGATCTGCAGCAGGTGCAGGTGGCACTGCTCGATCACGGCGACGGGATCCTTGCGGGTGATCGCATCGAGATAGCAGGACATGGCAGGTAGCGCCTCGGGGGCGCTGTGACGGGACGCCCGCCAGTCCGTCGGGAAGGCAAGGGGCGGCCACCGCGCAGCGGCCAGGCCGCCTCGCGCAGCCCTTGCCCCCGGCGGAGACTGCGGCAACCCGGCACAGCCTCCCCAGCAAGGGGTCGCTCCGAGCAGCGACCCCAACGGACTCAGCTGCTCTTCTGGGGCTCCTCGCCATCGGCGAACGCCTCCTCGAACAGAGAAGCCGGGAGTTCGATGAAATCTGGCTGGCTGGTGGCATCCGTGAGCTGGGCCAGCTTGCGCTCCAGCTCCTTGCAGCGGAGCTCCAGCTCGCTGATGCGGTGATCCTGCTCCCTGACATGGGTGATCAGCACCCTCAGCAGGTGGAAGGCACCCAGGGGCAGGGCATCGAGATCAGAGCCGCAGCTTTGCAGCAGATCGAGCAGCTCATCGGATCGGAAGGTGTTGCGGGGCATGGGAAGCCAGGCGCAGGACCCCATGGACCATCCCGGCGTGGGCCAGGGCGGCGAGGCACGAGCCGCTTGCGCAGCCCTTGCCCCGCCGGGAACCATGGGAGGGCCTGCGCGGCGTACCCCCAGGCGTTTAGCTCCCCGAACTGCTCCCCGAATTTGGCTCGGCAGCTCCCCGAATTTGGAAGACATGCTCCCCGAATCTGCCGCTGTGATGGCTGCTGGGCCAGCCGCAGCTGGCCCGCTGGCCTCGGGCCTTTAGGCCAGCTCACAGCGCAGGGTGGCCAGGCCGGCCTTCTCCCGGCGATGGGCGCTCATCGGACTGATGCCCAGCTCGGCCGCCACTTGGCGGAGGGAGCGGCCCTGGAGGATGTGGAGCCGGATCACCGCGGCCTGAGCGGCGGGCAGCTGATCGAGCAGCGCCTCGATTTCTGCGGAGGTGGGCTCATCCTCCTGGGGGGCTGAATCGGGGGACTCGATGAGATCGAGGGCGCTTCTGAAAGCGCCTGCTGCGGTGACATCCAGGCTGTGGTGCCCCCAGGGGTGGATGCCCTTCTCGTGCTCCCTGCGGGAGACGCGGACCAGGCGGCCGTGATCGCGGAGGTGATGGAGCAAGGCGCCTTTGATGCAGCGGCTCAGGTAGGCGGGGGCTGTGATCGATTCAGTGATCTGGCAGCAGGAGAGCCAAAGCTGCATGTGGGCCCCCTGCCGATCGTGCGAAGTCCGGCATGGCCCTACGGAGCTGGCGGCCTGTTGCTGTCGCTCAAGGCCTTGCCGCCGAGCAAGGCCAGCAGCGTGTTGAGTGCGACGCCGAAGGCGGTGTGGACGGCGTTGTCAAGGCGGGTACACAGCCCCCCTGGGGCACCAGTTGTTGAGCGCCGCGCCAGGCGCAGACACCGGCGCCAAAGGAGTAGAGCGAGACCTCAGCGATCAGCACCACGGCGACCAGACGCAGCAGGAAGCGCTCGCGGTTGAACGGCCGCTGCTCCACTTGCTCAGGGCTCCTGGAAGACGCCGACATAGACCGTGCCCTTCTCGTAGAGCGGCAGCACCTTGTCACGCAGGTCGACGTTCTGCAGGCGGATGCAGCCGAGCGTCGGCAGCAGAGGCTGATTCGCGGCCCAGGCTCCGGGCCAACCGCAACCGGAGCCGCCGCCATGGAGCATGATCCCGGCGCGCCCGACCTTCACCTCCTGGTTTTCCAGCTCCACCAGATCGAAGCTGTACCAGCCGTAGGACATGGCGGTATCGCTGCAGGGGGTTGTGGTTGTGCTCGTAATCCGGGTAGACGGTGCTGAGCTTGTAGAGCCCAGGCGGGGTGTCGGTGCTGGTGTGTTTCCAGTCGTTGTCGGCACCCTGACCCCGCGCCAGACAGGGGACCTTCCACAGGAACGTGCCGGAGTGATCAAACGCCTCCAGGTCCTCGTCGCGGTCGTTGACGAGCAGGTAGGAATCGCCCTGTTTGACCGGTGCGGCGATCTTCGGGCCCACCAGGCCTGCTTCTTCTGAACCGCGTGGATCAAGGCCTCCGGTGGGAGCTGGGGGAGCCGGTGGAGCCGGTGGTTTCTCGCTGAACTTGAGGGCCCAGACGGCTTGCTCGTCGAGCACGACCTCGCTGCCTGGGAGATCTGCAATGGCGGAGTGGAGGAGCCAGACGCCGGAGACCTGTTGGGGTTCCCCCTTGAAGGCTTCCCAGCGGTCCTGGAACCGCTCGGGGGTCATGGTGCTGGACATGGCGGCAAGGGGCTCTCAGCTCCAACCCATTGCCATGTGCGATAGCGGTACGCTTTGACGTACGTGCCTGACGCTCTGCTCTGGTGGCCAGCATTTCCGCGACAGAAGCTCGCAAGCGGTTGTATGCCCTGATCGACGAGGTCGGCGACTCCCATGAGCCGGTGCAGATCACCGGCAAGCGCGGCAATGCCGTGCTGCTCTCGGAGGCCGACTGGAATGCCATCCAGGAGACCCTGCACCTGGTTTCAATCCCGGGGATGCGCGAGTCGATCCTCGATGGCTTGGCCACACCGGCAGAAGATCTCAGCGATCAGCCCGGCTGGTGAGCTGGAGCGTTCGCTTCACCAGGCAGGCGCAGAAGGACGCCCGCAAGCTCGCTGCCGCCTCACCTGCCTTGAAGGCCAAGGCCGAGCAGCTGCTGCAACTCCTAGCAGAGGATCCCTTCCGGCAGCCACCGCCCTATGAGGCGCTGGTGGGTGATCTGCGCGGAGCCTTCTCCCGTCGGCTCAACATCCAGCACCGGCTCGTCTACGAGGTGCTCCGCGAGGAAAGGATCGTGAAGGTGCTGAGGCTGTGGACGCACTACGAATAAGCCCGGCCGCAGCCGGGCCGGAGCTGCGCTCAATAGGGCAGCTGCTCCAGCTCCATCCAGGCCGGGAAGCTGGCGGGCGTGAGCAGCTGGCGCTCAAAGAGGATCTGCTCGGCGAGATCCGCGAGCCGGGGCAGTGGCACCAGGGCCGTGCGGCAGCAGAAGCTCAGGCGATCCAGCGAATCGGAGCTGTGGCGCTCCAGAGCGGAGCGGCGGAAGGAAGAAGCCATTGGGGCGTTGAGAAGGACGCCATGGGAGCGCGGGGTGGGGTCAAGGGCGGCACCGCCGCTTGCGTCAGCCCTTGAGGCCACCCCGCACCATGCAGCGGCCTGCGCAACGCCAACCCACCAACCAACGAACAGTGGCGTCAGGGATTGAACCGGCCAGTGGCCGGCCCGCCGCCATCAGCGGCGCGAGAGCTCTTGCATGCCCACCTTTTGCTGCGCCATCCAGGCACCGACCGGATACTTGATCCGATCGGCAGCTATCTGAGCCTCGATCTTTGGCTTGAGCAGATCGGCGGCTGCCTTGCGCTCGGCCAACACCCGCAGGCGGATGGCGAGCTTGCCGGCCTGATCGGCCGCTCGATACTCCACAAGCAGCGGATGGCAGATGCTGCCAGCGAAGGCTTGATCCACCGGGCAGAGAAGCGGGCTGAGTGGCTGGGCTTCATCCCGCAGCCAACGGAGCGCATTGCGGCCCTCCCACTCGGTGAGCGGCCGCATCGCAAAGGGCTCGTGACAGGCGGACTCTCCAGGCCAGCGCGCTCCCATGCGCAGGCCGATGGCGCGGCCGTGGATGACGGGCTGATCCAGGAACGGCCAACGCAGGGAATCGAGCTGGCGCCTTTTGGCCCATTGGCCGCCATGGGCCAGTTCAACCGGCCCGACGCGGGTGAACTCGATGGCCTTGGCCGGGCAATCGATCATCCAGCTCAGCGTGGCCAGATCAAGCTCTGGGGTGGGCGCGATCACGAGCCGGAGCCGCGAGAAGGAGAAGCTCGGGCGCTCCTCGCGGGAGATCAGCAGCAGATGGATGGACATGCCAGGCAGGGCGATGGACCCGCAGACCCACCACGGCGAGGGCAAGGGCGGCGTAGCCGCTTGCGTAGCCCTTGCGCCGCTGTGGACACTGCGGATCCCCTGAGCCCCAACCTTTTTGCCGTTAAAGTGTGTACACAATCAGCAGGATCCAGTGATGGCGAGCCGCGTCGGCATCCGGGAGCTCAGGGCACAGCTCTCCTCTCATCTGGAAACCTCGACGCCGATCGAGGTGACCCGCCACGGCCGCACGATCGGCCTCTACGTTCCACTGCCGCAGCACCCTGATCTCAGCGAACGGGAGCAGCTGATCGAGGCCAGCCGTCAGATGCAGGCTGAGCTTCTGCGCCTCGGCCTCTCGGAAGAAGACATTGCCACTGACTTCAAGGGCTGGCGTCAGCACCAGACCCGGGGTGCCAGGAACAAGGCGTGAGCAAAGAGCGCAAGCGCCTGGTTCTCGACGCCAACATCTTGATCCGAGGCGTTTTCGGCGTCCGCGTCAGTGCTCTGATCGCCGAGTACGCCGATCGTGTCGACTTCTTTGTCGCCCAGGCCAACACGGAGGAAGCCGCCCACTACATCGCTGAGTTGAGCGAGAAGCGGAAGCTGAACCCTGAGATCACCAACGAGGCGTTTCTGCGCTTGATGCGAATCGTCCAGGTCGTGGATGACTCAGCTCTCGAATCCGCGCAGCAGGAGGCCGAGGCAAGGATCCGTGATCCGAGCGATTGGCCGGCACTGGCTCTGGCCATTCAGCTGGAATGTCCCATCTGGAGCGAGGACCAGGACTTTTTCGGCACAGGAGTGGCCACCTGGGTGACCGCGACCGTCGAAGTGTTCCTCCGCGACTGACTCACCAACCCCCGTGCTCGCCCATGGCAATAGGTGGTGACGTTGCTGGGGTCAGGCCCCGGGAGTGACCATGGGCCTCACGTTGATCGAGGCGATGAAGCACGAAACCCGAGTCGACAGGCTCGCGGTTGCCAAGACCTTCACGGAAGGTCAGCTGCTTCGTCGTTTGCCGTTCCGCAATCTCTCGGGCGGCGCCCTGCAGTTCGCCAAGGAAAAGAAATTGCCCCGCGTCGGCTTTCGTGCCGTGAACGAGGGCTACCGCCGTGATTACGGCGCGGTGGCGCAGGAGAGCGAGTTCGTTCACCTCTTTGGTGGTGATCTCGATGTGGACCGCTCGATCGTTGACCTCAACGGCCCCGAGGCCCGTGCTTCTCAGACCGAGCAGAAGGTGCGCTCGATGCGGCTCACCCTGGAGGCGGCGATCATCAATGGTGACGCCACCTTTGATCCGCGGGCGTTCAACGGCCTGAGCAAGCGGCTGGTCCCTGGCGGGGCCCAGACCGTCGACAACATCAGCGGCACCGTCAAGCTCACCAAGCTGGAGGCGCTGGTCGATTCGGTCAACGCCCTGGGCGGCGAGAAGGTGATCCTCACCAGCAAGGCCGGCCGGCGCCAGATCAGCCATGCCTCGCGTGAGGCGGGCGGCGATCTGTATCAGGTGATCGACGGCCGCCACTGGTTCGAGGACACCGAGATCCTGGTCGTGGATCAGGACGCCCAGGGCCATGAAGTGCTGGGCTTTGGCGAGGCGGCGAACACCACTTCGATCTACTGCGTGGCGCTTGGCGATGAGCTGATGACCGGCATCCAGGGGCCGTTCGAGGGCCGCTACGGGATCTCGGTGCGGGACTTCGGCGAAGTACAGGACGCCCCGGTGTTCCGCACCCGCGTCGATTGGTACGTGGGCTACGCGGTGGTTCACGACAAGGCGATCGGTCGCCTGTACAACGTCGGCCCCGCTGTGGCCTGAGGGCCATAGGCCCCAGGGCCATAGGCCCAGAAGGCCACACCCCTGATCTCTTCATCTCTAGAGGACACGACCATGGCCCAACAGGGCAACAAACTGATCGACGCCGCCACCACCTTGGTTGGCTGGGTCAACTACAACGCCACCGATCCGTTTGAGCGCACCCGCGTCAGCGCTGAGGTGGTGCGGCTGACCACGCCGCTCGATGCCGCCGGAGCGTTCACGCTGCTGGCCAGCCACCCCGGTGCTGCGGTTGCGGTGACGGTGGTGCTCCAACTGGCGCCGCTGCTCAAGGACGGCACCGTCGGCACCTGGGTGACGGCGGCCACCGTGGCGATCCCCGCCGCCGGTGGTCAGGTGGAGGCCCCGATCGCGGGCGGCAGTTTGGCGGTGGCACCTGCTGATGCCGCCAACGTGGAACTGCCGGCCTTCTTCTACGCCAAGGCCACGTTGACGCCGTCGACCCCGAACGGCGCCCACGTCAGCCTCACCTACTGAGGCGGCCATGAGCGACCTCGATAAAGACAAGCCTGACAAGCCAGGCAAGCCGGTGATCAAGCCGACCAAGCCAGGGCGGCCCTGGGCGCCGCCGCAGCCGGAGGTGGAGGGCACGGATCCAACGGTTCCGACCGCACCGACACCAGATGCTCCCCCAGAGGAGCCGACCGACCCCACCACCCCCAGCGATCCGACCGTGCCCCTTGAACTGACAGACACCGATCCAGTGCTGGAACTGCCGCCCGAGGGGATGCTGCGCATCTCCAAATCGGGCCGACACGATCAGTTCGTGTACCCAGTCCATTCCGACCGCTGGGCGGCGGAAGGCTGGAAGGTGCATCCGCCGGTGAACGTCGATCCGAGCGCGGGCGTTGAGGATCGTGCTGAGCCTGAGGTGCCCGAGCTGCCTGTGGATCCTGTTGTGCCTGAGGTGCCTGAGCTGCCACCAGTGGAGACACTTCCGGGAGCACTCCCGGATGCAGTCGAACCTGTTGTGCCTGAGGTGCCGCCTGCCGATGCGACTGATTTCGCGTCGATGACGAAGGCTCAGATCGTTGCGGAGGTCGAGGCCACCTATGGCGTCGCCCTGGACCCCTCTCAGACCAAGAGCGAGCTGGTGGAGCAGGCCGAGACGCTGGCGACCGAGCCGACGCCCCAGCCAGTCCCTGGCCTCGATGCTCCGAGCACAGAACTCGACACGTCGATTCCCGCTGACCTGTTGGGCTGATCCCTGCCAGCTGGCAAAGGGAGATAGCGCCAACCTCCCGCGAGGAACCGCCTGCTCATGCCTTACCCCTTGCCTCCCATCGATGAGAGCGGCCGGGTGCGGCTGCTTCCTCCGTACGGCTGCCCGGGTAAAGAGGAGTGGGTCTTGCACCACGAGGCCGACCGATGGCTGCAGCTGGGCTTTCGGGTGGGGACGGTGCCAGCCCAGGCGCTGGAGTTGTTCTGGATGCCCTCTGATCGGCTCTGGAGTGATCCGATAGCTGTAGCGCCGATCACGCTCTCGATCGATCCGTTGATCAAGGCGCCCCAGCCGATCCAGGTGGACTGGGGCGATGGAAGCATCGAGACGATCGGCTGGGATGCCCTCTCGCGGGAGGTGCCGATGCCGCGGCATGTGTACCTCGATCGGGTGGATCTGACGGTGACGGTGTCGATCGGCCTGACGGTGGCCAGCTTGCCTGTGGCGCTGCTGGGTTGCCCGGTTCCGCCGAGCGTGGTGCAGCAGGGGCTCTCCGGCGGTGGCGATGGAAGCGGCGGCCTGGCCGGTGTGGAGCCCCTTGTGCCGGGCGATGGCCTCGATGGGCGCGCCTACAACGGCTCCACCACGGAGCTGTGGCGGCTGCGCCTGCACCCGGACGGTGGCTTGGCGCTGCTGCCGAGCCCGGTGGATGGCAAGCCTGCGCTGGCGGTGATGTACGGCAGCGGCGCCGCCAGTCGCGGCACCCGCTGGTATTCCGGTGATGGGCCGCCCGTGAGCGCGGCGCTGAATCCGCCGCCTGCTCCGGGCGATCTCTACCTCAATCGCCTGAATGGCCAGGTGTACGAGCTGATGCCGGGCGCCTAGGGATTGCTGGGCAATGGCAATAGGGGTCGTAGAGCCAGGAGCACATGGGCTGGGACTCCACCGGCGATTCGATCAAGGGACCGGCAGGTGCTGGCGGGGCCGTTGGCCCTGCTGGTGCTGATGGTGCGCCCGGCGCCCAGGGCCCCCAGGGGATCCAGGGTGAGCCGAGCGGCCCGGGTCAGCCGATCTTCATTCAGGCAGCCCAGCCAACTTTCGGCGAACTGAGCGGCGCCACTCGCTACGAGTGGTGGCAGCTGCTGGGCCCTGATCTCACCTGCTGGATCGAGGACGGAACCTGATGCTGCGCAACGCCTTCTCCAATCTGGTCTCCGAGGGACTGGCCCTGCGCCTCAATCAGGTCGCCTCTGTGCTGGCCGACCTGTCGATGACCTTCGACACGGCGGGCGCCAAGCTCCGCGTCTCGCTCACCGGTGAAACGCTCCCGACCGTGACGACAGTGGGCACGGTGTCGGCGGTGACGACCGTTGCGACGGTGACGACCTGCTCGACGGTGACGACCGTGGGCGCGGTCACGAACCTGGCCTCGATCGGTGGTGTGAACGCCGCCGGGATGGTGCTCGAGAGCATGGAGACCAGCTGGTCTACGTCCATCCGGGGGCGGATCACATGAACCCGAGCGCCCAACTCTTTCCGCCCCTCTGAGCGACCGCGATGCCCACCACGCTTGCCTTCAAGGACATCCTCGATCTGCCCAAGTGGCGGCCGCTGGCTCCTGCGCCTGCGGCATCAGCGGCCGGGAGTTCGCTGGCCTTCGACATGCGCGGCGGCGGCAAGGCGCACCCGCTCCACTACCTGCTGAGCAATGCCACCACGTTCTCGGCCTACAGCCCGCAGAACGATGAATGGATCGGGCTGAGCAGCCCGGCGCTGGCAGGCGCCTTCGGGGCGGGAGCGAGCTCGATTGTTCACCCCACCAGGGGCCCCGCGGCAGCCTCGCGGCTGGCAATACCACCACCTCTGTGGTGCTCTCCACGGCGCTTCCTGCCGCCGTGGCCGTCAACCAGCTCGCCAACCGTGGTGATGGGGTGGGTTTCACCCTGCGGGTGATCGGCAGTGCCGCCGGTGGTTCTGGCAAGACGGAAGAACGGCTGATCGTGGCCAACACGGCTGGCACCACTCCGACCCTCACGCTCGATGCGGCGCTGACCTTCACGCCGGCGGTGGGTGACACCTACGAGATCCTTTCGGGGCGGGTGTTCCTGCTCTCGGCGGGCACCCTGGCGGCCGGGATCTGGAAGCACTACGACATCGCCACGAACAGCTACAGCGGCAACCTGGCCACCACCAACCTGCCGGCGACGATCGGCAGTGACTCGTCGCTGGTGGCCCTGAGCGAGGGCTACGTCCCGAACGATCTCCTACCCGGCGCCGGTTTCCTGGGAGTGCTGAGCGCCACAACGGGCGCGACGAGCACCACGATCGTGCAGGGCACCGCGTCGGTCCCGGCGCTGCTGCTCAACGAGTACCGCAACTTCCAGATCCGGATTACGGAGGACACCGCCACGCCGACGGCGGTGGGCCAACGGCGCCGGATTGCGTCTCACACGGCCGGCGGCTCGCCCATCTGGACCGTGGCGACGGCCTGGACGGTGACGCCATCGGCCACCGCCAAGTTCGTGGTCGAGAACGACGACGACAAGATCCTGCTGTTCACGAACCAGACCAGCGTCTTCACCTACAACATCACCGCCAACAGCTGGGACACGTCCAGCTTTGCGGCGGCGGCTGTCGCTGGTGGTGCTGGGATCTTCTGTGAGCACAGCTTCGGGATTGGCCGTGATCCCTCCGGCAATGCACGCCACAGCTTCATCTACCGGATCCGTGGTGGTGCTGCGAACATCATCGACCTGTTTGATCTGGCCGGCGGCGCCACCGGGGTGTGGTCGGCGGATATCGCCTACGGCAACAAGGGGCTGACGACCTTCACCACGGGCACCTGCGGTGCCCATGACCCACTGGCGAATGGCGGGCGCTATCTCTACCTGAGCATCAACGGCACCCAGCGGTTTGCGCGCTTTGACTTGCGCAACCGGGTGCTGGAGCCCTGGACCTACCTGCGCTATCCCCAGGGCGCCGCATTGGTGGGCGCCAAGTTGGCGATGAGCTTTTTCGTGGATGGGTCCACCAAGCTGCCGTTCCTCCATGCCTTGATCAACACAGGCACGCTGCTGTTCTCGATTGCCGCTCAGCGGTGAGCACGTCAGTGGCAATAGCTGGTGACGTGATGCGGCCTGGCTTCGATGCCCTGGAATAACACCGGCTCCCTGCTGGGTCCGCAGGGTTCCCCTGGACCGACCGGCACGGCGGGCGCACCCGGGTCAGCCGGCCCGCAAGGTCCAGCCGGCCCGCAGGGCACCGCCGGCACAGCAGGTACAGCTGGCAGCACTGGCCCGCAAGGTCCGGCTGGCACGGCTGGAGCTCCTGGAGCAGCCGGTCCGACTGGCCCGCAAGGCGCGGCCGGCACCGGCATCAACCTCAAGGGCTCGGTCGCCACCTACTCGGCGCTGCCGACCTCGAACCGGCAGCAGGGTGACGCCTACATCGTTCAAGACGAGGGCGACACGCTCTATTCCTGGAACGCCGCTGGCAGCAACTGGGTCAACGCAGGTCAGATCCAAGGCCCGGCCGGTCCGACGGGCCCCGCTGGAACAGCAGGTGCCCAAGGTCCGGCTGGCGCCGCTGGCCCCCAGGGCCCGGCTGGTACGGCTGGATCGGCTGGCATCCAGGGCCCTGCTGGCGTGGCTGGCACCACTGGCGCGGTGGGCTCCCGCGGCACGGGCTGGTTTGTGGGATCCGGGCCGCCACCGGCCAACATCCCCGGCCAGATCGACGGGGACATGTACCTCGACAACGTGTCGGGCACCGTCTACAAGCTGACGGTGAGTGCTGGCACTCCGGTTGGCAGCCTGCCGGCGATCGGTTCTGCCTATGAGGGGGCTACTACGGCGGGCTGATCTCGGCTACGGCGAATGGGGTGGCCACCCATGCGCTGATCATTTCGCCCAAGTCCACGGGTCAGGCCCTGAAGGTGCTCAAGACCGCCAATACGGCCACGGCCGGGGCCACGAGCACGTTCGATGGGCTGGCCAACAGCAACGCCGCCAACGATGCGGGCCACCCCGCTGCCCAGTGGGCGCGGGCGCTCACGATCGGCGGCTACAGCGACTGGTATGTGCCGGCGCTCTACGAGCTGGAGATCCTGTACCGGAGGTTCAAGCCCGACAACACCGATGGCAGCACTCCGGGCTATGGCGCCAACCCCTACGCGGTGCCGGTGACCACGGCGAACTACAGCCTGTCGATCCCGGCCCAAACCGTGGTGACGGGCTTCTCCATTGGTGGTGCTCAGGCGTTCTTCGAGGGGAACATGTGGACCTCGACTGAGGATCAGGCCACCACGGCGATCTGCCAGGACTGGTATTACGGCTCGTGGGGGCCCATCAGCAAGAGCTTCAGCCAGACCACTCGCGCCATCCGCAAAATCCCTGTGGTGCCCTGATGGGCTGGGTTCCCCGGATCGACACGCCTCGGCGCGTGGAGGAGCAGCGGGTCACGGCGACTGTCACGGCGCCGTCGGTGCTGGATCTGACCTTCGTGGAGCTGGGCACTGATGGCCGCTTCCTGGCGGTCGGTTGTGACATCGCCGCCTGGATCACCTTTTATGCGAGCGCGCAGGCGCGGAACGCTGATACGGCGCGGCCGATCGTGGAGGATCCGCCGCTCTCAAGCGGAGTGCTGCTGGATCTGAGCTTCGATGGCGTGATCCCGTGGCTGTGGCCTGCACCGGGCTCGACCTATTCCAATGGCGAGACGCCGCTCAAGGCGCGGCTCTTCGCTCGGGTGCGCACTGCGCTGAACGTGGCCCATGCGGCGACGGTGACGGTGCGGGCCCTGGTCGAGCACGACACGGTGCCGTCCTGATGGCGGCAACGATCCGCGATCTCTCACGCCGCGGTGACGAGCCAAACGCCTTGGGTGCGCTGAGCGCGATGGCGGCGCAGGTGGACATGGAGCTGGCCACCTGGATCAGTGCGGCCAACTCTCAGAACCTGGCTCAGCTGCTGACCCTGAGCACCAACAGCGCGGCAGCGCCCGGTTTCCTCGGTTGGACGATCAAGGCACGGCTCACCGCTCAGAACCTCGGCTCGCCGGTGGAGCTGATGAGCCAGTGGGTGATGAACACCTCCACGGCGGCGGTGAACGCCCATGCGGGCCTGGCTGCGGGCCACGCGCCCGCTGGCGGCTTGGGTAACCACGGGTTGCTCTCCGGTGGTCGGGGCACGACGAACACAGCGGGCACGGTGACGTTGCCGATGCCGATTGGTGCGGCGACGGCCTGGAGCCTGACACCGGGCCAGGAGTTTTTCGCTTTTGGCCTCACTCAGCACGCCTTTACTAACCGCCAGGCCTTGCCGCTGCTGATCGCCAAGGACGTCACCACTGGTGACTGGCACCTCTCGAACACCGACATGGCCGCTGTGATCAACACGGCGGCCTGGAGCCGCAACCTGCCGCAGGTGCTGCTGTCTGGGGGTTTCCGCAATGACTGGACGGCCAGCGGTCCTCCGTTCCTGCTCGCCCGGCCGGCGCAGTGGCTCCCGATCACACCCGGCGTGGCCTTTGCAACGCCACTGCCGCCGGTGCAGTGGTGGGATCCGGTGGTGTTGCCACAGGACCTGGCGACCTACAACCGCACCTTCGTCACGCTCGGTTATTTCAAGGCGGCTGACGGCAGCGAATGGCTGCAGCTCGGCCCCTCGCGCCTGGCGGTGCGGGTCGTTAATCCCACCACCTGATTCCAGCGCAGTTCTTCCCTATGGCCCTTGCCACTTCAGCCCAACAGTGGGCCTCCTGGAACTGGACCAGCAAGGCAGTCGGCAGCCCTGGCCTGCGGCTGAGCGAGGCCTTCTCGGCGTTCGCGGCGGTGGTGAACGCCACGCCGGCCAATGCTGCTCTGCAGTTGCAGGTCGTCAAGGATCACAATTCCGCGTCGGGAGTAACGAACTTCGGGTATGTGTGGCGCCTCGGCCATCCGGTTAATCCGGTGCTCTTGAGCTTCTACAACACCAGCAAAGTCCAGGGCTACAACGCATCTTCGAGCACGGCTCTGTTGCGGCTGGGCCTGGAGAGCGCCTACACCATCGACAGCAGCAACGGCGGCTACGGCACGTTCGCTTCCACTTTGCACAGCGTCAGTGCTGGTCTGTCTCATTACGCGGCGGATGGATCGCCGGCGATTGATTACGGCGCGATGTTGCTGGTGCTGATGGACACGGCACCTGGCCGTGAGTTTTTCTGCTACTCGATTGCACCGATCGGCGCGGACACCTACACGCAGAACCACACGATGGTTCTGTTCAGGTCGCCGGCAACATCAGGCTGGAATGTGTTCTTCAACCGCTCCAATGCCTATGTCGGCATGTTCTATTCGCAGAACAGCTACATCTGGAACAACAACACGTTGGTGTCATGTTCTGTGATGCCGTATGCGCTCGGTGGTGTTCAGCAGCTGAGTCAAGGCTATGGGTTGTATGCGAACCCCACCAGCGGTCTGTTCCAGCCGGGGACGATTCAGCCCCGGGTGGTGCTGCCCGATTGCTTGTGGTTGGGGGACAACCAGCTCAGCAGCCCGCGCCGCCTGGGCCGGGTCAGCAGTCCGGCCGGCGGCGGCACCTTCTATCAGCTGGCGGCGGCCTATGGCGGTGCCACTGATCTGTGGTTCCTGCAGCCAACGGGGACGCCTGCGGCGTTGGCGCTCTGGAGCACCGTCGGCTCACTGCCGTGGGAAACGGTGCCGGATCGCCTGAGCTTCTGCCCGCTGGCGCCGCTGCAGGCCCTTGGGATGGGTCCGGCCGCTGCGCCGGACTTCCTGACCGACTGGAGCATGTCGGCGCTCGGCGCCGCTGGGGTGCGCCAGCACCCGTTCTATGCCAAGCAACTGCAGGGCAGCGGCGGGGGCGGTGGTGGCAGCAGGCCCAGCAGCGGGGTGCTGTGGCCGAGGGGGACGTCGTGATCTCCTACGGGTGCTGACGATCCGACTGCAGCGAAGCCCCAGGAGCCGTGTTGATCGGCAGTGACTTCCGGCTGGACCGCACCACCCAGGTCTGCCTCAGCCAGCACCTCCGCCATTGGGACCAATGCAGCACCTGGGGATCGGAGCAGCCAGCTGGCAGATCTCAGTGCCCAAGCAGGTCCAGCTGTTCGTCGGCCCTGCGCAGAATCTCAATGGATTCCACCGCCACAAGACTGGGCTGCTTGTCGGCAGCCGCCTCATAGCTGCCGCTGACCCGGACGGTGCAATCAAGAATCTCCTTGACTTTTGTCTTATACCGCTCGTCGTACATGCAACGGATGCCGCGCAGATACCGGGCGCCGCGGATCTCAAAGCGAAAGGCATCCAGATCGATTTCCCGCACCACACCCTCAAAGGAATCGGTGCCACTGGAGCGCTTCCAGGACGGTTCGTTCAAGCTTTTCCTCAAGATCTCCCGGCTCTTCTTGGTCAGCGCAGTGGGTGCCAGCTCGTCTTCTCCTGGGCAACTCAGGTACAAATTGGTGATGCCTTTGTTCTTGGAGGATGGGGCCAGCTTGTGGGCAGCCAGCATGATCGTGTCTCGTACGGCAGGATCAGGAAACAGGGAATAAACCTCTTCACTGACACCGTCATCCTCGATCAGCCTTGGGATGATGGGAAGGCTGCGGACAGCGTCACGCACGGCTTGGTAAAGCCCGTCGGTGACGCCTTCGAGAACCAACTGCCCCTGGGAGTCCAGTTCCCCAGGGCGCGGCACCCGCATCCCCACCACCAGGCTTCCGTAGGCCAACCCGGACAGGTTGGGATCGAGATGCTCAGGCCAACGCACCTTCTTCTCTTCCAGCCCTGCGATCGATTTGGCGATGTGCTGAATCTGCGTGCGCAGCTTGGAGAAGGCTCCGGTGACCAGCGAAACCGGCGGCTCGTGATTGAGAACCCCTGGCCCCGTAAAGCGAGCGACCAAATCCGAATGATCCGCCAGGAAGGCAATGGGGAAATCATCCCGATAGAGCTTCGCGAGCAGCTCGAAATAGGGAGAGCTGATTTCATCGGGATCTTTGCCCATGCGCACGGCTAGCTCACGCGCCGCCAGTAACTCCTGGTGGATGATGCGGGCCTTGCCCTCAGTCGCGTCGATCCAGCCGCCCATCACCGCAACCTCAACAGACCTTTTTTGTGGTCGTGATACAGATTCATGGCGATTGCCTCCCTGGGATCCAAAGAGCTGAAGTAAGCAACAAGGTCTGCCCCCGATCGCTGCAGCGCTGTTTTCAGGTCGATCCGATAACGCAGCAGGATGTCAGGGCATCGTTGGCAAAGCTCAAGTGCCTGCATCTTTTGCTGATCAGGAAATTCCTGCAGCTCCATGACGAGGTTGATGTCGGCTGGGTTCTCCTCCGAGGTCACATAACTGCCGTCCAGCACCACGGGAGGAAGCACAGAAAAGCGAGGTGACAGTTCCTCCGTGATGAATTCCCTCAGCAGCGAGGTCAGCTGACGCCGTTGGGCATTCCAAGCAAGGGCGGCCTCCACTTCCTGCATCGTGCATCCATGAACTCCACCTGGAAGCAGGCCATACCGATCAAAACCTGGGACGGGCATGCGCTACCTGCTGGCTGCAGCAGGTAGGCGGGTGGCGTTGCCTCCCATGCCTGCGCAAGGATCGCTGCCCAAGGCAGTGCCGGCGGTGTGGCTGGGCATTGGCTGAAAGGATTACCCGGTTTATACCGAGCCTCCCTGGCAAGCGGAACAGGCCGACAGGGTTTGCAGATGCCCCTGGCAGCGTCAGCCGTGACATGGAGGTAGGGCCGCTCGTCGATCGACATCTTGAGCCGAACAGCTTGCGCTATCTGCCGGGGAGGAAGAACCGCCATCACCGATCAGTTGCCCACGCCTGCACTGGCTCGACTCCGGCTCGACCGAAGACCGTCCGAGGAGCCGCCACTTCTTCGGTTGTCACACGCGCCTTATTGAGAACGATGAGAACCGTTGCGCTGCAGTGCCTTTGCGCGGTGTTACTGGAATGAGGTTGCGCCGGTTCTCGGGATGCCCAGCCAGACGGGCTCTCACAACCAGATCACAAGGGGGCGATCCTACGGACAACCACCAAATCTGGCAATCGCTGAGGGCCCTTACACCACTCCTGGTGTTTGCCGCCCGTCTTGGCCCAGAAGCCGGTGCTAGACCTTGAACTCCGCACGGGACGGCCCTTCTACGCAAGAAGGGCCCAGGGAATCTGACCTCCCTGAGCCTCCCCTTGCGGGCCACTCCACATGTTCTGGAGCCTTTTCATGCTGAATCATTCCCGGCAGTCACCGGAGCCCGATCCGTACAACTCAACAACCGCCCACCCATGGCGGGGGACTGCGCCTGCTTTGCTCATCCGCTCCCGCCAGGTGACATCGATGGAGATGTCTAGGGCGAGAACGGCAGTCGATCGCGTGTGAGCGGAGAGCTGAACGATGACGACGGATCAACCGACGCGAGCCCTGCTCCACAAGGTGGTAACGACAGCGGAAGGGCCCTTTGGCACCTCCTATACCGTTGCCTACTTCGAAGATCGTGAGGGCGACAAGCTCCTGGCGTTCGCGACCTCCGACCACTTCGGGGACCTGGATCTTCTCCCATTGATGACAGGCCAAGAGCTCGCTCTGGCACCTGGGAGCGCTTGTCTCGAGGTGCTGCCGCTAAAGGTCCAGAGCGAGGAAGTTCAGCATCAGGTTGCTGAGCAACGTTCCCTGCTCTTGCTGCAACAGTTCATGCGGACTGGGCACTGACCCACTCGGGCGTAATTGGGTGCAATGAAGGTGCCCACAAGTAGCACAGCCGCTTCTACTCCTGGAATCACGCTGGAACAGCTGCGTGCTGCACCAGGAAGGCCTCGATCCAATCGTGATGCCGCTTCTGCAGCATCCGATCGGCGATGGAAGTTGCCTCCTCCGGGACCTGAAACCGCTTGCGGAATGCTTTGGTGAAGACGGAGTCTTCCGCGGAGCGGTACCCCTCCAGCTGAGGCTGGGAAAGGCTGCGAATGGTGGCGTGAATCCGCTGGATCGTGGCGCCATCGAGGGGCAGCAGCGCCTGGTCCTCGATGGCTGAGTCGGCGCCATCGGTCGGTGCAGCATCGGATGGCAAACCTGCGGGCAGGCGGTTGGGAGCGTGGCCGTTGCCAGCTGCTGGGCGCCGCGAAGGGATGTTCGCGACTGCGGCGCTGAGGTGTTCAGGGAATGAACAGTTCCTCGTAGCCACCGCTTTCAATGGCGGCGACCGCTGCCTGGAGCTCGCCTGTGACCTCCCGAATCCGCGGCCAGCTGGTTGTTGTCAGCACCAGGATCGCGTTGCTGCGCCCGCTCAGGTTCTGCTGATATCGCAGGTTCGTATCGGTGGTCATCAGGAGCTCGTAGCCCTCCCGCTCCGCCAGGCGAATCAGCTCGCCATTGGTGACGGTCGACCAACCCAGCTCATAGGCCGTGACCACCACATGGCCGGTCAATGAGCGGCGGAGGGGAACGGGTGTCCCCTGGTCAAACAGGATCCGCACTCAGGCCAGTGCGGCAGCAGCGGTGCTCCGAGCGGCGTGCTCCAGGACTAGCCGTGACTGCTCGAGGCTCACCCCTGGGAACAGTTCGACGAATTCAGCCAAGGAGACACCGTCTTCCAGGTTTTCGAACAGAGCCGCCACCGGAATCCGGGTACCGCGGAACACCCAGGCTCCGCTCACGCGCTGAGGATCCATCTCCACAGCACTGCAGCCTGCCCAGCCCAGATCGGTTTGCGTGGTCATGGCCCTTAGGGCGGCCGGTCTCATGAATGGTAGGCAGCTCATCCGATCTGAGCTGCCGGATCACTGGATCTCAGACAACGCTCTGGTGCTGAACCAAATACGCCTCGATCCAGTCGTGGTGACGCTTCTGACAAATCCGATCGGCGATGGAGGTGGCGTCCTCCGGGACCTGAAAGCGCTTGCGGAAAGCCTTGGTGAACCCCTCCAGCACCGGCCTCGGCAGACTGCGCAGGGTGGCCAACATCTGGCTGATGGTGGCCGGATCGAGGGGCGACAGGCTTGGGTCGCCTGTGGCTTCCGCTGCGGCGTTCTGTGCCGCGGGGGACGGGCGGCGATGGATCGACCTCTTGCCGTTGCTGGCAGGGACTTGATGGGCTCTGTCCCCTTCCGATTGGGTGACCTCCCGCTGCTGCTTGTCATAAAGCGCCAGCCCGAACGGGTTCCCGAAGGTCATCAGGGCACGCTTCATGGCATCGGTTTCGGACTCCTTGATGGCCGATTCATGGGCCTGGCCCAGGTCCACGTCAATGCCGTGGCCGGCGCCGGTTCCCTCGCGGATCAGTGGGGCGGTGCCCAGATGGCCGACGGTGATGCGAACCCGGGCTGTGTAGGTGACGCCCCAGCCAGGGCGGTTGTCCCGGCCGATGCTGCGCTCGCTCTGGTTGACGCAGCGGACTGAGGTTGTTTCTCGCGTCCAACCGTCAAAGCCAAAGATGCGGTTGGCTTCCGCGATCACCTGCCATCCCTCCAGGTAGCTGACGGTGGTCCGGCCCTGCTCCCGCTGACGCACCTTGGCGCGATCGAGGGGTGCAGTGAGGGTGGCGATCTGCTCGGCAGTAAAGGTGCTGCTGGTCATGGCTTGTTCTGTAAGGGGTGCAGTGGGCCGCCAGGCAGCGGCCCGGTTGAAACAGCTCTGGCCGGTCAGCGGATGCGCCAGCTGCGGCGGCTGATCAGCTGGGCGCCTGGGACGTCCTGGCCTGCCTTAAGCGCGTCTTTGATGAGCAGGCGATCCGGCTTCCAGCTGGTGGTGGAGGACTGCCACTCCCGCGCCAGGGTCTCCTCGTCCTCGATCTCGACGGCCTGGGATTTGCGGCTGCTGAGCTCGTGATTGGGGAAAGAGAAGGCGGTGGCGCCGGGCTGTAGCCGGGTGAGCACCAGCACCAGCGATTCCTCCAAGGCATCGGCCCGGCCGACATCGGAGCGGGAAAGCTCCGTGAGGCGCTTGGCCTGCTGCTGGCGATAGGCGGCCTGGCCGCGCAGATGCTCGATCACCCAGCAGGTGGCATCGGCCTTGGCCGCCAGGGCCTGCTTGTTGCCCTCCTCAGCCAGCAGGGCGGCCTCCAGCTCAGCGAGGGCCTGACTGCGGGAATCGTCGTCATCGGCCTCAAGCTGCTCGGCCAGCTGGCCGATGGCGGTGGTGAGCTCCTGGGCCTCGATGCCCAGCTGCCAGAGGGAACCGTTGCGCTGCAAGGCGCAGGCGGGACCGGCGGATTCAGAAGCAGCTACCGGTGGGGCAATGGCCGGAGAGACGGAAGCGATCGGGATGGGGGTGAGAACAGCCATGTCGTTGAGAGGAATGGGGAACGGAGGCAGCAACAGGCGCGGAAGGCTTCAACAGCGAGCGGCAGCAGCGGGATGGGCCCAGCGACCGGCGGATGGGCTGACTTCCACCACGGCGATCGGCACCGGGGAGCGTGAGGCCATCCGGCGGGCCTGCTGCACCAGGGAGGCGGTGCCTGGCCCGCCGGGGAAGGCCACCACCAGCACCGAGGTGGAGACACCGGGGGAGGAGTGGGACAAGGCCCGGGCAACGGCCAGTTCGAGCAGTTCCCGATTACGGATCGGCCCGGCAGCCCGGCCATGGCGCCGCCACTCGGCAGGCATGACCAGTGCCGACCAACCCAGCTGATGGGCGGCGCGGGCGATGGCGGCATCGGCTCCGCGTGCTCCGCCATGGAGCAGCAGATGAACGAGCCGGCCGCTGCTGCGGGCCAGCAGCTCAGCAGCCACCCGCTGATGGGGCCAGGCCAGATCTCGGCCGCCGCCGGCCACGATCACAAGGGAGCGACCGGGGCCCACTTCAGGCCTGGATGAAGTACAAACAGCCATGGAATCAGTTGCCGCAGGTGACAACTGATCGGGGCATCATGCCGCTGATACGAATGCGGCGGTGATGGCGAGATCAGGGGATGACGTTGCCGCAGGCGATGGGCTCGGGGCCTTTGGCGCTGACCTAATCTTAGCAGTACAAATCCACTTTATGCAGGCCAGAGCCACTGCAATCACTGGAATTTGAGGGGTCACAGCTCACGCTCCACGGCTGAATTGAGTGGCGTCCAACTGGCCATCTTTGTGGCCAGCTTGGTGCTCCAGGCCTGATTGATAGCCCGCGCAGCCGCGCGAGGGAACCTCTTGCAATCAGCACACCTGATCCATCAAGCACCAGCCGGCCGGATGAGCAGCGGCACCGCAGCCGCGGGAGAGGCGCCGTGCAGGCGTGACCTCAGCCACCCATCCCGGTGGCGGCGAGGAGCGAAGAGATCACGCGAGCGCAAGGGTCGGTGACCGCGCAGCGGCCTCATCGACTCGCGCAGCCCTTGCGCCGTGTGACACCATCACTCCCCGCTCCCGGGGTGGGCCTTCATGGCTCAGAGCGGCTCAGTGCCCTCGCTGAGGATGGCCAGATAGGCGTCGTAGGCGAACAGGCGATTGCGCCGCCCACCGGTGATCTCGCGGGCGATCCCGAGCTCGACCAGGGTCTCGATGGCTTTGCTGATGGTGGGAAAGCTCAGGCCGCTCATCGCTCGGATCTGGCCGATGCTGGTCAGTGGGCGCTGGCGCAGGGCTTGGAAGATCTGGCGCACGCTCGGACCAGACCGCCCCAGGCCCGTGAGCCTGGCCTCGTCGCCGCGAAAAAGCGCCAGCAGCCGGTGTGCGGTGGCGACGGCTGAGCTCGCGGTGGTCACGATTCCCTCCAGGAAGAAATCGATCCAGGCCTCCCAGTCGCCCTCGCGGCGAACACCTTCCAGCAGCTCGTAGTAGCGGCTGCGGTGCTGCTTGAAAAACAAGCTGAGGTAGAGCAAGGGCTGCTGCAGAACGCCGGCATCGATCAGCACCAGCACGATCAGGAGCCTGCCCAAGCGACCATTGCCGTCGAGGAATGGGTGGATCGTCTCGAACTGCACGTGGGCCAGGGCGGCACGCACCAGCACCGGCAGCTCGTGCTCGTTTTGGGCGGTTCCATGGATGAAGTGCTCCAACTGCGCCATGCAGTCCTCCACTAGGCCCGGTGGCGGCGGCACGAAGCTTGCATTGCCGGGCCGGGTGCCGCCGATCCAGTTCTGGCTGCGGCGAAATTCACCAGGAAGCCGATCGGCCCCGCGGCCCCGTGCCAGCAGCTTGGCGTGGATCTCCCGCAGCAGGCGGGAGGACAGAGGGAATCCTTCCCGCAGCCGCGCCAGACCATGCTCAAGGCCGGCCACGTAGCTGGAAACCTCCACCACGTCATCAAAGGGAACACCAGGCGCCTCTTCCAGTTCAAAGAGCAGCAGATCGGAGAGGGACGACTGGGTGCCCTCGATCTGGGAGGAGAGCAGCGCCTCTCGCCGCACGTAGGTGTAGAGGAAAAGCTCTGGATCCGGCAGCAGCGCCGAGACTCCGTCCAGACGTCCGCAAGCCAACAGGGCTCGCTCGTGCAGGGCCTGAAGCGGCCCTTCAAGAGTGATCGGTGGATGAGGAGGTAGCGACGCCGGCACGAAGGCCCGCACGGATTCTCCTGTGGTGGTGCTGATTTCGTAGCGACCTGTGGACTCGCGCCGCATGGGAACGTCCCTCGACGAACCTTGAACACAGCCGAAGCTTATTCAAGGAAAGCAGGCTTGCCTTTAATAGGGGCGGCAAGGAGTGGTCTGCTTGCGCTTGGGGTCTTAGGTCAACGGCGTGGCGTCCGACTGCCTTCGTCTCGGAGGTCCAGAAGCTGTCTCGCCAACTCCCAAGAACCCCCTGCTCGATTTTTGCCGCCGGGGCTTATTGACAACGCCTGCGCCAAAACATCTCACATAACATCTCACATGGCCGATTTTTGTAATTGAGAAACCAGTCACAGCAATGAGACTGGGCATTTTATAGCTCAGCCTTCCAAGCTGATGATGCGGGTTCGATTCCCGCCGCCCGCTCTTGTTTTGTTGGCACGACGCCCGTTGTGTTGGGGGTTCCTCTCCTGATGTGACGGGCGGTTCCGCTTCGTCCTCAGAGCCTCACTCCTGCCAGCAGCGGGGCGGCCACCAGCAGCATCAGGCTGCGGCTCTCCAGCGGCGCCCCCGGCGGACTCCAGCGTTCGGGCCGCTCGGGCAGGTCCTGACCGGCGGGCAGGGCGGTGTCGATCACCCGCAGCCAGCCGCCGGGGCAGGGGGGCAGATCGAAGTGCATGGCCTTGAAGTAGGCGTTCATGCCGCACCAGAGCAGCGCCCCCTGGTGGGGGTCTCCAGGCTCCAGGCCAGGGAGTGGGACCACTTGGCCCAATCGGGGGCATTCAGCTCCACCCCGTGCCAGTGGCGTTGGACCGGGAGCTCCTCGAGGGTGGCCTGGTCGGGGTTGAGCAGCGGTGTCAGCCGCTCCCGTAGCCGCAGCAGCCGGCGACAGAATTGCCGCAGGGCCAGGTCTTGGGCGTTGGCGCGCCAGTGCATCCAGCCGATCGGGTTGTTCTGGCACCAGGCGTTGTTGTTGCCCCCTGGCTGCGGCGCACCTCATCGCCCATCAGCAGCATCGGCACCCCCGGTGCCAGCAGCAGGGAGGCCAGCAGGTTGCGCAGCTGCCGCTCCCGCAGGGCCACCACCGCATGGTCGCTGCTGGGGCCCTCCACCCCGTGGTTCCAGCTGTTGTTGTGGTTGTCACCGTCGCGGTCGTCCTCGCCGTTGGCGAGGTTGTGCTTGCGGTTGTAGCTGACCAGGTCCGCCAGGGTGAAGCCATCGTGGGCGGTGATGAAGGTGATGCAGCGGCCGGCCTCCGCCGGCTGGCCGCCAAACAGATCCGGGCTGCCGTTGAGCCGCTGGGCCATCGACCAGCTGGTCTTTTCATCGCCTTTCCAGAAGCTGCGCAGGTCATCGCGGAAGCGGCCGTTCCAGGCGGCCACCCGCCGGGCCGGAAAATCGCTCAGCCGGTAGAGGCCGCCGCAGTCCCAGGGCTCGCTCACGAGCTTGAGATCGCTCAGTTCCGGGTCGGCCTCGATGTCCTCGAACAGGGGCGGCTGGTCGAGGGGGCGAGACCCTCCCCCGCGAGAGGGCAATGCCCAGATCGAAGCGAAAACCATCCACCCCCAGCTCCAGGGCCCAGCAGCGCATCGATTCCAGGATCAGCCGCCGCACCAGGGGCCGGTTGGCCGCCACGGTGTTGCCGCAACCGCTCACATCCAGGTACTCCCCCTTGGCGGTCTGGTGGTAATAGAGCCGGTCGTCGAAGCCCCGCCAGCTGAGGGTCGGGCCCTCCTGGTTGCCTTCGGTGGTGTGGTTGTAGACCACATCCACCAGCACCTCGAGGCCGAGCTGGTGGCAGGCGCTCACCAGCCGGCGCACCTGCCCCCGGGCCGTGAGCGGATCACCGCCGGCGACGTAGGCGTGGTGGGGCGCCAGCCAGCTCAGGGGGCTGTAACCCCAGTGGTTCAGCCGGCCGTCGGGGGCGTCGTGGGGATCGAAGGCCATCACCGGCAGCAGTTCCAGGGCGGTGACCCCCAACGCCTTGAGCTCGCCGAGCACCTCGATCAGCCCGAGATAGGTGCCCTGCAGCGCCCGGCTCACCGGGCAGCCGGGGCCCTGGGTGAAGCCGCCCACGTGCAGTTCATAGATCACGGTGCGCGACCAGCTGTGGCGGGGCCGCGGCGCCGCCTCGAAATCGAAGCGGTCCCGTTCGGTCACCACACCCTTGAGGCAGCTGCTGGTGTTGGGGGCGGCGCCGGCGGCGGCGCCACGGCGGTAGACCTGCCAGCCGTCGATCGCCCGGGCGCAGGGATCGAGCAGCACCTTGGAGGGATCGAAATTGTGCTGGCCGGGCAGCAGGGGCCCGAAGACCCGGTAGCCGTAGCAGGCCCCCAGCCCCAGCCCCGGCACCTCCACATGCCAGTGGTCGCCGGAGCGGTGGCGCCCATCCAGGGCAATCACCCGATCGGGTTCGGGGGAATCGCCGCGCTCAAACAGCAGCAGTTCCACCCGGGTGGCCCGGGGCGCCACCACCGAGAAGTTCACGCCAGCGGCGGTCAGACTCGCCCCCAGGGGCCAGGGGTGTCCCAGTTGGATCGACGCCAAGGGCCCGCGCAGATGGCGTCACAAGCTAGGTCGGTGATCCGGTTCGGTGACTCCATGGCCATCGCCAGCCCCAGCGAAACCGGACGACCACCCCAGCCGGTGCAAGACAACCTGTGGGTGTTCGCCCCCAGCCGCGACAGCCAGGGGGCACCGCCTGGTGGCAGGCCCTGCCGGGCGGCGGTGGCGGCGTGCTGATCGATTGCCCGGGGTACACCGAGGCCAACCTGACCTTTCTGCGCGAGCGCCAGAGCGGCAGGATCCTGCTCACCAGCCGCGAGGGCCATGGCCGCTGCCGGCGTTTCCAGGAGGCGCTCGGTTGGCCGGTGCTGGTGCAGGAGCAGGAGGCCTATCTGCTGCCGGGGGTGGCCCGGCTGGAGACGTTTGCCGAGGAGGCCGAGCCCCAGCCCGGGGTGCGCCTGCTCTGGACACCGGGGCCCACGCCGGGGGCCTGCGTCGTGCTGGCGTTGGAGGCGGGCGGGCTGTTCTGCGGACGCCTGCTGGTGCCCACCGGCGTGAACCAGCTGGCCCCCCTGCGCACGGCCCGCACCTTCCACTGGCCGCGGCAGCGGCGCAGCCTGGAGCGCCTGCGCCGCTGGCTCCCCCCGGGGCCCCCGACTGGATCGCCAGTGGGGCGGGGCTGGGGGCGCTGCGGGGCGAAAAGCTGATCAGCGGCGGCCGCCGGCTCCTGGAGGACCTGCTGGAGGATCTGGCCGCTCAGGCCGCAAGGGAAGGCGAATGAGCCGTTCGCCGATCGGCCCACGGCGAAGCTCGATTGTGTGCCCTGGGCAACCAAAGGCCCCCTTGAGCGTTCGTGCGGGGCCAAAACTATGGCTGAGATTGATGTTCCGGTTGCCTGGGGCCGCGAACACCCATACGATTAGCGCGCTCACACCCACGGCCGCAAGGGACTCTCCGACCCGCACGGCTTCCGCTGATCCGGAGGATTCCGTTCCCGATGACCAACAAAGCTGATCTCGTCAACCTCGTTGCCCTCCGCACCGAGCTCACCAAAACCGATGTGTCCCTGGTGATCGATACTGCCATCGAAACCATCATCGATTCGGTGGTGGGAGGAGAAAAGGTATCCATCCTTGGTTTCGGTTCCTTCGAAGCCCGCGAGCGCTCCGCCCGCCAGGGTCTGAACCCCAAGACCGGCGAGAAGATCGCCATTCCCGCCAAGCACGTGCCCGCCTTCACCGCCGGCAAGCTGTTCAAGGACCGGGTCCAGACCGAGTCGAAGAAGACCAAGAAGAAATGAATCCGCCCCTTGGCGGCTGAGCTGGGCGGCCCGCTGGGCCGCCTTTTGCTGGCCCAGCGGTGGCGTTGCCGGCCCATCTGGTGCCCCTGCTGCGGCCCGCCCCTGGGCGGAACCCGGCCGAGGTCGCTGGGCCGGCGCCCTACCGCGGTCGCTTCGCCCCCTCCCCCACCGGAGAGCTGCACTGGGGCAACCTGCGCACCGCCCTGCTCAGCTGGCTCGACGCCCGGCTGCATCGGGGCGAATGGTTGCTGCGCTTCGACGATCTCGATCGGCCCCGCAACCGTGTCGGCGCCGAGGACGCCATCCTGCGGGATCTGGACTGGCTGGGGCTCCACTGGGATGGTCCGCTGCTGCGCCAGAGCGAGCGGCGGGGCCTCTATGGCTCGGTGCTCTCGGCCCTGCGGCGCTCGGGCGAGCTCTACCCCTGCCGCTGCAGCAGGCGGATGCTGGCGGACCCTTCAGCGCCCCACGGCGAGGCGCCGGTCTATCCGGGCACCTGCCGGGGGCGGCCGAACCGGTGGGGGATCGAGGCGGGGCGCCTGCCCAGTTGGCGCCTGCGCCTGCCGGACGCGCCGATCCAGTGGCGGGAGCGGCTGGCGGCCCCTGGAATCCTGCAGGCGGCCCGGCAGGTGGGCGATCCGGTGCTGCGCCGCGCCGACGGGGTGCTGGCCTACCACCTGACCACGGCGGTGGATGAGCTGGCCCTGGGCATCACAACCGTGGTGCGCGGGGAGGATCTCTGGGCCTCCACGGCCCCCCAGGTGGCGGTGATCGAGGCGTTGGGGGGAGTGGCCCCCAGCTACGCCCATGTGCCCCTCTGGCGCCAGCCCTCGGGGGAGCGCCTGGCCAAACGCCAGGGGGCTGAGGGCCTGGCGGCCTGGAGGAGCGAGGGGCTGGGCGCCCCCGAGGTGATCGGGCGACTGGCGGGGAGCCTCGGCCTTGTGGCTAGGCCCAGCGCGCTGAGCGCCAGGGCTCTGCTGGAGCAACTGAGCCTGGAGGCGTTCGAGCGGGCCCTGAGTCTTAACAAAGGCTTCGGGATCAAGGGCGCCCTGGGGTCCGAAACTGGGTTCAACTCCTGATTGTTTTGATGAGCGACCCGCTCACCCCATCACCAGACTCCCCATCACCCAGCCCTGGTGATCGTCCCTGCTGCCAAGCCTGCGGCGGGAGCGGTGTGCTCCGGATGAGCCACCATCGTTTTCGCACCTGCCTGGATTGTCTCGGTCAGGGGGTGCTGCCGCAGTTCAGCGCCAGCCCAGAGCTGACCCGCCTCCTCAGCGGGGAGAGCAAGGCTGCTCCCATCGCGCCCGGGGTGGTGGGGGAGGCCGAGGTCAGCGCGGGGGCTTTGCGGGTTTCTTCGCGATGAAGAAGACCGCGGTGGCCACCACCACCGCCAGCGGGGCGGCGGTGAGCAGCAGCAAGATGACGGCGGTCCAGTCGGTGTACATCGCTGCGTGGAAGGAGACCTCTGCCATCATTACCTTGAAGGGTCCGCGCTGAACATGGTTCGAAGGTTTCGCCCCCTGCTCGCCAGCGCCCTGTTGCTGGGTTGTCTGGCCGCGCCGGCGGGCTCCCGCGCCGATGTGCGTTTTCAGAACTGCACGCCGGCTCCAGGTGGTGGCATCACCTGCGACACCCGCCCCGAAGGCAACACCTTGCTCAACGACGAGGCAGCCCGCTTCGGTCTGTTCAACGACGCCAGCCCCGGCTGGGATGAGTTCAACCCCTACCAGGGGGTGGATCAGATGTTGGGTGGCAACCAGAGCTGAGCTGAATCCCTCAGGCTTCAACAGATCCTTGGCAGCTGCTCCCCCGGCCTGGATCCAGCCAGCGCCTCACCCCCATGGCGTTCTCCAGGCGCACCTTGCCGGTCCCAGGACCCTCCACCTGGCCGATCCGCTGGGCCGTCGGCTGCACCTGCCTGAGCAGGGCGAGGGCGGCCTCCGCCTGGGAGTCCGGCAGCGCCACCAGGAAGCGACCCTCGTTGGCCATGGCCAGGGGTTCAAGCCCCAGCAGGTCGCAGGCGCTGCCCACGGCGGCGGCCACCGGCACGGCTTCCTCCAGCACCAGCATGTCGAGGCCGGCCGCCGCCGCCAGTTCATCGAGGGCCGCCGCCAGGCCGCCGCGGGTGAGGTCCCGCAGGCCGTGGAGTTCCAGGCCCGCGGCCAGCAGGGCTTGCACGTCTTCGTGCAGGGGTGCCAGGTCACTGGGCAGGGGGCTGCTGAAGCCCAGTTCATGGCGGGCGGCCAGGATCGCCACCCCGTGGCGGCCCAGGTCGCCGCTCACCAGCAGGGCGTCGCCGGGGCGGATCGCCGCCGGGCCGATCGCCAGGCTGTGCTCAATGCGGCCGATGCCGGCGGTGTTGAGGAACATGCCGTCCCCCTTGCCCCGCTCCACCACCTTGGTGTCCCCGGTGACCACCGCCACGCCGCAGCGCTCGGCCGCCGCCCGCAGCGAATGGAGCACCCGTTCCAAGGTGGCCAGGGGCAGGCCCTCCTCCAGGATCAGGCCGAGGCTGAGGGCCAGGGGCTGGGCCCCCACCATGGCCAGATCATTCACGGTGCCGTACACCGCCAGGGAACCGATGTCGCCCCCGGGGAACTCCAGCGGCCGCACCACATAGCTGTCGGTGGTGAAGGCCAGCGGGCCTTCCTGGGCCGGCAGCAGCGCCGCATCGAGGGCGCCCCCTGCGGGAGTGCCCAGGATGGGCAGGATCAGGGTCTCGAGCAGCTGGCGGCTGAGGCGGCCGCCGCCACCGTGGCCCAGCTGGATGGTGCCGGAGGGTTCTGTTGGTATCGGGCAACCTGAGGTCATGGCTCAGGGGCGGTAGCGGTGGTAGGCGGCACAGGCCCCCTCCGACGACACCATCGGCGCCCCCAGGGGCCGATCGGGGCTGCAGTGCGTTCCGAAGCTGGGGCAATCCGTGGGCCTGGCCAGCCCCTGCAGCACCCGGCCGCTGAGGCAGACGGGCTCGTCTTGCGCGGCTGGTGTCGATTCGGTGCTCGCGGCACTTTGGTGCGGCCCATCGGCAGCCAGGGCGTCGTAGGGGGCGCGCAGGCACAGGCCGCTCAATCTGAGCACCCCGAGGCCCCGCCAGATTCGGTCGCAGGGCACGAACACCCGTTCGATCAGCGCCTGGGCGGCGCCGTTGCCCCCGTCTGGGGCTCCCTGGAGGTAGGCGTTCTCCACCCGGTGCTCCCCCTGCTCCAGTTGGCTCACGCAGCGCAGCACCCCTTCGAGCAGTTCGATCGCCCCGAAGCCGGTGGCCACGATCGGCACCCGGTGGCGCTGGGCGATCGGCTCGTACTCCGCCAGGCCCATCACCGCCGCCACGTGGCCGGCGGCGAGGAATCCCTGCACCCGCGCCGCTGGCTCGGCCAGGATCGCCTCCAGGGCCGGCGGCACCCGCACCAGGGACACCAGCAGCTTCAGGTTGCTGAGCCCCTCGCTCCAGGCGTGGTGGGCCAGCAGGGCGGTGGCGGGCGCGGTGGTTTCGAAGCCCACCGCCAGAAACACCACCGTGAGCTCGGGGTGGGCGCGGGCGATGGCCAGCACGTCGAGGGGGCGTAGACGATCCGCACCCGGCCGCCGCCTGAGCGCACCGTGAGCAGATCGTTGCCGCTGGAGCCCGGCACCCGCAGCATGTCGCCGTAGGTGCACAGGAGCACGCCGGGGGTGGCGGCCAGGGCCTGGGCCCGATCGATCACGGCGGCGTCGGTGACGCAGACCGGGCAACCCGGGCCGTGGATCAACTCCAGTTCCGGGGGCAGCAGCTGGTCGAGGCCATGGCGCAGGATCGCGTGGGTCTGGCCGCCGCAGACCTCCATCAGGGTCCAGGGCCGGGTGAGGCGGGCGCGGATCGACGCCAGCAACGCCTGAACCTGGGCCACCTGGGGCGGATCGAGTCGTTGGCTCACCAGGGCCCCTGCTGGGCATAGCTGCCCAGGGCGCGCATGTACTGGGCCCGCTCGAACTCCTCCGGGTCGGGGCTGCGCCGCTGGCTCATGCAGCCGCGCAACTCCCTCAGCGAGAGGTGGCCGTGCGCCTCGAGCCAGGCGCGCAACTCGCTCTCCAGTTGGCGCAGGTGGCCCGGGCCGTGGCGCAGCAGGGCGCTGACCACCTGGGTGATCCGTGCCCCCACCATCAACAGCCGCACCACATCGCTGCCGCTCTCGACGCCACCGCTGGCGGCCAGCTCCAGCTCGAGGCGGCCCTCCAGCAGGGCGATCCAGCGCAGGGGCGCCCGCAGGTCGGCGGCCGTGCTCAGCAGCGGGTTGGGGCGGATCTCCAGGGTTTCGATGTCGATGTCGGGTTGGTAAAAACGGTTGAACAGCACCAGACCACTGGCCCCCGCCGCCTGGAACTGGGCGGCCATGTGGGCCAGGTTGGTGTAGCTGGGGCTTGGCTTGACCGCCAGCGGCAGGGCCACTGCGGCGCCGACGGCGCGCACGATCGCCACATGCTGCGCTTCGATCTCGGCGCCCGGCAGCCGTGGGTCGGTGGGCACGCTGTAGAGGTTGAGTTCGAGGGCGCTGGCGCCGGCCTGCTCGATGGCCCTGGCCGCCTCGGCCCAATGGCCCGGCCGCAGGCCGTTGAGGCTGGCGAGGATCGGGATGTCGACCCGGCGCCGGGCGGTTTCGATCTCCCGCAGGTAGCCATCCAGGCCCAGGTGGGCCGGATCAATGCTGGGCTGGTAGCTGATGGATTCCGGATGGCTCTGGGAGCCGAGCTGGTGGTGGTGCTCCCACTCCAGCCAGTCGCGTTCGACCTGCTCGAGGAACAGGGAATGGAGCACCACGGCGGCGGCACCGTGCTCGGCCAGCAGCGGGATCCGGTCGGGATCGGCGCTCAGGGGCGCGCAGGCCCCGACCACCAGGGGGAGGCCAGGGGCAGCCCGAGCCAGGACGTGCTCAAATCGATGCGGCTCATGGCTCCTGCTCCGCCAGGCGGTGGTAGAGATCCCAGCGCCGGGACACGTTCTCCTGGGCCGCGCGGCTGAGCTCCCGGGCACGCTCCGGCTGGCTCAGGCCCAGCATCCGGAAGCGGTTCTCCGTGGCCATGGCTTCGGCCAAGGGCACGGTTGGGGCACGGGAATCCACCACCAACGGCGATTCTCCGCGTTCGCGGCGGCGCGGGTCGTGGCGGTAGAGCAGCCAGCGGCCGGAGTCCACCGCCAGACGCTGTTGCTGCAGCCCCTTGGCCATGTCGATGCCGTGGGCGATGCAGTGGGAGTAGGCCAGGATCAGCGACGGGCCGGGGTACGACTCCGCCTCCAGAAAGGCGCGCAGGGTGTGTTCATCTTTGGCGCCCATGGCGACGCTGGCCACGTAGACGTTGCCGTAGGTCATCGCGATCAGGCCCAGATCTTTCTTGGCGGCGGGCTTGCCGCCGCTGGCGAACTTGGCCACGGCCCCCATCGGCGTGGCCTTCGACATCTGACCACCGGTGTTGGAGTACACCTCCGTGTCGAGCACAAGGATGTTGACGTCGTGGCCGCTGGCGAAGACGTGATCGAGCCCGCCAAAGCCGATGTCGTAGGCCCAGCCATCACCGCCGATCATCCAGATGCTGCGCTTGACAAGATCGTCCGCCAGGTTCAGCAGGGTGGCGAGTCGGGGGTCGGTGTCTGCTCCTGAATGGGCGTTCAGCTGCCGCTTGAGGGCCTCCACCCGCTGGCGCTGCTCGTAGATCCCGGCCTCATCGCTCTGGTCGGCCGTCAGCAACCCCTCGGCCAGGGACGGCGGCACGGCGGGTGCAGGCGTGCTTCCCTCGCCGTTGCTGGCGGGGGCGGACAGCTCCCTCAGCAGCCGCTCGGCGGTGGCCTTGCGCTGGTCGAAGCCGAGGCGGAAACCGAGGCCGAATTCGGCGTTGTCTTCAAACAGCGAGTTCGACCAGGCGGGGCCGCGCCCCTCGCCGTTGGCGCTCCAGGGTGTGGTGGGCAGGCTGCCGCCGTAGATTGAGGAGCAGCCCGTGGCGTTGGCCACCACCATGCGGTCGCCGAACAGCTGGGTGGCCAACTTGATGTAGGGGTCTCCCCGCAGCCGGCGCAGGCGCCGGAGAACTCGAACAGCGGTTGCTGCAGCTGCTGCTGGTTGATGTGGCGCAGGTCCAGCGTCTGGCGGTCGGCCTCCGGCAGTTGCAGGAAGAAGTCCCAGTTGGATCGCTCCTCCTCGCGCAGGGGCCGCTGGGGAGCCATGTTGATCGCCTTGAGGCGCGGCTCACGGCGGTTGCGGGCCGGACAGACCTCCACACAGAGCCCACAGCCCGTGCAGTCTTCGGCGGCCACCTGCAGGCTGAAGGCCTGGCCGGCCAGGTGGTGATCACGGGCGTCGGTGCTGCGGAAGCTGGCCGGCGCCGCGGCCAGCAGGGCGGGGTCGTAGGCCTTGGCGCGGATCACCGCATGGGGGCACACGAGCACGCACTTGGCGCATTGCACGCAGACCTCGGGATCCCAGACCGGGATCGATGCGGCGATGTTGCGCTTCTCGAAACGGGCGGTGCCGCAGGGGAAGCTGCCGTCGGCGGGCAGGGCACTCACGGGCAAACGGTCGCCCTGGCGCTCCAGCTGGGGCTGGATCAACTCCCGCACCCAGGCCGGCGCCCCCGCCAAAGGCTCGAGCGGGGGGTGATCGGCCGCCTTGATCGGACCCCGGGGCACGGGCTTCAGTTCGCTGAGGGCCGCGTCCACGGCCGCCAGGTTGGCCGCCACGATCCGCTCCCCCTTGCGGCCGTAGCTGTGGCGGATGGCGGCGCGGATCGCCTCCAGCGCCTGCTCCAGCGGCATCACCCCGGCGAGGGCAAAGAAGCAAGTCTGCATCAGGGTGTTGATCGCCGGCCCGAGTCCCAGCTCCCGCGCCAGGCGGCTGGCGTCGATCGCCTGCACCGAGAGGTTCCTGGCCAGGATCTGCCGCTGCACGCGCTCGGGGAGTCGCTCCCAGGTGCCCTCAGCCCCCAGGGGCTGTTGAGCAGCAGGGTGGCGCCGGGCAGGGCCGCTTCGAGCAGCTCGAAGGAGTCGAGGAAATCCCAGTGGTGGCAAGCGATCAGCTGGGCGCGGCGGATCAGGTAGGTGGAGTGGATCGGCTGGGGCCCGAAGCGCAGGTGCGACACCGTGACGGAGCCTGATTTCTTGGAGTCGTAGACGAAGTAGCCCTGGACCTGGAGGCCGGTGGCGTCTCCGATGATCTTGATGGCGTTCTTGTTGGCGCCCACGGTGCCATCGGAGCCCAGGCCGTAGACGATGGCGCGGAACACCGTGCCGGCTTCGGTGTCGAAGGCTTCGTCGACCGGCAGGGAGCGATGGGTGAGGTCATCGTCGATGCCGACCGTGAAGTGGTTGAGCGGATCACTCCCTTTGAGGTGATCGAGCACCGCCTTGACCATGGCGGGGGTGAATTCCTTCGAGGCCAGGCCGTAGCGGCCGCCCACCAGCTTCGGCCGCTCGCCGGGCCAGGCCTCGTGCAGGGCATTGAGCACATCGAGGTAGAGGGGTTCACCGCCGCTGCCGGGTTCCTTGCAGCGGTCCAGCACCGCCAGGGCGCGCACGCTGTTGGGCAGCGCCGCCAACAGGGCCTCGCTGCTCCAGGGGCGGAACAGACGCACCTTCAGCACCCCCACCCGCTCGCCGCGGGCCATCAGCGCATCGACGGTTTCCTGGGCCGTTTCGCATCCCGAGCCCATCAGCACCAGCACGCGCTCGGCATCGGCGGCGCCGTGGTAGTCGAACAGGCGGTAGGCACGCCTCGTGAGTGCCGCGAAGTGGTCCATGGCGGCCTGCACCGCCGCCGGTGCCGCCTCGGTGGTGGGGTTGACCGCTTCGCGGGCCTGGAAGGCCACATCGGGGTTCTGGCTGGTGCCGCGCAGCACCGGGTGATCGGGGGTCAGGCCCCGGGCGCGGTGGGCCTCCACCAGGGGCTGGGGGATCAGCTGGCGCAGGTCGCCATCGTCCAGCAGGGCGACCCGCTGGATTTCATGGGAGGTGCGGAAGCCATCGAACCAATGCAGGAACGGCAGGCGGCACTGCAAGGTGGCGGCGGTGGCGATGGCGGCGAAGTCTCCCGCCTCCTGCACCGAGGCCGAGCAGAGCAGGGCGCAGCCCGTGCCCCGTGTCGCCATCACATCGCTGTGGTCTCCGAAGATCGAAAGGGCGGAGGTGGCCAGGGCCCTTGAGGCCACATGGATCACAGCGGCGGTGAGTTCTCCGGCGATCTTGTAGAGGTTGGGGATCATCAACAGCAACCCCTGGGAGGCTGTGAAGGTGGTGGTGAGGGCGCCGCTCTGCAGGGCCCCGTGCACCACCCCGGCGGCCCCGGCCTCGCTCTGCATCTCCTCGACCACCGGCACGGTGCCCCAGAGGTTGGGGCGGCCCGCCGCCGCCCAGGCATCGGCCGATTCGCCCATCGGGGTGGCCGGGGTGATCGGGTAGATCGCCATCACCTCGCTGAGCCGGTAGGCGACTCGCGCCACCGCCTCGTTGGCGTCGATGGTGGCGAGGGCGGTGGTGGTCATGGCAGCTCCGCTGGTGGCTCAGTCGGCTGCACAAAAGCCGAGGCGTCGTCGTCGCCTGGTTGCCAGATCCCCAGGGCGAAGCCCACATGCACCAGCACCAAATCCCCCAGGCGGGCCTCCGGCACGCAGGCCAGGCTCACCTCCCGCAGCACCCCAGCGAAACTCACCTGCCCCACCCGCCAGAGCGGATCGTCGTGCTCCTCGATCCGGATCAGTTCACCGGGCACCGCCAGACACATCGGGCGCCTCCCCAGGGCCATCAAGGGCCCCGGAAGGGGCTGGTTCCTTTCTAGGCCTCCCCGGCGCCTGCGCAGGAACTGTTGCGCCCCGTTGCAACGCGATCGCCAGCAGCTGACCCACCGCCAGGGCACCGTCGTTGCAGGGGAGCCGTTCGGGCCGGATCGGGGCGATGCCCGCCCGCTCCAGGGCGGTGCTGGCCAACTCCAGCAGCAGCCGGTTCTGGAAGCAACCGCCCGCCAGCAGCAGCTCCCTGGCCCCCAGCCGCTGGGCCAGCTCCACCAGCAGCCTCGCCAGGGCGACGTGGAAGCGGTGGGCCAGGGCCGCGGCGGACGTGCCCCGGTCTCGCTCCGCCAGCAGGCCATCGAGCAGCGGTCGCCAGTCGATCTCCAGCGGTTCGCCCGGGGCGCCGGCCCGCAGCGCGAAGCCGCTGTCCTGGTCTGGGTGGGCGTCCTGCCAGCGCCAGGCGGCCGCCTCCAGGGCCATCGCCGCTTCCCCCTCATGGCGGTTAATCGGGCAGAGCCCCAGCAGGGCCGAGAGGGCATCGAACAGGCGCCCGATGCTGCTGCAGCGCGGACTGTTCAGCCCCTGGCCCATGGCTCGGGCGAGCACGCCCCGTTCTTCGGTGCTGAAGCCCCAGGGCCCGCTGGGCCCCAGCCGCTCCAGGCCGGCTGGGCCGTAGGCCGCGAACAGCAGGCCAAGGGCGGCGCGGCGTGGTTCCTTCAGGGCCCGCTCGCCCCCGGGCAGGGGAAGGGCCGCAACCGGGCCAGGCGCTCGTAGCCATCGGCGCTCACCCGCAACAGCTCACCGCCCCAGAGGCTGCCGTCGGGTCCGAGTCCGGCCCCGTCCCAGGCGACCCCCAGCCGTGGCGGCCCCAGGCCGTGCTCGGCCATGACGGCCAGCAGGTGGGCGTGGTGGTGCTGCACCGCCAGCAGCGGCAGATCTTTGCCAGCCTCGGCGCCCGCCTCGGCCAGCTCTCGGGCGAGGCGGCTGGAGACGTAGCCCCGGTGCTGATCACAGGCCAGCCGGGAGGGCTGGACGCCATGCAGTTCCGTCCAGCGCCCCAGGCTCCAGCGCAGCCGCCTCTCCCCCGCCTCGCTCTCCAGCTCCCCCAGGTGTGGGGTGAGCAGCGCCTGGCGGCCGAGGCCGAGGGCGAGGCTGCTCTTGAGCTGCGCCCCCAGGGCCAGGGCCCCATGCAGATCAACGTCTTCGTCCAGCAGCGCAGAGAGATCGATCGCCAGGGGGCCAGGCCCCGGGCCAGCCGCAGCACCAGCGTCCGCCCTGCCACCACCTGCACGACGCTGTCATCGAAGGGCAGGGCGATCGGCCGGTTGTGAACCAGGAAGCCATCGGCGAGGGGAGCGAGCCGTTCGAGGGCGTCGTCGTCGTCGAAGCAGAGCGGTTCGCCGGAACGGTTGCCGCTGGTGGCCACCAGGGGGCGCCGCAGGCCCTGGCGAGCAGGTGGTGCAGGGGCGTGGCCGGCAGCATCACCCCGAGGCTGTCCAGGCCGGGGGCCACCGATGGGGCCACCAGTGGGTCCAGGCGAGTGGGTGATGGCGGGCGCCGCAGCAGCACGATCGGCGCCGCCGCCGAGCTGAGCAGGGCTTCCTCGGCGGGGTTGATCGCCGCCAGGGCGCGGGCGCCCTTGAGATCCGCCACCAGCAGAGCCAGGGGCTTGGTGGGCCGGCCCTTGCGCCGCCGAAGCTCCTGCACCGCCGCCTCGTTGCCGGCCTCCACCAGCAGCTGGTAGCCCCCCAGCCCCTTGAGCGCGACGATCCGGCCGGAGCGCAACGCCGCCACCGCCTGGGCCAGGGGGTCAGCGCCCTCCACCTCGGGGGGCAAGGGGCACCTCCCCGCCAACCTCAGCTGTGGCCCGCAGGCCGGGCAGCCGATGGTCTGGGCGTGGAAGCGACGGCTTGTGGGGTCTGTGTACTCGGCGCGGCAGGCGGCGCAGGGGGAAAGCTCGCCAGGGTGGTGCGCTCCCGCTCGAACGGCAGGCCGAGCAGCAGGCTGGAGCGCGGCCCGCAGCTGCAGCAGCTGATGAACGGATCGCCATGGCGCCGGTTGGTGGGATCAGACAGTTCCGCCAGACAGTCCTGGCAGGGGGCCCGATCCGGGGGCACCAGGCTGCCGCCTATGCCCTCGACGCCAGCCGAGTGGGCGCTGGGGCGAATCGAGAAGACCGTCTCCCCGATGGGCTCCTGCCAGCGGCGCTCCACCGCCTCCAGCTGGCTGTGGGCGGGCGGGGCCCGTTGCAGCTGAGCCAGGAACCGCTCCAGTGGCTCGCGCTCTCCCTCCAGTGCCAGGGTCACGCCGCCGGGGCCGTTGCTCACCCAGCCCCCCAGTCCCAGCGCCGTAGCGAGGCGGTGGCAGTGGGGCCGAAAGCCCACCCCTGCACCAGCCCGCTGATCTCCAGCCGCAGCCGCTGCCTGCCCTGGGCAGGCTCCGCCAACTCCGTCACACGCCCTTCGCCGCCAGCCAGGCCAGCAGGGGCTCCAGCCCTGCGCCGGTGCGGGCGGACACCTCGAAGATCCGCGCCTGGGGCGCCACCTGGGCGAGGTTGGCGAGGGACTCCTCGCGCCGGAAGCCCACGGCCTCCGCCAGGTCGATCTTGTTGATCACGATGGCATCGGCTGACTTGAACAGGCCCGGGTACTTCAGCGGCTTGTCCTCGCCCTCGCCCACGGCCGTGAGCGCCAGCCGCAGGCCCTCGCCCAGATCAAAGGCGGTGGGGCAGACCAGATTGCCCACGTTCTCGATCAGCAGCAGATCCAGGGCCGCCGGATCCAGCTGCTCCAGGGCCCGCGCCACCATCGAAGCCTCCAGGTGGCAGCCCTGGCCGGTGGTGATCTGCACGGCCTTGGCGCCGGCCCGGCGCAGGCGCCGGGCGTCGTTGTCGGTGGCGAGATCGCCCACGATCACGCCCACGGGCCCGCCTTTCCAGTGCTGGCTCACCTGCTCCAGCAGGGCGGTCTTGCCGGAGCCCGGCGCCGAGAGCACGTTCACCACCGTGAGCCCCAGATCCGCGAAGCGCGCTCGGTTGTGGGCTGCCTGGTGGTCGTTCTTGGCCAGCAGGCCCGCCTCCAGCACGACGGTGCGCCGGGGCGGGGTCAGGGCTTCGACTGGGGCTGGAGGTTGCCCGCAGGAACAGTCGCGGCACATCTCAGGACACCTCCAGGGAGGTGAGCTCCAGCTCCCGGCCGCTGAGGATCCGCTGGCTCAAGGCGCCGCAGCTGGGGCAGGCGTAGATCACATCCACCGGCGCGAACTCCAGGTCACACTGGCCGCAGAAGCAGACCGTGGGGATCACTTCGAGACGCAACGTTGCGCCCTGGGCCGCCCCCCTGCATCACCACCTCGAAGGCGAAGGCGAGGGCGTCGGGGTCCACCCCCGAGAGGCTGCCGATGCGCAGGTGCAGCGCGTGGATGCGCAGCGCCCCTGGGCCGCCGCCTGCTCTTCGGCCAAACGGCGCACCTCCTCCATCAGCGCCAGTTCATGCATCGCGATCGAGCCAGCGGCACAGGGCCCGCCGCGCCGGCGCCAGCTGGGCGGCGGTGGCAGGCGACAGTCCTTCTCCAAGTTCGAGGTCGTGGGCGGGGACCCGCAGCCACCAGGCTGGCGGCCGCTGGCCGTAGAGCACTTCGGCCAGCTGCAGCAGGGCCTCGGGGGTGTGGTGGTGGCTGAAGCGGGTGGCAGGCGCGGTTGTCGCTGGTGAACCTGCGGCGATGGCCTCCAGGCGCGGGGTGGTGGCCCCACCATCACCCAACCAGGCGTCGATGAACAGCACCCGCACGCAGCCGGCCAGGCGCGGGGCGAGTTCAGGGGTGAGCTGTGGCACGGCCATCGACTCCACGCCTGAGAGCCCCCAGGCCCGCACCTCCTCGGCCAGGAGCGGGCCCACACCGTCGTCGCGGCGCAGGTCGTTGCCGAGGCCGATCACCAGCTCAACCACGGATCCGCTCCTCCATGAGCGCTCCATCGGCGCCAAAGAGTCGCACCTGCAGGGGCATGGAGCCGGCGGCGTGGGTGGAGCACGACAGGCAGGGGTCGTAGCAGCGAATCCCCGCCTCCACGCGGTTGAGCAGGGCCTCACTGAGATGGGCGCCATCGAGGTAATGGCGGGCGATCTGGGTGACCGTGCGGTTCATGGCGCGGTTGTTCTGGCCCGTGGCGATGATCAGGTTCACCTTCTCGATCAGGCCGTTGGCGTCCACCCGGTAGTGGTGGAACAAGGTGCCCCGGGGCGCTTCGCTCACCCCCACGGCCTCAAGGCAGTTCACACTGGCCCGGGCGCGCACGTGGCGCCCCCCGATGCCGGGATCGTTCAGCAGGGCTTCGATCCCCTCCAGGCAGGCGACGATTTCGATCAGGCGGGCCAGGTGGTAGTACAGCGAGCCGTTCACCACCCGCCCCCCGCTGGCGCAGCTCGGCCAGCTCCCGGTCGGCCCGGGGGTGCCGATGCGCTCGCAGAGGTTGAGGCGGGCCAGGGGGCCCACCCGGTAACTGCCCGCTTCAGGGCCCAGGGGCTTGTAGTAGGGGAACTTCAGGTAGCTCCAGGGCTCCACCGCCTCGGCGATCACGCTGGCGTAGGCGTCTTCACTCAGGCCATCGACGAGCACGCTGCCCTCGGCGTTGATGATCCGCAGGCCGCCGCCGTAGTGCTCCCAGCGGCCATCGCTGCCCACCAGGCCCATGAACAGCGACGGGAAGGAGCCGAACACCTCCAGCTCTTCGCCGAGCTGGGTGTCCAGCAGTTGCTTGAACAGGCCCAGGGCCAATTCGGCGATGGCGAACATCTCCGGCAACTGGCCCAGGACGCGCTCCTTGAGCCCCTCGGCCAGGGGCGCACGCACCCCCGGGCACCGCCCAGGCGGCATGGATTTTGCGGCCCCCGAGGGCTTCGATCAGGGCCTGGCCGAACTGGCGCAGGCGGATGCCGGAGCGGGCCAGTTCGGGGTCGGCGGCGATCAGCCCGAAGACATTGCGCTTGGCGGGATCGCTGTCCCAGCCGAGCAGGAAATCGGGGCTGCTGAGGTGAAAAACGAGAGGGCATGGGACTGGCAGATCTGGGCCAGGTTCATCAGCCGCCGCAGCTTCTCGGCCGCCGGAGGGATCGTCACCGCCAGGAGCTTGTCGCCGGTTTTGGCGGCCGCCAGCAGATGGCTCACCGGGCAGATGCCGCAGATGCGCGCGGTGATCGCCGCCATCTCGGTGAACGGCCGGCCCTCGCAGAACTTCTCGAAGCCGCGGTACTCCACCACGTGAAACCGGGCCGTCTCCACCTGGCCATTGGCGTCCAGGTGGATCGAGATCTTGGCGTGGCCTTCGATGCGCGTGACCGGATCGATCAGGACCGTGCGTGGCTGGCTGGTTTCGGGGGTGGGGCTGTCCATCAGCCGAAGCGGATCATTTCGGCGCCTTCCATCACGGGCCATTCGCCGTGGAGCAGCGGCTCGAGGCAGGCGCGGATGCGATCGGCCGAGGGGGGCAGCCGGGCAGGTAGACATCCACCGTCACCACTTGATGCACGGGCAGCACCTGCTCCAGCAGCTCCGGCACCAGGCCCGGGGCCTGGGGCAGGGCGCCGCTGCCATCGGCCAGCTCCAGGTAGGACCGGCGCAGCACCGGTTCGCTCCCCCGAGCATGTTGCGCATGCCGGGGATGTTGGCGGTGATGGCGCAGTCGCCGAACGACACCAGGATGCGGGTGCGCGCGCGCACCTTCAGGATCAGCTCGAGGTTGTCGCGGTTGGCCACACCGCCCTCCACCAAGGCGATGTCGACGCCCTCGGGGTAGATCTTGGTGTCGGAGGCCACGGGGCTGTAGACGACGTTCGCCAGCTCGGCGAATTCCAGCAGCCATTCGTCGAGATCGAGGAACGACATGTGGCAGCCGGAGCAGCCGGCCAGCCAGACGGTGGCGACGTTGAGGCGGCTCATGGCGACCCCCCTGCCGGCGGACCCGCACCAGGTTCTGGAGCTGTTCGGGGTGCCCCTCCTTTTCCTCTGTTCCTTCGCCCTTGTGGAACAGGGCACCGGTGGGGCAGACCTGCACGCACTTGCCGCAGTCGGTGCAGGCGTCCACCGCCCCCCAGGGCTGATCGAGGCCGGAGATGATCCGGCAGTGTTCGCCCCGCCAGCCCACATCCCAGACGTGGGCCCCCTCCACCTCAGCGCAGACGCGCACGCAACGGGTGCAGAGGATGCAGCGGTTGTGATCGAGGCCGAACAGGGGGTGGGAGAGATCCACCGATCGCGATGGGAAGCGGTAGGGCAGGCGGGAGTGGTCCATGCCCACGGCCACAGCCAGGTCCTGCAGTTCGCAGTGGCCGTTGGCCACGCAGATGGCACAGACGTGATTGCCTTCAGTGAACAGCAGTTCGATCACGGTGCGGCGCAGCTCCGCCAGCCGGGGGCTGCTGGTGCGCACCACCATGCCGTCGGCCGCGGCCGTGACGCAGGCGGGCTGCAACCTCGAATCGCCGTCGATCTCCACCAGGCAGAGGCGGCAGGCGGCCACCGGACTCAGCCCCTCCAGGTGGCAGAGGGTGGGGATGGCGCTGCCCCCGGCGCGGGCCGCCTCCAGCAGGGTGGCGCCGCTGGCTGTGGCGACGCTGCGGCCATCGATCGTGAGGGTGATGACCGTCATGGGGCAGCGCTCGCGCCGGGCTGCAGCAGGGCGAGGAAGTCGCCGCGGAAATGGCGCAGGGCGCTGAGCACCGGCCTCGGGGCGCTCTGGCCCAGGCCGCAGAGGCTGGTGTCGGCGACCATGTGGCAGAGCGATTCCAGTTGCACGAGATCAGCGGCGGTGGCGCGCCGCCCCAGGTGTTTGCGCAGCAGATCGTGCAGCTGCACCGTGCCGGCGCGGCAGGGCACGCACTTGCCGCAGGATTCCTCCCGGCAGAAGCCCATGAAGAAGGCCGCCAGGTCCACCATGTCGGTGGTCTGATCGAGCACCACCATGCCGCCGGAGCCCATGATCGTGCCCAGCTCCTTGAGCGATTCGTAGTCGACCGGCGTGTCCAGATGCTTCTGCCGGCACGCAGCCGCCCGACGGGCCGCCGGTCTGGACGGCCTTGATGGGGACCCCGCCCGGCGCGCCGCCGCCCATCTGCTCGACCACCGTCGCCAGGGGGTGCCCATGGGCACCTCCAGCACCCCGGCCAGGCGCACGTGGCCGGTGAGCGAGAACACCTTCGTGCCGGTACTGGTGGGGGTGCCGATGGCGGCGAACCAGTCGGCGCCTTCGCGCAGGATCGGCACCACGTTGGCGAAGGTTTCGACGTTGTTGATCAAGGTGGGGCGGCCCCAGAGGCCGTGCTCCGCCGGGTAGGGGGCGTGGCCGCGGTGTGCCCCGGCCGCCCTCGATCGAATGGATCAGCGCCGTTTCCTCGCCGCAGACATAGGCCCCGGCGCCCACCCGCAGCTCAAGGGAGACATCGCCGAGCAGATCGCGCCCGCGGGCCTGCTCGATCGCCCGGCGCAGGTGGGCGATCGCCAGGTCGTACTCGGCGCGGATGTAGATGAAGCCCAGACGGGCGCCGACGGCGTAGGCGGCGATCGCCATTCCCTCCAGCACCCGGTGGGGATCGCCTTCGAGCACGGTGCGGTCCATGAAGGCGCCGGGGTCACCCTCATCGGCGTTGCAGACCACCACCTTGTCGGGGCCGGCCATGGCCGCCACCAGCTGCCATTTCCGGCCGGTGGGGTAGCCGGCTCCGCCGCGTCCGCGCAGGCCGCTGCGGCGGATCTGCTCGATCACCTGCTCGGGGCTCACGCCGGCGCGCAGACGCTTCAACTGGACATAAGCGCCGGCGGCGATCGCCTCGTCGAGGTTTTCGGGGTCGAGCTGGCCGCAGTTCTCCAGCACGATGCGCCTCTGCAGCTTGAAGAAGGGGTGCTCCGGATCAAGTCGCTGGGCGGTGGCTGGTCTCCAGGTGTCGAGGGCACCAGTGTCCAGTGCACCAGCAGCGAGGGCGTCAATCAGGCCATCGGCATCGGCGAGCGTCACACCGCCGTAGATCACACCGCCACCCTGATCACCGCCACCCCGATCAGCGCCGGAATCGAGAGCCAGCAGGGGGCCGGCGCCGCACGGCCCGAGGCAGCCGACGCTGCGCAGCCGCAGCCGCTGGGCCAGGCCTCGTTCGGCGAGGGACGTCTCCAGATGGGAGCGGATCGCTTCGCTGCCGCAGGCTCGGCAGCCCGCCGCCGCGCAGAGCCGCAGACTCGCCGGCGCCCCCGGGGCCGCAGACCCGCTCATCGCGGAAGCGCCCGCAGCCGCTGGAGCAGGGAGGTCGCGCTCTGGTGGGTCCAGACGGTGCCGTCCACCACCACCAAGGGCGCGCCGCCGCAGGTGCCCAGGCAGCGCACACGGCTCAACTCGAATCCCGCCGTCTGGTCGCCTTCCGCCCCTCGCCCTGCCAGTGCCGCCAGCAGCCCATCGGCGCCCTTCACGTGGCAGGCGGTGCCGGTGCAGACCACCAGCTGATGGGGGGCCGGTGGCTGGAAGCGAAACAGGTGATAGAAGCTGGCCGTGCCGTAGACGCGGCTGAGGGGCAGCTCCAGCGCCACCGCCAGGTGACGCAGCAACGGCCCGCTGAGGTGGCCGTAGAGCTCCTGGGCGCGGTTGAGCAGTTCGATCAGGGCGGAGGGCTGGCGGTGGCACTCCCGCAGGCTGGGCTCCAGCTCGGCGAACGTCTCGGTGCTGGCTTTGGTGCTGGCTTCGGTATTGGCATCGCTCACGGCCTGGACCCGGCGCTTTCGTCACCATAAGCAGATCTGTTGCCGCTGTCCGCCGCCGCTTCACAGGACTAGAACGTGGTCAGCCACCCGTTCGCGCTGCCATGGCTTCGTACACGATCAGCCTCGAAGACGGTCGCAGCTTCAGCTGTGGCGACGATCAATACATCCTCGATGCCGCTGAGGAAAAGGGCGTCGATCTGCCCTGTTCCTGCCGTGCCGGCGCCTGCAGCACCTGCGCCGGCCAGGTGCTCGCCGGCAGCGTCGACCAGGCGGATCAGAGCTTTCTCGACGACGATCAGATCGCCCAGGGCTATGCCCTGCTCTGCGTCAGCTACCCGCTGGCCGATTGCACCATCCGCGCGGGCGTGCAGGCGGAGCTTTGATTGCTGCGCTCCCCACCGGGCGCCTCAAGGTTTCTGGGCGGGCTTGGGCAGCACCTGATCCACGCATTCGGTGGTGGCGTAGCGGCGGTTGGTGGTGCAGGTCTGCACCTTGATGAACGCGCCGGTGACGCGGTCGGTGGTGGTGCAGGTTTCGATCGCCCAGGCTTCGGCTCCGCTGAGGGGATCGCGGTTGGTGGCCTCACGGCGGCAGTCGGTGATCGGCTGGGCCAGGGCCCCTGGGGCGCTGAGCGCCAGCAGGCCCGCCACAGGCACCATGGCCGCCAGCGGCAGCAGGGCCGCCAGGCGGCGGGCGAGAACAACGAGCGTTTCAGGTGCCTGGGCTTGGGCCCTGGTGCGATGGCGAAGGTTCATGGGCTTCGAGTCGACGCCGGGCGTCCTTGATCGCCAGAGTCTGGCCGACATGGGTCCCCAGCACGGAGCCGGCCGTGATCAGCCCTGCGAGCGCCCATTCCAGGCCTGAACCATGGAGGGGCGATCCGCCCAGGTGATCGGGCAGGGAGCGGCGCAGGCAGTCACGGACCTGGCGCTCCAGCTGGTCCGGGGGGCGAGCGGGTCGAGGAAGGCCAGGCACTCGAGGCTTGCCGAAGGATGGCCCAGGGCCCCGTAGCCGATGCCCGCGAGTCCCAGGCCCGCCAACAGGCCCACGGAGGCCCCGATCATCGGCGTGATCGTGCGCCGACTGATGGCGTAGTAGAGCTGCGCGGCAAGACCTGCCGCCGGAACGTTCTGGGCGAGGGCCCACAGCCAGGTGCCCAGGGGGCGTTCCTTGAGGCGGAGCCGGTAGGCCGTGGCGTAGGGCAGCGGCGCTCGCGTAGAGGCCGGCTCGGGGGCGGTCATCGCGAGGCTGTCATCGTCGGGCGTTTCGCGGCCGTTTCGCGGCCGTTGTGGCTGACGCCCCCTGTGTGATTCGAACACACGACCGGCTGCTTAGAAGGCAGCTGCTCTATCCAGCTGAGCTAAGGGAGCAGGGCCCCACTTGGGGCTTCAGCATTGTGACAGTCCTGTTGTTTCGGCCGCCCGTGGCCCCTGGAAGTATTGAGTTCCATCGGATCCTGTTCACCGCTGACTTGAACCTTGGCCTGGCTGGGCCAGGATGAGAACCAGGCGGAATCTGAGCCATGGCACGTTCTGGCGATTTACCGCCCCGCCGTCACAAGCGTCATCCCCTTCCGGCCACCCTCGCCATGGTCGAGGCGGAATTCCACGACACCCAAGGCGACCGGCAGATCGGCCAACTCTGGGACGTCAGTTCAGCGGGTGCGTGCCTGCAGTTGCGCCAGCATGTGCCCATCTCCGAGAACGCCCTCGGCCTGTTGCTGCTGCATCATCCCTTCAGTTCCGATCAGTTTTCTCTGCCCGTCCAGGTGTGCTGGTCGTGCCCAGCCCGTCACGTCACCTTCCTGGGTCTGGTGTTTTCCGATGGCCTTCTGGGGCCCGGCACGTTCCTGGATGACTACATGAAGGCCTCCTGGGTGGACCGGATGCAGGTTTACCGGGAAGCTGGTGGTAATTGAATTGCCCTCGGGGCTGCGATGACCGGTTCCGGGCCAGAGATCCCCCGCCGCCATCAGCGGTACATTTTGCCCTCAGCCCTGGCGTCGGTGGTTGGGCATTTCTCTCCGGAAGCACAGGAGGAGACTCTTGAGGGCAAGATGTGGGACATCAGCCCCCTGGGGGCCTGCCTGGTGGTCCCGAGCCGCGTGGGTACCGGGGTGGGCTGCCGCGGCGAGCTGCTGGTGTGCGATCCCCACAGCCCAGCTCAGCTCATATTGGTGGTGGAGCTGCGCTGGATCGAGCCCGCCCCCCAGGCCACCTTCATGGGCCTGATGTTCATCGGCGGTCGGCTGCCGCAGAAGAGCTTTCTCACGCCCTACTTCAAGGTGTCCTGGGTGGATGCGATGCAGGTGCGCCGGCTGGATGATCTGCGTTAGGTCACCGGCAGGAACCTCAGGCGCCCATTGCAATTAAGGTGGTTGGCTGAGCGAATGTGTTTCATGGCGGTCACCCGGCTCAGCGACAGCCAGAAACAGGAGCTGGTGGCGCGCTTCCGGGCGGGCGAGGCCACCTTGGTGCTGGCGGAGGCCTACGGCTGCAGCCCCAACACCGTCAGCCGGGTGGTCAAGGCGGCCCTGGATCCTGCTACCTACGCAGAGATCAAACTGCAGCGCTCCCGGGGGGCTGCGGCCCCCGGGCAGCTGCCGCTGATGCCCGAGGCCAGTTCATTGCCCCTGGGGGCCGAAGCCTTTGAAGATCCCCTCGATCTTCTTGATCCGTTGGAGCCCTTGGATCCGCTCCCTGGGGAGGAGACCGAGTCTCTGGAGAGCGATCCACACCTGGTGCTGGCCATCGATGACGCCGATGATTTTGGCGAGGATGCCCAGGACGATCCCGATCTCGATGGCGAGGACGACTCTGAGCCCTTCGAGGCCAGCGAGTTCGTCACCGTGGCGGTGGTGGGCCAGCCGATCGAGGAACGGCCCCCCGCCTCGGCCCAGCCCCTCAGCGGCGTCGAGCTGCCCAGCAGCGTCTACCTGCTCGTGGACAAGACCGTGGAACTGCAGGCCCGCCCGCTCACGGATTTCCCCGAGCTGGGCTCGCTCAGCGCCGATGAACGCGATCGCCAGGCCCTGGCGGTGTTCGCCAACCCGCGCCAGGCCAAGCGCCACTGCGGCCGCAGCCAGCGCGTGATCAAGGTGCCCGACAGCGGTGTGCTCGAGCGCACGGCCCCCTACCTGCTCTCCCAGGGCATCAGCCGCCTGGTGCTGGAGGGTTCTCTCTACGCGTTGCCCGGCTCCTGATCGCGGTCTGATTCCGATCCCGGCAGCAGCAGGGCCGCGCTGACACCGCCGCTGATCACCCCCACCACCAGCGCCAGGCCCACCAGGAAGCCGCTGGGGAGCGGCGCCACATTGCGGCCCAGTCCCAGCTGCAGGCTGGGCCGATCACTCAGGTTCTGGGCCCCGAGGCAGAGAATCAGCAGCAGCAGCAGGCCCCCCGGCGCTGGCGAGCAGCAGGCGCAGGCGCAGCAGCATCAGGGTTCCCCGTTCCGGTGCAACAAACCGTAGAGGGTCCGGCGTGAGAGGCCCGTGGCCTCCGCCAGCTGGCGGGCCGCATCCCGGGGACTGGCGCCCGCCGCCACCCGCCGCTGCAGTTCCGCCAGCAGCTCCTGTTCATCAGGGGCTGCTTCGATCACCGGCGGCGCTCCGCCGAGCACCAGGGTGCATTCCCCGAGCGCAGGGGTGCCCCTGAAATGGACCAGGGCGGCGCCCACCGTGGGGCCGATCTGCTGCTCGTGGCGCTTGGTGAGTTCCCGGGCCACCTGCAAGGGGCGGTCTCCCAGCGCTTCGAGCAGATCCTCCAGCAGCTCCAGCAGCCGGTGGGGGGCCTCATAGAGCACGAGGGTGCGTGGCTCATCGGCCAGCTCCTTCAGCCGCGCCCGGCGCGGGTTGCGCTTGGGCGGAAGGAAGCCCTCGAAGCAGAAGCGGCCGCTGGGCAGGCCGCTGCTCACCAGGGCCGTGGTCAGGGCGCAGGGGCCTGGGATGCAGATCACCGTGCGGCCGGCCGCGCGCGCCGCCGCCACCAGTTCCTCGCCGGGGTCGCAGATGCCGGGCAGGCCCGCATCGCTGATCACCGCCAGCCGCTCACCCCGCTCCAGGGCCTCCAGCAGCTGGGGGATGCGGGCCAGGTGGTTGTGGGCGTGGAAGCTGATCAGCTTCGAGCGGATGCCGAACCCCGCCAGCAGCAAGCCGCTGTGGCGGGTGTCTTCGCAGGCGATGCGGTCCACACCGGCGAGCACCTTGAGGGCCCGGGGGAGAGGTCGTCACGGTTGCCGATCGGCGTGCCCACCAGGTAGAGGACGCCGGCGGCGGGTTCCAGGTCCTGCACAATGCACCGATGAGCGCTTCCATGATGCCGGCCGCCGCGGCCATGCCCCCGGCGTTGACCCCGAGGGGCTGTTTCAAGAGCTGCGTCGCTTGAGCTGGGGCGCGGCGGACATCCTGCGGGCCTATGCCCGCGGCGAGCAGCCGCCCCATGGATTCCCCCGTGCCCTGAGCGTGGAGGAGGGCGGCGAAGGGCCCGTGTCAGCGGCGGATCTGGCGGTGAACAGTTGGTTGCTGGAAGGATTGGCCGCCGCCTTCCCGCAGGCCGGCTGGACCGTGCTCAGCGAGGAGACCGCCGCTGAGCAGCTCTATGCTGGCGAACCCCTGGCGGCCGAGTGGCTGTGGATCCTCGATCCCCTCGATGGCACCAAGGATTTTCTGCAGGGCAGCGGTGAGTACGCCGTGCATCTGGCCCTGGTGAAGGACCATCGCCCGGTGCTGGGGGTGGTGTTGCTGCCCGAGCTCGACGAGCTCTGGATCGGCTGGCTCGGCGCCGATGGCAGCGGCCGCGCCTGGCGGGAGGACCGCTCCGGCGGGCAGTTCCCGCCCGCCCTGAGTGGCCGCCGCGAGCTAAGCGAGCTGGTGCTGGTGGCCAGCCGCAATCACCGCGACCAGCGGCTCGAGCAACTTCTTGAGGCCCTGGCCCTGGGCGACACCAAGGCGATCGGCAGCGTCGGCGGCAAGGTGGCGACGATTCTGCGCGGCGAAACCGACCTCTACATCTCGCTCTCTGGCAGCAGTGCCCCCAAGGACTGGGACATGGCGGCACCGGAAGCGGTGCTGATCGCCGCCGGTGGAGCCTTCAGCCATGCCGACGGCCGCCCCCTCTCCTACAACGATGGCGACGTGCGCCAGGCCGGTTGCCTGGTGGCCAGCCATGGCCTCAGCCACGGGAGGATCTGCGATCGGGCCGTGACGGCGCTGGCGCAGATCGATCCCGGCTTCGCGGTGTAGCCCCCGCAGGGGGTCAGGCGGTGACGGCCACGGGCTCTTCCTGGTCGACGCCGCGCAGGGTGAGGTTGATGCGGCCGCGGTTGTCGATTTCGCGCACGCGCACGCGCACCTGATCGCCCACCTTGATCACATCTTCGACCTTCTCCACCCGGGCTTCGGAGAGCTGGGAGATGTGGATCATCCCCTCCTTGCCGGGCAGGATCTCGACGAAGGCGCCGATCGGGATCACGCGGGTGACGTGACCGCTGAACTGCTCCCCTTCGCTGATGCGGCGGGTGAGGCCCTCGATGATCCGCTGGGCTTCCTCGGCGGCGGAGCCGTCATGGCTGGCGATCGTGACGATGCCGCCGTCCTGGATGTCGATCTTGGTGTTGGTGCGCTCGGTGATGCCCTTGATCGTGCGGCCACCGGGGCCGATCACGGTGCCGATCAACTCGGGGTCGATGCGGAAGCTGAGCAGCCGCGGGGCGTGGGGCGAGAGGGTGTCGCGCGGCTTGTCGATCGCCTCGAGCATCTTGCCGAGAATGTGCAGCCGGGCCGGGCGGGCCTGGTTGACGGCCTCAGCGATGGTCTTGACCGCCAGACCGGCCATCTTCATGTCCATCTGAAGGGCGGTGATGCCCTTTTCGGTGCCGGCCACCTTGAAGTCCATGTCACCGAGGAAGTCTTCGATGCCCTGGATGTCGGTGAGGATGCGCACCTCCTCGCCCTCCTTGATCAGGCCCATGGCGGCGCCGCCGACGGGGGCCTTGAGGGGCACGCCCGCATCCAGCAGCGCCAGGGTGCTGCCGCACACCGAGGCCATGGAGGTGGAGCCGTTGGAGCTCAGGCACTCCGAGACCACGCGCAGCACGTAGGGGAAGTCTTCCTTGGCGGGCAGCACGGGCACCAGGGCCCGTTCGGCGAGGGCGCCGTGGCCGATCTCGCGGCGGCCGGGGGAGCGCATCGGCCGGGTTTCACCGACGGAGTAGGGGGAAGTTGTAGTGGTGCAGGTAGGTCTTCTCGCTGGACGGGTTGAGGTCGTCCAGTTCCTGGGCATCGCTGGGGGTGCCCAAGGTGGCGGTGGAGAGCACCTGGGTGAGCCCGCGCTGGAACAGGCCGGAGCCATGCACGCGCTTGGGCAGCACGCTGACGGCGGCGGTGATCGGGCGCACCTGGTCGAGGTCGCGGCCATCGACGCGCTTGCCCTCGTTGATGATCTGGGCGCGCATCATCTTCTTGGTGACACCTTTGTAGGTGTTGCCCAGGGCCTTGCCCGCGGCGGCCAGGCGGATCGGGTCGTCGTCGCCGAGGGTGGCGATCTTGGCAGCCACTTCGCCCTTGAGGACGTCGAGCTTGGCGTCGCGCTCAGGCTTGGTGAGGCTGTACTGCTTGAGCACCTCGGCGATGCCGGCGCCACATTCCTGCTCAAGGAAGTTGGGCAGGGCCGGGTCTTCGATCTTGGTCTCGGGGATCACCTGCTCGATGCCCAGATCGCTGAGCAGCTTGAGCTGGGCCTTGATCAGCTCGCCCACGGCCTCATAGCCGAAGTCGATCGCTTCGATCACATCCTGCTCGGGCAGCTGGTTGGCGCCCGCCTCCACCATCACCACGCCGGAGGGGGTGCCGGCCACCACCAGATCGAGCTCGCTGCGCTCGATTTCCCGGTAGCTGGGGTTGAGCACGAAGTCGTCGCCGAGCAGGCCCACGCGCACGGCCGCCATCGGGCCGCTGAAGGGCATGCGGGCGAGCAGGCAGGCGATCGAGGCGCCGGTGACGGCGAGCACATCGGGCGGCACCCGCTCATCGAGGGAGAGGGTGGTGGCGACCACCTGGATGTCGTCGCGCAGCCAGGAGGGGAACAGGGGCCGCAGGGGGCGATCGATCAGGCGGGTGGTGAGGATGGCGCGCTCGGGGGGCGGGCCTCACGGCGGAAGAAGCTGCCGGGGATGCGACCGGCGGCGTACAAGCGCTCTTCGTAGTCGCAGGTGAGCGGGAGGAAATCAATGCCTTCGCGGCCCTTGGCACGCGTGGCCGTCACCAGCACGGAGGTATCACCGCATTCAACCAGTACCGAACCCCCGGCCTGGGGGGCATACAAACCTGTGGTCAGCCGGATCTCCCGACCATCGAAGGAGACCGTCTGAATGTGTCCTGACACGTGCGCTTATGTCCGTTTTGTTGTCAAATGCCATTCTCGCATTCGGTGTGAACTCCCCGTGATGGGGCGCAAAAAAGGGGCCCCCAACGGGGACCCCTCCTGGCTCAGCTTGGGCGGCGGGGCCGCCGGCTGGTTCACCAGCTGGATTTGGTGACGCCGGGGAGCAGGCCCTTGTGGGCACGCTCGCGCAGCTGGTTGCGGCAGAGGCCGAAATCGCGGTAGTAGCCCCGGGGCTTGCCGGTGGCCCAGCAGCGGTTGCGCACGCGGTTGGGGGCGCTGTTGCGGGGCAGGCCCTGGATCTTGCGGTGGATCTCAAGGCGCGCCATCGGATCAGCCGCCGCCCCGAAGGCCTCCATGAGCGCAGCGCGCTTCACAGAGAAGCGCTCGACCATCTTCTTGCGCTTCACATCACGCGCGATCATCGACTTCTTCGCCATGCGGCTGGGGCTGGGTAGCAGGAGATTGCTGAGCTTACCGCCCCGGCGGATGGCTGGGGCAGAGGTCGGCCAGGGGGCAGCCGTCGCAGGCGGGTTTGCGGGCGTTGCAGACGGCGCGGCCGTGGAAGATCAGGCGGATCGAGAAGGTTTCCCACATCGGCTGGGGCAGCAGCTTCATCAGCTCCGGCTCGATCCGGCGCGGGTCGCTCTGTTTGGTGAGCCCGAGGCGGTTGCTGAGCCGTTTGACGTGGGTGTCGACCGTGACCCCGGCGTTGATGCCGAAGGCGTGGGCCAGCACCACATTGGCGGTCTTGCGCGCCACACCGGGCAGCTCCAGCAGCTCCTCCATCGAGCGCGGCACCGCGCCGCCGTGGCGCTCCATCAGCAGGCGCGAGCTGGCGACGATGTTCTTGGCCTTGTTGCGAAAGAAGCCCGTGGATTTCACATAGGGCTCCACAGCGAGGCCGGTCACCGCGGCCGCGGCGGCCGCATCGGGAAAGCGCTCGAACAGGGCCGGGGTGACCTTGTTGACGCGCTCGTCGGTGCACTGGGCCGAGAGCATGGTGGCGACCAGCAGCTCCCAGGGGGTGCGCCAATCAAGCGAGCAGGTGGCCTCGGGGTAGAGCTCCCCCAGGCGCTCGAGGATCAGCGGCGCCCGGGTGCGGGCGCTGGGGAAACGGGGCATGGTCGGGTGGCTTGGGGGAGGCCTGGCGGGCGCGATCAGCGGGGGATCAGTGGTTGAGCAGTTGCTGCACCAGCGGCAGCTGGGAGGTGTCCTTGACGATCAGCACCACGCTCAGGCTCACCAGCAGCACGAAGCCCGATTGGAGGAAGGCCATCTGGAGGCGCTCGGGAATCGGCTTGCCGCGCACGCCCTCGAGCAGCAGCAGCAGGAACTGGCCGCCATCGAGCAGGGGCAGGGGCAGGGCGTTGAGCACCGCCAGGTTGATGGAGATCAAGGCGGTGTACACGAACAGGCTGCTGCCGCCCTGCTTGGCCAGCGAGGCCCCCATCTGAACGATCTTCACCGGCCCGGACACCTGGCCGGCGGTCTCGCCGAAGTGGGTGGCGAGGGTCACGAAGCCATCGACGGTGCGGCCGAGCAGCTGGGAGAACTCCCGGTTGGCCTGGCCGATCAACTCCAGGGGGCTGCTGGGGGCGCGGAAGGATTCCGTGCCATTGGGTTGCAGCTGGGCGCCGATGCGGCCGCTGCCGCTGCGCTCGACCGGGGTGAGGCGCAGGGGAATTCGCCGGCCCTCCCGCTCCACCTCAAGCTGCAGCGCCTGGCCGGGGGCGCCCTTGATCTGCTCCACCACCCCGACCACGGCCTCCTGGCCGCCGGCGATCGCGCTGCCCCCGAGCGCCACGATCCGATCACCCGCCAGCAGGCCGGCGCTGGCGGCCGCCTGGCCCGGTTGGACGGCCACCACCAGCACCCCGGGGGTGGCGCTGAAGCCCGAGGGGATGCCCAGCACCAGGCCCTGGCCCAGCAGCACCGCGTAGGCCAGCAGCAGGTTGGCGAGCACGCCAGCGGCGATCACCAGGGCCCGCTGGGGCAACGGCCGGTTGCGCAGCAGATCCGGGTCATCGCTGGGGATGCCGCTGTCCTCGTCGTCATCGGGGAAGGCCACGAAGCCGCCGAGCGGAAGGGCGCGCAGGGCGAACTGCACGCCCCGGCGTTGGCGCTCGAGCAGCACCGGCCCGAAGCCGATCGAGAAGCTGCTGACGCGGATGCCCTGCCAGGTGGCGGCAAAGAAGTGGCCCGCCTCATGCACGACGATCAGGCCCGCCAGGATCGCCAGTGCGGTGAGGACGCCCATCCAGTGACAGCTCGTGAGAATGGTTGAGTCTGGCGCAGTGGCTCAGGCTTCCGCTGTGATCCGCTCAGCGCCGAAATAGCTCCATAGCGCCGCCGGCAGGGCCACCGAGCCATCGCCCTGTTGGCCGTGCTCCAGCAGGGCGGCCATGGTGCGGCCGATCGCCAGGCCGCTGCCGTTGAGGGTGTGCAGCAGCTGGGTGCTTTTCCCTTCTTTGAAACGGATGGCGGAGCGGCGGGCCTGGAAGTCGGCGCAGGTGCTGCAGCTGGAGATCTCCCGGTAGGTGCCCGCCCCCGCCAGCCAGACCTCCAGATCGAAGGTGCGGGCGGCGGAGAAGCCCAGATCGCCCGTGCAGAGCTCGATGCGGCGGTAGGGCAACTCCAGGGCTTCGAGCACCGCCTCGGCATCGCCGGTGAGCTGCTCGTGGGCGGCGTCTGAGTGCTCGGGATGGCTGAACCAATACAGCTCAACCTTGTGGAACTGGTGCAGACGGATCAGGCCCTTGGTGTCGCGGCCGTAGGAGCCGGCCTCGCGCCGGAAGCAGGGGGTGAAGGCGACATACCGCAATGGCAGCTGCTCGGCCGGGATGATCTCGTCGCGGTGCAACGCGGTGACCGGCACCTCGGCGGTGGGGGTGAGCCAGAGGTCGTCGTCGGCGCAGCGGAAGCTTTCCTCGGCGAACTTGGGCAGCTGGCCGGAACCCGTGAGGCTGGCGGAATTCACCAGGATCGGCGGCAGCACTTCGCGGTAGCCCTTGCGCGCGTGTAGGTCGATCATGAAATTGATGAGCGCCCGCTCCAGCCGCGCCCCCTGGCCCAGGAGGGTGACGAAGCGGCTCTGGGCGATGCGCACCGAGCGCTCGGTGTCGAGCAGGCCGAGCCGTTCGGCGATGGCGCCGTGCTCCAGCAGGCCCGCTTCGATCCGGGGTTTGCCCCAGCGCTTGACCTCCACGTTGTCGGCTTCGCTGACGCCTTCGGGGCTGAGGGCCGAGGGCAGGTTCGGCAGGCCCAGCAGTTGCTCGCGCAGGCGGGCGCTGAGGGTTTTCTCCTCCTCATCAAGCACGGAGACCTGCTGTTTGAGCCGGTTGCCCTGCTCGCGCAGTTCCTTCACTTCAGGGCCAGTCGGCGCGGCGCCGGCCTGGATGCGCTGGCCCACCTCCTTGCCCACACGGTTGCCTTCGGCCTGGAGGCTGCTGAGGCGCTCTTCGAGGTCGCGCTGCTGCTGGGCGATCAGCTGCAGGCCGGTGAGATCGAGCTTGAGGCCGCGGCGCCCCAGCTGCTCCACCACCAGCTCAGGGTTCTGGCGCACCAGGCGCTGATCCAGCACGGGGCAGGCGGCAGGGGAAAGGGGAGCTTACGGGGCTGCCCTTGCTGGGCCGCAGGGCTTCAGAGCACCTGAACGACTTCGTTCACTTCGGGGATTTCCTCGCGCAGCTTGCGCTCGATGCCCATCTTGAGGGTCATGGTGCTGCTGGGGCAGGTGCCGCAGGCGCCCTGGAGGCGCACCTTCACGATCGGGCCGTCGATCTCGACGATCTCGACGTTGCCGCCATCGGCCATCAGGTAGGGGCGCAACTCATCGAGCACCCGCTCGACGTTCTCGATCGTGAGCGCGCGGGGGTCGTTAACGGTTTCGGTGCTCATGGGAATTTGGCGCGATGGACTGAGCTTAGGGAGGCACCTCCATGGCTGACGGATGGGCCTGGGAGCTCGCTTCGCCTTCAGCGCTCGTTCAACGCCCGCAGAACCGGCGCTGACCGCTGAATCAAGCGTTGGAGCTGGGGGCAACCGTTGCAGGCAGGGGCCTACAGGCCGAGCCCGCGCCGGGCGGCCTCCAGATCGGAGCGCGTGTCGGCCGGATCGCTGGAGCAAAGGGGAAGCTTCAGGTTGGAGAGCAGCTCCAGGAAGCGGGGCAGCGGCAGGTCGGCGAGGCGAGCGGCGGCGGCGGTGGAAATCGAACCGGACTGGATCAGGGTCAGGGTCACGCCTAGGTGGGCCAGGTGCTGGGGACTAGCCCTCTGATTCCTAGGATCGGCCCCACTGGTTTCCCTGAGCGGGCTTTCAAGGCGCGATGACCGACGTTCCCGTTTCACGGATCCGCAATTTCTGCATCATTGCCCACATCGACCACGGCAAATCGACCCTGGCCGACCGGCTGCTGCAGGCCACCGGCACCGTGGCGGCGCGGGACATGCAGGCCCAGTTCCTCGACAACATGGAGCTGGAGCGCGAGCGCGGCATCACGATCAAGCTCCAGGCGGCGCGGATGGAGTACACCGCCGCCGATGGCGAGGTGTACATCCTCAACCTGATCGACACCCCCGGCCACGTCGATTTCTCCTACGAGGTGAGCCGCTCGCTGCAGGCCTGCGAGGGGGCGTTGCTGGTGGTGGATGCCAGCCAGGGGGTGGAGGCCCAGACCCTGGCGAACGTGTATCTGGCGATGGGGAACGATCTGGAGATCATCCCGGTGCTCAACAAGATCGACCTGCCCGGAGCTGATCCAGCGCGCATCAGCGAGGAGATCGAGTCGATCATCGGCCTCGACACCTCGAATGCGATCCCCTGCTCCGCCAAGACGGGCCTGGGAATCCCCGAGATCCTGCAGGCGGTGGTCGACCGGGTGCCGCCGCCGCCCGATCGGGTGAATGAACCGCTGCGGGCGCTGATCTTCGATTCCTACTACGACGCCTACCGGGGGGTGATCGTTTACTTCCGGGTGATCAGCGGACGGATCGCCCGCAAAGACAAGGTGCTGCTGATGGCCAGCGGCAAGACCGTCGAGCTCGATGAGGTGGGGGTGATGGCGCCGGATCAGCGCCAGGTGGAGAGCCTCCATGCCGGTGAGGTGGGCTACCTGGCGGCCTCGATCAAGGCGGTGGCCGATGCCCGCGTGGGCGACACGATCACTCTGCTGGCCGATCCGGCCGATGCGCCCCTGCCGGGCTACGCCGAGGCCAAGCCGATGGTGTTCTGCGGCCTGTTCCCCACCGACGCCGACCAGTACCCGGATCTGCGCGAGGCGCTCGATCGACTGCAACTCTCCGATGCGGCGCTGAAATACGAGCCCGAAACCAGCAGCGCCATGGGCTTCGGGTTCCGCTGTGGTTTTCTGGGGCTGCTGCACATGGAGATCGTGCAGGAGCGCCTGGAGCGCGAATACGACCTGGATCTGATCGTGACGGCGCCGTCGGTGATCTACCAGGTGAACATGATCGATGGCTCCACGATGCTGGTGGACAACCCGGCGACCCTGCCCGATCCACAGCAACGCGAATCGATCGAAGAGCCCTACGTGAAGCTCGAGATCTACACCCCCAACACCTACAACGGGGCGCTGATGGAGCTGTGCCAGGAGCGCCGGGGCGAGTTCATCGACATGAAATACATCACCCCGGAGCGGGTGACGCTGCACTACGAGATGCCGCTGGCGGAGGTGGTGACCGATTTCTTCGATCAGATGAAGAGCCGCACCAAGGGCTACGCCTCGATGGAGTACAGCCTGATCGGCTACCGCAGGAACGAACTGGTGCGCCTCGATGTGCTGATCAACGCCGAGAAGGCCGATCCGCTCACCACGATCGTGCACCGCGACAAGGCCTACAACGTGGGCAAGGGGCTGGTGGAGAAGCTCAAGGAACTGATCCCGCGCCAGCAGTTCAAGATTCCGATCCAGGCCTCGATCGGCAGCCGCATCATCGCTTCCGAAAGCATCAGCGCGATCCGCAAAGACGTGCTCGCCAAGTGCTACGGCGGCGACATCAGCCGCAAAAAAAGCTGCTGTCGAAGCAGGCCAAGGGCAAGAAACGCATGAAGGCGATGGGCAAGGTGGACGTGCCCCAGGAGGCGTTCATGGCGGTGCTGAAGTTGAACCAGTGATGGATTGATCGATGGGATCACGGGCAGGCGATTGGCTCCAACAGGCCGGACGAGACCTGGAGCAGGCCCAGTCCTCGATGGAGGCCGAACGTCATGAGTGGGCTTGCTTCGCGGCCCACCAGGCCACGGAGAAGGCGCTGAAGGCTCTCAACCTGGCCCTCGATCAACAGGCCTGGGGGCACACCCTCACGCGGCTCTGGTCGTTGGTGCCTGCGCAGGAAGCCTGGCGGCCGGCCCCCCGGATGGGCTTGAAGATCGCCTGCGCCTGTTGGATGGCTTCTACATCCCGACGCGCTATCCCGACAGCTATCCGGACGGCACACCCGGTGAACATTTTGGCAAACTACAGAGTGAACAAGCGTTGTTCCATGCCCGCGCTGTCGTCGACTGGATCCGTGCTGCGCTGGCCGAGCGCGGCTGAGGTGCTGGCCCAGGCGGAGCGCTGGGCGCGGCAGCAGGCCGCGGACCACAGCGATCTGCAGGCGGTGGGAGTGTTTGGCTCCTACGGACGCGGCGATGCCGGTGTGGGCAGCGACCTGGATCTGGTACTCGTGCTCGAGAGCTGTGAGTTGCCGATTTGGGAGCGGTTGCGGCGCTGGGATACCGCCCCTCTGCCACTGGCGACGGATCTGCTGGTGTACTCACGCCAGGAATGGGACACCTTGCCCCAATGGAACCCGCGCCTGGCCCAGGTTCTCGGCACGGAAACGCGCTGGCTGATTCCGCTCTGACGTTGAAGCCGTCGCTCCAGCGGCATGGGCAGGGCTGGCGGCACCGGCAGAATTGGAAGTGGAAACTCCAAAAAGGCGGCGGATCTGGCGGCCCTGATGACGTCGGTAGCCTGAAGGTCACCAGGCGGATGGTTCATGACGCTGGCCCCTCCAAGCCCAGGGCCCGTTCTGCAACCTCTGCAGCTGCCGTGGGATCTGCGGCTCAATGCCGATCAGTTTGAGCGGGTGTGCCAGGCCAATCCCGATGCGGTGCTGGAACTGACGGCCGATGGCGAGCTGATCGCCATGACCCCCACCGGCAGCGAAACCGGCGCCCGCAACAACGAGCTGTGCTTCCAGCTCAAGCGCTTCGCGAAGGCCTCGGGCGGCTGGCAAGGGTTCGACAGCTCCACCGGCTTCCGCCTGCCGGACGGCTCGGTGCTGAGCCCCGATGCCTCCTTGGTACGCATGGATCGCTGGCAGGCCCTCAGCCCGGAGCAACGCCGGGGCTTCGCCCCCTCTGCCCCGAGTTGGTGGTCGAACTGGCCCGCGCCTCAGACGAGGGAGCCGCGGCGTCAGCGCCCTGCGCCAGAAGATGGAGACCTACCGGGCCAATGGGGCCCAGCTGGGTTGGTTATTGCTTCCCGAGCAACGGGCCGTGGAGATCTGGCGTGCTGGCGCCACCAGCTCCGAGCGCCAGGGCGGCGCCGCCACGCTGGAGGGCGGCGAGCTGTTCGCCGGGTTGACGTTGGATCTGGCCCCCATCTGGGAGGTTTGAGCAGGCCCTTGGCGGTAGCCCGTCAGCCGCCCTGAGTCTTGGGACCGTTTGCCCCGATGGAACCCGCGCCTCGCCCAGGGCGAGCGAGACCGGCAGAATTGGAAGTGGAAACTCCAAAAAGGCGGCGGATATGGCGGCGGTCCAGCGATGTCTGCAGGAACCAGCCGGAAGTTTCTTCCTGTTTGGTCCCCGCGGCACCGGTAAGTCCACCTGGTTGCGCCAGGTCCACGGCACCGCCTACTGGCTCGACCTGCTCAATCCGGAGGCTCAGCGCTTGCACCAGGCCCGGCCGGAACGGTTGCGAGAGAGGCTGGCCGCCGAACCCACCATTTCCACGGTGGTGATTGATGAGGTGCAGAAGGTGCCGGCGCTACTGGATGTGGTGCATTCACTGGTGGAAGAGCGACCGGGCCTGCGGTTCGTGCTCACCGGATCGAGCGCCCGAAAGTTGCGCCGGGGCAGCTGGAACCTGCTGGCTGGTCGACTGGTGGCTGCCTCCATGCATCCCTTCCTGGCCTCAGAGCTGGGGGCCGCGTTCAGCCTGGAGCGCGCTCTGCGGATCGGACTGGTCCCCTTGGTGCTGGAAGCCGCCGACCCGGAGCAGACGCTGCGGGCCTACACCTCGTTGTACTTGAGGGAGGAGGTGCAGGCAGAGGCGCTGGTTCGCGATCTGGGCGGCTTCGCCCGGTTTCTCGAGGGCATCAGCTTCTCCCATGGATCCACTCTCAATCTCTCCGCCGTGGCAAGGGAGTGCCAGGTGGGTCGCAAAACGGTGGAGAGTTACCTCGGCATTTTGGAGGATCTGCTGCTGGCTTTCCGGGTGCCGGTGTTCAGCCGGCGAGCCCAGCGCCAACTGGTGGCCCACGAGAAGTTCTTCTACTTCGATGCCGGAGTGTTTCGCTCCCTGAGGCCCGCCGGCCCGCTGGATGCCCCCGCGGAGATCGAGGGCATGGCCCTGGAGGGATTGGTGGCCCAGCATCTGCGGGCCTGGATGGCCTATCGGGGCAGTATCGACAAGCTCTTCTACTGGCGCACCAAGGCTGGCCGGGAGGTGGATTTCGTTGTGTACGGACCCGAGAGCTTTGCGGCCCTGGAGGTGGAAGCGCAGCCGCCAGGTGCACTCCCGTGATCTTCAGGGCTTGAAGGCCTTCCAGGCCGATTACCCCGAGGCGGACGTGGCCCTGCTGCATCTGGGCCCGGAGCCGCTGCGGATCGACGGCATTCTCTGCCTGCCGTGCGGCGATTTCTTGCAGGCCCTGGATCCCCAGGCGCCACTGCCGATCTAGTCGGCCCTGTCCACCCGTGGGAACGCTGAACGGGTGTTCATCCGGAGAGGTTTCCGATGCCCCGCCCCCTTCAGCGCCTGGGCCCCCCAGGCCCCCTCGCTCCAAGACGCCCCGCCCCCGAGCTGACGCCGGATCCGTGTTGCCGTTGGCCACGGTGGCGGCGCTGGTGATGGTGCTCAGCAGCCTGTCGCTGCTCGGCACGGCCCTGGCCGGCCGCCAGGCCCAGGCCGCCGACCTGCGCCGCCTCCAGGGGGAAGACGCCCTGAACTCGGCAGCCCAACTGATCGCGGCTCAGCTGCTGCCCGGCAGCCCGCCCACCGCGAGCCTGCAGGTGCCCCTTGGGGAGGCCAATGCCACCGTTCAGCTGCTGAGCTGGCAGCCCGGGGCTGATTCGGCGTTGATGCGGCTCCAACTCCAGGCGGATCCGGCCCAACAGGCGAATCCAGCCGCACAGGCAGGACAGGCGGCGGGCCGCACCGGCAGCTTCCGGCTGATGCTTGATCCCAGCACAGCCCAGGTGCGCGGCCTGCGCATGGAGGGGCCATGAACTTCGCTGATGTGTTGGTGGGTTCGCTGGTGTTCTCGATGGCCAGCGGCAGTTCGTTGCAGCTCACCGCCGGCATGGGCCGTTCGCTCCTTGAGCAACGGGCTGACCGACAACGGAGCGAGCGGATCGAGCTGGAGTTGCTGGCCGCTGACCAACGGCTGCGCCAGGGGGCGGCCCAGATCCCAAGCGCGGACCCGGCCTGCGCCGATCCGGCGGGGCTGATGGTGGCACTGATTCAGGCGCCCCAAGCCCAGGCGCCCCTTTCAGAGCCGTTGCCAGCAGGACTCGAGCGCCGCTTGGAGGCCGTGGGCCCCCAACAGGTGCGCCTGAGCTTCATGGGGGCGGGCCCAATGACGGCACGCCAGAGGCTGTTCACACCGGCGGCCTATGGGCTGTGCGCCCCTGGGGCCTCAACGGGGGTGACGCCATGAGCCGCCCCCCAACACCAACGCCGCCTTCACCCTGCCGGAACTGATGATCAGCGCCGCCGTGCTGGGGCTCCTGGCGGCCCTGTCTTTTGGCACGGGCGCCGAGCTGCTGGCCCGCCAGCGGGTGGAGGCCAGCGCCCGCCTGCTGCAGGAGGGCATCTTGAAAGGCCGCGCCGAAGCCGAGCGTTCCGGCCAACCCTGCGGCCTGAGCCTGGGGGCCGAGGGCTGGCAGGCACCCAGCGATGGGTCGCTGCCGGCCTGCCAGGGTGCCCTCAGTGACCTGGGCGACAACCACCGCGCCTATGGCGTGGAGTGGGCCAGCAATTTCCCGTTGAGCCTGCGCTTCAGCGCCAACGGCCTGGTGATCGATGGCGGCACGGCCGTGGTCTGGGGACGCGGCACCGGCCTGCAGCGCTGCCTGGTGATGGCGCTGCCCCTGGGGGTGCTGCGGGTGGGCCGCTACGAGGGCACACCCCAGGCGACGCTCAGCGGCAACTGCCTGCGCGATGGGGCGTCATGAGGAACGCCAAGCACCAGGCCAACGCCGGGTTCACCCTGGTGGAACTGCTGATCGCCCTGGCGCTCTCCCTTGTGGTGGGCGGCGCGATCGTGCAGGCCCTGCTGGCTAGCACCGCCCTCAGCCAGCGACTGGGCCGCCAGCTGCGCCAGCAGGAGTTTGCCCAGCGGGCCCGGCGACTGGTGGAGAGCGACCTGCGCCGGGCCGAGGCGGTGAGCGCCGATCCGGCCAGCGAGCAAACCGCCTGCAACCTGAGCGGGCGTACACCCGTGCTGCACCTGAGCCTGGGGCCCAACCGAGCGCCGATCACCTACTCCCAGGGTGCGGCGCCAAGCGCGATCTGGGGCGGCCAGGTGCTGATGCGCTGCGGGCCCGCCTTCGGGATCGACGGGGCCCAGAACCTCGACGGGGCCTGGCAGAACCGGGTGGTGCTGGATGGGATGGAGGGGGAGGAGGGGTTGAGGGAGTGGATGGAGACCGTTGCCTCCCAGCTCCAGTGAGCCGAGATCACTCGAAATCTTCAGGGTTGCAGGTGCTGAAGGTTTTGATGGCATCGGGCACCATCGCTTGTCCATGACGGATTTCGGGCGGGAGGATTTTCTCCAACTCGGCCTGGGCGCTTTCAAGATTTCGCTTGGCGTCCAGGAACTCGATGGAGTTGGGATCCCCAACCTTCATCGCACGCACCCACGGCCCCTGGACAGCAACCAATTGCTGGCTGGCAGCGATCACACGATCCTGGTGTACCTTGCAATACATGTAGCGATCCGCTCCAGTGAGAGACGGTTTTGTTAGTAGGGTTGGCGTGGGAGCTGGGGGATCTTGCCTGGGAACGATCGTCGGACCTCCTTGGGCCAGGCACTTCTGATAGGCCGCCATCTGCTGCCCGCTGATGGGCTCAGATTCGGCTTGCTGTCGGCAGGCCTGTTTGAGACGGGGGAAAGTTCGCTCCCCTTCGGTTGACAGGCTTGAACCATCAACAGGGCCAAGGAAAGAGAAACAACAATGGCAGGTTTGCTAATCAATTTGGAATTCAATTGGTGGGATAGCTTTGGATCCTTGTCCGAGCAGCGCTGGAGAGACCTGTATAAGTAGTACCCCTGGAATCGGTGAGGGTCATCGTGTAGACAGGGTCTCTGGAGTTGGCGGCAGACGGAGTAAAGCTACTGACGTTTTCTGCAAGGGTGGAGGTGCCACTCCCCGCTCCGAGTGAGCCGTTATCATTGATCGGAGGGCCAGTCCGCTGCAGATCAGTTCCGCTCCGGGAATAGGCGATTGTTGAACCGTTGGGAAGGGTCAGGGTCAAAGTGCTGCCGCTGACAACCGCCGTGCTGGCTTCACCAATTTCGGTGTCCATCAGGTAGTTGATGCGACCCCAAGTATCTCTGAGCCTACGGACCGACTCCTGGCTGGCTTCGGCTTTGATGTTTGAAACAATAACCCTTGCACCGCCGACAAGAATGACACCACCAATCGCTGCGGCAATCAGAAGCTCGATAAGCGTGAAGCCAAAACTCGTTATCACCACGCAACGGTTTGTGGCGGAACGCAGAGAAGGTGTCGAGGGAAAGTTCAGCTGTTTCATAACAAATTAGAAGGTTCCGCCATAGGTACAAGTCCCACCGGAGGTGTCGCTGGAACCAATGCTGATCAGGCCCAGGCCTGGAGAAATCTGAACACAGCGCTTAGGCCCCGTTGAGCCCGTCAGAAAGACCTCAATAACAACGGCACTTCCCAAAGGTGTATTGTCTGCTTGTGCATTGACACTTCCTCTGGGAGTGAATTTGAAGATTGTGGGGCCATTTGGTGAAATTGTCATCGTTTCATTGGTCGCAAACACTGATGATATTGTCAGGGGCGAGTTGGAAAGGCAATTATTAGTGATCTCACTCCCTGTGGCTGCAATCTCAGTGGCTGAAGCTAGTGGAGCGTTACCAATCAAGTCCCCTCCCGTGATGGTGACCTGGCAGGCATTGCCTTTGAGAGAGGCGCGGCGCACAGCTTCCAGCCAGCCCGAGAGCTCCGTGACCACAGTGTTGACCCGCGTGCGGCGCCATTCTGCTCCGCTGATGGAGATGGCAATGCCACTAAGAATGCCCAGGATGGCAACAACAACCATCAACTCGGTCACGGTGAAGCCAGGCTGTCGCTTAGGCATGGCCATCAAGTTAAATTTGCTGGTTCCGATATTGTGGGACACCAAGCAACTGTGGTTGGAGTTAAAGAGACTTGGCGGAGTACTTCTGATGTAGAGGTGTTGGTGTAAGTCACCGTATAACGATGAACAGCAGATTGCGATCCGGTATTAACGGCAAAGGTGATTCCTTCCGTTGCAAGCGAGCCAGGCAAAGTGGCGTTGAGCTCTGTTACAAGATCTGTGATCAGGGTTGTGCCCGAACAGCGAGCTTGAAAGTTGGTGATTCCGTTGGCAACAGAGGGGAAATACTGGATTTTCGTTGGATCTGAGCCTCTGATCACACAGGTGCCTCCCGTGGCTACAGTAAGATCACCACAGGTGAAGCGGTCATTGAGGCGCTGCACCCTTGAGATATCTTGGTCCACAAGCGCTTGAAGCCTGATCCGGGTATTGGTGGATGCGGACATCTGGTTCGTTCGGCTGAACAGCTGTGCGGTGCCCGCCAGCACCACACCAAGCACTACGACAGACACAAGCAACTCCGTGAGGGTGAACCCCTCGCCGGCTTTGGAGTATCTCGCAGGGGTCTCCATCCGGCTGCGCTTGATCCGGGGTGGGCTGGGCTGGGCTGTCATGGTGTTACCTCAACCAATCAGAAGAACCGCATCGACTGGATGGAGCGGGTTACATAGTCAATATATGGATTAAAGGCTGTATCCCATTGGGTTCCGCCTAGCCCCATTAGCTCGACGACGTTGGCGATAACAGTGTCGGGAATTGAGATTGTGTTTTTGCCGGCGCTTTGAAAGTCATTGGTCCAGATCGCTCCGGTGTAATCTGCGGTGCCTCCCATCTGGATGTCTCCATTGGGGAAGTAGAGAAAAAGCTGAAGACTGGTCCCAGAGCCATTTCGAAGTTCTACAACCTGAGTGCCACAGCTTTGGCAACCGAACATGGAGAGGTCTGTCTCCTTTAGTGGAAGGTTTCCGGTGTTGGCTGTGTTGACATGAATGAAGCCGCCGTTGTTGTTTAGCTGAATTGTGTTTTTGCCTGAATTGCCACTTGTGTTGTTTGGGAAGAAGAACCGTACTGGGCCACCGGCTGTGTCAAGGGTAGGATTCTTGGGCCCGCCACCGCTTATCGCTTCAAATCTATTCATTGTGCAATTGATTTCTGCCGGTTTGGCCAATATTGGTAGTGGCAGCGCTAGTGGATCTGCTGTAACGGCGGGTGTACGAGCGCAAACGTTTCCGATTGCAGTGATTTTGGCTGTTGCTGTGGTTGTCCAGGGCCAATAATCAATAGTTGCTGTGTCTATGTTGGTTGCGGTTGTGGGTGCTGTTGAAAGTGTTAGGCTGTCTGAAAGTATTACATTGCAATCTCCGGAACGAATGCCTACGCAGGATGTTGTTGGGGCTGGGGAGGCGGGGGCAGTAAGCGCGTCGGGAAGTGGAATATTAACGACGTTGACGGTATTGTTGTCGAGATTATCTATGCAACCTTTGGTAAATGTAGCAATGCAGGTGACTGGGTCGACCGTTACCTTGCCTTTGCCGGAGATTGTCAAATCACCGCTGTTACTCTCGGCCGCCCCGGCGATGAACCCTGCGCCTGCGGGAAGTGTGCATACCCTCGTGTCGTTGCCGAAAGCATTGCCGAAGGTGCTGTTGATCCCACGTAGGCTGCGATCGAGGCATTTCGGCACCACCTCAAAACTCTTGGTAACCGTGGAGGTTCCCACGATCGTGGAGCCCCGATAGGCAAAGCCTTGAACCGTGAGAGTGATCACTCCTGCTTGAGCCGGAGTGTTTTTGTTGCCAATTGTTACAGAGAATGACCCAGTGGGCGGCAAATTGGGACCAAATGTACCAGTGGTCTTACTGGCAGAATAAACATCTGGAGGAGGATTGCTGCTGCAATTAGAGCTGTTGCAGATCGACACCAACTTGAATCGCTTGGTGGCATCAATGGTCTGCTCAGCCTTGAGGTCTGTGGTGGTAAAGGTGGCCGAAAGATCGGGCACTTTATTCGCAAGACCATCGGGCACATTGATGGTGGCGCCGTATTTGGTGCCGTCCTCGAGAATCGTTCTGGTCTGCGTGTCCAGTAGAATCGCATTGACGAGCAACTGCCTATTACGGCGCCGGTTGAGCTCGCTGATGATGTTGTTGATTCCAATCTCAGCGGCCGATCGGGCTTCACGGCTCTGGCTGTCATAGGCCGAGCCAAGCACCCCCAGGCTGTTGCGGTTGGCCAGGGCCAGGGTGCCCAGGATCACCGCCAGGACAATCAGAAATGTGGCGGCGAGCGAAAAACCTGCCTCCGATCCCTGCGGCCGTGACAGCGAGCGCTGGGTTCGGGTGCGGGCCAGCAGATTCAGAAGAACTCGAGGTGTCATCTCCTCTGGCGATCCGTGCTTCGCCATACCTTGTAGGTTCCATCCTAGGCCTGATCGATCGGATCGACCGGTGATGGCCCTTGGCGCCTCCGTTCCCTTCAGGCACCGGAGGCAAACACCCCCAACGACCGGAGCAGTGGGAGGCGCTCACGGGCCAGCGTCTCCGCCATCCCCCGCAGCACCTCCACCTGCTCGTTGGCTTCGCTCACCAGTTCGTTCTGTGGGCCCCGCAGCTCAGCGCCGATCTCCGAGAGTGCAAACAGCACGCATGCGATCAGGTTGTCAGTCTCCAACCCCTGTGCTAAGGCCGTGCGGATGAGACTTTGCAGCAGATTGAAGCCCACGCCGCTGCCGATGGCTGGAGCCACCAGTTGCGTGTAGCCAGCGCCCTCCGCCATCAGTTCCATCAGCTTCAGGTTGATGCGTTGGGCACCTTCCAGGGCTTTCCGCCCAGCCTCGCCTCGATCGAGGCCCAGCCGGTTGGCGCTGAGCAGCAAAGCGACGAGCAGCACCAGCTCCTCGACATCCGTTGTGGTAGCGGCGAACAGCTCGCCGAGGCTTTTCGGGCCTGCCACCAAGACGGCTTCCAGGGCCGCGCAATTGACGGGGTCAGCCGTCAGTTCGCCAAAATCGGAGTTGAATTTGTAAGTGTCGGTGCTGGTGGGTTCCTGTAGGCGCACCTGGAGGGCCGCCAGCCGCATCTGCCGGCGTTGCGGCGAGAGCGGCAGCGGACCTCTCACGAAAAGATCACGGCGGAAGGATTTGTTGGTCGCCAGATCGATCAAGGTCTGCCGGATCACGGGATCGCTCTCGGCCAGCACCAGCGAACGCATGGGTTCCGCCATCAGTTGCTCGAAGAGGTCAGCCAATGTGGCGCTGCCCGCAGGCTCGAGGGCGTGATCAGCGCAGCGCTGGTGCATCTCGGCCACATAGAGCGGCTGCCAGCCTTCGTTGGCGAACTCCTGACACAGATAATTGGCTGGCTGTTGATCGATGACATCAAGAGAAGCACCCAGGCCTGGGAAGGCCCTGGCCAGGGGCATGGGAGCCTCACTGGAACCCATCATCACCCGCAGCTGGTCTGAGGCTGTGCGATAGGCCAGATCAGGCCGGTGGCGATCGGTGCGATCCAGTTCGAGCAGGGCCAGGGCCCGGAAGGCGCTGCGTTCGAGCCAGCCCGGATAGGTGTTGTAGGAGCAATAGAACACTCCTGCAGGCCGCAGCGCGGCTGCGGCGACGGTCAACAGGGCCTTCTGGACCGGCTGGGTAACCCAGGTGGCAATGCCGTGGGCCGCAACGTAGTCATAGAGATCCACTCCAGGCCGAACATCGATCGGGGCCGGATCTTCGGCCAGGGCCAGGAAATCAGCCTCCAGAAAGCGGATGTTCTCCAGGCCCAGTTCATTGGCCAGCCAGTTGCTGTGGGCGATGTGGGCTGGCAGAAAATCCACGCCCAAAAAGGTTCCTTCCGGGTAGGCCGCCGCCAGCAGGCAGAGGCCCAATCCCATGCCACTGCCCAGTTCCAGATAGCGGAAGGGGCTGCCTTCCGTTGGCCTGGGGGGCTCATGGCCACGAATCAACAAGGCAAAGTCAATCCAGTTCGGAGCAAGCTCCCTGTAGAACTGCTTGGTGTAGGTGCCGTGGCTGTAGTAGCCGTGATTCCAGGCCATCAGGATCGACTGGGGGAAGGGATCCGTGCCCCCTGCTCAGCCATGAGCCGCTGGATCAGCTCAGTCCAGTCACCGATCGGTCGCTGTCGAACTAGCCGCGCTGAGGGAGACCAAGCGGTGCTCTCCCCATCTGGCCCCCAGCGCCACTGGTAGAAGTCGGAGAGCAACAGCAAGAAGCGATGACCGAGAGTACCCGTGAGGTGCGCGAGGCTGGAATTGTTGGAGATCAACAAGTCGAAGGCGGAAGTGATGAGTCTAGTTTCGACGAAATCAAAGGCAGTGTCCACCTCCGGCTGGGCCTCCATGAAGCGGTCACCGCAAGGCACCTTGCTTGGTAGAGCTGCTTTGCAGCCTTTCTGAAGGGAGACGAAGTCGACTTCGGCGAGTTCCGCGGGGTTTCTCTGTCAATGGAGCCCGATCAGATGCAGACCCGGCAGCTGCACTGAATGCCGAGAGTGGGCCACACGGATCAGAGGGATGACATCTTTCCTGAAAGCTGAGGGATCATTCAAATTGTGGACAATCGCTCTGGCTTGAGGGTATGAATCCGAGTCATCGTGTTGACCTACACGTGCTGAGGATTTCCTTGCGGCATCTCAAGGTTGCCTCGAGAGTGGCAATATTTTTGGTGCCCTGAGGTCGTGGGGTTTTGTGCCTTAAACTCATCTTCTGTAGTCTCTACACGATGCCGCCTTCGCCAGGCAAGGAGAAGCGCCCCCTCCCTGCGCCGCCGCCTGCTGACCACCACCCTGCTGGCGGTTCTGGCCGGATACGGCTTGCTGCTGGTTGTGCAGCGGGCGATTTCCTCCCAGGCGCGGGTGCAGGCCCATGAACAATCGGTGGCGTTGGTGCGCTCGGAGCTGTTGACCCGGCGCTCGCCTCTCAAAGGCGCAGCGGGCCTGCAGCAGTTACTGGGTCAGATCCTCAGCCCGGGGCTGCTGGTGTGGGTGGGTCTGGAGGAGGGCAAATCCTACAAACTTCCCAGCCCCAACGAGAGCTTTTCGCTGCCTGGCTCCGTGGTCAAGCTGGTTTCCAGGGCTGATGCGGCGGCCGAATCACAGTCAACGCCCCAGGAGTTCGAGCTCGATGGCAAGGTCTACGTCACCAGCAGCCAGCCGATCCAGCTGGAGGGGCGTTCAAAGGTGATGATCTAGGATGGATGAGTAGGTTGGCTATAAATGTATCGTTTCTAGCAAAACCTAAGGTGCATTAGAGGCCTTGTGCCAACCCAAATTCAAGCGAGCATGAGGATGTCAAATGCCAAGTCATGCCAGGACAGCGGCGCAACAAACCCATTACATTTAAATCCATGAGTAATCCAATTCCTGATTCAGGATCTTATCTTTCGAGCAAGATCATTCCCCCGGAAGACAGGCTTATCGTAGCGCTTGACGTGCCGACGGCCGAGCAGGCAAAGCAACTTGTTAACGACTTAGGAGAGACGGTAACTTTTTATAAGCTCGGATTGGAGCTTTTCATGGCAAGCGGCTATTTTGAACTTGTTGACTGGTTAGTTAAACAAAAGAAAAAAGTGTTTGTAGACCTTAAGTTTTGGGATATTCCACGCACGGTTGGTTCTGCTGTCCGGCGCGCCCATGAGCACGGAGCCTCTTTTGTCACTGTCCATGGGGATGATGAAATGCTGAAAGAGGCCGTGCGCGAAAGGAATGGCGTTAAGATCTTGGCTGTAACGATGTTGACAAGTCTCAATCAATCAGACTTGAATAGCTTTTATGGGATCCCGAATTCTATATCGATTGAAGAATTTGTCATAGGCCGCGCTCAGCGCTTTCTTGAGGTGGGCGTTGATGGTGTCATTTCTTCGGGGATTGAAGCTCCTGCGTTGCGCGACAAATTCGGCGATAGTTTTTTGATAGTATGCCCGGGAATTCGTCCAGTAGAGAATACTGACGACCAGAAGCGCACCGTCGATGTTGAAAAGGCTTTCCAAAATGGAGCGGATTATATTGTTGTTGGTCGTCCTATACGTGAGCCTGAAAAAGATATGATTCCATCGGAAGCAGCTAAAGATATTCAACGGAGAATTTCAAAAATTTTTTCTAGTCAGCCGAATTCCTTTGGCTACGGCGTATCATAAGTCGTTCTGATCGCTTTACATCAAGCAGGGTTTTGGTCAGTGATCAAGCCGGGTAGCCTTCCTTCGAAAAGCATGGAAAAACACCCCCTCTCCCTCCGCCGTCGCCTGCTCACCACCACCCTGCTGGCGGTGTTGGCCGGCTACGGCCTCCTGCTGGTGGTGCAGCGGGCGATCTCCTCCCAGGCGCGGGTGCAGGCCCATGAACAATCGGTGGCGCTGGTGCGCACGGAGCTGCTGAACCGGCGCTCGCCTCTTGAGGGGGCGGCGGGACTGCAGCAGTTGCTGGGCCAGATCCTCACCCCGGGGCTGTTGGTGTGGGTGGGCCTGGAAGAGGGAAAAACCTACAAGCTTCCCAGCCCCAACGAGAGCTTTTCGCTGCCTGGCTCGCTGGTCAAGTTGGTTTCCAGGGCGGATGCGGCGGCCGAGTCAAGGTCAATCCCCCAAGAGTTCGAGCTGGGCGGCAAGGTCTACGTCACCAGCAGCCAGCCAATCCAGCTGGAGGGACGCCCGGCCCAACTACGTTTTCTTGAGGATTTCAGCGCCAGTGCCCAGCAGGAGCGCAGGGCCCAGCTTCTGCTGATCGCGGCGGCCGGCCTGGCCACCCTGTTCACCAGCCTGTTGCTGCGGCCCGTGATCCGCAGCGGTCTGCGGCCGCTGGAAATCCTCTCCGATCGCCTCGAGGGGGTCAGCTCCGAGAGCCTGACTCGGCAGCACATTCCGGTGGAGCGTCAGCCGGCCGAACTGGCGCCGATCGCCTTGGCCTTCAATGATTTGCTTGATCGGCTCAGTCTTTCCTTTGAGCGGCAGCGCTCGTTCGTGAACGGGGTGTCCCATGAATTGCGCACACCGATCACTTTGATCGGGGGCTATGCCAGCCGCTTGCGTCGCGGTTCGGTGGGTCTCGATGGGGAGCAGCAGGAGCAGATCGCCTTGATCGAGGCCGAATCCAGGCGCATGGCACACCTGGTCACCGATTTGCTCGATCTGGCCCGCAGCGATGCCGGCAAGCTGCAGCTCGAGGCCAAACCCATCGATCCGATCGCCTGCCTCGGCAACGTCTGCGATCGTCTGCAGCGCCATGCCGGCAGCCGCCTGCAACTGGGCCCCTTCACCGAGAACGAGGGCTGCTTTGCCTTGGGTGATGCCAAGCGCTTGGAGCAGTGCCTCGCCAACCTGATCGAGAACGCCCTCAAGTACGCCCCAGCGTCTACTCCTATCAGCCTGCGCCTCAGCGCCACCCCTGAGGAGCTGCTGCTGCATGTGATCGACCAGGGCCCCGGCGTGCAGGCGGCCGACCGGCAGCTGATCTTTGAGCGCTTCAAGCGTGGCAGCAGCGCCGGCGATACGGCCGGCAGTGGCATCGGCCTGGCGGTGGTCGATGCGCTCATGCGTGGGATGGGCGGCGCTGTGTTCGTCGTGGATGCCCCGGGGGCGGGGCCGATTTCCGCTTGCAGCTCAAGCGCTCTGCAGCGCCCGTTCCTGCCCTGGGCAGGGCTTGAGGCCCGGGAGCAGGTTGGCCAGCAGCTCGGGCAGTTGCTCGAGCAGGCTGGTCTTGACGATGTAGTCGTTGGCACCAGCGGCGATCAGTTGCTGGGAGCGTCCCAGGTTCCAATTGGCGCTGATGATCACGATCTGCCCCTGATGCCCCTTGGCCCGCAGCCGTTGGAGCGCCTTGAAGCCATCGATACCGGGCAGCACCAGATCCAGCAGCAGCAGATCGAAGCCAGGGCACTGGGGATCAACGAGCAGCTCCTCTGCCGAGGCGTAGACCGTGGCGGTGGAGCCCAGGTCGGCCAGTTCAAGGGCGAGTAGCTCCCTGATCCGCGGGTCGTCATCGACGACCGCCACGCTGAGATGTTTTTGATGGCCACTCATCGGACCAATCTGGCCGGCTTAACACGCCTTTGGCTGAGGGGGATCCATCGGTTGCCTGAGAGTTGGCTGAAGGCTCAGCCGCGGAGCTCCCCTTCCCGCAGCATGAAGCCCACGCCGCGCACGGTCTGGATCAAGGTGGGCTGGCCGGGGCCCTCGACCTTTTTGCGCAGATAACGGATGTACACATCCAGCAGGTTGTCGTCGCCGAAGTGGTTCTCGCCCCACACCTCCCGCAGGATCGTTTCCCGGTCCACCACGCTGTTGCAGCGCCTGAGCAGGCACACCAGGAGGTCGTATTCGCGCACCGAGAGCTGGATCGGGCGGCCGCCACGGCTCACATCGCGGGTGGAGAGGGTCACCGAGAGATCCGCCAGCACGAGCCGGTCGCGGTTGGCGGCGGCCTGGGCGTAGCCAGCCCTCCGCAGCTGGGCCCGCACCCGCGCCAGCAACTCCTCGATCGAGAAGGGCTTCAGCAAAAAATCGTCGGCGCCGGAATCGAGCGCCTCGACCCGATCGCGCACCTCGTCGCGGCCGGTGAGCATCAGGATCGGCGTGAACACGCCACTGGAGCGCATGCGCCGGCAGATTTCCACACCGCTGAAGTCCGGCAGGGTCCAATCCAGCAGGATCAGGTCGGTGGGCACCGAGCGCAGGTGGATCAAGGCCGACTGGCCATCGAAGGCCTCGTTCACCCCATAGCCCTCCACGCCGAGCTCCCCGGCCAAGAGGGCGCGAAGGCGCGGATCGTCATCGACGATCAGCACCTGGGCCTGGGTTTCTGTCGCGTCGCTCACACCCGATACGCTAGCCCTAGTGGCGCCGGCTTACCAGCCGTTTTCGTGGCAGCTCAGCAAGGCCGGTCGCTTTCCAATCGTCTGGCCCGCTGGGGGTGGTGATCGTGCTGCTCTATGCCCTGGTGGCGTTGCTGACGCCGCTGCTGGTGCAGCTCGGTGCCCTTGCGGATCCCAACGCCGGCTTGGAGAATCCCATCAACGCCGCCCCCAGCTGGGCCCATTGGTGCGGCACGGATCGCCTGGGGCGGGATGTGGGGGTGCGCACCCTCGCGGGCAGCGGCGTGGCGCTGCAGGTGGTGGCGTTGGCGCTGGTGCTGGCCCTGTTGATTGGGGTGCCGCTGGGGATGCTGAGCGGCTACCTGGGGGGCCGTGGACCGGGTGCTGGTGCTGCTGATGGACACGCTCTACACCTTGCCGGTGTTGCTGCTCTCGGTGGTGCTCGCCTTCCTGCTGGGCCGCGGCCTGCCCAATGCGGCGGCGGCGCTGTGTGTGGTCTACGTGCCCCAGTACTTCCGGGTGGTGCGCAACCAGGCGGCCCAGGTGAAGGCGGAGCTCTACATCGAGGCGGCCCAGTCGCTCGGGGCCGGGCCGCTCTGGATCCTGCGGCGCTACCTCTTTCGCAATGTGATCACCTCGGTGCCGGTGCTGCTCACCCTCAACGCCGCCGATGCGGTGCTGATCCTGGGGGGATTGGGGTTTCTTGGGTTGGGGTTGCCGGAATCGATTCCCGAGTGGGGCAGTGATCTGCAGCAGGCACTCACGGCCCTGCCCACGGGCATCTGGTGGACGGCGTTGTTTCCTGGGCTGGCGATGTTTGTGTTGGTTTTGGGGCTCTCGTTTCTGGGGGAGGGGTTGGAGAGTTGGGTGAGTGGGGGTGATGCGGCAGGAGGGATCTGATAGGGTTTGATAGGCTTGGCGTAGGCGTGACATGCTCTAAACTTTCCAAGATAACCATGATCTTTGTGGACTGTCCATTCTCTCTAGCGATGATTTTGGACTTCCACAGATTTCGTGAATATCGATAAGGAAAAATCAGAGGAGAGTGTCAGAGTGTCGAGGAATACCTGCTCGTGACTGATTGAATTGGAGTGATCGTTCCTTGAGTGAAGGAGCTCGCAGTTGTCGTATTCATAAATCCAGCGCTGTAGCTCGCACTGAAGCTGTCGGGGTGAGAGCAGAACGTCAAACGTCATGCCCGTCATCAAGGCAGCTTCATTTTGATGGTGGAGAAAAACCCCTCCACCATGGAGATTTGTATGCAGCAAACCTGGCGGACAAATTGCCGAAGATCTGATGTGTGCTGAGCAGCTTGCGCCAGGCGGACATCCGGCATTACCTGCCCTGGTGAATGTGGAGCAGAAGGCTTTTTGGGCTCGACCCACCGATAATCGAGGGGCTTGACCACCATGAAATCCTTCAGCCTTGAGTCCACCAGCAGAGGACACACCGGTCGAACAGATTAATAGGTACTACTATCTATTCCCAGCCGCAGGTTGAGCGTATGAAGACGATATTCCCCCATTAGCCAAGATGCTGAGATGTTCGAGGCGTCTCGCGACTGAAATTAAAGAAATGTCTTTACTGATGTAGAGATCAACACCATGAGTTATCTAATGCGGCGTGAACCAGCGCCTTGCGGTGGGATTCGCCGGCAAAAAAGCAGAGAGCGTTTCAAGGGGTGAGATCTTAAAGACTTGCCGTCTGAACCATGAAATTTGTTCAATGATTACTGCAAATAGCAATTGATAAATGAACAAGGCTAGAGCCCTGAATAACATGGCTTAATCAGGGGTTAAATCTTTTTTCTAAGTCCAGCCTCACCCGTTCAATCACCCCGGTCCAATCTCCTAACATGGTCTGGCGATAGAGCCTTGCAGAGGGGTACCAAGCTGTACGATCACCTACCAAGCCCCAGCGCCACTCGGGTACCATTGACAAAAGTAAGAGAAGCGGATGTCCCATTGCTCCGACAAGATGAGCAAGGCCAGAATCACTGGATACTACCACATCGCAGCATTTGGCAATGGCCATGGTTTCAATGAAGTCCCAAGCTTCGTCGACTTCCGATTGCGCATCAACGAAGCAATTACGAAATGAAATCGTATCCATCTGCTCAGAGCCATAGCCCTTCTGCAAAGATACGAAATGAATATTATGCAATGAAGCCAGCGATTCAAATACAGCCAATGGCAGTGAACGCCCGCGAAAAGTAGTGCGTTCAGCAGCTGGATTGCCTTGCCAGTGAAGGCCCACTAGAAATGAGTCTTTTGTCCTAAGGCGATCATGCCAGTGTTTTACTCGATCAGTGGGAGGAAACAGGTAAGGCGGATCAACTAATGGCTTTTCTGGCGTGATGCCAAATACTTTTGGAATACTTAGAGCAGGTATCCAGCCATAGGTTTTTCCATCCTCAAGCGTAGTAATTGCTCGAGTTTCAATTTGATCAAATAAGCCAGAGTTATCAGCAACTGGGGCCATTTTGGGAGGACAGAGCAGAACGGCTTGACGGCCATGATCTCGCACTAATTGACCGTAGCGCATAAATTGAATGCTGTCTCCAATTCCATTCTCATGCGCAATAATAACAACATCAGGGAGGCCATTTGCACTTGTTATCTCAGGGATAGACCATTCATCGCAAATATGTGGATCATCGCGTAGTGCTCTTCGCCATTCATACTCCGCCCAGCCAGTGGCGAAATCTCCCATCAGCAGGAGAGCGATTCCTAGATTTAAATGAGCCATCGAATGCATCGGCTCATGAAAGACTGCCAATATATAGCTGTTAATCGCGGCTTCTAGCTGGCCTTGAATATGATAAACTAGACCTAGATTGGAATGGGCCGAAGCTGAGCTTGGAGCATGCTCAACTGCTTTGTAATAGCACTCAAATGCTTTGCCGTAATCTTCGATAGCCAGGAATGTATTGCCTAGTTTTAGTATTTCTTTCAAGCTAAGGTCGCCCAATAATAAGGCTTGATCAATAAGCGCTTGAGCCTCTGGATATTGCTTGCGATAAGCGTACACAAGCCCTAGGTCAAGTAACGCTTGTCGAGACTTCGGATCATATTCTAGCGCTTTACGAAAATATTTTTCAGCCTCTTCTAAAGTTGATAAATCGAGAGCGATTAAGCCAATGAGATAATACGCTTTTGAAGCTCTTGGGCCAACTTGAGCAGAAGATGCTATTTGCACAGCTGTCTCAAGCTGCCCAAGCATGGCCATTAATCCAGCCTGCAATAGCTTGGTTCGTTGATCCGAAGGATTGATATCAAATGCCAGCCTCACGGTTTTGATTGCTTGATCAGTTTGCTGCAGTTCAATTTGAAGCTCGCCTATCAAGTAGAGAATTTCAAGATTGACAGAAGAGGTGGAGTCAGCCGACTCCAGCTCAAAGGCCATCAAAGCCTTATCCAATGCCGGCTGATGCTGGTGCTTTGATAGGAGGAGATAGGCTTCTTCTATCAATTGCTCCACTGATTCTTTGCTGGCTGACATACTAAAGACAGAAAGTTGCTCAATTAAACACCCAAATATGCAAGAGCAAGCAGGCGTAATTGTTAATTATTTTTAAGGGAGCTATTGCTGGAAGCTGTGACCATAGAATGCTAGAGGTAAATGTACCTATTAGAGTTTGGCATTTTAGCGCATTGATCCGCTATTGGCCAATCTGTCCTTGAGGGGTCATCAAGCCTATCTATGCAGACTTTTCTCGCAATCTGCGTGGCTAGCAACAGAGATGGATGCCATTGCCTTTAGTGATTCTTCGGCCATTCACCGTGCCTCAACAGCAGCAGCAGAAAATGCTATTATTAGTTCTTGAAAGCATACGGTCGGGCTTCAGTAGAGCAAATGGTGAGCGGCAGACACTACTATAAACAATTGGATAATGGCTGATTGGATCATCTAGTCCATACCCTGTGGTATAGGACGGTGAGAATTAGTGTTGCCAAGGTTTTCACTGAAGTCATAGAACAATCCATAAATTTGAATTTATGCCGTGCACTTGATCATATTCTGCAAAGTCAGGCATTCTCGCTTATGAGAACACCCTTGGCACTCGCTGGAGTCAAAAACCAGAAGTAGCCAATACCAGCTCATTTTATGATAATAGGCGTCAAGGACTTCCGTGTCATCATCATTTGTCTTGCCCGATTAGGCTTGGCGCTAATTGTCCTCATGTCACGCTAAATTAACTTGGCATAGATTGGCCAATGCTGAAGATTGGATGGTGTTAATTAATTCAAGTCAGAATATTCTTGCATTGTGATCCTGTTTGCCGACACTAAACTATCTTCGTTGATCTGGTTTGTTCAAGGACGTGGCCAACCAACATTTATGGACGGTTTAGCATTCAATGATAATAAATCAGCGCCACACTAGCTGGATGGAGGCATAGGCTCGAAGGATTATGTTCAAGAATTTTACATGTGTTATCCCCTGCGCTGTATGCTTCCTAGCAAGTATACCTTGTGCTGCTGAGAGGCAAAATGTGATCGCTTGCAGATACTAGTCGTGCATGACCATTGGGTAGGTTAAAACACATGTGGCTCATATTTTCGAAAAATGTACAAAAAAGCCGCTTAAATATAAGCGGCTTTGTGAGACTATTAAGGGAAGATTGTCGAACGCTTAGGCGCAGCTAAGTCCGCCATTGGAAGAGGCTGTGACGACAAAGCTGGCAGCAGATGCAGCCGTTGCTTGCAAACACTTCACTCCATCAGTCGTTCCACCAGACCAGGTGGCGTTAAAGAGGACAGGTGCTGAACCATTGCAAATTTTTCCCGAAATCGGTGTGGCTGGGAGCTGAGAAGCCTGAGCTACCGCGCATTCTTTAGCCAATCCGATGGTTTCGCCAACCGCAGCACCCGCCGCGGCCCGAACACGTGCTTGCAGATATTGAGGTAAGGCTACAGCAGAGAGAATGCCGATCACAGCCACAACAATCATCAGCTCGACAAGAGTGAATGCGGAGGCTGTGGCCCTTCTACGAGCCTGCAGGCTGCGGATGAGAGCCAACTGGGTTTTGGTGCGCATGGTTTTGGGTATCGCTCTTTCCAATTCTAGGCTCATGCTGAGGGCGCGTCCAGTCATCCACACACTGATGGAGCCTGCTGCACTGAGATCCTTTGGTGCGTTGATTCGGATGAGATATCTGCCAAAACCCCTGCAGTCATTAGCTTTTTCGGGTCAACGGACGGTTAAAGAGCCCGTGCACACCCTCTCAGCTGCCCTTAGGTGCCGCTTGATATCAGGGCAGTCACCTCTGCTTCTCGACGAGCTCTCACCATTTTTTAATCTTGCCATGGTTCCCGTGCCTTCACGGCAAAGAGGCTGGCCCGTACCTCACGTCAGTCTCCCTTGGGATTTGCGGAAAGCGTTTCGATTGAGGAGCGGATCCTGGCCCGTTACCCGCTTAAGCGGATTCGGAAGCTGGTAGATCTGCCTCACTGGCTCTCAATTGACTTAATCCTACCTTTTGTGATTTTTATGCTTAATTAGGAGCGCCGTCGGTGGTGAAGGCAGCGCAGTTGGTGTTGGCCTCGTTGTTGCAGGCTTTCAATGTGATTCACTCTGAGAGGCTGTGGGTTGAGCGGCTCCGCCGTAAGGTGCTATTTCTCTGGGTAGATGGCCTGACCATCCGATCGGTCATCCCAGCACCGATAGCCTCCGGTCAATTTCATCTACACCATGAATCGTGGCCAGCCTCTCAATGAGGCCGTCCTTGGCAAGTTTCTAGAGAAGCTGATGGGCGCTCTGGAGGCCAGCCTCTGTGCGCTGTCGGCTACTTCTGTGGGGATGGCAAGCTTTTGCAGGCCTTGGCCTCATACGCCTCCTTGAAGCGGACCATTGGTCGGGAGGATGGTTCGCCTCCGCCCACAGGGCAGGGTGAGGGATTCGGCGCTCCCCAAAAAAAGTGACGACACCGTGCATGAGGCGACTTCGCTTCATCAAGCTCAGCAACGAGGCCTCCCCGTTTCTGCATGGATTTCTCAGACGCAGTCTTTGCTGAAGGAGTGGCCTTGCTGACCCGGAAGCCCAATGCACATCCATTTCAGCGGTGTTGCCGATGCCACGTACTCATGGAGAACCGTCATGATCTTGCGGTCGGTTGACGTATGGTGGTGTTATAAACATAAAAGGAGAGGAGCGCGGCCAAGGCGATAGCAAGCTAGGTGGCTTCAGTCAAGACAGATCTTTATTAGGAAGTGGCCAAGTTACTAGGTACGGGCTCACGAGGATCCTGAGATGTTTTCTCTGTACAACGTGGCTGAATCGACGACCGTACTGCTCACTCTCTTTATGTTTTCGACATTATGATGGTGTCTGGTCTGTCGTCCCATGGGAAGGAGATGGAGACTTTTCTTGGTGAAGGTATCGGCTGGCAATGCCCCTCCCAATCAACTCGAAAAACATGTACTAGGGAGGTGTCTTTGTGAATCCTGGAGAAGAGCATAGCCTCGATCACGTCTCAGATCAGAAGCAGGCCACAAGCTATTACTGTCTCGGTAATGATCTCCTCGCTCGCGGTGATCACTCTCAAGCCATTGAGGCCTATGGCCTAGCGCTGTCCATCCGGCCGGAGTATCCAGAGGCACTCAACAATCTTGGGAACGGATTGAAGGCAGCGGGCCGCCTTGACGAGGCCATGGTCGCTTACCAGAACGCTCTGAAAATCCAACCCGATCTAGCAGTTGCCCAGTTCAACCTTGGGAACATACTCAAGGAACAGGGTAGGCTCGAGGAGGCAAGCATGGCTCTGCTTGGAGTCTTGCTGCTCAAACCAGATATGCCCAAAGCTCATCTCTTGCTTGCTGAGGTGCTAGAGGAGATTGGTGATCTAGAGCAGGCTGCTGAGGGTTATCTTAAAACCATTAGGCTTGAGCCTTCTTCAGCGGAGGCTTGGCGTTCACTAGGTGGGATTCATCGCTTGCGCGGATTGCTAGATGAGGCCATTAAGTGCTTCGATCGTGCGCTTGAGTTGCTCCCAGGTGATTGGCTCTCATTCACCAATCTCATGTTCTGTTACTCGATCGGCGGCAGGGAACACCAGCAGTTGCTTCTGGAGACCTCTGAACGCTATTGGCGCGAAATTGGTGTGCGAACAGCCACTGATCATTATGATCTGGTTTGGGCACTAGTAAGTGGGCAAGCCAGACCATTGAGGATTGGTTTTCTGGGCCGACATTGCGACAACTTATTTCTCAACTCCTTCCTCCGGCATTATAGCCGAAATGACTTTTCGGTCGATTTGATTTTTCTGACCAGGAATCAATCGATGACATCCTCGCCAATGGGAGCGCTGGTGAGCGAGGAGGTTTTCTTGGATGGTCTCACACTCTCTGAATGCCGCGACCTACTGCTCAGGAATAAGTATGACATTATCGTCGAAACATCAGGATATCTGGCCGATTCAGGGATCCAGATTCTTGCCGAACGATGCGCTCCGGTTCAATGCCACTATATTGGATTCCATGCGTCAACAGGATTGCACGCGATTGATTATTTCATTTGCGACTCCGAAACCGGACCGCCAGAGTTCGAAGATGTCTTCAGCGAGACCCTCTGGCGTTTGCCTCGCCCTTGGCTAGCTTGTACCTTCTCCAAACGACCGCCTCTTGCTCTCCCCCAGGCCTGGGGAGAAGAACCTGTGTTCGGATCGTTCAATCAACTCACCAAAGTCCGACAAGATACCTTGAATCATTGGGCAGCAGCCCTGCGGGCCGTGCCCAATGCGATCCTGCTGATTAAGGGTCGCCATGCAGAAGATTTACACCTACAGCAGAGAATCCTTTCCACGCTTCGAGGGCTAGATGTGGAGGAGAAGCGAATCGGCTTCCTTCCAGCTACCGCCACATGGGAGGAGCATATGGCCACTTACAACCGAATCGATTTAGCTCTCGACACCACGCCATGGAGCAGTGCAACTACCGGGTTCGACGCCTTGGCGATGGGTGTGCCACTTGTGGCGATCAAGGGGGATTGCATGGCGGCGCGCATGAGTTCGTCTTTGGTCTCGGCTCTCAATCGCGGGGGATGGGTTGCATCTTCACCAGAAGACTACGCCAGAATTGTCATAAACCTATGCGCAAACCTCAACGATCTTCGGTCGGCCAAGGCTGCTCGACAATCAGAATTTCTTGCCAGTTGTCTGTTCGATGGGGCGGATCTGTCTCATCACCTCCAGGAGGCATTTCAAGAGATGAGCCGGAGGGCTTATTTACACGTACAAGATGTGGAATGGACAAGATAATCAAGGCCCATCCGGCCATGCGATCTTTCCAGATTTCCAATCAAGGCTTCAGGATCCCTGTCCGATTCAACAACCCTCTCGTTGCAGCGTTAATGAAGCCGAAGTGGTGTGATCGCTAGTGAAAATGGAGATGGTTGCAATTCGCTGTTGTCAACACTTGGAAGTCGCTCCATCGTGGTCGGCAGGCCATATTTGTCATATATGGCCTCCACTTGAATTTGTGTAACCGACCCCTGCGATAACCAAGGGGTGATCTCGACTGGCCCGTCACCGGAGCGCAAAGAAACTATTTGGCAACGGTTCTTTGATGTAGCGGTCACTTTCGAGGCTATGCAAAGATCCGCTCCTTTCAATCCAGGGCCGAGCAGTGCTTTCACAGATAGCTCCCTTGAGGCAAGATTGGCTCGCGCCGATGCCGGAAGCTCTGATGGCTCGTAGCGATAGAGGCTCAATGCCCATAGTGCCCGCGCTCGTATCCGCATCGATCCGGTGGCAGCCTTCAAAGACTCTGCCTTTGGCAGCCACCATTGGTTGGGGGCAAAGACCAAACCATTCCAACGTGGAGATGCTGATTGCTGTGGCAATAGCGGGATGCGGCGCTGAAACGCTGCGAGGGAGCGGATCCATATAATGGCTTTCCGGTTCATGGGATACAGGGAATAGCCGTCTGACGTGTGTTGGCAACCGGTGATTTGACGACATAACTTAAGTGCTTCTATTGGGTCTTCGACGGCCCCGAGATCCAGAGCGAAGAAGCGGTAGCCGAGGCGCTGGGCCAGGTGGGCCTCCGCCACCAGTCCCTGGCTCGAAGCCTGGGTAAACAGGCTGTCCGCGGGGCTATGCTTGAAGGCTCCGTAGTTGCTGCTGATCCCGGAGTCGGGAAAGGTCTTGAAGGTGTCGTAGACCCCCTGGCGCAAGCGGCTTTCGACTACCCCAGTTTCCGGAAAGGTGGTGTAGGGCGCAAACCAGACCTTGCGCTCGGCCAAGGGCACTTCAGATAGAAGGGCGCTGAGTTTTGGACTTGATGTCTTGTGGGTGCTGTCTGTCTCTAGGAGTTGGTGGTGCTGCTGGATCGAGGGGAGCTCCAACCAGCGGCTGCTTGAAAGCAGTTCTATGCCGATCCAGAGAGCCAGTAGGCCAAAGCCAGCCCAGATCGGATCAATTGTCTGCGGGCGGGGGTGTTCATTGCTTTTGCTCCGCCGCCCCAGAGCCCTGGATGTGTAGCCCGAGGCAGCGGTCGAGGAGCGCGCACAGCATCAGCACGGCGGCCCCGTACTCGAAGGCCGTGAAGCGGGCGAGAGAGCGCAGAACCGGGCTCACCACCACGGCGAAGAGCGTGCCCAGCCCCCCCATGGTCATCCAGAACAGGCCCACAAAGGTGGTAATGAAGAGCAGAAGCGCGAAAAACAGCAGGTCCCTGTGGCCCAGCCCATGGCTCCTCTGGAGGGGCGGGCCTACCTGGGGCGGCCGCTGGCGCTCCCGAGCGACGGTCCAGAGCGCCACCCCCAGGCGATCGGAATCAGGAAGCTGCCCGTGGACCAGAAGTAGTTCTCCGTTCCGGTGCTGATTCCTCCGTCCTCCAAAGCCTTTTGGACCACCACCACCCAGGGGGAGGGGATCACCCAGGTGAAGGGCAGCAGTCCGTATTGGAACTGTTCGATCGCATAGCGGGGGTGGCCCAGAAAGCTGGAGGTGCCGTGTCCGCCTGGGTCACCATTATCAGTTTGGGTACGTAGAGCAGCACCAGCACTGCCACAAAACCGGTGCTGAACAGCAGCCCCCGGCCAAGAATGGATCCCAACTGGCCCAGATCCACCGTGCGGGTGGCGGCGAGCAGCAGCAACAGGCCAAAACAGCAGAGGAGTAGCAGCAGGGTGAAGAACACGTAGTAGTCCTGGGTGGGCAGGCAGAGCAGCGCGGCGATCGCCCCCGCTGCTGCCAGGGTTAGGGGCTCGCGTCGGCTGCCCATGGATCGCCAGAGGCCATGGCAGGCCAGCAGCCCAGGAATCACAGCCCAGAGGGTGGCCAGGGAGAGGTGACCCACCCGGGAGAAGGCGCAGGGGGCCGTGGTGATCAGGAAGGCGGTGATCAGGCTGGTGTCGGGTCGAAACCCAGCCCAGCGGCAGGCCAGGGCCGTGAGGCCGAACGTGAGCAGAAGGCCTAGGATCAGGAACGCTTGGAGCGGGTCTAGGCGGCTGTGGCGGGCAAGTTGGCAACTCAGGCCCGTGACGGCCGTCGAGGCCAAAGAACCGGTGAACGCACCGAGATTCTGACTGCTTCCAGGCCCGATCCAGCCCAGCTGGAAGCGTTCAGCGACGCAGGAGCTCCCAATGCCGAAGCGTTCCCAGACCTGATCAGCGGAAGGAAGCGAGAGGCTCAGGAAGGTGGGCCACCAGGCGAGGGCGGCCAGGGGAAGGAGAGCCCAGGGGAGGAGGCGTTGAGGCGATCCGGGCAATCTGGGGTGCTTTTGCAAGGAGAAAGCCCCTTGAATGACCAAGAGACTAAAACCTGAAAGGCTGCTTGTTCTGGATCGGTAGCTGCCAGGGCCTTCTCCTTGCGGCGCAGCTCCTGTTTGAGCTGTTTGATTTCCCGCTGGTCCTGGTGATGGTGGCGGTCTTAATGTAGGGGGCGATAGCAGTTAACGCTTACGGCTCTTGCGGGCTTTGTATTTTATATCGGCATTTTAAAGTATTTGTTGTTAGCAGTAGTGATTCGCTAAATATTTTAACTAGGGGAAGTTGCAAGGCAGGCGGGCACCAGCGAAAAGCTCATAGGCTTCGCTGCGAGCGCTGAAACATGACAGATCAAGCATTGCATACGATTGTAATCGAGAAAGATTTTCATTCGGGGATCAACCGCTCCTCAATTATTTTGCATATCATATGCCAAGCAAGTATGTGGCTCTCCTGAATTCTTGCAGTGTTGGTTGAATCAACCATGAGTAGATGGTCGCACAGTGGGACCATATCCATGCCTCTGCTCCCCGTGAAGCCCACCGTTGTCGCTCCTTGATTGCGCGCTACTCGCAGCGCTCTCAACACATTTTTCGATTGCCCGCTCGTACTGATAGCTGCAAAGCAATCACCCGGCTTGACCAACGCCCTGGCTTGCCGTGCAAACACCTCTTCAAAGGTTATGTCGTTGGCAATGGCCGTAAGAACGGAACTATCGGTGGTCAATGCAACTGCAGCAATCGGTCGGCGACTGAGCTGGTAACGCCCCATCAGCTCGGCCGCCACGTGTTGGGCATCTGCAGCACTGCCTCCATTGCCGCAGAGGTAGACTGTACGACCCACTTCATCGACATCAAGAATCAACTTGGCAATCGAGGTGAGTACAGAAATTGATTCACCTAGCCTGGAAAGGACGCTAAGTGCATCGCTGAGCTCTTGGCCTAATGTATCAGTGTAGAGATGTTCTTCGGAACTTGGCATAATATTCAAGTAATTCAGCTGTTCAAAATGGTGGCTTGATTCCGAAATGGATTCTAGCCTGCAAAGCTGAGTAATTAGGCTCATTATCGAAGAGGTGAGGGAATTGGCATGAAAATTTCTTCATCATTACCCAAGTTCACTTGGATCTCTGGGCAGAGGTCGATGGTTAAAATCCTCAAGATTCCTCTGCGCTCGATGGATAACGAATGGTTAAGGCAAGTAAAAATGCCTTTATGAGCAGGAATGCTGCCGATGAAAGCTGATTTGGATTGTGAGTTTAAATATCTTTCTTAATGAATTTTACCCGGGGAGGCCTTGAACGAGGCTGAACATGCAGAGCATTGCCAAGAAATGCACTATCTTGAAAGTGCCTCCAGCAAATATGGGAATTAAAGAATAGACGTTTCCTAGTGACGCAAGTCGCTAGCCATAATGTGCTATTTATGCTCGGTCATTTTCCTGTTTTACATTAGTCGATTCTTGGTCAAAATAATAATTTCTGCATCTTTGCTTGGGCTTAAGCTCATGGTTTGGTTTTTGCCTTGGAAATCATCCACAAGCCTGTTAGACTAGGCATTGCTGGAGGTTTATTCGCTAACCTACCGTTTCGGAGTTGTGCATTGAATGTAGCCGAATTTCTTCTTCAATCTGTTATTAATCTTGGCACGGATACAGCATATTGCTTGACAGGTGGGATGGCCACGCATCTTCATTATGCAGCAGCAAATTCTAGCCTTAATTTATTATACTGTAATCATGAACAGGCTTGTGTTGCATCGGCTGATGGCTATGCAAAGGCTTTTGATTATCTTCGCCCAGGCTTGGCGATTGTAACCTCAGGACCTGGCGTGACAAATATTGCTACGTCTATTGCCTCGGCGTATCATGATTCAGTTCCTGTTGTGATTCTGGCGGGTCAGGTTAAATCCGCAGATATCAATCGATTTGGCCTCAGAAGCCATGGCGCTCAGGAGGTTCCTTCTTTGGATGTGATTAGGCCAATCGCCAAGAGCGTACTCCGCTATGATCCTGCCGAGATTGATGATGAGAGCCTTGCCTTGGTGTTAGCCAAGTCTGTATCTGGACGCATGGGCCCAGTTCTTATTGAAGTCCCATTAGATTTCCAGGCAATTGATGTAGACAATGCAAAATCTAGGCTTGATCTAATCATTTCGATTATCCACGGCCATAGGTCAACACGCCTGGCACCTTCGGAAGGATCTGGCCATTGGTTGCAGACATACTGGCGCGGGGCTTCACGTCCAGTGCTCTTTATTGGGAACGGTACCAGGATCTCAGGTGTTTCCCGAGATCGTATAAGGTCATTGGCTGAGACACTCAATGTTCCGACGCTATTCAGTTGGCCTAGTGCTGATTTGCTTGATTCAGGACATGGTCTAAATTTTGGATGCCCAGGTGGATTGGCGTCGACCCACAGTAATAGAATACTTCAGAATGCTGATGCAGTAATTTTTCTTGGCGCTAGATTGGATTTGTTGACTACTGGTTTTAATCCTTCAGCATTTGGCAGGCGAGCGCATCGCCTTGTTATTGATGTCGATGGTTTGGAGTTGGAAAAATTTGCCAAGATTGAGTTTCTTGATTGTTGTCATTCTGATGCATCAGAAGCACTGGATTGGCTGAGGGCCATGGCAGCAGGGCCTGTTGATGCACATGAAGCCTGGTTTTCTCAGTGTTTGTCTTGGAAGCAGGAAGATGAGCGTCATGAAATGAGGTGTCTTGGTGCTGGCGGAGCCCTCAATGCTAGAAATATTTCCCTTGCTTTGACAGATACTTTGTCTAATATGATTTTTGTTACAACTGCGTCTGGTTATGCTATCGAAGGCATCGCAAGATTCTTCCGCCCTGCAAACGGTAATCGGATTATCTACGGTGGGCATTCTCTGGGGTCTATGGGCCTTGGCCTCCCAACAGCAGTAGGCGCTGCGGCGGCTCGCGTTGGCAGAGTGGTCTGCCTGGAGGGGGATGGCGGATTAATGCTCAATGTCCAGGAATTGGCGACTATTCAGGCCAATCCAGAGCTTGATATATCAATTATTTTGCTTAACAATGGAGGCTATGTGTCGATATCCCGTTCACAGCTGCGCACTTTTGGAGAGGAATTTGGAGCCTCACCGTCTTCCGGTTTATCATCTCCTGATCTTGAACAATTATCCTCCGCGTTCGGGCTCAAATACAGGCTCGTCGACAGCCCTAGGGCATTGATGGACACTCTTGAGGAAATCAAGCAGGGAGGTAGTAGGCTGATGATAAATCTAATGATTGATGCTGATGGCTATCGTGGCCCCTCTATCGTGACGCGCTTCCGAGATGATGGTACTCCTTATTCTACTGATCTCGAGGAAGTGTCATGGACGGTGTGAGTGTTGATGAGGGCAATACACATTTTGCCTCGCCGAGCAGTGGACTCCCTTTTCCCTTTTCTTTGTTTGATCTTCGGGGGAGGACAGTGTTAGTCGCGGGTGCTTCACGCGGCATCGGTGCGACGCTTGCGGAAGGTCTATCAGCTGCAGGTGGTGACGTGATTGGCTGTGGACGAACGGCCTGTGAGCAGATATCATCTCAAGTGTTTGACTATCGCGTTTGTGACCTTACAGATGGTGGCGCTTTTCAGGCGTTGTGTGCGGACATTGCATCTTCGAGAAAAAATATTGATGCATTTGTTTTCTCGGCAGGCGTTACTTATCCCTCACAATCTGCCCTTCAAAACATGGACGACTTTTCCAGAACCATCTCGACTAATCTTTTGGCCGCATATAGCTGTACACTCTCGGCGCTTCAGTGGATGAGTGGCCCAGCTTCAATCGTTTTCATTACCAGTGTTAATTCAGCATTGGGATTCCCTGGAAATCCAGGGTATGCGGCTGCCAAGGGCGGGCTCAGGCAATTAGCAAAAGCACTGGCTGTTGATCTGGGAGATATGGGAATACGTGTCAACTGCTTAGCACCAGGATATGTGAAAACTGCAATGACAGCTGAGAGCTATGCTGATTCGACTCGTCGTAGGCAAAGAATTCAACGAACCATACTCGGGCGCTGGGGGGAACCTGTGGATTTGGTTGGAGCAATTCTTTTTCTTGTCTCAGACGCATCTCTTTATGTCACAGGCCAAGATATTTTTGTTGATGGAGGCTGGACAGCAAAGGGATTGTAATGAGGAAGATTGGATTTATGCAAGGTAGGCTTTCTCCGCTTGTTGATGGCCGCATACAGGCATTCCCTTGGAGCTGCTGGGAGGATGAATTTATTCGCGGTTCCCAAGCAGGGTTTGATCTTATTGAATGGACTATCGATCACGAGCGCCTTCACGAGAATCCACTGTTGAGTACATCGGGCCGAAGCACAATACGCCATCTAAGTGATGAAATGAGATTGACAGTCGCCTCGGTGACCGGAGACTGCTTTATGCAGGCTCCTTTTTGGAAAGCGGAAGGCTCGATCAGGAGACATTTGCTTAACGAATTTAACTACGTCCTACAGGCGTGTGAAATGTTGGGAGTTTCCTTCCTAGTTGTTCCCCTGGTAGATTCAGGTAGTATCGATAACCATGAGCAGATATCCGCACTTCTCGACGACTTAATGCCTTGGACTTATTGGCTTCTTGACAGGAAAATCTCAATACTTTTTGAGTCAGACTTTGGTCCCCAGGAGCTTGGTGAAATGATTGGTCAGTTTCCATCTATAGCATTTGGTGTGAATTACGATGTGGGTAACAGCGCTTCTCTGGGATGGAACCCACATGAGGAGATTTCTGTTTATGGTGATCGCATTATGAATGTTCATGTCAAAGATCGTTTGCGGGGTGGTGAGAGCGTACCTCTAGGTCAAGGAGATGCAGACTTCGCAATGGTGTTCGGAGAGCTTGAACGCGTCAGCTATTCCGGTGATTTCATTTTGCAGACAGCTCGTGCCGTCGACGACGATCATCTAGGTGCTTTGGTGGTATACCTCAATATGGTTAAGGGCTGGCTGAAGGACTCTATTTCTTAGGAGAACACGATGGACCTTGGCCTTGATGGACGCCTTGCCTTAGTTACGGGAGCTTCGTCTGGAATTGGCGAGGGTGTTGCTCGCATCCTGGTTCAAGAAGGTTGTCGGGTGCTTGTTAATGCACGTCATTCTTCCAAGCTCGAAATTGTTTCCGATGAGATTGGTGCAGAGGCCTTTTTCTCTGCTGATGTTTCTACCGCGAGTGGTGTTAATAAGCTGGTCGATTGGGTGACTAACCGATTTGGCTTGTTGGATGTTCTGGTCTGCAATGTAGGATCTGGACGTTCGCTTACAGGTCTTCAAGAAGGGCTGGCTGAATGGGAGATGATGCTGCGGATTAATCTTTTTCCGCAACTTTACTTGTCAAGACTATCGCACCGCTGATGCGTGGGGCTGGCGGGTCAATTGTCTGCGTTTCATCGATCTGTGGGCTCGAGTCATTGGGTGCTCCTCTGGCGTATTCAGCTGCCAAGGCTGCTCTAAACAGTTACGTTCGTGGTGCGTCGCGGCACCTTGCGCCTGATTCTATTCGCATCAATGCTATTGCACCTGGAAATATTATATTTCCAGGCTCTGTTTGGGAGTCTAAATTGAAAACGGATGCTATTGGCGTGAAGCAGATGATTTCGCGTGAAGTTGCTTTGGGCCGTTTCGGCACTATCAATGAAGTTGCATCGTGTGTGGTATTCCTAGCTTCGCCACTTTCTGCCTTCGTCACTGGTGAAGTTTTTGTTGTCGATGGGGGGCAAGTAAAATCGTGAGCTTGATTTTGCCGAAAGCTTTCAATCTATCTGGCAGGGTGGCCGTTGTTACTGGTGGAGGCGGGTTACTGGGGCGTGAACATGCGTTAGCACTAGCGGAATTGGGCGCAACTGTGGTGGTTGCTGATCTCGCAGAAGAAGCGGCTTATGCTGTCTCCGAGGAAGTGAATGCCATTGATTATCCTGGATGCGCAATTTCATCATGGATAGATGTAACGTGCCAGAGAAGTATCGAGGCTCTGGCTTGCAGGTTGGAGAGTGACTTTGGGACCGCTGACGTACTAGTAAACAATGCATCAATTGATCCGAAGGTAGGCACTCAGGGATTATTTGAACCGTCAAGATTGGAAAGTCTAGATCGAGGCTCGTGGCAATTACAGATTGATGTCGGCTTGACTGGGGCATTATTATGCTCTAAAGAGTTTGGAACGCGGATGGCCAATAATGGCCGTGGTGTCATCCTCAACATTGCTTCCGACCTTTCTGTGATTAGCCCTGATCAGCGACTCTATAGATTGGCTGAGTGTGATGAGAATTCGCAGCCAGTGAAGCCAGTGTCGTATTCAGTGATTAAGGCAGGGATGCTCGGACTTACGCGCTATTTGGCCACCTACTGGCCTGGTGGGGTTGTGCGGGCGAATGCCCTCTCTCCGGGAGGTGTTTTTAATGGACAGAGTTCTACATTCGTTGAAAAGCTCAACGATCGCATTCCGATGGCTCGTATGGCCCGTACAGATGAGTACAGGGGTGCTGTTCAGTTCCTTTGTTCTGATGCATCGTCCTACATGACTGGACAAAATCTTATAATTGACGGTGGGAGATCGGTTTGGTGACAATACCAATGGATAAAATGAATCAGGCGATATCAGAACTTTCGTATTCTGACTTCAGGAATATTCTGCAAAATGCGCAGCAGCGGGCAAATATTAGGCTTATGGAAGTTAGTAAAATGGCAAATATTGGCCGGGTAGGTTTCTTCGGCTTCGGAGGGAAAGGACGTGGGCTTGCCTCTCACATTCGTGCCACATCCAACGTTGAGCTCATTATCTACGACTCTGATCCTGCCGTTCGTGCTCGTGCTTTAGCTGAAGGTTTTGATGTAGTAGAGGACCTTTATTCGATACAGAGTTCCGAGGGGATCGTCATTCTTGGCGCATGTCAGTCGCAGCTCGAACAGGCGCGAGAAGTAGGGGCCAGAGCTGTTTTTTTCAAGAAGCTGCCCATCTGTTTGATGCCCCCCATCTTGCAAACAAAGTACGTGAGTTTTCTGAATGGGTAGTCGCAAATCTAGACTCCCTCTACAGGACCTACATGCTCGTACATCCTCGCTCTCGCGAGGCCTTCATGGCAGTTATTAGATTCCGCAATTCACTTGATCCAAGAGATCTTGTTGATACTAGAAGGAATAATCGTAATATGTGGTTTGACATTATTGAAACAGGCTCCACAAGAGACTACAAAATATTTCTCGATGTAGGCGCTTTCGATGGAGATACAATTCGGCAGGCATTTTCAAGGTTGTTGATTCAACGTGCGATTGCTGTTGAGGCGAACGCAGCGCTTTTTCCTCAGATACGATCTTCAGGAATCGGAATCTCTGAAGAGGTCCTGATTGTGCCTTATGCTGCATGGTCACACCGTTGTCGCCTAAAAGCAACTGAGGTGAGAGGTGGGATGGTTTCTGTCATCGAGGCCGATGATGGAGAGTTAGAGGCCGCTCCAATCGACGAAAGTGTCAACGAATCTGTTGATCTTATTAAGATCGACATAGAAGGTGCCGAGATCAACGCACTCGTTGGTTTGCGCTCTGTTCTACAGGGTTTTCCTGACCTTGCGATAGCCGCATATCACAAGCCACAAGATCTAGCTACAATTCCTGATTACCTTTTTGGTCATGGTTATCGTGTGGAGAATTTTGACCTCCATGTCGCACACTATAGCGACTGTCTCGATGATACTATTATCTATTTTCTGAGAAAACAGTGACTTTTCGTACAAGATGCCTAATCTGAGGCATTTTTTCCACTTCAAGATGAGAGGTTCTCTTATTGCCTCTATTAGTGCTAGGGCGCATTGACGTATTGTTAGAAGAGCGAGACTGTTATGTCTAAGTCAGTTTCTGATTTCTTATGGGATTGTGCCGGATACTCTGTCCTTTGGTCATCCCTTAAGAATCAAACCGTACTTATTAGCGGAGGAACAGGGTTTCTAGGTTCTCCACTTGTTGGCTTGGCATGCGAGGCGAATATCCGTTTTAATCTTAATTTAAGACTTACATTGATCACCCGTAGCATTCCTAAAACCTTGGCTCGCTTCCCTTCTTGGAGCACGCAATCTACTATAAGTCTTGTTGAAGTAGATGTTTGTAACCCTTTTTCCCTTAATGGATCTTATTCAGCATGTATCCTAGGGGCTGTAGATTCTAGTAATGTGGGCGGCTTATATTCAAACTCTAAAATTGATGTCATTTTGAAGGGCACGCGTAACTGTCTTGAATTTTGTCGAATAAAGTCAATTCAAAAGATACTATTCCTAAGTTCTGGAGCTGTTTATGAGTGCTCTTTAACTCAAGGCGGGCAAAACTTATCGGAAGATATTAAACTTCATACGCCAATTGAAAGCGAACTCAATGATTATGCTCATGCAAAGTTGATGGCTGAGAGCATGTGCTCTAATTTTCACAAGCAATATGGCGTTGATTTTACAATTGCGCGCTGTTTCGCTTTTGTTGGTCCTTCAATGCCAGTCAATGCACATTTTGCCATTGGTAACTTTATACGTGATGCTCTGTATTCTGATTCCGTGGTTGTCAAGGGAGACGGTTTGGCTGTACGCTCCTACCTCTATACATTTGATTGTGCATTTTGGCTTTGGTCCCTTTTGGTATCGGCGAGTGGCATTGAAGTCGTCAATGTCGGCTCTGATGTTGGTATGACAATTTTGGAGATTGCTACAATTGTTCGTAACTTGCTTTCGCCTAGTAAGTCGATCGATATTTTAAGCACATCTACTTTAGTTACAAGACGCAATTACTATCTACCAGATATTAGTCGTGCACGCCTGCTTCATGGCCTCGAGGTATGGACTTCTCTTGAGCATGCGATCAAGGCCACTGCACTACACCATGATCTAGGTATTTAGCCTTATTAGCTTCTTTACCAATGGTTTTGCTTGTTGGAGTTGTACAACCACCTTGACCATAGAAAACCCATTGCAATCCCAGCGAATAAGCCTGAAAGAACCAATGTTTCGCGCGAAAGATAACCTGACAGGACTTTCACATAGAGGAATCCTAGAATAGATACCGGAAGGATTGCCACCAAATATAGTTGAAATGATTTACTGAGCGGCCTTGAGCTTGGATAAACGTAGTAGTGGTAGCAGGTGAAGCGAATTAGGTGCACTGTGCATTCTGTACATAGGTACGCGATTATTGCACCTATTGGATACAGAATCCAGAACAAAAAAGGACCCAGCAGAGTAAAACAAGCACCCGCTACAATGTATCTTTGAAGTGCATTTCTTGGTGGCATTTAGGCGCCTGCGTTCATTGCTTTATTGTCTTTTGAAGCACTTGTGCACGAACACGAGGGCGTTTGTATGTCATACGCTGGTTCTCGATTTGGAATGAGAGCATTGCAAGCATGAGGCTTTGCACGCCCAGGCTCAGCAATACAAGCAGCATGATTGTAGGGGTGCCTGCTGTATAGCCACTTTGTCCGCTGACCACGCGAATTAGAAGTGTTATCCCTAGAAGTAGGCTTGCAAGTAAGGAAGTTGCACCAAGGCTTGTCATGAATCGGCTATTAAGTGCATCTCCACTAAGAATGGTCTCGGCTGCAAAGCTTACATATCCCCACAATCCATAGCTTGATGTACCATATCTTCTTTTTGGCTTCTTATAGTTTATATGAATCGGTTGTACCAATGAGTTGTATAAGGCAGTCCGAAAACCTTGTGGATTGTTACGCCAGGCTCTAATGGCATCTTTCATCGCTAATTGCTTATAACATCCGAAGCCATGAAAGCCGTTCGGGATGGTTTTATTGCGGCTTCCTGCGTCTAACAGGGAGTAGTATATGTGCCGTGCGGCTCTCATTAATGCCCATTCATCTGTATTGCTTTTTATCGCGACTATGCCATCATATTTTTCTTCTGCTAGTACTAGCATATTTAGCATCTCTGCAACTAGCTCGGGTGGATCTTCAAGGTCTGATGCTATCAGTACATAAATATCCGACTGAGTGTTAGCAAGTGCATTGACACCAGAAATTTCCGGTCCATAGTTCCTTGCATTGAGAAGTACTTTTACGCGTTCGTCTTGATTCGCTATTTCAGCTAGTACTTTGGCTGTGTGGTCTGTGCTTGCGTTGTCGGCAATTGTTAGGGAAAATGCGAATCTATGCGGATTCCTTTGCTGATTCTTAAATGCTTCATATGCATCAACACATTGTTTGTATAGTGGCCATACGTTTTCGGCTTCATTGAGACATGAGCAAACAAAGCCTATTTTCAGATATCTGTTCTCGATACTCATTTGTTTTGAGTTTCCTGACTGGCTCTTTTGAGTGTAAGTTCAATGAAATCCCTAACGGCCCCTTCCCCACCCTTTAACTCTGATGTGTAAGATGCTCGTTTCATTACTTCTTTCTGCGCATTCGCCGGGGCTGCGCTGTAGCCTGCTAAATCCAGCGCTTCGAGATCATTGACATCGTCACCCATGAATGCGACCTGTGACAGTGCGAGTTTATTTCGGTTTGCAAAAGTTCGCAAGGCAGAAGCTTTGTCATTGCAATCTTTGAATACATCTTTGATCCCCATCTTTGCCGCAAACCTGTCAACTAAAGGACTACCTTCGCCAGATATCAAGCTGAAGATCAGTCCAGCCTTTTGGCCTATTGAGATTCCCATGATGTCGGCAAAGCAAAACCGCTTCCATTCCTCTCCATTTGGCCCCCACCAAAAGCTTCCATCGGTCAGGACGCCATCCACGTCGAGTGCAATCGCCTTGATGTCCTGGAACTTGGTACTAGCGGTCACGCCATCCCCCTACTCTCCTTAACTTTTCCATCACAGGAACTTCTCGAGGGAGAACGCGCTTTACGCCGTCGCCCATGGATGTTTCGACGAGGCGGATGTCGCGAACGAGCCGTTTGAACCCACTTGGCTCTAGAGATGCAGCCTGATCTGTTCCCCAAAGTGATCGGTCTATTGTAATGTGGCGTTCAATGACGGAAGCCCCGAGTGCTGTAGCCGCCACACTTGATGCAATTCCTGTTTCGTGGCCAGAGTAACCTACGGGTACGTCATACTGTTGCATTAGTACTGGTATAATGCGTAGATTGAGCTCTTCATAGTAGGCAGGGTATGTGCTGCAGGAATGCAGAAGAACAAGATTTTGCTTCCCGAGAACTTGGACAGCATCGTGTATTTCATCATGGCTGCTCATGCCTGTAGATAAAAGAATAGGCCCACCTGCTTTGCGCGTGTGGAGAAGTAGGTTGTGATCGGTAAGAGACGCGGATGCTATTTTCCAGCAGGGTGGATTGAATGTCGAGATGAAGTCGACAGATTCTTCGTCCCAGCAGGAGGCAAACCAGTCGATTTGCTTTGATCGGCAGTAGTCGTCGATCCATTTATACTCTTTCATTCCAAACTCAAGTGCTCTCTTCAAATCTCCATTTGTTGTGCCGAACGGACTTTCCCGAGCACGTAGTAGCTCTTCTTCGCCGTAGACTTTTTCTATTGTGCGCTTCTGAAACTTTACTGCATCGCAGCCTGCATCAATGGCTGAGTCTATTAATTCTCGGCATAGTTGAATGTCACCGTTGTGGTTGATGCCAATCTCGGCAATTATGTATGCTGGATTTTTTTCGCCAATTGTCCGTCCTCTGATTTTGGTGAGAGCCATGCCTCAATTTTTGCCATGTCTTTTGGATTTTACCATTGCTTGGACGCGCAATGACTCGTGATAACTGGTTTCCGACAAATTCTGACTTTCTACGATTGGCTGATTCTGATAGGTTTGTTTGGCATGCATTTACTTTGTGGTAAAAGTATGCAATCCTTCCCGTGGTCGAATCATGTCAAACTTTTAACTTGTCTTGTATAAGTCGTTGCCACGGCGGTACTTCCTATTCCTTATTGATATATCTTTTGATGAATTTATTGACTTCATTGGAGATCTTGCCGAACTGTGCAAAGTTTAACCCCGGATAGGTTCCCAGAAACAAGGCCCGCTCCATCAACCCATCAGCCCCTTCCATCTGCCCTGCCACCCCCCGTAGCGCCTCCGGCCGATCCTGGCGCAGTTGCACAAATGCCGGCTGCCGCAGCAAGTTCCCTCCAAACAACATGCGGCTGCCAATTCCCTCAGCCGCCAAGTGCCGTCCAAGTTCCGAATTCGTGAACGGCGCCTCCGGCCGCACGAGCAGCAGAAACCCGAACCAACTGCAGTCGCTCCGGCAACCACTCGCATCCCACTGGACGTCTCCGGATTCCGGATCGAAACCCGTGGCATGGGTGGGCAGGCCGAAGTCGAACAGGTGGGAGAGGGGCTCCAGTTCACACCTCAGCTGAAGCCAGTTGCGCTTACGCGCCTCCACGAACCCCGGCAGCCGCCTCAGTTGCACCCGCCCGATCGCCGCCTGCAGATCCAGGGGTTTGAGGTTGTAGCCCAGGTGGGAATAGATGTATTTGTGGTCGTAACCGGGCGGCAACTCCCCCAGCTGCCAGCCGTAGCGCTTGCCGCACGTATCGTCGCGGCCGCTCTGGCACCAGCAGTCGCGGCCCCAGTCGCGCAGGCTCTCGGCGATGCGCCTGAGGCGGCCGTTGGCGCTCACCACGTTCACAGCGCCGCCCTCGCCCATGGTGATGTGGTGGGGCGGATAGAAGCTCTGGGTGCTCAGATCGCCCCAGGTGCCCGTGTAGCGCACCACCCGCTCGGAGCCCTCATCCAGGCCTGGGCTGTTCTCGCTGAATCCCAGCCACTCGGCCAGCGGCCTGGGCATCGAATAGGTGGAGCCGAGGGCATCGCAGTTGTCCTCGATCAGCCAGAGGTCATGGCGGCGGCAGAAGCCCAGCACCGCAGCGATGTTGAAGGGGTTGCCCAGGGCATGGGCCAGCATCACGGCTTTGGTCTTGCCCGGGGAGTAAGCCGCCTCCAGCTGGTCCACCCGCAGATTGGCGGTGATCGGGTCGGCATCCACGAACACCGCCACGCAGCCGTTCTGCAGGATCGGCGCCACGGTGGTGGGGAACCCCGCCGCGCAGGTGATCACCTCATCGCCTGGCCGCAGCCGCCGCTCCGCTTCGATCAGCGGTGAGGTCAACGTGCTCAGGGCAATCAGGTTGGCCGAGGAGCCCGAATTGACCAGCAGCGAGGAGCGCACCCCCAGGAAGGCCGCCAGCTCGCGCTCGAAGGCCTCACCCTCGGCCCCCAAGGTGAGCCAGAAATCGAGGCTGCTGGCCACCGCCGCCTCTACCTCCTCTTCCCCGAAGACTCTTCCGGCGTAGGGGATCGGCCCACCTCTCCAGGTTGGGCGCCCCGGGTCATCGGCGGGCAGGTGTTGGGCGTGGACCTGCCGGGCATACTCGCGAGTGAGCGCGAGGATCTGCGTTTTGAGTTCCTCGGGGCTTTGGGTCATCAACCAATCAAACTCCAACAGGGAGTTGAGATTTCAGGGGATCAGCGAGGAGACGGACCATTCCTGAAGGATCGCGGATGTCGAGGCACAGCAAGGTGGAACCGATGAATTCAATGGTGTAGCCGTCTCCTTCGATAACCAGATCTGGGATGCCGCGCAGGCTGGGATGCCGGAAGAGGATGGCACCGCTTTCAGTGTCAACGAGACGCTCCATCTGCTTGAGCTGAAGGGTCAGTTGTTGGGAACGATCCATCGGCCTCCTAGGCGGCGATTGTTGATCGTCCGCTCATCGCTTGGGTAGGTCGTCACGACCTTGTTGCCATCCTCGCTCAAAATCACCACCCAAGGCCGCTCTTCCCAGTGAACAACCACACCAAAAGCCCCAGTGGTCGTATCGAGAAAGCTTTCTCCGGCACTCAGCGCCTGGAGCCAGCCCTGCAAACGGTCAGCGCAGACCCCATAGGTCTCGAGCTTGTCGATGGCGTGGCGGCTGAGTTCCACTACGCGCCGCCGCCCATCCGCCGATAGGACTCCAGATCCGCCAGGCAACACTCTAGGGGTCTGGCCCCTTCGTGCACGGCGCGATACCAGCCCACCGTGCGGGTCACCGCCTCCTCAAAGCTCCACAGCGGCCGCCAATCGAGCAGCTGGCGGGCTCGGTCGGAATTGAGCCGAAGCTCGCCGCTCTCGGCCGGGGCCTGGGGATCCGTCTGCTCGCGCCACTGGCCTGGCCAGTGGCGCAGCAGCGTGTCCACCACCTCCGCGACGCTGCGGCTGTCCGCCGGATCGGGCCCGAAGTTGAAGGTGTTCTCGGCCAGGGTGCCGTGATGAAGCCGCTCCGCCAGCAGCAGATAGCCCGCCAGCGGATCGAGCACGTGCTGCCAGGGGCGGATCGCGGCCGGCTGACGCACCACGATTGCTTTTTCAGCCTGCAGCGCCCGGATGGCATCGGGGAGGATTCGGTCGTTGGCCCAGTCGCCGCCGCCGATCACGTTGCCGGCTCTGGCCGTCGCCAGCGTCAGCCCCGGATGCTGGTGGGGGGCCGAGCCCCAGAAGCTCTCCCGCCAACTGTCCACCGCCAGCTCCATCGCCGCCTTGCTGCTGCTGTAGGGGTCATCTCCCCCAGCCGGTCGTCTTCCTGGAAGGCGGCTACGCCGCCGTGGTTCTCGTACACCTTGTCGGTGGTCACGCAGACCACCGCACAGGGCTCGGGCCGCTGCCGCAGGGCCTCCAGCAGCTGCAACGTGCCGATCACGTTGGTCTGCCAGGTGAGCAGCGGATCGCGGTAGCCCCGTCGCACCAGCGACTGGGCGGCCAGATGGAACACCAGCTCTGGGCGGCACTGCTCAACCAGCTCCCGCACCCCGCCGGGGTCGAGCAGGTTGACTTCGCGATGCCGCAGCCGGTCGGCCCGCGCCCCGGCCAGCCCCAGTTGCTCGAACAGGTTGGGATCCCCTTCCGGCGCCAGGGACAGCCCCCACACCTCCGCCCCCAGCTCCAGCAGCCAGAGCGTGAGCCAGCTGCCCTTGAAGCCCGTGTGGCCGGTGAGCAGCACCCGCCGGCCTTGCCAGAAGGAAGGATCAGGGCTGAGCACAGCGCTCACCACACCTTCCAGGGGCCTTGCCGCTGGCCCAGAGCTCCTCGAGCTGGGTCTTGTCCCGGAGCGTGTCCATCGGTCTCCAGAAGCCCCGGTGCTGGAAGGCCTCCAGCTCACCCCGGTGGGCCAGGGCCCTCAGCGGTTCGAACTCCCAGGTGGTGGCGTCGCCCTCGATCAGCTCCAGCACCTGGGGTTCGAGCACGAAATAGCCCCCGTTGATCCAGTGGCCATCGCCCTGGGGCTTTTCCTCGAAGCCGCCCACGGACGTCGCCCCTGCCTCGATCAGCAGACTGCCATAGCGGCCGGGGGCTGCACCGCCGTGACCGTGGCCGGCTTGCCGTGGCTTTTGTGGAAGGCCAGCAGGGCGGTGATGTCCACATCCCCCACCCCATCGCCATAGGTTAGGCAGAACGGGCCCTCATCCAGGTGCTCCGCCACCCGCTTGAGGCGGCCGCCGGTGGCGGTGTCCTCGCCAGTGTCCACCAACGTGACCCGCCAGGGTTCGGCCTCCTGACGGTGCACCTCCATGCGGTTGGCGGCCAGATCGAAGGTCACATCGCTCAGGTGAAGGAAGTAGTTGGCGAAGTACTCCTTGATCACATACCCCCGGTAGCCGCAGCAGATCACGAACTCACGGATGCCGTGGTGGCTGTAGGTCTTGAGGATGTGCCAGAGGATCGGTTTGCCGCCGATTTCCAGCATTGGCTTGGGCCGCAGATGGGTCTCTTCGCTGATGCGGGTGCCCAGCCCCCGGCGAGGATCACGGCTTTCATCGGGGGCGGGAGCTCGGACGGGCCCATGTTGCCGCCTCCCACCCCTCAACACCGCAAGCATCAGTGTCTGCGGTCAGATCCAGCCGGTCGATGGTTGGGATAGGCGGGCTGGGCCATGATCCGCACAACCCCATTTCGATGATGGGACAGGTGGTTGTCCCCGTGCATCAGAGGCCGTCGCGATCACGGAGCTGATCGATCTGCTCGTTGCTGATCAGTTCCGCCTGGATTGACTGAAAGGGGCGGAACCCAGCAACCGCTTGGGGTTTCCTCGCCATTGGCGCCCCATCGCCCGATAGGGCAGCCGGGACGTCGTCCTCAATGTCGAGCGTGATGCACATGACTGCATCGTGGCATCAGTGCATCAAGGCATCACCGGCTCGGGCGCGCTCTGGAGCCTGTTGGCACTGGATCCCGCTGGGCTGTAGCGGTTCAGCGGTCAACCACCCTGCGGTGAGCGATCCGCAGCACCAGGATCACAAGCTCGCTGCGCTGCCATTCGTAGACAACGCGGTAGTGGCCCACCCGTAACCGTGACATTAACCGTCCCACGCTGCGGCTTCCCTCGGGCGCGGGGCCTGTCCGGTCAGGAGTGCGCGGATCAGACCGCCTGCGTCGTTGACACCGGGCACCCGCCCCTGAAACGGCTGATGCAGGGGATCAGGACGATCGCGGATCTGCAGGATTACCAAAGCCCCTGCCGGTTGTTGTCAAAGTAAAAGCACCGGCTCACCGGCCTCACTCAGCAGACGCGCGGCTTCGCGGTCGAACGTGGCCAGCTGGTCGCTGCCCAGCTGCCGCCCGCCAAAGGCGATCACGCCATCGGCGAAATCGCCGCCCGCCGAGAGCAACTTGAGCCCGGTTGCAACGGCAGGCCGATCGACGGCCACGCTGCTGCTGGCCAGCAGTGCTTCGATGGCGCTGACGCAGCTGGCGTTGGAGAAGTGGTAGACACGGCGCAGCACCCACACCAGTTCACTCAGCACCGGTAGCGAGATCGCAACCCGCTCCGCCTGCTCCAGAAGCGCACTGGCTGAGCGGGCTTGCTCCGGATCGTCCTGCACCAAGGCGCGCACCAGCACGTTGGTGTCGGCCGTGATCCTCATGGGCTGGTGCCGCCCAAAGCGGCCCAGCCCGAGGCAGCGGCCTCATCAAGCTCTTCCAGGCTGGCACGGTGGCTGCTGCGGCCTGCCAGCAGGCCGATGAAGTTGGTGATGCTGCCGGTGGCTTGCTCGGCGTGGAGCTCTAACCGGCCGCCTGGCAGAACTTCCACGTCAATGCGCTGGCCAGGCTGAAGGCCGAGGTGGACCAGCAGCTCTTTGCGTAGCGTCACCTGACCCTTGCTGGTGACGGTGAGGGATCGAGAGCCGTGACTTGGAACGTTGGTCATCGCCATGTGGCCATCCAACACTGAATGTAAGGCGTTTTTGCCTTGCTAATCGCCATGCTGAGCCGCCGCACCTGGGTCGCAGGGCCTCATCGGGATGAACAGCGCCTGGCAGCCCATAGCCCCCGTGCTCTTGTTCTGATTGCCTTTGGTCTAACTAACTTGGTCATACAGGCGATAGGGTTGGTGACTCGTTGAAGCAGCCTCGTGCGACAGGCGAACCTCTACGCCGCGAAAACCCAGCTCTCCGAGCTCGTACAGGCGGCCCTTGACGGCGAAGAGGTCTGGATTGCCCGGGCTGGCAAGCCGTTGGTGCGTCTGGTGCCGGGCACACCGATCCAGCCCCTGGCCGGCAGGGGCCTGTTGGCGCTGGATCCCGCCCAGATCGATGCTGCCTTTTCCACCGAGGTTGAGGAACAGGTGGCTGAGCTGATGCTGGGGCCCGCTCGGCCATGACCACCAACGGCCCCTATCTGCTCGATACCCACGTGTTGCTCTGGTGGTTGAGCGGCGACGCCCGCCTGAGCCGGGCGCGGGAAGCCCAGATCCGTGCGGCCCGTGCCCTGGTGAGTGCGGCCTCGGTCTGGGAGGTGGCGATCAAACATCAACTGGGCAAGCTTCCGGTGTCGCCCCAGCAACTCATCGAGGCCATCGCCAGCGCCGGGTTCGACCTGCTGGCGATCGAGGCCAGCCATGCCGCCGCCACCGCCCTGCTGCCCACGCTGCATCAAGATCCGTTTGATCGCTTGCTGCTGGCCCAGGCCAAGGCCCTGAAGCTCACCCTGCTCACGGCTGACCGCCAACTGGTGGCCTACGGGCGACGGGTGGAGCAGATTTGAGGCTCCTTACACCCACCAACGTGGCCAGGAGCTCAGCGCTACGGTTAAGCCCCGCCCCTGCTTTCGGCACCAGGCCGCCACCGACACATTCAGCGACGGCACCATGCCGATCATCGGGACGAACAGCGCCTGGTCCAGCGCGTGGGCCGTGGCCTACGTCAGGCCCCATTTCTCAGCACCGAGCGCGAAGGCAAGAGCGATGGCCCCTGCCTGTTTCAGTCACAGGAGATGCACCGGCTCACCGGCCCCGCTCAGCAGGCGCGCGGCTTCGCGGTCAAACGTGGGCAGCTGGTCGCTGCCCAGCTGCCCACAGCGCACTCACATCGCCAGCCGTTGATCGAGACGGAAGGGGATCTGATCCACAAGGGAGACCTGGGCGATGGCGGGATGCAGTGGGTTGAGCAGCAGGTTGCGGGCCTGGGGAACCACCACCGACGGCAGCACCAGAGCGAGTTGCTCAGCAGCTCTGAGCCAGTCAGCTCCGTCGGTAGCGCTGGCACCGTGATGGGGGATCGCATCCCACTCATCAGGCAATGTGTCGAGCTCAGGCCGAGTGATCAGCCCCGGAGCATCCGGCACCGCATAGGTGCACAACACCAGGGGGCGCTCAGGACACCATTGAGATGAACCAGCAACTCCAGCACCGTGATCTCGGCGGTGAGCCCCAGATAGACCGCCCGCTGACCGGGCTGATTCCAGCGCTGACCATCCCGTGCGGCGCCCCCACCTGACAGATCACCGGCGTAGGCAGCCTTGCTGAGCCGCCAGGCCTGGATCAAACCGGGGCTCCCTGGGCGATCGCCTGCAACAGCCGCCGCACTTGGGCTGCGCCGATGGCGGTGCGGCAGTGCTGCAACGGCGGGGCCTGCAGCAGCAGTGGATGGGGCGTCTTCAGCCAGGTTTCTGTGCTGCCTGGTGATTCGAACACGTCATAGGCCAGGCTGATCACCTCGATCAGGCGATCCAGCCGTTCGGATGGCGCCAGCTCCAGTGGGGCCTCCTGCCGGACGCGTCGCGCCAGGGTGGCTTCCGAGAAGGCCAGCAAGGGCTCCAGCTCGGCATTTTTGAGATGAAGGTGCTGGCGCAGGGCGCTCAGCCAGCTGCTGCTCCAGCCCTGCTCAATGGCTTCGAGACGCTGCTGCTCACTGAGGGCACCCAGTTCAGCTGTGCGCTGCCAAAAGGTCTCGGCGAGGTTGCCGGGATCACAGGCGGTCGGACAGGCAAGGGCCATGGCGGGCAAGGTCCGGACCACTCCGGCAGGTTGTCAAGTGATAGAACACTAGCTTCAAATGACGGTGATGGCCGGCGGCGCGCCCCGTTCCACGGCCGGGGCCAGCAGGCAAGGGTCTGTCGTTTCACAGGAAAGGGCTTCCACGCTCAGCCCAGCTGGTCCCGCAGGGCGTTCACCAGTTCCAGATCCACAGGGGCTCCCTCCGGGCGAAGGGGCAACAGGGGAAAGCCGTTGCGGCTGGCTGGCAGGGCGCAGCTTGAAGCCAATCCCTTGGGCTGGGCCTCACGGGCCATCACCCTGGCGGCTGACGGGGTAGGTCCCAGGTTGGCGGCAGGACTCACTGCGGCAGCCTCCCTTCACGCCGCACCAGGGGCAGCAACTCAGCACCAGGCCGGCCCTCCGGCACACAGCACCAGCCCGCCAGGTCGTTGGCTGGGCACCAGAGCACGATCACCTCGGCCGCAACGGGCAAAGCAGCCATCTGATTGGCTCCTTGCTGGACCCGCAGGCATCGATGGCTTTGCACCTCGAGCAAGGCCGCCGTCGGAGCTTTCAGCCCCGTTGCACCGCAGAGCTTGAGCATGGCCACCTGATTGAGCCGAGCCTGGGCTGCGGCCTCTGTGGTGCTGAGCACGGTGTGGGAGCGGTAGAGGCACCGCCGCCAGGTGATCAGGTCCCCAGGCCTCAGGAATCAGCACCGCCCACAGGGCCGCCGCAATCCCCTCAAGATCGGCTGGGTCTTCGATCTCTTCATGGCGGAGCCACTCGGCCCAGGCCACCATCGGCGATGAGGCCATGTAGTGAATGGGTTCATCGCCAGCCTGATTCCAGCGGCCTGAGCGCTGACCAGGACCATCCCAGAGGAACGCCAAACGCCGGTCACAGACGCGGAAACCCAGCCGAAAGGGCGCTTCAGGCACCGCTCAGCTGGCTGTCATGCCCAGGCGGGTGGCTTCTGCCAGCCCTAGGACGGCCTGCACCGTGGCCTCGTCGGGGTCCCAATCCCCGTGGAGTCGTTCATGGGGTGCCTGGCCCCCAAGCGCGGAGCGGGGCCGTTGGAACCAGCGCCGGATCCCGTAGGGGTTGTAGCTGCCCTCCAGATGATCGATGAGTAGTGCAAGCCAGTGGAGCCGGGCCGCGACCCGATCCGGGCAGACCCGCTCCCCTTTGGCGTAGCGGCGCAGGCTGGGCAGCGACACAGCCACCAGCGGGGCCAGGAGCTCGTCACCCAGCAACTCCCTGAGGCCCTGCCACTCCGTTGTGGGTGTCGGGCACTCCTCCAGGCGCCGGTAGGTCTCCGTCAGGAGCTCAGCGCGTGCCTCGGCTTGAGCGGGCCCGAGGGCTAACCACTGCTCCGCGGGCGTCCTGCAGAGCCCATGAAGAATGAGGCTGCGCATGGCCGCCTCCGTGGTGTCTGAAGGGTGCTTCACAAGGCCAAGCCGCCGCACCCGGGCCAGGAACTGAGCCTCAGCCAGCTGGGGTCGCGTGGATCCAGATTGGATTGCAAGCATGATCCAAATCTAGACCAGTTGATTGCTTCTGCCCCTCAGCACCGCAGCCTCAGCGTGCGCGGCAGCTCCTCGGCGATCTCTCCTTCGGCCGTGAGTGCCGGGTAGGGGCGCCCCTCCCTCTGGCACCAGGCCGCCACCTGGGGGTAGGCCCACTCGAACAGCAGCCGCCCGTAGCGCTCCGGCGCCACCCCTTCGCCCTGGGTGGGCACCAGTCCGGCCGCCTGGCGCTGCCTGAGCGCCTCGAACAGCAGGATCGCCGCCGCCACCGACACATTCAGCGACTGCACCATGCCGATCATCGGGATGAACAGCGCCTGGTCCACCCCGTTGGCCGTGGCCTCCGCCAGGCCCCATTTCTCGGCGCCGAGCACGAAGGCGGTCGGGCCGGTGAAGTCGCAGGTTCGGTAATCCACGGCGTTCACGCTCAGGTGGGTGCCGAAGATCCGGAAGCCCTGCTCCCGCAGCAGGGCCAGGGCTGTGGGGGTGTCGCTCTGGGGGTGCAGGCTGACCCACTTCTGGCTGCCCTTGGCGGTGTCGTTGAAGGTGCGCGGCCGCCCCGGCAGGCTCACCACATGGGCCTCAAGCACCCCCACCGCATCGCAGCTGCGCAGGATCGCCGAGAGGTTGTGGGGCTTGTCCACATGCTCCAGCAGCACCGTCAGGTTCTCCATGCGCTGGTTGAGCACGCCCTGGAGCCGCTCGAAGCGTCGGGGCAGCAGGGGCATGGGCGGATGGGCGGTCACTCCTTACTTTGGTGCCATGGGCCAGCTCGCTGAACTTCGTGACCAGCTCCAGCAGGAGCGCTTTGGACGGCTGAGCACGTCGGTGGCGCCACTTCTGGCGGGCCGTGTGGGCACGGAGGTGTGGCTGTTTGGTTCTTGGGCCCGGGGGGATTGGGATGCCCGCACTGATTTGGACCTGATCACCGTGGACCTGATCGCCGTGGAGACGTCCGAGTGGCAGGCCCGCCGTTCGCTCGGCGATCCCCATTGGCGTGCGATCAGCCGCGAGGCGATTTTGATCGCCGCTGGAAGCAAGCCATGACACCTCGGCTGGAGGCCTGGCCTGAGCGTTCTTTCGGTGGCATCCGCTGCCATTCGCGCCACCGTGCAAGGTCAGGCTATGAAGGATGTGCCCCTGCGCCTAGTGATGCCCGTCTGGCTGACCCTGCTGCTGCTCGCCTTCAGCGTGGTGCTCTGGTCCATGGGCTCCAGCAACCGCGACGATGTGATCGGTCTGCTGGAGCTGCTGCTCGGCACCGCCGCCTTTCTGGTGTGTCTGTTCACCGGCCATCACCTGCTGCTCGATGTGGCGGGGGTGTCCCTGGCCCTGTGGCTCCCGAGGGCCCACGCCGACATGGCCTCGGTCCGTGCGGCCGATAGCGACGATCTGCTGCTGCCCTTTTGAGCTCCAGCTTGAGCGCCGCGTCAGCCCCCAGCTTTGACCAGAGGGTCTGGGCGGAGGTGGCCCGCATTCCCTTCGGCCAGCTCGCCACCTATGGCCAGATCGCCGATCGGATCGGAGCCTTCGGCTGCGCCCGCCAGGTGGGCTGGGCCCTGCGGCGCCTGAGCCTGCCCTCCGACGTGCCCTGGCACCGCGTGGTCAACGCCAGGGGGCAGATCAGCCTGAGCCTGAGCCGCCTGGGCAGCGACTGGATCCAGGCCGACCGGCTGCGCTCCGAGGGCATCCCCGTCGATGCCCAGGGCCGCCTGCCCCTGGGGCGCTATCTGTGGAGACCCGAGCCGGATCCCTGCGTTTGAGCCGTCCCCTTTGAGCACACCTCCTGATTCGAGCGCCATCGGCCTGGAGGCCCGCCAACTGGCCTGGCAGGTGCTGCTGGCGGTGGGTTCGGGGGCCTATGCCGACGCCGCCCTGGAGCGGGAACTTCAGCGCCATCCCCTGGCTCCGGCCGATCGGGCCCTGGCCACTGAGCTGGCCTACGGCTCGATCCGCCGGCGCCGGGAGCTTGATGGCTGGCTCGATGCTCTCGGCAAGGTGCCGGCCGCCCGCCAGCCCCCGAAGCTGCGCTGGCTGCTGCACCTGGGGCTCTACCAGCTGCTGCACGCCGATCGTGTGCCCGCCTCGGCGGCGGTGAGCACCACGGTGGAGCTGGCCAAACGCGGCGGCCTGGGCCGCCTGGCGCCGGTGGTGAATGGATTGCTGCGCTCGTTCCTGCGGCGGCAGGAAACCGGCGAACCCCTGCCGCCTCCCTCCAGCCCCGCAGACGCCCTGGCCCGGCGTCACTCCCTGCCGGACTGGCTGGCCGCCGAGCTGCTCAGCTGGCTGCCTCCCGCGCGGGCCGAGGATTTTGGGATCGCCTGCAACCAGCCGCCGCCGCTGGATCTGCGCGTCAATCCCCTGCGTACCAGCGTTGAACGGCTGCTGGCTGATTTCGCCGCCGCTGGCGTCGCCGCTGCTCCGCTGCCGGAGCTGCCCCAGGGCCTGACGCTGACCGCCCGCAGCGGCGATCTGCGCGCCCTTCCGGGCTTTGCCGAAGGGCACTGGTGCGTGCAGGACCGCTCTGCCCAGTTGATCGCGCCGCTGCTCGATCCCCAGCCGGGGGAGCGCGTTCTCGATGCCTGCGCCGCCCCCGGCGGCAAGTGCACCCACCTGGCCGAGCTGATGGGCGATCGGGGTGAGGTCTGGGCGCTCGATCGCTCCGGCCCGCGCCTGCGGCGGGTGTTCGCCAATGCCGAGCGCCTCGGCATGGGCTCGATCCAGGTGCTCGAGGCCGATGGGCTCACCTTGGCCCAGGACCGCCCGGAGCTGCTCGGCAGCTTCGACAAGCTGCTGATCGATGCCCCCTGCTCGGGCCTGGGCACCCTGGCGCGCCACGCCGATGCCCGCTGGCGCCTCACCCCCGAGGCGATCGCTGAGCTGGTGGCGCTGCAGCGCGATCTGCTGGAGGCGCTGCTGCCTCTGCTCAAGCCCGAAGGACGGCTGGTGTATGCCACCTGCACGGTGCATCCGGCCGAGAACCAGCGGCAGCTGGAGGCGTTTCAGCTGCGCCACCCCGATTGGACGCTGCACGCCGAGCTGCAGATCTGGCCCGGCCCCGCTGGGGGCGATGGCTTTTTCGCGGCGGCGCTTCAGGGCAGCGGCGGGGGCGCCGAAGGAGCCACGGGCGGTGGCGGCGCCACAGGGGCGCTGGGCACGGGCGGCGGCGCGCTGGGGCTCTCGGGAGGCGCCGACGGAGCCGGAGTGGAAGGCCCGCTGGTGGGGGGTGGTTCGGAGCCCGTTGGAGCTTCGTAGGGGGTGTTCTCCGCTGGCAACTTGGTGGGCTCGGGCTCCCAGCTGCGCTCGCGGGGTCGTTCGCTCCAGGCGTCGCTGCGGCTGGAGGTCTTGGACTTCTCTGGCCGGAACACCCCCGTCAGCACCGGTTTGGGCGGGAACGGGCGCACGGGCAGATCCTTGACGATCGGCGCCATGTAGTCGTGCCAGGCGTAGGTGGCCACCACGCTGGTGGAGCCGGTTTCACGGTTGTTGTCGTAGCCCAGCCAGACCCCCGTGGTCAGCTGGGGAATCGAGCCGATGAACCAGAGATCGCGCCCCCCTCGGAGGTGCCGGTCTTGCCGGCCACGGGGCGGCCGGGCAGGGCCGCCCCGCCGCCCGTGCCGCCGTTGACCACCTGCTGCAGCATCCAGAGCATGGCGTCGGCGATGTCGCTCTCCACGGCCCGCTTGCCGCGGTCGCCATCCACCCGGCGGCTCCAGAGCAGCTCGCCGCTGGGCCCGTCGATCTCCTCGAAGGGCGTGGGCGTCACGTAGACGCCGCGGTTGTTGATCGCGGCGTAGGCCGCGGTCATGTCGAGCACGGTCTGCTCGTAGGCGCCGATCGCCATCGGGTAGAAGCGCCCCAGCTCCCGGTGGATGCCCAGGCTCTTGGCGGTGGCGATCACCTTGTCGAAGCCGAGCTTCTGCAGCAGCCCCACCGCCACCACATTCAGGGAGTTCTTGAGGGCTACATAGAGCGGTACGGCGCCCATGTAGCGGTTGCCGAAGTTCTTGGGGCAGTAGCCGGCGAAGCAGCGGGGTGAATCCACCACGATGTCTTCGGGCTTCATCCCTTCCTTGATGGCTGTCAGATACACAAACAGCTTGAAGGTGGAACCCGGGGAGCGCAGGGCCTGGCTGGCGCGGTTGAACTGGCTCTTGCTGTAATCCTTGCCCCCCACCATCGCCCGCACCAGGCCGGTGCCCGGCTCCATCGACACCAGCGCCCCCTCCATCGCTCCGTAGGCGTAGGTGTCGATCACCTTCTGCCCCTGGTTCTGCCAGGCCAGGTTGAGGCTGGTGCGGATCGTCAGCCCGCCCACCTCCAGCTGTTCGGGGGTGAGCACCTTGGGCAGCTCCTGGGCCACCCAGCTGGTGAAGTAGGGCGCCCGGCTGTTCCAGTATTTCGGCAGGGCGGGCTTGAGCTTCAGGGGGCTGGCCTCGGCCTGCTGCTGCTGCGCATCGTCGATGAAGCCGGCCTCACGCATCCGCCTGAGCACCACGGCGCGGCGCTCCAGGGCCAGCTCCGGGTTCACCAGCGGCGAATACACCGAGGGGGCCGGCGGCAGACCGGCGATCAGGGCCGCCTCCGGCAGGGTCAACTGGTCCGGGGTCTTCGAGAAGAAGATCCAGGCCGCATCGGAGAGGCCATAGGCGCTGGAGCCCAGATACACGTAGTTGAGGTATTGCTCAAGGATCTGCTCCTTGCTCAGCTGGCGCTCGAGCTTGCCCGCCAGGGCCGCCTCCTCCAACTTGCGCCAGAGGGTGCGGTCCTGGCTCAGATACACCGTGCGCGCCAGCTGCTGGGTGATCGTGCTCGCCCCCTCCTCCACCGAGCCGCGGGTGATGTTGCGCACCATCGCCCGGCCGATGCCCACCGGATCGATGCCGTCGTGCTGGTAGAAGCGCCGGTCTTCGGCGGCGATGAAGGCGCGCTTGACCAGCAGGGGCATCTGGCCACTGGCCACCTTCTCGCGGGTGGCGGGGCCGAGTTTCTGCAGCACCTGGCCATCGGCCGAGAGCACCGTGATCGTGCCCGGGCGGTTGAAGCTGCTGATCCGCTCCACTTCGGGCAGCATCCCGTCGATCGAGCGCACCAGGGCCCCCTGGCCCACCGCCACCAGAGCGCCGGCGCCGGCCGCCAGCGCCCCCAGCAGCAGCAGTTGGAGACTGCGCTTGCTCACATCGTGGCGACCAGGCTGCTGTGGCCGATCGCCAGGGCGGTCACCAGCATGCCCAGCACCAGAAACGGTTGGGCGCTGGCCTGGTATTTCACATCGAAGGCCACCGGATCCCGCAGCAGCCAGATGTCCTGGAAGGTCATCTGGGGAACGATCAAGAGCACCAGCAGCACGGCGGCGAAGTGCTGGCCGATCGCGATCAGCACGCCCACCATCGCCAGCTGGAACACATTGATCATTCCGGCGCTGATCCAGCTGGCCCGCTGGATCCCGAAGACCACCGGCAGTGATTGCAGCCCCAGGGCCCGATCCCCCTCCACGCTCTTGAAATCGTTCACCACCGCGATGCCGAGCCCCGCCAGGCTGTAGGCGAGGGTGAGCAGGGCGGTGGTCCAGGTGAGCTGGCCGAACAAGGCCTGGCCCGCCCACCAGGGCAGGGCGATGTAGCTGGCGCCGAGGGCGTAGTTGCCCAGCCAGCCGTTCTGCTTGAGCTTCAGGGGCGGAGCTGAATAGATGTAGCTCACCAGTGAGCCCCCCAGAGCCAGCAGCAGCAGCACCGGGGTGCTGTGGCCCGCCCAGAGGTCGAGCCCCCAGGCCACCGCCAGGCCGGCGAGCAGCAGCACCCAGATCTGCAGCTTCACCGCCCCCAGGCTCACGGCGCCCGACGGGATGGGCCGATAGGGCTCGTTGATCGCGTCGATCTCGCGGTCGTAGTAGTCGTTGATCGTCTGGGTGTAGCCCGCCAGCAGCGGACCGCTCATGAGCATGCAGGCGATCGAGGCGCCCACCTGGCTGAGCGACCAGTTGAAGTTGCCGGAGGCGGCCGCCCCGCAGATCACGCCCCAGATCAGGGGGATCCAGGTGACGGGTTTCATCAGCTGCAGATGCAGCTTCCAGGCACTGGTGGTGCCGGCCGCCCCCTTCATGCCAAGGAGCTGGCGGGCGCCGCCGCCGCTGGGAGTGGGCTCAGGGGAGTCGCTCACCTCAGGCGGGGGTGATCTCGTCGTCGAAGAACCAGCCGCTGCTGCCGTTGCTCAGCTCGACCACGACGCCGACACCGCTGCCGTCGGTCATCTTGTAGCCGCTCACGGTGCCCGTGGCGTCGGTGCGCAGCAGCTCCACCATCTCGGCGGGAATGCGATCGCGCACCCGGGTGACCTTGACCCGCGAGCCGATCTGGACCGTGCCGGAGGTGGCAGCCTGGGACATGGCCTGCGCGACGGGAGAGAAGCGCAACACTAACAGTCACCCCCTGCCAGTTCTGATGGTTGCCAAGCGCATCATTCCCTGCCTCGACGTCGCCGCTGGGCGGGTGGTCAAGGGGGTCAATTTCGTCGACCTGCGGGATGCGGGCGATCCGGTGGAGCTGGCCTGCCGCTACGACGGCTCCGGCGCCGATGAGCTGGTGTTCCTCGACATCGCCGCCAGCCACCAGGGGCGCGGCACCCTGGTGGAACTGGTGCGGCGCACCGCCGAGGCGGTCACGATTCCGTTCACCGTGGGGGGCGGCATCCGCTCGGTGGAGGGGATCACCGAACTGCTGCGGGCCGGCGCCGACAAGGTGAGCCTCAATTCTTCGGCCGTGGCCGATCCCGAGCTGATCAGCCGGGGGCCGAGCGCTTCGGCTGCCAGTGCATCGTGGTGGCGATCGACGCCCGCCGCCGTTCAAGCAGCGAGGGCTGGGATGTGTTCGTCAAGGGCGGCCGCGAGAACACCGGCCTCGATGCCCTGGCCTGGGCGCGGCGGGTGGTGGAGCTCGGGGCCGGCGAGATCCTGCTCACCTCGATGGATGGCGATGGCACCCAGGCGGGCTATGACCTGGCGCTCACCGCCGCTGTGGCCTCCGCCGTGGAGGTGCCCGTGATCGCCTCCGGCGGCGCCGGCTGCATCGACCACATCGCCGAAGCCCTGGGGCCCGGCCAGGCCTCGGCGGCCCTGCTGGCCTCCCTGCTCCACGACGGCGTGCTGACCGTGGGGGAGATCAAGGCCGACCTGATCGGACGGGGGCTGGAGATCCGCCCGCTGCATGGGCCCTGAGCCTTGATGGGCCGGGCGGCCCTTCGGGGCTGTGATCCCTCGTTACATTGTGAGTAACAATCCGAGACCATCCGTTGCCGCCCCTGGCTCCACCCCTGTCCACTGCCCTGGCCCTGCTGATGGTGGTCACGGTGTTGGCGCTGGTGGCCTGGGCCCTGCAACTGATGCAGGCCGCCAATGACCGCAAGGAGTTCGCCCTGATGCTGGCGGGCTGCATGGTCTGCTTCGCCGCCGTGGGCCTGGCCACGGTGATGGTGATCACCCTGTCAGGGCCCCACGGTCTGCTCGCCGCCCGCCCCCTGGTCTGGCCAGCGACGGCGAAGCTGGGATCAGTCTCGATGCGATCGCCTTGCCGTGGGATCAAATGGCCCTTGATCAAGGGGCCTCGGGAGCAGCGTTCCGGCTGGCCCCTCCAGCGGCCGGACCGCTGATCCCCTCGGCTGAGCGCCCGTGAAGCCCGGTGATCCCGCCGCGGTGCGCGAGCTGTTCGAGGCGCTCGCCCCCCGCTACGACCTGCTCAACGACCTGTTCAGCCTGGGGCTGCACCGGCTCTGGAAACGCCAGGCGATCGCCTGGCTGCGGCCGTGTCCCGGCCAGCGGATGCTCGATCTCTGCTGCGGCACCGGTGATCTGGCCCTGCTGCTGGCGGCCCGGGTGCGTCCTGCGGGCCGGGTGCTGGGGCTCGATGCGGCCGCCGCTCCCCTGGCGCTGGCCCGCCGCCGCGCCGCCGCCCAGCCCTGGTTGCCCCTCGAGTGGCACCAGGCCGATGCCCTGGCCACCGGCCTGGGCAGTGCCAGCGTGGATGGGGCGGTGATGGCCTTCGGGCTGCGCAACCTCACGGATCCCGCCGCGGGCCTGGCGGAGCTGCGGCGTGTGCTCAAACCGGGCGCCCGCGCGGCGGTTCTGGATTTCAACCGGCCCAGCGCCCCGGCGGTTGCGGCCCTGCAGCGCCAGGCCCTGCGGCGGCTGGTGGTGCCCACGGCCGAGCGCTTCGGGCTGCGGGAGCACTTCGCCTACCTGGAGCCCAGCCTGGAGCGCTTTCCCAGCGGCCCCGAGCAGGAGCGGCTGGCCGGGGCGGCCGGTTTCGCCCAGGCCCGCCACCGCCCCCTCGCGGGGGGCTGATGGGGTTGCTGGAGCTGGTGGCCTGAGGCAGGTTCCCCTGCCCCTCCCCATCGCCAGGCTGCCGCTGGCCGGTAGACGGTTGCGGCACTGGTGGGCCAGGGAAGGCAGCGCCAACCATGCACGTTGAACTGAAGGCGATTAGACATCATCCGAACGGAACCTTCAGCGTGGAAAACTTCCACATCCAGCCCATCGTCGATCTCGCCAGCGGCCGTGTCTGCGGTGGGGAGGTCCTCTGGCGGCCGAACGGCAATGCTCCTGCCTCTGAGCAGCTCCAGGCCCTGCAAGATGATCCGACCTTGAATCTGAAGGTCACCCAGGATTCCTTCGTCTTCGTCCTCAACCAGCTGGAGCGGATTCAGACCAACGTCTGGCTGTCGGTCAACCTCTCCTGCCGCTTCATCGGCTCGGGCCGGATGTTCTTCCGCCCGATCTCCCGCGCCGTCCCTGACCTCGACAACCTGCGCCGCAAGGTGGGCAAGCGTCTGGTGGTGGAGGTCACCGAGCGTGGCGTGGCCGGCCATGAGGAATCGGCCTTCATCAACGAGCTCACGGGTCTGCACACCATCGCCGTCGATGACTTCGGCACCGGGGATGCTCCCCTTTCCCACATGCTCTCGCTGAAGTTCTCCAAGGTGAAGGTCGACCGCTCGATCATCACCGGCATCGATTCCGACAGCTACCGCCAGCGTTTTCTGCAGTGGCTGCTGGCCGGCTGCCATGCCATCGGTGTGGAGGTGTGCGCCGAGGGCGTCGAAACGGAATCCGAGGCCGCCTTCCTGCGCCGCATCGGTGTCGACCAGGGTCAGGGCTGGCTTTGGAGCAAGGCACTCCCCGCCGATCAGTTCGAGGCGCTCACGGTGCCGATGGAGTCGGTCACCCAGTCGCTCGGGCGCATCCTCAACGCCTCCTGAGCGGCGGTCTGGGATCATCGGGATCGACCAGGTCGATCCTCAAGCGGCGCGGGCGATGCACTTCCAAGACATCATTTCCACCCTGAATCAGTTCTGGGCGGCACAGGGATGTCTGCTGCTCCAGCCCTACGACACTGAGAAGGGGGCTGGCACGATGAGCCCCCACACGGTGCTGCGAGCGATCGGCCCGGAGCCCTGGGCCGTGGCTTATCCGGAGCCCTGCCGCCGCCCCACCGACGGCCGCTACGGCGACAACCCCAACCGCGCCCAGCACTACTTCCAGTACCAGGTGCTGATCAAGCCCTCCCCCGATGGCATCCAGGAGACCTACCTGGCCTCCCTTGAAGCGTTGGGCATCCGCGCCGCTGACCACGACATCCGCTTCGTGGAGGACAACTGGGAATCCCCCACCCTCGGTGCCTGGGGCGTGGGTTGGGAGGTGTGGCTCGATGGCATGGAGGTCACCCAGTTCACCTATTTCCAGCAGTGCGGCGGTCTCGATTGCCGGCCGGTGTCAATCGAGATCACCTACGGCCTCGAGCGCCTGGCGATGTACCTCCAGGACGTGGAGAGCATCTGGGAGCTGAGCTGGAACGGCGAGCGCACCTACGGCGACATCTGGTTGCCGTTTGAGAAGGGTCAGTGCACCTACAACTTCGAAGCCTCCAGCGCCGAGCGCCTGCTGCAGCTGTTCGCTCTCTACGAGGCCGAGGCCACTGAGCTGGTGGAACGGCGCCTGCCGGCCCCAGCCCTCGATTACGTGCTCAAGTGCAGCCACACCTTCAACCTGCTGGAGGCCCGTGGCGTGATCTCGGTCACCGAGCGCACCGCCACCATCGCCCGCATCCGGCACCTGGCCCGGCAGGTGGCCGAAGCCTGGCTGCAGGAGCGCGAGGCCCTGGGCTTCCCCTTGCTCAAGGCCCCGGCGGTGCCGGTGTGATCAAGCGGATCCTGCTGCTGGTGGTGGTGGCTGCGGGCAGTTTCCAGGGGGGCCGCCTCACCGAGCGGGCCGTGGGGCCCTGCCGCATCCGGCCCGTGGCCGCCCTGCTGGCGCCGCTGATCGGCCAGAAGATGCCCAGCCCCCAGCTCTGCGATCTGATGCTCAAGTTGCCCAGCCCCTGAGCGCTCAGGGGCCACCGGCAGGGCCGGTGCATCGAGGGTGTTGCTGCACAGGTCGATCACGATCTGCTGGCCGATGGATCTGGGATCCGGCGGCGCCCAGCCCTCCCAGTCCCCATCGATGCGCCAGGTCTGGCGCAGGCTCTCGCACTGCACCGCCACCGCCGTTGCCCCGGCCCGCCGCACCCCCAGATCGGCCACGGCCGGCTTCCACCAGGGTGATGCGCACGCCGCCCGGGTGCAGCCGCCAGCCGGCCCAGTCCACCTCCGTGCTCCCGTAGCGGCGCCAGCGGGCCCGGCCCGATTGCTCCCGCAGGCTGAGATCGGCCCGGTCGCGGCGCTCGGCTGGGCTCAGCAGCAAGGCGGCGGCGGCGGTCTGGTCCCCCGTGCCGGCCGGCGGCGCTGGAATGGCGGGCCCCAGGGGGCGCGGCGGAGCCGGCGCTTCAGGGCGCACTCCCTGGCTCCCCGGCAGCTTCAGCCAGCTGCCCACCGGCAGGGCCTCGGCCCGCAGGCCCGGGTTGAGCCGCTGCAGGGCGTCCACGGTGGTGTCGCTGCGGTTGGCGATCGCTTCGAGGGTGTCGCCGGAGCGGATCAGCAGCCCCGGCCCCGCTGGTGGCAGCCGTAGCCGCTGGCCCACCACCAGCTGGTTGGCGTCCTTGAGCTGGTTGATCTCGATCAGCCCCTCGACGCTGACGCCGTGGCGCTGGGCGATGGCCTCAAGGGTGTCCCCTTCGCGCACCGTGATCGAGCGACCTGGGCCGAGGCCCTGGGCCAGGGACTGGGCCTGGAGAGGGGCTTGGCTGAGCCCTGCGGGCACGCAGGCGGCCAGCAGCAGGGCGAAAACCACGGCGGAGGCACGCACGGGCTTTGGGAAACGGACGGGACAGTGGCCGAACCCTAGGGGAACCCCCTGGGAACCCTGACGAGGTGTTCTCCGACCTCCCTATGCCTGCCGTTGTGGTGGCGTTGGCCCTGGTGGCCCTGGCCCTGGGGGTGGTGTCGCTGCCGGATCCCGTCCGCTGGCTGGCCCTTGTGCCCCTGGTCGCGTTAGCGGGCTGGTTGAGCCAGCGCCGCGCCTGGGGCCTGCGTCAGCGGGCCCTGCTGCTGGCGCTGTTGCCGCTGCTGCTGCTGTGGGGGCTGATTCACCAGAGCCACCCCGGGCCGGCCGATCCGAGCCGGCTGGTGGGGACGGCCCCGATCACCGTGCTGGAGGGGCGCCTGGCGGTTGATCCCCAGCCCCTCAGCGCGGGTGAGGGCTGCCGGGCGGTGCTCGAGCAGGCCGGGGGCGCCACGGAGCTGCGTTTTTCCACCTGCCCCGACCTGCGCCAGGGCTGGCGCCTGCGTGTCAGCGGCGTCCTGCGACGGCCGGCCTCGGGGCCCCATCCCCTGCTCAGTAGTGCCGCCGAGCGGCTGGCCCGCCAGGGCATCTGGAGCCAGATGCGTGTGGAGAAAGTGGAGGTGCTGGAGCGACCGGCGACGCCGGTGGCCGACTTGCGCCGGCGTATGGCCACGGCCCTGCTCCAGCAGGGCGGACCCGACAGGGGCGGGGTGCTGGCGGCCCTGGTGCTGGGCAGCGCCGTGGTGCCCGTGCCGCAGGCCGTGCGCGAGGCCTTTCGCGTCGCCGGCCTCTCCCACGCCCTGGCGGCCAGTGGCTTTCACCTCACGGTGCTGCTCGGGGCGGTGATGGTGCTGGGGCGGCGCTCCCCCGGCCGATCCGCTGGACCCTGGCCGGCGGGGCGATGCTGCTGTTCTTGCTGCTGGCGGGGCCCCAGCCCTCGGTGGTGCGGGCCGTGCTGATGGGGGCGGTGGCCTTCGTGGTGCTGGAGAGCGGCCAGCGCGGCCGGCCCCTGGGGGTGCTGCTGCTCACGGTGCTGCTGATGCTGCTGGTGCAGCCCCTGTGGCTGCTGGATGTGGGTTTCCAGCTCTCGGTGGCGGCCACCGCCGGTCTGATGCTCACCTCCCGCGACCTGGAAACAGCCCTGGCCGCTCGCCTGCGGTCGCTCAGTTCCGCTCCCTGGGCGCACAAGCTGTCGGGGGGCCTGGCGGCGGGGCTGGCGGTGCCCCTGGCGGCCTCGCTCTGGACCCTGCCGCTGCAGCTGCTGCACTTCGGCAGTGTGCCGATTTGGGCCGTGCCCTCCAATCTGGTGGTCTCACCACTGCTGACGCCCCTCACCCTCGGGGCGATGGCGATGGCGCTGCTGGCGGTGCTGGCGCCACCGCTGCTGGTTCTGCTGGCCTGGCCCCTTGTGACCCTCACCGGAGTGCTGCTGGCGATCACCCGCTGGTTTGCGGCCCTGCCCATGGCCCAGTGGCAGCTGGGGCGGCCCAATGCGGGGCTGGTGCTGCTGTTCAGCCTGGGTTTGCTGCCGCTGCTGGTGGCGTCCTTGGGTCGATGGCGCCGGGGTCGGGCCTGCGGGCTGGCCTTGATCGCCCTGGCGAGCGCGGTGCACCTGGCCCTGATCGGTGTCGACCAGCTGCTGTTGGTGCACCAGGGGGCGGGGGATCTGCTGCTGGCCACCCACCAGGGACGCGCTGCCCTGGTGAGCACCCGAAGCGATGGCCTCAGCTGCAGCCGCGCCCGTCAGCTGGCCCTGGGCCTCGGTCTGCAGCGCTACGACTGGCTGTTGGTCAGCGATCCGGTGGCAGCGGCCGACCCGGCCTGCTGGCGTGCGCTCTCACCCCTGGTGCTCAGCTCCGGTGAGCAGCGCTTGCCGCTGGCGCCTGGGCAGCGGCTGGAGAGTCCGGGGCTGAGCCTGGAGGCTCTGGCGGCCGGCGGTCTGGCCCTGCGGCTGCAGGTGGGGGAGCACCCCTGGGTGCTGCTGCCGGATCGCCAGTCGCTGTGGTCTTGGCAGCAGGCGGTCGTCGGCGAAAGGCCACGGCTGGCGGGCCTGTGGCTGGGTTTCCGGCCCCGCCGGGCCGAGCGGGTGTGGCTGGCGTCGCTGGCTCCCCCGCGGCTGTGGTTGAGCGGACGGGCCCCGGCCGGGAAGGGGCGCTACCCGGGGGCTGGTTCGCCAGTGGGGACAGCGGTTCCCTGCAGGGGCCGCCGGGCTGAGGCCGTTGCTGGATCTGCGGACCCAGGGCCGATGTCTACAGTGCCCTCGGCCTGCGGGCCGGCCAGGCGTTGTGGTCCCTGCAGCGCGGTGGTCTGGAGAGGTGGCTGAGTGGTCGAAAGCGAACGACTCGAAATCGTTTGAAGGGAAACCTTCCGTGGGTTCGAATCCCACCCTCTCCGTTTTTGCTCCATCCGACGAAATCCGGCGGCGCACGAGAAGTGTTGCACCGTAAGGCTTTTGAGGAAACCCTGGTCCGGGCTGATCCGGGGAAATCCGCCTGCATCAACCCCCGGCTGACGCCGATACCGTCAACTACGGCGCCTCTGCGTTCGGAGCCTTTGCGGCAAGATGGCCTCCGCGAATTCCAAAATGCTTTCGGGGAAAGCAATTTGGGCCCTCCGTCGAGCGGTCACAAAGCCGGTACCAGGCACCACGACCGCGATCGCCTCTAGCCCTGGGTGGCTCGCTCCGTCGCCAAGACCCGGCGCAGGGACGGCCGCTGGGTGGGGCAAGCGCCAATAGGGAGTTCCCCCTGCTGTTGCCGTGCTCATCCCAGGTAGAAGCTTTAGCCTGTTGTACAGGGAATTGGACGGATCAGATGCAGGTGGTCAGTTTTTCGGAGGCCCGCGAGAGCTTCAAGGCCGTCCTTGATCGCGTGGAAGCTGATGCGGATGTGACCCTGATCACCCGCCGCCACGCCCAGGGCGCCGTACTGATGTCGCTCAACACCTACAACAGCCTGATGGAGACGGTGCATCTGCTGCGCTCTCCCGCCAATGCAGCCCACCTTCAGCGTTCCCTTGGGCAGGCGGAGCGCGGTGAGCTGTTCCAGCATGGTCTGATTGATCCGGATCTCGCTGATGCCGGCAGCTGAGCGGCTCGGTTGGACCCCGGCGGCATGGGAGGACTACCTCTACTGGCAGGGTCAGGACCGCCAACAGCTTCGGCGGATCAATCAACTGATCCAGGCCTGTCTGCGGGACCCTTGTGCGGGCATCGGCAAGCCTGAGCCGTTGCGTGAAAATCTCTCCGGTTGCTGGTCGCGGCGCATCAACGACGAGCACCGGCTGTTTTATCGACTGGAGGCAGGTGTTTTGCTGATCCTGGCTTGCCGGTATCACTACCGCTGAAACGGGCAGCTCGGCAAGAGCCCGTGACGTTGCTGGGGTGAGCCCCCGGGAGTGCCATGGGCCACTCCAGGCCCGGTGGGTGATTGATCGGGCAGCAGCGGAGAAGTTGGGCTGCGCGGCGGGACCTCAGCCTTGCCTTGGAGCGTATGTGATGCATCTATGCTGCAACGTTGGTCTGTGCCTGCTTGGGCTTGGATGAAGGCCTGGATCCGGCGCGGTTCCCCCGCCGCCTTGAGCTGGAGATCTCCGCAGAGGCCATGGAACTCCTGATCGAGCTGGCGCAGCGCACGGGCCGGTCGATCAACGAAGTCGCCCTGGAGTTGCTTGATGGGCAGATTCGTCGCCTGCAGGGTGATTGAGCCCAGCGAGATCCGCTTGGTTGTCTTGCACGGATCGCGGCAACGATCGAGCTGGGGGCCCGGGCGAGAACGAGGAAGCGGATCGGCCCATGGGCGCGGCTGGGACCGATCCCTACTGGAGCGTCATGGCTCTGGGGCACCCTCTACCCCTCGGCAACGGTTGTTAGCAACCTTCCGTAGGCCAGATCGCTGCTGGAAGCATGGATGGGCAAGAAAAAGCGGACCCGGGTGGCTCCGCTCGATGACCAGTTCCACTTTATGGCACTTTGTAACGAATCTCTCGTCTTGGGCGGTTCGGTTCACCGATCCGTGTAGTTGCTTCCTCAATCGATCGACCATGGGCCCGAACCCATGGCCCTGGAGAGGGCTCGCTCGGGTGATCTGTTGTCACACTTGCGTTTGAGCAGGACTGAGGTAGCGGGTTTAGGGTGAAAGCAACGGGCCGTTGGACGTTGAAAGTCACCCACTACAACGACGAGCACCTCATCGGCTTGTCTTCAGAGGAGGCAGCCCTGTTCGTTGATGTCTGCCATGCGGCGATCTTCTCGGATTTCATGCCACAGGATCCCGAGACCCAGAACCGCCTGATGTTGTTGCTGGGTCAGGTCCAGATCGGTCTGCTGCCCACCGCCCAGCAGTACTGGGAGCAGCAGCGCCTGTCGGCCACCTCCTCCCCCTCCTCCCTGCCCTGAGGGGCGGCGCTCCTTGCCGGCTCACCGCCGAAACTCAGGAGTGGAACAACAGCACCAGACCGTTGCTGAGCTGGTGAAACTCCCGCTCCTCACGGCTCAGGTCGAGTCCCACCAGCAGGCCCTCCTTGAGGGCGTCCTCATAGGGCGGCGAGACGGGCGGCTTCCCCACACGCCAGAGCGCCGCGATGCCCACCGGGGTGGCATGCCAGCTGAAACAGGCCGTCGTGCCGATCGACGGCTCCTTCATGGCGTCTTCAAGCAGCTCGCGGATCGGCATGGCCTGACGGAACTTCGGACAGCATCGGAATCTCTGGGCTGGGGGGCAATCAGCTGAGAGCTTTCGTGATGTCCGCCCCCGATGGCAGCGCCACCTACGGTGCGCCCATGCACCGCCTTCCCGCTCCGATCGCCCTCGTGCACGAGTGGTTCACCCCCGCTCGGTGGGGGGATCGGAGCAGGTGGTGCAGGCCCTCGATCCGGTGCTGCGGCCGGACCTGTTCGCCCTGGTGGATGGCGAGAGCCACCGCGACGACAGCTGGCTGGCGGGCCGCCGCATTCGCACCAGCTTCATTCAGCAGCTGCCCTGGGGCATCAGCCATGTGCAGCAGTACCTGCCCTTGCTGCCCCTGGCGATCGAGCAGCTCGATCTGGCGGGCTATCCCCTGGTGGTGAGCAGCAACCATCTGGTGGCCAAAGGGGTGCTCACCGGCCCCGACCAGCTGCACGTGAGTTACGTGCATACCCCCGTGCGCTACGCCTGGGACCAGATGCACCCCTATCTGGCCAGCTCCGCCCTGGCCCGCAGCCCCCTGGGGCCGCTGATCCGCTGGCAACTTCACCGCTTGCGTCTGTGGGACACGCTCAGCAGCGGCCGGGTTGATGTGCTCGTGGCCAATTCCCGCTTCACGGCCCGCCGCATCCGCCGTTACTGGCGGCGCGAGAGCCTGGTGGTGCCGCCGCCGGTGAGCCTCTCCCGTTTCAGACCGGGGGCCCCCCGCGATGACTTCTATCTCTCTCTCTGCCGCCTGGTGCCCTACAAGCGGGTGGATCTGGTGATCGAGGCCTTCAATCGCCTCGCCCTGCCGCTGCTGGTGGTCGGCGATGGCCCTGAGCGGCGGCGGCTTGAGGCGATCGCGGGCCCCACCGTGCGGCTGCTGGGGCGCCGCAGCGAGGCGGAGGTGAATGAGCTGATGGGGCGCTGCCGCGCCTACGTGTTCGCCGGACTGGAGGATTTCGGCATTGCCCCGGTGGAGGCCATGGCGGCGGGCGCCCCGGTGATCGGGCTGGGCCAGGGGGCCTGCTGGACAGCGTGCGCTGCCTGCGCAGTGGCGTGCCGGGCCCCACCGGTCTGCTGTTCCCCGAGCAGACCGTGGCCTCACTGGAGGCGGCCGTCGCCTATTTCCACGACCAGGAGCTCTGGAGGCGTTTCTCCAGCGAGGCCCTGCGCCATTGGGCCGAGCGTTTCGCCCCCGAGCGCTTCGAGGAACGCATGCTCAGCGTGCTCGAGCGCAGCTGGGAGCAGCACCGGCGCCGGCTGGCCCACGACAGCCGACCGGGCGCTGTGCCTCTGGTTTGAGTGACCCTGGCGATTGGATCGACGCACCTGGGGATCATTGAATGATGTCCATGGCTGACAGCACGCTGAGCCCTTCACCCCGCCGCCTGAACGATCGCGCTGGTGATCTGTTGCTCGTGGAACTTGATCATCAGCGCCGGACTTCAGTGCCCACGGCCCAGGATCTGATCGACGCCCAGGCGATCGGTTCACGGGTGCTCAAGCGCAGCGGTGATCTGCTCTTCGCTGCCCTGGTGCTGACGCTCGGATCACCCGTGCTGCTGGCTCTGGCGGTGGTCGTGAAGCTGAGTTCCCACGGGCCGGTGTTCTACGTGCAACGGAGGGTGGGCCGGGGCTACCGCGATTTCGGCTGCATCAAGTTCCGCACGATGCGCAAGGACGCCGATCGGATCTTGCCTGAACTGCTGCAGCGCTCACCGGAACTGGAGGCGGAATTCAGGAACGATTTCAAGCTCAAGGATGACCCGCGCATCACCCGGATCGGGAAATTTCTGCGCCGCTCCAGCCTCGATGAATTGCCCCAGTTCGTGAATGTGTTGCGGGGCGAAATGAGCGTGGTGGGTCCGCGTCCCATCGTGCGCGCCGAACTCAAGCGCTACGGCCTGCAGATGGATGAGGTGCTGGCCGTGCGCCCGGGTCTCACAGGCCTCTGGCAGGTGTCGGGCCGCAACAACCTCAGCTATAAAACCCGGGTGAGCCTGGATCTGCGTTACGCGCGCCGCCGCAGCCTGGTGATGGATCTGGGCATCATCGTGCGCACCATCGGCGTGATCCTGTTCCCCCGCGACCGCGGCGCCTACTGAGGCAGCGGCAAGCTTCCCAGCTGCCAAGTCGCCAGCCGTCCAGCCGCCTGGAGCCCAGCCGGAAGAGCCAGCGCCACCGCCAGACTGGTCCCCAGCCAGAGTCCCTCCAGCCTGCGGCTGAGCGACAGGATGCGACCAACCCCCGGGGCCGTGACGGCCCCCAGGCCAGTTCCCAGCACGGGTTTGTTCATCCACTGGCCGCCATAACGGTTGGCCCCTCCCAGTTGCAGCCTGGCCGCATGGGCGTAGGCCGCCTGGGAGACCCCCGCGTTCGGGGAGGGGTCGGGCGCCCCATCAGCCAGGGCTTGCTGGAGCAGCTTGATGGGGTGCCCTGCCAGCAGTCCCAGCCCCAGGGCCACCAGTCGGCAAGGCAGCCAGGTGAGCAGATCGTCGAGCCTCGCCCCGGCGGTGCCCAGCCAGCGCAGGCGGCCGCGGCGGTAGCCCAGCATCGAATCGAGGGTGCTGGCCGCCTTGAAGACCCAGGCCAGGGCCAGGGGGCCAGGGCCCCCCAAGGGCCAGAGCAACCCCCCAGCAGCATCCAGAACAGGGGTCCGAACAGCCCGTCAACGGCGTTTTCCGCGGCGGTCTCCGCCGCTGCCCGCAGGATCTCCGCCTCCGCCAGACCCTCCACATCGCGGCCCACGATCCAGCTCAGGCGTTCGCGGGCCTGCTCCAGGTCGCCGGCCGCGAGGGCGGCCAGCACGCTCCCCACGGCCTGCTCGAGGCTGCGGCCGGCCAGGGCACTGGCCAGGCCGAGCAGCAGCAGCGGCAGCCCAAGCAACGGACGTGCAAGCACCAGGTGCTCCACCGCCAGGCCCGCGGCGGCGCTTCCCCCAGCAGCAGCAGGGTGATCAGCAGCCCCGCCAACCGCAGGGCAGCGGGCCGATCGCCCGCCCAGGCCTCGGCCAAGCTCCGCAGGCCGTCGATCACCCAGCCCATCACCTGCACCGGATGCAGCCAGCGGCGCGGGTCCCCCAGCAGGCGATCGAGCCCACAGGCCAAGGCCACCAGGAACCAGGTCACCAGCAGCCTGGTCCCCAGTGCCGCTGTGGCGGTGACGTCGAGGCTGGTGGCATTCACGCCAGCTGGGGGCGCCAGCGGCGGTGCAGCAGCAGGGCGGCAAGCACGAAGGCCGCCAGAACGATGGGCAGGGCCCGCTCCAGGCCCAGTGCCTGACTGAGAGCTCCGATCGCCAGGGTGCCCAGCAGACCCCCCAGGGCCCCTGAGCGCTCCAGCACCTGCCAGCGCACGGCCACCGCCCCCAAGGGGGCCAGCGCGTCGATCAGATGGCCGTCGCTGCCGGCCGCCAGCAGGCCCATCGGCAGGAACAGCAGCACCGCCCCCCAGCCCGGCAGCGCCTGGGTGGCCGCCAGCAGCAGGGCGATCAGCAGGTAGGGCAGCCCGGGCCGCAGCCTGGGCTGCAGCGGGGTGGCCCCCAGGGTGCGGCCGAGCCCATAGGCGGTCAGCACCATGCCGAAATCGAAGCAGTTGCCCGCGCCCACCTTGCGCACCCACAGCGCCAGCAGGGCAAACAGGCTGCCGAACAGCACCCCCTGCAGGAGGCTGCGGAGCTCGAATCCACCCTTGGGCACAGGCAGCGGCGTTGGGGGCGCGGCCTCAGGGCCGCTGCGGCCGGAGGCCCAGGCCAGGGGCAACAGGGGCAAGAGCAGCACCAGGGCGTTGGCGTACTGGGCGACGGCCTTGCCGATCGGGAACAGCACGCCGGTGAGCAGGTTTCCCAGGAGTTGACCGAGGGATCCACCGAGGCGCAGCTGCTCCATCGGCACCCGCGAGCGGCTGAGCAGGGTCTGCTGCAGGGGCAGGCGGCTCATCTGACTCCCGAGGCCGAAGAGCAGCACCGCCAGCAGCGGCCACAGCACCGAGGGTCCGGTGAGTTTGACGCTCACCGCCAGCAGCAGCAGCGCGCTGGCCAACTGCAGGCCGTATCCCTCCTTGGCCTTCAGGGGCAGGGGCAGCAGGGCCGGCAGGGCTCCGAGCGCCGGGAGCAGGCTGTTCACCAGTGGTGAGGGGCTCAGCCCGCTGACCAGCCAGCCGGTGGAGGCCACCGTGAGGGCTCCACCGGCCTGGGCACTGCCCCAGGCCAGGGAGGGAAGCAGGCTGCTCATGGCTTCAGGCGATTGGCGCCAGTTTGCCCCCGGAGGTCGTTCGAGCCAGCCCGTTGCGCCGCGCTCAGGCGGCTTTGAGCCAGCTGAACATCGCCCGCAGGCCTGTGCCCACCTTCTCGATCGGGTGCTGGCTGTCCCGCTCACGGATGCGGGTCATCTCGGGTTTGCCGGCGTCGCATTCGGCCACGAAATTGCGGGCGAAGGTGCCGTCCTGGATGTCGGTGAGGATGCGCTTCATCTCCGCCTTGGTGTCGGCGGTGATCAGGCGCGGGCCGCTCACATAATCGCCGTATTCGGCGGTGTTGGAGATCGAATCGCGCATGGCGGTCAGGCCGCCCTTGACCATCAGATCAACAATCAGTTTCACCTCGTGCAGGCACTCGAAGTAGGCCAGCTCGGGCTGGTAGCCAGCCTCCACCAGGGTTTCAAAGCCGGCCTTGACCAGCTCGCTCAGCCCGCCGCAGAGCACCGCCTGCTCCCCGAAAAGGTCGGTTTCGGTCTCTTCCTTGAAGTTGGTTTCCAGAATCCCGGCGCGGGTGCCACCGATCGCCTTGGCGTAGGCCATCGCCAGGGCGCGGGCGTGGCCGGAGGCGTCCTGCTCGATCGCAAACAGGGCCGGCACGCCCTGGCCGTTCTGGTACTCCCAGCGCACGGTGTGGCCCGGGCCCTTGGGGGCGATCATCACCACGTCGACATCAGCAGGGGGCTTGATCAGTCCGAAGCGGATGTTGAAGCCATGGGCGAAGCTCAGCACCTTGCCGGCGCTCAGGTGGGGCGCGATCTCAGCGTCGTAGACCTTCTTCTGGAATTCATCGGGCAGCAGCACCATGATCCAGTCGGCCTTGGCGCAGGCATCGGCCACGCTCAACACTTCAAGGCCATCGGCCCTGGCCTTCTCGGCCGACCGGCTGCCTTCATAGAGGCCCACCACCACGGCCACGCCGCTGTCCTTGAGGTTGAGGGCGTGGGCATGGCCCTGGGAGCCGTAGCCGATGATCGCCACCGTCCTGCCGTTCAGCAGGCTGAGGTCGGCGTCGGAGTCGTAGAAGAGCTGGGCCATTCCGGGCGGCGGGCGGTGCAATCGGCGACTTTACGGTCGCGGCCGACCGGCCTAAGAGAGATCAGGCGTCAGTGGGGTGGGCGATCACCCGGTCGATCAGGCCGTACTCCTTGGCCTCGGCGGCGCTGAGGAAGTAGTCGCGGTCGGTGTCCTTGGTGACTTTCTCGAGGCTCTGGCCGCACATGTCGGCGAGCGACTGGTTGAGCATGTCCTTCATGCGCAGGATCTCGCGCGCCTCGATCTCGATGTCGCTGGCCTGCCGCTGGCTGGTGCCTCCCAGGGGCTGGTGGATCATGATCCGGCTGTGGGGCAGGGCCAGGCGTTTGCCCTTGGTGCCCGCCGCCAGCAGGAACGCCCCCATCGAGGCCGCCAGGCCCACGCAGATCGTCACCACATCGGATTTCACGTACTGGATGGTGTCGAAGATCGCCAGGCCGGCGGTCACCGACCCCCCGGTGAATTGATGTAGAGGTAGATGGGTTTGCTATTGTCGTCGGAATCCAGATAGAGCATCTGGGCGACCAGGCTGTTGGCGATCGAGTCATTCACCTCAGAGCCCAGAAACAGGATCCGCTCCACCCCGAGGCGGGTGTAGATGTCGACCCAGCGCTCGTATTGGCTGCCGGGGAGGCGGTAGGGAACGCTGGGGGTGCCGATGGGCATGGCGGAAGCAGGTGCAGTGGTGGAAGCGGGATCGGTGGGAGGAAAGGCTCAGAGCCCAGGAAGCGGTGCCGGCAGGTCCTTGAGGCTGGTGAGCACGCGGTCGATCAGGCCGTACTCCACCGCTTCGGCGGCGGTGAGGTAGGTCATGCGATCGGAATCCTTGGAGAGTTGCTCGGGGCTGCGACCGGTGTTCTCAGAGAGCATCTCGAGCATCGTGCGCTTGTTGTGCAGCACCTCGGTGGCCCGGATCTGGATGTCGGTGGCCTGACCGCGGGCGCCGGAGCGGGGCTGGTGCAGCACGATCGAGGCATGGGGCAGGGCCGCCCGGTGGCCCTTGGCGCCGGCCGAGAGGATCATCGCGGCGGTGCCCATGGCCTGGCCGATGCAGATGGTGTGCACCGGCGGCTTGACATAGCGGATCGTGTCGCAGATGGCGAAGGCCTCGGTCTCGAAGCCGATCGCATCGCCCGAATACCAGCTGGTGCCGGTGGAGTTGATGTAGAAGAAAATCGGCTTGTCCGGGTTGTCGAACTCCAGAAAAAGCAGCTGGGCGATGATCAGCTCGGTCACGTCGACGCCCATCTGCCGCTTGGCATCGTCGTCGGAGAAGAGCGGCAACCCGAGGTAGACGATCCGTTCCTTGAGCAGCAGCGAGGGCAGATCAGGCGGCGGTGTGCGCATGACGGCTGAATCGCCGTAGTAGGGGGCCGACACCGACATCAAAGGGCTCACTCCAAAACCACTGCGCTGGAGCCTAGCGGGGGGCGCGGGCTCCTGATCCCAGCGGGCGAAGACCATGCGGCCCGATGGGGTCTGCAGGGCACCGGTGACGGTCACCGGCAGGCGCTCGCCGATCCGCCCCCTGGCCGCTTCCACCACCACCATCGTGCCGTCGTCCAGGTAGCCCACCCCTTGCTCGGCCTCCTTGCCCTCGCGCACAATCTTGAGCTGCAGGGCATCCCCCGGCCGCACCTCGGGCCGCAGGGCGATCACCAGCTCGCTCAGGTTCATCACCTTGAGCTCCTGCACCTGGGCCACCTTGGTCAATCCGTAGTCGGCGGTGAGCAGGGTGCCGCCGGTGTCGGCGGTGAGCTTGAGCAGCTTCTCGTCGGCGCCAATGCCCTCGTAGCGGGTGGTGTTGACCACCAGCCGGCGGCCGTAGAGCTTGCGCAGCTCCGCCAGCAGGATCAGACCCCGACGCCCCTTGCCCCGCTTCTCGTTGTTGCTCGAATCGGCCAGGGCCTGCAGCTCATCGATCACCGCCTGGGCCACGATCACCTGGCCTTCGAGCAGCCCCGACTCCAGCAGGCCGCGGATGCGGCCGTCGATGATCACGCTGGTGTCGAGGATCTTGGCGCTGGCGGGCTGGAGCACCCCCTCGGCGACGAGCAGGGCCTCGGTGCTGGAGGGGTTGAACAGGCGCAGCAGCGTGCGGCCGTGCACCTCCGCCAGGTTGTAGCCCAGCACCCCGAAGAAGACGTTGCTGAGCACCGCCGCCAGCGGTTTGACGAACACCACCTCCCAGGGGAGCGGCAGCAGCAGGATCGGCGCCAGCAGCAGGTTGGCCACCAGCAGCCCCAGGATCAGCCCCACCGCCCGGCTAACCAGCAGGTCGGTGGGCATGCTGCGCACCTGGGCCATCAGCCGCCGGCGCAGCTGCTGGAAGAACAGGCCCGCCAGCAGGGCGACGAAGGTCCCGAAGCCCGCCAGTTCCCAGCGCAGCTTGGCGAGATCGCTGACCTTGATCAGAAGGTCTTCGGGAAGCAGATCGACCCCCAGCCACCCCGTGGCCGCACCGGAGATCAGGAACAGCACCAGGATCAGGGTGTCCACCATGGCCGGCTTGCGGCAGTCCTGCGCTCAGGCAGGCAGCATGCCGGACGATGGCCGGTTTGACTCGGCCAGGTAACCGCACCTCGGGGCCAGCCCTTGCTCCAGCCCCGCAGCGCCTACCTCCACATCCCCTTCTGCCACAGGCGTTGCTTCTACTGTGATTTCGCGGTGGTGCCCCTGGGGGACCACGCTGACGGCGCCTCCTCCGGCTCGATCGCCGCCTACCTCGAGCTGATCGAAACCGAAATCGAGCGCTCGCCAGGCGGCCCACCGCTCTCGACGGTGTACCTGGGGGGCGGCACCCCCTCGCTGCTCACCCCGGCCCAGGTGGGGCGGCTACTGACGGCCCTGGCGATGCGGTTCCGAATTGCCCCGGGGGCGGAGATCAGCCTGGAGCTCGATCCCGCCAGCTTCGACCAGGGCCGGCTGGCGGGCTACCTGGCGGCGGGCATCAACCGGGTGAGCCTGGGGGGCCAGAGCTTCGATGACGCCGTGCTGGCGCGCCTGGGGCGGCGCCACCGGCGACAGGATTTGCTCGAGGCCGCCGGCTGGCTGCGCCAGGCCCAGGCGATGGGGGAGCTGGGCAGCTGGAGCCTGGATCTGATCCAGGGGCTGCCGGAGCAGGGCCTGGAGCACTGGCGCGCGCAGCTGGAGCAAGCCCTGGCTGAAGCGCCCCCTCACCTCTCGATCTATGACCTGATCGTTGAGCCCGGCACCGTGTTCGAGCGCCTGCAGGCCCGGGGCCAGTTGCCCCTGCCGGATCCAGACCAGAGCGCTGATCTGATGGAGTTGAGCGCCGAGCGGCTGCGGGCGGCCGGCTATGGCCACTACGAAATCTCCAACTACGCCCTTCCTGGCCATGCCTCCCGCCACAACCGTGTCTATTGGAGTGGGGCCGGCTGGTGGGGGTTTGGCCTCGGGGCCACCTCCGCCCCCTACGGCCGGCGCCTGGCCAGGCCCCGCACCCGGGCGGCCTACGCCGCCTGGTTGGGGAGCTCCAGGCGACGGCGGAGCCCCCGATCGAGCTGAACCATGCGGCGGCGGTGCCCCTGCCCTTCGATGAGCGTCTGTTGGTGGGCCTGCGCCGCCGGGAAGGGGTCGACATGGCCGAGCTGGCGGTTGAGTCGGGCTTGGGGGCCGGTGAGCTCGATCAGTTGCGGGAGCTCTGCGCGCCGTTCAGGGAGCGGGGGCTGCTGCGGATCGAGGGACCCCGCTGGCGGCTGAGCGACCCGGAGGGTCTGGCCCTCAGCAATGCGGTGTTGCGGGAGCTGCTGGCGTGGTGGGAGCAGCGCTCTGCCGCTGCCGTTCCAGCCAGCCCCTGAGCGCCTCCACCGCCAGCTCCCGGCCCGGCAGCAGCGGCGGGCAGAAGGGGGCGGGCTGGGGGTGAGGCCGAGCAGGTCGGCGGTGACGCGCACCTGGCCGTCGCAGTCGTCGCCGGCGCCGATGCCGATCACCGGGATGGAGAGCTCCCGCCGCAGGGCGCCCGCCAGGGCGGCCGGCACGTGCTCCAGCACCAGGGCGAAGCAGCCGGCGGCCTCGAGGTCGAGGGCCGCCCGGCGCAGGCGCTCCTGGCTGATCGGGTCGTTGGCCTGGCGGCGGTAGCCCAGGCGGTGCACCGACTGGGGGTGAGCCCCAGGTGACCCATCACCGGAATGCCGCTGCGCACCAGCCGGTCCACCACGGCCACGGTTTCGCTCTCCCCCCTCCAGCTTCACGGCGGCGGCGGCGGTCTCCTTGAGCACCCGCCCGGCCGCCGCCACGGCCTGATCCAAGCCGCACTGGTAGCTCAGAAAGGGCAGATCACAGACCAGCAAGGGTTGGCTGGCTGGCGCGGCGCCCAGGCCCCGGGCCACCGCGCGGGTGTGGTGGATCATCTCCTCGAGGGTCACAGGCAGGGTGGTGGCGTGCCCCAGCACCGTCATCGCCAGGGAGTCGCCCACCAGCACCACATCGGCGCCGGCCTCCAGCACCAGGGCGGCCGAGAGGGCGTCCCAGGCGGTCAGCACCGCGAAGCGCTGGCCGGCCTGCTTCCGCTTGATCAGATCACCGGGACGCAGGGGCACAGGCCAGAGGTGCGCAGGGGCCATTGCTAGCATCCATTCGACTCGGACCCACGCGGCTCAGACGCCCAAACCTGGTCAGACCCGGAAGGGAGCAGCCAAACGGGATGCTCGGGGCAGGCGTGGACTCCGGGTCACCCTTTTCATGGGACTCGCCGTTGGCGGCTCGATGGCCTTAGGCCCCACGCTTTCAGCGATTCGCCAGCACACTCGGCAGCACAGCTGCGGGCCCTGGGAGAGCCAGCGTCAGCCCTCGTGTTTCTGGCGGTTGAGCAGGAAAGCCGGAATCGTGGCGCCCCGCAGCTCCGTTTCGCTGGTGCTGGCGTTGGAGGAGCCCAGGGAGGAGACGAAGCTGCTGATCGAGGCCTCCGGGCGGTAGGTGTTGCCGGCATCGAAGCCTGTGGCGATCACGGTGACGTGAATCTCGCCCTCAAGGCTTTCGTCGACCACGGCTCCAACGATGATGTTGGCCTCGGGGTCGACCACGTCGTAGATCACCTCAGCGGCGCTGGTCATGTCCTCGAGGGTCATGTCCTTGCCACCGCAGACGTTGATCACCACGCCTTTGGCGCCGTCGATGCGGGCCGCCTCCAGCAGGGGGCTGCTGATCGCCGCCTGGGCGGCCTCGGTGGCACGGGAGCGGCCCGAGCCCACACCAAGGCCCAGCAGGGCGGTGCCGGCCTCGGCCATCACCGAGCGCACATCGGCGAAGTCCACGTTCACCAGGCCCGGCCTGGTGATGATGTCGCTGATGCCCTTGACGCCGCTGCGCAGCACGTCGTCGGCGGCGCGGAAGGCCTCCTGCAGCGGCGCGCCCGCGATCGCCTCCCGCAGCCGGTCGTTGGGGATCACGATCAGGGTGTCCACATGCTCGGCCAGGCGGGCGATGCCCTCTTCGGCCTGGCGCATGCGCTTGCGGCCCTCGAAGCTGAAGGGCTTGGTGACGATCGCCACCGTGAGGGCGCCGCACTCCTTGGCCACCTCCGCGAGGATCGGGGCGGCGCCGGTGCCGGTGCCGCCGCCCATGCCGGCGGCAATGAACACCAGATCAGCGCCCTGCAGGGTCTGGGCCAGTTCGGCCCGGGATTCCTCGGCCGCCTTCTGGCCGATCACCGGGTTGCCTCCGGCGCCGAGGCCACGGGTGAGTTTCTGGCCCAGCTGAACCCGTTGCTGCGCCGCCGACTGGATCAGGGCCTGGGCGTCGGTGTTGAGCACCCGATAACTCAACCCCTGGAGGTCGGAGGCAATCATGCGGTTGACCGCATTGCTGCCGCCGCCGCCGACGCCGATGACCTCGATCCGCGCGGATTGGCTCGGAACGATGCCGTTGCTGCTGGCGGGGCTCAGGGACATGTCGGCGGGTACCGCAAATAGAGGGATGGGGACGGTCGGCAGGGCCTCGGGGGGCTGTTCCATGGGGCGCACCGCTCCGAAGACCATGGGCAGCATTATGTCGGTGGAAAGCGCGATGGGTCTTCGTCTCCTGATACACCTTTGCCGGATTCCCCACAGCCGGCAATCGGCCTGAGCCCAGGGGGACGGCGCTGCACTCAGTCCACCCCGGCCGGAGTGGCTCCCTTGCCGCCGCTGCCGTTGAAGGGGGCTGGCAGTCCCAGCTCCGGTTGGTCGGGGTTGCTCAGGTCGATGGACTGCAATTTGAGGTTGCGCACCTTGGCGGGCAGTTCCTCGGACAGGTGGCTGAGCACCTCCAACTGGCGCTCCAGCTGGGCGTCGGGGGGACCCAGGCGGATCAACCCCAGGGAGGCGGTGCGCAGCCGCAGGGAGCCACTGGGCTCGAAGCGCACCTCCAGCAGGGGGCTACCGAGGTCATCGCGGCGGGCCAGCACCTGTCCGAGGGCGGGGCGATAGCGCTCCTGCCAGCCGACCACGGTGGTCCTGGAGGCTGGGCCGGCGCCACCGGCCCCCTGCTGCTGGCGCCGGCTCATCCAGCTGCCGAAACGATCCACATAGCCCAGCTCAAGCCCCCGGGGGTGCGCCGTTCGGCCCGGGCCACCGCCTGGCGGTCCACCAGCTGGATGCGCAGCCGGGGCGGCAGCATCAGCCGGCTCACCTGGACGTTTTCCACCGGCAGGGCCGCCGCCAGTGCCGCCGTGATCGCCTGGGGACGCAGTTCCAGCAGCGGCAAGGGGAACCGCAGCTGGGCGGCCTGGATCACCTGCTCGCGGCTCACCTGCTGGCTTCCGGAAACCTCCACCTGCGCAGGGCTCTGCAGGGTCCAGCCCTGGCGCAACAGCACCCAGCCCAGGCCGGCCGCGGCGGCGCTGAGCACCACCACCTGCCAGCTGTGGCGCAGCAGCTGAGTGCGTCGTTGCTGGCGCAGCTGGCGCCGCCGCTCGGCGCCGGCGGGGAGCACCTGGCGGGGTCCTGCGGGCGGGGACTCCGGCTTGGAACTCACAGTTCGCAGCGGGAGCGCGACATCAGATCGTCCATCCAGCGGCGGGCCCGTTCGGCATCGGCGAAGGGGAGATCCTTCTGAATACCGGAGCCCACCAGCCGCAGGCGGCAGCTGCCCTGGCTTTCCTCGGTGAGCGGCGCTTCTCCGGATCCCAGGGCCAGCAGCTCGACGAGCTCCAGCGACTTGATCGTGAAGGTGTCCTCCAGCTCCAGGTTGCCGGCGTGGAAACGGCTCCAGCTCAGTTCACCATCGATCAGTCGGGCCGCGCCGCAGCCATCGAGCTTGGCCAGCTCAGAGCCTTCCGCCCACTCCTGGAACAGCCGCTGGCGCCGCCGCTCCAGCCAGCCCAGGGCGGTGAGCAGCACGAACACCACCAGCAACGGCAACCACAGCAGTCCCTGACTCATGCCGCCTGTGCCTCCCTGTCTGGGTGGGTGTCGATGGACCATTCTCCCGCCAGCTGCACCAGTTGGTGCACCAGCTCCTCCAGCGGCAGGCCCGTGGCGGCCCAGAGCAGCGGATACATGCTCTGGTTGGTGAAGCCGGGGAGGGTGTTGATCTCGTTGAGCCAGAGGGTGCCGCCACCAGCTTCGACAGCGCTTGCGGCGCCGCCCGCGTCGCCGCCACTTTCTTCATAGAAGAAGTCGACCCTGGCCAGCCCTTCGGCCGCCACCGCCCGGCAGGCCTGGATCGCCAGCGCCCGGGCCCGCTCGCTCACCGCCTCTGGCACATCGGCGGGGATCACGGTGTGGCTGAGCCCCTCGGTGTACTTGGTGGTGTAGTCGTACCAGTCGGCGTCGAAGCGGATTTCCCCCAACACCGAGGCCCGCATCGCCTCGCGGCCGAGCACGGCGCATTCAAGCTCGCGGGCGACGATGCCCTTTTCCACCACCAGGCGCCGGTCGTGGCGAGCGGCCTCTTTCAGGCCCTCTTCGAGGCTGGCGCGGTCGGTGGCTTTGCTGATGCCCACCGAGGACCCCAGGTTGGCGGGCTTGATGAAACAGGGATAGCCGAGGCTGGCCTCCAGGCGCTCCAGCAGGGCAGCCGCGCGCTGGGGGGCGTCCAGTTCGGCGGCCTGCACGCAGACATAGGGCACCTGGGGCAGGCCGGCGGCGGCGAAGGCGGCCTTCATCGCCTGCTTGTCCATGCCCACGGCCGAGCCCAGCACCCCGGAGCCCACGAAGGGCACCTGCATCAGGGTGAACAGCCCCTGGATCGTGCCGTCTTCCCCGTTGGGGCCGTGCAGCACCGGAAACCAGACCTCCACCTCAGCCGCCCCGGCGGGCAGCCCCTGGAAGCCCGGCCGCACCGACGTGGCCGGCTGCTCCTCCGGCTCGGGGGGCAGCCCGCCGCCAGCACCGCCTCGGCCACCGCCGGCGGCCACCAATGGCCGGCCTGGTCGATGTAGAAGCACAACAGCCGGTAGCGCTCTGCATTGGCACCGCGGCCAAGGGCGCCGGCCACGGTGGCGGCCGAGCGGATCGAGACCGCATGCTCCCCGGACACTCCGCCGAACACCAGACCGATCGAGGTGGGCGCAGACGGCATCGGGAACTGGCCCAGGGGCCAGGGGGCAGGGCCCAAACGTATCAGTGCCGCAGGGCGGGGGCGAGGGAGCGACCGCTGAGCGAAAAGGAGCGGGTTTCCTCGATGCGCACGGGCACCAGCGCGCCGAGGCCCTGCCCTTCGTCCGGGAAGAAGGTGAGCCGATTGGTCCGTGTGCGGCCCATCAGCTGGCCGGGATTCTTGGGGTTGGCGCCCTCCACCAGCACTTCCTCGACGCGCCCCAGGTAGCGGGCGCTGCGGGCGCGGGCGGTGCGCTCCACCAGGGCGTTGAGCTCCTGCAGCCGCTCCACCTTGACCGTCTCGCTGAGCTGGCCGGGCCAGTCAGCGGCCGGGGTGCCCGGGCGGGGGAGTAGGCGGCGGTGTTGACCAGATCGAAGCCGATCTCCTCGATCAGATCGAGGGTGTGGCGGAACTGGGCATCGGTTTCGCCCGGGAAGCCGACGATCACATCCGCGCTGATCGAGGCCTCCGGCATACGCACGCGGATGCGCTCGATGATCCGCCGGTAGCGCTCCACCGTGTAGCCGCGGGCCATGGCCTTGAGCACGTCGTTGTCGCCGCTCTGGAACGGGATGTGGAAGTGTTCGCAGACCTTGCTCAGATCCGCGCAGGCGTCGATCAGGCGCTCGGTGAAGTAGCGCGGATGGCTGGTGGCGAAACGGATCCGCTCGATCCCTTCGACGCCATGGATGTGATGCAACAGGTCGGTGAGGGTGTGCTGGCGGCGACCCTCGGGGGTGATGCCGGGCAGATCGCGGCCATAGGCATCGATGTTCTGCCCCAGCAGGGTGATTTCCTTGAAACCTTGGGCCGCGAGCCCCTCGATCTCCAGCCGGATCGCTTCCGGCAGCCGCGACTGCTCCTTCCCCCGCACGGCCGGCACCACGCAGTAGGTGCAGCGCTCATTGCAGCCGTAGATCACGTTCACCCAGGCGCAGCTGCCGCTGTCACGCCGGGGGTGGTGAGGTCTTCGAGGATGTGGTGCTCGCCGGTGGCCACCACCTGCTGGCCGAGCTCCACCTGCTCCAGCAGCGTGCCCAGGCGGTTGGCGTGCTGGGGTCCCATCACCAGGTCCAGTTCGGGCACCCTCCGCAGCAGCGCTTCGCCTTCCTGCTGGGCCACGCAGCCCGCCACCACCAGGGTGAGGTGGGGATTGAGGCGTTTGCGCTGGGCCTGGCGGCCCAGGTAGCTGTAGACCTTCTGCTCGGCGTTGTCGCGGATCGTGCAGGTGTTGTAGAGCACCAGATCGGCGCTGTGCTCGTCGCTGCCGGGGGCATAGCCCATGGTTTCCAGGATCCCGGCCATGCGCTCGGAATCCGCCTTGTTCATCTGGCACCCGAAGGTGGTGATCCAGTAGCTGCCCCTCACGGCTGGTTGCGCGCCCATGGGCCCAGTTTCGTTGATCGCCGGCCCATGCGCTGACTTCGCTGGCGCTGGCTACGGTGCAAGCCTTCTGCGGACAAGGCCCCGCCCCCATGGAGCTGCGCCTCGATCGCTTCGTGCTCACCAAGGCCGTGCCGCTGGCGATCAGCCGCGGCACCACCGCTGCGGTCACGCGTCTGCGGGTGCGGCTGATCCATGAAGGGATCGAAGGCCAGGGGGAAACCGGCGGCTTCGAGACCGGTCACCGGGCTTACCACCTGGAGCCGGTGGAAGCCGAACTGCGGGCCCTGGCACCGGCCCTGGCGGGACGGGACCCCGCCAATCGCCAGGCCCTCGAGCCCCTGCTCGCAGAGCTCTCGCCACCGGCCCGCTGCGGCCTGGATCTGGCCCTGCATGACTGGTGGGGCCAGCGGCTGGGGCAGCCCCTCTGGCGGCTCTGGGGCCTGGATCCAACGGCCGTGAAGCCCACCAGCCTCACCCTGGGGCTGGGCAGCGTGGAGCAGGTGCTTTCGCGGCTGGAGCGCTGGTGGCTGCAGCTGCCGGCGCGCCGTCTCAAGCTCAAGCTGGGCAGCCCCGATGGGGTGGAGCATGACCGCGCCCTGGTGCGGGCGGTGGCGGAAGCCCTGACGCGCCAGGGCCAGGCCCAGGGTGAGGCGCTGGAGCTGCAGGTGGATGCCAACGGCGGCTGGGACCTGCAGGCGGCCTGCCGGCTGATCCCCTGGCTGGCGGAGCAGGGGGTGGTGCTGGTGGAGCAGCCCCTGGCGCCCCTGGCGGATCCCGAGGCCGATACGGCGGGGTTCGCCGCCCTCGATCTGCACTGCCCGATTCCCCTGGTGGCCGATGAGAGTTGCTGGAACCTCGAGGATCTGCTGCGGCTCGCTCCCCATGTGGATGGGGTGAACCTCAAGCTTCTCAAGACCGGGGGCCTCAGCGAGGCCCTGTTGATGGCCGGCGTCGCCCAGCGGCTGGGGCTTGATCTGATGCTCGGCTGCTACTCCGACAGCGCCCTGCTCAACGGCGCCGCCGCCCAGCTGCTGCCCCTGGTGCGCTGGCCCGACCTGGACAGCCACCTGAACCTGGTGGATGACCCCTTCGAGGGCCCGCCGCTGGAGGGCGACCGGGTGCGGCCGTCGGAGCGGCCGGGGTTGGGGGTGCGCTGGATCGGCCGGCCATGAGCGCGGCCCTGGCGCTGGGCCCCCGTTCACCGCTGGATCCCCAGGCGCCGCTGGTGCTGCTGCAGCACGGCGGCCTCGACAACCTCTCCGGCAAGACCGGTCTGGCGATGCTCCGCTATCGCTCCGGACCGATCGTGGCCGTGGTGGACCCGGCCCACGCGGGCGAAGATCTCGGGGCGCTCACGGGAATTCAGCGGGCGGTGCCGATCCTGGCCTCGCTGCAGGAGGCCCTGCCCCTGGGGCCGCAGGTGGCGGTGGTGGGGCTGGCCCCCTCCGGCGGGCTGCTGCCGGAGCCGTTGCGGCGGGATCTGCTCGCGGCGCTGGCGGCGGGCCTGAACGTCGCCAGCGGGCTGCATACGCGCCTGGGGGACGACCCCGCCCTGGCGGCCCTGGTGGGGGAGGGCCAGTGGATCTGGGACCTGCGCCAGGAGCCCGAGGGGCTGCAGGTGGGGGCCGCCCGGGCCGCGGCGTTGCCGGGCCGGCGCCTCCTGGCGGTGGGCAGCGACATGGCCGTGGGCAAGATGAGCGTCTGCCTGGAGCTGCGGGCCGCGGCCCTGGGTCGCGGGCTGGACGCCCGCTTCGTGGGCACCGGCCAGGCGGGGATCCTGATCGCCGGCACAGGGGTGCCCCTCGATGCCGTGCGCGTCGACTACGCCGCCGGGGCGGTGGAGCGGGCCGTGCTGGAGGCGGGCCAGGGCTTGCCCGAGGACGGACTGCTGCTGGTGGAGGGCCAGGGCTCCCTCTGCCATCCGGGCTCCACCGCCACCTTGCCCCTGATCCGGGGCAGCCAGCCCACCGATCTGGTGCTGGTGCACCGGGCTGCTCAGGAGTGCATCCGGGAGCGGCCGGGAGCGGCGCCGGTGCCGATTCCCCCCTGGAGCAGCTGGTGGCCGTGGTGGAGGCCCTGGCCGCCCTGGCCCGTCCGGTCGGCTGCGTGGCGGCCCCCGCGGGTGCGCGCCATCGCCCTCAACACCAGTGGCCTCGATCCGGCCGGGGCATCAACGGCGATCGAGGTTTGTCAGAATGGGCTTGGCCTGCCCACGGACGATCCGGTCAGAAACGGGGGTGCCACGCTTCTCGAAGCCCTGCTGGGGGACTGACGGCGAGGGACGAAGCCGAAGGGGAGCGAAGAGAAAAAGGGCGAGCGAGGGGAATTGAACCCCCGAATGGCGGAATCACAATCCGCTGCCTTAACCACTTGGCTACGCCCGCCGTGGGCTGCGCGATCCTATCAACCTGACTCCTCTGTTCCCTTGCCGTTGAGCCCCCCGCCCACCACCTCGACCCGGCGAGCGCGGACCCTGTTGCTGGGTGGCGGAGCGGCGCTGGCCGCTGGCGCGGCGCTGGTGTTCAGCAATCCCACCCCCGCCGAGTTCGAGCTCTACGCAGGGGAGCGGCTGGTGGACCTGACCACCCGTGAGATCTGCGGCGACGACGGTCTGCCGATGCTGCTCGGCCTGCTGGTGCAGAACTGCCCGGAGCTGGTGCACGGCCAGCGCAAGCTGCTGGGCTCCTTGGCGGCTGCGAACACCCGTCGTTTCAACGCTGGCCTGTTCAGCCTCTACAACACCGATGTGGGGGCAGGAGGTATTGCCCTGGCTGCATCTGCCCCGTTACCACGTCACCACCCTGGCGGGGGCCGGCCAGTTCCTGCAGCTGGAGGCCATCAGCCGCCCGGTGGAGCGGAAGTGAGTCGCTCGGGCCCTCCGCTGCCGCCCCTGCTCCTGCCGCGGGCGTTGCTTGATCCCCTCTGGCTCGCCTGTCCCAGGGCCGATGGCGAGGGCCTGGTGGCGGTGCAGCTGCGCGTGGCCGAGGGACGCATCAGCGCCCTGGAGCCCCATGAGCCCCAGGGCGGCGCGCCGCTCCCCCTGGCCCTGACCCCGCCGGTGGAGCCCCACGCCCACCTCGACAAGGCCTTCAGCTGGTCGGAGCATCCCAACCAAGCCGGCACCGTGGCGGGAGCCCTGGCGGCCAACGGCCAGGAGCACCTCAGCCGCACGCGTGAGCGGGTGCTGGAGAGGGGGAGCGGGCCTTGGGGCTGGCCTGGGCCTCGGGGCTGCGGGCCGTGCGCAGCCACATCGACAGCCTTGGTCCTGCGGCGGCGGTCAGCTGGGAGGCCTTGCTGGAGCTGCGCCAACGCTGGCAGGGGCGAATCGAGTTGCAGTTGGTGGCCCTGGTGCCGATCGACCACTGGCAGGCGCCCGAGGGGGCGGCCCTGGCGCGGCGGGTGGCGGATGCCGCTGGGCTGCTGGGGGGCGTGCTGGGGCCGGGGTTTGTGGCGCCCCAGGCGGCAGAGGCGGGGCTGCTTGCCCTGTTGCGCCTGGCGGAAGGGCTGGGTTGCGGCGTGGATCTGCATGTGGATGAGGCCGACGTCCAGCCCGGGGTGGGCGTCTCCCTGGTGAGCCGCCTGGTGCGCCGGCACGGGTTCGGGGTGCCCCTGGCCTGCAGCCACAGCAGCAGCCTGGGCCTGCTGAGCGCGCCGGCCCTGGAACGGCTGGCGGAGGCGATGGCGGCGGCGGGCCTGGGGGTCGTGGCCCTGCCGCTCACCAACCTCTGGCTGCTGGGTCGACGCGGCGAGGCCACCCCCAGCCGCCGGCCCCTGGCCCCGATCCGGCAGTTGCAGCGGGCCGGGGTGACCGTGGCAGTCGGCGGCGACAACGTCCAGGACCCCTGGTATCCCGGCGGCGCCTTTGATCCGATCGAACTGCTGCGCCAGTCGTTGGCGGCGGCCCAGCTGGCCCCCTGGCAGCGGCTGGGGCTGGCGCCGTTCACGACGGCGGCCGCCCGGCTCCTGGGCCTGGCCTGGGATGGGGTGCTGCGGGTGGGGGCCCCCGCCGATCTGGTGGTGCTCTCGGCCGGCTCCTGGGGTGAGCTGCTGGCCCGACCGCCCCAACGGCGGGTGCTGCGCGCCGGTCAGTGGCTGGCGCCGGAACCGACCGACTCCCCGTTTCTGGCGGGGTTGTCACCGCAACCCCAGGGCCCATGACCCGCCCGGCCCACGAGTCGCCCGCTCCGGCCAGCGCCGAGCGGCTCGAGGCGCTGGTCGCCGATCTCAGCGGCCTCGATCTGGTGCGCGCGGGCCTCGAATTGGAACGCCTCTCCAGCGACTACTTCGATTACTCACCGCTGTTGCATCGCCAGCTCCAGGGACGGCTGGCCCAGTTGGTGGTGCGGGCTCAATCCGTCGATGACGTGCTTCGGGTGGCGGCGGCCTGCGCCCGCCACGAGGTGGCGCTGACGCCGCGGGGGCGGGCACCGGCAACTACGGCCAGTGCGTGCCCTTGGCCGGTGGCGTGGTGCTGGATCTCAGTGGGCTGAACCGGTTGCGGGGTTTCGATCCGGCCAGCGGCATCGTCACCGCCGAAGCGGGCTGCCTGCTGGCGAGCCTCGACCGCCAGCTGGAGCCCCACGGCCGGGCCCTGCGGCTGGCCCCCAGCACCTACCGGAGCGCCACCCTCGGCGGCTTCATCGCCGGGGGCTCCGGCGGCATCGGCTCGATCCGCTGGGGCTTCCTGCGTGATCCGGGCCATCTGCTGGGCCTGGAGGTGGTCACGCTGGAGCGGGAACCCAGGTTGCTGCAGCTCGATGCCTCCGCCAGCCGGGCGCTCAACCACGCCTACGGCACCAACGGCCTGCTCACCGCCCTCACCCTGGCGACCACCGAAGCGGTGGACTGGCGGCAACTGGTGCTGGAGTTCGAGCACTGGGACGCCGCCCTGGAGGCGGCCCGCGCCCTGCCGGCCGCGGCCCTGCTGCTCAATGCCCTCTGCCTGCTGGAGGCGCCCCTGGCCAGGCGGCTTCCCAGCCCGGCGGGCTGCCCGCCGGCCGCCGGCCACCGGCTGCTGCTGCTGGCGGCCCCCGATGCCCTGCCGGTGCTGGAGCCCTGGGTGCCCCAGCTGGGGGACGGATCGTCTGGCAGGCCCCCCAGGCGGGTGCCAGGGGGCTGCCGCTGCGGGAGCTGAGCTGGAACCACACCACCCTGCACCTGCGCGCCCAGGATCCCGGTTGGACCTACCTGCAACTCCTTTTGCCCCAGCCTGAGGGCCCAGCGATCGCGGCCCTGCGCCGGCGTTGGGGCGACGACCTGCTCTGGCACCTCGAAGCGGTGCGTCAGCAGGGGGTGGCGCGGCTGGCGGCGCTGCCGTTGGTGCGCTGGAGCGGGGATGGACCCCTTGCGGAGCTGATCGCCCAGGTGAAGGAGCTGGGGGGCGTGCTGTTCAATCCCCACGTGCTCACCGTCGAGGATGGCGGCCTGGGGGTGATCGACGCCGACCAGGTGGCCGCCAAGGCGGCCCATGACCCCAGGGGTCTGCTCAACCCCGGCAAGCTGCGGGGCTGGCTGGAGCGCTGAAGTGGCATGGGAGCCGCACGGGCCAGCTCAACTCAGCCGCAATCGAGGCTGAGGCGGGTGTCGGCGCCGGTGATCGGGTTGGTGCCCTGGGCGCGCCGGCAGAGGCTGCGCTGGTCGTTGCGGTCCAGCAGGGCGCCGCTGAAATCGGCCCCGTCGATGCGGGCCTGGCTGAAGCTGCTGCCGCTGGCGATCACGCCTGTGAGCACGGCTCCGGTGAGGTTGGTGCCACTGAAATCGGTGCGGTCCATCAGGGCATCGGAGAGGTCAGCGCCGCTGAAATCGGATTCGGCGAAGTTGGCCTGGGTGAGGATCGCGCCCTGCAGCTGGGCACCGGCGAAGTTGGCACCGCGGGCCACCGCCCCGGCAAAGGAGCTGCCCGCCAGTTCCTGGCCGTGGAAATCGGCGCCGTTCTGGCTGGTGAGCGTGAAATCGACGGCGAACGCGGGGGCGGCCCTCCAGGGACCGGGGGCGCCCAGCACCAGAGCCAGCAGCAGCGACCCCAGCGCCATCAAACGCCAGCAGCGACCGGCGATCCCCCACCGAGGCATCAAAACGGATGGCATGGCGGGGACGGCGTCTCACCCTGGTCTAGGTCCGCCGCGGCCAGCAGGTCGCCCAGCAGGTAGAGGGAGCCGGCCACGATCACCGGGCGCGTGGGGCTCTCTCGCGAGCCGGTGGCGTCCGTGAGGGCGGCCTCGAGATCTCCGGCGCCCCTGAGCCGGCCCGCCAGTGCGGGGCAAGCGGCCGCCAGCTCCTCGGCCCCCCAGCTGCTGTGGCCGCTCACCGGCACGATCCAGGCCCGATCCTGGTGGGCGAGCAGGGTTTCGAGCATCTCCGGCGCCTGCTTGTTGGCCAAGATCCCGAGCACCCAGTGGATCGACCCGTCGCCGAGCCGATCCCGCTCGGCTCGCAGGGCAACGGCAGCGGGTGGATTGTGCGCCCCATCAAGGATCAGGGGTTGGCCGCGCCAGCGGACGCGCTGCAGGCGCCCCGGCCAGCGGGCCTCGCTGAAGCCACGGCGGATCGCCTGATCCGGGATCGCCCAGCCCAGCTCGCGCAAGGCCTCGATCAGCCCGAGGGCCACGGCCGCATTGGTGCGCTGCACCGACCCCGCCAGGCCGCTGCACCAACGCAATTCCCTGGCCACCAACTCCTCGCCCTGTTGCTGCAGGGGTTCGCGCCATTGCATTTGGCAGCCCTGTCGCACGGCCTGGGCCTCCAGCACCGCCCGCACCGCCGCCGTCTGGGGGCCGCTCACCACCCGGGCGCCCGGGTGCAGCACCCCGGCTTTTTCCGTGGCGATGCTGGCCAGGTCAGGGCCGAGGAATTCCCTGTGATCGAGGCCGATCGAGGCCAGGCCGATCACGTCGCGGCGGGGGTGGACGGTGGTGGCATCCAGTCGCCCCCCAGGCCCACCTCCAGCACGGCGATCGTCACCCCCGCGCCCGCGAAGGCCACAAACGCCGCCGCCGTGATCAGCTCGAACGGGGTCAGATCGTGGCGGCGGGCCAGCGGTTGCAGCTCCAGGAGCCGGCGCCGCAGCTCACCTTCGGTGATCGGCTCGGCCCCCAGCCGGATGCGCTCGCACCAGCTCAGCAGGTGGGGAGAGGTGTAGAGCCCGCAGGAGTGGCCCGCCGCCAGCAGGGCGGCGTGCACCAGGGTGCAGATGGAGCCCTTGCCGTTGGTGCCGGCCACCTGCACGGCCATGAACCGGCGTTCGGGGTGGCCCAGTTCGGCCAGGGCACCCTGCAGGCGCTCCAGACCCAGGTCCACCCCCGGCGCTGGAAGGGTTCGATCAGATCCGCCAACGGATCAACGCGGCTGGCGCTCACCCGCTCAGCCGGCGGCGGTGAGCTGGATCAGGGTCGTCTCAAAGCGCTTCACCGCTTGCTTGAGTTCCCGGGGGCGGATCACCAGGGGCGGTACGAAACGCACCACATTCGGGCCCGCCGGCACCAGCAGCAGGCCGTGATCGATCGCCGCCTTGACCAGCTCAGGAGCACTGGGGGCTCCGGGTTGGAGCACCAGGCCCTGGATCAGCCCCCAGCCCCGCACCGACTCCAACTGGTCTGGATGGCGCCGGACCAGGTCTTCGAGCCCCTGCCGCAACTTGGCGCCGACGGCCGCCACATGGGCCACCAGATCGCGTCGCTCCAGTTCGTGCACCACGGTGAGGGCGGCGCGGCAGGCGAAGGGATTGCCGCCGAAGGTGCTGGCATGTTCCCCGGGTTTGAACAGATCAGCCTTGGCGGTGGTCACTAGGGCGCCGATCACGAAGCCGCCCCCCAGACCCTTGGCCAGGGTGAAGGCATCGGGGCGCACCCCCAGGCGCTCATAGCCCCAGAGCTTGCCGCTGCGGCCTACCCCCACCTGCACCTCATCGAAGATCAGCAGGATGTTGCGCTGGTCGCAGAGTTCGCGCACCCGGGCAAAAAAGGCGGGATCGCCGGGATTGACCCCACCCTCCCCCTGCAGGGGCTCGATCAGCACCGCCGCCACCCTCGGGCCTTCGGCCTCGGTTTCTTCCAGCAGCGCTTCGAAGGCGGCGGTGTCGTTGTAGGGGAAGAAACGGAAGCCCTCCACCAGGGGCTCAAAGCCGTGGTGGTACTTCGGCTGGCCCGTGGCGCTCACCGCCGCCAGGGTGCGGCCATGGAAGCTGGCCTGGGCCGTGAGGATCACCGGCCGCTCGATGCCGCGCTGCTGGTGGCCATGCTTGCGGGCCAGTTTGATGGCGGCCTCGTTGGCTTCGGCGCCGGAATTGCAGAAGAACACCCGCTCACCGATGCTGTGGTCGGTGATCCAGCGGGCCAGCTCCTCCTGCTCGGGGATCCTGTAGAGGTTGGAAACATGCTGCAGCCGGCCCAGCTGCCTGCTCAGGGCCTTGCGCAGGGCCCGGTCGCTGTGCCCCAGGGTGCAGGTGGCGATGCCTGCCACGCAGTCGAGGTAGCTGCGGCCGTGGCTGTCCTTCACCCAGACGCCCTTGCCCTTCACCAGCTCCAGATCGAAGCGGCTGTAGGTGTCCATCACGGCCGAGATGGGAGCGGTGGGACTCGAACCCACATGCCCGAAGGCGCTCGATTTTGAGTCGAGTCCGTCTACCAATTCCGGCACGCTCCCGCCCTTCGACTGTAGGTGAGGGCCTTCGCTGGCTTCGTGCCGCGCTTCAGCCGCCGTGGCGACGAATCGAGGCTCCGACGGCGTTCAGCTTGCCCTCGAAGTCGGCGTAACCCCGATCGAGATACTCCAGCCCCTGCACCCGTGTGATCCCCTCTGCCGCCAGACCCGCCAGCACCATGGCGGCGGAGGCCCGCAGGTCGCTGCCCTGCACGGGCGCACCGCTGAGGCGGTGGACCCCTTCGATGAAGGCGGTGTTGCCCTGCATGCGGATCGCGGCCCCCATGCGCTGCAGTTCAGCCACGTGCTGCAGGCGGTTCTCGAAGATGTTCTCGGTGATCACGCTGGTGCCCTTGGCGGTGGCCAGCAGGCTCATGAACGGGGCCTGCAGGTCGGTGGGGAAACCGGGGAAGGGCTGGGTGCGCAGGTCGACGGCGTTGATGGTCTCGGCCGAGATGGTCATGGCGGTGCCATCGGCTTCGAGCAGGGCGCCCGCCTCTTCGAGCTTGGTGAGCACGGCGCCCAGGTGCTCGGGGATCACCGGCGACACCCGCAGGGTCGAGCGGGTGATGGCGGCGGCCAGCAGGAAGGTGCCGGCTTCAATGCGGTCGGGGATCACGGCGTAGTCGGCACCGTGCAGGCGATCAACCCCGACGATGGTGATGCTTGGGGTGCCGGCGCCACGGATGCGGGCGCCCATGGCGATCAGCAGACCGGCCAGATCGACGACCTCAGGCTCGAGGGCGGCGTTCTCGATCACCGTCTCGCCGTCGGCCAGCACCGCGGCCATCATCAGGGTCTCGGTGGCGCCGACGCTGGGGCAGTCCATGTGAATGCGGCCGCCGCTGAGCCGGTGGCCGCGGCCCGGGACCACCGCCGAGACCACCCCGTGCTCGATCGTGACCTGGGCACCGAGGGCCTTGAGCCCTTTGACATGCTCCACCACGGGACGGGTGCCGATCTGGCAGCCACCGGGCAGGGGAACCCGGGCGACGCCGAGGCGGGCCAGCAGGGGGCCGATGCAGAAGAAACTGGCCCGCAGGCTGTTCACCAGTTCATAGGGCGGCGCCGATTTGTTCAGCGTGCGGCCGTCCATTTCGATCCAGTCGCCCCCCGGCGCACACCCACCCCAAGGGCGGCGAGGATCTCGCCCATGGCGGCGATGTCGGTGAGCGGAGGCACGTTGCGCAGTCGCAGGCCGTCTTCGCTCAGCAGGCAGGCCGCCATCAGCACCAGAGCGGAATTCTTGGCGCCACTGACGCGAAGATCCCCACTGAGACGGCGGCCGCCGGAGATTTCGAGTTGGGGTGTCACCAGGCTCTGGGACGGAACGGCCGTCAGGGTCATGACTTAAGCGGTTCCGCTTTTTGTGCCGACATCTTGACAATGATTCGCTGCACCGTCTAGAGGTCCGCCGCTGGAACTGTCTTGTCCCCCAGTCCTCCACTGCCATGGGACAAGTTCCGGCCATGGAGGGTGTGGGCGCCAGGCGGTGTTTTATGGTGGCCAGGTCGCCATCGCGACGAACGCCCGCGGATGTGGCGGAATTGGTAGACGCGCTAGTTTCAGGTACTAGTGGCAGCAATGTCGTGGGAGTTCAAGTCTCCCCATCCGCACTTCACTCTTCTCGGCTCTTCTCGCTTCATCACCTCAGCTGAGCCCTCCACATGATCGTGCTGAAGATCACCAACGCCTCTGAAGTGGTGGCATCGAAACTTGGAAAGTTTCTCGGAAGCCTTAGCCCCGAAAGCCTCGATGATTCGATGATGGAAGACATCCTGGTTAAAAAATTGGTCGAAAACCTCTCCCAGGAGGGTCTCAAGGGTGAGGTGGCCTCCGTGAACGGTCTCGACCTCGCTGACACCAAGCTGGTGCTCGGTGACAAGCTCCATGTACGCCGTCATCAGTTGTTCTGAGCCTCGGCCGCGGCAGGCCCGATGAGCGCTGGTCGGACCCTGCCCGAGCTGATCAGCAGCCGTCGCCATCCGCTGGTGGCCCGTTTTCGTGCCCTCCATGGCGCCCGTGGCCGGCGGGAGCAGGGTCTGGTGCTGCTGGAGGGCACCCATCTGCTCGAGGAGGTGATGGCGCGGCAGTTGCGCCCTGAGCTGGTGCTGGCCACGGAAGCCTGGCTTGAACGCCACGGGCCCCTGGTGCGGGCCCTTCCTTTGGATGTTGCGCTGCAGCCTGTGGGGGAGTCGCTGCTGGCGGCGGTCGCCACCACCGAGCACCCCGATGGGGTCGTGCTCAGCCTGCCCCTGATCGAACCGGGGCCGGCCCCACAGCTCGATCTGGTGCTGGCGCTCGATCGCCTCCAGGATCCCGGCAACCTGGGCACCTTGATGCGCACGGCCCTGGCGGCCGGTGTCGACGAGCTCTGGCTGGCGGCGGGGGCGGATCCCTGGCAGCCCAAGGTGCTGCGGGCCTCCGCCGGTGCGGCCCTGGCCCTGCCCCTGCGCCGCCTGGAGGGGACGGCGGCCCTGTTGGAGCGGCTGATCGCCGCCCGGGACCAGGGGTTGCAGGTGGTGGCCACGGTGGTGCGCGGCGGCCTGCCCTACTGGCAGCTGGATTGGTGTCAGCCCACGGTGTTGCTGCTGGGCAACGAGGGGGCGGGGCTGGCTCCGGAGCTGCTGGAGTGCTGCACTCAGCGGATCAGCATTCCCCACAGCCCCCAGGTGGAATCGCTGAACGTGGCCGTGGCGGCGGCTCCGCTGCTGCTGGAGCGCAGCCGCCAGCGCTTCGCTTCAGGGGGCGAGGGCCCGGGGACGGACTGAGGGGGCTGCGGCGGGGGAGAATGCCACCTCAGTTGCCTCCGGCCGGTGTCTGACGCAAGCGCGCCTTTCGACTTCGATGTGATCGTGATCGGCGCCGGCTACGGCGGCTTCGATGCGGCCAAACACGCCGCCGACCACGGCCTGCGCACGGCGATCATCGAATCCCGCGACATGGGCGGCACCTGCGTGAACCGCGGCTGCGTGCCCTCGAAGGCCCTGCTGGCGGCCAGCGGCCGGGTGCGGGAACTGGCCGACGCCGAGCACCTTCGCGCCTTCGGTATTCACGCCGCCCCGGTGCGTTTCGAGCGCCAGGCGATCGCCGACCACGCCGCCCAGCTGGTGGCCGCGATCCGCGCCAACCTCACCAAAACCCTGGAGCGCTCCGGGGCCACGATCCTGCGGGGCAAGGGCCGGCTGGAGGGGCCCCAGAAGGTGGGGGTGCGCCAGAGCAATGGCGTCGATCGGATCTACTCGGCCCGGGAGGTGATCATCGCCACGGGCTCCGATCCGTTCGTGCCCCCCGGCATCGAAACCGACGGCCGCACCGTGTTCACCAGTGACGAGGCGATCGAACTGGCCTCGCTGCCGCGCTGGATCGCGATCATCGGCAGCGGCTACATCGGCCTGGAGTTTGCTGATGTTTACACGGCGTTGGGCTGTGAGGTCACCTTGATCGAGGCGCTCGATCGGGTGATGCCCACCTTTGATCCCGACATCGCCAAGCTGGCGGCCCGCAAGCTGATCGAGGGCCGCGACATCGAGACGCGCACCGGTCTGCTGGCCCGCAAGGTCACCCCCGGCAGCCCCGTGCGCATCGAGCTGGCCGACATGGCCAGCAAGGAGTTGGTGGAGGTGCTGGAGGTGGATGCGGTGCTGGTGGCCACCGGCCGGGTGCCCACCAGCAAGGAACTCAACCTGGGGAGCGTTGGCGTCGAGACCAACCGCGGCTTCATCCCCGTCGATGACAGCCTGCGGGTGCTGCTGAACGGGGAGCCGGTGCCCCACCTCTGGGCCGTGGGCGATGTGACCGGCAAGCTGATGCTGGCCCACACCGCCGCCGCCCAGGGCACCGTGGCGGTGGACAACATCCTGGGCCACCCCCGCACGATCGATTACCGCTCGATCCCTGCGGCCACCTTCACCCATCCGGAGATCAGCTCGGTGGGGCTGAGCGAAGCCGATGCCAAGGACCTGGCTGTCGCCGGCGGCTTCGAGCTGGGGGTGGTGCGCAGCTACTTCAAGGCCAACACCAAGGCCCTGGCTGAACTGGAGAGCGATGGAATGATGAAGCTGCTGTTCAACAAGGCCAGCGGCGAGGTGCTCGGCGCCCACATCTACGGCCTCCATGCGGCTGATCTGATCCAGGAGATCGCCAACGCCGTCGCCCGCCGCCAGAGCGTGCTGCAGCTGGCCACCGAGGTGCACACCCACCCGACCCTCAGCGAGCTGGTGGAGGTGGCCTACAAGCAGGCGGCTTCAGCGGTGAGCGCCGCCCGTCAGCCCGTGGGGGTCTGAGCGATGGAGATCCGTCGTCGCCCCCCGAACCCGCCGGTGAAGGTGGCCCACCTCCAGTTCGGCATCCGCCATCCGGAGGCGGAACCGCGCCACATCCTCGAGGAGATCGTCTGGGCCAAGGACAGGGAGGTGGACGCGTCCCGTGAACGGGTTCCCTTGGCGGAACTCAAGAAGCAGGTGGCGCTCCTGCCTGCGCCCAGGGATTTTGTGGCCGCCCTGCGTGCCAGCTGCCGCAAACCGGCGGTGATCGCCGAAATCAAGAAGGCGAGCCCGAGCAAGGGGGTGATCCGCGAGGCCTTCGACCCGGAGGCGATCGCCCGGGGCTACGCCGCCGGTGGGGCCAGCTGCCTGTCGGTGCTCACCGATAAGGCCTTCTTCCAGGGGGCTTCGAGGTGCTGGTGGCGGTGCGCCAGCAGGTGGACCTGCCACTGCTCTGCAAGGACTTCATCCTCTCGCCCTATCAACTGTTCCAGGCCAGGGCGGCCGGGGCCGACGCCGCCCTGCTGATCGCCGCGATCCTGAGCGATCAGGATCTGGCCTATCTGCTCAAGGTGGCCAGGAGCCTGGGCCTGGCCGCGCTGGTGGAGGTGCACGACGGCGCCGAACTGGAGCGGGTGCTGGGGCTCGAGGGGGTGAACCTGATCGGCATCAACAACCGCGACCTGGCCACGTTCCACACCGATCTGGCCGTCACCGAAACGCTGATGGCGACCTACGGCGAGCGGGTGCGCCGCAGCGGGGCCCTGCTGGTGAGCGAATCGGGCCTGCTCAACCGCGGCGATCTGGACCGGGTGGTGAGCGCAGGTGCGGACGCGGTGCTGGTGGGAGAAGCGCTGATGCGGCAGCCGGACGTGACGGCCGCCCTGGAGACCTTGATCGGCGGCTGAGTGGGCTGGGTGGGCCACGCCTTGGGCGTTGGGCCCATGAAAAACCCCGGCTCTGGCCGGGGTTGGACTCCCGGCCAGAGCCAGGAGATAAGAGGAAACGAATTCAGACCTTGCGGGAGTAAAACTCGACCACCAGCAGTTCGTTGATCTCCAGGGCCACCCACTCGCGCTCGATCTTGCCGTTGACCTTGGCGGTCAGCTTGGCCTTGTCGAGTTCGAGGTTGGGGGGATGTTGGCCAGGCCGGGGAACTCCAGGTTCCCTTCGGCGAGCCTCTTGCTGGCCTTGCGTTCCCGGATGACGATCACATCGCCGGCCTTGCACTGATAGCTGGGGATGTCGACGACGCGGCCGTTGACGCTTACGTGGCCGTGGTTCACCAGTTGGCGGGAGCCGGGGACGGTGGGACCGAAACCAAGGCGGAAACAGACATTATCGAGCCTGTTTTCCAAAAGTTTGAGCAGGTTGGTTCCGGTGGAACCTTCCTGGGCACGGGCTTTCTTGACGTAGCGAACCAGCTGACGTTCGGAAATCCCGTAGTTGAAACGAAGCTTCTGCTTCTCTTCGAGGCGGATGGCGTATTCGGAGCGCTTGCGACGGGCTTGGCCGTGCTGACCGGGGGATAAGCCCGCTTGGCGGACTTACGGGTGAGACCGGGAAGGTCTCCCAAGCGCCGCGTGATCCTCAGGCGAGGGCCGCGGTATCGAGACATTGAGGAAGGAAATCAAAGGTTGAACGATGTGGCGTGGCCCAGGTTCGGGAGCATGCTGGAGGGAAGGCCCTCGGCAACTCTCCGCTTGGAACGCCAGCCAACGATCCTATCCGCTGGCCTGGCGGCCGTTTCGACGGCACTGGCCAGCCTGCTGCTGGCCTTGATCGGTGGCTATCGCCGCTGGATTTCCCCGCTGCTCGGACCGCGCTGCCGCTTCATCCCCAGCTGCAGCGCCTACGGCCTCGAGGCGATCGGCCGCCATGGTCCCTGGCGGGGGGCTGGCTCACCCTGCGGCGGCTGCTGCGCTGCCACCCCTTCACCCCTGCGGCTGCGATCCCGTTCCCGATTGAGCCCCCTGTCGATGCATGAAGCCCCTTACCGGCTCTACACCCGCTCCGACTGCTGCCTCTGCCAGGGCCTGGAGGAGCGCCTGTCGGCCCTTGATCCGGCGCCGGAACTGGTGCTGATCGACGTGGACACCGACCCGGAACTCCAGGCGCGCTACGGGCTGGAGGTGCCGGTGCTGGCGGTTCGGCAGGGGGCGGCTGGCGCGAACTGCCGCGGGTGTCGCCGCGGCTGGCGGGGATGGACTGCGGGAATGGTTGCGGAAGAACAGCGTTACGCTCCCGCCCGCTTAAAAGGCCCCGCCCCTGCGTCCGGTGATTGGTCCGGATGCCGCGACCCCACCACCCATGAGCCCCTTGCTTCATCCACTGCTGCAGTCGGTCGGCCTGGACGTGCCCGAAGGGCTGGTCAATGGGGAGGTGGAGGCCCTGAGCTGTGACTCCCGCCGGGTGGGCCCCGGCACCCTGTTCGTGGGCCTTCCGGGCCAGAGCGTCGATGGGGGCAGCTTCTGGCCGGCGGCCCTGGCGGCGGGGGCCGTGGCGGCGGTGATCAGCCCGGCGGCGGCGGCGCTGGCGCCGCCCTCCCCAGCCGATGCGGTGCTGGTGGCCCCGGCGCCCCTGGCCCCCTGGCGGGGCGGCTGGCGGCGGCGTTCTGGGATCACCCCAGCCGCCAGCTGGCCCTGATCGGGGTCACCGGCACCAATGGCAAGACCACCATCACCCACCTGATCGAGCATCTGGCGGCGGCCTGCGGCCGCCCCAGCGCCCTGTTCGGCACCCTGGTGAACCGCTGGCCGGGCCATGGCGAGACGGCCAGCCACACCACCGCCTTCGCTGATCAGCTCCAGGCCCAGCTGGCGGCGGCGGTGGCGGCGGGCGCCCGGGTCGGGGCGATGGAGGTGAGCTCCCACGCCCTTGACCAGGGCCGGGTGGCCGGTTGTGACTTCGCCGGGGCTGTGTTCAGCAACCTCACCCAGGACCACCTCGACTACCACCTCTCGATGGAGGCCTACTTCGAGGCCAAGGCCCTGCTGTTTGCCCCGCCCCTGCTGGCCGGCGGCGAAGGGGCCAGGGCGGTGGTCAACGTGGACGACCCCTGGGGGCGGCAGCTCGCCGAGCGGCTCGGTGGGCTCTGCTGGCGCAGTTCGCTGCTGGCCACTGAGTCCGCTGAGGCAGAGCTGCGGGTGAAGGATCTTGCCTTCGGCTCCAGTGGTGTGAGCGGCTTGTTGATCACTCCACTCGGTCAGGGGCGCTTCGACTCACCGCTGCTCGGGCGTTTCAACCTGATGAACCTGCTCCAGGCGGTGGGAGCGCTGCTGCAGCAGGGTCTGCCCCTGGAGACGCTGTTGGCGGCCATCGGCCGCTTCGGCGGCGTGCCTGGGCGCATGGAGCGGGTGAGCACCAGGCACGACGCCACTGGACCCGGCTCAACTGGTTCCGGCACGACGGCGGCGGCGCCCACCGTGCTGGTGGACTACGCCCACACCCCCGATGGCCTGGAGAACGCCCTCAAGGCCGCTCGGCCGTTTGCCGCCGGGCGCTTGATCTGTGTGTTCGGCTGCGGCGGCGACCGCGACCGCGGCAAGCGGCCCCAGATGGGCGCGATCGCCGCCGCCCTGGCGGATCGGGTGGTCGTCACCTCCGACAACCCGCGCACCGAGGACCCCCAGCGGATCCTCGACGATGTGGTGGCGGGCATCCCGGCCGGCACCGATCTGCTGGTGGAGGGGGACCGGGCGACGGCGATTGCTACCACCGTGGCCCAGGCCAACGCCAACGATCTGGTGTTGATCGCCGGCAAGGGCCACGAGGACTATCAGATTCTCGGCACCACCCGCATTCACTTCGACGACCGCGAACAGGCGGAGATGGCGTTGCGCAGCCGTGCCGCCAGCGCCCCGGCTTGAACTCTGTCTTCCGATCCACACCCTGGCCGGTGCCACAGGGAGGCCAGCGCGTCTGCACGTAACTTTGCAGCGTTGAAGCGATCTTTTTCTGCGTCCATGGCTGCTGCTGTCCCCCTCTCGAGAAAGTTCCTGGCCGAACTGATCGGCACCTTCTGGCTTGTGTTCGGCGGCTGCGGCAGTGCCGTGCTGGCGGCGGTGTTCCCCTACGCCCAGGCCGACAACAACCCCCTGGGCCTCGGCTTCCTGGGCGTGTCACTGGCCTTCGGACTCACCCTGCTGACGATGGCCTACACGATCGGCCATGTCTCGGGCTGCCACATCAACCCGGCCGTGAGCTTCGGTCTCTGGGCCAGCGGTCGTTTTCCGGGCTCCCACCTGCTCACCTACATCGTCGCCCAGGTGCTCGGCGGAGTGATCGCCGGTGGGCTGCTGTTCGCCATCGCCAGCGGCCGCGCCGGCTTCCAGCTCACGGGCAGCAACCCCCTGGCCACCAACGGCTTCGGGGCCCATTCGCCTGGGGGCTATGGGCTGCTGCCTGCCTTGATCATCGAGGTGGTGCTGACGTTCATCTTCCTGCTGGTGATCCTCGGCACCACTCACAAAGACGCCATCAAAGACCTGGCGGGTGTGCCGATCGGCCTTTCGCTCGTGCTGATTCACCTGATCAGCATCCCGATCACCAACACCTCAGTGAATCCCGCCCGCAGCACCGGCGTGGCCCTGTGGGTGGGCGGTGATGCGGTGGGTCAGCTGTGGCTGTTCTGGCTGGCGCCGATCGTGGGCGCCCTGCTGGCCGGTTGGGTGCATCGGAACCTGCTGGAGGGCCGCGGCGACTGAAACGGCCGCGGGCTCTTCTCACCGTATGGGGAAGAAGATGTTGGCTGCTCAGGCCAACTCATTCCCTTCCTTCGAGCGCAGGAAGACATAACTGCCAGCAGCTAACACCAAGGGCAACAGCAGGCCCCAGAGGCGCCCAAGGGTAGGGGAGCCCAGCAGGGGCGAGTCTTTGGCGGCGGCGTAGGGCGACGACTTCTTGCTCCCTGGGGCTTTGGTGCCACCGATCGGACCTGCCAGGGGAACGGGTGCATCGCTGCCGGCGTCATCGGTGGCGGCGGCATAGGGGGACTGCTTCTCGCTGCCCGCGGCCTGCGTGCCCGCACCGGGGCCGCCAGCGGGGCCGGCAGCGAGGTCTGTGCCGGCAACGACCGGAGCCACGCAGATCAGGGCCAGAACCCCGGCGGCCAGGGTCAACCTGAGTGGATGGCGCGACGACCTGAAAAACGTTGGCATCGATTCACTCCAGCGGGGTGTCAAGGGAAGTCCTGAAGCACCTGGAAAAAATCTAAGCAAAGCCTCCAGAATCAGCCGCGATCGCCACAGGTTGTTTCATGACCCAGCCGGCGCTGATCCATTGCAGGCCGCTCAGAGACTGGCGAGGGCCTCCAGCAGCTGATCCACTTCCGCTTCGGTGGTGGTGACATGGGTGCAGGCCCGCAGGCAGGCGGGCTGATCGAGGCTGCGGATCCACAGCCCCCGCTCCCCCAGGGTCTTGACCACAGCGGCGGGGTCATCGCCCCGCAGGCGGAAACTCACCAGCCCTGCTGTGGGAGGGATGGCCAGCACGGGCTCCACACCCGGCAGATCGTTTAACCCCCGCCAGAGGCGGCCGCTGCGCTCGGTGATCAGTTCCAGGCGCTGCGCCACCGGGCCCACCTGCTCCAGCAGCTCCAGGGAGCGCAGCAGACCGGCGAACAGAGGCACACAGGAGGTGGCCACCTCGAAGCGGCGGCCATCGCGGTGCCAGCCGCTGTGCTCGTCGGTTTCCTGGCGCAGGTTGCGCCAGCCGATCAGGGTGGGCTGGGCCTGCTCCAGCACGCGTTCGGAGAGGGCGACGCCCCCGAGCCCCTCGGGTCCGCAGGCCCACTTGTGGCCGGTGAAGGCGTAGATGTCGGCGGCATTGGCGGCCGGGCCGATCGCCAGGCTGCCGAAGGACTGGGCCGCATCCACCAGCAGCCAGGGGCGCCTGGGGTGGGCGGCCAGGCGCTCGGCCACCGCCGCCATCGGCATTTCGACGCCCGTGTTCCAGAGTAGGTGGGAGAGCACCACCAGGCGAGTGTTGGGGGTGAGGGAGCGTTCCAGGGCCTCCAGGGCCGCTGCCGGAGCACTGGCCCCCTCGGCCCCCACCAGCGCCTTGACGCCAAAGCTCCCCAGCTGGAGCCCCTGGCGCCGGGCCAGCTCAGCGCAGGCGGCCACCACCCCGTGGTGCTCGCAGTCGCTGATCAGGATCTGATCGCCTGGCTCCCAGGGCAGGCCCCAGAGGGGCAGCACGCAGCCACTGCTGACGTTTTCCGTGAGCGCCAGGCGGTGGGGGTGCACGCCGCAGGCGGCCGAGAGGGTGCGGCGCAGCCTGGAGGTGAGCGTCTCCAGCCAGGGCCAGACCGCGCTGGTGAACGGCCCCAGCTCCTGAATGGTGGCGAAGGCCTCGTTGATCGCCTCAAGCGAGGGGTGGGCAAGGGGCCCTGGCCGCCGTAGTTGAAGTAGGTCTTGTTCGCCAGGGCGGGCATCAGCGCCCGCAGCTGATCTGGGGTCAGGGCCCTGTGCTGCTCCGCGCTCAAGGCTGACCTGCTGACATCCGCCAAGGTTGGCACCACCCGGCGCAGGGAAAGGCCAGACGGTGCAGGCGGCGAGGCAAGTGGCAGCCCTGTTGGTGATTCAGCGGTCTTGAGTAAGAGCGGGGTTGAGCTCAGCTGAGGGCAGCTTTTACTCCCGTCAGGCAGGAGGAGCCAGGGAAAATCTGCTCGCTCGCAAGAACGAGGCCTCCATCAGGGCAGGCAGGCGGACCCCTTGGCTCAGAGCACCTGACCCACCATCACTGCCGCCACAGCTGAAAACAGCGTGATCCCCAGGGCGGTGAGCGGGTTCTGACCTTGGGCCACCGCAAAGCTGGTGATCACTCCGGCCCCAATGCAGGCCACGGTCAGCTGCATGGCGATGGAAGGACGTGTCTCCAAGGGATCACCGATCGGGTGCGCTGAAGCTAAGGGCCGTGGCCCGCTGCGCCAGGACCTCCCCCGCTCTTCGTTACCCAGCGTTGGTTTTCGTTACGCCGCGCAATCTGGCCGGTGTCGTCTTCAGCAATGGAGTGAGGCAGGCCGGGCCCGGCCGCCGCTGGCCCATTGCTTGAGCGCCGCCAGCTGTTCCTTGGCGGTGCGGGCCAGGGGCACAAGCTGGGCCGCCGCCACGATCAGGTCGGCCTCGCCAAACTCCCGGCCCTCGCTGAAGGCCAGATGCATCGCCTCCACCACCGTCTGCTCCAGCTCCGCGCCGGAGAAGCCTTCGCTCCTGTCCACCACCACCTCCAGCGGGATGCCATGGGCGGGGCGGCGGCGGCGCAGCTGCAGATCGAGGATCGCCCGTCGCTCGGTGGCATCCGGCAGGTCGAGCAGGAAGATCTCGTCGAAGCGACCCTTGCGCATCAGCTCCCCCGGCAGGTTCTCTACCCCGTTGGCGGTCGCCACCACGAACACCGCTGAGGCCTTCTCCGCCATCCAGGTGAGCAGGCTGGCCAGCACCCGCTGGCTGGTGCCGCCATCGCTGCGGCCATCACCCCCGAAGCCCTTGTCGATCTCGTCGATCCAGAGCACGCAGGGGGCCATGGCCTCGGCCCGTTGAATCATGTCGCGGGTGCGCGCTTCGCTGGCCCCCACCAGCCCGGCGAACAGCCGGCCCACATCCAGCCTCAGAAGCGGCATCCCCCAGCCGTGGGCGATCGCCTTGGCGGTGAGCGACTTGCCCGTGCCCTGGGGGCCCACCAGCAGCACTCCCCGGGGCAGGGGCAGGCCGTAGCGCTGGGCTTCGTCGCTGAAGGCCTGGTGGCGGCGCTCCAGCCATTGCTTGAGGGCGTCGTGGCCGCCAATGTCGGCGGGGCTGGCGTCGCTGGGGCAGTACTCGAGCAGTTCGCTGCGGGCGACGGCCTGGCGTTTTTCCTCGAGGATCTCGGCCAGATCATCGCTGCTCAGGCGGCCGCGGCGGGCCAGGCCCCGGGCCGCCACCTGGCGGATGCGCTGCTCGCTCAGGCCGCTGCAGCTGTGGGTCAGCTGCTCCAGTTCGCCGGCCTCCAGGGGCTGGCCGCTGGCCTGGGCGATGCTGAGCAGCAGCGCACGGATCGCATCGGCCTCCGGCAGGGGCAGATCCAGCAGCGTGACGCACTCCTCCAGGTCCCGGGGCAGCTGCCACTCGGCAGCGGTGATCACCACGGTGAGCGGGTGCTGGCGCAGGCTGACGAACAGGTTGCGCAGCTTGCGGCAGACGGCGCCGTCCTCGCAGTAGCGGTGGAAGTCGTGCAGCACCAGGATCGCCCCCTGCTCACCGCCGAGGCCCTCGAGGCACTCCAGGGCCGCCAGGGGGTTGCGGGCGGCCTCGCCGTCGCGGTTGGGGAGGCCGCGCAGGCCGTGGATGAAATCCCAGCGCAGCAGCAGGCGCTGGCCCAGCCGCCGGGCCCCCTCCCCCAGCAGGGTGGCGATGCGCTCCTCCTCAGGGCTGCGGATCCAGAGGATCGGCGTGCGGGCGCGGATCAGCAGATCCAGGTGGTCCGACCAGGCCTGGCCCATGGTGCCTCAGGGCAACTGCAGGAGTCGGAGTGCCGCCCAGCGCGGGTCGCCGCAGGGCTCCGCGGCCTCGCTGGCCGTGGGCTCCGGGCGCTCCTTGGGCAGGTCAGGGCCTGGGCAGTCGAGGCCGCAGTCGTTGCGCAGGGGCAGTTGCAGGTGCAGCTGCTCAAACAGCCAGCGGGCCGGATCGAAGCTGCCGCGGGGATCGAGGGTTTCGCAGGGCGCCTCGGGATCGAGCTCCAGCACCTCAGGGCACTCCACCTCGGCTTCGCTCAACCAGATCAGCTCGTTGCTGTCGCTCCTGAGCGGATGGTTGTAATGCTGCAGGCAGCGGTCGCAGCAAAGGGTGACGATTGTTTCAGCCCGGCCACGCACCTCGAGCACGGTGCCGCGATGGACGGCCTCCAGCTCCCCCGCACCGGGGTGAGGCTGGCCAGATCGTCCAGGGGTTGGTCCACGGTCCAGCGGCGGCCGTCCGCCAGGAGCCTGAGCTCCTGCAGGGGCACCGGCAGGAGCGCGCCGCTCACTTCTTGCCCTTGGGCTCAAAGGGAAGACGCCCGCCCTCAGTGCTGCCCCCTGCCGTGACGGCCACGGCCTGCTGGGCGATCTGCTGGTCGAGAATCGTCTGCAGATTGTCCGGCAGGGCCTCACGGGTGAGCAGGAAGGTCTGCAGGGCCTGGAAGATGTTGGCCACCACCATGTAGAGCAGCACCCCGGCCGGCAGGGGGAAGAACAGGAACATCCCCGTGATCATCACCGGGGTGATCTTGTTGGCGGTGGCCTGCTGGGGGTTGGCCGGCATGCCCATGCCCGAGAGCAGCTGAGAGGCCAGCAGGCTCAGGCCGAAGCCCGCCACCAGGATGGCGATGTCCCAGTTGATCGCTCCATCGGTGTAGAAGCCCACCTGGCCGAGGGCCTTGATGAACAGGAAACCGCTTCGGGCCGCGAGGCCGGGAATGCTGGCCTCCACGGTGGCATCGCCGGGGGCCAGGGCCTCGATCGTGCCGTCGCCGCTGACCCGCACCACCTCCTCGCCCTTGCTCACCTTCCAACTGGGCCTGAAGGCGTCACCGTTGTCGATCCCGGCCAGCAGGGAGCTGAAGGCTTCACCTTCTTTGGTTTCGATCTTCACCTGCTGGCGTTCACCCACCCCGAGCTTGGTGCCGGTCGGCAGGCTGGCGATCACCGGCACGTGCCTGGTCTCGGTGATGAAGATCGAGTGGCTGGCGCTGGCGAAGGGCTTGGTCTCCAGCGCTGCGATCTCCTCGGCGGGCACCACCTTGAGGTTGAGGGTGTAGGGCACATCCGCAAACGGTGAGCCGCGCAGGGTGGCGAAGAGAGCGAACAGGATCGGCATCTGCACCAGCAGAGGCAGACAGCCCGCCAGGGGGCTGCCGAACTCCTTCATCAGCTTGCCCAGTTCCTCCTGCTGCTTCTGGGGGTCGGAGGCGTAGCGACTCTTGATTTCCGCCTGGCGCTTCTGCATCACCGGCTGGGCGATGCGCATGCGCCGGGCACTGCGGATCGAGCCGGCACTCAGGGGGAACAGGGCCAGCCGGATCACCACGGTCAGGGCAATGATCGCCAGCCCGTAGCTGGGCACCAATCCATAGAAGAAATCGAGGATCGGGAGCAGCAGATTGTCGGAGATGTAGCCGATCACGGCGTCGGGGTCTCAGAGGACAGGTTCGATGGGGACAGTGTGCATGAGCACAGGCCGGTGTTGACGGGCGGGCTCAGGCGCTGGCGGCCTGGGGGTTGCCGAAACCGTTGGCGGCCGCTGGGGTGCGTGCCGCGATCTGCTCGTTGATGTAGGCCTCCGCCTCGCGGAAGCGGGGCATGGCGCGCATCTCCAGCCGGGCGCCGTCGCTCAGCACCAACACCATGTCGCCCCAGAAGCCAAAACCGCGCGGAATCGAGCGCACCTCCTTGATCTGGCCGTAGGCCACCTGGCTGCGGTCACGGCCCATCCAGCCACCCGTGACCGACACCCGGCGGCTGGTGATCCGAAAGCGCAGCCAGAGGGCCCGGATGATCGCTCCCACCGTGAACGGGAGGCCGATCAGGGTGAGCCCGAATAGGAGGTTGAAGATCAGGTCACCCCGGGCGGGCCCCCTTCGTAGAACAGGGTTTCGGAGCTGGTCAGGGGTGTGCTGGTGTCGGGGGTCATGGGCGCAGTCCAGCTTTCTGCAGAAGCATGGAACATTCTCCCAGCAGATCGTCGTCCGGCACCTCGGCGCTCCCTGGCTTCAGGCTCAGCAGGATCCACTGGGCCGGCTGCTCGGGCGCCTGGGCATGGCAGAACAGCCGCAGGTGGTCGTGGAACAGACGCCGCAGGCGGTTGCGCTGCACCGAGCGCTTGCTCACCTTGGTGCTGATCACCACCGCGCAGCGGCAGGGGCTGGGGGCCTGCCGGCGCAGTTCGCTCCTGAGCAGCTCATCACGGGCCGCCATGGTGCGTAGCACCATCCATTGGCCGTGGTGGCGCACCCCTGCTGGTAGAGGTGATCGAACACGAAACGGCCCCTCAGCCGATGTTCCCTAGGCAGGACCATGGCTGCGGGGCCGTTGGGTGAAACCGGTTCAGACCGTTCAGACCGCCAGGCGGGCCCTGCCGCGGCGGCGGCGGGTGCGGATCACGCGACGGCCGGTGTGGCTGCGCATGCGCACGCGAAAGCCCGAGACCCGCTTGCGCTTACGGCTGGTTCCTTCGAGGGTCCGCTTGGTCATGGCTCAGGCTCTGCTGCTATTTCGTCTTGATCGATCAACCTATCAGTCGGCGCCGTCAGTTCGAGGGATCGATCTGGATAATCCAGCTGCCCAGGTAGCCGGACATCGGCACGTCACCGGGAGCCTGGGCGAGGGCATTGAACTGGTACATGCCGATGTTGAAGGGGTTGAACAGGTTGATGTAGACCCCGATGGTCTTGTCATCCGGGACAGGCGTGTTGGGGAAGATCTCGATCGCCCGGCCACCCTTGGGGATCTCCACCACGGCAGGAATCTCCTGCAAGCAACGGGTGCGGGAGAGCATGCCACCTTCCTTCATGACGCAGAGTTTGACGTCCTTGGGATCGATCTTCACATCAAAGCTTTCGGGGATGGTGATGCTCAGTTTGAGGATGGCGGTCTTGCGGTCCTTCGGTTTGAGGATCAGGTAATACTCCGAACGCTTCAGCCGCGTGGTGTCGGTGACGAAGTAGTAGAGCTTGCGGTAATCCCGGTTGTTGTCCCAGCGGAACTCCAGCAGGCTGGGGGTGCCCTGGGCCCGGGCCGGGGCGGGCGCGGCGCCCTCCAGCAGGGCCGTGCCACCGGCCACCGTCAGACCCCCCAACACGGTGGCACCGGCGGCGGCGGCGGCGATGGCCAGGGGCGCCGCAGGACGGCAAACGGAGAGGTCATGGTGGTGAGGAGAGGCGGGCGCCGAGGCGGCGCGCCAACGACTGGATTCTGGTCAGCATGGGGGACCCGCAGCTCCCCAGGTGGGCGGCAGGCGAGCTGTCAGTTGTGACCAGATCGGTCTGGTCGCAGCAGGGCTGCCCCTCGCAGGTAGGGGTGGACCACCGGCTGGTCGCGCTCCATCCAGGCGTGGGCCAGCAGCCGGATGCAGCGGGGCAGGTCGCCGGCCACGGCCATCTGCTGGCAGTCCAGCAGGGCGACGGCGTCCCAGCCGGCCCGCTGCCGGGCCACCGCCGCGGGAAAGCAGGCATCCAGATCCGTCGTGCAGCTGAAGGTGACCGAGAGCACGCGCTCTGCCTGCAGTTGGTTGCGCTCGATCAGGTCGCTGATCAGTTCCGCCACCGCCTCGGCGATCGCTTCGGCGCTGTTGGCGCTGGCGGTGGTGGCCCCCGCAGGGCCCGCAGGGCCAGGGTCTCGCTCATGGGCGGTAGAGCCAGAGGGGTTGGCCGCCCCAGGCCAGCTCCAGGCTGAGGGCCGCCCGCAGCTCACCCCAGAGGGCCCGGCCCGGGATCAGGCTCCCCAGGCCCTTGCGCGGATGGCCGAAGCTCACCGGCCGGGTTTTCTCCTCATCGAGATCGGCCAGCCGGGCCGCCAGCCGCCGGGCCGCATCCTCATCACCCAGCTCGTCCACCAGGCCCAGCTCCCTGGCCTGGGCACCGCTGAACACGCGCCCGTCGGCGAAGCCCCGCACCACCTCCTCGCTGAGGCTGCGGCCCTCGGCCACGGCCGTGACGAACTGGCCGTAGCTCGAATCGATCAGGGCCTGCAGCAGCTCCCGCTCCCCCTCGGTGAGGGCCCGATCGGGGGAAAGGATGTCCTTGTAGAGGCCGCTCTTTACCGTCTCGAAGCTGATGCCGACGCGCTCCAGCAGCTTCGAGAGGTTGTTGCCCCGCAGGATCACGCCGATCGAGCCGGTGATCGTGCCCGGGTTGGCGACGATCCGATCCGCCGCCACCCCCACATAGACGCCGCCGGAGGCGGAGATGTTGCCGAAGCTGGCCACCACCTTGCAGCCCTTGGAGCGCAGGCGCATCAGGGCGGCATGGATCTCCTGGCTGTCGCCGACGGTGCCCCCGGGGCTGTCGATCCGGAGCAGCAGGGCGGGGAATTCGCGTTCCTCCACCTGCCGCAGGGCCTTGAGCACCCGCTCCCGGGTGGCGCCGGCGATCGCTCCTTCGATGGCAATCCGGGCCAGCTTGCGGCGGGACTTGCGGCGCCAGGGCCAGGACATGAAACGCGGTGCAGAGTCGCTGGATCTTAAAAGGGGTTCTGCAGCCTGCCCGATGCCCTTTTTGCCGCGCTGGCTCCTGATGCTGCTGCCCTTCGCGCTCTGGGGCACGGCGATGGCGGCAATGAAACCTCTGCTGGTGGGCGCCGGTCCGCTCACCCTGGCCTGGATGCGCCTGGTGCCCGCCGGCCTGCTGGTGCTGCTGGCCGCTGCCCTGTTGGGCCGCTCCCTGCGCGTCGAGCGCCGGGACCTGGGCTGGCTGCTGCTGTTTGCCGCCGTCGACGCCACCTTGTTCCAGGCGCTGCTGGCCGTGGGCCTGGGCCAGACCGGTGCCGGCCTGGGGTCGGTGTTGATCGATTCCCAACCCCTGGTGGTGGCGCTGCTGGCCCGCAGCCTGTTCGCTGAGGCGATCAATCCCGTGGGCTGGCTCGGCCTGCTGCTGGGGGTGCTGGGCATCGTCTGCCTGGGACTCCCGGCGCCGCTGTTGCAGCACTGGTGGCTGGAAGCCCCCTCCAGCCTCGGGGCCCGGGCCTGGAGCCACGGCGAACTGTGGATGCTGGGGGCGGCCCTGGCCATGGCCTTCGGCACCGTGATCAGCCGCTACGCCTGCCGTTCCAGCGATCCTGTGGCGATCACCGGTTGGCACATGCTGCTGGGGGTGTGCCCCTGCTGCTCGCTTCGGCTCTGGCCCCGCTGATCTGGAGCGGCGCCCCCCCTTCTGGCCCCAGTGGAGCGCCCAGGACTGGGGCCTGATGGCCTACGCCAGCGTCTTCGGCAGCGCCCTGGCCTATGGCCTGTTCTTCACATTCGCCAGCCGCGGGGACCTCACCGGCTTCAGCTCCCTCACCTTCCTCACCCCCTGTTCGCCCTGGTGTGCGGCCAGCTACTGCTGGCGGAGGAGCTCAGGCCCCTGCAGTGGCTCGGGGCGGTGGTGGCCCTGATCTCCGTGCTGTTGATCAACCGGCGCCAGCAACTCTGGGAGGGCCCAGGCGATGGGGGCTGAGGCGCTGCGGCTGCTGGTGGTCAGCACCCCGGTCGGGGCCCTCGGCAGCGGCAGGGGCGGCGGGGTGGAGCTCACCCTGGCCAGCCTGGTGGCGGGCCTGCTGGAGCGCGGCCACCACCTCACCGTGCTGGCGGCCGATGGGTCGCGGCTGCCCGCAGGCTGCGAGCGCGCTCGCCTCTGGAGCTGCCCCGGAGTGGACCAGCCCAGCTGGCAGCACCAGCGCCGGGACTCCCCCGTCGTGATGCCCGCGCAGGCCCTGCTGCCGCGGCTGTGGCAGCGGGCCGTGGGGTCGCAAGCCGGCTTCGATGCCCTGATCAACCTGGCCTACGACTGGCTGCCGTTCTGGCTGACGCCCCAGCTGCACACCCCCTGCTGCACCTGGTGAGCATGGGCTCGGTGGCGGAGGTGATGGATGCGGTGATCGCCGATGTGGCCCGCTGGGATCAACGCCGGCTGGCGTTTCACACCCGGGCCCAGGCCGACGATTTCGAGCTCAGCGAAGCGCCGGTGCTGGTGGGCAACGGCTTCGATCTGGAGGCCTACGGTTTCTGCGCCGCGCCCGAGCCCCTGCTGGGCTGGGTGGGGCGGATCGCCCCGGAGAAGGGGCTCGAGGACGCGGCCAGGGCGGCAGCCCTGCTGGGGCGGCGTCTGGCGGTGTGGGGGCTCGTGGAGGATCCCGCCTACGCCGCCGCCGTGGAGGCCGCGGTGCCCGCCGGCACCGTCGACTGGCGAGGGTTCCTGCCCACCTCCGAGCTCCAGGCCGAGCTGGGCCGCTGCGCGGCGCTGCTCAACACCCCGAAGTGGAACGAGGCCTTCGGCAATGTGGTGGTGGAGGCGATGGCCTGCGGCGTGCCCGTGGTGGCCTACCGCCGCGGCGGCCCTGGGGAGCTGGTGCAGCCCGGGATCAATGGGCTGCTGGTCCCCCCGACGACGTGCCCGCCCTGGCGGCGGCGGTGGCCGACGCCGAGGGACTCGATCGCCAGTCCTGCCGGGCCTGGGTGGAGCGCACCTGCTCGAGGGCCGCCTTCGCGGAGCGCCTGGAGCGCTGGCTGCTGAGCGCCCTGGGGCGGTCGCCTGCTTGACAGCCATCTGGGAATAAGTTCGTTTGCCGTGTTTCGCGCCGCGTGATTCCAGAGCGTCCTTCCCGCCTGAGCAGCGGCGTGGTTCTGGGCCTCACCGTGGCGCTGGGGGTGCTGCTGTTCCTGCGGGGGCTGGGCGAATCGGGCCTGGTGGATGAGACCCCGCCCCTGTTTGCCGCCGCTGCCCGGGCCATGGCCGAGACGGGCGACTGGCTGACCCCCGCCGTCAACGGCCTGCCCCGCTACGACAAGCCGCCACTGGTCTATTGGGCGATGGCCCTGGGCTACCTGCTGCCCGGCCAGCCGCACTGGAACCCCCTGGGCACCTGGGCCGCCAACCTGCCCACGGCCCTGGCGTCGATCGCCGTGATGGTGGCCCTGGCCTTCACCCTGCTGCGCTGGCCCCAGCCGGCCGGATCGTCAGGGCGGCCCCCGCGCTGGCCGGCGCTGACGGCCCTGGCGGCGCCCCTGGCCTTCGCCCTTTCGCCCCTGGTGATCCTCTGGGGGCGCATCGGCGTCAGCGATGGTCTGTTCACCGCCGGCGTCGCCCTCACCCTGCTGCTGTTCTGGCAGGCCCACGCCGACCCACGCCGCCCCAGGTGGGCCCCCTGGCCGCTGCTGGGGCTGGCGGTGCTGGCCAAGGGGCCGGTGGCGCTGCTCCTGGTGGGTCTCACCCTGCTGGTCTTCGGCCTGCACCAGGGCAACCTTGGCGTCCTGGTGGGGCGGTTTCGCCCCCTGCGGGGCCTGGCGATCACCGCCCTGGTGGCGGTGCCCTGGTTCGCCGCTGAGCTGGTGGTGGAAGGCAAGCCTTTCTGGGACAGCTTTTTCGGGTACCACAACCTGCAGCGGTTCAGCTCGGTGGTGAACCAGCACCTGCAGCCCTGGTGGTACTTCGGCCCGGTGCTGGTGGTGGCCAGCCTGCCGTTCACGCCCCTGCTGCTGCTGGGCCTGGGGCGTGCCCTGGGGCGCCCCCGAGGTGCGGGCCGGCAGGCCAACAGCCTTCCTGCGACCAGCCCTCCTGCCACCAGCCTTGGGGCTTTTGCCGCCTGCTGGCTGCTCGTGGTGCTGGCCTTCTTCACGGTCTCGGCCACGAAGCTGCCCAGCTACTGGCTGCCGGCCACCCCGGCCGCAGCCCTGCTGGTCGCCCTGGCGGCCCAGGGCGCCGATCAGCCGGCTCCCCCTTGGCCTTCAAGGCCGGTGCCGGATCGGCCCCTGGCCTGGGCCCAGGGCCTGACCCTGCTGCTGGGGGCCCTACTGGCCGCTGCCCTCTGGGCCTCCCCCGCTGGGTGCCGCTGATCAACGATCCGGAGATGCCCACCCTGCCCGCTGAGCTGCTGGCCAGTGGACTGGTGCTGCGGGCGGCCTTCTGTTTCTCTCTGCTGGTGGTGGTGGGCCTGGTGCTCTGGCGCTGGCCCCTGCGGCCCCCGGGCTGGCTGCTGGCCGTGCAGCTGCCGCTGGTGCTGTTCCAGGCCGTGGCGGTGTTGCCGATGTGGAGCCTGGGGGATGGGGTGCGCCAGCGGCCGGTGCGCCAGATCGCTTCTGAGCTGGTGCGCCAGCGACGGCCGAGTGAATCGGTGGCGATGGTCGGGATCCTGAAGCCGTCGCTGCACTACTACAGCCGCCGGGTCGTGCTCTACGAGGGCCGCCTGCCGGCGGATCTGGTCAACCTCAACGACCGGCTGTTGAACGAACGCCGCCATGGCCAGGCCCCCGCCCGCCTTGATGAGGCGCCCACGGTGCTGGTGGTGATCGACGACACCACCTCCCAGGAGCCCTATTGGCAGGGGTTGGGGGCCGAGGAACTGGCCCACATTGGCCTCTACAAGCTCTGGCGCCTGGACCGCCGCCGCCTGGACGAGCGGGCCCGGGGGCTGATCAACCGGGGCCAGGCCCGGATCCAGTGGCGGGATCCCCGGCCGGAGCGCTACTGAGATTCGCCCAAGGGCTCCTGGGGCTGGCGCCGGCAGAAGCTGCAGTGCCCCCAGCGCTGGATTTCACCGCCAGGGGAGGGGCGGCCGCAGTCGGGGCAGGTGCCCATGCCATGCACATCCACGCGGCTGGGATGGACGGCCCAGGTGGCCGCCTCCGCCTCGGCGCCGGGGGTGAAGGGGGCGGCGGGCTGGATCTGTTGGAAGCGCAGGTCGCGCACCGTGAAGCCCGCCCCGCGCAGGGCCCCCAGCAGCTGATGTCGGTTGTAGCGAAGCCCCTGCAGCCACTGGGGGTGGCTGGCTCCCACCGTGAGCAGACCGCCGCGGAAGCTGGTGGGGCGGCAGTGGGGCGCCAACTGCGGGCCGGCGATGCGTGGCCAGGCCTGCCACAGGGCCGCCAGGCTTCCTTCCCGTTGCCACTCCTGCTGGAGACGCGCCAGGCAGTCGCCGAGGGCTGCGGCGGGGGCGCGGCGCCGCCATCAGCAGCGACAGGTTGCCGATGCGGCGGGTCTGCTCGGGGCGGGCGCGGGCCATGGCACAAGGCTAGGTGCGGGCATCCGGCCCTGGCCGGACTGTTTTGACCGGGCGCTGCCGCTAGCCTCCGGATCGCTCCCACTTTGATTCATGGGCTTCTTCGATCGGTTGAGCCGTCTGCTGCGCGCCAACCTCAACGACCTGGTGAGCAAGGCTGAGGACCCCGGGAAGATCCTGGATCAATCGGTGGCCGACATGCAGGCCGACCTGGTGAAGCTGCGCACGGCCGTGGCCACCGCCATCGCCAGCCAGAAGCGCATCCAGAACCAGGCCGAGCAGGCGGAGTCCCAGTCGAAAACCTGGTACGAACGGGCCGAGCTGGCGCTCAAGAAAGGTGAAGAGGATCTGGCCCGCGAAGCGCTCAGTCGCCGCAAGACCTACCAGGACACCGCCACCGCCCTGAACGCCCAGCTCAATGGCCAGGCCGGCCAGGTGGAGACGCTCAAGAAAAGCCTTCTGGCCCTCGAGGGCAAGATCGCCGAGGCCAAGACCAAAAAAGACATGCTCAAGGCCCGCTCCCAGGCCGCCCAGGCCCAGGAGCAGCTCCAGAGCGCCGTCAGCGGGCTGGGCACCAATTCCGCCATGGCCGCCTTCGAGCAGATGGAGGAGAAGGTGCTGCAGCAGGAGGCCCGCAGCCAGGCGGCCGCCGAGCTGGCCGGCGCCGATCTGGAAAGCCAGTTCGCCTCCCTCGAGGGCGGCAGCGACGTGGACGACGAACTGGCCGCCCTCAAGAATCGGCTCGAGGGCGGTGCGGCGGCCATCCCCCTGCTGGCCGCCGATGCTCCGCTGCCCAAGCTGGAGCCCGCCAAGGCAGCCCAGGTGGATGCGGAGCTCGAAGACCTCAAGCGCTCGATCGACAAGCTCTGATCGCCCCATCCGAGCGGCGAGCCTGGGCCTGAGCATCGGCTCGGTCCAGGACCACGCGTCCATACAATCGGCCCAGCTTCCGTTCGCCGCCGTGGCCGTCGCCGAGTTCAACGATGCCAATTTCCAGGCCGCCGTGCTCGATCAGCCCGGTGCGGTGCTCGTGGATGTCTGGGCCTCCTGGTGCGGCCCCTGCCTCCTGATGGCGCCGCTCATGGACTGGGCCGCCACCGCCTACGCGGCAACGTTGAGCGTCGGCAAGCTGGAATCCGATGCCAATCCCTTTAGCCGCGATGGCCAGAAGGTGCAGGGGCTGCCCACGTTGATCCTCTACCGGGGAGGCGTCGAGCTGGCACGCCACGAGGGGGCCATGGCCCAACCCCAGCTGCAGGCGTTCCTGGATGCACACCTCTGAGCGGCTGAGGCGTCTGGGCAGCGGCGTCTTCGCCCGCAACGACCAGCGCAAGGCTGCCTACGTCGATCGGCTGCGTGCGGGGCCCGTGGGCGGCAGGCCCCTGGCGCCGTTGCTGGATCTTTCCCTCGGCTCCACCGACCTCCAGCCCCCGCCCGGGGCGATCGCCGCCATCGCTGAAGCCCTGCGGCAGCCCGTCAGTTCCAGCTACTGCCTGCACGCCGCCACCGGTCCCTTCAGGGAGGCCGTGGCCGCCTGGGCCCACAGGCGTTTCGACGTGGCGGTGGATGCGGAGCGGGAGGTGCTGCTGCTGGTGGGCTCCCAGGAGGGCACCGCCCACCTGCCCCTGGCGGTGCTCAATCCAGGCGATTCAGCCCTGCTGCTGGATCCCTATTACCCCTCCCACCTGGGTGGCCTGCATCTCGCCTCGGCCGAGCCCCGTTTCCTGCGGCTGCGGCCGGAGCAGGGCTGGTGCCCGGATTTCGACCAACTGCCCGCCAGCGCCTGGGATCAGCTCAAGCTGATGGTGCTGGGCTTTCCCCACAACCCCACGGCCACCGTGGGCCAGCAGGCCTGGGTGGATGAGGCGGCGGAACGGGCGGTGCGCCATGGGCTGGTCTTCGCCCACGACAACCCCTACGTCGACCTGGTGCTCGAGGGGAGGCCCCGGCGCTGCTGCGCAGCCCGCTCTGGCGCCAGTGCGGGATCGAATTCTTCTCCTTCTCCAAGGGCTGGTGCCTGGGGGGCTACCGGATGGCCTTCGCCATCGGCGCCGAAGCGCTGATCACGGCCCTGCGCCAGGTGAAGGCTGTGGTGGACTTCAACCAATCGCTGGCGCTTCAGGCCGGGGCGATCGCCGCCCTGGAGCAGGCTCCCGACTGGCCGGCCCAGCTGCTTGTCACCTATCGCCAACGGCGTGAGGCAATGGCGAAGGCCCTGGAGCGTCACGGCTGGCCGGTGCAATGGCCCCAGATGGCGCTCTACCTCTGGTTGGAGCTGCCACCGGCGGCTAGGGCCGCCGGCCTTGATTCCGAACGCTTCTGCGGCCAGCTGCTGGAGGCCACCGGCGTGGCCCTCACCCCTGGCAATGGCTTCGGGGCCCAGGGTGAGGGCTGGCAGCGGCTGGCGCTGGTGCATCCTGCGGCGGAGCTGGAGGCTGGCGCCGAGCGCATCGGCGCCTGGCTCTCGAGTCTGTGACTGAGTTGGCGAGCCCTTGATCGGGCGCATCGCCGCCGCACGCCTCCGGGTGCTGGGGAGGGCAGGCCCAGGCCTTCCCTGGCGACTGCAATGGCGAGCCGTCTGCGCCAGCACCGAATCAGAGCTGGAGCGCTGGTTGCTGGCCGGGGCTGACGCACCTCTGGCGGTGCTGGCGGGCCATCAGCGCTTTGGCCATGGTCAGCAGGGGCGGCCCTGGCAGGCCCCGTCCGGGGGGTCTGGATCAGCGCCGCCCTGCCCTGGCCACCCCAGGTTGACGGCACGGCGGCCCTGGGGCTGGCGGTGGCGGTGGGGTTGGCGTTGCAGCTCGAAGCGCTCGGCCTGGAGCCGCGCCTGAAGTGGCCCAACGACCTACTGGTGCAGGGCGCCAAGGTGGCTGGTCTGTTGCCACGGCTGCGTCGCCGCGGGGAGCGGATCCGCTGGGCCCAGGTGGGTCTGGGTCTCAATGGGCACAATCCCGTGCCGCCGGGGGGCTGGCCCTGGCCCGTGCCCTGGGCCGCCGCCGCCTCGATACCGCTGCGCTCTCTGCCCGGGCGTTGCTGGCCCTGGAGTGGGCCGCCGCCCATGCCCTGGCCCCTGAACGGGTGCGGCGGGAGGCGGAGGGTCGCCTGCTGCTGCCCGAGGCTCCCGTGCCGTTCGAGGGGGAGCTGTGGCGGGCCACCGGCCTGGCGAGCGACGGGGCCCTGGAGCTGGCCCTCGGTCCGCGGCGGGCCCAGCTGCGGCGCTGTTTCTAAGCTGCCCGGATCCGTTGGCCGTCCAGCCTTTGCCCCGCGCGCGCTCCCTGGTCCTGTTCGCCCTGGCTGCCGTCGCGCCCCTCGCTGGCTTGCCCCTGGCCTGGGCCCAGCAAGATCCGAGCGCCCCGGGGCCTGCGGCAGCCGCTCCTTCGGAGAGCCCAGGCCCCCTGCTGCCTCCCCCTGCTGCCGCCCCTGCCACCCCAGCGGGCCCCCGTTTCCGGCGCCGTGCAGGAGCCGCTGCGCCCCAACACCGGCCAGTGGTCTGGGGCGGAGACGGCCCCCGCCGCTTTGATCAATCGCTGGATGAGCTGGTGCGCGAGGGGGTGGTGACCCCGAGCGAGCGCGCCCAGCTCCGCCAGGGTTCGATCCAGGTGCCGATCGATGTGCCCGCCCACCAGCAGGCCTGCCGCAGCGGCGCCCTTTCCGAGCAGGAATGCCGTTCGGGGCTGGCGATTCGCTGGCGCAGCCGCAATGGTGAGACAGGACTGGCCGGGGCCGGTGGGCTGGAGCGGATCGGTCCCGATGGGATGCCCCTGCCTCAGATCACCGTGCCGGTGTCCGCTCTGCTCGCGGGCAGCGGTGGCAGCTTCAACCTGGCCCAGGTGTTCGGGGTCACGCCCCGGCCAGCGCCGCTGATCGGCAACGGCAACCGCCTGTTGCTGTTTCCGATCATCGGATCCGCCCTCACCACCAGCAACTTCGGCTGGCGCCTGCATCCGGTGCTGGGCAGCTGGCTGATGCATGCCGGCCGTGACCTGGCGGCCCCGGAGGGCACCCCCGTGGTGGCGGCCCTCAGCGGAAGGGTGGTGAGCAGCGGCCTGGCCGGGGGCTATGGCATCGCCGTGGAGCTGGAGCACCAGCGCCCCACCCGCCGCACCCTCTACGGCCATCTCTCGGAGATCTACGTCAAGGAGGGGGACTGGGTGCGCCAGGGGGACGTGATCGCCCGGGTGGGCAGCACCGGGCTGAGCACCGGTCCCCACCTGCACTTCGAGCTGCGCCTGCCCCAGGACGGCGGCTGGGTGGCGGTGGATCCGGGCGAACTCGACCCCGGCAAGGGTTCCGCCGGCAGCGATGCGATCGCCCTGCTGATGGGGCAGTTGCTGCAGACTCTGGAGCGGCCCAGGGCCGCCGCGCCCCAGGCCAAGGCGGGTTGAGCCCGGGCCTCAGCCGGCGATGCGGCCGTCCCGGAAGTGGACGATGCGCTGGGCCCGGGCCGCCACATCGTCTTCGTGGGTGACGATCACCACGGTGATTCCCTGGTCATGGAGCTCGTCAAGGATTCCCAGCACCTCGGCCGTGGTGCGCGAATCGAGGGCGCCGGTGGGTTCATCCGCCAGCAGCATCGCCGGATGGTTGATCATCGCCCGGGCGATCGCCACCCGCTGCTGCTGGCCGCCGGAGAGCTGGTTGGGCTTGTTCTGCAGGCGCGCCCCCAATCCGACGCGCTCGAGGGCTTCTTTGGCCCTCTGGGCCCGTTGCTCGGGTTCCACGCCGGCGTAGATCATCGGCAACATCACATTTTCGAGGGCGCTCATGTGGGCCAGCAGATGGAACTGCTGGAAGACGAAGCCCAGTTCCCTGTTGCGCAGCGCCGCCAGTTCGTCGTCGTCGAGTTCATTGACGGCGATGCCGTTGAGGCGGTAGCTGCCGCTGCTGGGACGATCCAGGCAGCCCAGGATGTTCATCGCCGTGGATTTTCCCGAGCCGGAGGTGCCCATCACCGCCAGGTAATCACCGCGCCCCACGCTCAGGCTGAGGTCGTCAAGGGCATGAACTTCGGTGTCACCCTGCCCGTAAACCTTGCTGACGTGGATCAGCTCAGCGACCGCTTCACTCAAGGGATCCTCAACCGGTGGCGACCGAGAGGCCTGAGGCAATCGCCCGTTGCAGCATCGGCGTGCCGGCGACCGTGGCGCTGGCCCAGTTGAAGAGTGGATTCGAGAGCACCCCGCCCACGGCGGTGATCAGCACGCAGGCCACCAGCGCTGTGCGCAGGGAGGGCATGCCGGCCACCGACCAAGTGATTTCGGGATAGGCCTTGACGGCGTCGGACGCTTCCTGGGGCTCCTTCCACCACCATCATCTTGATCACGGAGATGTAGTAATAAATCGACACCACCGAGGTGATCAGGCCCACCACCACCAGCAGGTACTGGTGGTCGGCCCAGCCGGCGAAGAAGAGATAGATCTTGCCGAAGAAGCCCAGCATCGGCGGAATCCCTCCGAGCGAGAGCAGGCAGAGGCTGAGGCCCAGGGTGATCAGCGGATCTTTCTGATACAGGCCGGCGTAGTCGGAGATGCGATCGCTGCCGGTGCGCAGCGAGAACAGAATGATGCAGGCGAAGGCCCCCAGGTTCATGAACAGGTAGGCCGCCATGTAGAGCACCATGGCCGAGAAGCCCTCTTCGGTGCCGCACACCAGGCCGATCATCACGAAGCCCGCCTGGCCGATGGAGCTGTAGGCCAGCATCCGTTTCATCGAGGTCTGGGCCAGGGCGACCACGTTGCCCAGGGTCATGCTCAGGATCGCCAGCACGGTGAACAGCAGCTTCCACTGGGTTTCAAAGCTGTCGAAGCAGCCCACCAGCAGGCGCAGGGCCAGGGCGAAGCCCGCCGCTTTCGAGCCCACCGAAAGGAAGGCCACCACAGGAGTGGGGGAGCCTTCGTAGACGTCCGGGGTCCACTGGTGGAACGGAACAGCGGCGATCTTGAACGCCACCGTGGCCAGCACGAACACCAGGGCCAGGGCGGTGACGGGGGTTTCGCTGGTCTTGAGGGCCAGGGCCACCGCATCGAGACCGGTGGCGCCGCCGGTGAGCCCGTAGAGCAGCGAGGCGCCGTAGAGGAACACGGCCGCCGCCGCCGAGCCCACCAGCAGATATTTCAGGGCCGCCTCTGAGGAGCGGGCATCCCGCTTCATGTAGCCCGACAGCAGGTAGCTGGAGACCGAGAGAGTTTCCAGGGAAATGAAGATGCTGATCAGATCCGTGGATCCGCAGAGGAACATCGCTCCGAGGGTGGCGGCCAGCAGGATCGCGGCGTACTCCCCCACCGGCGTGCCGCTGCTTTCCACGTAGCGCCAGCTGATCAGCAGCGACAGCAGGGTGGAGCCGGCCACCACGGCACGGAAGGCCACAGCGAGGTTGTCGGCCAGGAACGAGCCGAGGAACGAGGGCTCCAGGGGGGCATTCCACTGCAGTGCCAGCAGCACCAGGGAGGCGACCAGGCCGGCGTAGCAGATCGGGGGCACCCACTGGCTGGCCACCCGTTCTCCGGCCAGGTCCACCAGCAGACAGCCCACCAGGGCGAACAGCACAGCCACTTCCGGAGCGATCGCCCCAGCGTTCAGCTGCAAGCTGGTGATCGTCGGGGCCACATCGGCGAGGGCACCAATCAGCGTCATGTCAGCGGAAATGGGGGGCCGGTGGTGCGGACTGTAGTCGTCATGGAACGCCCATGTCGCCATCGCGGGCCGGCGGTGCGATAAAGAGGGAGCCGGTTTTTCGCCTGCCTGTGGCGCACACCCTGGTCATCGTCGAGAGCCCCACGAAGGCCCGCACCATCCGTGGATTCCTTCCCAAGGACTTCAAGGTGGAGGCTTCGATGGGCCATGTGCGCGACCTGCCCAACAACGCCAGCGAGATTCCGGCCGCCTACAAGGGCGAGAAGTGGTCGAACCTGGGCGTCAACACCAGCAACGACTTCGAGCCCCTCTACGTGGTGCCGAAGGACAAGAAAAAAATCGTCAAGGAGCTCAAGGACGCCCTCAAGGGCGCCGATCGACTGCTGCTGGCGACGGACGAGGACCGGGAAGGGGAGAGCATCAGCTGGCACCTGCTGCAGCTGCTCAACCCCAAGGTGCCGGTCAAGCGCATGGTGTTCCACGAGATCACCAAGGAGGCGATCGCCAAGGCCCTTGACCAGACCCGCGAGCTGGACATGGAGTTGGTCCATGCGCAGGAGACCCGCCGCATCCTCGATCGCCTGGTGGGCTACACCCTTTCGCCCCTGCTCTGGAAGAAAGTGGCCTGGGGCCTCTCGGCCGGCCGGGTGCAGTCGGTGGCGGTGCGGCTGCTGGTGCAGCGGGAGCGGGCCCGGCGGGCCTTCCGCAGCGGCAGCTACTGGGACCTCAAGGCTCAGTTGGAGCAGGGGAGCGGCCGTTTCGAGGCCAAGCTCACCCATCTGTTGGGCGAGCGCATCGCCGGTGGCTCCGATTTCGATGAGACCACCGGCGCCCTCAAGGCCGGCAGCAAGGTGAAGCTGCTCAGTGAAGTCGAGGCCACGGCCCTGCGCGCGGCGGTGCAGGCGGGCGCCTGGCGGGTGGCGGAGGTGGAAGAGAAGCCCACCCTGCGCAAACCCGTGCCGCCCTTCACCACCAGCACCCTGCAGCAGGAGTCCAACCGCAAGTTGCGGCTCTCGGCCCGCGACACCATGCGCACCGCCCAGGGGCTCTACGAACGCGGCTTCATCACCTACATGCGCACCGACTCGGTGCACCTCTCGGAGCAGGCGATCAGCGCCGCCCGCAGCTGCGTGGCCGAGAAGTACGGCAAGGATTACCTCAGCCCGGCCCCGCGTCAGTTCTCCACCAAGAGCCGCAACGCCCAGGAGGCCCACGAGGCGATCCGCCCCTCGGGCGATCGCTTCCGCACCCCCAACGAGACCGGCCTCGAGGGCAAGGATCTATCGCTCTACGAGCTGATCTGGAAGCGCACCGTGGCCAGCCAGATGGCTGACGCCCGCCTGACCATGCTCAGCGTGGGACTGGAGGTGGCCGGCGCCAGTTTCCGGGCCTCCGGCAAGCGCATCGATTTCCCCGGCTTCTTCCGCGCCTACGTGGAAGGCAGTGACGATCCCGACGCCGCCCTCGAGGGCCAGGAGGTGCTGCTGCCCGCCCTGGCGGTGGGCGATTCCCCCGCCTGCCGGGGGTGGAGGCCCTGGGCCACCAGACCCAGCCCCCGGCCCGTTACAGCGAGGCGGCGCTGGTGAAGATGCTCGAAAAAGAGGGCATCGGCCGCCCCTCCACCTACGCCAGCATCATCGGCACGATCGTCGACCGGGGCTACGCCACCCTCGCCAATAACTCCCTCACCCCCAGCTTTACGGCGTTTGCCGTCACCGCCCTGCTGGAGGAGCATTTCCCGGATCTGGTGGACACCAGCTTCACGGCGCGGATGGAGACCACCCTCGATGAGATCTCCACCGGCAAGGAGCGCTGGCTGCCCTACCTGACCAAGTTCTTCAAGGGCGAGGGCGGCCTGGAAACCCAGGTGGCCCAGCGGGAGGGCGACATCGACCCCACCGCCTCACGCACGATTCAGCTGGAGGGGTTGCCCTGTGTGGTGCGCATCGGCCGCTTCGGCGCCTACCTGGAGGCCAAGCGTGTGGCCGAGGACGGCACCGAGGAACTGGTCAAGGCCACCCTGCCCCAGGAGGTCACCCCCGCCGATCTGGATGCCGACCATGCCGAGCAGATCCTGCGCCAGAAGACCGAGGGCCCCGAAAGCCTCGGCGAAGACCCCGAAACCGGCGAGCTGGTGTACCTGCTCTTCGGCCAGTACGGGCCCTACGTGCAGAAGGGCCAGGTCAGCGACGAGAACCCCAAGCCCAAGCGCGCCTCCCTGCCCAAGGGGGTCAAACCCGAGGACTTCAGCCTTGAGGATGCCCTCGGCTTGCTGCGACTGCCGCGCCTGCTGGGGGATCACCCTGAGGGCGGCAAGGTGCAGGCGGGCCTGGGCCGCTTCGGCCCCTATGTGGTGCACGACAAGGGCAAGGGGAGAAGGAGTTCCGCTCGCTCAAGGCCGAGGACGACGTGCTGAGCGTGGCTCTGGAGCGGGCGATCGAGCTGCTGGCCCAGCCCAAGCGCGGCCGCGGCGGCCGCACCGCCCTCAAGGACCTGGGCGCCCCCGAGGGCGACTCCGAAACCATCCAGGTGTTTGACGGCCCCTACGGCCTCTATGTCAAACAGGGCAAGGTGAACGCCTCGCTGCCGGAGGGCAAGGGCGCCGAGGAGATCACCCTGGCCGAGGCGATCGAGCTGCTGGCGGCCAAGGCGGCGACGGGCAAGGCCAGCAAAGCGGCCAGCCGCAAGGCGGCGGCAACGAAGTCGGCGGCAACCAAGTCGGCTGCAACCAAGGCGGCGAGCAAGCCCCGAGCGGCCTCCCGGTCGACCGCCACCAAGGCCGCCAGCCCGAAGGCCCCGGCGCTCCCCAAGGCGAGCCGCAGCGGCAAGCCCCGGGCCGGTGCGGTGCGCATCATCAAGGCCGCCAGCAGTTGAGCCGGCTCGGTCGTCCTGGTTCCTTCAGCCCCACCGGGCCCTGGGCCGGTTCGGCTCTGGGCCTGGCGGCCCTGCTTGCCCTCGGGGGCTGCGGCAGCACCACGATCGGCCGGCGGCTGTCCAGCAGCTTTGAGGCACCGCCGCCGGCGGTGCTCTCTGGTGCGGGCACCCCTGGCGCCACGGGAGCTTCGAGCTCGACGGCGGAACCTGCCACGACCCAGCCAGCGGCACCAGCAGAGGCCCAGCCGGCCAGCCCGTCAACCTCCCCGCCAGGCGCTGAGCCCAAGGCCGCCGGGGCCAAGCCTGCGCAGCCCCCGCTGTCCCCATCACCAACGGCTGCCCAGGCCCGTCCATCCGCGGCAAGGGGCGCCGCTCCCGTCCCCTATCGGGTCACGATCAAGCTGCCCGCTGCGGATCCCTCCGCCCCCGCCGAGGTGGTCACCGAGGCCCTGCGGGCCGCAGGCGTGCGCTTCGAGGTGGAGACGATCGAGCGCATCCGCTCCGGCCCAGCGGCCGCACCATCCGTCACTGCGGCCCCCGCCCCGTCACCCCTGGTGACCCCGGCTCCCCCGGCCCGCTGAGTTCGATCCGATGCCGCCCCCGCCGCGCAGCCTCAGCCGACGTCAGGCCCGCCAGCTGATGGAGACCGCCTACCTGGCCTCGGCCACGGCCCTGCTCTGGGTGGCGCTCTATTACCTGCCCGTGGGCGGCCCCCTGTTCCGGCTGGCCCTGCCCCTGCCCCTGGCGTTGCTGCTGCTGCGCAACGGCTGGCGCTGCGGCGCCGAGGGGGTGCTGGTGGCGCTGTTGCTGCTGGTGGCGCTGATGGGGCCGATCAGGGGGCCGCTGATGCTGTTCCCCTACGGCCTGCTGGCCCTGTGGCTGGGCTGGGGCTGGAGCCGCCGGCTCAGTTGGTGGCTCACCTGGGGCGTTGGAACGTTGATCGGCGCGCTGGGGTTTCTGGTGCGGGTGGCGGTGCTCTCGGTGCTGGTGGGGGAGAACCTCTGGGTGGTGATCACCAACGCCGCCGCCGGTCTGCTCGATCAGCTCGCCGGCCTGCTCAACCTCGGCGGTGGACCCGAACTGATCGCCGTGCAGCTGATGGCCCTGGGCCTGGTGCTGTTCCAGAACCTGATCTACGTGCTGGCCCTGCACGCCTTCGCCTACTGGATCTTTCCTCGCCTCCAAGCCCCCATCAGCGAGCCCCCCGAGCTGCTGCGCTCCCTGGTGGCCCTCGACCCGCTCTGAGTCCGGTGGGCCCACGGCAACTCTGCGGTGATCCCGTCCTGGGGGCGCAATGGTGCGCGCGGGTGGCGGCCCAGGCCCGCCGCGCCCGGGTGCTGCTGCTGCTGGCGGGTACCGACACGGCCGCCGTGGAGGGCATCTCCGCCGCCGGGGCCACCGCCGTCTCCCGTCGCCTCACCGCCGCCGCCGATGCGGAGCTGCTGCTGCTGGGGCCCCTGGCCCACCGCCCCCATGCCCTGCCGCCGCTGCCGGCGGGTGTCAGCCCGGCGTTGATCAGCCAGGTGGTTTGCGCGGGCCTGGAGCTCGAGCCCCTGGTGATCGACCTGGGGGCCCCGATCGCCCCCGCGGTGCCCCACGTGCGGTTGCTGCAGGCGCCCGCCCGTTGCCTGAGCACAGGCTCCGCTCTCGATCCCGCTCAGGTGCAGCGCCTGCTGGCCCTGGGCCGCCGCTGGGGCCGTCGGCCCTCGGCGGTTCCGCTGGTGCTGGCGGAGTGCGTGCCGGGGGGCACCAGCACGGCCCAGGCGCTGCTCACGGGCCTGGGCATCGCGGCGGCGGGGCTGGTGAGCGGCAGCCTCCGGGAGCCGGCCCACCGGCTCAAGGCGGAACTGGTGGAGCGGGGGCTGGGGGCCGCTGGTCTGGGTGGCCGCTCCGCTGCACGAGGCGGCGCGGTCGATCCGTTGGCGGTGGTGACCGCCGTGGGGGACGCCATGCAGGTGCTCGCGGCGGCCCTGGTGCTGGCGGCCGCGGAGCAGGGCCGCCCGGTGCTGCTGGCGGGCGGCAGCCAGATGGCCGCCGTGCTCGCCCTGGCGCTGGCCCTGGCGCCCGCCCACCAGCGCCAGCAGCTGGCTGGGCAGGTTGCCCTGGGCACCACGGCCTGGGTGGCCACAGAGCCCCAGAGCGATCTGGCCCTGTTGCTGGAGTGGATCGGACGGCGCTGGGGCGTGGCTCCCCTGGCCTTTGCCGCCGGCCTGCGCTTTGGCGCTTGCCGCAGCCGCGCCCTGCGCGACTACGAGGACGGCTACGTCAAGGAAGGGGTGGGGGCGGGCGGGCTGGCCCTGCTCTGGGAGCTGAGCGGCCGCAGCCCGCAGTCCCTGGCCGAGGCCTGTGATCGGGCCTGCGGGCAGCTCCTGGGCGGCACCTAGGGTCGGCCCCATGACCGCTCCGCCGCTCTCCCGCCGCCAGCTGCTGCGCCTCTCGGCCCTGGGCGCCGTGGGGCTGCTGGCGGGCTGCGCTGATGGCCGGTCCCCTCAGCTGCTCAGCTCCAGCGGCCAGTTCCCCGCCGCCTGGCTCAAGCGCCTGCCCTCCCCTGGCAGGCCCGGCGACTGGAGACGGCCGCCGCCGTGATCGGGGCGGCAACGCAGCCCCGCAGCGCCCTGTTGCAACTGGGGGATGGCTGGGCCCAGACCCTTGAGCCCGCCGCCCTGCAGGCCTTTGAGCCCGCGGCCGCCCTGGAGGGCCTGCTGAGCCAGGCCGAAGCGGTGAGCCGCCTGTTCCGCGTCGGCCCGCCCGTGGCGTTGCCCTGGGCCTTCGGCACCTGGCTGCTGCTGCTGCGCAGTCGACCGGATCTGGCCACGCAGCCCGACCGGGGCTGGGATCTGCTGCTGGATCCCTCGCTGAAGCAACAACTGGTGCTGCCCTCCAGCCCGCGCGTGGTGATCGAGCTGGCCCTGCGTCAGCTGGGTCTGGCCAGTGCCGAGGCCGGCGCCCTGGAGGATTCGCGCCTGCCCGCCCAGCTGGCACGGCTGCGGCGCCAGGCCCTGGCCTTTGATGAGCGCGATGGGCTGAACCTGCTGCTGGCTGGGAACGCCCAGGCGGCGGTGCTGCCCAGCCAGGTGGTGCTGCCGCTGCTGCGCCGTGATCTCCGCCTGGTGGCCCTGTTGCCCGAGAGCGGCTCCCCCTGTGGTGGAACCTGTTGCTGCGGCCGGCGGGGGAGCATCCCGCCCCCCCTGGAGTGGCTGCGGGAGAGTCGCTCACCTCCCCTGCTCGATCGCTTGCTCAGCGGCGGTTGGGTGCCGCCCCTGCCCCGGGAGCGCCTCGGGGCCTCCCTGGCCCTTTGGCCGAGGGAGCAGGCCCGTCTGCTCTACCCCGAGGCCGCCGTGCTGGAGCGTTGCAACAGCCTCGCTCCGCTCAGCCCCGCCGAGCGCCAGCGCTACCAGCGGCTCTGGGATCAGACGGCCGCCTGAGCCGCCTTCGGCTCCCCCTGGCTTATTCCTCAGCCCCAGAGCCGCCGCCGCGGGGCCTCTACTAGGCGGGCGTGGGTGTCGGCGAGCAGATCGGGGATGGCCAGCCCATGGGGGCAGCGGGGCAGGCAGTCGCCGCAGCGCTGGCAGGCACTGGCGTTGAGGGTTTCCCACCAGTGGCCGGCGCGGCCGATCAGGTTGTAGCGCTCGCGGGCGAAGGCCCCCATGCCGTGGCCCAGGGCCAGGTTGCGCAGCCGCAACAACTCGGGGATCGGCACCTCGTTGGGGCAGGGCAGGCAGGCCCGGCACTGGCCGCAGCGCTCCGCCCCCAGCCGCTCGGCGGCTCGCCGCTCCAGCTGCTCCAAAGCGGCCCTTTCGCTGGCCCCGAGGGGTTCTATGGCCCCCGCCAGGCGCTTCGCCCAGTCCAGATCGCCCGGTGCGGCGGCCCCCAGGCTCAAAGAACTGATCCCCTGGGCCAGCAGGAAGCGGTAGGCCAGCTCCAGGGGGTGATGGGGCTGGCAGTCGCCCACCAGCTCAGCGGGCGGGTCGTAGAGCCGACCGCCCTTGTCGGCGGGGGAGATGGCCAGCACCCCCAGGCCGGCGGCCAGGGCCGCCTGGGCCAGGGGCAGCCGCTGGGGGTCGAACAGATGCAGGTGCAGGCTGCAGAAGCCGAAGCGGCCGCTGGCCAGGGCCGCCTCGATCAGGTCGTTGTCGCCGTGGCTGCTGAAGCCCACCTGGCCCACCAGCCCTTCCCCCAGGGCCCAGCGCAGCAGCTCGGAGCCCTCACCGCCTAGGGCCCAGCCCAGGTGCTCCGGGAGGTTCAACCCATGGACCGCCAGGTTGTCGAGCCGCTTCACCCCCAGGCGCGCGAGGCAGTCGCGTAACTGGAGCTGGCCCTGCTCCAGGGGCACCCCCGGCAGCAGCTTGCTGGTGATCACCAGCGCTGGGCGCGGCACCGCCAGCAGGCGCAGGGCCTCCCCAGGAAGCCCTCGGCAGGGCCATAGGCGGGGGCCGTTTCCAGGTGGTTGATGCCGCAGGCCAGGGCGGCCGAGAGCACCGCCCGCATCTGCTCCAGGCCGTTCACCGCCCGCATGGTGCCGAGGGTGAACAGGGAGACATCAGGGCTGCCTGGGCCGAAGGGCCGGCGGGCCGCCAGGGCCTCGCTCACGCGGGGGTGTCGGTGTCCTGGTCCTGCTGGGCCCGCTTCAGGTTGCGCACCAGTTCGGCCGGGCTGACGCCCTCGAGGAAGCGACGGAAATCCTCCTGGTCCTCGGCGTCGGCGTCGGCATCGACGGGGATCGAGGCGTCGGCGACCACCTCCTCCAGCATCCAGATGCCGCTGCCGGTGCGCAGGGCCAGGGCAATGGCGTCACTGGGACGGGCATCCAGTTCAGTGGCGTCCCCTTCGGCGTCGGTGAGTTTGAGCACCGCCCGGAAGGTGTTGTCCTCAATGGCGTGGATGATCACCCGCTCGAGGGTGAGACCCCCAGGACCATCAGTTCGGCCATCAGGTCGTGGCTGAGGGGGCGGGGTGGCTTCTGGCCGCCAAGCCCCACCAGGATGTTCTGGGCCTGGGCCTGGTCGATCCAGATCGGCACCTGGCGCCGGCCGGATGGATCCCTCAGCAGCACGATCGGGCTGCGGCTCGCCGCATCGAGAGCGATTCCGGCGACGCCCATTTCGACCATGGTGCTGACGCATGGGCCTTCGACGATTATGGCCATCGGCGAGGGGTGGGAGATGTTCACCGGTCTCATTCAGGCGGTCGGACACCTGCGCCCCTGGGCGGCGGGGGTGGAGGTGCGCGAGGCCGCTGCCCTGGGGCCCCTGGCCCTGGGGGACAGCATCGCCGTCGACGGGGTCTGCCTGACGGTGGCCTCCCTGGTGAGCGATGGCTTCCGCGCCGACGTCAGCGAGGAGACCCTGGGACGCACCACCCTGGCCAGCAAGGCGCAGCGGGGGGCGGCCGTCAATCTGGAGCCGGCCCTGCGGTTGAGCGACCGGCTTGGTGGCCATCTGGTGAGCGGGCACGTGGATGGCCTAGGCACCGTGGCCGCGATCGAGCGTCAGCCGGCCTCCTGGCGCCTGGTGGTGCGCTGGCAGGACCCCGCCTATGGCCGCTACGTCTGCGAGAAGGCCAGCATCGCCATCGATGGCATCAGCCTGACCGTGGCCGGTTGCGACCCCACAGGGGCCGAATTCTGGATCGCGGTGATTCCCCACACCTGGACCTCCACCACGCTGCAGCACCTCCAGCAGGGGGATGCGGTGCATCTGGAGGCGGACCTGCTGGCCAAGTACACCGAACGGCTGTTGGCGGACAGCCGATCGGGACCCAGGCCCACCCGGCCCATGGCCGAGCCGCCCCTCGATCGCGGCTGGCTGGCCGAGCAGGGCTGGGGCTGAGTCCCCAGGGCTGAAGTTGGTTGGAAGCCGTTGCCGTGACTACGGTTCAGTCGGCAGCGATCTCCGCTCGCCTTCGCGACGTTCCCTTGAACCTCCCGGCCATGACCTCAGAGCGCTCCACAGCTTCCCTGCGCTCCCTGCGGGCCTTCACCGTGGCCGAGGGGATCTTGATGCTGGTGCTCGGGGTGCTGGCCCTGGTGTTTCCGGTGCTGGCCTCCTTCGGGGCCACGGTGTTGATTGCTGTGGTCTTCCTGGTGGCGGGCCTGGTGGGCTGGATCAACAACCTGGTGCGCTCCAGGCAGATCGGCCGCTGGATCAGCTTCTGGCGTCTGGTGGTCTCCACCCTGTTCTTGGTGGCCGGGATCTGGATCCTCACCAGCGCCGGTCAGGGGGTGGTGGGGGCGGCCCGGCAGGTGGCCACCCTGGCCCTGGCGGTGGGACTGGTGTTCCTGGTGGAAGGTCTGGTGGCGGTGGTGGTGGCCCTCACCAACACCCGCACCAAGGGTTGGGGCTGGGGGCTGCTCAACGGCCTGGTGACCGTGGGGCTGGGCCTGCTGATCGTGACCATGCACTTCGGCGGGCTGTTGCAGGTGCTGGGGGTGCTGGTGGGGATCAGCTTTCTGTTCAGCGGCCTCGATCTGCTGGTGTTCAGCTCCAGCTTCCACCTCCTGGTCCCGAACGAAGGGCCCCAGGGTGGCCCGTCGGCTCAGCCGATCGAACCCTCCTGATCAGCCGGAGCGCTGGATTCCTCCAGCGGCACCAGAGTGATCGAGCCGGTTTCGCGGTGGATCTCGATGCGGAACTCCTGGCCGGGTTGCAGGCCCAGGCGGCGGGTGTAGGCATTGCCGATCAGCAGATTGCCGTTGCCGTGCACCCGCGTGCGGAACTCCGCCTGGCGTCCCTTGGTGGGCCCGGCCTCGGCGGCGGGCACGCGGTAGCCCCTGGCTTCCACCAGGGCGCGATGGAAACTCTTCTTGAGCACCCGTCCACTGGGTCCCACGTAGCCACAGGCCCGGGCGATCTGCTCCTCGGGGCGGTTGCTCAGGGAGCGGGCCTTCTCCAGCAGAGCCTTCCCTTCCAGCATTGATTGGGAACTTTCAATGGATTGATTCTGCCCAGTTGGCTGCGGGGACTGCAAGAACGAAGGCCATGCCCTCACTGGTTTCGTCTCTGGGAACACCACCGAAGCGCCGATGACGCCCTCTCCTCTGTTCCCGCTCAGCCCAGGGGTGCGGGAGTTGAGCCGCCGCCAGCAGAGGCCCGTTCAGGCGCTCACAGGAGCTGCGGCGCTTCGCAGGGTTCCTGCCCCGAACATGTTGAGCCCGATGGGCTCAAGGGCTTCGTTGTGAGCGATTGCACATGATTGGCCGGCCAAAGCTGATGGGAAAGCCGCTGATCTCGGAGCCTCAGAAATCACCGCTACCGTGCCCGAACGGCGAAGGGGGAAAGGGTGAGCGCAGCGTTCCAGCGCCATGGCCCGACCATGGCGCGTTTGACCCTGCTCACGGCCCACCTGGTGGTGGCGCTGGTGGCGCTGGTGGCGATCGGAGGAGCCACCCGTGTCATGGAGGCGGGGCTCGCCTGCCCCGATTGGCCCCTTTGTTACGGCAGCCTTTTCCCCGGCAGCCGCCTCTCGCTGCAAGTCTTTCTGGAATGGTTCCACCGCCTCGATGCCTTCCTGGTGGGTGTGGCGCTGCTGGTGTTGTTCGGCTTCAGCCTCTGGCGCCGCAGGGAGCTGCCGGCCGCGCTTCCCTGGGGCGCTGGTCTGGCCCTGGCTCTGGTGGCCTTCCAGGGGGCTGGGCGCCCTCACGGTGCTCCAGTTGTTGCCCGCCGGGATCGTCACCGCCCACCTCGGCACTGCCCTGGTGCTGGTGGCCCTGGTGAGCGGCCTGCATCAGATCCTTGAGGCATCAGCCCAGGGCCTCAGGCCCCAGGGCGCGGGAGCGCCCCGCTGGTGGCCTGCCCTGGCGGTCGTCGCCACCACCTGTGTTCTGGCCCAGTGCCTGCTTGGGGGCGCCATGGCCAGCCAGTGGGCCGCCGGCCGCTGCCTGGCTGCCGGCGAGTCCTGCGGCTGGCTGCTGGCCCATCGCCAGGGGGCACCCCTGGCGGCAACGGCCGTGCTCGTTCTGGCCGGCGCCACGGCCCTGGCTCCCCCTGGCCCGGCCGGCCCCGGGGGCTGGCTTTGCTAGCCGCTGTGCTTGTCGCGCTTCAGATCGCCCTGGGTGTCTGGAGCCTGCGGCTGACCCTGGCCGTGCCCGCGGTCACCGTGCTCCATCAGCTCACGGCAGCCCTGCTGGTGGCGGTGCTGGCGGCCCTCAGCGTTCGCGGCGGGTTCCTTCCGATGCCCCTGGCGGACGATTCGGCCACCGCAGGCCTGGAGGTGTCCCGTGGTTAGCGCCGCCCCTCCGGCTCTGGTTCCCCCGGGCCCGCTGCCCCCCAGCCTGGAGCAGCCTGCGCCCGCGCGGACCCGACGGCCCCTGCCCCCCTGGCTGGAGATCGTCAAGCCGCGGCTGATCCCCCTGCTGCTGGCCACCACCTTGGGGGGATGGCCCTCTCCGATGGCTGGCCCCTGCCCGCGGGACGACTGGCCTGCACCCTGGCGGGTGGGGCCCTGGCCGCGGCCTCGGCGGGGGTGCTCAATTGCCTCTGGGAGGAAGGTCTTGATGGGCGTATGCAGCGCACCAGCGGCCGGGCCCTGCCCTCCGGCCGGCTCTCGTCTCGCTATGCCTTCGCCCTGGCGGTGACCCTGGCCCTGGCGGCGACGGGTCTGCTGCTGGCGGGGGTCAATGGCCTGGCCGCCGGCCTGTCGCTGCTGGGGCTCTGCAGTTACGTGCTGCTCTACACGGTGCTGCTCAAGCCGCGCACCCCCAGAACATCGTCATCGGCGGGGTGGCCGGCGCGATTCCCCCCTGGTGGGCTCGGCGGCGGCCACGGGAGCGCTGGGGTGGGGGGCTGGTGGCTGTTCAGCCTGGTGATGCTCTGGACCCCCGCCCATTTCTGGGCCCTGGCCCTGCTGCTCCGGGAGGACTACCGCTCCGTGGGTATTCCGATGCTGCCGGTGGTGGCCGGGCCGGTGCTCACCGTTCGGGCGATCGGCCACTACGCCCGCGCCACGGCGCTGTTCAGCCTGGCCGGAATCGTCGCCCTGCCGGCCGGGGGCCTGCTCTACGGGCTGCTGGTGCTGCCCTTCAATGCCCGGCTGCTGCAGCTGGTGGCTGATTTGCAGCGGGATCCCGATGATCCCAAGCGGGCCCGCAGGCTGTTCGCCTGGTCGATTCTCTACCTGTTCGGCATTTGCCTGCTGCTGCTGCTCTCCCGCCTGCCAGCGGCGGAGCTGTTCGGCCGCCAGGGGTCCGAACTCCTGCTGGGGGCGCTGCCCTTCTTACATTGATCCGATTGGACCGCTGAGCGCCAGGGAGTCGCCTTGATCGAGCTGCACAACCTCAGCAAGCGCTACGGATCGGTGGAGGCCCTGCGGGGGCTGTCGCTGAAGGTGCCCCAGGGCACCCTCTTCGGGCTCCTGGGTCCCAATGGCGCCGGCAAAACCACCGCCTTGCGCATCATCGCCACCCTGCTGGCTCCTGACGCCGGCACGGTGCGGGTGGGGGCCTTGATGCCCTGGTCGAACCCCGCGCCGTGCGCGAGCTGCTGGGTTATGTGGCCCAAGACGTGGCGATCGACAAAATTCTGACCGGACGGGAGCTTCTGGAGCTTCAAGGTGACCTCTACCACATGGTTTCAGCGGAGCGGGACCGGCGCATCGCTGAGCTGGTGGGGCTGCTGGCCATGGAGGGTTGGATCGACCGCCGCTGCGGCAGCTACTCCGGCGGGATGCGCCGCCGGCTCGATCTGGCCTGCGGTCTGCTGCACCGCCCGGCCTTACTGGTGCTGGATGAACCCACCGTCGGCCTCGACATCGAGAGCCGCTCGGCGATCTGGCAGGTGCTGCGCCAACTGCGGGACCAGGGCACCACGGTGCTGCTCAGCAGCCACTACCTCGAGGAGATCGATGCCCTGGCGGACCGGCTGGCGATCATCGAGGGGGGCAGGTGATCGCCGAAGGGGCCCCTGCGGAACTCAAGGCCGCCCTTGGCGGCGACCGGGTGACGCTGCGGGTGCGGGAATTCAGTGATGAGCAGGAGGCCCTGAAGCTGCAGGCCCTGGTGCGGGGCTGCCAGGGGGTGCGCCAGGTGGTGGTGAACCGGGCCCAGGGCTTCTCCCTCAACTTGGTGGTGGAGCACGACGGGGTGGTCGAAGCGCTCAGGCGCCAACTGCTGGAGGCCCACTGGCCCGTGTTCGCCTTGGCCCAGAGCCGCCCCAGCCTCGATGACGTCTACCTGCAGGCCACCGGCCGCACGCTCATGGATGCGGAGCTGGCGGTCGCCGGCAGCCGCGATCCCAAGGCGGAGCGCAAGCAGGCCATGCGCTGAACCGCCCGCTGACCCGTCCCGTTTCCCGGTCCCGTTGTCCAAAATTTCCTTCGCTGTCCGCCGATGACCAGCGCTCCCTCGCTTCTGGCCCCTCCCCCAGCCCCGCGGCGGGCCGTTCGGCCCTGGCGGACCTGAGCCAAGAGACCCTGGCGCTCACCAAGCGCCTGTTTCTGCAACTGGCGCGGCGCCCCAGCACCCTGGTGGCCGGGGTGCTTCAGCCTTTGATCTGGCTGGTGCTGTTCGGGGCCCTGTTCGCCAACGCGCCGGCGGGCCTGCTGCCGGACGGCATGAGCTATGGCCGCTTTCTTGGGGCCGGAGTGATCGTGTTCACCGCTTTCAGCGCCGCCCTCAACGCCGGTCTGCCGCTGATGTTTGATCGGGAATTCGGCTTCCTGAACCGGCTGCTGGTGGCGCCCCTGCGCTCCCGCTTTTCAATCGTGCTGGCCTCGGTGCTCTACATCACCAGCCTGAGCCTGGCGCAGAGCGTGGCAATCATGGGCACCGCCGCCCTGCTGGGCTACGGCTGGCCGGGTGGTGCCGGCCTGGTGCTGGTGCTGGTCACCCTGCTGCTGCTGGTGTTCGCCGTCACCGCCTTGAGCCTGGGGCTGGCCTTCGCCCTGCCGGGCCACATCGAGCTGATCGCCGTGATCTTCGTGGCCAACCTGCCGCTGCTGTTCGCAAGCACCGCGCTGGCACCAATTTCCTTCATGCCCCCCTGGTTGGGCTGGCTTGCGGCCCTTAATCCCCTTACCTTCGCGATTGAGCCCATTCGTGCGGCCTACGCGGGGGCCTTCGCGCTCTCCGATGTGGTGCTCGTCGCGCCCTATGGCTCCCTGACCGCCTCCCATTGCCTGCTGGTGCTCGCCGTTCTGGCGCTGTCCCTGTTTCTGCTGATCCGTCCCCTGCTGGATCGCAAGCTCACCTGACTTCCCCGCCGTGATCTCCCAGCCATCTGCCTTCCGTTCCCTGTCCCCCCGCCAGGAGGATCTCCGGCAGCGGTTGCTCGGGGCGGTCGCCCGGAGGGACGCGGTGGCGGTGGCCCCGTTGTCGTGGCAGTGGGTGCACCGCCAGGGGGTGGAGGCCCTCGATTCACTGGTTGTCTCGCTGGCCGATCCGGAGGCTGCTGGCTGGTGGCGCCAGCAGTTGGTGGCCGGACCGGTCGCCCTTGGGGCACAGGAGAGCCAAGGCCCTGTTGTGGCGGTGATGGCCCTCGATCCGGCAGCTCCGGCAGCCCCAGTGATCCTGGAGTCTGCGGAGTTGGAGCCCGAGGATGAGTCCCTCCTGCCCACAGCGGCTGACTCCAGTTCTGACTTCTGGCTCAGTGAGGGTCCAGAGGTGGAGGAGGTGCCGCTGGCGGATTTCGTGGCCCTCGGCGGCACTCCGGTGGCGGGCGACCTCGCGCACGGCAGAAGCACTCGGGGCCGGTGATGGTTCCTTTGAGGCAGCTACACCTGCGGTCGGACATGACGCCATGGCCGACCGGGACTTTGGGGACGGCCTGGCTGCAACGAACCTGGCCAAGCCGCTGCCGATCACTGAGGCGGCGGCCTTCACCGATGGGGTGCCCCTGAAGGAACCTGCGGCGAGTGAGAGCAGCGGAGCCACTCCCTTCGCCGAGGCCACGGGCTTGCACCCGCCCATGGCCGCTGTGGCCCCACAGCCCCCTGCTCCCGCGGCCCAGTTCAGCGGTGCCGACGAACAAGCCACCGCAGCGAGCGAGTCAGGCCCTGCTGCCGTTGCCGCCGCCGAGGCCGCTCCCGTGCGCGTGGGTCGTTTCGCGCGTTTGCGCCACCTGGTGCGCGATTGCTTCGAGGAGGTCGCCAGCACGTTTCAGGGCCAGGACGAGGAGGCCGAGGCTCAGCTTGACGACGCTTTCGCCTCCACGCCGGAGCGGTGGTTGCAGGACAGCCCGACGACGGCCTCCCCTGGGGAGAACCCACTGCCCGCCGACCGACTGCCCGTTGACCCCCTGCCTGGACAAACCCTCAAGCCGTTTTCGGCCCCTTGGGCTGCCATCGAGACCAAGGCAGCGGAGACTCCGCGGCCGCTATCTCCGTCGCCGGCAGAGCACCTGCCTTCAGCGTTGCAACAGCCAGCGCCGCAACAGCCAGTGCTGCAACTACCAGCCCAGCAACAGCCCCTGCAACAGCCTTCAGCCGTGGCCCGCTTGCCGCTCGCCCCCAGGCCCGCCCAGGCCCTGATCCGTCCGGCGCCGGCCCCAGCCCATCCGGCCCTTGATCAGCTGCGCGCCTGGCTCCCCGACGAAAGCCTCGATCCGCCCCAACGTCGTGCCTCCTGAGCCTTCATCGAGCCTGGAGCGAGCGGCGCTGAAGGGCGGACTGATCGTGTCGGTGCAGGCGCCGGAGGGCTCGCCCCTGCGCGATCCGGACGTGATCGCGGCCATGGCCGAGGCCAGCCTGGCGAACGGCGCGATCGGCGTGCGCCTGGAGAGCCCCGAGCACATCGGTGCCGTGCGCCGTCGCTGCCCCGGAGCCTTGATCGTCGGGCTCTGGAAGCGCAGCTTTGAAGGCAGCCCGATCTACATCACTCCTGGCTGGGAGGAGATCCGCGCTGTCTGGGCGGCCGGCGCCGACGTGGTGGCGCTCGATGCCACCGAGCGCCACCGCCCCGAGGGCCAGCAACTGGGGGCCTTGATCGAGCGGGCCCGCGAGGAACTGGGGGCCCCCTGATGGGCGACATCGACAGCCTCGCCAGTGGTCTGAGGGCGGCGGAGCTGGGCTGCCGTTGGGTGGGCACCACCCTCTACGGCTACACCGAGGCCACCTCTGGTCTGAAGCCACCCGGCTGGGGCCTTCTGGCGCCACTGCGCCAGGGACTCCCAGGTGATGTGGCTCTGATCTGCGAAGGCGGCATCTCCGACGCAGATCAGGCCGTTCGGGCCCTGGCAGAGGGGGCGGATGCGGTGGTGGTGGGAACCGCGATCACCGGGGTGGATCTGCAGGTGGCGGCCTACGTGAGGGCCCTGGGCTGATCGCGTTCAGCCAGGCTTGCCGGTGGCACCTCAAGGCCAGGTGCCCCTGGGACTCACATCATCCCGGGCATGCCCATGCCACCCATGCCACCCATGCCGCCCATCCCACCCATTCCACCCATGCCGCCATCGGGTGCGGCCTGACCCTGGGGCTCGGGCTTGTCAACGATCACGGCCTCGGTGGTGATCAGCAGCGCGGCGATCGAGGCCGCATCCTGCAGGGCCAGGCGCACCACCTTGGCCGCATCGATGATGCCGGCGGCCAGAAGGTCTTCGTAGCGGCCGCTGAGGGCGTTGAAGCCCAGGTTCAGCCTGGCCACCTCGGCCACCACCACGGCGCCGTTCTCTCCGGCGTTGGCGGCGATCTGGCGCAGGGGGCGCTCAGGGCCCGTTGCACGATCTCCACACCGGTGCGCTCGTCGCCGGAGAGCTGGGACACCAGAGCGTCCAGGTCCCGCGCCAACTGGGTCAGCACCGTGCCGCCGCCGGCGACGATGCCCTCCTCCACCGCCGCCCGGGTGGCATTGAGGGCGTCTTCGATGCGCAGCTTGCGGTGCTTGAGCTCGGTTTCAGTCGGAGCGCCCACCTTGATCACGGCCACACCGCCGGCGAGTTTGGCGATCCGCTCGTTGAGCTTCTCCTTGTCGTAGTCGGAGTCGGTGGCCTCCAGTTCCCGGCGGATCGCCGCCACCCGATCCAGCACCGCCCCATGGCGGCTGTCGTTCGCCACGATCGTGGTGGTGTCCTTGCTGATCGTGATCCGGCGCACCCGGCCCAGATCCTCAAGGCTGGCCTTCTCCAGGGTCATCGCCTGGTCTTCGCTGATCAAGGTGGCACCGGTGAGGATGGCGATGTCCTGAAGGGCCGCCTTGCGCCGCTCGCCGAAGGAGGGGGCGCGGACGGCGGCCACCTGCAGCACGCCACGGTTCTTGTTGACCACCAGGGTGGCGAGGGCTTCACCCTCCACCTCCTCAGCCAGGATCACCAGCGCTGAGCCGCTGCGGGAGACTTTCTCCAGCAGCGGCACCAGATCCGCCAGGGCACTGACCTTGCGGTCGGTGACCAGCAGCAGGGCGTTGTCGAACTCCGCCACCTGGCGCTCGCCATCGGTGACGAAGTAGGGGGAGGAGTAGCCCCGATCGAAGGCCATGCCTTCGGTGATCTCCAGTTCGGTGGCCAGGGAGTTGGATTCCTCAACGGTGATCACCCCGTCGACGCTCACCTTCTCCATCGCCTCGGCGATCATGCGGCCCACCTCCTCATCGCCGCCGGAGCTGACGGTGGCCACCTGGCGGATGGCATCGCCGCTCACGGGCCGGGCCAGCTGCTTGATCCCTTCCACCACCTGGGCCGTGGCCCGTTCAATGCCCCGCCGCAGCCCCACCGGGCTGGCTCCGGCGGCCACGTTGCGCAGGCCCTCCTGCACCAGGGCCTGGGCCAGAACCGTGGCAGTGGTGGTGCCGTCGCCGGCCTTGTCCTTGGTTTTGGAGGCCACCTGCTGGATCAGCTTGGCGCCCACGTTCTCGAAGGGATCCTCGAGTTCGATCTCCTTGGCGATCGTGACGCCGTCATTGACGATGTCGGGGGCGCCGAACTTCCTCTCGAGCACCACATTGCGGCCGCGGGGGCCGATGGTGACGCGCACCGCATCGGCGAGGGCGTTGACGCCCCGCTCCAGGGAGCTGCGGGAGTCATCGGAGAAGTTGATCAGCTTGGCCATGCCTGGGAACGGGGGCGCACGTTTCCCACAGGCTCCCACAGGGCCTTGCCCGCGGTCATCGCGGCGCGGGTGGGGAAACCCGAATCGGCCTGCGGGCGCCTGGTCTCCCCGATAGGGTCTGGCGATGGACGAGCTGCTGCAGACCACCCTGGAGAACGTGGCGATCGATCCGTTGGTGGATCCGCTGATGGGCCCCCTGGCCGGCCCTTTGGCGGGGCCCAACTACGCCACGTTTCTGGTGGTCACCGGCCTGGGGCTGCTGATGGCGCTGGTCTATGTGCCCCTGCGCCTGTTCCTGACGTACACCGCCCGCAGCCGTCGTCTGCGCTTGCTGCAGCAGATTCGCCGTCTTCGCGAGGAGCTGGGCCAGCCGCTCGAGAACTGAGCCCCACTGGTTCCCCTTTCAGCGCATCACCAGGCCGCCATCCACCTGCAGCACCTGGCCGGTCATGTAGGCGCCGGCGGGATCGGCGGCAAGAAAGCGCACGGCACTGGCCACTTCCTCGGGCTGGCCGAGTCGGGCCAGGGGGATGGCGGCGATGATCGGCTCCGCCTGCAGATCCTTGGTCATGTCGGTGGCGATGAAGCCTGGAGCCACGGCATTCACGGTGACGCCCCGGCTGGCGAATTCGGCCGCCGTGCTGCGGGTCAGGCCAATCACTCCCGCCTTGGCGGCGCTGTAGTTCGCCTGGCCGGGGTTGCCCATCAGCCCCACCACCGAGGTGATGTTGATGATGCGCCCGTGACGCGCTTTGAGCATCGAGCGGCTCACCGCTCGGGTGCAGAGGAACACGCCGGTGAGGTTGAGGTCGATGACGCTGCGCCAGTCGGCGGTCTTCATGCGCATCAGCAGGCCATCACGGGTGATGCCGGCGTTGTTGACCAGCACGTCAATGGCTCCATGGCGCTCGAGCACCGCCTTGATCATGGCCTCCACCTGCTCCTCGTCGGCCACGTCGGCGCCGTAGGACCAGGCCTCGCCACCTTCGGCGTTGATCTGGGCCACCACCGTTTCGGCGGCCTCGGCGGAGCTGGCGTAGTTCACCAACACCTTGGCCCCGGCGCGGGCCAGTTCCAGGGCGATCGCCCGGCCGATGCCGCGGCTGGCGCCGGTCACCACGGCGGTCTGTCCGGCCAGGGGGGTGGCGGGCACGGACATCGGCGGGCAGGACAGTCGAGGGCGATCGTAGGCCGAGGGGTTCAGCTGGCCATCGGGTCGCTGCCCTCCAGGGCGGGGCCCAGCAGGGCCTCGAACCGTTCCAGCTGCTCCTTGCTGCCCAGCACCACCAGCAACTGCCCAGGCGCCAGGCGCACATCGCCGCCGGGGTTGGCGATCAAGGTGCTGCCACCCCTGGAGTAGGTGCTGCCCTGCAGGCTGGAGGGTTCGGCGTCCTCGGGTTCCGGTGAGCGGATCGCCAGCACCAGGGCGCCGCTGTGACGTCCGAACTGCATCTCCGCCAGGCTGCGGCCGCTGATGCCCTTCATCAGTTCCGGGCGGCTGCTGAGCTGGAACTCCTCCACTTCGCAATCGGAGCCCGCGAGCAGTTCCATGAAATCCACCGCCAGGGGCCGCAGGGCGGTGGCGGCCATGGCCCTGCCGCCGGCCACGTAGGGACTCACCACCTGGTCGGCCCCCGCCAGGCGCAGTTTGCGCTCGGCCTGGTCACTGTCGGAGCGGGCGATCAGCCGGCAGTTGGGGGCGATGCCGCGGGCGCTGAGCACCACGTAGAGGTTGGCGGCGTTGCTGGTGAGGGCCGCCACCAGGCTGCGACAGTGGTGGATGCCGGCGTCGCGCAGGGTTTCATCGAGCGTGGCATCGGCCTGGAGCACGGGCAGTCCCCGCGCCTCCGCCGCCGCCTTGCGCTCCGGCTCCAGCTCAACCACCAGCACAGGGATGCCTTCGGAGCAGAGCTTTTCAGCGATTTCCCGGCCGATGCGGCCATAGCCGCAGAGGATCACGTGGTCGTTCATGCGTTGCAATGAGCGGCGAAAACTGTTGTCCCGCAGGCGACGGAAGTAACCGGATTGGGAGAGCCCCAGCAGGCGCTGGATCGCGAACTGGACCACCACCAGGCCCCCCACCAGGGAGAGGGTGGTGACCACCCTCCCGCCCGTGTGCATCGCGGCGGTGGTGCCGTCGCTCCAGCCCATGGTGCTCAAGGTGACCACCACCATCCAGTAGCAGTCCCCCCAGTCCCAGCCTTCGGTGAACCGGTAGCCCGCCGCCGAGGCATTGATCAGCAGCGCCAGTGCCAGCAGTGGCGTGCGCCACGGGTGTTGGTTCCGCTCGTGTGACCGGGGCCGAACTCTGCTCCGGAAGCGTTGGATCATCCTCTAGAGGTGGGTGGGGGCGGAGCGGATCAACCCAGCCCGAGGGCTTGCAGGACCTCGGCAACACCGAGGTCATCAAGGCCTGCCGATGAACCAATTCCTTGTACTCCCTGGCGCGCCGGGAGTGTGTCGCTGCGGCGACCCAGGGCCACCAACGGGGTGCCGCTGAGCAGGGCCAGCTCGATGCTCGTCGGATCGCTCCCCAGCACCACATCGGCCGCGGCCAGCTGGGCCGCCCGGTCCACGGGGCTGTCGTCGCTGAGGGTGTGGAGCACCCGCAGGCCGGGCACCTGGAGGCGCACCTGCTCCGGTAAGAGCCGCCAGTTGGCCTCGGGCCAGTCGCCGGCTCCCCGGCCGGGGCCAGCAGCAGGGCAGGGCCATCGCCCGGGGGAAGCGCGGCGACCGCCTGCTCCAGGGCGGGCCTGGGCAGGGAGAGGCGGAAGGTTTCGGCGTCCAGGCTCACCCCCAGGGGGCGCAGGTAGGACTCCATGGCCTGGTTGGGCCACCCCTCCTGGGGGCTCACCCGTTCGGTGAGGCCGAAGCCGTCCTGGGCGATGCGGGTGGGGATGTGGGTCATCGAGAGCATCAGGTTCACCTGGCGCCCCGTGGCGAGGTTGATGCAGGCCTGGAAGTCGGGGTCCCGCACGGAGCCCAGCAGGTTGCTCCAGTCCGCAAGGCTGTTGCCGGCGCCAGGGCCGTTGCCGCTGCCGAAGCTCCCGTCCCCGTCAGCGCCGAAGGCCAGCACCCGCGTCACCTGGGGGAGCAGCGCCCAGATCGCCGCCGAGGCCGTGGGGCAGACCACCTGCACCTGGGCCTGGAGCTGATCAGCGACGGCGGCGACGGCAGGGAACGCCTGGAGTTGCGACGCGCTGGATCCCGGGATCAAAAAGAGAACGCGCATCAGGGCGGCAGGGCAGGCTTGTCGCGGGCCGATTGTATGAATCAGGTCTGGATTTCTCCCTGCCGCCCCCTCCGTTGTGCATTTACTGATCGCCGCCGCCGGCAGCGGCCGCCGCATGGGCGCCGAGCGCAACAAGTTGCTGCTGAGCGTGGCCGGCCGGCCGGTGCTCGCCTGGACCCTGGAGGCGGCGCTGGCCTGCGCCGCCATCCGCTGGATCGGACTGGTGGGTCAACCCGTGGATCGCCCGGATGTGGAGGCCCTGGTGGCCGCGGCCGCCCCGGATCGGCCGGTGGTCTGGATCGACGGTGGGGACAGCCGCCAGGACTCCGTGCGCCGCGGATTGGCGGCCCTGCCGCCGGAGGCTGAGCATGTGCTGATCCACGACGGCGCCCGTTGCCTGGTGGAGCCCGAGCTGCTGGAGCGTTGTGCGGCCGCTGTGCGCCAGGGGCAGGCGGTGATCGCCGCCACCCCTGTGAGCGACACGATCAAGCGGGTGGATGGCGCCGGCACCATCCTCGACACCCCGGATCGCAGCCAGCTCTGGGCCGCCCAGACCCCCCAGGGTTTTGCGGTGGAGCGGCTGCGCTCGGCCCACGAGCGGGCCCTGCAGGAGGGCTGGAGCGTCACCGATGACGCCGCCCTGTTCGAACGACTGGGCTGGCCGGTGCAGGTGCTGGCGGCGGAGCCCTCCAACATCAAGGTCACCACCCCCTTCGACCTGCGCATCGCAGGCGCGGTGCTCTCCCTTCGGCCTACTCCAGCAGGCTGAGACGCCCGCTGGAAGCATCCAGGCGCGCACGCACCCCCAGGGGCAGGGCGGCGTTGCCGGGGCCATGGCCCACCTCCAGGCCCCCGAGCACGGGGATGCCCAGGTCGGTGCTGCGTTCCTTGAGCACCTGCTCAGTGCTGAAGCGCCCGTCCCGCCCGTCCGATTCCCCCTGCGTCTCAGGCGCTTCCCCGTCGTCGCTGAAGCGTCCGAAGGCCAGGCCTGCCAGTTGCTGCAGGGCGCCGCAGAGGCGCCAGTGGGTGAGCATGCGATCGACGCGATAGGGGGCTTCGCCCACGTCTTCAAGCACCAGCACCGCCCCCTTGAGGTCCGGCAGATGCTGGGTGCCCAGCAGGTGGGTGGCCACGGTCAGGTTGGCGACCAGCAGCGGGCCTTCGGCCACGCCCCCTTGCCAGCCCTCGCCGCTCAGATCCTCCATGGGGGCACCGAAGAGCAGATTGTGCAGCCGCTGGCGGCTCCAGGCGGGCTCGCTGGCCAGGGTGGTGATCAGCGGGCCGTGGATGCCGCCGCCCTGCCCCCGGGCCCGTTGGGCCCAGAGCAGGGAGGTCACATCGGAGAAGCCCAGCAACCAGCCAGGCGTCAGTTCCAGGGGCTGCTCCAGCAGCCGTGCCGCCCCCCAACCCCCGCGGACGCAGGCCCGTAGGGCCGCCGGGGCCCCCTCGGGGTGCGGCTCCAGGTCGGCGCGGCGCTGGTGATCCTCGCCGGCCAGATAGCCCCAGCGACGGAGGGGATCGAAGCCAGCTTCCCGCTCCAGGCCCCAGCTCTCAAGCACGGCCAGGCCAGCGTCCAGCCGCTCGCTGTCCTCCAGGGCCGAGCTGGCGGACACCAGCCGCACGCGATCGCCCCGGCGCAGGGGAGCCGGCAGCCCAGCCCCCAGGGGATGGCGCTGGGGGGATGCGCCGCTCAAGGCACCTGTCCCAGCACCAGGGCCAGCAGCAACAGGGCGCCAAGACGCACCTGGCGGCCGAAGTGGCCGCCATCGAGCCGCCTGGCCTCCCGCTGCATCGCCAACGCGGCCAGGACCCAGAGGGGCCAGAAGATCGCCCCCACCCCCTGCAGGGCCGCGGCGATCCCCAGCGCTGCGGCTGTGAGGCCATAGCTGAGGGCGACCGCCAGGGGCGCGCGCTCCCCCAGGGTGAGGGCGCTGCTGCGCAGGCCCAGGGCGGCGTCATCGCGGCGGTCGGCCATGGCGTAGACGGTGTCGAAGCCGAAGGTCCAGGCCAGGGTGGCCAGCCACACCAGGGCCAGGGGCCAGCCGCCTGCGAGCGATCCGGTGGCGGCGGCCCAGGGGATCAGCACGGCGAAGCCCCAGCACAGGGCCAGCACAAGCTGCGGCAGGGGGAACCAGCGTTTCGCCGAGGGGTAGAGCAGCACCGGTGGCAGGGCGAGCAGGGCCAGCAGCAGGCAGAGCCCCCGGCTGGCCGCTGGCAGGGCTAGCACCACCGCCAGGGCCAGCAGCAGGCAGAGCGCCAGCAGCACCAGAGCACTGGCGACACTCACCCGGCCACTGGCCAGGGGCCGCTCGCGGGTGCGCTCCACCTGGGGATCGATGTGGCGGTCCCAGAGGTCGTTGGCGACGCAGCCCGCACCGCTCACCGCCAGGCCACCGAGCACGATCCAGCCCACCAGGGGCGCCATTGGCGGCGCCTGGGGCACGAGCCACAACGACCAGCCCGCCGGGATCAACAGGATCAGCCGGCCGCTGGGTTTGTGCCAGCGCAGCAGTTCGAACCAGCCCCGCAATAACGAACCGCTGCCTGCGCTGGCCATGGACGGGATCGATCGCCAAAAGCTGGCGGCACCCTAGGTCGCAGTTGCTTCGAGCTGTCCGCGCCAGGGGCGCTGGTGGCAAAGTGACGCCGAGTCCAGGCGATCTGCCCCCATGCCGGAGCTTGAGCAGCAACGGGCCTCCGTCAGCGACCTGAAGGCCCCTGCCGCAGCGGCTTCGGCCCCAGCGAAGAGCCTGCGCCATGTGGCAGCGATCGACATCGGCACCAATTCCATCCATCTGCTGATCGCGGCGGTGGATCCGGTGCTGCGCAGCTTCAGCGTGGTGCTCACCGAGAAATCCAGCACCCGCCTGGGGGAGCGCGACGAGGACAGCGGCGATCTGACCCCCGAGGCGATCGAACGGGCCTTCGTCACCCTGCGCCATTGCCGCGAGCTGGCGGCCAGCCATGGGGTGGAACAGATCGTGACGGCGGCCACCAGCGCCGTGCGTGAGGCCCCCAATGGCCGCGACTTCCTCCAGTCGCTGCAGGAGCAACTCGGGCTTGAGGTGGACCTGATCAGCGGCCAGGAGGAGGCCCGGCTGATCTACCTGGGGGTGCTCTCGGGCATGGCCTTCGGCGACCAGCCCCATCTGATCCTCGACATCGGTGGGGGCTCCACCGAGCTGATCCTGGCGGACGGCCGCGACGCCAGGGCCCTCACCAGCACCAGGGTGGGGGCGGTGCGCCTGCAGCGTGATTTCGTGCGCGAGGACCCGATCCCGCCCGAGCGCCGCTCGTTCCTGACCGCCTTCATCGAAGGCTCCCTGGAGCCCGCCGTCGACAAGGTCAAGCGGCGTCTGCAGCCTGGCGAGACGGCGGTGATGGTGGCCACCAGTGGCACCGCCATGGCCCTGGCGGCGATGGCGGCGGCCCAGGACGAGCGTCCGCCGCTGCGGCTGCAGGGCTACCGCCTGAGCCGGGAACGTCTGGATCTGCTGGTGGCCCGGCTGGTGGAGATGACCCCCGAGCAGCGCCGGGCCCTGCCCACCCTCAACGAGCGCCGGGCCGAGATCATCGTGCCCGGTGCCCTGGTGCTGCAGACCGCCATGGCGATGCTCGACGTCGACGAGCTGGTGATCAGCGAACGGGCGCTGCGGGAGGGCCTGATCGTCGATTGGATGCTGCGCAAGGATCTGATCGTCGATCGCTTTGCTTTCCAGAGCTCGATCCGTCAGCGCACGGTGCTGCACCAGGCCCAACGCTTCGGGGTCGATCAGGTGCGCTCCAAGCGGGTGGCGGACCATGCCCTCAGCCTCCACGACCAGACGTCCGGGCTGCTGCATGCCGATGATGGCGAGGGCCGCCAGCTGCTCTGGGCCGCCGCGATGCTCCACGCCTGTGGCCAGCACATCAACATTGGCGCCTACCACAAGCACACCTGGTACCTGATTCGCCATGGGGAGTTGCTGGGCTACTCCGAGGCCGAGCAACTGATGGTGGCGGCGATTGCCCGTTACCACCGCCGCGGCCTGCCCAAGAAACGCCATGAGTCGTGGCAGTTGATTGAGGGGCGCTCCCAGCGCCGCACGGTGGCCTCAATGGCCTTGCTGCTGCGCCTGGCCGCCTCCCTGGACCGCCGCCCCGAACCGTTGATCGGCGAGCTGGTGGTGCGCCCGGGTCCTGCTGCCGTCACGATCGAGCTCAAACCCCTGAGCGCCGAGCTGGACCTGAGCCTGGAGCGCTGGAGTCTGCAGGCCTGCGCGCCGGCGGTGATGGAGGCCATGGGCCTCCATCTGGAGGTCACCTGAGCGGGCGCCAGATCACTTCGTTGATCGGCCCGAGGCGGCGGGCGGTTGAATTGCCGATGCGCACGGTGACCAGATCAGGACGGCCGGCCAGCACCTTCAGACCTGGTTCGGCGGGAAATCGCCGCTCACCTTTGAGCAGGCCCTGGTAGAGCCGTTGCCCTGAGCCGTTGCGCACAGCAATCCAGCTGCCCTCGGTGCTGGAGAGGACCACGATGGCCTTCGTTGCGGGGGCCGTCACACCTGCCTTTGGGGATTGAGGGGTGGACGGGGCCAGGGCCGGTGGCCTGTCGGCTGTCAGGGGCGCCTCGGGAGGCGCTGAGCGGGGACGGACCTCCTGTCCCTGGCGCCAGGCCAGGGTGCCGAGGCTGGTCACCAGCACCAGCGCACCAAGGGCCCCCAGGACCCACTTGGGGGCAGTGCGGGGGAAACGGTTGGAGGCGCTGGAGGGACGGGGCGAGGGCGCCTGGGGGCTGAGGAGGGGCGATGGGAGTGCCGCGGCGCTGGGGCGCCGACTGGAGGAGGTGCCGTTGCCGCCGGGGGTACCCAGATCCATTCGTCGCAGCTCCTCGATCAGGGGGTCGGCGTCCAGCCCCAGGACGGTGGCCACCCGACGGACCTGGGCCACCACGAACACTTTTTCAGGCAGGCGGTCGTTGGCGCCCTGCTCCAGCGCCTGCAACTGGTCGCTGCCCATGCACAACTGATCGGCCAGGGCTCCAAGGCTCAGCCCTTTGGCCTCCCGGGCCTCCCGAAGCACCTTGCCGAGTCTGACGAGGGGATCACCGGAAAGCGACGGGGGGTCGGGGATCGGCTCGGACACGGATGGCTGCGGGTGGTTGGCCAAAGGCCACTTCCCATTCTCCCTCCAATCCGCTGGAACGGTCTGTAGTTGGGTTTACCACCGGGGTTGCCAGGCCGAAAGTAAAGGCCAAAAGAAAAAATAAGCGACCTGAAGATGAACGACAGGCCTCTGTAATCATGGGCGATACTGGATTCGAACCAGTGACCCCTTCCGTGTGAAGGAAGTGCGCTACCGCTGTGCTAATCGCCCGCACCCTTCAATCATAAAACCTCGTCGGCCCACCCCCGGCCCCCGGGGGCGACCATGAAGAATTGACGGAACCTCCGTCCCCCGCGCGCGCGTGATCGCCACGTCCACCGCCACCGTTGACCCTGAGGCCCGCCAGGAGGTGGATGTGCTGATCGTGGGCGGAGGCGTCTGCGGTACCGCTCTGCTGTTCGAGCTGGCCCGCTACACCGATCTGCCCAGGCTGGCTCTGCTGGAGCGCTACGAGCGGCTGGCCCAGGTCAACTCCAAGGCCACCAACAACAGCCAGACGATCCACTGCGGCGACATCGAGACCAACTACAGCCTCGAGAAGGCCCTGAAGGTGAAGCGCACGGCGGAGATGATCGTGCACTACGCCGCCCTGCTGGATGCTGAGCGGCGCGGGCGCACGGTGTTCCGCACCCCCAAGATGGTGCTCGCCGTGGGGGCCTCGGAGTGCGCCTTCCTGCGGGAGCGCTTCTCGCGCTTTGCCCCCACTTCCCGGCCATGGAACTGCTGGAACCGGAGCAGATCGCTCAGTGGGAGCCCCATGTGGCGCTGGTGGATGGGGTCCCGCGCCGCGAGGAGCTGGTGGCGATCGGCATCCGCAGCACCTACACCGCCGTCGACTACGAGCAGCTGGCCGAGTCGTTTGTGGAGCAGGCCCACGCCGCCGTGGTCGGCAGCGATCGCCAACTCGAGCTGGGGTTGGGGCAGCGGGTCGAGAGGATCACCCCAGAGGGAGAGGCGTTCCTGGTGGACGCCAGCACCGCGGCGGGTCCCAGGCGTTACCGGGCCCGCCATGTGGTGGTCTGCGCCGGCGCCCACAGCCTGCTGATGGCCCAGCAGCTGGGCTACGGCCTGGAGTACTCCTGTCTGCCGGTGGCGGGGAGCTTCTACTTCACTCCCGACCTGCTCAAGGGCAAGGTCTACACGGTGCAGAACGACAAACTCCCCTTCGCCGCCATCCACGGCGACCCCGATGTGCGAGCCCCGGGACAGACGCGTTTTGGGCCCACCGCCCTGCTGTTGCCGCTGCTGGAGCGCTACAGACCCGCCTCCTTTTTTGAGTTCCTGAAGGTGCTGCGGCTGGATTGGTCGGTGCTCGCCGTGTTCTGGCAGCTGCTGCGCGTGGCCGACATCCGCAGCTACATCCTGCGCAACCTGCTGTTTGAGGTGCCCTGGCTCAGGCGCCGGCTGTTTCTGGCCGATGCCCGCAAGATCGTGCCCGGCATGCAGTTGGAGGATCTGCGCTTCGCCGAGGGCTACGGCGGGGTGCGTCCCCAGCTGATCCACAAGGGGGAGCGGCGGTTGATGCTCGGGGAGGCACGCATCGCGCCACGGCCTGGCCTGGTGTTCAACGTGACGCCTTCTCCCGGCGGCACCTGCTGCCTGGGCAACGCCGCCATCGACCTGGAGGCGATCGTGGCGCGGTTGGGCTGCGGCTTCGATCAGGCGCGTCTGGCGCGGGAGCTCTACGGCGATGGGGAGCCGCCGCAGGCCGCCAGCGCTCCCCCGCCCCTGATCAGGCCGGACTGGAGGCGGCGGCGGCCCTGAACAGGTGATCGTGGCTGGCGGAATAAAGCTTCGAGCGGGCGTCCGCCGGTGAGCGCAGGGCGGGGCTGACCACGAAGAGGGTGGTGCGGATCAGATTGCGTTCGAGGCTGACGGCCGCCATTCGCTCCAGGGGCACCACCTGCAGCCACTGGTCGGGCCAGCTGACCCGGTAGCCGATTGCCACGGGGGTGTCGGCGGGGTAATGCTCCAGCAGGGCAGCCTGCACCTCCTCCACATGGCGGGCACTGAGGTAGAGGCAGAGGGAGGCCCGCAGGGCCGCCAGCCGCCCCAGGGATTCCCGTTCGGGCACACCGGTGCGGCCTCCCGCCCGGCTGAGCACGATCGTCTGAACCAGCCCCGGGATCGTCAATTCGCTCTGCAGGGCGGCGGCGGTGGCCTGGTAGGCGCTCAACCCCGGCACCACCTCCAGCTCCAGCCCGGCATCGGCCAGCCGGCAGATCTGCTCGGCCAGGGCGCCGTAGAGGCAAGGGTCGCCATCGTGCAGCCGCACCACATGGAGGCCGGCGCGGGCCCGCGCGCTCACCACGGCCATCACCTCCTCCAAGGTGAGGGTGCTGGTGCGGATCGATTCACAGCCCGCTGGGGCCAGGGCGGCGATCTGGGGCGACACCAGGGAGTCGGTCCAGACCAGCACATCGGCCTGCTCGATCGCGCGGGCGGCCCTCAGGGTGAGCAGATCGGGGGCGCCGGGGCCGGCGCCGACGATCTTGACGGTGGGGGCCACGGGCCCTGCAGGTGGAAGGCTCAAGGGGCCGTGCCGTTGACGTGGGTGGACACACCGCTGGGGTCGGGCAGGGCCCGCCGGCGGCCGTAGAGCCACCAGAGGCCGAAGCCGCCGATGGCGATCAAAATCAAGCTCATCAGCTGGGCCATGCGTAACCCACCTTCACAGAACGGCGGTTGGCCCAGCAGGCAGAGGGGGTCGATCCGCAACCCTTCGATCCAGAATCGACCGGCGCTGTAGGCGATCAGGTAGACGCAGCTGAGGGCGCCATCGGGCAGAACGAGCTTGCCTTGGCTGGCGCGCTGGAACAGCAGCAGCAGCAGGGTGAGCACCCCCAGGTTCCAGAGCGATTCGTAGAGGAACGTGGGGTGGAAGCTGCTCTGGCCCAGGAAGGCCGTGGGTCGGTTCGCCAGGGGGATGGTGAGGGCCCAGGGCAGATCGGTGGGCACGCCGAAGGCCTCGGAATTGAAGAAATTGCCCCAGCGGCCGATCGCCTGGCCCAGGGCCACCGAGGGCACGAGCACATCCAGCAGGGCCCAGAAGGGTTGCCTGCGCCAGCGGCAGAACAGGATCACCGCCAGGGAGCCGCCGATCAACGCCCCATGGATGGCGATGCCCCCTTGCCAGACCTTGAGGGCATCGAGCCAGTTGAGGGAATACTGGCGCCACTCAAAGGCCACGTAGTAGATCCGGGCACTGATCACTGCTGCCAGCACCAGGATCGGCAGCAGGTCGGCGATCAGGCCCGCATCGATGGCCCTCCTGCGACCCAGGCGGGTGGCCAGGGCCAGGCCCATCAGCACCGCCAGGGCGATCAGCAACCCATACCAGCGCAGGGAGAAGGGCCCCAGCTGAAACAGCAGGGGCCCGGGTGAACTGAACACGGCCAGGGCGGACGGCGCAGGAAGGGTCAGGGCTGGAAGAGGGATGAGCTCAGGCGCGGCGGTGAATCAGATCAGCCCCTCGGCGGCCTGGACTTTCTCGAACTGCTTCTTCTTGAGCACCAGCATGATCTGGGCCAGGGTGACGGCGGCGAAGAAGGCGAGCAGGCCATAGATCCTGACGGGGTTCTGCAGCACGATTTCGGTGTCCAACTGACCGAAACCGCCGACGTTGGGGTCGTCGGTGAGCGGGGCTCCGGCGGCCAGCTGATCACCCACGGCCACCAGCAGGGTGGGGCCGGCGGGGATGGTTTCGCTGACGCTGGCCCCATCGGCGGTGGTGATCGTCACAGCGGTGGCGCCGTTCTCGCCGGGGGTGATGCTGGCCACCCGGCCCGCAGCGGGGGCGGTGTAGACGGTGTTGTTGGACTTCTCACCGGTGGGGGTCACCTGGCCCCGGCCCCGGTTGCCGCCCACATTGATCGAGTATTTGCCGAAGTGAATGCCGCTGTCGGTGGCGGGATCAGGCGAAAGGATCGGGAAGACGATCTCCTGGTGCTGGTCACCGGGGAGTGGGCCCACCAGCAGGATGTTGGGGTAGGCATCGCTGTATTGGGTGTAGTAGACGCCTTCGGTTTCCTGCTTGAGCTCCTCGCTGAGGCGCTCGGGGGGCGCGAGGGTGAAACCGTCTGGAAGGATCACCACCGCCCCCACGTTCAGGCCGGTGCGGCTGCCGTCACCGCCCACCTGCTGCACGCTGGTGTCGTAGGGGATCTCGACGGTGGCCTTGAAGACCGTGTCGGGGAAGACCGCCTGGGGCACTTCCACGTGGGTGGGCTTCTTGGCCAGGTGGCAGTTGGCGCACACCAGTTTGCCGGTGGCTTCGCGGGGATTCTCGTAGTTCTGTTGGGCCCAGAAGGGATAGGCCCAGCTGCTCTGGGGGGCGATCAGCAGAACGCCGAAGGTCAGCAGGGTGGTCAGCAGGAGGGTGAGGGAGCGGCGCATGGGACGGACGGGCAGGCGACGGGAGGGGGAAGAAGGCTCAGCGGATTCAGGCCCACCAGGGCTGCTCACCGTTGCGGAAATCGGTGTCCGTCCAAGGGCTGAGGAACACGTTGTCGTTCTCGACGCTCACCTGGGCCAGGGCCAGGGAAAGGGGCGCGGGGCCGCGCACCACCTTGCCGGTGGCGTCGTACTGGCTGCCGTGGCAGGGGCACATGAACTTGTTGGCGCCGCTGTTCCAGGGCACCACGCAGCCCAGGTGGGTGCAGATCGCGTTGATGCCGTAGCTGCCAATCGCATCGGGCCCTTCCACGGTCAGGTAGGTGGGGTCACCCTTGAGGCCCTGCACCAGGCTGCGGTCGCCTTCGTTGTGGGTGGAAAGCCAGCCGCTGGCGGTGACGGAATTGCCCAGTTCGTCCTTGGCGCTCACCCCGCCGGAGCCGCCCACCGCCTTGGGGGGAATGAAGTAGTTGACCACCGGATAGAGGGCCCCCAGGGCGACGCCCGTGACCGATCCGAAGGTGAGCAGATTCATGAACTGCCGCCGACCCATTCCGGGGACATCGCTCGCTGGGATCTGAGTCATAGGAGCGGTCCAGTGAGCCGACGTGACGTGCCGCCCATTATGGACGCTGCCCTGCCCATCACCGTTTGTGGCGGCGGGGCCATGGTGGATTGCTGCAACATGCTGTTGCGCAACCCGACCCTTTCCCGTGCCCGAGCCTCCCGATGTGGAGCCCGCCCCGCCCCTCGGCCTTGAGGAGGTGCTCGGAGTGCTGCGCTCCCGTTGGCGCGCCTCCTACGACATGCAGCTGGTGCAGCGCCGGGGCCGGCTCTATCTGCAGGTGATGTGGGCCTACCTGGAGCAGCAGTCGTTCCCCCTGGACGCGGAGGCCTACGCCGCACACATCGGGGAACTGATCGCGCTGCTCAACGAACTGGGGGTGGCCGGCCAGGTGCGTGAGTGGCTGCTCACCACGGCTGAGCGCCCACGGCTGGGCAAGGCCATGGGCCTGGCACTGGAGACGGGCGGTCGGGGAAAGGAGTTCCTGCTCTAGCTCTCGCCCGGGGCCCCATCCGCAGCCTCGTGCACGCCGTCGCCGGCCGTGCCGGCTTCGGTTCGCACCGATTGCACCAGGGCAACGAGTGCCACCCCCACCAGGTAGAGGGCGGTGATCGCCCCGGTAAGCAGCAGCATCGTCACCGGATCGGTGGAGGGGTGAGCACGGCCCCCGCCAGGGCCGCCGCCAGCACCACCCAGCGCCACGCCGCCAGCATCGTTTCAGCCCGCAGCAGGCCGAAGGCCCCGAGCAGCAGCTGCAGCACGGGCAACTGGAAGGCCAGACCCGTGGCCACCATCAGCAGCAGGACGAAATCCAGGTAGCGCTCGATCGACCAGATCGGCTCGACCACATCGGCGCCGTAGCTCACCAGAAAGCGCAGGGCCGCCGGCACCAGGGCCCACCAGGCGAAGGCCAGGCCCCCCAGAAACAGCACGGCCGATCCAGCCACCGCCGGCGCCACCAGCCGCCGTTCCCGTCGGGTGAGGCCAGGGAGCACGAAGGCCAAGCCCTGATACAGGATGAACGGCAGTGCCAGGGTGAGGCCGGCATAGCCCGCCACCTTGAGCGACACGAACAGGAACTCCCCGGGAGCCAGCTGCAGGAAGCGCATGCCCTCGGCGGGCACCTCCAGCAGGCGAACCAGGGGTTTGACCAGGACCAGGCAGGCGGCGGCGGCCACCACCACAGCCAGCAGGCTCTGCAACACCCGCTGGCGCAGTTCCTCGAGGTGATCGACCAGGCTCATCTCCACCTCCGCCGGGAAGTCGCCTGGATCCCCCCGGGGCCGTTTTCGCTAACCAGCGGCCTGCGGCGTTGATGGGGGTGACTCGAATCGGTGCGGGCGGCTGGCCCGGTGGGGAATCGTTGGGACTCATGGCCGCTGCGCTGGTTCGAGGCTAGGGACCGGCGCTCCTGATCCGCCTGCCGGGCGGCTCAGCCAGGCTGCGGCGCGGCCTGGATCGGCCCAGAGCTGTTCGCCACCCCGGTGGCGCACGGTGCCGGCCCCCGCACCGGGGATGCGCTGCAACTGATCGGTGGGCACCATCACCACCGCCACCCGTCCATTGCCCCGGGCCCGGCTGAAGTGGGCGGCCAGATCGGCCGCCAGCTGGAGGTCGTCGTCCTGGGCCGGCGCCTCCGAGCTCTTGAGCACCACGTGACTGCCCGGGCATTCCTGGGCGTGGAACCAGAGATCCCCGCGGCGGGCCTGGCGCAGGCTGATCCACTCGTTCTGGCGGTGGTTGCGGCCCACCTGCACCCTCAGGCCACCTCCACTGCGCAGCTCCAGGGGTTGCGGTGGGACCGGCGCGCTGTTGGCGCCTCCGCCCAGGGGGCGTTTCGGTTTCCGGCCCTCGGCGCTGAGCTCCTGCAGTTCGGCCTCCAGGGTCTCCAGCTGGGCCAGGTCGTCGGCCTGCTCCATGAAGGTGAGGCTGGCCTCCAGTCGTTCGAGCCGCTCTCGATGGTGGGCGATCCGCGGGGTGATCGCCGCCTGCGAGCGCCGCAGCTTGCGGGCCTGGCGGTAGAGCCGCTGGGCCTCATCGATCTGCTCCCGGCGCGGGGCCTGGCCACTGAGCAGGGCGTGGGCGCGTTCCTGCAGCCCATCGCTGTCCTCCACCCGTGCGAGCAGCTGCTCTTGCTGCTGCAGCAAGCGCCGCTCCCGCTCGATCGCCTGGTTTCCCCGCTGGCGCAGGCCGCCCTGGCGCTCGGCCAGCAGCCGGCGGTTCAGCTCGCCGCTGTAATACCGGCTGAGGGCTCCGTTGATGGGCAGCCCAGCTGGGTGGGCCTCGCAGTCGCTGGTCGCTGCACCGGCCTCTTTCCAGCAGCGGAAGGCGCAGGCGCCGCCGGGGGTGAACTGGAAATCGCCAGTGGCCACGGCCCGCAGCCAACGCTGCCAGCGGCGCCAGAGTTGCTCCCATTGCGGCTCGTCCAGGGCGGCCACCGGTTGCTCCAGCAGGGCTCTCGAGACCTCCGGCTGATCTCCCGCCAGTTGCAGAGCCAGGGCGGGACTGATCCCCTGATAGGCCTCCCGCAGGGCCTGGCCCAGGGTCATGGGCACCAGGCTGAGGCGCCCCCTCCAGCGAGGGAAGGGCTCCTCGAGCGAGGGGCTGTGCCCCTGCAGGGACGGTGGCGGACCGTAGGCATCGCCGGTGCCGATCGGCCGCAGCCGTGAGTGCTGCTCCTTGACCTGACGGGCCAGGGTGATCACCCGTTGCTGCTCATCGAGCAGGAACACGTTGCTGTGGCGGCCCATCAGTTCCACCACCAGGGTGCGGCTGATCGGATCGCCTGGGCGGCGGGCGAAGCGCAGTTCCACCACCCGTTCCCAGCCCCGTTGCTCCAGCTCCACCAGGGCCAGACCGGCCAGGCCGTGTTGCAGTTGCTGGGCCAGGGTGCTGCCCGCACCGATGCGGGGGCGGCTCGATCGCCAGCAACCGCGGTGCCTCCGCCTGCCAGCTGATCTCCAGCCAGACACGTCGATCCAGCGCCCGCAGCCCCAGTTGCAGGGTGTGGGGGCGCTCTGCTGGGCCTTCTCGAAGCGGCAGGGCAGCAGGGTGGGCCGCCATTCCGCCAACACCGCCTTGAGGCTGGTCACATCGAGGGCCTGAAGGGGAAGGCGTTGCGGGCTCGCTCGGCTGGTGGTTCCAGCGGCTGTCTCAGGCGCGGTCATGGCCCCTACTCTGCTGGCAGGCGGTGTTTCCGATGATGGCTTCCCCTTCCTCCGCCGGGCGGCTCACGCTGATCACCGGACCGAGCGGTGTCGGCAAGGGCACTCTGGTGGCGGCCTTGTTGCGGCGCCATCCCCGCATCTGGCTGTCGGTGTCGGCCACCACACGCTCGCCCCGCGCCGGGGAGGTGGACGGGGAGCACTACTTCTTCCTCAGCCGCGAACGCTTCGACCGTCAGCTGGAGGCGGGGGGACTGCTGGAGTGGGCCGAATTCGCCGGCCATCGCTATGGAACGCCGCGCGAACCTGTGGAGCGCCACCTGGCCGCAGGACATCCGGTGCTGCTGGAGATCGAGCTGGAGGGGGCGCGCCAGGTGCGGCGCAGCTTTCCCGAGGGCTTTCAGATCTTCCTCAAACCCCCTTCCTTCGAGGAGTTGGAGCGGCGCATCCGCGGTCGCGGCACCGACAGCGAGGAGGCGATCGCCCGGCGGCTGCAGCGGGCGCGGGTGGAGCTGGAGGCCGAGGCGGAGTTCGATGCGGTGCTGGTGAACGGAGATCTCGATCAGGCCCTGCTCCAACTGGAGGCGTTGATGGGCCTTGGCGCAGAGCCGGCGGTTGCCCCCAGTGCCTGAGGGGGCTGGTCGGGATGGCGGCGGGTGGTCAGCCCATAAAAAAGCGGCCCTTGGGCCGCCTGAAAGGGATGGGTTTCCCGGCTCAGAGGGGGTGGAAGAGCAGATCGGGGAAAAACCGATTGAACTCGATCATGATTCCGGCCGTGAGGGTGAACCAGACGGCTGCGACGACGGGGGCGGTGGTGAGGAATTTCTTCATGGTTCCAGTAATCAGCGGGGGAAACGGTGACTTTGGAGTCGTCTTCCAGCATTTTTCCGCCGGCGAACTCCTTGAAGGCCGCCAGGGGCCAGGCGGCGGCGGAGAGGGTGGATTTGAACGCCAGGGGCATGTCGATCTGGATTTCCCGCATGGTGGCGTCCTTGCTGCCGCGGATGGCCATCAGGTAGGAGCGGCCGGCCCAGCCGATCGTGCCGGTGATGTAGAGGAAGGCAATGCTCGGAATCAGGAAATCACCGGCATGGCTGAAGCGGCCATCGACGATCAGGTGGGGCAGGCCATCGGTGCCACAGAGGGCCTGGCTGTAGTTCGAGAACCGGGCCTTGGCCTGGTCCGTGGTGGCTTGGCTCGCCCGCTGCTGGAAGCGGGGGCTCTCAGCACAGGGGGTCAGCCCCGCGATATCGGCGTGGGCCACGGGGGCGAAGCCGAAGATCAGGAAGGCTGAGATCAGAACAGCAAAGAGACGGCGCATCGTGTCCGGTGCTGGGGAAAGACCTGCGGGAAGGCAGGATGTCACTTGCGGACAGTAGGGGACATCTCAAGAGCCGATGCCGACCCTCCTGGCCGTCGAAACAAGTTGTGACGAGTCCGCTGCGGCGATCGTGCGCGACCAGACGGTGCTCGCCAGTGCCGTCGCTTCTCAGGTCGAGGAGCACGCACTCTGGGGTGGGGTGGTGCCTGAAATCGCCTCCCGCCGCCATGTGGAAGCCCTGCCGCTGCTGATCGAGCAGGTGATGGCCGAGAGCGGTCTGGGCTTCGGCGATCTGGACGGCATCGCCGCCACGGTGGCCCCCGGGCTGGTGGGGGCGTTGCTGGTGGGTTCGGTCACCGGGCGCACCCTGGCCGCCCTCCATGGGCTGCCGTTTGTGGGGGTGCATCACCTGGAGGGCCACCTCTGCTCCGTGCATCTGGGGGACCCCCTGCCGCCGGGGCCCGCCCTGGTGCTGCTGGTGAGCGGTGGCCACACCGAACTGATCCGGATCGATGGTCCGGGTCGCTACGAGCGCCTGGGCCGCAGCCGCGATGATGCGGCCGGCGAGGCCTTCGACAAGGTGGCCCGCTTGCTGGGCCTGGGCTACCCCGGTGGTCCGGCGATCCAGGCGGCCGCTGCCGGCGGCGACCCCCACCGCTTCCCCCTGCCCAAGGGGAGGGTCTCCCTGCCCCAGGGCGGCTTCCATCCCTATGACTTCAGTTTCAGCGGCCTCAAGACGGCGGTGCTGCGGCTGGTGCAATCGCTGGATGCCGCGGGCGGGCCGCTGCCGGTGGCCGACCTGGCGGCCAGCTTCGAGCAGGTGGTGGCTGAGGTGCTGGTGGAACGCAGCTGCCGCTGTGCCCGCGACCAGGGCCTCGGCACCGTGGTGATGGTGGGTGGCGTGGCGGCCAACCAGCGCCTGCGCGCCTTGATGGAGAAGCGTTGCGCTGCTCTGGGGCTGCTCTGGCGTGTGGCCCCCTGGCCTACTGCACCGACAACGCGGCCATGGTGGGGGTGGCGGCGGCCCAGCGGCTGGCGGCCGGGTCGCGCAGCTCGCTCAAGCTCGGGGTGACCCCGCGGCTGGCCCTGGAGCAGGCCGATGACCTTTACGAACCACCCACGGGCCTTTCCTTGCCCATCCCCTTAGGGTGAATCTGCCAACCCTGCGGCCGGCCCCATGGCCCCTGCTGACATGCGTGAGAACGGCGAGGGCCCCACTCCCGTGGGACGGGACGAGCTGAACGCCTGGCGGCGGGGATTCACCCCCAGGCCGAGATCTGGAATGGCCGGCTGGCGATGCTGGGTCTGTCGTTGGGCATCGGGGTGCTGCTGCTGGTGCGCCTGCTGAGCAGCTCACTGACGGCCGCGAAGTGACTGGGCCAGTTCGTTCGGTTTGAGGCTCTGGGCCAGGGCGTCTTCAGGGTCGACTTTTCCGGTTTGCACCAGTTTCAGCAGCGCCTGGTTGGCGCTCTGCATGCCGTCGAAGGCACTGCGCTCCATGATCTGCTCCACCTCGTCCATCTTGGCCTGCTGGATGTAATCCCGGCAGGCATCGGTGTTGATGAGGATGTCGTGGAAGGCGGCCCGTTTGCCGTCAGTGGTTTTGATCAGCCCCTGGGAAATCACCGCCAGCAAGGCTTCGGAGACGGAGCGGCGCACATTGTCCTGGTCTTCAGGGGGTACATGCCCAGCACCCGTTCCACCGTGCGCACGGCGGAGTTGGTGTGGAGGGTCCCAAACACCAGGTGACCGGTCTGGGAGGCTTCAAGGGCGGTGGTGAGTGTTTCCCTGTCCCTGATTTCACCGATCAGGATCACATCGGGATCCTCCCGCAGGACTGCCCGAAGGGCATTGTGGAACAGCTTTGTGTGGTGCCCCACTTCCCGCTGGCGCACCATGGAGCTCTTGCTCTGGTGGACGAATTCGATCGGATCCTCGATCGTGACGATGTGACGTTTCTGGTTGCGGTTGATCCAGTCGATCATCGCCGCCAAGGTGGTGCTCTTGCCCGAACCGGTGGGCCCGGTCACCAGCACCAGGCCCTTGGGCCGCTGACAGACCTCCTCAAGCACATCGGGCAGGTTGAGGTCCTGGATTGTGGCGATTTTCTGGGGGATCAGCCGCAGCACCATCGCCGGCCCAAGCAGGGTTTCCAGCAGGTTGATCCGCACCCGCACGAAGGGGAACGCGAAGGAACCGTCAAATTCCTTGTCGTTCTGGAATCGATCGATTTCCACCGGAGTGAGCATCTCCCGAAGCCAGCCGTTGAAGGTGGCCTGATCAGCCACAGGCCAGCCGGTGTGCCGCATGTCACCCCGCACCCGGTAACGGGGTTCTTCCCCCACCCCGAGGTGGACGTCGGAGAAATTGCGTTCGTGGGCGATGCGCACGATCTCCTGCAGGTTGCTGGGCTCAGGGGGCAGGTCGAGACCCTTGGACGCTTCCTCGCTGGAGGTGATGGCCTGAGTGGAGACCGCCTCGGGGAGCGGCGCGGCCGGGGAGGGGATCGCCGGGATGGAGGGAATGGGCGGCAGATCCGGCACGGTCGGCGCCGCCAGGGGGGGGAAGAGGGAGGAGGGAGCCCCTGGTTCGTTGGCGGACATGGTGACGGCGTGCTCAGTCGTTGCACCAAGCTTTGCTTGAATTCGCGCCGTTGTCATGGGTCTGCGGCGCCCATCTTTAGGATCCGCCCGATTGCTGCGCCGTTTTGACCCCTCTTCCCCTGGTCACCATCGTGCTCGGCACCCGGCCAGAGGCGATCAAACTGGCGCCGGTGATCATGGCCTTCCGCGCGGCCACTGATCTGCGCACCCGGGTGGTGCTGACCGGCCAGCACAGGGAGATGGTGAGCCAGGTGATGGATCTGTTCGGGCTCACGGCCGATCTGGACCTGGCGCTGATGGCCCCGAAGCAGACCCTCACCCACGTCACCTGTGCGGCCTTGCAGGGGCTGCGTGAGGAGTTCACGGCCCATCGGCCCGATCTGGTGCTGGTGCAGGGGGACACCACCACCGCCTTCGCCTCGGCCCTGGCCGCTTTCTACGAGCAGATCCCCGTGGGCCACGTGGAGGCGGGCCTGCGCACGGACAACCTGCTGGATCCCTTCCCCGAGGAGGCCAACCGACGTTTGATCTCCCAGGTGGCCCAGCTGCATTTCGCTCCCACCCGCGTCTCTGAGGCCAATCTCAGGGCCTCCGGCGTGGTGGGGCGCGTGCTGGTCACCGGCAACACGGTGATCGATGCCCTGCTGCTGATGGCCGAGCGCGCCCCCAGCTGGTGATCCCCGGCCTCGACTGGCAGCGGCAGCGGGTGATCCTGGCCACGGTGCACCGGCGCGAGAACTGGGGCCCCCGTCTGCAGGACATCGGCCATGGCTTCCTGGAGCTGCTGGAGCGCTTCCCCGACACCGCCCTGCTGCTGCCCCTGCACCGCAATCCCACCGTGCGGGAACCACTCGAAGCGCTGCTGGGCAGCCACCCCAGGGCCTTCCTCACCGAACCGCTCGACTACGACCGTCTGGTGGCGGCGATCCGTGGCTGCACGCTGCTGCTCACAGATTCCGGTGGTCTGCAGGAGGAGGCACCGGCCCTGGGCAAGCCCGTGCTGGTGCTGCGGCGCACCACGGAGCGGCCTGAGGCGGTCGATTCAGGCACCGCCCGCCTGATCGGCACCGACACCGCCGACATCGTGCGCGAAGCCTCACAGCTGCTGGAGGATCCGGCCGCCTACGCGGCGATGGCCCAGGCCCACAACCCCTTCGGCGATGGCCAGGCCAGCGGCAGGATCCTGGAGGCCAGCCGGGCGCTGCTCAACTCCCGGGTCGCTTCTTAGCCCAGGGCGGCAGGTCGATGAACACCTTCGTGCCGGGGTTCAGGCCGCTGAGGATCTGGGTGTTCCGGCCGCTGCTGTTACCCAGTTCCACGGGCTGGAAGGTGGGTTCGTTGCCCTTGCCCACCAGCAGCACCCCCGGCTTGCCGCCTTCGGTGACCACGGCCACGGTGGGCACCAGGGTGCGCACCGCTAGCTGGCCGGTCTGGAAGTCGATGTCGGCGGTCATGCCGATGCGCAGCTCCGGCGGCGGATTGATCAGCTGAAGCTTCCACCTCGAAGGAGGTGACGTTGTTGGTCTTGACCGCCCGCGGGGCGATCTGTTTGACCTGGGCGGCGAAACGCCGGTCGGGGAAGGCATCCACCCGCAGGCTGGCCGCCTGACCCACCCGGATGCGTCCGATGTCGTTCTCGGGCACCTTGGCCACCGCCTCGAGGCCCTGGGCCAGTTCCACCACCGAGGAGCTGCTGGCCCCGGCGTTGGCCGAGGCCGCCGTGGTCGGGGTGACGAAGGCGCCAGGATCGGCGAAGCGCTGGGTGATCACCCCGTCGAAGGGGGCGCGGATGGTCAGTTCGGAGCGTTCCACGCCGCGTTGGCCGCTCCGCTGCCGGGCGGCGTCGAGGGCGGCCTGGCTGGTGGCCAGGCGGGTGTTGAAGGAGATGAAGTCGTCCTGGCTGATGGCGCCCTGGGCGTAGAGCTTGCGCCGCCGTTCGAACTCCGAGCGGCTGCGGCGGTATTCCGCCTGCGCCTGGCGCACCTGGGCCTGGAATTCGCTTTCGCGGTCCTGGAGATCGCCGCTGTCCATCAGGGCGATGGGCTGGCCCGCCTTCACCCGCTCACCCTCGTCGATGAAAAGGGTCTGCAGCACGCCACCGCGCTTGGGGCTGACGTTGACGCTGCGCACGGCCTTCAGTTCACCGCTGGCGCTGACGATGCCGGGCAGGCTGCCGCGCTCGGCGCTCACGGTGTAAGTGCTGAGGTTTTTGGAGCGCTCAGCGCTGCGCCGGCTCGACCAGAGGCTGAAGCCGCCGATGGCGACCGCCAGGGCCAGGGCGCCGGCGGCCCAGACACGTTGGCGTTGCCGGCGAGGGCGCTTGATCGGACCCGTTGGCTTGGTCTCCCCAGCGACCCTCGGGGCTGGTTGGAGCATGGAGGAAGGAATGGGTCGGATGCGGCGGTGGCCCCAGTCTTGATGGTTCCGGCCGCGAATGGCGAGCCCGAAGGTGGCGAAGACCGACCCGTTTAGATTCCGGCCCATGCTCAAAGCCGGAATCGTGGGGCTGCCCAACGTGGGCAAATCCACCCTCTTCAACGCTCTGGTGGCCAACGCCCAGGCCCAGGCCGCCAACTTTCCCTTCTGCACGATCGAGCCGAACGTGGGCATCGTGGCCCTGCCGGATGCGCGCCTGGCCAAGCTCTCGGCGATCTCCCGCTCCAAGGAGCTGATCCCCACCCGGGTGGAGTTCGTGGACATCGCCGGGCTGGTGGCCGGCGCCAGCCAGGGGAGGGTCTGGGCAACAAGTTCCTCGCCAACATCCGCGAGGTGGACGCGATCGTGCACGTGGTGCGCTGCTTTGAGGACGACGACGTGATCCACGTTTCCGGCAGCGTTCAGCCGGTGCGGGATGCCGAGGTGATCAACCTGGAGCTGGGCCTCTCGGACCTGGCCCAGGTGGAGAAACGGCGCGAGCGACTCAAGAAGCAGGCCCGCACCAGCAAGGAGGCCCAGGCCGAGGATGCCCTGCTGGGGCGCATCCAGCTGGTGCTGGAGCAGGGGGCGCCGCCCGCAGCCTGGGGCTGAGCGAGGAGGAGCAGAGCCTGATCCGGCCCCTGGGGCTGCTCACCCTCAAGCCGATCATCTACGCCACCAACGTCAGCGAAGACGACCTGGCGGCCGGCAACGACCACAGCCGCGCGGTGCTGGAACTGGCGGGCCGTGAGGGGGCCGAATCCGTGCGCATCTCCGCCCAGGTGGAGGCCGAACTGGTGGATCTGGGCGAGGAGGAGCGCGCCGATTACCTGGCGGGCCTGGGGGTGAGCGAGGGGGGCTCAAGAGCCTGATCCGCGCCACCTACCAGCTGCTGGGCCTGCGCACGTACTTCACCACCGGCGAGAAGGAAACCCGGGCCTGGACGATCCACGCGGGCATGACCGCCCCCCAGGCCGCCGGCGTGATCCACACCGATTTCGAGCGGGGCTTCATTCGCGCCCAGACCGTGGCCTACGAGCAGCTGATCGAGGCCGGTTCCCTGGCCGAGGCCCGCAACCGCGGCTGGTTGCGCAGCGAGGGCAAGGAGTACGTGGTGGCCGAAGGAGATGTGATGGAGTTTCTGTTCAACGTCTGAGTCGGCCGCGGCCGGCTCAGCTCCTGTCGAAGCGATCCAGGTTCATCACCTTGCCCCAGGCGGCGCCGAAATCGCGCACGAACTTCGCGCCCGCATCGGCCTGGGCATAGACCTCCGCCAGGGCGCGTAGCTGGGAGTTGGAGCCGAACACCAGATCCACGCGGGTGCCGCTCCAGCGGAGTTCGCCGCTGCGGCGGTCACGCCCCTCGAACAGATCGCCGGCCTCCGATGTGGGGCTCCAGACGGTGCCGATGTCGAGCAGGTTCACGAAGAAATCGTTGCTGAGCACACCGGGCCGATCGGTGAACACCCCATGGGGGAGGCCTCTGTGTTCGCCCCCAGCACCCGCAGACCACCGATCAGCACGGTCAGCTCGGGGGCGCTGAGGGTGAGCAGCTGGGCCCGATCGATCAGCAGGTGCTCCGCCGCCACGCTGAAGGCCCGTTGTTGGTAATTGCGGAAGCCATCGGCCTGGGGCTCGAGCAGCGCGAAGGAGTCCACATCCGTCTGCTCCTGGGTGGCGTCGCTGCGGCCAGGACTGAAGGGCAGCTCCAGGCTGTGGCCAGCGGCCCGGGCGGCCGCTTCCACGGCGGCATCACCGGCCAGCACGATCAGATCGGCCAGGGAGACCCTGGTGCCATCGCCCTGGGCGCCGTTGAACGCCGCTTGGATGGTTTCGAGCACCCCGAGCACCCGCTTCAGCTGCCCGGGCTGGTTGACGGCCCAGTCTTTCTGGGGCGCCAGACGCAGGCGGGCGCCGTTGGCACCGCCGCGCTTGTCGGAGCCCCGGAAGGTGGAGGCCGAGGCCCAGGCGGTGGCCACCAGCTCGCCCACCGACAGCCCCGAGGCCAGCAGCTGGGCTTTTAGCCCGGTGAGGCCGGCGGCATCGATCAGGGGGTGATCGACGGCGGGGATCGGGTCCTGCCAGAGCAGCACTTCGGCGGGAACCTCCGGGCCGAGGTAGAGCGTCTTGGGTCCCAGATCGCGGTGGGTGAGCTTGAACCAGGCGCGGGCGAAAGCGTCGGCGAAGGCCTGCTGATCCTGGTGAAAGCGGCGGGCGATCGGCTCGTAGATCGGATCGAAGCGCAGCGAGAGGTCGGCCGTGGTCATCATGGGCCGGTGCTTGATGCCGGGGTCGTGGGCGTCGGGGATCAGGTGCGCCTCGCTCACGTCCCTGGCCTGCCATTGCCAGGCGCCGGCGGGGCTTTTGGTCAGCTCCCACTCGTAACCGAACAGCATCTCGAAGTAGCCCCGGTCCCAGCGGGTGGGGTTGGGTTTCCAGGCCCCTTCGAGGCCGCTGGTGGTGGTGTCGGCACCCTTGCCGCTGCCGTGGCGGTTGCGCCAGCCCAGGCCCTGCTCCTCCAGCGGCGCCCCCTCCGGCGCCGGGCCCACCAGCTCGGTGGAGCCGGCGCCGTGGGCCTTGCCGAAGGTGTGCCCGCCGGCGGTGAGCGCGACGGTTTCTTCGTCGTTCATGGCCATGCGCTTGAAGGTTTCGCGCACATCGCGGCCCGAGGCCACCGGGTCGGGCACCCCATTCGGGCCTTCCGGGTTGACGTAGATCAATCCCATCTGCACGGCGGCCAGGGGCCGCTCCAGATCGCGGTCGCCGCTGTAGCGCTGATCGCCCAGCCAGGTGGTCTCGTTGCCCCAGAAGATGTCCTCCTCGGGCTGCCAGATGTCAACGCGGCCGCCGCCGAAGCCGAAGGTCGCCAAACCCATCGATTCGAGGGCGCAGTTGCCGGCCAGGATGATCAGATCGGCCCAGGAGATGGCATTCCCATAGGCCTGTTTGATCGGCCAGAGCAGCCGGCGGGCCTTGTCGAGGTTGCCGTTGTCAGGCCAGCTGTTGATCGGTGCGAAGCGCTGGTTGCCGGTGCCGGCGCCGCCGCGGCCATCGGCGGTGCGGTAGGTGCCGGCGCTGTGCCAGGCCATGCGGATGAACAGACCGCCGTAGTGGCCCCAGTCCGCCGGCCACCAGTCCTGGGAGTCGGTCATCAGCGCCACCAGATCGCGTTTGAGGGCGGCGTAATCGAGGCTTTTGAAGGCTTCGGCGTAGTCGAAGTCGCGCCCCAGGGGATTGGAGGCGGGGGCGTGCTGGTGAAGGATGCTCAGATTCAGCTGCTGCGGCCACCAGTCGCGGTTCGAGGGGCCCCGGCCGGCGGCGCTGCCTCCCCCATGGCCGCTGAAGGGGCACGGACTGATGGCGGTCATCGTTCTGGGTCCTCTGGGGCGGAGGAATCGTCCGCTGCCTGGACCGTAGGCAGACCCCCCGGCGCAGTCAGGCCGGTGTCACATCCCTCAAGGGCGCTGGGCCGCCAGCAGGGCCGCCAAGCGCCGAAATTCCTCAGCGCCGGGGCCCCACCGCCGCTCCTGGGTGGCGAAGTCGACGCCATACAGACCGAAGCGCAGCGTGTAGCCATCGGTCCACTCGAAGTTGTCGAGCAGCGACCAGTGGAAGTAGCCCTTGACCGGGATTCCTTCCGCCATCGCCCAGGCCATGGCGTAGGCATGGGAGCGCAGGTAGGGGCCCCGCAGGCGGCCGGCGGCATCGGCCACGCCGTTTTCGGTGATCATCACCGGCAGCTGGTAACGGTTCCAGACCCGCCGCAGGATCGTCAGCAACCCCTGGGGATGGATCTCGACGCCGGCGTCGCTGAGCGGTCCCGGGCCCGATCGCAACTCCACCATCGTCGGGGCCTCAGGAGCGAAGCGCACCAGGTGGCGCCGGTAGAAGTTGACGCCCACGAAATCGGCGGAACCGGCGAGCTCGGCCATCGCCTCATCGAGCACGGGGAATCCCGGCAGCCTCAGCTGCAGGGCACCCCGCTGGATCGAGTCGTAGAAGGCCCAGTTGAAGCCGGTTTCCAGCAGGCGCGTCGCCAGGCGATCCAGCGGCCACCAGCGCCGAAGGGGCTCCGCGACCACCAGATGCATGGCGGCGCCGATCTGCGCCCCAGGGCAGGCCGCCCGCAGGGCACGGGCGGCGAGGGCATGGCCCCGCAGCAGACCGGCGAAGGCCCGGACCGCCAGGGCTTTATCCCGCAGACCCGGCGGCCATAGGCCGTTCACATAGCCGTAGAACATCTGCACATTCGGCTCGTTGAGGGTGCACCAGAAGCGCACGTCCGCACCGAGGCGACGCCCGGCCTCGGCGGCGAAGCTCTCCAGGCGCTGGGGAAACTCCTCAGCCACCAGCCCGCCGCGCTCCGCCAGCCATCCGGGCAGGGTGGAAGTGCAGCAGGGTGAGCATCGGCTCGATGCCAACCGCACGCAACTGGGCGATCTCGTCGGCGTAGTGGTCCCAGGCCCGCTGATCCCAGTGGCCGGGGGCGGGCTCAAGGCGGCTCCACTCGATCGAGAACCGGTGGGCATTGGCCCCCAGCGCCTTGATCAGCCCGACGTCTTCGGAGACACGGTTCCAATGGTCGGCGGCGGCTCCACTGCGGGCGCCGCCCTTGATCATTCCTGGAATCGTCTCGAAGCGGGCCCAGTCATTGCCGCTGGTGTGACCCTCCACCTGATAAGCCGCCGTGGCCACGCCCCAGAGGAAGTCCGTTGGGACCGGTGTGATGAAGGGGTTGGCCGGAATCGACTGAAAGGAGGGATCGTCCATGACCTGAATGCTTCACGCCTGCGGATGGCGCCGATCGTCGGTGAGAATCGGTGCAACAGATCCCGGCTGGCCATGAGTGTGAATCACGAACCCGCTGCGTCCAGATCAGCTGCCTCCGAACCCGCTGCCCCGGAAGAGCATCCCCACAACTTCGAGGTGCAGAAGGAACTGCACCAGCGCATCCGCAACGACCCCGATTACGACGACTGGGAGTACGGCACCGAACCGCTGCCCCACGAAGCCTGGGTGCCTGGTTCAGGTGCCAAGCCTGACCCTGGGGCGTAACTGCCTCACCAGCCCCAGCCCCGCCAGACAAAGCACCCCCATCAGCGACCAGAGCCCCACCCCGTGGCCCTGGCGGTCCAGCAGTTGGCCGGCCACCAGGGGCGCCACGAAGGCACTGAGGGCAAAGCACTGGGAGAACAGGGCCATCGCCAGACCCTTGTGCTCCGGCGGGCTGAGTTCCACCACCGCCTCGGTGGCGGTGGGGAGGAACGCCGCCTCCCCCAGGGCCAGGGGCAGCTGGGCCAGCAGCAGCACCGCGGTGCTGGCCTGCCCAAAGGCGGAGAGGGCCAGCAGGCCATTGCCGAGGGCGAAACAGATCAGGCTCAGTCCCAGGCCGAAGCGCACCGGCCGGTCCGCCAGGGCACGGCCCACCGGCCACTGGAGCAGCAGCAGCAGGACCAGTTGCAGTCCGATCAGCAGGCTGCCCAACTGCTCGGCCATCGGTGCACGCGCAAGCCCGCCGCGCAGCAGGTCGAGGGGCAGGGCGCTCTGCAGCAGGACCGGCATCGCTGTGGCCAGCACCGTCACCCCCAGCATCGGCAGCAGCGCCAACCACCAGCGCCCTGAACGGCCGGCGGCGGCGGCCAGGGGTTGGGCCACAGGCAGGGGCCGCAGGGCCAGCACCAGGATCAGCACCACCATGCAGGCGATGTCCACCAGGTAGATGCCCCGCAGCTTCCCGAGCTGCGACAGCAGTGCCCCCGCCAGTGCCCCCGTGGCGATGCCGGCGGCATCGGCGCTGCGGGCGAGGGCGAAGCCCCGGCTGGAGGGGAAGGATCCACAGCTCTGGGCGACGGCCAGTTCGATCGCGGGCCAGTAGAGCCCCATGGCCACCCCCAGCAGCAGCTGACCGCGCAGGTAACCGCCGAACCCGTCGGCCAGCAGCAGTTGCGTGTCCGCCAGCAGGGAGAGCAGCGCCGCCAGCTGCACCGGCACGGCGCCGTTGAGACCCCGGTCCAGCAACCAGCCACTGAAGAATCGGCTCAGGGTGCCGGCCAGGGCCGCCGCCGCCAGACCGCTGCCCACGCCGGTGGCGGAGACGCGCACGGCGTGGAACACCATCGGCGTCAGATAAAGCACCCCGCCCGCCCCCACACTGGCGATCAGTCGGATCAGGGCGACTTCACGCAGCGGCACGGGAAACTGGGACCACCAGGCCCTGGCCCTGGTTCCCGCATGAGGCTGTGTCAAACCGCTCCCGCTGGCTGCCTATCGCGCTCAGCAGTCTGCTGCTGGGGGGCTCGCCCGCAGGGGCCGCCGAGCATCTCGATGTGCGCCTCGATGGGCTCACCCTGCCCCTGGACCTGCGTCAGCTGGAGGCCTGGAGCCGCTCCCCCGACAGCCGCCAGGGGGATCTGGGGGTGTGGATGGAGGTTCTGGACGCCCGCAGCCGCCAGGACCTGGCACGGCTGCTGCGGGCGCCCTTGCTGCGGGATCGCACCTTCGGCCAGCAACTGCTGCAGAGCTGGGCGGGACGCCAGGTGGCGGCGGAGGTGGGGGAGCTGATCAGCGCCGAGGGCGACGGCGGCGGTGACGTGCTGCTGTCCTCGTTGCGGGAGCTGTTGGGGCGCCAGGCGGAGGTGAACGTGCTCGATCTGCTGCGGGCGGTGCCGGTGAACCGGCTGACGCTGCAGCTCGATGGTTTGATCGTTCTGGCGGCCGAGTGGCGCCAACAGTTGCGCGACCAGGGACGGGCCATGGAGCGGCTGCGCCAGCTGCCCCTGCCGGCGGCCCCCGCCCTTGCCGAGGCTCCTTGGAACCCGCCGGTGTTCCCCGCCCGCAGGGCCAGGGACGCCAGGCTGTAGCCCCCGGCAGCCGGAGCGGCTGCTGCTGCCCGTGGCCCACCGGGCGGTGCCCCTGCCCCTGGAGCTCTGGCGCGCCCAGAGCACCCGCCATCGCAGCTGGGTGGTGCTCATGCCTGGGCTGGGTGGCAGCGCCGAGCAGATGGGCTGGCTGGGGGCTGAACTGGCCGCCCGGGGCTGGTCGGTGCTGGCCTTGGAGCACCCCGGCAGCGATCAAAAGGCCGTCAAGGAGCTGCTGGATGGTCGCCGGCCCCTGCCTGGGGCGGAAACCCTGCCCGATCGTCTGGCGGACCTGGAGGCGGTGCTTTCCGCCGAGCGCAGCGGCCGGCTGCCCCGGCTCGGCGACTCGGTGGTGTTGATGGGCCATTCCCTCGGCGGTCTCTCCGCGCTGCTGGCGGCGGGCCTGCGTCCGGAACCGGGCCTGGGCCGCCGCTGCCGTCGGGCCCTGAACTCGATCCCGCTGATCAACCTCTCGAGGCTGCTGCAGTGCCAGCTGAATCAGGTCAGCCTGCCGCCAGCCAGGTCGACCGTGCCGGTGGCGGGGGTGGTGGCCTTCAACAGTTTCGGCAGCCTGCTCTGGCCCCATCACGGCCTGGAGCGCCTTCCGGTGCCGCTGCTGCTGCTGGGGGCAGCCTCGATCTGGTCACTCCGCCCGTGTCCGAGCAGCTGGATCAGTTCCTGCCCGGCAACCATCCCCTCAGCCGGCTGGTGCTGGTGGATGGGGCCAGCCACTTTTCGCCCGTGCGCCTCCCCTCCGCGGATCAGGCCCTGTTCAAGATCGGTGACGCCTTCGTGGGGGTGGAACCCCGGCAGGCCCAGGCCCTGATGCTGCAGCTCACCGGTGATTTCCTTGCGGGCCTGGAGCTCGGCCAGCCCCTGCCCGCCCAGAAGCTTCAACGGGAGTCCGTGACGGCCTACGTGCTCGATGCTGGGGCCGCCCAGCGTTGGCGTCAGGGGCTCTGAGCCTCAGAAGCGGATGCGCGGATCCAGCAGGGCCACGAGCACATCCACCGCCACGCTCACCAGCACCACCAGAGCCGCCACCACCACCACGATCCCCTGCACCAGGTTGTAGTCCCGCTGGCTGATCGCCTCCTGCAGACGGAAGGCGATGCCCGGCCAGGAGAAGGTGACCTCGATCAGCAGGGCGCCGCCGATCAGTGAGGCCACGGTGATGCCGGTGATCGTGAGCACGGGCAGCAGGGCGTTGGGCAGGGCATGGCGCAGCACCACCTGCAACTCCCCGATCCCCCGGCTGCGGGCCGCCTCCACGTAGTCGGAGCGCAGGGCGCGGCGCAGATTCAGGCGCAGGGCGTTGTCAAAGATGCCGCTGAGCAGCAGTCCGAGGGTGGCCGCCGGCAGCACCAGGTGGCGCAGGCTGCCGAGCAGCTGTGGGCCGTTGCCCGCCAGCAGGCTGTCCAGCAGGTAGAAGCCCGTGCCACTGGGGGGCACCAGGGTGGGGAGAAGCGGCCGCCCACGGGAAACCAACCCAGGCCCACCGCAAAGATCAACTGCACCACCATGGCGGCCCAGAAGGGAGGCAGGGCATAGGTGCCGATGCCATACAACCGGCCGGCCAGATCGAGCTTGCCCTCCGGCCTGGCGATGCCGCTGAAGCCGGCCGCCAGACCCAGCACCGCCGCGATCAGCAGCGCCACCACCCCCAGCTCCAGGCTGGCGGGCAGGCTCTGGCGGATCACCTCGGCCACGGGGGTCTGGTTGGTGAGCGATTCGCCCAGGTTGCCCTGCACCAGATCGGCCAGGAAATGGCCGTACTGCACCAGCAGCGGTTGATCAAGCCCCAGCTGGTGCCGCAACGCGGCCCGGGCCGCCTCCGGGGCGCGGGTGCCCAGCAAGGCATCGATCGGGTCGCCCGGGGCCACCCGCAGGAGCAGGAACACGAGGCTGGCGATCAGCCACAGCATCACCGGCGCCAGCGCCAGGCGGGCGCCGACGTAGCGCAGCAGTTCCCGGCGGCGGCTCATGGCGGGGACCCTCCAGGCCCGCGTCTCTGCAGGCGGCTGAGCACCACCCGGCCGGAGCCATCGAACTCCGGCGCGCTGATCCGCGGCAGGCTCCAGGCCCGTGGTGACACCAGCCACACCGGCAGGTAGGGCACGGCCGCGGCGGCCTCGGCCTGGATCGAGCGCAACAAGACCGCCCGCGTCGGCCCCGTGAGCCCTTCGCTGCGGCGCAGGTCAGCGTCGAGGCCGGGCCGGGTCCAGAAGCTGCCGCTGGCGGCGCTGGCCCCCTTCAGGCAGCGGTTGCCCTGGGCCTGATCGCAGCCCAGCAGGGGGGTCAGGTAGTTGCCCGCATCGGGGAAATCCCCCATCCAATCCAGCAGGATCATGGTGAACGCCCCATCCCCCAGCTGGCGGTAGGCGGTGGTGGCCTCCATGCCCGTGATCTCCAGGCGCACGCAGTCGCCCAGATCACGCTGCAGCTGGGCCTGCCAGATCAGGGCGAACAGGCGATCGGAGGGGACGTTGGAGCGGAAGGTGAGGGGCAGGGCCAGGGCCCGTCCGCCGCAGTAGCCCGCCTGGCGGTAGAGCCGGCGCGCCCTGGCCGGGTCGTAGCTGGGCCAGGCCCGGGGGCTGGAACCTTTCAGGCTCGGCGGCACGAGGTCCCGCAGGGGGCACGCAGGCCCTGGCTGACCCGTTCGCTGATCAGCCTCCGATCCAGGCTCAGGGCCACTGCCTGGCGCAGGCTGGGGTTGTCGAGGGGGGATGGTCGGTGAGCAGGCTCAGGTAGCCGATCTCCAGGGCGGGCCCCACCCCTCGTTCAGCTGGCCCCGCTGGGCGGAGTGGTGCAGGGCCATCTGCTGGTCCCCGTCGAGGCTGGTGGAGAGCAGCACATCCACCTCGCCGCTGCGCAGGGCGCCATAGAGGGCGGTGGAGTTGGCGAGGCTGACCAGATCCAGGCCCCCATTGGCGGGACGCTGGCCCCAGTAGTGCTCAAAAGGCTCCAGCCGTTGCTGCTGGTCGTTGGCGCTGGTGAGCTTGTAGGGGCCCGTGCCGACGAAGCGGTCGTTGAGGAAGCGTTGGCCCAACGGCCCGTAGGCGGCGGGTGAGAGGGGCGTGAGGTTGATGGCGCTGAGCAGCTCCGGCAGGGCCGAGAACGGCCGCTTCAGCCGCAGCTCCAGTTCGTAGGGCCCACTGGCGCGCACGGCGGTGAGCCGATCGCCCACCAGGTAACTGAGCTTGCCGATCGCCATGAACCGCTTCAGCGTGAACACCATGGCGGCGGCATCGAAACGGCTGCCGTCGTGGAAGCTCACGCCCCGGCGCAGGGGCACCCAGGCGGTGAGGCCATCGGCGCTCAGCCGCGGCAGGGCCGTGGCCAGCCGGGGCTCGATCCGGCCCTCGGCCGTGATCACATACAGGGGATCACCAATCGCACTGAGCAGTTGCATGGCCCCGAAGCTGTAGGCCTGGGCCGGATCCACCGAGTCGATGCGGTTCTTGCTGGCCACCACCAGCCGACCGGAACTGCGCGGGGTCTGGCAGGCCGCCAAGGGGACGAGCAAGGCCCCCACCATGGCCATTCGGGCCAGCCTGTTCAGCGCGCGCAAGCCCGGAGGTTCAACAGGCCGCCATTCAAGACGGCTGCAGGCTGCGGCGGGGCAGGGGGTGGCGTTCGTTGGCCAGCTGTTGCAGGGAAATTTCAAACACGGGCGACCCGTCGGGGGCCAGGGGCCAGGCGCGGACCCAGCAACGGTCGTGGCGGTCATCGACGCCGATCACCTGGTACAGCTGGTCGTCGGAGTGGAGGCGGATGCAATCGCCTTGGTGGAGCGTCATAGGGCGCGTCGCGCAAAAGAGCCTGGGCTCGTGGGTGGGTGGACGGGAACGGGGTAGAGAGTGCTAAGGCCGGGTGGGTCGTTCGGCGGCGGGACCGTTGAACGGACCGGGGCTTGTCAACGAACTCTTAAGGATTGCTTCCATCGTGCCCCACGACCTGGGAGGGCGGCCACTCCAGGCGCCTTATGTCAGAGAGTCCTGAGCGTTGCGGCCACCGCCTGCACCTCCGGAAGCTCGTCGATGGCGCTCAGGGCGGAGCGGAAGCGGGCCTCGCTCACCTCATGGGTGATCACGACGATTTCGGCGGCCCCGCCAGAGGTTTCGAACTGCACAATCGACTGGATCGAGACCTGCTCGCGGCCGAAACAGGTGCCGATCTGCCCGATCACCCCCGCCTCGTCGCTGGTTTGCAGGCGCACGTAGTTGCGGTGCTGGGTGCTGCCGCTGTCCACCAGTCGGCACTGGCGCCAGCTTCCGGCCGCCAGCAATGGATCGAGGGCACCGTCCGCTCCGGAGGCCTGACGGATGCCGGCGATGTTCAAGATGTCCGCCACCACCGCCGATGCCGTGGGCCCGGCGCCGGCCCCGGGCCCGTAGAACATCACCCGGCCCACGGGATCCCCCTCCACAAGGATGGCGTTGTTGACCCCATCGACCCCCGCCAGGGGGTGCTCCTTGGGCAGCAGGGTGGGATGGACACGCACGTCCAGCCTCTGGGTGCCGTCGGGGTCACTGCCCAGGTGCTCGGCCACCGCCAGCAGCTTGACCACGAACCCCAGCTGGGCGGCGTAGTCCACATCACGGCCCTCCAGGCGGCTGATGCCCTCCGTGGGAATGGCGCTGCGCTCGATGCTGCCCCCGTAGGCCAGGCCGGCCAGGATCGAGATCTTGTCGGCGGCGTCGCCCCCTTCCACATCGGCGGCGGGGTCGGCCTCGGCGTACCCCAGCCGCTGGGCATCGGCCAGCACCTCGCCATAGGCCGCCCCTTCGGCGGCCATGCGGCTGAGGATGTAGTTGGTGGTGCCGTTGATGATGCCGCTCACCCTCTGAATGCGGTTGGCCCCGAGCGATTGCTTCAGCGGTTCGATGATCGGGATGCCGCCGCCCACGGCGGCCTCGATCAGCACGTAGACCCCGCGAGCGGCGGCGGCGGCGGCGATCTCCTGGCCGTACCGGGCGATCACGGCCTTGTTGGCGGTCACCACCGGTTTGCCGGCGGCGATCGCGCGCAGGATCAGGCTGCGGGCCGGCTCCAGCCCACCGATCAGCTCCACCACAATCTCCACGGCGGGATCGTCCACCACCGCCTCGGCGTCGGTGCTGAGCAGGTGCTCGTCCAGCGCCAGGGGCCTGGCCCGACCCGGATCACGCACGGCCACCCGGCGCAGCTCCAGCTGCTCCACCAGCGGATGGCGCCCGGAGGGGTTCAGCAGGATGTCGGCCACGCCGGCTCCCACCGTGCCAAGACCGAGCAATCCGACGCCGATGGTCATGCCTGTGGAGCCTTCAAGCCCCTGATCCTAGAAATCGACCGGCCGGTGGGAAGCCCAGCGGCTCAGGCGACCGATTCCAGGCCACGGGCCTGGGCCTGCATCAGCTTGAGGATGTTCAGAAAGCCGTTGGCCCTTGAGGGGGTGAGGCTCGCCTGCAGGCCGGTCTCGGCCAGGAAGGCGGGGTCGATCGCCGCCGCCTCGGCTGGGCTGAGGCCCTCGAGCCCCGCCATCAACAGGGCCAGCAGCCCCTTGGTGATCTGGGCGTCCGCATCCCCCTGCCAGTGCAGACGGCCGTCCACCAGCTGGGCCACCACGTACACCTGGGAGACGCAGCCGCGCACCTTGAAGACCTCCTGACGCAACTCCTCGGGGAAGGGGGCGAGCTTGCGCGCCAGCCAGAGCACGTATTCGTAGCGACGTTTGGGGTCCGTGCTGCCCTTGAGCCGCGCCACGATCTGATCGAGAGCCTCACTGCCGGTGGCCATCGCTCAGGCGCGGGGGGACGACCGGCGCCCCTGGCGATGGGCGATCAGCACGCCCCCGAGGCTGCCCAGACCGCCCAGCATCAGCAGGCCATGCAGGGGCGAGAGACCGAAGGGACCGCCGGCTGGGTTGGGCTGCTGGCTGAGTCGATCGAGCTGGGCCTGACCCTTGCGCACCGGCAGTTCGAGGTAGTCGCGGTGGCCGGGCCCTCCATCCACCTGCACCTCCCAGGTGCCGTTGCTCCCCTTGGGCAGGGCGAAGCTGAGGCGGCCACTGGCGTCGGTGCGGCCCACCTCCACGGCCTCGGCACCATCGGGGGGCACCAACCGCACCAGGGCATTCGCGGTGGGTTCGCCACTGGAGAAGTGGCTCTGCAGGGTGAGCCCATCGCGCACCGACTGCAGGCGCTCCAGACTGCTTTCAATCGCGTGGGCCCGGGCGGCCCCGCCTTCCACCGCCGTGATCAGGGCCACCCCCAGGACCAGGACGTTGATCAGGCCGGGGCCAACGCGAGGTGGGCCGCCAGGGCTGACTCCGTGGCAAAACGATCCGACCAATGATGATGGGCGGGACATCGGGCGGCTCACGCTGTTCCTTGAACCAGTCAAGCGCAGCTCAGGAGGTGGACCAACGGCCGTTGCTGGTCTTGCCGGCCTGCACCATGCGCACCATGGAGCTCACCATCATCGAGAGCGCTTCGCTGGTCTGATCCCGGTGGCGCAGTTCCGAGGCGATCACGCGATCGGCGACCGAACCCATGCCGCTGAAGGCTGTGGAGATGCGGGCGGCCGGGGAAAGCTTCGGATCGACCGACGGTGAATCCACAGAGGAAACCATTCGTGCAGCCACGATCTTGGCAAATGTCGGGCCCAAGCGCCGCTGGGCCACCAGCAGTTACACAGGTTGCAACCAATGGAGCCCCGTTTCGTCCAGCCAGCCATCGAAGGGCACATCCCATGGATCGGCCGGCAGCGCAGCCAGTCGGCAGAGCGAGGGGGCGACGATCAGGGCGGGAACGCCGCGCCAGCTGGGGTCCTGGCGCAGGCGGTCATACCAGCCGCCGCCCGTGCCGAGGCGCAGGCCGCGGCGATCCAAGGCCAGCGCCGGCACCAGCAGCAGGGCGAGTTCATCCGCCCCCAGGGCCATCCCCCTAGCCGGGGCCGGCACGCGGCAGGCATCCGCGGCGAGCGGCGTCGTGGGGTCCCAGGTGCGGTAGATGAGCTGCCGTTCGGACTCCGAATTTCCTTGAACCACCGCCGGCAGGGCCAGGCGCCCGCTCAGCTGATCCGCCAGGGGCCGCAGATCGGGCTCCCCGGCCAGGGGCCAGTAGAGCCCCAGGCGCCGGCCCGGCCCCACCAGGGGCGGCACCAGGGCCATCGCGACGTTCAACAACGCCTCCTGGGCTTCCGCCACCAGGGCCAGCCGGCGCGATCGCCACTCCCGGCGCAGCGCGGCTTTGCCGGAGGCGCCGGCCAGCGGCGGGCCCTCGCTCATCGCTGGAACCAGCCGGTGAGGGCCACCGCCAGGGCGTCGGCGGCATCATCCGGGCGGGGGTTCCTGAAGACTCAGCTCCCGCATCACCGCTTCGAGCACCTCATCTTTATCGGCGTGGCCGGAGCCGGTGAGGGCCAGCTTCACCTGCATGGGGGAAACTCCACCGCCGGCACGTTCAGGCGGGCCAGGGTCATCATCACCACCCCCGGGCCTGCACCACGGAGATCGTGGTGCTCGAGCGGTAAAAGAAGAACTTCTCCACCGCCGCCAGCTCGGGGCGCCAGGTGCGCACCAGGGAGCGCAGGTCCCGGGCGATCTCCACCAGCCTTTCCCCTCCGGCCGACCGGGCAGGGTCTGGATCACACCGCAATCCACCAGGGCCTGGCGGCCGCCGCCGGTGTCGATGACCCCGTAGCCGACCCGGGCCAGGCCGGGGTCGATGCCCAGGATCCTCACGCCACCACAGGGGCCTTCACCCCGTCAGCACGAGGCTGAAGGCGCTGCGGTCGCTGGGTTCGGGCCGCTCGAACACCTTGCAGAACACCTTCACCACCCGATCGCCCGAGTCGATCTGCTCCAGCGGGTCCTTGCGCAGGCGGTGGCGCAGGCAGCAGGCCACCACCCGGGCCACGTCGTCGTCGGTCACCTCGGTGCGCCCCTCGAAGGCGGCCAGGGCCCGGGCCGCGCGGTTGGTGACGATGTCACCGCGCAGGCCGTCCACGTCCAGCTCGCCGCAGACCGACGAGATGCGGATGCGCAGGTCGGGGTCAAGGGCCACCAGGGGCAACCGTTGCTGGGCCTCCACCACCCTTTGCTGCAGGGCGTCCTGGTTGGGTTGCACCAGGTCGTTGAAGCCGTCGGGGTCGGCGTCGAAACCCGTGCGCTGGTCCACCACCTGCACCCGCAATTCCGGATCGCGCACGGTGCGCACCTCCACGCTCATGCCGAAGCGATCCAGCAGCTGGGGCCTGAGTTCCCCCTCCTCGGGGTTGCCCGAGCCGATCAGCACGAACCGGGCGGGGTGGCGCACGGAGACCCCTTCGCGCTCCACCGTGTTCCACCCCGAGGCCGCTGAATCCAGCAGCACATCCACCAGGTGGTCATCGAGCAGGTTCACCTCATCGACGTAGAGCAGGCCGCGGTTGGCCTTGGCCAGCAGACCGGGCTCGAAGGCGCGGATGCCCTCGCTCAGGGCCTTTTCGATGTCGATGGTGCCGCAGAGCCGGTCTTCGGTGGCCCCCAGGGGCAGGTCCACCATCGGCACCTGACGGGGCTCCACGGCCAGGGTTTCGCCGTTCTCGGCCCGCTGGCGCACCTCGGCGCTCTGCAGATCGGGATCCGTGGGCGAGCTGTTGTAGGGATCGCCCGCCACCACGTCGATCTCGGGAAGCAGGTCGGCCAGGGCCCGGATCGCCGTGGATTTGCCCGTGCCCCGGTCTCCCATGATCATCACGCCGCCGATGCGGGGATCGATCACGTTCAGCAGCAGCGCCAGCTTCATCTCCTCCTGCCCGACGATGGCGGTGAAGGGGAAGACCCTGCGCTTCCGGTTCGGACTCACGGCGTGCCTGGAGAAACTCCGGATTGTTTCACAGCCGGCCTTGGTTCTCCGGCCGGGGGCGACTCAGCGATCGGCAGCAACGTCAGCGCCTGGGGCGGGGTGGCATCGGCGGGGTAGATCAGGCGCACGCGCAGGCGCCGCAGCTCCCGGGGCGCCAGGCTGACCGTGCCCAGGGCTGGCCCGCTCTGGCCCTGGCGCAGCACCAGATGGAACCCCTTGGGACCACTGGCGCGGCCGGAGGGTCCATCGAGGCCCTGCACCTCGATCAGGCCCCGGAAGGTGACCGCCCGTGGCGGGCTGACGTTGAAGCGCAGGCCGCCGATCGGGGCATCCCCCTTGAGGGGGAGTCGAGGGCCAGCTGTAGGCGCACCGGGGCGCTGGTGTCGTTGAGCAGGGGCAGGGTGAGGTCGTATTCGATGCCGTAGTTGCCGTGGGCGGCCCAGGCGGTCTCGGGGTAGCGGCGTTTCAGGAGGGCGGTCTGCACCTGGCCGCTGCCCAGCCGGCCCCGTTCCAGGCTGCTGATCGGCCAGGACACCGGCGCGCTGCGCACCGACAGGGTGGTCTTGCCCGGATCGCTGAGGCTGGCGCGCCAGAGGCTGCCCTGCTGGAGGCCACTGACGCGCGAATAGATGATCGGCCCAGGGCTGCCCAGGGGGAGGGGATGCTCCTTGGGGCTCAGATCCCCCTGCAGCAGCAGCGCCCACTCCGCTTCGGCCGGCGGTTGATCCCCGCCCAGGCTGGCCAGGGTGGCCACCGACACCGGTCCGTCACTCTCCAGGCGCAGCTGCAGGTTGCGGCCGTTGAGCAGGGGATCGAGGCCCCGCACCGGCAGGGGCAGGGCCAGCAGGGTGGTGAGCTGACCCGGCAGCAGCGTCCACTGCTCGCTCAGCAGCGGGTTGCGGGGCTGACGGGTCAGCAGTTCGCCCGCCACACGGCTGCCGGGACCGGCGTAGGGGCCCTCGCCGTTCTGGCTCAGCAGGGGGGCAGGGGCAGGAAAGGGGCGGCCGGTTGGCGTGGATCATTCGACTGGGACAACGCCGTGGCCCCGGCCACCAGCCGCAGGCGAACGGGTCGGGTGCCCCGGGGGCGGCCACCACCCCCAGCCAGAGGGTGGAATCGGCGCTTTCCGGCCGGCCGGCATAGACATGGTGACTGAAGAGCTCGAAGCGGCCCTGCAACGGCAGATCCAGGTGGGCACCGGGCACCGCGAGGGGCTGCCCGGCGATCACGGCCTTCGGCTCGAAGCTGGAGAGCAGGATCCCCTGGCTGCGGATCAGTTCGGGGTTGTTGTCGTTCAGCACCAGCACCGAATCGAGGCCGCCCGGCAGCGGCCGCACCTGCTGGGGGCGCAGCACCACCTCGGGCGGAGCCTTCGCCGGGGCCACGGCAAGGGTGCCCTGGGCCGCGGCGCCGGGCGGGCCCGTCAGGGACGCCGGCAGCAGGGCCAGCAGCAGCCCTGGAGTCAGGAGGCGCCAGGTCATGGGGTCGCGGCGGTGGCTGCGGCAGGCCCCACCAGCGCTTTGGCGGCGGCGGCGGCCATGGCGCGGATCAGGTCGGTGGAGCGGGGATCGTTGAAGGGGCCCTTGACCATGAAGGCGGCCACCGCCCGCTGGCCGTTGGGCAATTCGATCAGGCCGGCATCGGCGTAGGCGATGCCGATGTCGCCGGTCTTGTTGTAGATGGTGATGCCCTTGGCCAGCAGCTCGCCGTCAGGGTCGGAAGAATCTCCCCCAGACCCTGCAGCACCCCCAGGGGGATCAAGGTGTTGGTGCGGGATTTCCCCATGATTTCCCGGAAGAGGTCCCGGGCCCGGGGGCTGAGTTTGTCTCCGGTGTCCACCAGGGCGATGGTGCGGGCCAGGTCGTGGGCACTGGTGGTGTTGGTGCCATCGAGATCCGGCAGCCAGTTGTTGATCACCGAGGCCCCCAGCCCCAGCCCCTGGAAGCGGGCGTTGACGGCCAGCTTGCCCCCCAGCCGCTTGATCAGAAGGTTGGTGGCGCTGTTGTCGCTCACCCGGATCATCTCGGTGGCCGCCTCATAGAAGGGGAAGCGCGTGCCCAGCGGTTTGTTCGCCATCCAGCCGGCGCCGGCGCCGATCACCTCCTTGCTGAGGATCAGGGGCTCGTTCCAGCGCAGCTTTCCGGCATCGAGATCCTCCAGGGCCGCCAGCAGGACCGGGCTTTTGATCGAACTGGCGGCCGGCAGGGGGTGTCGGCATTGAGCTGGGCGTAGCGCCCGTCATCGAGCACCAGCAGGTAGCCCGAGACCTTCAGGTCCTTCTGGGCGGCGGCCAGGGCGGCCCAGCTTTGGCTCAGGGCGGTGAGTTCGGTTCTGGGCTCGAAGCGGCCCAGGGGGAGACCCCGCTGCAGGCCCTGCAGGGCCCCGGACACGGGCGGGAGTTTGGTTGTCGTCAGCGCACCGATTCCCCCCAGCCCCCCTTGGCCAGCCGCGGTGCCAGCAGCTTCAGGGCGGTGCCGGTGATCACCCCCAGACCGACCCCGATCACCAGGAGCCTCAGCACCAGGCGCAGGGGGCGTCCCCAGCTTCCGGATCCAGGGCGGGTGGGGCGGCCGGAACTCACGGGCGAAGAGGTTGCCAGGAACTGGGGCGACCCTAAGAGGTTGGCCTGCGGCTCGCCCAGCGCAGTTGCCGGACCATGCCCCGGACCAGGGCCACTTCCTCACTGGTGATCCGGGCCCTCTGCAGCAGGGCGCGCACCTTGGCCATGCGGGCATGGCGGGTGTGGGGCAGCAGAAACCCCACCTCCAGCAACAACTCTTCGGCATCGCTCAAGGAGGCCTCCAGATCCCCCGCAGGGCGGGGTCGCTGGTGTCAGGTTCAGCCCCGCCATGGGCCGCCGCCGGCGCAGCGGGGTCCACCGCCGCGAGGCGCCGCAGTTCGTGCAGGGCGATCGCCACGGCGTGGGAGAGATTCAGCGAGGGATAACCGTCGTCGGTGGAGAGCTGAAGCACGCGCCCGGCCAGCAGCAGCTCATCGGTGCTCAGGCCCCGATCTTCGCGGCCGAACACCAGGGCGGTGGGGGCGGCTTCCTCGGCCGCCAGCAGCCAGGTCAGGGCGCCCGACGGTGGTTCCATCGGCACGGCGTCGGAATCCACTCGCCCGCTGCAGGCCACCACCCGACGGCAGTCGGCCAGGGCGGCGGACAGATCAGCGAAAAGCTGGGCGCGCTCCAGCAGCGGCTGGGCATGGACCGCCATCCGGCGCGCCTCCTCCCCCAGGTGATCGCAGCGGGGAGCCACCAGACGCAGCTGCTGGAGCCCGAAGTTGGCCGCCAGGCGGGCGACGCTGCCCACGTTCAACGGACCGGCCGGCTCCACCAGCACCAGCAGCGGTTGGGCCGCGCTGCTCAAACCAGGCTGTGCAGGTAGGCCAGCAGGTCGGCCATGGCCTGGGGTTCGGGCTGGAACTTGGGCATGGGTGGGGTGCTGCCGCTGACCACCTGGCGGATCAATCTGGCGTCGGTGCGCCTCTGGCTGACCCCGTGCAGGTTGGGCCCGACCACCCCTGGGCGGCGATGCCATGGCAGCCGGCGCAGTTGATCAAAAACAGGCGGCCGCCATTCTCAGCCGAGCCGCTGAGCTCCAGGGTGCTCACGGTGTAGGGGTCCCTGCGGGCGGCGGGCAGCACCACGATCACCAACAGGATGCAGGCGGTGGTGGCGAGCAGCACCAGGGCGGCGATCAGGCCCCGACGCTGCGGCGGCAAGGGAGCGGCGACGGGTGGGCTGGTCACAGTTGCGCGGGTCTAGGGGACAAGCCTGCCTCGGCCATGGAAGAATTGTGGACCGAAGACCTCACCGGCCGCCTCCATGATCGAACCCCTGCTCTGCGGCATCGTGCTCGGTCTGATCCCCGTGACCCTGCTGGGGCTGTTCGTGGCCGCCTGGAACCAGTACCGCCGGGGCAGTGCCCTGGGCGGCTGATCTCCTGGTCTGGATTCCGCTCGTCTGGTTCCGCCGCAGTCCACTTCAGCGGCTGAGGATCAGCACGCTGGTGCCGCCATAGCGGCGTTGGTCCTGCAGCGTCCAGCCCTTCGGTAGCTCGGGGATCGCCTTGCTGGAGCATTCCCACAGCATTCGCCCCCCTCCACCAGCCAGCCGCGCCGGGCCACCCATTCCGCCACGGGCCCGTAGAGCTCCGTTGCGTAGGGCGGATCGGCATAGATCAGATCAAAGGGGGCGACCGGCGCTGATTCCAGCCAGCCCAGGGCCTCCTGCGCCACCAGTTGGGTGGAGGGGGTTCGCTCGCGAGCGAGCGAGCGAGCGCCACCGCCTCCAGATTGCGGCGGGCGGCGGCGGCCACCCGCCGGTCGCGCTCGATCCCCACCACGGCGGCGGCCCCCGCTGCAGGGCCTCGCAGCCCATCACGCCGCTGCCGCAGAACAGATCCAGCCAACGGGCCCCGGCCAGATCCGGCGCCAGCAGGTTCATCACCGCCAGGCGCACCCGCGCGGTGGTGGGGCGGGCGATCTCCCCGGGGGACTGATCAGCTTGCGGCCGCCACTGAGCCGCAGACTCATCGGGCTTCAGCTGTGGACCGCTCCACCCAGTCGAGCCAGCGCCGCAGCAGGGCCTGGCCATCGCTGGAGGATTTTTCCGGGTGAAACTGGCAGGCGGCTATCGGGCCCTGCCAGAGCGCCGCGGTCACCTGGGTTTCGCCAAAGGCCACCCGGGCGGTGACGCAGGAGGCCTCGCTGGGGTCGGCGGCGTAGGAATGCACGAAGTAGACCCACTCAGCTGCGCCCCCGCTGGCAGCAGCGGGCTTGGGGTCGCCGGAATCAGGGGCGCCCAGCCCATGTGGGGCACGGGGTGGCCGGGGCTGCGGGGCAGGGCCCGCACCCGTCCCTTGATCAGACCGAGGCCCTTGGCTTGTCCTTCATCGCTGCCCTCGAACAGCAGCTGCAGCCCCAGACAGATCCCCAGCAAGGGGCGGCCGGCGCTGGTCCAGGCCTCCAGGGCCGGCACCAGGCCCGAGCGGTGCAATCGCTCCATGGCCGGATCGAAGGCCCCCACCCCCGGCAGGATCAGCGCCTGGCAGTGCGCGAAGGCTTCGGCCCGCTGCAGCGGCACCACCTCGGCCCCGAGGCGCTCGAAGGCCCGGGTGACGGAATGGAGGTTGCCCATGCCGTAGTCGATCAAGCCGATCCGGCTCATGACTCGACGGCGCAGAGGCGCTCGCCAGGATGCTCCAGCGCCTGGCTGGGGGGCAGATCCAGGGCATTGAGGTGGTCGATCAGCTGGTAGAGCCGGCCGATGCGGCGCTTGTCGATGTGCAGCCGCAGGCAGGGCCGCAGGATGCCGCGGTCGTCGCAGCTCTCGCCGGCCTGGATCGATCCCTCCTCGAGCAGGTCGGCGAAGGCGTGGTTCAACGGGGGGAGCAGGGCCGTGGGGAAGGGCACGTGCAGCAGCAACTCCAGCCGATCAGCGCCGAACTGGGCCGCATGGAAGACCCGGTAGAAGCGGCAGATCAGCGCGATCGCCTCGGGGGCGGTGCGGGCCCGCATCAGCAGGGAGTGGTCCTCGGGGGAGATCAGCCCCCGCTTGGCGAGGCCTTCGTGCATGTGCTGTTCCCAGCCTTCCCAGAAATCGTCCCCCGCCGGGGCCAGGAGCACCAGGGGGATCGGCGGGGTGCGGCCCGTCTGGATCAAGGTGAGGGACTCGAACAGTTCATCGAGAGTGCCGTAGCCCCCGGGAGCACCACCAGGGCATCGCTCTCGCGCAGGAAGAAGAGCTTGCGGGTGAAGAAATAGCGGAAGTGCAGCAGGCGGCCATCGCAGCCACTGACGTAGCGGTTGGCGTGCTGCTCGAAGGGCAGATCCACGTTCAGGCCGATGCTGCTCTCACAGCCCGCCCCCGGTTGGCCGCCTCCATCACGCCGCCGCCGGCACCGGTCATCACCTCGAAACCCTCAGCCACCGCCGCCGCCGCCAGCTCTTCGGCGACGGCATAGGCGGGATCGCTGGGCCCGGTGCGGGCCGAGCCGAACACGGTGATCTTGCGGGTGGCTCGCCGGGAGTGGAAGACCGCAAGGGCCTCGCTGATGTCGGCGAGGGCGCCACTGATCAGGCGCCAGCTGTCTTCGTCGGACTCACCGCGGCTGATCTCAAGCAAGCTCACCAGGGCCCGCTCGATCAGCCGGCGCTGGGGGTGACCCCGCAACTGGCGGTCCAGGGCCTCAAGGGGCCCTGGCCGGGCGGCAGGGGCGGGGTGGAGAGGGAACTCAGAGGTATTTGGAGATGGTGCCGGAGAGGGTGGTCTTGGGCACGGCCCCGACGACGGTGTCGACCTTCTGGCCGCCCTTGAAGACCATCAGGGTGGGGATGCTGCGGATGCCGTACTGGCTGGCGACGTTGGGGTTTTCGTCGGTGTTGAGCTTGAACACCTTGATCCGGCCTTCGAACTCCTTGGCGATCTCCTCGACGATCGGAGCCACCATGCGGCAGGGGCCACACCAGGGGGCCCAGAAGTCCACCAGCACGGGCACATCACTCTTGAGCACGTCGAGCTCAAAGGAGGCGTCGGTGACGGCAGCAGCGCTGGACATCCGAGGGGAGATCAGGGTTTCGCGAATCTAGCAACCCCCTATCCGCAGATCCCCGCGCCGGTGCCAAGGTGAAAGACAAAAGGCCCGGACGCGCCGGGCTGGGGGGTGTGAGGAGTGTGCGAGCCGTAGCCCCCACGTCCTCAGGTTACGCCCGTCTCGTGTGGTTTAGAAGCTGTCTTTGGGTGAGGATCACTTGCCCATGCCCAGTTGCTGGGCCTTCTGATACACCTTGCCTTCGGTGAGCAGTGATGGCGCCACCACCACCTCCACCTGTTGCATCTCCTTAAGGTTTCGGGCCCCCAGGGTGCCCATGGAGGTGCGCAGCGCCCCCAGCAGGTTCTGGGTGCCGTCGTCGAGGCCGGCCGGGCCGCGCAGGATTTTCTCCAGCGAGCCCGTGGTGCCCACCTTGATGCGGGTGCCCCTGGGCAGCACCGGACTGGGGGTGGCCATGCCCCAGTGGAAGCCCCGACCGGGGGCTTCGCTCGCCCGGGCGATCGGGGAGCCGATCATCACCGCGTCGGCGCCGCAGGCGATGCACTTGCAGATGTCGCCCCCGGTGACGATGCCGCCATCGGCGATCACCGGCACGTAGCGGCCGCTCTCGCGCTCGTAATCGTCTCGGGCGGAGGCGCAGTCGGCTACGGCCGTGGCCTGGGGGATGCCCACGCCGAGCACCCCGCGGGAGGTGCAGGCGGCTCCGGGGCCGATGCCGACCAGCACCGCCGCAGCTCCCGCTCGCATCAGTTGCAGGGCCACCTCGTAGGTGACGCAGTTGCCGATCGCCACCGGGACGCCCAGGTCGCGGCAGAGAGCACTCAGGTCGAGGGTTTCCCGGCCCTCGGGACCGATGTGCTCGGTGGAGACCACCGTGGCCTGCACGAACAGCAGGTCGGCGCCGGCCTCGGCGATGGCCTGGCCGAAGCGCAGGGCGGCCACGGGGGTGGCGCTGACGGCGGCAATGCCACCACCGGCCTTGATGTCGGCGATGCGCTTACGAATCAGGTCTTCGCGCACGGGTTGGCTGTACAGCTCCTGCATCAGAGGCACGAACTCCTCCTTGCCCACCGCCGCGATCCGATCCAGGACGGGGTTGGGATCGTCGTAGCGGGTCTGGACGCCCTCAATGTTGAGGACACCCAGGGCACCGAGGCGGGAGAGCTCGATGGCCACGGCCACATCGACCACGCCATCCATGGCGCTGGCGATGATCGGAATCTCCCGCCGGAAGCCGCCGATGCTCCAATGGCTGTCGGTGACCTCGGGGTCAACGGTCCGTCCGCCCGGCACAAGGGCGATTTCGTCGATGCCATAGGCACGACGCACGGTTCGCGAACGACCTAGCTGAATGTCCACCGGTGCGCGCTGTGACAGTCGCGCCAAGCTATCAACCGGCCTGGCTACAAATCGCAAGGCAACCGATGCGGCTGGACGCCTCAGTCGTTGCCGAAAAACGCCTTCCAGCGCCGCTGCAGCCCGCTCAGGAGCCTCTGGCGTTCGCTGCTGCGCACCAGGTTGGCGGCGGCAGAAGCGGGCCAGCCAGATCACGCCGGCGAGCTCCAGCAGACCGCTCACCAGGGGCAGGCTCTCAATCGCCCCCAGCAGGGCCCCATAGACCCGCAGCACCAGCACCAGGCCCATCAAGGCCCCAAGGGCCAGCAGGGGGTGCGCGCGCTTTGGAGGCTTCTCTGTAGTTGGCCGCCCTCCAACCACTGGCTGATCTTGCTGGTCAACAGCTCCCATTCGCCCCCTCGCCAACGGCCGTGGGGCTGGCGGGCACCTCGATGCTGCTGATGAAGGTGGGTTCGCCCGTGGCGACTGGCTCCGGGCTGACCTGGAGGCCGGGGGATTCGGCTTCGGGCTCGATCGGCGGTTCACCCGTCGGCTCAGCGGTGGTCGCTTCAGGGGCGGTCGCGGTGCCCCCATGGGTGCCGGCCAGGGGTTGGCCAGGGTCTGCCGCTTCGACGGATTCGATTTCTGGGGTGGCGGGCGTTGGGGAGGGCGTCGAGGGGGAGGTGGGCGGAGTGGACTCCCCGTTCCCGGGGGCGCTGGATTCGACCATCGGTCGCCTGGGGTGCCGTCGCCGGGGAGCTTACGGCGTTTCCCCGCTTTGGCCCCCGGCCATGGATCAGCTTTCCAGGGGGATCAGGGCCGAGCGACGGCTCAGCGGCCATGCCGGCAGTCGCAGGGGAAGTGCCCCGCCCGCAGCCGTTCGATCAGCTCGGCGGCAATGCCCTCGGCGAGTCGCGGGCTGTGGGCTGGGGCACAGCTGAGCTCATGGCCATCCACCTGAATCCGGCCCGTGAGCAGCTGGCTGTAGGGCAGTCCGCCAAAACCGGGTTTGACCCGCCGCGGGATCGAGAAATCCAGCACCGGGGCTTCCAGCTGGTCGTTCTCCGCCGCCGCCTGCAGCGCCACGGTGGCGTTGATCAAGGGGACGGGGGCGGCGATCGCCACCAGCAGGCCGCTGCCGTGGCCCTCGAAGAAGGTGGGCCGCACCCATTCGGCGCGCAGCTCGTGCAGGTCGGCGCTCACGGCCGCCACGGCGCCGGGCACGCGGGCGTGGCCGCTGGGCAGCCGCCGGGTGTCCGGCAGATGGCCGCTGCCGGCGCCGCTCACCCAGCCCAGGGCACCACCCACCAGCACCGGCGAGCCCGGCCCCAGCAACGACAGCCCCGGCATGGTCAGACCGATGCTGCCGCTTCCCCCACAGCTGTAGAGGGCCGTGATGTAGGGGCCCAGCAGGGGGCCGAACGGGCTGCGGGTGATCCCCTCGGCGCTGCTCACCGCCACCACCCCGTTCTCGCCGATCGCCCGATGCAGCAGCAGCCGGCCGGCGCCGATGCGCTCCAGGCTCAGGCGGGTTTCCAGTTCCCGGCGGGGATGGAGGGCCGTGGCCTCGCCGCTGGCCAGCAGTTCCAGCTCCTCACCGGCCAGCAGGGCCGCCAGCACCTGGGCACCGCCCTGTCGCTGGGGCTCGCTGAGTCCTCCACCGATCGGCAGCAGCAGGTCGGTGCCGCCATGGCCACCCCCTCCCTCCACATTGCCGAGGCGGAACGCGCGCACCCGAATCGGCGGGTCCGTGGGCCCCAGGCTGAGCTGCAGCGTGGCCTGGTCGGTGAATTCCGCGTTGCTGGCCACGACCACATCGGTGCTGGCGTAGGCCTGCTCCAGCCCCAGCTCGGCCACCAGGGCGCGGTAGGCGGCCGCCGGACGCACCTGCAGATCCCCTCGGCGCTGGCGCTCCTGCAGTTCGGCTTCCGTGCGGGGCAGCAAAGGCATCGGCGCAGGGTTTCGTTAAACTGATCGTTGGTTCAGATGGTCATGCATGGCGGATCCAACCGGTCCCGGCGAATCCGACGGGCGGATCATCCAGACCGACCTTCGCATTGAGATGTCGCGCTCCTATCTGGAGTATGCGATGAGTGTGATCGTTGGACGGGCCTTGCCCGATGCCCGCGACGGCCTCAAACCCGTGCATCGCCGCATTCTCTATGCGATGTACGAACTGGGCCTCACCAGTGATCGCCCCTACCGGAAATGCGCCCGGGTGGTGGGCGAAGTGCTCGGCAAGTACCACCCCCACGGAGACACAGCCGTCTACGACGCCCTGGTGCGCATGGCCCAGGACTTCTCCATGCGCATGCCCCTGATCGATGGGCACGGCAATTTCGGCTCGGTCGACAACGATCCCCCAGCCGCGATGCGGTACACGGAATCCCGCCTGCAGGCCCTCACCACCGACAGCCTGCTTGAAGACATCGAAGCTGAAACGGTCGATTACATCGACAACTTCGATGGTTCCCAGCAGGAACCCACCGTGATGCCGGCGCGGGTGCCCCACCTGCTGCTCAACGGCTCCTCCGGCATTGCCGTGGGGATGGCCACCAACATTCCCCCCACAACCTCACCGAACTGATCGACGGCCTGCTGGCCTTGATTGAGAATCCGGAGCTCGACGATCGCACCTTGATGGCGATCATTCCCGGCCCCGATTTTCCGACCGGCGGCCAGATCCTGGGGCGCCGAGGCATCCGCGAGACCTACCTGACCGGCCGCGGCTCGGTGACCATGCGCGGGGTGGCAGCGATCGAAACGATTGAGGTCCCAGGGCGCCCCGACCGCGACGCGGTGATCATCACCGAACTCCCTTATCAAACCAACAAGGCTTCGCTGATCGAGCGCATCGCCGAGATGGTCAACGACAAGAAGCTCGATGGCATCTCCGACATCCGTGATGAGAGCGACCGCGACGGCATGCGGATCGTGATCGAACTGCGCCGCGATGCCTACCCCCAGGTGGTGCTGAACAACCTGTTCAAGCTCACCCCGCTGCAGAACAATTTTTCGGCCCATCTGCTGGCGCTGGTCAACAGCGAGCCGGTACTGCTCACCCTGCGCAAGATGCTCGAGGTGTTCCTCGATTTCCGCATCACCACCATCGAGCGGCGCACGCGTTATTTCCTGCGCAAGGCCGAGGAGCGCGACCACATTCTGCTGGGCCTGCTGCTGGCCCTCGAGCAACTCGATCCGATCATCGCCCTGATCCGCGCCGCCGCCGACACCGCCACAGCGCGGAAACAGCTGCAGGAACGCCACGGCCTCAGCGAAATCCAGGCCGACGCCATCCTGCAGATGCAGCTGCGACGGCTCACGGCCCTCGAGGCCGACAAGATCCGTCTGGAACACGCGGATCTGGTCGCCAAGATCGCCGACTACACCGACATCCTCGGCCGCCGGGAACGGGTGCTGGGGCTGATCACCGAGGAACTGGGCCAGATCCGCAGCCGCTACGACTCCCCCGCCGCACGGAGATCCTGGATCTCGAAGGCGGCCTCGAAGACATCGACCTGATCGCCAACGAGCGTTCGGTGGTGCTGCTCACCGAAAACGGCTACCTCAAGCGCATGCCGGTGAGCGAGTTCGAGGCCACCAGCCGCGGCACCCGCGGCAAGGCCGGCACCAAGAGCCAGGGGAGGAGGCGGTGCGGCTGTTCATCAGCTGCAACGACCACGACACCTTGCTGCTCTTCTCCGACCGCGGCGTGGCCTATGCCCTGCCCGCCTACCGGGTGCCCTTCTCCAGTCGCGCCGCCAAGGGCACCCCGATCGTTCAGCTGCTGCCGATCCCGCGCGAGGAGCAGATCACGTCCTTGCTGGCGGTGACTGCCTTCGAAGACAACGTGCAACTGCTGATGCTCACCAGCGGCGGGTACATCAAGCGCACGCGCCTGTCGGCCTTTGCCAACATCCGCTCCAACGGTCTGATCGCCATTGGTCTTGAGGAGGGCGATGACCTGCGCTGGGTGCGCCTGGCCCTCCCCGGCGACAGCGTGCTGATCGGCTCGGTCAAAGGGATGACGATCCATTTCCGCATCACCGACGAAGAATTGCGGCCCCTGGGGCGCACGGCGCGGGGGTGCGGGCCATGGCCCTGCGGCCGGGGGATGAACTGGTGAGCATGGATGTGCTCCCGGTGGAACTCGCCGATCAGATTGCCAACAGCTCCGGCGATGGAGCCGATGAGGAGCTTGATGGCGAGTCTGAAGAGACGACCGCCAGTGAGGGGCCCTGGGTGCTGGTGGCCAGTGCCAGCGGCCTGGGCAAGCGTGTGCCGGTGAACCAGTTCCGTTTGCAGAAGCGCGCAGGACTGGGTCTGCGGGCGATCAAGTTCCGCCGCGACGGTGACGTGCTGGTGGGGCTCAAGGTGCTGGGGGCCGGCGAGGAATTGCTGCTGGTGAGTGAGAAGGGTGTGATTGTGCGCATGCAGGCCGATGCGGTGCCACAGCAGTCGCGGGCGGCCACCGGCGTGCGTCTGCAACGGCTCGATTCCGGCGACCGGCTCTCCGAGGTGGTGCTGGTGCCCCCGGCGGCCGAGGAGGAGCCCGGCGAGGCCGCGGGCGGCGAAGCCACAGGTGACGAGGCGACGGTGGCTGGGCCGATGGATCCTGGGGCCACCGATGGCGAGCCCAGCGGTTCCCAGGACCCTGACGCGTTGCCGGACGCCTGAGCATCCAGGCCTTGAGCTCAAACGCCCCAGGGGCTCCCGCCACCAACGGCGATCAATCCGCTGGGGCCGATGTGCTTGTGGTGGGGGCGGGACCCGCGGCCCTGGCCATCGCCACGGCCCTGCTGGAGCGGGGCGTCACCGTGGCGGCACTCGCGCTCGGGGATCCCAGGGCGCCCTGGCCCAACACCTACGGCATCTGGGGTGAGGAGGTGGACCGGCTGGGGCTGGCCCATCTGCTCGGCCACCGTTGGTCGAACACCCTCAGCTGGTTCGCAGAGACCCCATGTCCCCATGGCCGCGACTACGGCCTCTTCGACAAGGACAAGCTGCAGCGCCACTGGCTGGAGCGGGGTGAGGAGGCGGGGCTGGTCTGGCACCGGGGCCGGGCGGCGTCGATTCACCACGCCCCATGCCATTCCGTGGTCACCACCGCAGAGGGCAAAGAGCTCTCGGCGCGATTGGTGGTGGATGCCAGCGGCCATGATCCGGTCTTCGTGCACAGGCCCAGCGAGGGCCCGGTGGCGGGCCAGGCCGCCTACGGCATCGTCGGGCGCTTCTCGGCGCCGCCGGTGGAGCCGGGGCAGTTCGTGCTGATGGATTTCCGCACCGGCCACCTCACCCCAGCCGAGCGCCTTGAGCCCCCCACCTTCCTGTACGCCATGGATTACGGCGATGGGGTGTACTTCGTGGAGGAAACCTCCCTGGCCCTGGCCCCACCGCTGCCCTTCGCCGCGCTGAAGGAGCGGTTGAGGCGACGTCTGGCGGCCCGGGGGTGGAGGTGCTGGAGGTGCAGCACGAGGAGCACTGCCTGTTTCCGATGAATCTGCCCCTGCCGGATCTGCATCAGCCTGTGGTGGGCTTCGGTGGGGCGGCCTCGATGGTGCACCCTGCCTCCGGCTACCTGGTGGGCGCCCTGCTGCGGCGGGCCCCCGACCTGGCCGGCGCGATCGCTGAGGGGCTGGCCGATCCCCAGCGGCCCACCGCTGAGTTAGCACGCAGGGCCTGGGCGGGGCTCTGGCCGCTGGAGATGCGGCGCAAGCATGCCCTCTACCGCTTCGGGCTGGAGAAGTTGATGCGCTACCCCGAGGGTGAGCTGCGGGCTTTCTTCGCCACCTTCTTCGCCCTGCCAGCCGAGCAGTGGTATGGGTTTCTCACCAACAGCCTGCCCCTGCCGGCCCTGGTGGCGGCGATGCTGCGGCTGTTCGCCAGCGCCCCGGGTTCCGTGCGCTGGGGGTTGCTGGAAGCGAAGGGGCGGGAGCTGGCCTTGCTGGGTAGGGTCCTTAAACCGTGATCGATGGAGATCCCTGGATCCGGCGCAACAGTCGGTCGTAGAGCCGCTGGCCCAGCCAGGCGGTCGTGATCGCCGCCGGCAAGCAGACGACCAACAGATAGATCAGTTGCAGCGTGGCGCCTGAGGGAGAGATCAGGGAGGTGAACACCCAGAAGACCGGCCGGTGGAAGAGATAGAGGAAGTAACTCGAAAGGCTCAGCTGTAGAAGAAATCCCGGCAATCGAAGCCTCGTTTCCAGGCGGTTGACAACAAGGAACAGGGCCCAAGGTCCGAACAGAGCCAGGGGGAAGATGGCCAGATTGTTTTCGTTAAAATCCCCATGCCCGAACGACACCACCACCGCAGCGATGCAGGCAGGAATGATGTAGGTCAGGGTGCTGATCCTTGTAGGTAAGGGGCCATCGATTGGTTGTGTGGATGGCCAGCTGGCGCTGATCACTCCAGTGGCGAAGGCGGGGAAATAAAAGAACAACCTTGGATCCGAATGAGGGATCATTCTGGATAGCAGTACATCGGCGCCGATGAGCATCATCAGTAGGGCAGCACCCTTCAGCCGTGACGCTCCAGCACCAGTGCTTTGCCTCAGGAGCAGAAGAAAGGGAGCCAGCAGATAGAACACCACCAGAACCTCAACGAACCAGAGGGTTCGCAGCTGGTGGCCGATCAGACTGGAGACCAAAAAGACAGCTGGAAGGAGCTGGCCACTCTCAAGAAGGCCGCATAACTTGAACAGCAACAGGGCCAGCAGATATGGGGGATAAATCCTGATCAGTCGACGCTTGTAGAACTTGGGAATCGAGCTCCAACCTTTGGCTGCAGCGTTTCTCGATCGTCCGATCAGATGGCCAGAAACGAACATGAAGAGCCCGAGGACCACCAGGGTCAGGCGATGGGTCAGATCGTTCTTGTAGCCGTCGATGGCAGGGGCGTAGCCGAGCAGGTGCCAGAAGCCCACGATGTAGAGGATGCAGACGCTGCGGATCAGGTCGATCCCCGGGTTCCTTGCTCCTTGGGTCGTCATGCCGCCGTGGCGCCGGCGCAGGAGCTGCCCTGGCCGGCGGTGCAGCCATAGCAGTGGTTGCCCCAGGTGATCGGGCTCCCCTCCAACTCGGCGTTGGTGATCGAAGCGAGGCTGGTTCCGCCCTTCCCGTCAGCGGCGCGGGGCAGGTCGAGCATCTGGTTGAAGTCGCAGTCGTGGAGGCGGCCATCGGGGGCCACCGAGAGGGTGTCGCGGCACATCAGGCCGCCCAGGGCCCCGGGGTTGAAGGCCCCCTGCAGCAGCTTCAGGTAGCAGTTGACGTGGCCATCGCGCTGCAGCTGCTGCAGGAAACGGGCGATCGGCATGTTGTTGAGGCCGATCAGGCGATCGAAGCGCACCCCATGGGCCTCGAGCAGCTGGCGCTGCCAGCGTTGCTCGTCACAGGATGTGAGCTGCTGCAGCCGGGTGCCCGCTGGGTTGCTCATCAAGGTGAGCGCCCGGGCGGGATCGCCCTGGCCGTAGCCGAGGGCGTTCAATTTCTGGAGCGCCTCGATCGAGGCGGCCCAGGTGCCTTCGCCCCGCTGGGCGTCGGTGGGACCGGCCTCGGGATCCGGCAGGCTGGCCACGATCTCCACCGATTGCGCCGCCAGGAACGCCCCCAGATCCGCCATGGCCGGCAGCAGCAGCACCGTCAGGTTGCAGCGGTCGATCACGTGGCAGCCCAGGGAGCGGGCCGCACGCACCAGATCGCGGAAGCGGCCGTGCAGTTCCGGGGCACCGCCGGTGAGGTCCACCACCTCGGGGCGCAGGCGCTCGATCGCCGAAAGGCACTGCTCCACGACCGCATCGCCCATCTGGGTGTGGCCCTGATCGGGCCCCGCATCCACGTGGCAGTGGTGGCAGTGCATGTTGCAGAGGCGGCCCAGATTGAGCTGCAGCACCCGCAGCCCTCCCCGTCGGGGGGCTCCAGATCACGGCCGGCGAGGTTGGCCGTGAAGCTCGCTTCCTGCGGCAGCGCGTCCCGCAGCAGCTGGCGCTGCTGGTTGGCTTCGAGGGCGGGAGAACGGCGCATCAGTGGCTGGCCCAGTCGGCGCCGCTGAGCAGCGGGAAAAGGCTGTCCTCGGCCTTCACGGCTTTCAGCCACTGGGCCGGTGGATCCACACCCCGTTCGATCGCATCCAGCAACCGCCAGAAGCGATCGAGGTGGCGCTGGATCCGCGTGCGCGCCAGCTCGGTGGTGGTGCCCGCCCGCAGGATGAAGCTCCAGTCGGAGCTCTGGGCCAGCAGCAGCTCCCGGCCCGCCTGGGCGAGCAGTTCCTGCTCGCGGACGTTGCGCACCCCGCGGTTCACCCGACTGACCATGGCGCCCGACGCCCGGTGCCATTCCGGCACCACCCAGGCGTTGCTCTCATTGAGCCAGTAGTGGTGGTAGCCCCCCTGGCCCCAGCTCGAGGGTGAGGGGCGGCAGAGCTGCAGATCACTGGAGCGCTCCAGCACCTGTCGCAGGGTCACCAGGCCCACGCCGGCGGCCGGGGCCTGCCGGAACAGCTCGGCGAGAAAGCTGGGGCCCTCGTACCACCAGTGACCGAACAGCTCGGCGTCAAAGGGTGCCACCAGCACGGGCGGCCGTTCCATGGCCTGCCGTAATCCTGCCAGCTGCTCGGCGCGTCCGGCCAGGTAGCGGGCGGCGTGGTCGGCGGCCTTGGCCTGGGCGGCGGCGGGGTCGTAGGGCTGCTTCTGATCGAGCGGACAACCCTGGGCGGTGACCCGGTGCAGCTTGAGCCCCAGGGGGCGGCGGCTGGTGATGCCCTGCTCCGCCAGAACCGCGTCGCTGAGGTCCCAGCCCAGGTCGCGGTGGAACTCCCGGTAGGCACCATCGCCGGGGTAGCCGCTGCTGGCGGACCAGACCGGCAGGGTGGAGTCGCCGTCACGGGCGAAGAAGGCGACGCCGCCGGGGGAGCAGATGGGGGCATAGACCCCATAGCGCGGTCGGGGCAGGCCGTGCAGCAGGCCGTGGGCGTCGAGCACGGCGTAGCGCAGGCCGCAGCTGGCGAGCAGCTGGTCGAGACCCTCGTAGTAGGCGCATTCCGGCAACCAGATCCCCTGGGGGGTACCCCGAGCAGGCGCTCGTGTTCCCGCACGGCGTTGAGCAGTTGGGCGCGTACCGCCTCGGGGGTGTGGCGCAGCAGCGGCAGGTAGCCGTGGGTGGCGGCGCAGGTGAGCAGATCGAGCACGCCCTGGCGCTGCAGACGCCGGAAACGCGGCAGCAGGTCGCCCTTGCAGGCGCGCCACTGGCGGACGCTGCGCTCCAGCTGCGCCGCCAGGGCGCTGGCGGCCCCGTGGTGCTGGGCGGGGGCCCGCTTGAGCAACTCCAGGCGCCGTTTCAGCCAGGGGGTGAAGCGCTCGCGCAGGTCGGGGGCAGACAGCAGTGAGAGCAGCGTGGGCGAGAGCCCGAGGCTGAGGCGCGGGGCTTGGGCACGGTCGGCGGCGCTGGCTTCGAGCACCTCCAGCAGGGGCAGGTAGCTTTCCAACAGGGCCTGGAAGTACCAGTCCTCCTCCAGGGAGCCGGGCTCACTGGAGCGCACGTAGGGGAGATGGGCGTGGAGGACCAGGGCCAGATCGCCTGCGGCCATGGACATCCGTTGCAGGGTCTGCACTTTAAGGGCGCCCGGACCGGGGCCGGTTTCGGGGCGCCCACCGGCCCCTAGACTGACTTAACTCATACTCACTTCGACTTGTAGCGGTCATGGCTTCCGCTGTTGCCTCCAGCTCCCCTGGCCCCACTGGCTTCGCGCCGCCCCGGGCCCGCGATCCAGGCCGGGTGTTGATCTTCGACACCACCCTGCGCGACGGCGAGCAGTCCCCCGGTGCCAGCCTCAATCTTGAAGAAAAGCTGGCGATCGCCCAGCAGCTCGCCCGCCTCAAGGTGGACATCATCGAGGCCGGGTTTCCCTTCGCCAGCCCGGGCGATTTCAATGCCGTGCAGCGCATCGCCGCCACTGTCGGCACCCCGGAGGGTCCTGTGATCTGCGGCCTGGCCCGGGCCGCCCGTGGCGACATCAAGGCCTGCGCCGATGCCGTCGCCCCGGCCGCCCGCAGGCGCATTCACACCTTTCTGGCCACCAGCGACATCCACCTGGAGCACAAGCTGCGCAAAAGCCGCGCCGAGGTGCTGGCGATCGTGCCCGAGATGGTGGCCTACGCCCGCTCCCTCGTCGACGACGTGGAGTTCTCCTGCGAGGACGCCGGCCGCAGCGATCCGGAGTTCATGTACGAGGTGATCGAGGCGGCGATCGCCGCTGGGGCCACCACGATCAACATCCCCGACACGGTCGGTTACGCCACCCCGGCTGAGTTCGGCGCCCTGATCGCCGGCATCGACCGCCATGTGCCCAACATCGGTGGGGCCGTGATCTCCGTCCATGGTCACAACGACCTGGGGCTGGCGGTGGCCAATTTTCTGGAGGCTGTCAAGAACGGCGCCCGCCAGCTGGAGTGCACGATCAACGGCATCGGCGAGCGGGCCGGCAACGCCTCGCTCGAGGAGCTGGTGATGGCGCTGCATGTGCGCCGTTCCTACTTCAACCCCTACTTCGGCCGCAGCGAAACCAGCACTGAACCGCTCACGGGCGTGCGCACCGAGGAGATCTACAAGACCTCGCGGCTGGTGTCGAACCTCACCGGCATGGCGGTGCAGCCCAACAAGGCGATCGTGGGCGCCAATGCCTTCGCCCACGAGTCGGGCATCCATCAGGACGGGGTGCTCAAGAACCGCCTCACCTACGAGATCATCGACGCCCGCACCATCGGCCTGGCCGATAACCGCCTGTCGCTGGGCAAGCTCAGCGGCCGCAGCGCCTTCCGGGCCCGCCTGGAGGAGCTCGGCTACAACCTGGAGCGCGATGACCTCGATGACGCCTTTGCCCGTTTCAAGGAGCTGGCCGACCGCAAGCGCGAGATCACCGACCGCGACCTTGAGGCGATCGTCAGCGAGCACATCCAGCAGGCCGAGGCACGTTTCACCCTCAAGCTGGTGCAGGTGAGCACGGGTACCAACCTGCAGCCCACCGCCACCGTCACCCTGATCACCAGCGATGGCGCCGAGCTCACCGAGGCCTCGATCGGCACCGGCCCCGTGGATGCGGTCTGTCAGGCTCTGAATTCCCTGGCGCGGGTGCCCAATGAGCTGGTGGAGTTCTCGGTCAAGAGCGTCACCGAAGGCATCGACGCCATGGGCGAGGTGACGATCCGCCTCCGGCACCAGGGGTGCTCTACTCCGGCCACGCCGCCGACACCGACATCGTGGTGGCGGCGGCCCAGGCCTTCGTGAACGCCCTCAACCGGCTGGTCCAGGGTCAGCAGAGCGTTCCACTCCATCCCCAGAAAGCGCCCTTGCCCGTGGCCGAGCGCCAGGGGGTCTGATGGGGACGGGCCGGATCGGGTCGAGTCAGTTGCGAGCGGGTCAGTCGGGAGGGGTGCGCATGGGCACGAGCCTGGGCCGGGCCCTGCAGTTGGTGGCGCTGCTGCTGGTGGCGCTGCTGATGCTGTTGCCGCTGCTGTGGCTGCTGAGCACCTCGCTCAAGGGTCCAGCCGAAGACATCTTCACCACTCCGCCGGCCCTGCTGCCGCAGCAGCCCAGCCTGGAGGCCTACGGCCGCCTCTTCAACGACAACCCCCTGGGCCAGTACCTGCTCAACAGCACGGTGGTCAGCGCCCTAGCGGTGATCGCCAATCTGTTGTTCTGCTCCCTGGCGGCCTACCCCCTGGCGAGGTTGCGCTTCAAGGGGCGCGGCCTGGTGCTGGCCCTGGTGGTGGCGACGATCCTGATTCCCTTTCAGGTGGTGATGATCCCGCTCTATCTGCTGATGGTGCAGCTGGGGCTGCGCAACACGCTCTGGGCCCTGATCCTGCCCCAGGCGGCCACCGCCTTCGGCATCTTCCTGCTGCGCCAGAGCTTCATGGGGGTGCCGGTGGAGCTGGAGGAGGCGGCCCGGATCGATGGCTGCACGCCCCTGGGGGAATGGTGGAACGTGATGATCCCGGCGGCCCGGGCCGATCTGATCACCCTGGCGATGTTCGTGTTCATCGGCACCTGGAGTGATTTCCTCTGGCCGCTGATCATCCTGGATGATCCCAAGCTCTACACCCTGCCCCTGGGACTGCAGCAGCTGGCCAGCAGCTTTTCGCTCGATTGGCGTCTGGTGGCCGCCGGTGCGGTGGTCTCGATCCTGCCGGTGCTGGCGCTGTTCATCGGCCTGCAGCGGTTCATCCTGCCCAGCGCCAGCGGCGATGCGGTCAAAGGCTGAGGCTGAAGGGCTGAGCTTCCGGCCTCAGCTGCCGTTGCCGTAGGCCACCAGGCAGGCGGCATTGAGAAGCTGGGCCTGATCGGCCGAGCTCGGTGGCGCGCCATTGAGCCACCCCTGCTGGCAGTCCACCTGCCCGGCAAGGGGAGCCCCCTCCAGGTAGGTGGAAGCTGGCGCCGTAGGGGGCCACCGCCTGCAGGGAGGCGTAGTCAAGCTGATAGCTCGTGCTGGGCACCGTGAAGGCGGTGGCCTGGGCCGCCACCGCCTGATCCACCATGGAACTGACCGCGGCGGCGGTCGCCAAACTGGTGGCGCCCCAGGTGAGGGAACTGGGTCCCCACCAGTTCCAGGCCACTGGATTCACCCGATACCAGCCGACCCTCCAGGGCCGGGAGCCCCAATACCCCCTCTGGCCCCAGGCGGGATTCCAGGCGCCCCGGGCCCCGGGCGCCCGGGTGAGCCCCACCCCCGGTGCACCGAAGCCCGCACCGGGTCGCACCCCAGCGCCTGAGGCCGGTCCGCCCAGACCGCCAGGGTTGACGCCAGGGGCCCGGGTGAATCCGGCACCGGGGGCGCCAACGCCCGCGCCTGGCCGCACACCAGCGCCTGAGGCCGGACCTCCCAACCCTCCTGGGTTGACGCCCCTGCCTCCGCCAACACCCGCACCGCCGCCGCCTCTCCCCCGCCCCCGCGGGCCTGGACGGCGATCGGCGCACAGAAGCTGGCCACCAGGGCGGCCAGGGTCAGGGTTCTCCAGCAGGTGAATGCGGTGGGGATCCTCATGGCACGGCCTACGGTTCTTCCTTCGTCCTAGCCGGGTATCGGGCTGGTGGGAGGCGAAGTGAGAAGCCGAAATGCTTCGCGGCGATGGAAATCGGGCTCAGGGGCTGGGTGGGCCAGGGCCCAGTAGCCGATCGGGCCCGAATGGGGCTCGATCACGGCGCAGATCGCCGCCTCCAGCTGGACCGGGGCGGCCAAAGGCTCAGGCAGCGTGCAGTTCAGCGTCAGTTCCAGACTTTCTTCCCTGTGGCTGACTTCGAAGGGGAAGGTGCTGAAGGTCGCCTCTGGTTTGAGATCGCGCCGGTAGCCCTCCAGGCGGTAGACGTTCCAATCGCCGCCGGGCGAGAGGTTGAACTCCCAGTAGGGCTCCTGCCCCGCCGCGGCCAGGAAGACCTCCAGGCAGGTGGTCTGCCAGAGGCCATCGCGGCGCTCGGGCCGGGCGGCACTCGGGGCGATCACGAGCTCAGCAAGGTCACCGCGGAGCAGGAACCGTACGGAGAGATCGGGGCCCTCACACCGAAGTTGGCCGCTGATCGCGAGCGAGGGGAACGACAGGCCATCGTCGAAGCGCTGGAGCTGGAAGGAAAGCTCGCTCATCGCAGCCGCTCGATCAGGGAGCGAATCGCCTCCTCCTGGGCCTCAATGCTGGCGGTGAGCTGAAATTGCACCAGGGCTCGATCGAGATTCTGCCCCGCCTCTCGCGTCTTGAAGTAGACGTCGCCTTGCAGGTGATCGGTGAGGAAGCGCAGGCCCAGCTCGAAGGCGATCAGGCGGATCGCATCGAACAGGTAGGCGATGTCCCCAGTGGTGAGGAGCCCCGGGCGGCGTTGAGGTAGCCCGCCAGGATCGCCTCGCAGCGGCCGGGATCGAAACACACGGCTTGCCAGTCCTTGGTTTCCTCCCCCAGGGGGTTGCAGCCCGAGCGGCAGCAGTCGCCGATGTCGTAGTGGATCAGACCGGGTTTGACCGTGTCCAGGTCCACCAGGGCGATGGCCGCGCCGCTGGCCGTATCCAGCATCACGTTGTTGACCTTCGGATCGCCGTGGATCGGCCGCAGCCGAAGGACGCCTTGGTCCTTGGCGGTCTCGAGCACCCCTGCCAGGGCGCTGCGCTCGGCCACGAAGGCCTGGCAGAAGCTGAGTTCCTCGCAGGAGGCCGCCGTACTGCAGGCCAGGGCCCGTTCGTAGGCCGCCAGGTACGCGGGGGTGATGTGGAAGCCTTCGAGGGTGTCGGCCAGAGCCTCGATCGGCAGATCGCTCAGCAGCCGATGGAAGGTGCCCAGACCGAAGCCCAGCTGCCAGGCCTGGGCCTCGGTGGCCACGGTCTCCAGGCTTTGGGCGCCTTCGATGTAGGTGGTGAGGCGCCAGACGTCGTCGCCGTCCTGCACCCAGTGCTTCTCTGCGCCAAGGGGGGCGATCAGCCGCGGCACCTCCCAGCGGCGGCCGGGGCCGGCAGCCTCCTGGGCCAGGCGGCCCTCCAGGTGGTTCCCCAGGGCCGCGATGTTGCCCATCACCCGCTCCGGATGGGGGAACACCGTGGTGTTCAGGCGCTGCAGCACGAAACGGCGCGCGCGGTCCCCGCTCAGGGTGACGCGGTAGGTGTCGTTGACGTTGCCGTTGCCCAGGGGCTCGATCGCGGCGATGGCGCCCCCGAGGGCAAAGCGTGCGGCGATCCGCCGGAGCTGGGCGCCCTGCTGGTCGACGGATCCTGACCCTGGCCCGGCCATGGCTGCGCTGCGCTCGGAGATCGGAGCCTGGATCATCGCAGCGCCGCTGGATCGCCCCTGTTCTCGCCCCAGTCTTCGCCCCGGCTCGTGCCCGCTCCGGCACGCCAGTGGTCGAGAACGGCCAGGCCCGCCACCGCCGCGGTGGAGCAGCGCAGGATGCGGGGCCCCAGGCTCACGAACCGCCAGCCGCTGGCGCCGGCGGCCGCCTCTTCGGCCCCACTCCAGCCCCCTCCGGTCCGCAGGCCAGGGAGAGGGTGGCGGGAGGCTGCGGCCCAAGCTCACTCAGCACCTCACCCAGCAGCGGCAACCCCTGCTGACGGGTGGTGCTCAGCAGGCGCAGCGCACCCCTTGGGCCGCGGCCCCCAGCCAGGGGGCAGCCGGCACGGGTGGCGCCAGCTCGGGCAACCAGAGCCGCTCGCACTGCTCGCTGGCCTCCCGCAGGATCGCCTCCCAGCGCTCGCTTTTTTGGCTGCCCACCAGGGCGCTGTTCTCCGCCCGCAGGGGCTGCAGCCGGTCCACCCCCAGCTCACAGGCCATGCGCACCACCAGGTCCATGTCCCGCTTGGGAACCGCGATCGCCAGCTCCAGGCGCAGGGCCGGCGGCGGTTCCCGGCGCAGGGGCCGCCCGAGCGGCTGCTCCAGAGCCAGGCGATCCTTGCCGATCAGGACCGCGCTCCAGAGGCCGCCGGCCCCATCCGTGAGTTCGACCCGATCGCCCGGGCTATAGCGCAGCACCCGCGTCAGGTAACGGATTTCCTCAGGCCTGAGCGGCAGCTCGGGGGCGAGCCGCGCTGGATCGATCAGCAGGCGCCGCAGTTCACGGGCCACGCTCAGCCCTGGTCGCTGTTGCGGTTGGCAGCGCCGGCGGTGCCTGGCTCGTCATCGTCGTCGTTCTCGTCGTCGTCGTCGTTCTCGTCCTGGTCCTCGTCCGAGCGCGGGTTCAGGCCGATGAAGGGGCTGTCGGGCTGGTCCTCCACCGGCCAGTCCTCGTTGACGCCGCCGACCACCAGCTCCTCGATCCGCACCAGGTCGTTGTCGAGCTGGCGCAGCACGTTGAACAGCACATCGAGGGCCAGGGCGTCACTGGTGCCCAGGTCCACCCAGCAGCGGCCCCAGTTATCCCGGTACTCCAGGGGCCCCAGGTTGTGCATCAGGGCCGGCAGGGCCGCTTCAGCTTCGTCGTTGTCGTAGGCCATCCAGCCCAGGTCGACCCCCTCCTCGTGGGCCTGCAGGGTCTCGGCGTTGAAGCCGCCGAGCTTGCCGAGCACGAACCAGCTGTCGAACACGGTGTCGAGGTAACCGCGCTCTCCGGAGCCAGGCGGGTGCTCAAAGCGCAGCCACAGCCAGCAGTTGAACGGATCGATCGAGCGGAAGCGGACCTCCACGGCGGGGCATCGGCAGCGCCCCCACTCCAACACGGCCGGCAGGCAAGCTGGGACCACGACGGCCGCGCCATGCTCGAACTGCGTTCGGTGGGTTACCACCCGGCCACCGCGGCTGAGCCCGTGCTCGCCGGCCTGAACCTGACGCTCCAAGAGGGGGAGCCGGCCCTGGTGGCGGGTCGCAGCGGCAGCGGCAAGACCACCCTGCTGGAGCTGCTCAGCGGCCTGGCGGAGCCCAGCAGCGGCTCGATCCTCTGGAACGGCGAGGCCCTCAAGGGCCGCCAGCGGCGCTGGCTCTGCGGCCTGGTGTTTCAGTTCCCCGAACGCCATTTCCTCGGGCTCACGGTGGGCCAGGAGCTGAAGCTCGGCCAGCGGCGCCTGGCCAGCGAGCGCGTGCAGGAGGTGCTCGAGCAGGTGGGGCTGGGGGCGCTCTCGCTGCAGCAGGCGCCGGAGCGGCTCAGCGGCGGCCAGCAGCGGCGGCTGGCCCTGGCGGTGCAGTTGCTGCGCGAGCCCAAGGTGCTGCTGCTCGATGAGCCCACCGCCGGCCTCGATTGGTCGGTGCGCGATGAGGTGCTGCAGCTGATCGGGAAGCTCAGCAGCGGCCGGGTGCTGCTGGTGGTGACCCACGAGCCGGAGCTGTTCCGGGGACTGATCGAGCGGGGCTGGGAGCTGCGGGGCGGAGCGCTCAGGCCCCTGCCGGCGCTCCGTACGATGCCCTGAGAGCGGGCAGCGTCGATGGCGGATCAGTTGGTGCGGGCCACCGCGGCCGGTGGCGGGATCCGCCTGGTGGCCGCCAACACCACGGTCACCAGCCGCTACGCCCGCCGCCGCCATGGGCTCTCGTTCCTGGCCACAGTCCTGCTGGGCCGGGCAATGACCGCCGGCCTGCTGCTGGCCAGCTCGATGAAGGTGCGCCACGGGAGGGTGAACCTGCGCATCCAGTCGGATGGGCCGCTGCGGGGGCTGACGGTGGATGCGGGCCGCGATGGCACGGTGCGCGGCCATGTGGGCAACCCCGGCCTGGAGCTCGACCTGGTGGAGTCCCCCGCAGGGGAGAACGGCGAGGGGCCGGTGCGTTTCGATTTCCGCAAGGCCACCGGCACTGGCTACCTGCACGTGGTGCGGGATCTGGGCACGGGTGAACCGTTCAGCAGCACGGTGGAGCTGGTGAGCGGCGGCATCGGCGACGACGTGGCTTCCTACCTGCTGCACTCCGAGCAGACCCCCTCGGCCCTGTTCGTGGGCGAGCAGATCGACAGCAGTGGTGTGCGCTGTGCTGGCGGGGTGCTGGTGCAGGTGCTGCCCAAGGCAGCCCAGGAGCCGGCCCTGGTGGCCCTGCTGGAAGACCGCTGCCGCGAGATCCGCGATTTCAGTGCCCGGCTGGCCGCCAGCACCGGTGATCTGCAGCGCCTGCTGGAAGACATCTTTCCCGACCTGGATCCCCAGCTGCTGGAGGACGCCGAGGCTCAGCAGGCCGTGAGTTTTCACTGCCCCTGCACCCGCCGCCGCAGCGTCAACGCCCTCAAGTTGCTGGGCCGTGATGAACTCGGCGAGATGCTCCGCGATGAGGGCCACGCCGAGCTCACCTGCCATTTCTGCAACGAGGTCTACCGGGTGGACGAAGGCGAGCTGCGCGAGCTGATCGCCGAGCTGGAGCCCTCAGTGACCTGACCAGTTGAGTTGAGGCGTTCAGCCGGGGTCCTGCGGCTGGGCGGCCTCGATCCGCTCCGCCAGGGCGAGGCAGGCGTCCATTTCGGCCCAGAGCAGCTCCCGCCGGCTGGCCTCGACGCCATAGGAGCGGTGGTGCAGATCCCGGCCGAGGTAGCGCAGCGCGTCGCGCACCCGGCGCCAGTCGGCGGGATCGAGATCGAGGGAAGGGGTCGCCATCGGGCGATCATCGGCCATCGCCCCAGTGCCTTCCCCTCAGCGGCCCAGCACCATCTCGGTCAGCTCCAGGTCGGCGCCGATGCCGTCGTCCTCGACGTGGCGGCACACGCGCAGCCGGTGTCGGCCGGCCTCGACCACGAAGGCATCGCGCCCCTCATCGAAGTAGGCCAGGTGCCGCAGGGGGATCAGCACCACCACCCGCTCGGCTGTGCCGGCCTCCAGCCGCAGCCGCTGGAAGCCCACCAGCATCCGTCTGGGACGCTCCACCGCCAGGGCGGGGACGCCTGCGTAGACCTGCACCACCTCATCGGCCGCCATCAGGCCGGTGTTGCGCACCGTCAGCTCCACCTTCAGCTGCCTGGTGGAGCCGTCGTTGCACGCCTCGTTGCTCTCGAGCGTCACCACCACGTCGGTGTGCTCGAAGCCGACATAGGAGAGCCCGAAGCCGAACGGGAAAGCCGCGGTGTGGCCATCGCGCCCCAGGCGCCGGTAGCCGTGCCAGAGGTCGTAGGTGATCCGCTGGGCGCGGGGATCGAAGTCGGGAAGATGGTCGTGGTCGGTGGGCACGCTGAAGGGCAGGCGGCCCGAGGGGGACACCTGGCCGAAGAGCACATCGGCGAGGGCCGCGCCCCCTCCATGCCGGGGTAGCCGAGCAGCACGATCGCGGGCACCGCCAATCGCCAGCGTTCACAGAGGATCGCGCCGCCGCCCATCAGCACCACGACCGTGCGCGGGTTCGCGGCCGCCACGGTCAGGATCAGCGCTTCTTGCTCCGGCGCCAGGCCCAGCTCGGTGCGATCGCCGGCGGCGAAGCCGGGAATCGCATGGCCGGAGCCGTGGTGAGTGAAGGCGGCGATCGCCCGGGCGATGCGCGACCACACCGGCGCCAGCCGGGCGCGCCCGAACCAGCGCAGCAAGAGCCCCGGGGGTGGCAGGTGCTGGAGGATCGGGGCGATGTCGCCGGGGTTGAAGTGCTCGCCCTCGTCGTTCCAGTTCAGACCGACCACCACCACCGCCGCCTCGCACCCCGCGGCCAGGGCGGCGGCCCGTTGCCGCTCTGAGCCGTCGTCGTAACGGATCGCCGTGGCTGGATTGGCGGCCCGCAGACCCTCCAGCGGCGTCAGCACCGAAGCCGGTCGGGTGTCGGAGGAGCCGTGATCGCCCAGGTTGGGCACGGCCGCCAGCCGGCCCAGCACCGCCAGGGAGCGCAGTCCGCTGAACGGCAGCGCCGCGTCTTGATTTCGGAGCAGCACGATCGCCTTGGTGGCGGCTTCCCGGGCCAGGGCGCGGTGGGCGGCGCAGCCCCGCAGGGAGGGCGGGTAGTCACCGGCGGGAACGGCGAGCTGGGCGCGCAGTTGGCGCAAGACCGCATCGTCGATGCGGCTGATCGGCACCGTTCCCTGGGCCACCGCTTCGGCCAGGCTGGCGGCCAGCACCATCTTGAAGGGCATCTCCAGGTCGAGGCCGGCCAGCACGGCCCCGGGCCCATCGCGCAGGCCGAAGATGAAGTCGGTGAGCACGAATCCCCGGAACCCCCAGCGCCGCTTGAGGATGGTGCTGAGCAGCTCCGGGTGCTGGCCGCACCACTGACCATTGACACTGTTGTAGGCGCTCATCACCGCCATCGCTCCAGCCTCGATGCAGGCGCGGAACTGGGGCAGATACAGCTCGTGCAGCACCCGCGCGCGGGCGCTCACGTCGACGCGGAAGCGGGCACTGTCGATCGAGTTGAGGGCGAAGTGCTTGACGCAGGCGATGGCGTGGCGCTGCACGCCGCGGCTCAGGGCCGCCCCCATCGATCCCACGTGCAGCGGATCTTCGCCGTAGGTCTCCTGGGCCCGGCCCCAGCCGGGGTGGCGCAGCACGTTGACACATACCCCGCCGAACAGGTTGGCGCCAAAGCTGCGGGCCTCCCGGCCCATGGCCGCTCCGATGCGCTCTTCGAGCTCCGGATCCCAGCAGGCGCCGCGGCTGATGCTGGCCGGAAAGGTGGTGGCGCCGCCTTCGAGGATCACGCCGCGTGGTCCGTCGACGAAATGCAACCCGCCGATCCCCAGGCGCGGCACCACGCCAGCGGGCCAGCTCTGGCGATGACCCGCATCGCGGCGGATGATCGCCTCCATCCCCCGCCAGAAGGAGGTGCCGCCATCGAGCATGGCGAGCTTTTCGCTGAGGCTCAGCTGCTCCAGCAGGCGGAGGGCTTCAGCCTCGATGGAGGCCAGCGGGGCGCCCGAGCGGATGGTGGTGGAGCTCACGTTTCAGCGTAGAAAGCCCGGTGGTGGGTGGAGGGGCGTGGGGCCTGGCCCAGGCATAGCCAGGCTGGCTTGGGTTTGTGCCGGTGGAGCGCAGGCTGGCGGCTTCCGCGGACCGGCTTGGGACTGAAAGCAGTTCCCGGGTTGAGATCCGCTGCTCGGATCGAGGCGCCTGAACCGTTGGGACTGGAAGTGCCGGCAGCTTCAGCCGCAGCGATCAGCGATCACCCTGCCTTCGGCCTGTTCAGACACTCCAGGGCCTTGCGCCCAAGGTGGATCAGGTGTCAGGGATCGTCTCCCCTGCGCTGAGCCAGCGACGGATCTGCTTGCGGCGATCGCCCCACAGTGCAACAGCCAGATCGCACAGCTCCTCGGCTCTCTCGAGGCCCGGCCACCAGGCCAGCGCCATCACCGTGCCGCCCTCGTCGTCGTCCAGCTCGAGCGTCTGCAGCAGGCCGCTGTCTCGCTCGACGTTGACGCTCATGCTCCCTTTCTCCCGGCCGATGATCAGCACCAGGGTCGGGTCGTCGTCCGCTTCGTAGATGGTCCAGCAACCTTGGCCGAAGTCACGGCCATCACCGGGAGCGAAATCCACCCGCTGGCCGCCGCGGCCGACGAGCAATGAGGTCAGCTCAGCAATCGTGCGCTCCATCGCTTCCACCTCCTGTTGGCGCTCCACCGGCCCAGCGAGCTGATCCAACTCTGACGTGGGATCGATCCAGGTCGCAGGGGAGGACGCAGGACCCATAGGCTCTGCACCGCTGCGTGCACACCCCTTGGCCAATGATTCGTTCCGCTACGAGCCGCTGGAGCGCTTCGGGGAGGGCCTCACAACCCGCAGGCCCTGGAACACCACGGCGCTGGCGGGGGTGGAGCGGCTCAATGGGCGCGCCGCCATGCTCGGCTTTGTTGCCGCCGTGGTGGGCGAGTTGATCACCGGCCGGGGGCCGGCCGGTCAACTCGCCGCACTGCTGCGCTGGTACCTGGAGCTGGGCTGAGCTGTGGCGGCTGGTCGTCGGGCGTCTGTTGGCTCTCCCGCAGGCGGTTTCCAGCCAGTGAGTGCTCCCTGCGTCAAGGGCCCCGGCCTCCACTTTCGCCCGCTGATCAAGTCGGGAGCTCAGCGCCAAGATGATCGCTCGGGCGAATTCAGCGTGCCAGGGAGCTTCTGACGCCATGGGACTGACCCTGATTCTTGGCAACCAGCTGCACCCCGAGTGGCTCACGGCCCCGCCCTTGCGGCTCGATCCCTCCAGCCGGGTGCTGATGGTGGAAGACCTCGGCCTGGCGTCGCGGTTTCGTTATCACAAGCTGCGGCTGCTCCATTGTTTCGTGGCGATGCGGGCCTTCCGCGAGGCCCTGCGGGCCGCCGCGATTCCCGTGCACTACTTCGAGCTGGGCGACTCCATCGGCCTCAGTTTCTGGGGGCGCCTGGAGCAGGAGCTTGCCCAGGCCGCGGCGGATGGGTTCCAGCCGGAGCTGCGGATCGCCGAAATTCCCGATCCCGGTGTTCAGGCCGAGCTGGTGGCGTTCTGCCACCAGCGCCAGGTGGCGTTGGTGGTGCTGCCGTCGCCGGCTTTTCTGGCCAGCGCGGCGGAAAGCCGCGCTGAGTTCGAGGGGCGGCGGCGGCCGTTCATGAAAACCTTCTACGAGCGCCAGCGCCGGCGCCTGAATCTGCTGATCGAGGCCGACGGCAGCCCCAGCGGTGGCCGCTGGAGTTTTGATGCCGACAACCGCCGCAAGCTGCCCAGGGGCTACCGGGAACCGCCGTTGCCCCAGGTGTCGCCCAGTGCCGAGGAGCCGGCGGTGCGCGCCCTGATTGAGACCCACTTCCCGCAGAATCCCGGCCAGCTGGGGCCCCTGGTGGTGCCCTTCGATCACGCCGGCGCCCAGGACTGGCTGGATCAGTTCCTGGCGGTGCGCCTCCATGACTTCGGACCTTTTGAGGACGCCCTGAGCTCCAGTGACGATGTGCTGCAGCACTCCCTGCTCGCGCCCCTGCTCAACATCGGCCTGCTCAGCCCCGCGACCGTGGTGAGGCAGACCTTGGATCACGCCGCCGTCGCCGCCACGCCGATCGCCTCGTTGGAGGGATTCCTGCGCCAGGTGGTGGGCTGGCGGGAGTTCGTGCGCGGCATCGATCTGGTGTACGGCGAGCGCCAGGCAGGGGGCAATTTCTGGGGTCACCAGCGCCGTCTGGCCCCCTGCTGGAATGCCGGCGAAACGGGTCTGCCGCCCCTGGATCAGGCGATCGAGAGGCTGAACCGTCTCGCCTGGAATCACCACATCGAGCGCCTGATGGTGATCAGCAACCTGATGTTGCTCTGCGAGATCCACCCCGGCGAGGTCTACGGCTGGTTCATGGAGCGCTATATCGATTCCTACGCCTGGGTGATGGGTCCCAACGTGTACGGGATGGGTCAGATGAGTGATGGGGGGATCTTCGCCACGAAGCCCTACATCTGCGGTTCCAACTACATCCTCAAGATGGGTGGCGGTCCCCGGGGCCCGTGGTGCGAGATCTGGGATGGGCTCTACTGGCGCTTCATTGATCTCCACCGGGATTTTTTGCCGCCAACCCCCGCCTTTCGATGATGGTGGCGCTGCACGATCGGATCGAGCCGGCCAAGCGTGCGCGGCAACGGGAGCAGGCGGAGGCGTTCATCGCCCGGGTCACCCTTGCGCCTGAACCGGAGCGTTCGGGAACCCAGGATCCAGCTCAACCCACGGCCCAGGGAACGGGCTGACAGACTTGCTGAGGTTCCGTTACAAAAAGTCATGACGGTTGGTGAGCTGTTCCTTGAGTCCCTCTCCACTGGGGTGATCACCCCCTCCGAGCTGGGCTGGATCACCCGGCAGCAGAACCGCTTTTCCCGGCTCGAGGAGGCGACGGCCCTGCGCCTTGGACGCCTGCTGGATCAAGGGGCCATTCGGCTGGGCTGCCGCCTGCCGGCCTTGAAACTCCATCACGATCAGGTGCGCGTGTCCTGGATCGAGCCCCTGGGGCGACGGCGGAATCGCCCTTCCCAGGCCTAGTGCGCTCGGAGGGTTGAGACCAGGCGGTTCGCCAGTCGTTCGCCGCTGAGCAGGGCTCCCTCGACGCGGCCGAATCCAGGGCCCTCCAGCCCATCGCCGCAGAAGCCGATGCGGCTCTGCGGGCACAGCATCAGCTCGGCGGGCAGCCCTGGCGGCTGGGCAAAGGCGGCACCCCAGCGCATCAACTTGCTCGGACCATCCCCCAGATCGCAGGGGCTGATCCAGTGCTTCAGCACCTGCTGCAGGGCTGCTGTGAGCTCCGCGATCACCGCCTGCTCCCGTTCGCCGCTGGGCTGCGTGGGCTGCAGCCGGGCGATCGCCGAGCCTGCGCCGTAGACGCTGAGATGCCGCGAAGCGAAGGCGTCTGTGGAATGCACCACCACAGCGCAGCGTCCATCCTCGAGCGGTTGGAGGGCCAGCCTTTCAAGGCCCCAACGCTGCCGGGCCGCAGGCTGGAATTCAAGCAAGCGAAACGGCAACTTGCGCCAGTGATCGGCCCTGCTCGCGTCGATCAGAAGCAGCAAGACGCAGCGGGGCTCGTAGCCAAGGGCCGCGATCGAGGCCATGGCTTCCGTGAGCTGGGGGTCCCCCAGGCTTCGGGCCACCGGCTGCAGGGGAGGCTCCTCCCAGCCCAGGAGCTGCTGGCTGCGGGGATGGGCGAGCAGGGTGCCGCTCAGCACCAGCCAGTCGGCCTCGTCCAGCAGCTGCTGGCCGTCATCAAGTAGCTGCCAGGGCCCCGTGGGGGTCACCGCCAGGTGGCGCACCAGGGTGCCGAAACGCAGCTCGACCCTGCCGCCCGCCAGTTCCAGCAGTCCTTGGCAGAGCTGATCCATGCCGCCACGGCCACGGAAGAGCCGTCCCCCATGGAGGCGATCACCCGGGTGGGGATGCAGAGCGCCGTCGACATCGAGCTGGGCGAGGCGGCCGGGCCAGGGCTCGATCCAGCCCCCTCCAGCAGCGGCGCCAGTAAGGCCGGCTCAGGGCTGGAGCTGATGTTGAACAGGGGAGCTCCGTGATCGAGGCGCCGTCCGCCGTCGCTGCGGGAGCGACGGGTGCTGGCCCGACCACCCGGGCCCCGTCCTGTTTCCCAGACGCTCAGGTCACCGTGCCAGCCCAACCGCCGCAGCTGGGCCACGAGCGCGCAGCCGGAAACCCCGGCACCGATCACCGCAAGCCGGTCTGCCGGTGAGCCAGTCATCAGGCACCCTCGCCCGGCGAGCCTGATCAGGATGACGGATGCTGGGGCATGGATCCCAGCCAGCGAGCAGCGTCCACGGGCCTTACGGTGAGCCCCCGTTCCATCTGGGGGGCCGCCGTGTCGTTGATCAACACCGCCGTCGGTCTGCTGGCGATCAGCTCGCCGATCAGCGTGCTGCCGGTGGTGGCCAAGGCCGCCGGCAACGACCCGAGCCGTGTGCGGCGCATCAGCCGCCTGGCGGTGCTCACCTTTCTGCTCACGCTGCTGGCCGCCTGCTGGTGGGGCCAGGCGCTGCTGGATCTGTTCGCGATCACCCTCGATTCGTTTCGGGTGGCCGGCGGCCTGATCCTGCTGCCGATCGGCCTGCGCCTGATCGATGGCAAGGAGGTGAGCAGCTCCGAACTCGACCTCGATGAGGGCCTGCTGGGGGTGGTGCCGATCGGCCTGCCCTTGCTGGCCGGGCCTGGCGCCATCTCTCTGGTGGTGTCGGATGCCCCGCCGAATTGGCAGGGGCGCCTGGCCCTGAGCGCGATCATCGCCCTGCTGGCGCTGGGGATCTACCTGGTGCTGCTGGTGTCGATGCCCCTGCGCCGGGCCCTGGGGGAGCTGCAGGAAAAGGTGATCAGCCGGCTGATGGGCCTGTTGCTCACGGCCATCGCCGTGCAGATGCTGGTGGGTGGCCTAAGGGGCTCGTTTCCAGCCCTGGGCTGAGCGGCCCCCGCTGGACGAGCATGGGGAGGCCCGACCTCAGGCGATCAGCAGCGCCCCCAGGAGGAGCAGCAGCAGCGCCGGCAGCGCCTGCACCTGCAAGGCGTTCAGGGGCAGCCCCAGGGGCAGGCCGGGGTGGAGAAGACCGAGCAGCAGGGCCCCCAGTGCCAGGCCCACGCTCAACAGCAGAAAGCTCCAGCCCACGGCCGCCAGGAAGCGGCCGTTACGGCGTTGCAGGTTGATCACGGTCACGCCTGTGGACATGGCCAGCAGCAGTTCGGGTGAGGCGCCGGGGGCGAGCAGAACCAAGGTCAGCAGCACCCCGTCGGCGGCCAGGGGGAACCAGCGTTCCCGCCCTTCGGCCAGTTGCAGTTGGGGCAGGCTGAAGCGTGGGGCCTGGAGCCTCCCGGCGGGGAGCCGCGGCAGGGAGGGGAAGGACGGAAGCGCTGGCCGGCTGGGGGCTGTGGCGGTGGGCCTGGCCGCTTCCCTTTGGGAGGCATTGAGGGCGGCACTGCTGACCTTGCCCTGCTGGCGCTCCTTGAGCCGGTCCATCAGCACGCTGTCGTAGGCGGCCTCGATCAGGGCCTTGGCCTGGGGATCGTTGCCCAGGTCCTTGAGACGGGCCAGCTTGGCGGCCTGCACCTCATCGAAGCTGGCGTCGGCCGTGACACCGAGGCGTTCGTAGGGCCCCGGAGCGGCGGCATCACTGGAGGGCTGGTCAGAGGCCTGGTTCATGGGTCCCGGCGCGGGACGCGCTGTGCTGGCCTGAGCGTATCGAGGCGGCGCTCAAAACAGGGGCTCACTGCAGCGATAGCCACCTTCCTGTTGCAAGTGGAGGCTCTGGGCTTCGGCTTCCGCCCGCTGCACCCATTGGCGGTGTTTGAGCAGGGGCATCTGGGGTGGCAGGTGGCTCCCTTCACGCACCTCGACCCGCTCCTGGGTGGGCAGGAAGCGGACGTAATCGCAACCTCCATCGCGGCGGGGGCGAACCAGCCAGAGCGGCTCAGCCATGACTGTGACCTTTCGTTGCAAAGATTCTGGCGCGCCGCTTCTTACAACGCGATCGGCTCCACCCCACTCACCACCGGTGCCACCGCGGAGAGCTCAAGCCTGGGGTGATCCTCGGCCAGCTGGTGCAGGTTCCAGTCGTTCTTGAACAGCAGCACCGGCCGGTCCCAGGCGTCGCGAACGGTCTTGCAGTTGAACAAACGCCCGACCGCCTCCAGGGCCCCCCAGCCCCCCACCACCCAGCGGGCCACGGAGTAGCCCAGGGGCTCCAGGCGAGTGGGCACGCCGTATTCGTTCTCCAGGCGGTACTGCACCACCTCCAGCTGCAGCTGGCCCACGGCCGCCAGGATCGGATCCCGTTTGCTGGCGTCGGTGTCATAGAGCACCTGCACGGCCCCCTCCTCGCGCAGCTCGTTCACCCCTTGCGAAAACTCTTGAACGCCGAGGGGTTGGGGTTGCGCAGCCAGGAGAAGATCTCCGGGCTGAAGCAGGGGATGCCCTCGTATTCCACCTTTCGCCCCACGTACAACGTGTCGCCGATGGCGAACATGCCGGGGTTGTTGAGGCCGATCACATCGCCCGGGTAGGCGTCCTCCACCACCTCGCGGTCGGCCCCGAACAGCTTCTGGGGCCGCGAGAGCCGGATCGTCTTACCCGTGCGCGCGTGGCGCACGGTCATGTCCTTTTCGAAGCGGCCCGAGCACACGCGCACGAAGGCGATGCGGTCGCGGTGACGGGGGTCCATGTTGGCCTGGAGCTTGAACACGAAGCCGCTGAACTCCTCGCGCAACGGATCCACCGGGCCATCGCTGCCGCTGCGGGCCACCGGGCGCTGGGCCAGCTCCAGGAAGGCATCGAGGAAGGGACGCACCCCGAAGTTGGTCATCGCTGAACCGAAGAACACCGGGCTCAGTTCGCCCGCATGCACAAGCTCCAGATCCAGCTCGGCGCCGGCCCCATCCAGCAGCTCCAGCTCTTCAAGGGCCTGATGCAGCAGCTCCGGCTCCACGGCGCCCGTGGCGCGGGCCTGGGCCACCGAAAGGCGCCGCTCGGCGGCCTGCTTGCCGCGCTCGGCCCGCTCGAACAGGATCACGTCGCCGCTGCGCCGGTCGATCACGCCACGGAAGCGGTCGCCGCTGCCGATCGGCCAGTTCACCGGCCAGCAGGTGAGGCCCAGCTCGCTCTCGATCTCATCGATCAGCTCCAGGGGCTCGCGCCCCGGTCGGTCCATCTTGTTGATGAAGGTGAAGATCGGCACCCGCCGCAGCCGGCAGACCTCAAAGAGCTTGCGGGTCTGGGGTTCGAGCCCCTTGGCGGCGTCCTCGAGCATCACCGCGTTGTCGGCGGCGGCCAGGGTGCGGTAGGTGTCCTCCGAGAAGTCCTGGTGGCCCGGGGTGTCCAGCAGGTTGACGGTGTTGCCGGCGTAGTCGAACTGCAGAACAGTGGAGGTGATCGAGATGCCGCGTTGCTTCTCCAGTTCCATCCAGTCGGAGGTGACCTTGCGCTGCTCGCCCTTGGCCTTCACCGCGCCGGCCTGCTGGATCGCGCCCCCGTAGAGCAGCAGTTTCTCGGTGAGGGTGGTCTTGCCCGCATCCGGGTGGGAGATGATCGCGAAATTGCGCCGCCGGGCCACCGCTTCGGCCAGGGACAAGGTGCTGCCTGGGGCCGAGGCGGCGGCGGTGCTGGAGCTGCTGGTCATCGCCCCAGCCTGCCAGCCCCCGGTTCCCTCAATCGCTCTGGTTGGCCACCAGCAGCAGCCCACCGATGATCGCCACGTTTTTCAGCAGCTGAATGCGCTCGGGGAGTTCGGCCACGGCGCCGTGGAAGATCAAGGTGGTGGGGATCAGGAACACCAGCAGCAGCACCGCCCCGAGTCGCCGCTTCCAGCCGCTGATCAGCAGCAGCGAACCCACCGCCAACAGCAGCACCGCCGCCCCCAGCAGCAGGGAGGGGAACGGCAATCCCTTGGCGGCGATCTTGGCGGCGACGGCCTCGAAGCCCGTCAGTTTGCCCAGCAGGGCATGGACGAACACGAGGCTGAGCAGAACCCTGGCGATGCCATCCACCAGGGGGTTGCCGGCGGTGGGGGAGGAGCGCGTCATCCGTCTGACCCGAGGACATCGGTGGGGGCCCAACCCTGGGCAGGGCTGTGGGGCCTGTCAAGGGCGCTGGGCCCACCGACTCCAGCACCTATGCCCCTGACTCGGACAGGTCCTCGAAGCGCTCCACGGCCCGCTCCACGTTGAACAACAACCGCTCGCGGCCGAGGCGCGCTCCCAGCTCCGACTTCTGCACCACCTCCAACACGTGGGGGTTGAGGGCCGCCAGCCAGAGGCTGACGCCATGGCGGGCCATGTTCTGATCGGCTTCGATCATCATGCGCAGGGCCGAGTACTCGATGTCGATCACGGCGCTGCAATCGAGCACCACCACCTTCGGCTGGACCGCATCGATCAGGTGGCGCATCAAGGTGGCCACGGACTGGGCATTGGCAAAGAACAGGCGGCCCTCGGCCCGCAGCAGCAGCAGGCCTGGCCAGGTCTGGTCTTCGGGGTGTTCCGGCGAGATCGGCCGGAACACATCGCTGCCGGGTTTACGGGCCAGGGCGTAGACGGGCGGGTTCACCTCCTGCTGGGCCAGGGCCAGCAGCGACACCACCACCGCCACCAGGATCCCCTTCAAGGTGCCCAGCAGCACCACCCCGGCGAAGGCGATCAGGGCCCAGTGGAACTCGGTGACACGCACGCGCCGGATCGCCAGGAACTCCCCAGGCGCGATCAGCTCGAAGGAGTAGACGACCACCACCGCCGCCAGGGCGGCGATGGGCATGCGGGCGATCAGGGGGCCAGCAGCAGCAGGGTGAGGGCGGCGCCGGCGGCGGTGATCAGTTCCGCCATCTGGGAGCGCGCCCCCGCCAGGCGGTTCACGGCCGTCTGGGTGGTGCCACCGCCGGCGGCCATGGCGCCGAAGCAGGCGCCGCCGATGTTGGCCAGCCCCAGGGCCACCAGCTCCTGGTTGGCCGCGGGCCGGGGCTCGTTGCCGTTGCCGAAGGTGCGGGCGGCGGCGATGCTCTCGGTGAAGCTCATCAGGGCAATGCCGGCGGCGGCGGGCCAGAGCCGCAGCACGTCATCCAGATGGGGCAGCACCAGCGGCGGCAGGCCCGTGGGCACCGGGCCCACCACGGCCACCCCGAAGCGATCAAGCCCCAGCAGGGCCGAGGCGCCGATCGCCACGGCGATCGCCAGCAGCGGGGCGGGCAGGCTCGGATGCCATCGATGCAGCCCCACCAGGAGGACCAGTAACACCAGGGCCAGGGCCGTGGTGGCCAGTGAGGTCTGAGGCAACTGCTGGAGGAGAGAGGAGAGATCGCGGAAGAAGCCGATCTTTTCGACGTGCAGGCCGAGAAGCTTCGGCAACTGGTCGGCCACGATCACCAGACCGATGCCGCTCTTGAAGCCCACCAGCACCGATTCGCTGATGAAGTTGGCGACGAAGCCCAGCCGCAGCAGCGCCGCCAGGGTGAGCATCACCCCCACCAGCAGGGTGAGCGTGGCGCTGGTGGCCAGCAGGCTGGCGGGATCACCGTCCGGGGCGCTGCGCTGCAGTTCCGATCCCACCAGGATCGCCAGGGTGGTGGTGGTGCTGACGCTCAGGGGCCGTGAGCTGCCCAGCAGCGCGTAGATCACCATCGGCACCAGGGCGGTGTAGAGCCCCACTTCCACGGGCAACCCGGCGACGGTGGCGTAGGCCATTGCCTTGGGCAGCACCACCGCTGCCGCCGTCAGGCCGGCCAGCAGATCGGGGCGAAACCACTCCGCTCGGTAGTGGCGCAGCCAGGCGGCGGGGGCGGGGAGGTTCAGCTGGTTCATCTCGGCTCCCCTTGGGCGATGGTGCTGCTTGAGGCGCCCGAGGGCCCCGAGCCATCCGAATCCTTCCTAGGCGCCCCAGGCCCGCTTGCTCGCTTGGACAGCAACACCTGTTGCCCCAGGCCCAAGCCGCTGCCCATGGCTCCACCTGGGAGGTGATCAGCGCCGGGAAGCCTGAGCTGGGAGTGCCGTTCACGGCGTGATCGTGTCGGGCCTCAGCCGAGTGGCTCCTCGATCACCGGGTTGTCCAGCTGGCCGATGCCCTCAATCAGCACACCGACGCGATCGCCGCTCTGAAGCCAGCGGGGTGGATCAGCGGCCATGCCGACGCCGCTGGGGGTGCCGGTGAGGATCACGGTGCCGGGCAACAGGGTGGTGCTGCCGCTGAGGAATTCGATCAGCGCCGGCACATCGAAGATCATGTCGCTGGTGCTCGCGTCCTGCACGGTCACGCCGTTGTGGAGTGTGCGCAGGCGCAGGCTGTTGGGGTCGGGGATCTCATCGGCCGTCACCAGCAGCGGGCCCAGGGGGCGAAGGTGTCGAAGGTCTTGCCGCGGCACCACTGGCCGCCCCCCAGGCGTTTCTGCCAGTCGCGGGCGCTCACATCGTTGGCGCAGGTGTAACCGAGCACCACCTCGAGGGCCCGCTCACGCGGCACGTTCTTGCAGCGGCGGCCAATCACCACCGCCAACTCACCCTCAATGTCGACGGAGTCGCTGGCCAGCGCCCGGGGCAGTTCGATGGGCCCACCGGGGTGCTGCAGGGCGGAGGCGGCCTTCATGAACAGCACCGGCCGCTCAGGCAGGGCGGCGCCGGTTTCGGCGGCGTGCTGGCGGTAATTGAGGCCGATGCAGTAGATGGTTCCTGGCTCCAGGGGCGCCAGCACCCGCTTGACGTCGGCAGCCTCCCCACTGGGGTTGAGGGCGCCGAACAGCTCGCCGTTCAGGCGCTCGTGGGAGCCGTCGGAGTGCTGCACCGCCAGGTGGATGATGCCCTGGGGATCGACGTAGCGAAGCACCTTCATCGGTTCAATCCTGGCCCAGCGGCGGCCTGCCGGGCCTCAAAGCAGATTCGCCGCCAACTCCGCCAGCTCCGAGCGCTCGCCCCGCATCAAGGTCACATGGCCCGCCAGGACCTGGCCCTTGAAGCGCTCCACCAGCCAGGTGAGGCCGTTGCTGTCGGCATCCACATAGGGATTGTCGATCTGATAAGGGTCGCCGGTGAGCACGATCTTGGTGCCCTCACCCACCCGGGTGACGATCGTTTTGACCTCGTGGGGGGTGAGGTTCTGGGCCTCATCCACCACCATGAACTGCCGTGGAATCGAGCGGCCGCGGATGTAGCTGATCGCCTCCACCTCCAGCAGCCCCATGCCCTTGAGGTCGGCCCAGTTGCTGCGCTGGGCCCGGTTCCCCGCCCGCGGCCGGCCCCTGGTTCATCGCTGGCGCTGGATCCGAGCAGGAAATCGAGATTGTCGATGATCGGCTGCATCCAGGGGCCCAGCTTGTCCTGCAGATCGCCGGGCAGAAAGCCGATGTCCTTGCCCAGGGGGATCACCGGCCGGGTCACCAGCAACCGGTCGTAGAGGTGGTCATCGGCCACCTGGTGCAGCCCCGCCGCCAGGGCCAGCAGGGTCTTGCCCGTGCCCGCCTTGCCCACCAGCGTGAGCAGCTGGATGGCCGGATCCAGCAGCAGATCGAGGGCGAAGGTCTGCTCGCGGTTCCGCGGCAGGATGCGCCCCAGCTTGATCCGATGCACCTTCTGCAGCGGCTGCAGGCGGCGGGTCGCCCCGTCGTAGCGGGCCAGCAGGGTGTGGTTGCCCTGGAGTTCATCCACCAGCGTCACCCCTTCATTGGCCTGGAGCGTCACCCCCGAGCGCGCCCCGTCGGGCAACTGATCGATCCCCAGGCCCCCGCCGCCCTTAAACTGCTCCATCAGAGCGGCACTCACCGGCAGTTCACAGAACCCCGGGTAGAGGTCCGCCAGGTCCACCTTGTCAGTGCTGTAGTCCTGGGCGATCAGCCCCACCGCATCGGCCTTGATGCGCAGGTTGGTGTCCTTGGTGACCAGCACCACCGGTCGCTTGCTGCCCATCACCTCCTGCAGCCGCTGCTCCAGGGCCACGGCCAGGATGTTGTTGTCGCCGTTGCCCGCCTTCAGCTCCGGCGGCAACTGGCTGAGGGTCTCGCTCCGGCAGAACACCACCTTGAGGAGGCCGTGGTGAACGTCGTCGATCTCCACCCCGTCGGACAGGTTGCCCTTCTGCCGCAGGCCATCCAGCAGCCGTGACACCTGACGGGCATTGCGGCCTTTCTCGGAGGAGTCCCGCTTGAAGCGGTCGATTTCCTCGACCACCTCGATCGGGATCACCACATCGTTGTCTTCGAAGCGGGTGAGGGCACGGGGGTCGTGCAGCAGGACGTTGGTGTCGAGAACGAAGGTCTTGCGCATGGCGCCCCCTGGGCCTGGCCTGGTTGAAAACCTACCCCCGCCTTGGCCCGACCTACGCTCCCGCAGACCTCACCAGCCCGGCGTGCCTGCCCTTTCCCTTCCGCTCAGCCTGCTCCTGTCGGTGGCCCTGCTGTTCGGGCTCACGCTGCTGGTGCTGGAGTTGCGCCATCGGCTGCGGCCCGCCTCGCCGCTGATCCTGCGTTCGGGTCCCTGGTCCGTGCGCCCCTTCGATCAGGGCCTCAAGGCGATCGGTGAGATCGAGATCGCCAACCCCCACCGGCGCATGGAGGTGATGGTGCCCGAACTGCGCGTGCTGCCCACCCTGCTGGGCACGGGTCGGCTCGACCAGCTCAAGGTCAGCACACGCATCGAGGCGCTTCACCCCGATGAGGAGGCCCGAGCCGATGGCTACTGGGCCGCCTACATCGTCAAAGGCCACAAGCGCACCCGGGCGAGGTTGACCGTGCGCATCGAGGCCCCCGCCGGTATCGATCTCAACTCCCTGATCGACACCCTCTGGGTGGATGTTTTTGGGTGAATTACGGCCCCTTCGGCCGCCTTGAGCGCCGTGATGGCCTGTTGGTGCCCCTGCGCAGGCCCGCTCCCGTGGCACCGGAGGCGGCCCAATGGCGCCTGGGGGATGGCTGCCGCGTTCTTCCGGTGCGCACTCACCTGCTGGGGGTGCTTGACGATCCGATCGAGGTGCTCCGGCGTTATGCGGGCGCCGTGCTCCAGCCGGGCGACATCCTCACCATCGGCGAGACGCCCCTGGCGGTGATCCAGGGGCGTTACCACCACCCGTCCACTGTGCAGCCCTCGGCCCTGGCCCGGCTGCTCTGCCGCGTGTTCCATCCCACCAGCAGCCTGGCCACCGCCTGCGGCCTGCAGACCCTGATCGACCAGGTGGGTCCCGCCCGGGTGCTCTTGGCCTGGATCCTGGGCAGCCTGCTCAAGCTGGTGGGCAGCAAAGGGGGCTTTTATCGCCTCGCCGGCTCCCAGGCCCGGCTGATCGATGACATCACCGGTACCACCCCCTATGACCAGACGATCGTGCTGGGCCCTGATCAGCCCGAGCGCACCTGCCGCGAGCTCGCGGCGGAGCTGGGGGTGCCCGTGGCTGTGGTCGATGTGAACGACCTGGGGCGGGTCAAGGTGCTCGCCTCCAGCGCCGGCTGCGATGAAGCGCTGCTGCAACGGGCCCTGCGCCCCAACCCCGCTGGCAATGCCAACGAGCGCACCCCGCTGGTGGTGGTACGACCCGCCTGATCCCGGCAATCGACCAGGGTCGATACAGTTGAAGCTCAGCGCGAGCCACCCATCAGCGCCACTGCCGTGCGTCACGACCCCCGGGGATTGGTGATCGAACCGCTGCAGGGTTGGCATCTCCCCCTGCTGCACGAGGCCGCCTACCTGGATTTGCAGCCGCTGTTGCAGCGAGCGCTGTTGCTGCAGGGACCGGACTGGCTGCTGAGCATGGTGGCCTCCCGTAGGCCCCTGGCGCCCCAGGTGCTGGTGGCCTCCGGAGCCGATCAGCGACTGTTCGGGCTGGTGGTGAGCCAGCGGCTCAACCGCAGCGGCAGCTGCTGGGAGTTGCGTCACCTGCGGGTGGCCGATGGTGAGGCGGCCGGAGGCGGTGACCGCCCCAGCACCCTGGCGGTGGAAACGGCCCTGCTGCGGGAGGCGATTCAGCGCAGCCATGGCGCCGCCAGCTGGATCGCCAGCGCCTCCAGCCTCGATGGTGACCGCCTGGCCCTGCTGCGCCAGCTGGGCTTCCAGCCCCAGCGCACCGAAATCCTGTGGCGCTGGTCCCCCGCCGCGATCTCCCCCGATCTGGCCGCGCTCCCGACTGATTTGCAGGTGCGGCCCCTCCAGCGCCGCAATGCCCCGCTGCTCTGGCACCTGGAGCAGGCCGCCTGTCCGGCCCACCTGCGCCAGTTGCTGGATCGCCGCGTCGAAGACCTGCTCGACCACAGCGGCGCCCCCAGCCTGTTGTTGATCGATACCAGCCGCCGCCAGGCGGTCGCGGCCGTGCGCCGACTGCGCAGTGAGCCGGGTCAGTCCCTGCCCGAACTGGAACTCACCATCCACCCAGGATGGGAGCAGATGCTGGGGGCGCCGGTTGAGCGCCTGATGTGGGAGGCGGCCGCTGGCCTTGATGGGGTGCTGCTGCGCAGTGATGTGCTCGATCAACCCCGCAACGGCTGGCTGCGCGGGCTGGGGCTGCGGCCCGAGGGAGAAGAGGTGCTGATGGCGCGCAGCGTCTGGCGGCGCCAGGAGCCCCAACCCTCCCGCCAGGCGGCTCGCCGGCTGGAGGCGATGCTCGAGAGCTGGCAGCCCCGTCGGCGGCCCCTGCCTACCCCCGTGCTCCAGCCCCGTTGAAGCCCCAGCTCCTTTGAAGCCCCAGCCCCAGTCCGTGCTGGCCCTTGATGTGGGCCGCCGCCGCCTGGGCCTGGCCGGCTGCGATCCCCTCGGCCTCACCGTCACTCCGCTGCCACCCCTGCTGCGGGGCCGTTATGCCCTCGACCGGGCCAAGCTGCAGCTGGTGGTGTCCCAGCGGCGGGTACGGGCGCTGGTGGTGGGCCTGCCCCTGGACGGGAACCAGCAACCCACCGAGCAGGCACGCCACTGCCGTCGCTACGGCGAACGCCTTGCCCGCGACCTTGATCTGCCCCTGGCCTGGGTGAACGAGCACGCCAGCAGCTGGGCCGCCGCGGACCAGCATCACCTGCACGGCGACCGCAGCGGCGCCCTCGACAGCGCCGCCGCCGCCCTGCTGCTGCAGCAGTGGTTGGTGGAAGGGCCTGAGCCGCTACCGGTCGGAGCGGCGGCCATCGATCCGGGCCGCCGGGACCACGCTGATTCATTCTGAGCAGATCTGAACTCGCACCATGAGCGCCGAAGGCCCCTCCATCTCCGGATCCGGTGACGTGCCCACGGTGCTGGTGCGTGAGCGCGGCAGGGAACTGCTGTGTTTTCTCGAGCAGCTGATTCCCCTCGACGGCCACGACTACGCCCTGCTCACCCCGGTGGACACCCCAGTGTGTCTGGTGCGTCTCGAAGACGACGCTGAACCGGAGGTGATCGAATCGGTGGACGCGGCCGAGCCGATCCTCTCGGTGGCCGATGTGGTCCTCCAGGAGCACGACCTCACCCTGGTGCGCTCTGCCGTCACGCTCACGGTCAGCGGTGAGCTCGAAGAGCCCGATCCCGATGACTTCGACGACGAGGAGGACGACCTCGACGACGACACCGACGCCTATGAACTGCTGATCCAGTTCCGCGCCGACGACCAGGAGTACGGCCTGTTCATTCCCCTCGATCCCTTCTTCGTGCTGGCGCGGATCACCGACGGCGAAGCGGTGCTGGTGGAGGGGAGGAATTTGATCGTGTCCAGCCCCGCATCGAAGCCGAGCTTGAGGAGAGGGAGAGCGAGGATTGAATCTCCCCCAGTTGCTGCAACCCGACTGGCTCGCCAGCGGCACCCTGGCGGAGCTGTCGCTGGAGCGGCTGCTGGCGGTGCCGCTGCGCGCCCTGGTGCTCGATGTGGATCGCACCCTGCTGCCCGCGCGGCGCACGGAGTTGCCGGCACCGATCGAGGCTTGGCTCCAGCGGGCCCAGGAGCACCTGGAGCTGCGGCTGTTCAGCAACAACCCCTCCAAGGCGCGCATCGGCGCCGTGGCCGAGCGGATCGGGGTGCCCTTCACCGCCTCCGCCGGCAAGCCCCGCCGCAGCGCCCTGCGCCGGGTGCTGGCCGAGCTGAATCTGCCCCCGCAGCAGGTGGCCCTGGTGGGTGATCGCCTGTTCACCGATGTGCTGGCCGGCAACCGGCTGGGTCTCTACACGGTGCTGGTCAAGCCGGTGAACGCGGTGGGTCAGCCTTGCGAGCACGACCGGCTGCAGAACTTCGAGCTCCGCCTGGCCCGCTGGGTGGGCAGCGAACTGGGCTGATGCCCGTGCGCCGTGTCATCAAGGTGGGAACCAGCCTGCTGCGGGGGATCGCCGGGCGCGACACCGCCGCCGTGATCGCTGATCTGGCCGCCAGCCTCAGCCGTCAGCGCGCGGATGGCCACAGCGTGGCCCTGGTCACCAGCGGTGCGGTGGGGCTGGGCTGCCGCGCCCTGGAGCTGCCGGGGCGCCCGAAGGAGGTGGCGGCGCTCCAGGCCGCCGCTGCCGTGGGTCAGGGACGCCTGATGGGCCTCTATGACGCCGCCTTTTCCGCCCACGGCCAGACGGTGGCCCAGGTGCTGCTGACCCGCGGCGATCTCGCCTCCCGCCGCCGTTACCAGAGCGCCTGCCGCACCCTGGAGCAGCTCCTGGCCTGGGGCGTGGTGCCGATCATCAACGAGAACGACACCCTGGCCACCCACGAGCTGCGCTTTGGCGACAACGACACCCTCTCGGCCCTGGTGGCGGTGGCGGTGGGGGCCAACGAGCTGATCCTGCTCACCGACGTGGACCGCCTCTACTCAGGGGATCCCCGGCGCGACGCCAACGCCGAGCCGATCGAGGAGGTGGGCAGCCTCGCGGAACTGGAACGGCTCAGCGGCGTGGCCACGGGCGGCGGCCAGTGGGGCACTGGAGGCATGACCACCAAGCTGGCGGCGGCCCGCATCGCCACCTCCAGTGGGATCCGCGTGCGCCTGGCCGATGGCCGCGATCCGGCTGTGCTCGAGGCCCTGCTGGCCGGGGAGAGCCTGGGCACCGTGTTCCAGCCCAGCCCCGAACCCCTGCCGGATCGCAAGGGCTGGCTGGCCCATGCCCTGGTGCCCAAGGGAAAGCTCTGGATCGACCCTGGCGCCGAGCGCGCCCTGCTGGAGCGCGGCGCCTCGTTGCTGGCGGTGGGCATCCGGCAGGTGGATGGTCGCTTCGAGCGCCGCGATGCCGTGCGCCTGATGGCCCTTGATGGCCGCGAGCTCGGCCGCGGCCTGAGCGCCCTGAGCAGTGAGGAGCTGGCCCTGGTGATCGGCCAGAGCAGTGAGACGCTCCAGCGCACCCTGGGCGCCGATGTGGGCGTTGCGGTGGTGCACCGCGACCACCTGGTGCTAACCGCCCCCGCCGCCCTGGCCTGAGGCCGACCTACCATCCGGCCGCGGCTGGCGATCGGCGGAATGCGCTTCAGTGAACTGCTGGCCCGGCTCAGCCCCGGCAACGCCGCCGGTGAGCCCCATCTGGCTGCGGATCCCGAGCTCTCCGGTGCCGCCGCCCTCGATCAGGCGGGCCCTTCCCAGCTCAGTTTTCTGGAGGCGGGCCACAGCCTGGCGGCCCAACTGGCGGCCAGCGGCGCCGGCGCCCTGCTGCTCCCCAGCGACCCGGCCCTGCAGGAGCAGGCGACGTCGGCCGGCCTGGCCTGGGTGGCCTTGAAGAACCCCCGCCTCGGTTTTGCCGAGGCACTCGAAGCGCTCTATCCAGCCAGGCCCCGGCCCAGCGGCATCCACCCCAGCGCCGTGGTCGATCCCAGTGCCAGCCTCGGCGCCGGTGTGTCCATCGCGGCCCATGTGGTGGTGGGTGAGGGCACGGTGGTGGGTGAGGGCTCCACCCTCCACCCCGGCGTGGTGCTCTACGACGACGTGGTGCTGGCGGAGGGCTGCGAGATCCACGCCAACGCCGTCCTCCACCCCGGTTCCCGCCTGGGACGCGCCTGCGTGGTGCATTCCAACGCGGTCGTGGGGTCGGAGGGTTTCGGCTTCGTGCCCACCGCCAGCGGCTGGCGCAAGATGCCCCAGACCGGCCTGGTGGTGCTTGAGGAGGGGGTCGAGGTGGGTTGCGGCAGCACGATCGATCGGCCCTCGGTGGGGAGACCCGCATCGGCGCTGGCACCAAGATCGACAACCTCGTGCACATCGGCCATGGGGTGGTGACGGGCCAGGGCTGCGCCCTGGCGGCCCAGGTGGGCATCGCCGGCGGCGCCCGCCTCGGCAACGGCGTGATCCTGGCCGGCCAGGTGGGCCTGGCCAACAAGGCCGTGATGGGCGACCGCTCGATCGCCTCCTCCAAATCCGGCATCCACGGCGAGGTGGCCGCCGGTGAGGTGGTGAGCGGCTACCCGGCGATCCCCAACCGGCTCTGGCTGCGCTGCTCGGCCGCCTTCAACAAGCTGCCGGAGATGGCACGCACCCTGCGCCAGCTGAGCCGCGACGCAAGCTGAGCCAGGACCGCCCGCCTCGGCGGGCCATCACCGCTGGGGTAGCTTCGCGCCACGCAACCGCCAGCCGCTCCTACCTGCCATGACCCGCTACCGCCTCACCCTGCTGCCCGGTGACGGCATCGGGCCGGAAATCACGGCAGTGGCCCGGCAGCTGCTGGATGCGGTCAGCGCCCGCCACGGCTTCGCGCTCGATTACGACGAGCAGCCCGTGGGTGGGGCCGCCATCGACGCCACCGGCGTGCCCCTGCCCGAGGCCACCCTGGAGGCCTGCCGCGCCAGCGACGCCGTTTTGCTGGCGGCCATCGGCGGCTACCAGTACGACGCCCTGCCCCGGGAACAGCGCCCCGAGACCGGCCTGCTGGCCCTGCGTTCGGGCCTGGGCCTGTTCGCCAACCTGCGGCCTGTGAAGATCCTGAGCGCCCTGATCGACGCCAGCAGCCTGCGCCCGGAGGTGATCAGAGGCGTGGATCTGCTGGTGGTGCGGGAGCTCACCGGGGGGATCTACTTCGGCACCCCCAAGGGCCGCGTCGAGGCCGATGGCCACGTGCGTGCCTTCAACACCATGGCCTACTCCGATGACGAGATCGACCGCATCGCCAGGGTGGGCTTCGAGCTGGCTGCCCAGCGCGGCGGCCGGCTCTGCTCGGTGGACAAGGCCAACGTGCTCGATGTGAGCCAGCTCTGGCGCGATCGGGTCGAGGCGATTCACGCCGACTACCCCGCCGTCGAGCTGAGCCACATGTACGTGGACAACGCCGCCATGCAGCTGGTGCGGGACCCTCGCCAGTTCGATGTGCTGCTGACCAGCAATCTGTTCGGCGACATCCTCAGCGACGAGGCGGCGATGCTCACCGGTTCGATCGGCATGCTGCCCTCGGCCTCCCTGGGCTCCGAAGGCCCAGGCCTGTTCGAGCCGGTGCACGGTTCCGCCCCCGACATCGCCGGCACCGACAAGGCCAATCCGCTGGCGATGGTGCTCTCGGCCGCCATGCTGCTGCGCATCGGCCTGCACCAGGGGCCGCTGCCGCCGATCTGGAGCGTGCCGTTGATCGGGTGCTGGAGGCCGGTTACCGCACCGGAGATCTGGCCGCCGAAGGCGCCACGGTGCTCGGTTGCCAGGCCATGGGCGAGCAGCTGCTGGCGGTGCTCTGAAGGCGGCTCAGCTCTGCCGGCAGCGGGGGCGGGCGGGCGATCTGCGACACTCGAATTCGCTTTTCCTCCCCTTGCTCCGATGTCGAAGCGTCACCCGGTTGTGTCTGTCACCGGTTCCTCCGGCGCTGGAACAAGCACCGTCAAGCGTGCCTTCGAATACATCTTCACCCGCGAGGGCATCCATCCCGCCGTGGTGGAAGGCGACAGCTACCACCGCTTCGAGCGGGGCCCGATGAAGGAAGCCATGGCCGTTGCCGTGGCCAATGGCGAAAACTTCTCCCACTTCGGCCCCGAGGCCAACCTGTTCGACAAGCTCGCCGAACTCTTCGAGACCTACGGCGAGACCGGCAGCGGCCAGAAGCGCTACTACCTGCACTCGGTGGAGGAAGCTGCCGAGCACAACGCCCGCCTCGGCACCAGCCTCCAGCCCGGCCAGTTCACCCCCTGGGAGACCATCCCCGCCGACAGCGACCTGCTCTTCTACGAGGGCCTGCACGGTGGCGTGGTTGGGGAGGGCTACGACCTGCCCAAGTTGGCGGACCTGCTGATCGGCGTGGTGCCGATCGTGAACCTGGAGTGGATCCAGAAGATCGCCCGTGACAACCAGGAGCGCGGCTACTCGGCCGAGGCCACGGTGGACACGATCCTGCGCCGCATGCCCGATTACATCAATCACATCTGCCCGCAGTTCAGCCGCACCGACATCAACTTCCAGCGGGTCTCCACCGTCGATACCTCGAACCCCTTCATGATTCGGAGTATTCCCACCGCAGATGAAAGCTTCGTGATCGTCCACTTCCGCAAGGGGGCTCGCGAGAAGTGGGGGATCGACTTCACCTACCTGCTCGACATGATCCACGACTCCTTCATGTCCAGCCCCACCTCCATCGTGGTGAGCGGCGGCAAGATGGGCTTCGCGATGGAGCTGATCCTCACTCCGATCATCCATCGGATGATTGAAGAGAAGAAGAAGCTGGCCTGATTGCAGCGTCAGCCCTTAGTCTGGTGCTGCCATTCGTACTGGTGAGGCCGATTTCCTTCGCCACACCCACGAAGTCTGCCCCCTCGTTTCTGATCTCGGGCGCCTCCACCAAGGCAGCCCCAGAGTTGCGTCTCGATCAGATCAACAGCCGATTGGTCATCCAGGCCGCCCGTCGGGTTCTGTTCCAGGCCCTCGATCACTGTTTCGCTGGAGCTGATGTCTGCGGCGTGGTGCTCAACGCCAGGTTGAGCACGCTCCAGGGGCGGATCGTCTTTGACCCGCCGGTGCTGCTGCCGGACGAGCAGTTTGTTCCGATCGAGCTGATCTGGGGCCGGCTGGGCCGCGGCGGTTCAGCCCGGCTGCGCCTCCCCCGCAAACCCTCCTCCCCGAAGTCCCTCTGAGGTCCGCTTGAGCGCCACGGCTCCGCTTCTTGCCAGCGTCCAGGTTCTGCCCCTTGGGGCGGCGCTGATCGGGGCCTGCGTCGGCAGCTTCCTGAACGTGGTGGCCTGGCGGGTTCCGCGGGAGGAATCGATCGTTTCCCCCCAGTCACTGCCCCCACTGCGGCACCCGCCTGCGCTGGTACGACAACCTGCCCCTGCTCGGCTGGATGCTGCTGCGGGGCCGCTGCCGCCATTGCCGGGGCCCGATCGCCATCCGCTACCCCCTGGTGGAGCTGCTCACCGCCGGGCTATGGGTGGCGGTGCTGCTGGCGGTTCCCTCGGCCATGGGAGCTCCAGCCCCTGGCTGCTGCTGGCGGCCGGCTGGCTGTTCGTGAGCTGGCTGGTGCCGCTGGTGCTGATCGACCTCGATCAGCTGTGGCTGCCGGAACCGCTCTGCCGCTGGGGGTGCTCCTGGGCTGGGCCGTGACGGCGGTATTGGGGTTCAGCCAGGGGGAGGCCATCGGCCGGCGGCTGTTGCTGGATCATCTGCTTGCCGCCGCCGTCGGTCTGCTGGCCTTTGAAGGGCTCAGTTGGCTGGCCGAGAAGGCCATGGGTCAGCCCGCCCTGGGCCTCGGTGACGCCAAGCTCACCGCCCTGCTGGGGGCCTGGCTGGGGCTTGCCGGGATGGGTCTGGCGGTGGCCCTGGCGGTGCTGGGCGGTGCCCTGCTCGGCAGCCTGGGGCGCCTCACGGGCCGGCTCAAGCGCCATGAGCCCTTTCCCTTCGGTCCCTTCCTGGCGGCCGGCGGCGTGGCCCTGTGGCTGGGGGGCAACGGCTGGTGGCTGCGGCAGTTCGCTGAGCGCCTGGGCTTTGCCGGCCTTTAATGGCTGATTCCCCCAGGGTCCGCTCCGCCGTGTCGCTGTTCGACTGGTTCGCCGATCGTCGCAAGACCACTCCGGTGGTGCGTGCCGCCCAGGAACCCGAAGAGGGGGACGGCCTCTGGAGCAAGTGCCCCGAATGCGGCCTGGTGGTCTACCGCAAAGACCTGATCGCCCATGCCAGCGTCTGCAGCGGCTGCGGCCACCACCACCGCATCCACAGCGAGGAGCGCATCCGGCTGATCGCCGATCCCGGCAGCTTTGAGGTGCTCGATGGCGAGCTCACGCCCACCGATCCCCTGGCTTTCAAGGACCGCCGCAGCTACGCCGATCGTCTGCGGGACAGCCAGCTCAGCACAGGCCTCAAGGATGCGGTGGTCACGGGACTGTGCCGGATCGAGGGTCTGCCCCTGGCCCTGGGGGTGATGGATTTCCGCTTCATGGGCGGCTCGATGGGATCGGTGGTGGGCGAGCGCCTCACCCGGCTGATCGAGGAGGCCACCGCCCGGCGGATCCCGGTGGTGATCGTCTGCGCTTCCGGTGGCGCCCGCATGCAGGAGGGGATGCTGAGCCTGATGCAGATGGCGAAGATCTCCGGGGCCCTGCAGCACCACCGCCAGGCGGAACTGCTCTACATCCCCCTGCTCACGCACCCCACCACCGGCGGGGTGACCGCCAGCTTCGCCATGCTCGGCGACCTGATCCTGGCCGAGCCCAAGGCGCTGATCGGTTTCGCCGGCCGGCGTGTGATCGAGCAGACCCTGCGGGAGCGGTTGCCCGACGGCTTCCAGACCGCCGAATACCTGCAGGACCATGGCTTCGTTGATCACATCGTGCCGCGCACCCGCCTGCGCTCCACCCTGGCGGGGCTGTTGCGGCTCCATGGCTGCACCACCGTCGCCGCGAAGGCCTGAACCTGGATTGAACGTGATGGGCCGTTTCAGACCAATCAAGCTCCTGTGCGCTCTGCTGCTGGCGCTGGTCGTCTGGATGGGGCTGCCGGCGGGGGTTGGGGCGGCCCCGCTGGAGTGGCGCTCGGTGGGCACCACGGCCGAGGGGGAGCAGTGGTGGGATGCGGGCAGCCTGCGGGTCGGCCGCGACGGCCAACTCACGGTGCTGAGCCGTTTCCGCACCGCCTCGGACGAAGCTGATTTGGAGGCCCGGCCCAAACTGGGCACCCTCTATGTGATGGATCTCGACTGCGGCCAGGGGCTCTACCGCGACACCTCCATCGGCGGTTGGCCCCAGTTCGGCGCCCAGTGGCAACCGGCTGGAGGCGATCCGTTGATTGCCGCGGTGCTGCAGGCGGCCTGTGACGCGGGAGCCCCGCTGCTGGCCGCCCGATGAGTGCCGTCCCCGCCACGGCAGGGGCCCCCTTGGCGGCTTCACCTGCGACCCCTTTGAGGGTGGCGATCGCCGGCCTGGGGTTCGGCGAGAAGGTGCACCTGCCGGCCCTGCGGGATCAGCCGCTCACCGAGCCGGTGGCCCTCTGGCATCCGCGCGCCGAGCGGCTGGAGGCCGCCTGTCGCGCCGCCGAGTTGCCCGGTACCTGCGATTTCGAGGCCCTGCTGGCGGATCCGGCGATCGAGGCCCTGGTGATCGCCACCCCCCGCCGTGCGCTTCGATCTGGCCTGTCGGGCCCTGGAAGCCGGCAAGCACCTGCTGCTGGAGAAGCCCGTGGGCCTTGGGGCAGGCCAGGTGGAGGAGCTGCGGCGGCTGGCCCTGGCTCGGCGGTGCTGTGTGGCGGTGGATTTCGAGTACCGGGCGGTGCCGGTGTTCCAGCAGCTCAAGGCGCTGCTGGAACAGGGCACCCTGGGGGAGCCCTATCTGGTGAAGCTCGACTGGCTGATGGGCAGCCGCAGTGACGCGAGCCGCCCCTGGAACTGGTATGCCCAGGCGGACCAGGGCGGTGGCGTGATCGGCTCCCTGGGCAGCCACGCCTTCGACACCCTGCACTGGCTGATCGGGCCCACCCTGGAGCTGACGGCCAGCACCCGGGTGGCGATCCCCGAGCGGCCGCTGTCCGATGGTTCCGGCCGGTTGGCCGCGGTCGATGCCGAGGACATTGCCCTGGCCCAGCTCAGCCTGGGGGCTGGAGTGAACGGAACGGTGCCGGCCCAGTTGACCCTGGCGGCGGTGACGCGGCGGGGGCGTGGCTACTGGATCGAGCTCTACGGCAGTGAGGCCACCCTGGTGCTGGGGTCTGACAACCAGGGCGACTATGTGCACGGCTTCCAGCTCTGGATCTCCCGCGGCGGTGAGCCGCTCCAGAGCGTGAGCCCCGATCCGGCCCTGGCCTTTGCGCGCACCTGGGTGGATGGACGGATCGCCCCGGTGCGGCGGCTGCTGGGCTGGTGGGCCGAGGCCGTCCGCGCTGACAGGCCCATGGTGCCCGGTCTGGCGGAGGCGGCCCTGAGCCAGCGCTGCTGCGATGCGGCCCAGCGTTCCGCCGCCAGCGGCCTGCAGGAGCGGCTCGGCTGAGTGAGGCCCTCTCTTCAGGGGCCCGCTCAGCGATCTCGTCAGGCCATCTGGTGAGAGCACTTTCGCTGTCTGGGGCTCCCTCGCAGGGGTTCAAGGGGCATCCCCTAGAGTTTGAACAGGCTCAGCAAGGTCGGCGTTCAACGCCGTTCAGGCAACCCAGGCAATCCAGGCGACCAAGCCTCCGGGTGAACGTCGTTCATCACGGCTGCCTTCATCCCTGTCATCTCTCTCCACACCCCCGAGGATTCTTCCCATGGCGCTCGTTCCGCTTCGGCTGCTGCTGGACCATGCCGCAGAGAACGGCTATGGCATCCCAGCCTTCAACGTCAACAACCTGGAACAGGTGCAGTCGATCATGGAGGCGGCCTACGAGACCGACAGCCCGGTGATCCTGCAGGCTTCCCGCGGCGCCCGTCAGTACGCCGGTGAGAACTTCCTGCGCCATCTGATCCTGGCGGCGGTGGAAACCTATCCCGACATCCCGGTGGTGATGCACCAGGACCACGGCAACAGCCCCGCCACCTGCTTTGGGGCCGCCGCCAACGGCTTCACCTCCGTGATGATGGATGGCTCGCTCGAAGCCGACGCCAAAACCCCCGCCAGCTACGAGTACAACGTGGCTGTCACCAAGGAAGTGGTGGATGTGGCCCATGCCATCGGCGTGAGCGTCGAAGGCGAACTGGGCTGCCTGGGCTCCCTGGAGACCGGCAAGGGTGAGGCCGAGGACGGCCACGGCTTCGAAGGCGCCCTCTCCCACGACCAGCTGCTCACCGATCCGGCCGAGGCGGCCGACTTCGTCGCCAAGACCAAGGTGGATGCCCTGGCGATCGCCATCGGCACCAGCCACGGCGCCTACAAATTCACCCGCAAGCCCACCGGTGAGGTGCTGGCGATCTCCCGGATCGCGGAGATCCACAAGGCCCTCCCCAACACCCACCTGGTGATGCACGGCTCCTCCTCCGTGCCCCAGGAATGGCTGGACATGATCAACAAGTACGGCGGCGCGATCCCCGAAACCTACGGGGTGCCCGTCGAGGAGATCCAGGAAGGCATCCGCAACGGTGTGCGCAAGATCAACATCGACACCGACAACCGCCTGGCTTTCACAGCAGCCGTGCGTGAAGCCGCCTTCAAAGATCCCTCCAACTTCGACCCCCGCCACTTCAACAAGCCCGCCCGGGCCTACATGAAGCAGGTCTGCCTCGACCGCTATCAGCAGTTCTGGTGTGCCGGCAACGCCAGCAAGATCAAGCAACGCGACATCAACTTCTACGCCGGCCTCTACGCCAAGGGTGCTCTTGATCCGAAGACCGCGGTGGCCGTCTGAATCCGAGACCAGCCCAAGGATGGGTTCAGGGGCCTTCGGGCCCCTTTTTCATGGGACGGTGCGGCTTCTCAGGGCGCTGCTTTGACGGGCGCGGCCGCCTGTTCCAGGGCGGCAAATCCCTGGGCCTCCTGGGCCTTGGGCCCCACCAACCGGGCGAGGGCGTCGTCGAGGCTGCGCTCCATCACGAAGCGGCGACCGTCGGTGACCACCACCCGCACCAGGGTGGGCAGATTGTTGTTTTTCGATTGCAGGTAGATGGGCTCCACGTAGAGCAGGCCCCGGCCCACCGGCAGCAACAGCAGATTGCCTCGAAGCAGCTGGGAGCCCGTGCGGTTCCAGAGGCCAAACTGAAAGCTGATCACCGGGTCCTGCTCGATCAGGGCCGAGATCTGCTGCGGACCCAGCAGCAGCCGCTGCTGGGGAAGCGCACTAGCACCAGCTCGCCGTAATGGGGGGATCGTTGCGCGCCGCCAGCCAGCCCACCAGGTTGGTGCGGCGCAGGGGCGAGAACGGCAGCAACAGCACGAATTCAGGCCGCTCCTTGCCTGGCAGCTGCAGGGTGGCGTGATACGGCTCCACGGGCACGTTGCTGGAGCCGTAGACCTCAAGCGGGATCGACCAGACGTCGTCACCGTTGTAGAAGGTACGCACATCGGTGACGTGGTAACGCAGCAGACGCTCCGACTGGATCGCGAACTGGCTGAGCGGCACGCGGATGTGGCTGAGCAGCGCCGCCGGCATCTCCTGCAGCGGGCGGAACAGCTCAGGGAACGCCCGCTGCCAGGTGCGCAGCACCGGATCGCTGGGATCGTTCACGTAGAGCCACAGGCGCCCGTCGTGGGCATCCACCACCGCCTTCACCGGGTTGCGGAAGTAGCGGATGCCCTTGGCGTTGGCGTCGCTGTAGGGGTAACTGCGGCTGTTGGTGAATCCGTCGAGCATCCAGTACTGATGCTGGGAGGGCTCGAAGCCGGGGAGCCCTCCACCCGCGCCGTGACCAGATACGGCTCGGCCTCGAAATGCAGGAACGGCGCCAGGGCCTCCAGCCGTTCGTTCACCTGCCTGCGGATCAGCAGCAGCGAGTCGGGTGTCAACGAACCGTTGAACAGCAGCCGCGGTTCGCGCAGGTAGACCGCTGCCTTGAGCCGTTGCCAGGAGGAGTCGAGGCGGATTCCGAGCCGCCCCGAGAAATGGGTGTAGACGTTCAGCTCCCCGTCGGGGAAGTCGAATTCCTGCACCTTGGTGGGGGCGATCACATAGGGAGCCGGCGCCGAGGCGTAGTACAGGCGCGGTTCCCCCACCGGCAGAGACGTCTCGGCGGCGGCGTTGCTGATGCCCAGCTTGGGGATGCCCTGCACCCGGCCGCTGCGGCCCAGGTCCTTGACGAAGAACAGAGGCAGGCCGTCAGGGCCGAAGACGTTCACCGGCGAGACGGTGAAGCCGTAGCCGTGGGTGAACACCAGATGGCGGTTGAGCCAGGTGCGCGAGCCGGTCGGCAGGGCGCCGCTGTCGAGTTCCCGCGCCGCGATCAAGACCTGCTGCGAGCCGCGGCGAAGGGGATCCCCCAGCAGCGGATAGCGGTCCACCGCCGCGGAGGGGAAGGTGTAGTACAGCCTTAACTGCTGCAGCTGCCGGTTGGCGGCCAGCAGGGGGCGACTGTCCCACAGGCGGATGTTGGCCAGGGTTCCCGGCGCCGATTCCAGATCGGCAGGGGTGAGCTTCTGCTGGGGATTGAGGGTGCCCTCCTGGATCGCCTCCAGCCCGAAGGCTCGGCGGGTGCCGCGGATGCTGCGCTCGATGTAGGGCGCCTCCATCACCAGCTCCCGCGGCTGCACCCAGAAGCGTTGCGCCAGAGGAGCGACCACGAACTCGGTGATCGGCACCAGCACCAGCGTGGCCAGCAGGGGGAGCAATGCCACTCGCCGCAACCAGTGACGGCGCACCGAGGCCAGCAGGCCCGTGGCGGTGAGCACCAGCAGGGCGGCGAGCAGCAGCCGCAGCGGCAGGCGCACATGCAGATCGACGAATCCGGCGCCGGAGGCCACCCCGCTGCCCTGCACCATCAGATCGAAGGGGGCCAGGGCGGTGCTGAAGGCGGCGAGCAGGCAGAGGACCGCGAACTGGGGCTTGAGCACCCCTTGCTGGGCACGGCTCAGGCCCACGAAGCGCAGATCGCTGAGGCTGGTTCCTTCGCTGAAGGTGAGCCAGAGGCAGGCGGCGAACCCCACGATCGTCTGGGCCAGAAGGATGCTCAGCAGCAGATTCAGCGCCGGCAGCCGCAAGACGGTGAAGCTGATGTCGAAGCCGGTGAGCGGATCCCCCTCGCCGAAGGGGACCGCCAGCAGCGCTGGCAACCAGAGGCTCCAGCCCCGCGCCAGGGCGGTGGCCGAACCGGCCAGGGCCGCCACCAGCGTGAGTTGCAGCGTGGTGAATGGACGGGTCAGCAGGGGCAGGGGTAGCGCCACCAGCAACGCGACCACGAGGGGGATCGGTAGATCGGCCAGGGCCGGCAGGCCGGTGATCACCTCGCCGCTGAACGGAGCGCTGATCAGCCCCTGGCCTGCATGAACAGGTAGGTGAGGCCACCGACCAGCAGCAGCAGCAGCACCGCCAGCATGATCACCAACGGTGCGGGCTCCAGCCGCAGCAAGGTCAGGCGCGGCAGGACCTTGGCCGGCGCGCTGCCGGTTCCGCCTGTGGACCGAAGGCGCCAGCAACGGCCCAGTTGCTGCAGTTGCAGCGGAACCCCCAACCCCATCACGAGCACGAAGGCCGTCAGCTGCAGCAGCCAGCGGCGGAGCAGCACCTGCTGGAAGTCGAACTGGGCGAACCATTCCCACTCGATCGACAGCCGCGAGAGGAGCAGCACCGCGGTGGCGGCGACAAGCAGTCCCAGGGCCGCGGCAAGCCACGGGAACGGCCGGCGAAAGGGACGAAAAGCCACGGCGTGAGGCTAGTTCGCGTCACCAGGGGCGCAAGGGTTCCCCAGGCCTCACTAATCCCGACCAAAAGAATCGGCTATTGAAGGCCAGCTTAGAGAGCGCTGCTAGCTTTCTTCAACTCAGTTTCCGGGATGTGACCGCCACCCTCTCCCGCGCCACCTTCACGGGCCTGCGTTGCAAGGAATGCGGCCATCCCTACGCGGCCACGGCCCGTCACGTCTGCGAAGACGTCTGTTTCGGCCCCCTTGAGGTCGTCTACGACTACGACGCCATCCGCGCCCGCGTCAGCCGCGCCTCGATCGAAGCCGGCCCCGTCTCGATCTGGCGCTACCGCGACTTCCTGCCGATCGAAGGCGATCCGATCGATGTGGGCACCGGCTTCACCCCCTGCTGCGCGCCAATCGCCTGGCCCGCCGCCTCGGCCTCAAGAAGCTCTACATCAAGAACGACGGTGTCAATTCCCCCACCCTCTCCTTCAAGGACCGGGTGGTGTCGGTGGCCCTCACCCGGGCCAAGGAGCTGGGTTTCTCCACGGTGAGTTGTGCCTCCACCGGCAACCTGGCCAACTCCACCGCCGCGATCGCCGCCTACGCCGGCCTTGAATGCTGCGTGTTCATCCCCGCTGATCTGGAGCTGGGCAAGGTGCTCGGCACCTTGATCTACAACCCCACCTTGATGGCGGTGAAAGGCAACTACGACCAGGTCAACAGGCTCTGCTGTGAGGTGGCCAACACCTATGGCTGGGGTTTCGTCAACATCAACCTGCGCCCTTACTACTCCGAAGGCTCCAAGACCCTGGGCTTTGAGGTGATCGAGCAACTGGGCTGGCAGCTGCCCGATCACATCGTGGCGCCATTGGCTTCGGGATCCCTGTTCACCAAGATCCGCAAGGGCTTCGACGAGTTCGTCAAGGTGGGTCTGGTGGACGAGAAGCCCGTCCGCTTCAGCGGTGCCCAGGCCGAGGGCTGCAGCCCGATCGCCCAGGCCTTCGCTGAGGGGCGCGATTTCATCACCCCGGTCAAGCCGAACACGATTGCCAAATCGATCGCCATCGGTAACCCCGCCGATGGCCCCTATGCCCTCGACATCGCCCGCTCCAGCGGTGGCTCGATCGCCGCGGTGAGCGACGCCGAGATCGTCGCCGGGATCCAGCTGTTGGCGGAAACCGAGGGGGTGTTCACTGAAACCGCCGGCGGTACCACCATCGCCGTGCTCAAGAAGCTGGTGGAGCAGGGCAAGATCGACCCGGAGGAGACCACCGTCGCCTACATCACCGGCAACGGCCTCAAGACGACCGAGGCGATCAGTTCCGCCGTGGGCGAACCGCTGACGATCGAACCGCAGCTGGCCAGCTTCAATGCGGCCTGGGAGCGGGCCCAGTCATTGCAACGCGCCTCCTGGGAGCAGCTCACCCCCTGAGCCCCGGCCTTCCCTCCACCATTGCCCATCCCCGAAGCTTCCCCATGGCCGTTCAGGTTCTGATCCCCACTCCGCTGCAGAAGTACACCGCCGACCAGGCCAGCGTGGCGATTGAGGCCAGCGATGTGGACGCGCTGATTCAGGCGCTCGCGGCCATGTTCCCTGGCATCCAGGAGCGGCTCACCGATGAGAACGGCAAGCTGCGCCGCTTTCTCAACGTCTACGTCAACACCGAGGACATCCGCTTCCTCGACAACCAATCCACTCTCCTCAAGGACGGCGATGAGGTGAGCATCGTGCCGGCGGTGGCCGGGGGCTGAACCCAGCTGAGTCGAGCAACCGGGTCGAACAACAAGCTCGAACAACCCTGTCGAAGCTGTTGGTCGCCCGCCCCGGCCTCTGGGTCAATAGGCTCATTCCCATCAAGCGGCTGGATCCATGACCCAGGCACCCCAGGCAACGAATGCAGGGTCTGCCGCCTGCCCAGGGAGCGCCAAGGCCCTGGTGTTCGATTACCGCCAGGCCGCCAATCCGATCCGCCACGGCCTCACCGAGCCGATGCGCGAGCACCGCTGGGGCGCCGCCCTCCATGCCCACGGGCCCACGGCGGTGCTGCCCCTGGATCTCAGCGCCGAGCTGGGCTGCGAGGGTCCGGCCACCAGCCCGGCCCTCTCGGCGAACTTCATCCGGATCCTCGCCGGGGAGGCGATCGAGGTCAGCGCCAAAGCCACCAGCCAACTTTTTTATGTTTGGCGTGGGGCCGGCAGCTGCCGGCGTCCCGCGGACGGCCTTGGAAATGAGTTCAACCAGCCCTGGAATGCCGGCGATCTGTTCGTGTTGCCCGCCGGTGGGCCTGCCCGGCTGGAGGCCTCCGCCGAGAGCGTTCTCTACTGGGTCCATGACGCTCCGCTGCTGAGCTTCCTTGGGGTCACGGCCACCCAGCCCCGCTTCGAGGCCACCCATTACCCCGGGCCCTGGCTGCGGCAGGAGCTGGAGACCCTCGCCGCCGATCCCTCCAGTGCCCGCAGCAACCGACTCAGCCTGCTGATGGCCAATCGAGACCTGCCCGCCAGCCGAACCGTGACCCACACCCTCTGGGCCATGCTGGGCCTGGTGCCCGATGGAGCGGTTCAGCCCCCCATCGCCACCAATCGGTGGCCCTGGATCTGGTGATCGACTGTGATCCCGGCTGCGCGACGCTCTCGGGTTCAGAGCTCAATGGGGACGGCACGATCCGCAATCCCGTGCGCATGGACTGGGAACCCGGGGCCGCCTTCGTGACCCCCCTGGCCTCTGGCACTCGCATGTGAACGAGAGCGGACGAAGCTCCATGCTCCTGCCGATTCAGGACGCCGGCCTGCACACCTACCTGCGCAGCCTCGACATCCGCTTCAGCTGAGGGGCCGGTTGCCTGGAGCCGCGCTCCAGCCTCAGCCCACGGCGGCGATCGCCTCAGCGCTCGCGGGCGCGCTGGATTCAACCTCCGCGGCGACTCCGTCGGCGTTGACGATGCGACGGAACTCATCGCCATCGAGCGTTTCCTGCTCGATCAACTGCTCCACCAGGGCATCCATCAACTCCCGCCGGGGCTCGAGCATGGCCACGGCCTGATCGAGGGCCTGCTGGGCCAGGGCGCGCACCTGGGCGTCGATCTGGCGCCCGGTGCTGTCGGCGTAGTGGGGACGGGACTGCAGCAGATCGCGGCCGATGAAGATCTCACCACCGCCTCCTTCAAGCGCCACCGGGCCGAGGCTGGAGAACCCGTAGCGGGTCACCATCTCCCGGCAGATGCGTGTGACCATCTGCAGGTCCCCGGAGGCCCCCTGGGTGACTTCACTGGGACCGAACACCACCAGCTCCGCCGCCCTCCCGCCCATGGCCACCACCAGCCTGGCCTGGAGATAGGCGCGGCTGATCAGGCCGGAATCGAGGATCTCCTCATCGGGGGTGGTGCGGGCGAAGCCCCCACTCCGCCGGCCCGGGGCAGCAGGGTCACCTTGTCGAGCTTGTCGGCGTGGGGCACCAGGGTGGTGAGCAGGGCGTGGCCCACCTCGTGGTAAGCGATCAGGCGCTTTTTGGCGCTGTCCTGCAGGGGCGCCACCGTCAGGCCCATGGTGATCCGCTCGAGGGCGTCATTGAGCGTCCCGTCGTCGATGCTGCTCTTGTGGCGGCGGGCGGTGAGGATGGCCGCCTCGTTGAGCAGGTTGGAGAGATCGGCGCCGGAGAAGCCCGGGGTGCGCACGGCCCAGCGGGCCAGGGAAACCTCCGGGTCGAGGGGGCGGGTGCGGGCGTGCACCGCCAGGATCGCCTCACGGCCGAGGCGGTCGGGCAGGTCGACGCTGATCTGCCGATCGAAGCGGCCCGGGCGGATCAGGGCGGAATCCAGCACATCGGGGCGGTTGGTGGCCGCCAGCAGGATCACCCCCGAGTTCTCTTCGAAACCATCCATTTCGGTGAGCAGCTGGTTGAGGGTCTGCTCCCGCTCGTCGTTGCCGCCGCCGATGCCGGCTCCTCGCTGGCGCCCCACGGCGTCGATCTCGTCGATGAAGATGATGCAGGGCGCCTTTTCCTTGGCCTTGCGGAACAGGTCGCGCACGCGGCTGGCCCCCACGCCCACGAACAGCTCGACGAATTCCGAGGCGGCCATCGAGAAGAAAGGCACCCCGGCCTCGCCGGCGATCGCCCGGGCCAGCAGGGTCTTGCCGGTGCCCGGCGGCCCGACGAGCAGAACGCCTTTGGGGATCTTGGCGCCGATTGAGGTGAAGCGTTCGGGCTCCTTGAGGAAGGTCACCACCTCCTGCAGCTCCGCCTTGGCTTCGTTGATGCCGGCGACATCCTCGAAGCGCACGCTGACGGTGCCCTCCGGCTGCATCCGGGGCTGGCTGCGGGCAAAGCCCATGGCCTTGTTGGCCACCTGGGCGGAGCGGCGGATCAGCAGGGTGAGCCCGCCGATCAGCAGGGCCACCAGCAGCAGGTTGGCCACCAGGCCAGCGGTGGCGTCGTCCTGGCGGTCGTCGCGAACCGTGAGTGGCACGCGGGTTTCCTGGGAGGTGCGAAGCAGTTGCTGGTCATTGGCGAACACGGCCACCTGGGCGGTGCTGCCGTCCTTGAAGCTCACCTGCACCTCCCGCTGGCGCACCGAGAGTTCCAGGCTCTTGACGGTGCCGGCCTTCATCTCCCTGAGAAGCTGGCTGTAGCTCGGGCCGGGGGCTGTTCGCAGGCCCAGATCCTGAAGCAGGGAAGCAGAGGCGTTGGGGCGAATCGGCGCTGGCGCGCTGCTGGGGGCCCCAGGTGCCGCCGGTGCCGCCGCCTCGGGCGTGGTCTTGGCGGCCTGGGGTGCGGCGGATTGGGGCGCGGCTGTTTGGGGCGAGGTCTTGGGGGCGGTGACCTGCGGCTCAGCCGCTGCCGCCAGCGCCCCGACCCCGGGGGCCGCGAAGGCGGTGACAGGTGCGGCCCCGAGGGCCGCGGATGCAGCCGGAGGAAGGCTTGTGCTCACTGGGCTCGACCACTTCCAAGAGCTTAGCGATTTGACGAATGGCAGGGCCGCAGCGCAGGATCGTTGTTTGGCAGAGCGACGGGGATGGCTGTTCCCAAGAAGAAAACCTCCAAGGGCAAGCGCAATCAGCGCCACGCCCACTGGAAGGCGAAGGCCGGCGAGGCCGCCCAGAAAGCTCTCTCGATCGGCAAGTCCGTGTTGAGCGGCCGGGCCCAGGGCTTCATCTATCCGATCGCTGACGTCGACGAGTCCAGCGACAGCTGATTGAGCGCTGCGGGCGCTTCAGCGCCTGTGCCACTCCAGAGACAACGGCGGCGGCGATCAAGCAGGGCCACCCCCTCGGCCGTGCTCAGCAGCGGGTCCTGGTAGAGCCGGGGGGCAAGGATCCGAGGCTGGCCCGCACCAAAGCCAGCACAGCCGCTGCCGTGAGCCCTGAGCCTGGGGTGCGGCGCCGCTGTCGCGCTTCGGCCTCCAGGCGCCAGCGCCTGGGCCAGTGCCAATCGCCCGGTCGCAGGATCCAGAGGGCGTCCAGTTGTCCCCAGAGGGGCGCATACAACTCCAGGGCGTTGTTCCAGCGGGGCAGCCAGGCGACTTCCGCCGTTGTCAGCCCGAGGCCGGCGGCGCCACCGTGGGCCTCAACGAGGTACTCGAGCTGGTCCGCCGCCAGCGGCCGGCAGCCGAGCAGCCAGCCCTCCAGCAGCACGGCATCGGCCCGTTGCTCCCCCAGCCGCTGCGGTCCCCGTCACCCCCCGCAGGGTCTTGTCGAAGCGGGGCAGGCGCAGCACCCCGCCCTGGCGCCAACGCTCCAGGGCCACCGTGAGCTCCCCGCTCCCGTGGCTGCCGGGGGGCACCCGCAGCACCCCGAAGGGATTGCCCGCCAACACCCGTTGCCGATCCCCCCAGGGGAGGTAGGCGTCGTCGATCGAGGCCGTGGCCAGGCTGAGGCCCGCCTGGGCGGCCAGCGCCCGCAGCACCCGCGCCAGGGTGGATTTGCCGGCCCCCACCGGGCCATTGACTCCGATCACCACCGGCTTGCCGGCGCCCTGGCGCCTCTCCAGCGCCGTCAGCAGCGGCAGCCACAGGCCCCAAATCAGGCTGGGGTGGGCGCGTTCCAGGGCGTCGCGGAGTTCGGGATCACCCTGGTGTTCGGCCTCAGCTGCGGCGGCCTCGAGCCGCTGTTGCCCCAGGAGCCGCCAACGCTCTGGATCCGCTACGCCGCAGGCCGCCAGCAGGGCCGCGCTGGTCACGAACCGAGCTTGAAGGCTTCCAGCACGACGGCGTAGACCAGCCCGATGCGCAGGTTGTCGCAGAGCACCCAGCCCAGGCCGGGGTCGCCTTTGAGCCAGCGGCTGCGCACCCGAACCACCGCTTCGATCAGCAGGACCAACGCCAGCACCACCAGGGGGCGCTGGCCGATGCGCTGCAGGAAGTAGGCGGTCAGGTTGCTGCCGCCATAGAAGCCCAGCAGCAGGGCCAGGATCGCCAGGCTGCGCTCCCGCCAGCTGCCCGCGAGGCCCCCGAAGAGCACGCTCCCCAGTCGCTCCTGGACCCGGCTGAAGCGGGTCGGTTCCACCGGGAGCCGGGTCATGGCCTGGGCACCAGCTGCTCCAGCCAGGAGAGCGTAACCAGCCCCTCGGGGCAAGCCGGACCGCAGCGCACGCTTGCTGGACGGCCAGGATCCCCCAGCCCATCCACCACGGCCACGCTGGTCGTCACAGCGGCGGCGGCGAAGCCCGCGATGGCCTGCTCGGCGCTGTCGAGTCCCAGGGTGATCAGGCAGCTCAGGCCCGCCGCGCTCGCCGCGCCCAGGCCATTGAGCGAATCCTCGATCGCCAGCACCCCCTGGCCGCCTGATTCCAGCTGGGTCAGGGCCAGCTGGTAGGCCTCGGGGTCCGGTTTCTTGCGCCGCACGTCCTCGCCGCAGATCCAGAAGCTCAGCGCCCCGGCCAGGTCAGCGAGCAGGTGCTGGCAGAGGGTCTGCACCGAGCCCCGGCCACTGGTGGTGACGATGCCCTGGCTCAGGCCGGCCGCCGCCGCCGCCGCCATCAACCGGCGCACCCCCGGGCGAAGCTGCAGTTCACCGGCTTCCACCAGGGCGCGGTAGTGCTCCTGCTTGCGCCCCACCAGATCCTCCAGTCGGGCGGGCTCCGGGACCCGCCCTTCGCGCTGCTCCAGGAAGAGCTCCAGCCGTTCGCGGCCGCCGCTCACGTTCAACAGCTCCCGGTAGGTGGTTTCGTCCCACTGCCAGGGCAGGCCGGCGTCGGCCATCGCCCGGTTGAAGGCCACTCGGTGGCCCCTTTGTTCCGTCTCCGCCAGGGTGCCGTCCACATCCCAGAGCAGCGCCCTCAGCGCACACCCCGGGGAACTCTCAGGGGATGAAACCTGCATGGGCGCAGGCTAGGAGGTGCATGGAGTCCGAACGGCACGCAGAATGCGGCGGCCCCAGCGCTCCGCCGTTGCTCCCCTCCCTGCCCGAGCAACGCTGGCACCTGCCTGCCCCCTTGAGGGCCTGGGCTCCGCCGGGCCGAACGACCGGGCTGATCCAGGCGACCTGGAGACCTTCGCCCTTCCCGATGAACTGCTGGCGGTGCTGCGGCGCCGGGGGTTCACCAGCGCCGCTGCGATTGCAGCCCTGCTGGAGCCGCCCGCTGCCCCGGACCCTCAGCTTCATTTCGCCGATCTCTCCAAGGCGGTGGCCCGCCTGCAAACCAGCTGCGCCGCCGGTGAGGCGGTGGCGATCTGCGGCGACTACGACGCCGATGGCATGACCAGCACGGCGCTGCTGGTGGGCGTGCTGCAACGGCTGGGGGCACGGCCGGTGGCGGCGATCCCCAGCCGCCAGGACGATGGCTACGGCCTCAACGCGCCGATGGTGGAGCGCCTGGAAGCCGGCGGGGTGCGTCTGCTGGTGACCGTGGACAACGGCATCTCCGCCCGCGAGGCCCTGGAGCGGGCCCGGGACCTGGGGGTGGAGGTGATCCTCACGGACCACCACAGCCTGCCGGCGGAGCACCCGCCCTACCTGGCCCTGCTGCACCCGGCCTGCACCCCCGAAGGCTCCCCCTACCGCGGCCTGGCGGGGGTGGGTCTGGCCTATGTGCTCGCCCAGGCCCTCTGCCTCAAGCTCAAGCGCGCTGATGCCCTGGCGGTGGCCCTTGATCTGTTCTGCATCGGCACCGTGGCTGACATGGCCCCCCTGCTGGGGGTCAACCGCCGCTGGCTGATGGATGGGCTGCCCCGGCTCGGGGCCAGCGGCCTGCCCGGCCTGCAGGCGCTCGCCCGGGTGGCGGGCCTGGAGGAGGGGCCGATGGATGCCACCACGATCGGCTTCCAGCTGGCGCCACGCATCAACGCCGTGGGCCGCCTGGGGGATCCGCGGCTGGTGGTGGAGCTGCTGACCACCGGCGATCCGGAACGGGCCCTGGAACTGGCGCGGGAGTGCGAGGCCCTCAACCGCCAGCGCAAGGAACTCTGTGAGGCGATCGAGGCCGAGGCGGTGGCCCTGGTGGAGGCCGATGGCCCCCGGCGCTCGGCCTTCCTGCTGCTGGCCCAGGGCCATTGGCACCACGGGGTGATCGGGATCGTGGCGGCCCGGCTTGTGGAGCGATTCGGCCGGCCCGTGGCGCTGCTGTCCAGTGAGGGCAAGGGCCGGTTGCGCTCCTCGGTGCGCTCGCCCAAGGGCTTCGCCGTCGATCAGGCCCTGCAGCAGTGCGCCGACCTGCTGGAGCGTTTTGGGGGGCATCCCGCCGCCGGGGGCTTCACGGTGCGCGCCGAGCAGGTGGCGGCCCTGCAGGAGCGCCTCGAGGGTCTGGCCCAGAGCTGGCTGGCGGAGCGGGGCGAAGGCCTGCCCCTGGAGCCGGAGGCGCACCTGGCCCTGGGGCGCATCGACCGTGCGTTCTGGCAGCAGCTGCGGCGGCTGGAGCCCTTCGGGATCGGCCTGGCGGCGCCCCTGTTCTGGTGTGCCCGCTGCCGCGTGCTGGAGCAACGGCTGCTGCGGGGCGGCCATCTACAACTCACCCTGGAGCAGGGGGAGAGCCGGCTGCGGGCGATCGCCTGGCGCTGGCAGGGCCAGGGCCCCTTGCCCGAGCAGGTGGATGTGGCCTTCCGCCTGCGGCTGGACCGCTGGCAGGGTCAGGAGCGCTTGCAACTGGAGCTGGCGGGGGTGCGCTGCAGCGGTGCGGGCGAGGTGCTGCTGCTGCGCCGGGAGCGCAGCTACTGGTGCCGGCGCCAGGGGAGGGCCTGCTCATCCGCAATGCCGCCGGCGAGGAGGTGGAGGCCGCCATCGGCCCGCTGGGGGAGGCCGCCGCTGAGCACCCCTACATCCGCTCCCTAGTGCAGGAGGCCGCCGTGGCCCTGGGTCTGGTGGCCTGAGATGGAAACGGATCGGTTGTTGCCGCCGCTGCTGAACCAGGGGCAGGCCCTGGCGCGCAAGCTGCTGCAACTGGCGCTTCTGGGGCTGGCGGTGGGGGCGGCCTGCTGGCCCCTGAACCTGATCGACGGGCTCCAGTCCCAGTGGCTGGGCCTGCTGCCGGCCTTCAGTGGCCAGGGCTGGACCACGGCGGGTCTGCTGCTGGCGGCCTCGCCGCTGCTGGTGTTGCCGCTGTTGCTGTGGCTGCAGGCGGATCGCTGGCATAACGGTGCCGGCTCCGGCATCCCTCAGACCATGGCCAGCCTGGAGAATGCCGCCGAGGCCCATGGCCTCATGGCCCCCGGGCCCACCCTGCAGCGGTTGGCGCTCTGGAGCGCGGCCACCCTTGCCCTGATGCCCCTGGGGCGGGAGGGACCGGTGGTGCACGTGGGGGCCGCCGTGGCCCATGGGCTCAGGCGCCGCTGGCCCGCACTGCTCAAGGACCTCCAGCCCCCTGACCTGATTGCCCTCGGCGCCGGCGCCGGTCTGGCGGGTGGCTTCAACACCCCCTGATGGGTGTGGTGTTCATGGCCGAGGAGCTCACCCACAGCTTCCAGCTGCAGCTGATCTGGCCCGCCCTGCTCGTGTGCTCCAGCGCCGCCGCCCTCAGCCACCTGGGGGTGAGCCGATGTTTGGGCTGGGGCTGCTGGGCGGCCCGGCGTTTGAATCCGATCAGTTGGCCTGGGCCGTGCCCGTGGGGCTGCTGGGCGGTCTGCTGGGGGGCAGTTTCTCGCGGCTGCTGCTGCTGGTCAGCGCCAGGCTGTTGCCCCATCTGCGCCGGCGCCCGCTGCGCCTCGGCCTTGGGCTGGGGGGACTGCTGGCGGCCCTCGCCCTGGTCAGTGGCGGCAGCAGCGGCGGCGACGGCGAGCGGCTGATGAGTCAGCTGATCGAGGCCACGGGCGTTCCCTTCACGCCGCTGGGCGGGCTGGGGGTGCTGCTGGCCAGGCTCGTTGGGCCGGTGCTCGCCCTTGGGGCGGGCATCCCCGGGGGCCTGATCGATCCGGCCTTCAGCCTTGGAGCGGTGTTTGGGGTCGGCCTGCTGCAGCTGTTCGGGGCCGACGCGCACCTGGGACTGGCCCTGGGCATGGCCGCCGGCCTGGCGGGCGCCACCCAGTTGCCGGTGATGACGATCGTGTTCGCGATGCGGCTGGCGGGCGACCAGCAACTGTTACCCGGGCTGCTGCTGGCAGCCGCCTTGGCGGCCTACGCCAGCCGGCTGGTGCTCGATCGGCCGATCTACCACGCCCTGGCGGAGCTTCAGAGGGCGCCGCGGCGGTAGAAGAGGATGAAGATCACGGCGGGACCAGCCAGGGTGATCAGGGCCAGGGCGAGAAAGTTGGCGATCAGGTGGACGTCGATGCCCATGGTTGGTCGGCTTGCGGTTGGACGGCGTGCAGATGGTGGGCGGGGATCAACTCCCCGGACCATTGGCCTGGGTGCAGCCTACGGGGCCCTGCAAGCCCGCCATGCTGGCCTGCCGGGCCACTGTGACGGCTTGTCACAGCTGGTGGGGCAGCGGCCATGACTCGCCCGGAGCAGTGGAGTTGCATCAGCGGCTGCGGCGCCTGCTGCCGGCTCGATCCCGAGGAGCGGGGCGAGGCGCTCGAGGCCCTGGGCCCGGAGCAGCGGGAGCTCTATCTGGCCATGGTGGGACCCGATGGCTGGTGCCTCTACTACGACAGCGGTGGCCGCCGCTGCCGCATTTACGACGAGCGGCCGGAGTTCTGCCGGGTGGGGAACCTGGCCGGTCTGTTCGGCGTGGAGGAGGAGGCCGCCGACGGCTTCGCGATCGCCTGCTGCCGCCAGCAGATCCGCGGTGTTTACGGAGGCCGTGGCAGGGTGTATCGACGTTTCGAGCGGGCGATCCAGGGACGCTGATGGTCGATGAGAACCCGTCCGCCACAACTGAGGCCGCTGCCGACCCACCTGCCGTGGTGGAGCCAAGCCCAACGCCTGCTGCCCCAACGGCCGACCTGGGGGCGGGACGCTGGGGCGCCGTGTTCCTCACCACCGCCACCACCGTGTTTCTGGCGGAGCTGGGCGACAAGACCCAGCTGGCGGCCCTGCTGCTTTCGGCCCAGTCGGGGCAGCCCGTGGTGGTGTTCATCGGTGCCGCCCTGGCCCTGGTCTGCTCCTCGTTGGTGGGCGTGTTGCTGGGCCGATGGCTGGCGGGCGTGATGCCGGCCCATCAGCTGGAGCGCCTGGCGGGCATCTTGATGGTGGGCCTGGGGCTGTGGATCGGCCGCCAGGCCGCCCTCGGCCTGATGGCCCCCTGAGATCACCACTCCCATGACCCTTCCCCTGCTGGCCTCCACCTTCATCACGGTCTTCCTGGCGGAACTTGGCGACAAGACCCAGCTGGCGGTGGTGACCATCAGCGGCACCACGAACCGACCCGGGGCGGTGTTCGCCGGCAGCTCCGCCGCCCTGGTGCTGGCGAGCCTGCTGGGGTCCGCCGCCGGGGGCTCCCTCTCCTCGGTGATTGACCCGGAGACCCTTCAGCTCGCGGCGGCCCTGGGCTTTCTGTTGATCGGCGGCCGGCTGATCTGGCGCTCCACCCAGGCCGAGCCGCCCACGGCCTAGGCCTGCGATCCCACCGATCCTTAGAGTCAGGTGTCAAGACGCACGTCCGCCTGGGCTTCGCTGCACGCCCAGACGGCCGAGGTGCCCATCGCCGCCCCACCGCCCCCGATGAAGTTCACGGTCGCCGACCTGCTCGACCAGCTCCCCGCCAGCGATCCGTTGCCGGTCGCCAAGCTGGAGAAAGCGCTCGGTTTGAGCCACAAGGCCGACAAAGAGCAGCTGCGCATCGCCCTCGACGGCCTCAGCCGTGTGGGCCTGCTGGAGGCCGATGGCGAGGCCGTCAGCCGCCGGCCGGACGAGAGCCTGATCGAGGCGCGGCTGCGCTGTTCCAGCAAGGGCTTCTGTTTCGCCCTGCGGGATGACGGCGGCGAAGACATCTACATCCGTGACCACCAGCTCAACCACGCCTGGAACGGCGATCGGGTGCTGGTGCGCATCACCCGCGACGGCGGTCGCCGCCGCTCCCCGGAAGGGGGCGTGCAGTGCATCCTCGAGCGGGGCACCACCTCGCTGCTGGCCCAGGTGGCCCAGCAGAACGAGCGGTTGGTGGCGCTGCCCCTGGATGACCGCCTGCTCACCACCGTCGAGCTGCCCGAGACCGACAGCGCCCACCTGAGCCCTCAGCAGGACTCCGTGGTGGAGGTGCGCATCGACCGCTACCCGGTCGGCCAGTTCGCCCCCCAGGGCCACGTGGCCCGCAGCCTGGCCATCAACGGTGGCCCTGAGGCCGACCTGGATCTGCTGATCACCAAGCACGGTCTTCGGGAGCGGCCCGCCGCGCCCCGCGCCACGCTCAAGAGCTTGCCGGAAAAGGGCCGCGACGATCTCACCGCCCTCCCCACCCTGCTGCTGGAGGGCTGGAGCGGCGCTGAGGCCCCCTGCTGCCGGCCGTGTCCCTCGAGGACACCGGCGAGGGCTGGCGGCTGTGGGTCCACGCCCCGGCGGTGGCTGAGAGGCTGAGCCCGGGCGGAAGCTTCGATCTCTGGCTGCGGGAGGAGGCGGAGGCCCTGTGCATCGGCCCCCGCTGGCTGCCCCTGCTCAGCCCCGCCCTCACCAAGGCGGCCGCCCTGGGCAGCGGTGAGAGCCAGTCGGCCCTGTCGGTGGCCCTGGACCTCGATCGCCAGGGGAGCTTGCAGCACTACACCTTCAGCCGCAGCAGCGTGCGCGTCGATGCCCGCGTCGACGCCGGGACGCTCCAGGCGCTCGCCGAGCGCAAGCCCAAGGCCCGCACCGTGCCGGCGGCCCTCAAGGCCCTCAAGGATCAGTTGCCCCTGCTGGAGCAGCTCATTGAGCTGGCGGGTCTGCTGCGTCAGCAACGGTGGCAGGCCGGCTCGATTGATCTGGACCTACCGACCCCGGCGATCGAGAGCCTGGGGGATCTGACCACGGCGCCCCCGGATGAGAGCCGCGAAGGCTGGCTGGTGTCCCTGGACGAGACCCATCCCTTCGCCCTGTTGCGGGAACTGCTGATCCCGGCCCACCGGGCCCTGGGCCGCCACCTGGCTTCCCTGGATCTGCCGGGTCTCTATGCCACCAACGAGGCCCCCGACCCTGCCGACTTGAACGAGGTCGCCAAGGCCGCCCTGGCCCTGGAACTCCCCCTGGAGCTTTCGGCCGACGGCAACGCCACCGCCTCGGAACTGGCCACGGCCTTCGCCAGCAGCGACCGCGCCCGGGTGTTGCAGCAGCAGCTCAAGGACAGTCTGCGGCCGGTGCTGCTGAGCGAAACCCCTGGCCCCAACCACGTGGTCGGCGAGGACACCGCCTACGCCCCCTGGACCCTTCCCGCGCTCCACTACGCCGACATCTGGAACCAGCAGGTGCTGGTGCTGCTGCTCACTGAGGGCAAGGACCGTCCCTCCGTGCGCCACAAGACCAAGGTGGAGCTGGCCTCCGACAGCTGCCACGGACAGGTGGACTGGCCGCTGCTGCCCCCCAGCACCCTGGCGCCGATCCAGGAGGCCCGCAGCAGCGCCCTGCTGCACCGCCTCAACACCCGCTCCCGCTTCGTGCAGGAGCTGCACGCCGACGCCCTGGCCCTGGCCCAGGCGCGCCAGGCCGAACCCTTGGTGGGCCAGACCCTGCCGGGGGTGATCAGCGGCGTGCAGAGCTACGGCTTCTTCGTCGAGGTGCCCCCATCGCAGGTGGAGGGGCTGGTGCACGTGAGCTCCCTGAAAGATGACTGGTACGAGTACCGCTCCCGCCAGAACCGTCTGGTGGGCCGCAAGAACCGGCGCACCTACATGCTCGGCGATGCCGTTGATGTGGTGATTCAGAAGGTGGACGTGCTGCGTCACCAGATCGACCTGGTCGTGGTTCAGCCCGATGGCGACGACGGAAGTGAGTCCGGCTCCGCTGGGGCCTCTGGTTTCGATGGCCCCGAACCCCTGACGATGGCCCCCAGCGAGGATTGAGCATGGACCCGGTGGTGCTGGCCGTGTCCGGCGCTTCCGCCCAGCCCCTGGCCCAGCGGGCCCTGCAGTTGCTGCTGGAGGCGGGCGAGACGGTGGAGCTTGTGACCAGTCGCGGGGCGATCGGGGTCTGGCAGGCGGAGCTGGGGCTCAGGGTGCCGTCGGAACCGGCGGCCCAGGAGGCCTTCTGGCGGGAGTGCACGGGCACCAGTTCCGGCACACTCCATTGCCACCGCTGGAACGACCAGGCCGCTGCGATCGCCAGCGGCAGCTTCCGCACCCGCGGCATGGTGATCCTGCCGGCGAGCATGGGCACCGTGGGGCGGATCGCTTCGGGGGTGGCCCTGGATCTGATCGAGCGGGCGGCGGACGTGCACCTCAAGGAGGGCCGGCCCCTGGTGATCTCCCCCGGGAGATGCCCTGGAGCCTGGTGCACCTGCGCAACCTCACCGCCCTGGCCGAGGCGGGGGCCCGCATCGCCCCGCCCGTGCCCGCCTGGTACCACCGCCCCAGCACGATCGAGGAGATGGTGGATTTTCTGGTGATTCGGGTGTTCGATTGCCTCGGCTACGACCTCGGCTCGCTGCGCCGCTGGCAAGGTCCCCTTCCCCCACCTGAACGGCCCGTGCTCCGTCGCCTGCTGCTGATTCCCCTGCTGGCGCCGTTGCTGGCGGTGTTTCTGGTGGGCGCGCTCAATCCACGGCCTGTCCTGCCGCTGCGGTTGCTGGTCTGGAGCGCACCGGCCCTGCCGATCGGAATCTGGATGGCCCTGGCGGCCGGTGGTGGTGCCCTGCTCAGCGGCGGGGCCACGGCCCTGGCCCTGCGCTCCGGGGCTCCGGCCCTGCGTCGCCGGCTGCGCCAGGGGCCCGCCGGTGCGCCCTGGGAGGGGCCCACCCGCCCGCGCCCGGCCGCAGAACCGGAGCGGGCCCCAGGCTCTCGCCGCCCCCGAGGTCGCCATACCGACCGGAGGCCAGTGGCCGCGCCGCGCCCCCAGGACCCTCCCCCCACCGTGTCGGTGCCGTTTCGGGTGATCCGCAAGGGCAAGCCCGCCGCGGCGGCCCAGGCCACCGTCGCCACGGGCCCGTCCCACGGGCGCTCCGCCGCGGCGGCCGATCCGGATGTGAGCTGGGACAGCCCCGAACAGGACGACTGGTAGAGCGCTTCGCTTCTACAGTCCTGCCACCCGCCTACGTCAGGTTTGCGCCGTGAGCGATCCGACCAGCCCAGAGACCAACTCCACGACCAACCCCACGACCAGCCCCGCTGCGGCGCCAGCCGCCGCCAAGCCTGCGGCGGCCAAGGCCAAGCCCCCGCCCCGGAGGATCAGCCCTTCGCCGTGTTCATCCCCGAGCTGTTCCTGCCGGCCCTGCGCGAGCGCATGGAGGCTTCCGGCGCTGCCCTGGATGAGCTGGTGTTCGAGCAGGGGGCGATCCCCGTGGTGGCCAGCAGCGCCTGGCAGGTGAAGGGGGCCTCCCCGGGGGGCGACGTTTCTGGCTGAGCTTCATCGACGCCGACATCAACGGCGCCAAGACCTTCGCCCTGGCTGAGGGAGGGAGCGAGCCCACCCTGCTGGAGTCGTTCCTGGTGGATGAGAAAAAGAGCACCCTGGCGCTGCTGGTGTCGCGGGTTGTGTCAAGGCTCAACGGCCAGAAGTGGCTGGGACCCAACTGAGGGGTCCAGCCCCTTACGATGCACCTTCAGACGTAAGCCTGGTCCGCGATGGTGCCCCCGCCGCCACAGCCACCGCCACAGCCACCGCCACAGACACCCTTCCTGGCGCCGCCCCAGGAGCTGCCGCCACCTTCAAGGAACCGGTCAAGGACACGATTCTGACGCCGCGGTTCTACACCACAGATTTCGAGGCCATGGCGGCCATGGACCTGCGGCCCAACGAGGTGGAACTCGAAGCGATCTGCGAGGAGTTCCGCAAGGATTACAACCGCCACCACTTCGTTCGTAACGAGGAATTCGACGGAGCGGCCGACAAGCTCGATCCCGAGACCCGAAAGGTGTTTGTGGAGTTCCTCGAGCAGAGCTGCACCTCCGAGTTCTCCGGCTTCCTGCTTTACAAGGAGCTCAGCCGCCGCATCAAGGAGAAGAACCCCCTGTTGGCGGAGTGCTTCGCCCACATGGCCCGTGATGAGGCCCGCCATGCTGGTTTTCTGAACAAGTCGATGGGCGATTTCGGGCTCCAGCTCGATCTCGGCTTCCTCACCTCCAGCAAGTCGTACACCTACTTCAAGCCCAAGTTCATCTTCTACGCCACCTACCTCTCCGAGAAGATCGGCTATTGGCGCTACATCGCCATTTACCGCCACCTCGAGCAGCACCCCGAGAGCAAGATCTTCCCGATCTTCAACTTCTTCGAGAGCTGGTGCCAGGACGAGAACCGTCACGGTGACTTCTTCGACGCCCTGATGAAGGCCCAGCCAGGCACCGTGCGCGGCCTCTCCTCCCGGCTCTGGTGCCGTTTCTTCCTGCTGGCGGTGTTCGCCACCATGTACGTGCGCGACGTGGCCCGCAAGGAGTTCTACGAAGCCCTCGGCCTTGATGCCCGCGACTACGACAAGTACGTGATCGCCAAGACCAACGAAACCTCCGCCCGGGTGTTCCCTGTGGTGCTCAATGTCGAGCATCCCAAGTTCTACCCACGCCTGGAGCGGATCGTCAGCAACAACGCCGCCCTCAGTGCCGTCGAGGCCTCAGGTGGCCCTGCGCCCCTGAAGCTGCTGCGCAAGCTGCCCTATTGGACCGCCAACGGTCTGGTGATGGCCAAGCTGTTCCTGACGGCCCCGATCCGCAGCGAACAGTTCCAGCCAGCCGTCCGCTGATCCCCATCCACCACCCCTACGAGCCCGCCATTGCTGTCTTCCCCTGTCGCCGTAAGGGCGGTTGAACCCTTTGACCAGCTGTGGCAGCCGCAGTTGGAAGCCCTCCTGGCCGCCGGCTGCGGGGCTGGGGCTGATCTGGTGGAGGTGTTCCTGGAACGCACCGATGTGGTCGGTGTGCTGGCGGAGCAGGACCGCATCACCAGTGTCAGCCCCGGCCTGGGCCGGGGCGCCGGGCTGCGGGTGTTCCTCGGGGAGCGCGATGGTTTCGTCAGCACCAATGACCTGAGCGAAGCGGGCCTGCTCACGGCCCTCGATCAAGCCCTGGGAATGCTCGGGCTGGAGCGCTCAGCCCAGGCCCGCAGCGTTTTCGAGGGTCTGCCGGCCCTGCGCGATTTCGGGCTCCTGAAGTCCGAATGGCTTGGCCGTTGCCCGGCCCTGGGGGAGGCCACCGACCGGCTGCTGGAGGGCACGGCCCAGCTCGATCGCCTCGGCCAGCACCTGCAGGTGCGCCGCGGCAGCTATTCCCGCGACTGGCAGGAGGTGCTGGTGGCCGCCAGCGATGGCACCTTCGCCCGCGACATCCGCCTGCATCAGTCGGTGGGGCTGAACGTGCTGGCGGCCGATGGCGATCACCGGGCGAGCCTGGGGCGCCGCTACGGCACCTCCGGTCGACCCGATGATCTGCGCGAGTGGGATGCCGAGGCGGCCGCCCGCGACCTCTGCGCCAGCACCGGAACGATGCTCTACGCCGACTACGTGGAGGCCGGCCAGTGGCCGGTGGTGCTGGCCAACCGTTTCGGCGGCGTGATCTTCCACGAGGCCTGCGGGCACCTGCTGGAAACCACCCAGGTGGAACGCGGCACCACCCCCTTCGCTGAACGGGTTGGGGATGTGATCGCCCATCCGGCGGTCACGGCGATCGATGAGGGCCTCAGTGATGGCGCCTTCGGCAGCCTGTCCATGGACGACGAGGGCATGGAGCCCCAGCGCACGGTGCTGATCGAAAACGGGGTGCTCCAGCGGTTCCTCTCCGACCGGGCCGGGGAGCGGCGCACGGGCCATGCCCGCACGGGCAGCGGCCGCCGGCAGGGCCACGCCTTCGCTGCCGCCAGCCGCATGCGCAACACCTTCATCGCCGCCGGCCCCCACACCCCCGAGCAGTTGATCGCCTCGGTGGATCGGGGCCTTTACTGCAAGACCATGGGCGGCGGCAGCGTCGGGCCCACCGGCCAGTTCAACTTTTCCGTCGAGGAGGGTTACCTGATCGAGAACGGCCAGCTCACCAAACCCGTGAAGGGGGCCACCCTGATCGGCGAGGCCAAGGAGGTGATGCCGAAGATCTCGATGTGCGCCGATGATCTGGAACTGGCGGCGGGCTACTGCGGCTCGGTGAGCGGCAGCATCTATGTCACCGTCGGCCAGCCCCACATCAAGGTGGATTCGATCACCGTGGGGGGCCGTTGAGTCATGGCCGTTGAGTCAAGTGAGGCCAGCTCCATCGGCGCCCCATCCATCACCAGCAGCAGCATCGACTCCGACCGTCTGCGGGGGCGCCTTGAGGATCTGGCTCGGGAGCTCTCGATTTCCCGCTGGGACCTCGGGGCCGCCTGCAGCACCGACACCTCGGTGCAGGTGGACCGGGGCGAGGCCAAGCAGCTCAAGGGGGCCCAGCGCAGCTCGATCACCGTGCGGGTCTGGAACGGTGATGGGCTGGTGGGGATCACCAGCACCTCCGATCTGACCGACAGCGGCCTGGCCCGGGCCCTGGCCAGCGCCGGCGAGGCCAGCGCCTTCGGTAACCCCGAGGACACCCCCGCCTTCTCGCCCCTGGCCACGGCGCCCCTGCCCCCGCTGGAGCAACCGCTGCACGCACCCCAGGGGATCCTGCAATTGCTGGGCACCCTCAAGGAGGCCGAGCGTGACCTGCTCGGACGCCACGCCGCCATCACCACCGTTCCCTACAACGGCCTGGCGGAACGCAGCAGCGAACGCCTGTACCTCAACAGTGAGGGGGCCAGCCGCCACCAGCGGCTCACCACCGCCAGTGTCTATCTCTATGCCCGCGCCGAGGAGACGGGCCGCAAACCGCGCAGCAGCGGAGCCGTGCGCCTGGCCTACGGCGCTGATTCCCTCGACGTCGCCGGCTGCATCGACGAAGCGGCCGAGCGCACCATCCGCCACCTCGACTACGCCCCGATCGAGACCGGCTACTACACCTGCTGTTTCAGCCCCGAGGCCTTCCTTGACCTGATCGGAGCCTTCAGCAGCCTGTTCAATGCCCGCGCCGTGCTCGACGGGGTGAGCCTGAGCAAACGGGACTCCTTGGGGCAGCCCCTGGCGGTGCCCTTCTTTCAGCTCCATGACAACGGCCTCCATCCCGGCAACGTTGGCGCCAGCGCCTTTGATGGCGAAGGCACCCCCACCCGTCGTCTGGCGCTGGTGGAGAACGGGGTGCTCTCCAACTTCCTGCATTCCGAGGCCACCGCCCGGGCCTTCGGCGTGGCGCCCACGGGCCATGCGGGTCTGGGGGCGAAGGTGTCGGTCGGACCCGACTGGTTCGAAGTGGGTGCCCAGGGCGGGCAGCAGGGGCTCGATCGCCACAGCGCCGATGGGATCGTCTGGATCGATTCGCTCTCGGCCCTGCATGCGGGCGTCAAGGCCAGTCAGGGCTCCTTTTCCCTGCCCTTCGACGGCTGGCTGGTCAAAGGCGGTGAAGCCCGCTCGATCGAGGCGGCCACCGTCGCCGGTGACATCCGCTCGGTGCTCAACGGCATCGTGGGTTTTGAAGGCGCAGCCAAGATCACCCCCGATGGCCTCTGCCCCCATGTGTGGGTGGAAGGGCTCTCGATCACCGGCGACGCCTGAGGCGTCCGGCCTTGAACGTTCTGTTCTGGGGCACCCCCGCCTACGCGGTGCCCACCCTTGAGGCACTGGTGGCGGCGGGCCACGAGCTGGTGGGGGTGGTGAGTCAGCCGGATCGGCGCCGGGGTCGGGGCAAGGAGCTGGTGCCTTCGCCCGTGAAGGCCCGGGCCCTGGAACTGGGCCTGTCGGTGTTCACGCCCGAGCGGATCCGCAGGGAGCCCGCCACCCAGCAAGCCCTGGCCGCCCTCGGCGCTGAGCTGTCGGTGGTGGTGGCCTTCGGCCAGATCCTCCCCCGAGGTGCTGGCCCAGCCGCCCCTGGGCTGCTGGAACGGCCATGGCTCGCTGCTGCCCCGCTGGCGCGGTGCCGGCCCGATCCAATGGAGTCTGCTGGAGGGCGATGCCGTCACCGGGGTGGGGATCATGGCCATGGAGGAGGGCCTCGACACCGGGCCGGTGCTGCTCGAGCGAGCGATCCCGATCGGCCTGCTGGAGAATGCCCAGCAACTGGGGGAGCGGCTTAGCCAGCTCACGGCGGAGCTGTTCGTTGCGGCCCTGCCACGCATTGAGGCGGCCGGCCCCGGTCCCCAGGCTGAGCGCTGGGGGCGGCTGGGGGTGCGGCCCCAGGGCGAAGCCGGCCTGAGCTACGCCCGGATGCTGACCAAGGCCGATTTCAGCCTCGACTGGAGCGCTTCGGCCCTGGCCCTGCACCGCCGGGTGATGGCGCTCTACCCCGCGGCCCACACCAGCTGGCGGGGTCTGCGCCTCAAGCTGCTGGCCAGCGAGCCCCTGGTGCGGCGCCTGGCGCCCCAGCTCAGCGCTGAGGGCGCCGCCCTGGCGGAGCGTTGGGCGCCGCCTTCGGGCGCCGATCCCGTGGGGGAGCCGCCGCCCCGGGCACGGTGCTGGAGCGGGTGGAGGCCACGGGGCTCGTGGTCGCCACCGGCGGCTGCCCACTGCTGCTCCGCGCCTCCCAGCTGGAGGGCAAGCGGGCCGCGGCCGGCCAGGCGCTGCTGCAGCAACTGGGGGCCGAGGTGGGGGAGCGGTTGGGCGAGCCGCTGGTCGAGCGCGCCCAGAACTGATCGGTGCTGAACCCCGCCCGGTTGCGCCTGATCGCCGTTGGCAAGTTGCGCAAACGCTGGGTGAGTGAGGGGGCGGCCCTTTACCTCAAGCGGCTGCCGGGGTTGCAGGTGCTGGAGCTCAAGGACTCCAACCCCGCCAGCGAAGCCCAGGCGGTCCTGGCGGCCCTGCGGCCCGATGAGCGGCTGGTGGCGCTCGCTGAGGAGGGCGAGCGGCTGGGCTCGGTGGATCTGGCCCGTCGCCTGGAGGGGTTCGGCTCCGAGCGGCTGGCCTTCGTGATCGGTGGCGCCGATGGCCTCGATCCAGCCCTCAAGGCCCGTGCCAGCTGGTTGCTGAGCCTCTCAGCGCTCACCTTTCCCCACGAACTGGCGCGCCTGTTGCTGCTGGAGCAGCTCTACCGGGCCCGCACGATCCTTCAGGAGGGCCCCTATCACCGGGGCTGAGCTGCCTGTGGGGCCTCCGCTCAACTCAGCTGGGCGATCACGCCGCTGAGGGCTAGGGCGTAGAGCACCACGCTGGTGAACACGCCAATCACGAATCCCGGAGCCCGCTGCTGAGCTGCGCGGGTGTAACCGATGGCGTAGGCGATGCGGCCGCCCACCCACACAAAGCCGAGGGCCGCCGCCAGGCGTGGATTGTTGAACAGGGCCGCCATCCACAGGGATGGCAGGAAGAAGGCCAGTTGTTCAAGGGTGTTCTGCTGCACCCGCAGCACGCGCTCGAACGCCTCAGGGCCCTGGATCGAGGGAGGTTTCACCTGGTGGGCCACCCGGGCCCGCCCCACCAGCATCGCGCTGACGAAATAGACGGCCAGGGCCAGCAGGGTGACCAGGGCTGGCAGGGCGAGGGCCTGGAGCAGGGGCGACAGGTCGCTTGGCATCTCAGCCCCTGCCCCGGGGACGGCTGTCGCGGGAGAGGGCCGCGTTGCGGGGCGAACCGCTGCCCCGCGGGGATCCCTGGGAGCCGCCGCGGCGACCGCCGCCCCCTTGCCACGGCCACCACTGAGATCCAGGGGCGGTGCCTTGTGGATCTTGGGTTCAAAGCCCGGTACCTCCTGGCGGGGCAGGGGGCGCCGATCACGCGCTCAATCGCCCGCAGCAGTTCATGCTCCTCGGCCGCCACCAGCGAAAGGGCATGGCCCGTCTGGCCGGCCCGGCCGGTGCGGCCGATGCGGTGCACGTAGTCCTCGGCCACGTTGGGCAGATCCAGGTTGACCACGTGGGGCAGCTGGTGGATGTCGATGCCGCGGGCGGCCAGATCCGTGGCCACCAGCACTCGCACCTCGCCGCTCTTGAAGCCGGAGAGGGCCCGGGTGCGTGCCCCCTGGCTCTTGTTGCCGTGGATGGCGGCGGCGTTGATCCCTTCGCTGGCGAGGCGGTCGGCCATGCGGTTGGCACCGTGCTTGGTGCGCGAGAACACCAGCACCTGGCGCCAGTCATTGCTGCGGATCAGGTGGCTGAGCAGGTCGCCCTTGCGGGCCATGTCACAGGGGTGCATGACCTGCTCCACCAGCGGCGCCGCCTGGTTTTCCGGGGTGGCCTGGAGCTGCACCGGGTTGTGGAGCAGACCCGTGGCCAGCCGGCGGATCTCGCCGGAGAAGGTGGCCGAGAACATCAGGTTCTGGCGCTTGGGGGGCAGCAGGGCGAGGATTTTCTGGATGTCGCGGATGAAGCCCATGTCGAGCATGCGGTCGGCTTCATCGAGCACCAGAATCTCGAGGCGGTCGAAACGGATCGCGTTCTGCTGGTAGAGGTCCATCAGCCGGCCGGGGGTGGCCACCAGCACGTCGGCGCCACGGCGCAGCCGCTGCATCTGGGGGTTGATCTTCACCCCGCCGAAGACCACATCAGCGCGCAGGTCGAGGTAGCGGCCGTAGGCCACCACGCTCTCGGCCACCTGGGCCGCCAGCTCACGGGTGGGGGTGAGCACCAGGGAGCGCACCTGGTTCTGGCGCGCCAGTGGACCGTGGCGCAGACGCTCCAGCATCGGCAGGGTGAAGCCGGCGGTCTTGCCGGTGCCCGTCTGGGCCGCCGCCATCACGTCGCGGCCGGCCAGCACGGCGGGAATGCACTGCAGCTGGATCGGAGAAGGGTGGCTGTAGCCCTTGGCGGCCACGGCCTCCAGCAGTGGTTTGGAGAGCCCCAGGTCGGCGAAATCACCGCTGGGGCTGACGCTGAGCTCAGGGCCGGCCGTTGCTCCTGGCTTGGCCTGGCGATCGGGGGAACGCGCTCCTGTCCCGGAGCTGGGTGGGTCAGGAGGGAAATGGCGTGTACCGCAGGGTCGGCCAAGCCTAGGGGGGAGTCGTTAACGGGGTCGATGGTGGGTGCAGCGCTCGCAGGGGCCCTCCGGCAGCACGGCGCAGCGCAGCAGCGGCGTGCGGGCGTTGTAGCGGCAGAGGGGATCGCCGATCACCCAGCCGCCATTCCACCAGCGGGCGTCGTCGGGTTGGCGCTGGGCCTTCACCTCCAGGGCGATGGCGGCCAGTTCGTAGCGGCCCTGGCGCAGGCGGTAGCGGTGCTGGCGTTGCAGCACCAGAAAACTGCGTTCCCCCAGCTGAAGCCAGCGGCCCGGATAGGGCACCTCCTCCAGTTCCACGGATTCGAGCAGGCGGTTGCTGCCTGCCTGCCGCAGTTCCACCCGCGTGGTGCTCAAGGCAGTTCAGGGCCCGTGGCCTGGGGTCCCTGGGTCAGTGGACCGGGGGAGTGGGCCGGGGGGAGTTGCGCGCCCGGTTCCTCGAGCCGGCGGGAGAAGCCCCAGGCGAACAGCGCGGCCACCGTGAGCAGCAGCACCCATTCCGGCGGCACCAGGTCCTCAGCGATCAGGCGCAGCATCAGCCGCAGGCCCACCAGAGCCACCGCCAGGTAGCCGGCCTTTTCCAGGCGCTGGAAGATCGCCAACCAGCGCACGAACAGACCCGCCGTCACCCGCAGGGCCAACACACCGAAGGCCCCTCCGGCCATCACCAGCCACAGGCGATCACTGACCGCCACGGCAGCGGCCACGGAATCCAGTGAGAAGGCCAGATCGGTCACCGCCAGGGTGGCCACCACGCTGCCCAGGGTCACGGACGGGGCGTGAGCCGCTGTCGGGGCCTGCTCCGAGGCCTCACCAGCTTCCGGGGGGCCGTCGTCGTCCCTGGCCAGAAGGCTGGTGCCGGCGAGCCAGAAGAGGTAAAGGGCGGCAGCCAGCTGCAGGGGCCAGTAGTCGATCACCCACTGGGCGGCCACGATCAGCAGCAAGCGGAACACCAGGGCCAGGGCCAGGCCGAAATTGAGCGCTTGCCCCTGGCGCTGGGGGTCCTTGAGCCGGCGCGAGATCGCCGCGAGGGCGATGGCGTTGTCGGCGGAGAGCACCACCTCAAGGGCCACCAGCAGCGGCAGCAGCAACAGCACCTCACCCCATTGGTCCGCCTGGTCGATCAGGGGAGATAACGAGGTGATCGACTCCGCTTCCATCGCGTCGCAGCGGCTGCCGAAAGACGGCACTCTAGAAAAACGTTTCCTTCGGGCCGGAGCCGGTGATGCCGTTGCGCACACAACTGGTGCATGCCGAAGCCGGCCGGCGGGTGGTGCGGGCCAGTGCCTGGGAGGCGGGGGAGTGTCTCGGCAGCGCCCTGGGGGAGGCGGCCACGGCGGAGGAAGCGGAAGACCGGGCGATTGAGCGGCTCAGGCGACGCCTGGCTCTGGCGGGGGGCCAGCGGCCCCAGCTCAGCCCGCAGCTGCGGCTCCCGCAGATCCAGCGACCAGGATCACGGCCGCGACGTCGGCTTCGGCGGCCCCGGCGAGCTCGCCGGGCTCCGGATCGGGGCGAGGCCAGATCAGGCAGCCCAGCCTGCCCTCGCCGCCGCCCGCCCACGGCGGACCTGGGGCCACGGCGGGCCCGCCCAGCTTGCCGTCCACCTCGCCGGCAGCCTCGCCGTCAGCCGCGCCAAGCGCTTCCCCCTGCCGCCACGGCTCCAGGCTCCACCGGCGGACCTGGCGGTTCCGGGCCCGGCCGTTGCATCCGCGGCCGTTGCCGTCGCAACGCCTGGAGCCAGCGCGCCGGAGCCGCCCCCCGACCCCGAAGACTGGAGCGATGAGCTGGCCCAGGTGGAGCTGGAGCTGCAACGGCTGGGCTGGGGCCGGGAGCAGGAGGCGGCCTACCTCGAGCGCGTCTTCGGTCACCCCAGCCGCGGCCGGCTGACGCGTTATGCCGATCTAGGTGCCTACCTGGGGGTGCTGCGACGCGCACCGATCGGTGCCGATCCCGCCGCACTGCCGGCCCCCTGCGGCGCCGGGACCTGCTGGAGCAGTCGGATCTGCTGCTGGGCCAGCTCCACTGGGAGGCCGCCCAGGGGCGGACCTTCCTGGAGCGGCACTTCGCCCTGAGCAGCCGCCAGCAGCTCAGCGATGAGCAGTTGCTGCACTTCAATCTGTTGCTGGAGGAGGAGGCGGGTGCGGGGTCTCTGGGCTGAGCTGGACTGGTCGCTGGACCCCAGTCAGACTTCTGTTGCAACCTGCGCGCCCCTGCCGGATGCCGATGCCAGCGACCGCGCCCGGGCGCTGCACCCACGGATCCCTGATCACTCCTCCAGGAACCCATGACCACGGCCGAGGGCGGCTCTGACGGCGACGCGGTCCTGATCCGCCACGGTGAGACCGCCTGGAGCCTCAGCGGCCAGCACACCAGCACCACCGACCTTCCCTTGACCGGGAACGGACGGCTGGCGGCCCAACGCCTCGCACCGGTGCTGGCAACGATGGAGTGGGCGATGGTTCTGTGCAGCCCGCGCCAGCGGGCGCTCCAGACCTGTCAGCTGGCTGGCCTGGGCGATCGGGTGCGGATCGAGGAGGATCTCGCCGAGTGGAATTACGGAGCGTTCGAGGGCCTCACATCCGCTGAGATTGACCAGCGCCATCCCGGTTGGCTGCTGTTCGAGGCTGGCGCTCCAGGGGGTGAAACCCCTCATCAGGTCGGTGAACGGGTGGATCGGGTGATCGCCAGGGTGCGGAACGCCGAAGGCCGGGTGGCCCTGTTCGCCCATGGCCATGTGCTCCGGGTGTTCGCGGCCCGTTGGATCGGCCTGCCGCCTGGCCATGGCCGCCACTTCCTGCTCAATACCTCCACGCTCTCGGTTCTTTCCTACTACCGGGGAATCCCGGCGGTGAAGGGCTGGAACGCACCGGGGGAGAGGCCTGATCGAGAGTCACGAACAGGGCCACCAGCGAGCGGGCCTCCACCTGCAGATGGCTGCTGGTCACCACGGGGGCTGAACTCCAGTCGCTGATGTCCGCGGGTGGAAGCCAGGGCGGTATCGATCCAGCGCTGCCACTGGCGCTCTTTGCTCTCCGCGGCGGGTAGTTCAAAGCGAAGCGCCTCCCAGTAGGCATTGACCATCAGGTGGATGCGGAAGCGGTTGTTGAGGCTGTGGATCGTTGTGGAGAACGAACGGGACGCCTCTGACCAATCCGGTTCCTGGACCGCCACACCGTGGAATTCGATCACGGATTCCGCCAGCAGATCGTTAAGGGAGACATGGCGCTGGTCGATCACGATGTCGCGGCGCATTCGATGGGCGATCAACGCTTTCACGAAGCGGTGGATGTCGCCATGGCGCTCCAGCAGCGACCAGTCGAACCAACTGAGCTCGTTGTCCTGGCAGTAGGGGTTGTTGTTGCCCTGCTGGCTGCGGCCCACCTCGTCGCCCATCAGCAGCATCGCCGTGCCGTTGGAGAGCATCAGCAGGGCGAGGAAGTTGCGAATCTGCTTCTGGCGCAGGGCCAGCACCCGGGGATCGTCTGTGGGGCCTTCCACCCCACAGTTCCAGCTGGCGTTGTCATTGGTGCCGTCGCGGTTGTCTTCTCCATTGGCCTCGTTGTGCTTGCCGTTGAACGACACCAGATCGGCCAGGGTGGAAGCCGTCATGGCAGGTGATGAAATTGACGCTCTGCTCGGCCTCCCGTTCCTCGTGGCCATAGATGTCCGGGCTGCCCAGTAGGCGCAGGGCTGCCTTCTTCGCCATTCCGGCATCACCTTTGACGAAGCGGCGCAGGTCATCGCGGAAATGCCCGTTCCATTCCTGCCAGCTGTCGCCGATGAAACTGCCCACCTGATAGAGCCCTGCGGCGTCCCAGGCCTCGGCAATCAGCTTCGTGCCCGCCAGGGCAGGATCGGTCTCGATGTCCCAGAGCACCGGTGGCAGCGGCATCGGATCACCACGTTCATCGCGGGCCAGCACGGAAGCCAGATCGAAGCGAAAGCCATCCACGTGCATGGCTTTCACCCAATGGCGCAGGCTGTGGCGGATCAACCGCCGCACGATCGGGTGGTTGGCGTTGAGGGTGTTGCCGGTGCCGCTGAAATTGCAGTACTGACTCGGGTCGTGGTCCTCCAGCAGGTAGTAGGCCTCGTTGGCGAACCCCTTCCAGCAGAAGCTGGGTCCGCTCGCGTCTCCTTCTGCGCTGTGGTTGTAGACGACATCGAGGATCACCTCGATGCCGGCCCGGTGCAGGGCCTTCACCATGTCGCGGAATTCATCGAGTGGCCCCAGCGCCTCCCGGTTGGAGCTGTAGGCGGCATGGGGGGCAAAAAGGAAATGGGTGAGTACCCCCAGTAATTGGTTTGGCCTGCTGGGGCATCGAGGGGATCGAAGGCGAACACCGGCAGCAACTCCACCGCCGTGATGCCCAGATCCCGCAGGTAGGGAATCTTTTCGATCAACCCCGCATAGGTGCCGGCTTGTTCGGGCGCCACCCCTGAACTCGGATGGCGCGTGAAGCCGCCCACATGGAGCTCATAGATGATGGTTTCCCTGCGGGGCCGCCGCAGGGGGCGATCACCCTCCCAGTCGTAGCGCTCTGGATCGACCACGATCGACTTCATCGCTACGGCCAGGTCATGGCCGCTGGGATCGTTCTCGCTTCGCCGGTGGCCCGGTGGTGTCGCGACCGCTAGCCCGTAGGGATCAAGCAGCAGCTGGCGAGCATCAAAGCGAAGACCCCGCTCCGGCTGCCAGGGACCATGGACCCGGTAGCCGTAGAGCTGGCGCTCGCCGATGCCTGGAACCAGGCAGTGCCAGTAGTGGTAGGTGCGGTGCAGGGCGGGATCGAGTTCGAAGATCTGCGAGGGCTCAGCGTCCGTTTCGTGATCAAACAGCAGCAATTCGATCCGATCGGCGTATTTGGAATAGACGTTGAAATTGACCCCATCCCCGGCGAGCGAGGCCCCGAGCCTGGCCGTGTCACCGGGCTTGGGGCTTGTTGTTGCACCACCCATGGCAGAGCACAACCCAGAATCTTGACCCTACCGCTGGCGATGACGTCTGTCCCAGCAGCGGCGAGGCCCCTTCATCTCCGGCAATTCGCCCTCAGCAACGCCACCCCCAGCTCCAGCTGCTGCTGGTTGCTGTAGGCCTCCCGCTCAAGCAGCCGCTGGTTGGCCGACAGGCCGGCATAGACGGGGCTGGCCAGAAAGCGCTCGACGGCAGGGGTGGAGGCGGTGGGCAGCCCGAGGGGTTGGGGCATGGCCCGCAGGCTGCCGCTGCGGCAACTCTGGGCCACGTGGATGGCCTCGTGGTTGATCACTTTGGCGAATTCCGAGCTCCCCTTGGCAGGCACATCGGGGCGGATGCGCAGGATGCCGGCCCGTGGTTCCCATTCCCCCGCCGCCCCTGCCTTGCGCGTCGGACCGAAGACCACCAGCACCCCCGGGAGCGCAGTTCACCCAGCTGCGCCGCGATCGCCGCCCGTTCGCGATCGAAGCGGGGCGGGTAGAGGATCAGCAACTTGATCTGCTCGATGTCCAGCGGCGGGTCGTCCTGGCGGCGCTTGTAGGTGTATCGGATGCCGCCACCCGGCAGGCTCTGGGCCCGGGGCCGCCAACTCTCATCGGCTTGATCCAAGACGGCCATCAAGGCGCTGTCGTTGGCGGGTTTGAGCGGGCGATCGTCGGGCCGGGGCTGGGCCTTGAAGGTCTGGGTGCTGGAGAAGGCGGTGATTGCCGCCGCCCCCACGGCCGCGAACACCGCCAGGGCGACCAGGGCCTTGAGCGGACTGGGGGCCCGCTGCGTCTGGAGCGGTCGTCCGCAGTGGTGGCAGATCCGCGTCCCGTCGCTGCTGCGGGCGGTGCGCAGGGGCTGGGAGCGGCAGGCGGGGCAGCGGTCGATGCTCATGGCGGTGCGGCCGGATCCAAGGGTTCCCGTCCGCCGGCCCTCATTCTGGCGGTCTGGTTGCGAAGATCGTCCCTCGATCCCGCCGCTGTCCCGATGCCCCTCACCGCCCTGGTGCGCCAGCTGGAGCAGGTGCCCCTCACCGGTGAGGTGCAGGCCCGCATCGAGCGGCCCGAGCGCCTCAGCCTTCGAGGCGCCGGCCGGGCCGCCCGGGCGCTGGTCAGCTCGGCCCTGGCACGCCAGCGGCGCGCGCCGCTGCTGGTGGTGGTGCCCACCCTGGAGGAGGCGGGCCGCTGGACGGCGTTGCTGGAGCTGATGGGCTGGCCGACGGCCCAGCTCTATCCCACCAGCGAAGGTTCGCCCTACGAGCCCTTTGATCCCACCAGCGAGATCACCTGGGGGCAGCTGCAGGTGCTGGCGGAGCTGGTGGGCCCCAACCCCTGGCAGGGCGCGATCGTCGCCACCGAGCGCGCCCTGCAGCCCCATCTGCCGCCGCCGCAGGCGCTGGCGTCCCAGTGCCTGACCCTGGCCAAGGGGGCCACGGTCGATCTGGAGGAGCTGGCGGAGACCCTGGCGCGGCTGGGCTACGAGCGGGTGCCCACGATCGAGCAGGAGGGCACCTGGAGCCGTCGCGGCGACATCGTCGACCTGTTTCCGGTCAGCGCCGAGCTGCCGGTGCGGCTGGAATTCTTTGGCGAGGAACTCGAGAAGCTGCGGGAGTTCGATCCCGCCAGCCAGCGCTCCCTCGATCCAATCGAGGTGGTGCGGCTCACCCCACGGGCTACGGGCCCCTGGTGGCGGAGGCCCTGCGCGAGGCCATGCCCGAGGGGCTCGAAGCCCTGCTCAGCCCCGAAGCGCTGGAGCAGTTGCTGGAGGGGGCACCCCCGAGGGGATGCGCCGGCTGATGGGGCTGGCCTGGGGACGGCCCGCCTCGCTGCTCGATTACCTGAGCGAAGCCACCCTGGTGGCCGTCGATGAGCGGCGCCAGTGCCTGGCCCACGGCCAGCAGTGGTTCGATCACGCCGCTTCGCATCACGGGGAGTTCCCTCAGCTTCCGCCCTTGCATTGGCCGCCGGCCGAGGCCCTAGGGGCGGCGGCGGCCTTCGCGGGCTTTGATCTCTCGGAGCTGGCCGAAACCGACGGCCACCCCAATGCCTTTGATCTGGCCAGCCGGCCGGTGCCCGCCCACCCCAACCAGTTCGGCCGCCTGGCGGCCCTGGTGAAGGGCTACCAAATCGAGAAGGCGCGGGTGTGGCTGCTCTCGGCCCAGCCCTCCCGCGCCGTGGCCCTGCTGGAGGAGCACGACTGCATCGCCCGCTTCGTGCCCAATGCCGCCGACTGGCCGGCGATCGATCGGCTGGTGGAGCAGGGCACCCCCGTGGCGCTCAAGCTCAAGGGCACCGCCGAGCTCGAAGGGCTGCAATTGCCGGCCTGGAAGCTGGTTCTGCTCAGCGACCGGGAGTTCTTTGGTCAGCACTCCCTGGCGGCCAGTGGCTACGTGCGCCGGCGGCGCAAGGCGGCCAGCCGCACGGTGGACCCGCTCAAGATGGTGCCGGGCGATTTCGTGGTGCACCGCAACCACGGCATCGGCCGCTTCCTGAAGCTGGAAAAACTCGCCCTCAGCGGCGAGTCCCGCGACTATCTGGTGGTGCAGTACGCCGACGGCACCCTGCGGGTGGCCGCCGACCAGCTGGGCAGCCTCGGCCGCTACCGCGCCAGCACCGACGCCCCGCCGGAGCTCAACCGCATGGGCGGGGTGGCCTGGGCCAAGGCCAAGGAGCGCGCCCTCAAGGCCGTGCGCAAGGTGGCCCTCGATCTGGTCAAGCTCTACGCCGAGCGCCACCAGGCGCCGGGCTTCGCCTTCCCCCGATGGCCCCTGGCAGCTGGAGCTCGAAGACTCCTTCCCCTATGAGCCCACCCCCGACCAGCTCAAGGCGATCGTCGAGGTGAAACGCGACATGGAGGCCGCCCAACCGATGGACCGGCTCGTCTGCGGTGATGTGGGCTTCGGCAAGACCGAGGTGGCGATCCGCTCGATCTTCAAGGCCGTCACCGCCGGCAAGCAGTGCGCCCTGCTCGCCCCCACCACCGTTCTGGCCCAGCAGCACTGGCGCACCCTTTCAGAGCGCTTCGCCCCCTACCCGCTCAAGGTGGCGCTGCTCAACCGCTTCCGCACCGCCGCCGAGCGCAGGACGATCCTCGAGGGCCTCGCCGCCGGCACCATTGATGTGGTGGTCGGCACCCACCAGCTGCTGGGCAAGGGCACCAACTTCCAGCAGCTGGGGCTTCTGGTGGTGGATGAGGAGCAGCGCTTCGGGGTGAACCAGAAGGAAAAGATCAAGGCGCTGCGAAAAGACGTGGACGTGCTCACGCTCAGCGCCACGCCGATCCCCCGCACCCTCTACATGAGCCTTTCCGGGGTGCGTGAGATGAGCCTGATCACCACCCCGCCGCCCCTGCGGCGTCCGATCAAGACCCACCTGGCCGCCCTTGATGGCGAGGCGGTGCGCAGCGCCATCCGCCAGGAGCTCGACCGCGGCGGCCAGGTGTTCTATGTGGTGCCGCGGGTGGAGGGGATCGAGGACGTGGCGGGCCAGTTGCGGGAGATGCTGCCGGGGTTGAAGCTGCAGGTGGCCCATGGCCAGATGCCCGAGGGCGAGCTGGAGAGCGCCATGGTGGCGTTCAACGCCGGTGAGGCCGATGTGATGCTCTGCACCACGATCATCGAGAGCGGCCTGGATATTCCCCGGGTGAACACGATCCTGGTGGAGGACGCCCACAAATTCGGCCTCGCCCAGCTCTATCAGTTGCGCGGCCGCGTGGGCCGCAGCGGCATCCAGGCCCATGCCTGGCTGTTCTATCCCGGTGACGCCTCGCTTTCCGAGGCGGCGCGCCAGCGCCTGCGGGCGATCCAGGAATTCGCCCAGCTGGGCTCCGGCTACCAGCTGGCCATGCGTGACATGGAGATCCGCGGCGTCGGCAATCTGCTCGGGGTGGAGCAGAGCGGCCAGATGGAGGTGATCGGCTTCGACCTCTACATGGAGATGCTGCAGGAATCGCTGGCCGAGATCCAGGGCCAGGACATCCCTGTGGTGGATGACACCCAGATCGATCTGCCGATCACGGCCTTCATTCCCGCCGATTGGATCAGCGAAGGCGACGAGAAGATGGCCGCCTACCGCTCGGTGGCGGGTTGCAGCAGCAAAGGCGAACTGCTGGAGCTGGCGGCCGCCTGGATCGACCGTTATGGCGCCCTGCCGTCCCCGGTGCAGGCGCTGCTGCAGCTGATGGAGCTCAAGCTGCTGGCCAAGCGCTGCGGCTTTTCGCGCCTCAGGGCCGAACAACCCAATTTGGTGCTCGAAACGCCGATGGAGGAGCCCGCCTTCCGGCTGCTGCGCCAGGGCCTGCCCCAGCACCTGCATGGGCGCTTGGTGTATCAGGGGGCTCCGGCAGCACCGCCAAGGTGCTGGCCCGGGGGCTGAGCGTGCTCCCTTTCGAGAAGCAGCTCGACACCTTGATGGAGTGGCTGCAGGCGATGGCGGAGCAGATCCCTGGGGCCGATGGCTTGAGCGAAGCCCAGCGGGCGGAGGCTCTCAAGGCCAAGAATGCCGAGGTGCTGGCTGTTTGAGCAGATCAGCTGTTTGAGCAGACGGGCTGCTGGGGGAGGCTGGAGCTGGGGGAGCGCCCCATCCTCATTTGGCGCAATATGGCGTTACAATTCAGGTCATTCGTTAACAGGAGTTTTCCATGGGTGAGTTGCTGCAGGGATCCAGTGCTGTGACCAGCGGCTTCAGCCTGGTGTCCGCCCTGGTGAGCGTGGCGGCCCTGGGCCTGTTCGCCCTGTTCCAGAACTCCAGCGAAAACGACGACGACGACTCCACTCCCGGCGGCGGCCTGATGCAGCCGGTGGCCTGAGGCGCAGGGCCTCGCCGACGTCCAGCGGTCGGCTGGCCCCGCAGAGATGCCTTTGATCCCCTGACCTATTTGGTGCCTAGGGCCTCCGGCAGGTTCGCACTGGTGGGGTTGTAGACCCTTTTGGCATTGCCACCGGCGGCCTGCACCTTCTTGAGCAGGGTGGTCTCTGCCGCCCGGTACTGGCTGTCCTTGCGGGTGCCGATGTCTTCGAACTTGAGCTTCTGGGCGTCAAGGTCGCTGAGCTTGGCGGACACATCCGGGGCGATGCCGTGGTGGTGGATGTCGCGGCCGCTGGGGGTGAGGTACTTGGCGATGGTGACGGTCATGCCGGAGCCATCGGAGAGCCCCCGCACCGACTGCACCAGCCCCTTGCCAAAGGTCTTCTGGCCCACCAGCACGGCGCGTTTGTTGTCCTGCAGGGCACCCGAGAGGATCTCGCTGGCGCTGGCGGAGCCCTCGTTGACCAGGATCACCAGGGGACGCTTGGTGAGGGCGCGACCGTTGGCGCGCTTGATGTCCTGGATGCCGTCACGGGTCTTGGTGGAGACGATGATTCCTTCATCGAGCCACTGACGGGCGATGGCGATGCTGGCCATCAGCAGCCCGCCGGGGTTGCTGCGCAGATCGAGCACGTAGCCCTGGACGTTCTTGGTCTCCAGATCCTTCACCGCCGCGGCCATGTCCTTGGCGGCGTTGGCGTTGAACTGCTTGAGGCGGATGTAGCCCACCTTGGAGCCATCGGGGGCGGTGTTGATCTGATGCTCCACCGCGTGCAGTTCGATGCGCTCGCGCATCAGTGGTGTGTCGAGCAACTGCCCCTTGCGACGCAGCTGGATCACCACCTTGGTGCCGGCCTGGCCACGGATCAGCTTGACCGCGTCCTCGGTGGTCATGCCCTTGGTGCTCTTGCCGTCGATCGAGACGATCACGTCCTTGGGCTGCACGCCGGCCCGCGAGGCCGGGGACCCATCGATCGGAGAGACCACCACCAGTTCCTTAGTGTCCTTGTCGAGGCTCAGCTGGATGCCCACCCCGGAGAGCTCGCCGGAGGTGTCGATCTGCATCTCCTTGAACTCCCGCGGATCCAAAAAGCGGGTGTAAGGGTCATCGAGGGTCTGAAGCATGCCCCGGATCGCCTCGTAGCTTTCCTTGGTGCTGCCGTAACTCTTGGCGAGAATCTCCTGGCGTAGTTTGCGCCATTGCTCGGGGGTGTATTTACCGGTGGTGTCGAGATAGTCGCGGAAGACGATCTGCCACGCCTGGTCCATCACCTCCTTGGGGCTGTCATTGATCAGGCTGGCCAGACTGGGTGGCACGAAGCTGCGGCCTCCCACCAGGGCGGTGGCGGCAAAGGTGCCCACTCCGGCCAGCACGATCAGGGTGGTGCGACCTTTGACCATCGTGAGCAGGCTCCGGAGCCTTGAGAGTGCCATCAAGCTAGTCCCCGCAGCGGGGGCCGCCGAGGTGGGGGAGCCGAAATTCGGTGCGGACTCCCCGACCGAATGTGACCGAGGAAACCTTCTGGTCGTGATTCGGGCTGCGATGGGCCCGGTTCAGGTCAGGGATCGACCCAGCGGCCGTCTTCCTTGATCAGGGCGATCAGGGCCTCCACCCCTTCGGCTTCCGGCACCCGGCGAATCTCCTCACGGCCGCGGTAGAGGGAGATGGTGCCGGGGGTCTTGCCGACGTAGCCGTAGTCGGCATCGGCCATCTCGCCGGGGCCGTTGACGATGCAGCCCATCACGGCGATGTCCAGGCCGGTGAGGTGGGCGGTGGCGTTGCGCACCACATGCAGCACCTCCTCCAGGTTGAACAGGGTGCGGCCGCAGCTGGGGCAGGCCACGTATTCGACCATCGTTTTGCGCAGGCCCAGGGCCTGCAGGATCGAGTAGCAGACCGGGATCTCCTTCTCGGGTGCCTCGGTGAGCGACACCCGGATCGTGTCGCCGAGGCCCTCGGCCAGCAGGGTGGCGATGCCGGCGGTGCTCTTGATGCGGCCGTAGTCGCCGTCGCCGGCTTCGGTGACGCCCAGGTGCAGCGGGTAGTGGAAGCCTTCGCTATCCATGCGGTCGGCCATCATCCGGTAGGCGGCCAGCATCACCGGCGCCCGCGAGGCCTTCATCGAAACCACGATGTTGTGGAAGTCGAGGCGATCGCAGATGTGAATGAACTCCATGGCGCTCTCCACCATCCCCAGGGGGTGTCGCCGTAGGTGAACAGCATGCGTTCGGCCAGCGATCCGTGGTTGACGCCGATGCGCAGGCCCTTGTCCTGCTCCTTGAGCAGGCTCACCAGCGGCTCGAGCGTGGACTGGATCCGTTCACCGATCGCCGCCACCTCCTCGGGTGTGAACTCGGTGCGGTTGGGGTCGGGTTTGTCGAACACATAGAGGCCAGGGTTGATGCGCACCTTGTCGACATGCTGGGCCACCTCCAGGGCGATCTTCATGCCGTTGTGGTGCACATCGGCCACCAGGGGCACGGGGCGGTAGCTGTCTTCGAGGCGCCTGCGGATCTCCCCCACGGCCCGGGCATGGCCGAGGCTCGGCACCGTGAGCCGCACGATCTCGCAGCCCGCCTCGTGCAGGCGACGAATGCCGGCGGTGGCCCCTTCGATGTCGAGGGTGTCCTCATTGATCATCGACTGCACCACCACCGGGTGCTCGCTGCCGACCCAGATGTCGCCCACCCGCACGCTGCGGGTCTTGCGGCGGGTGATCACCGTGGCGTAGCGGGGATCATTGGCCCAGTCCCGGGCTCCGCCCTCGGGGGAAGCGGTGTCGGGGCGGGCCAGGGTGCCGGTCATCGCAGGGGGGCCGGAGGTGGACCAAGCCTGTCACAAACGGGGCGGCAGCGGCTGCTCCTGGCCGCTGGTCGGTCCATCGAGGCGATCCAGCCGCCGCCTGACCTCCAGGAAATCTGCGGCGGTGTGCCAGCGGGGCGAGCCCGGTTCCATGGAGGAGAAGCGCAGCAGGTAGGAGGGATGGAACACCGGCATCAGCCAGCGCCCTTGCCAGCTCTGCCATTGCCCCCGCATCCGCGAGAGCCCACCTCGGACCCCCAGCAGTGCCTCCACGGCCGTGGCTCCGGCCAGCACCACCAGCGCCGGATTCACCTGCTCCAGCTGGCGATCCAGCCAGGGCCGGCAGGCCGCCAGCTCGGCCGCCGCGGGCTTTCGGTTGCCCGGCGGCCGGCACTTGATCGCGTTGCAGATGTAGGCCTCCCGCTCGCTGCTGATGCCGGCGCCGGCCAGCAACTGGTCCAGCAGCCGGCCGGAGCGGCCCACGAAGGGCCGCCCGCTGGCGTCCTCCTCGGCGCCGGGGGCCTCGCCGATCAGCATCAGCCGCGCGCCGCTCGGGCCCCGGCTCACCACGGCCCCATGGCGGCCCGCTGCCAAGGGACAGCGCACGCAGGCCTGGCAGGCCTCACGCAGCTGCTGCTCGGGATCCATGGGCCCGGCGGCGCTGGGGCGTTCCGCATCCTGACGCAACGAAGATGCAGGTTCGATCCCGTTTCGGCAGGAGCCATGGGGCAGGATGGCCCTCTTTCAGGCGTTCCTGCGGCGGAGCGCTGCTTGCGATGCAGCCCCCGTTGAGGCTCTCTGCAAGGGCCGAAGCTCTGCAGCCCTCCCTGACCCTGGCGATCGCCGCCCGCGCCAAGCAACTGCGGGCCGAGGGGCAGGACGTCTGCAGCCTCAGCGCCGGCGAACCCGACTTCGAGACCCCCGCCTTCATTCGTCAGGCCGCTACGGCGGCCTTGGAGAGCGGTCACACCCGCTATGGCCCGGCCGCCGGTGAGCCGGAACTGCGCGAAGCGATTGCCGTCAAGCTCAGCCGCGAGAACGGCATTCCCACCAGCTCCGCCCAGGTGCTGGTCACCAACGGTGGGAAGCAGGCCCTGTTCAACCTGTTTCAGGTGCTGCTCGGACCCGGAGATGAGCTGCTGCTGCCCTCCCCCTACTGGCTCAGCTACCCAGAGATGGCCCGCTTGGCCGGTGCCTCGGTGCGGCTGTTGCCCAGTGCCGCCGCCGAGGGGTTCCGCTTCGACGCCGAGCGTCTGGAGGCGGCGATCACCCCCGCCAGCAAGCTGCTGGTGCTCAACAGCCCCGGCAACCCCACCGGCGCCGTGCTCAGCCGCGCCGAGCTTGAGGCGATCGCTGCGGTGTTGCGCCGCCATCCCCAGGTGGCGGTGGTCTGCGATGAGATCTACGAATTCCTGCTGGCCCCTGGCCAGGAGCACCACAGCTTCGGGGCTGTGGCCCCAGACCTGCTCGATCGGGTGTTCGTGGTCAATGGCCTCGCCAAGGGCTGGGCGATGACCGGCTGGCGAATCGGTTATCTGGCCGGCCCCCTGCCGGTGATCGCCGCCGCCAGTGCGCTCCAGAGCCAGAGCACCAGCAACGTCTGCAGCTTTGCCCAGTACGGGGCCCTGGCCGCGATCAGCGGCCCGAGGGACTGCGTGCGGGCCATGGCCGAGCAGTTCAACCAACGCCGCGCCCTGCTCACAGCCGGGCTGCAGGCGATCGCCGGTCTCACGCTCACCCCACCCTCGGGGGCCTTCTACGCCTTCCCGGATGTGAGTGCCTATGGGCTCGATTCGATGAGCTTCTGCAACCGCCTGCTGGAGCAGGAGGGGCTGGCGGTGGTGCCGGGTGTGGCCTTCGGCGACGACCGCTGCATCCGCCTCTCCTGTGCCGCCTCCCCTGCCACGATCACCGACGGCCTGGAGCGACTCGAGCGTTTCCTGGCCAGCCTCTGAACTCTCCTCACTGAATCCATGCGCCTCCGACAACCCTGGGCCGCCGTCGTCAGCGGATTGGCCGTACTGACCGCAACGGCGGCCGTGCTTCCCCTCAGCAGTGGTCTTCTCAATGGGGCCCAGGCCCAAAGCCAGCCCGCCGCCACCAGGGTGCTGCGCATCGGCGCGATCCCCGACCAGAAGCCGGAGAAGCTGAACCGGCTCTACGGGCAGCTGGCCGATGAACTCAGCCGCCAGCTTGGTTTCAAGGTCAAATACGTGCCCGTCATCGACTACGCCGCCGCCGTCACGGCGTTCCGCACGGGCGATCTGGACCTGGTCTGGTTCGGCGGCCTCACCGGCGTGCAGGCCCGCCTCCAGAAGCCCGGCGCCCGGGTGCTGGCCCAGCGGGACATCGACGTGCAGTTCCACAGCGTCTTCATCGCCAACGCCCGCAGCGGCCTCAAGCCGGTGCTCAATGGGAAGGGGCTGAATCAACTGAAGGGCAAGCGCTTCACCTTCGGATCCGAGAGCTCCACCTCCGGCCGGCTGATGCCCCAGGTCTTCCTGGCCAAGGCGGGCGTGAAGCTCACGGATTTCAGCGGCGGTGCCCCGGGCTTCAGCGGCAGCCATGACGCCACCATCGCCCTGGTTCAGAGCGGCGCCTATGACGCCGGCGCCGTCAATGAACAGGTCTGGAAAACCAGCCTGCATGAGCGCAAGGTCGATCGCAGCAAGGTGATTGCGATCTGGCGCACCCCCGGCTATCCCGATTACCACTGGATCGCCCAAGGCGATCTGGACAAGCGCCTGGGCAAGGGCACGACCGATCGGATCACGGCGGCCCTGGTGTCCCTGCGGCGCACCAACCCCAGCCAGGCCTCGATCCTGGAGCTGTTCGGCGCCCAGCAGTTTGTGCCCGCCAAGGCCGATCAGTATGCGGCGATCGAGAAGATGGGCCGGGAAATCGGCAAGATCCGCTGAGATCAGCCCAGGGGCCAGGCCTTCCTCCCGTCCCGCCAACCCATCGTTGGGGGTGGTGGGGGAGTGCCTGGGGTGGACAACTTTTTCATTCTGGGCAGAGAGAAGTCATTCGTTGAAATCGTTCATCCTGGGCCCATGGAGATCACTCCAGAGTTGTGATCTTTTTGGGCGGATTGACCCTGCTGATTTGTACCTTACGATCCCTAAAATCTCCCATTGGCGTGTGTTCCAGCTCAACCGAACCAGACCTGTTGGCCTTGGGCTGGCCCTGTCCACCGTTCTGGTGGCCTCCTCATCGCTGGCCCTCGCCGCCGCCGGCCCGGTGAGCCGGCTTCAGTTCACCCAGTTCATTGAGGACCGACCCACCCCCGTGGTGGATGCAGCCGTCCACGTGGTTCCCTGTGCGCCGATCAATGCCACCTGCCGGGACCTGCTGAACGCCCTGGCGGCTCCGTTCCGGGTGAAGCAGGTCTGGACGGGGGCGTCGATCTCCCAGGCACTGACCAGGGCGGAAGGCCAGCTGGTGGTTCAAAAGGGTCATCGGCTCCTCCGCACCGATGCCGCGGGCAGCGCGCGCCTCTCTTGCCCCACCGCCAACTGCCTGGTGTTCGCGGCCTCCACGTCGGCGGGCCGCATAGCGGCGGGCCGCACGGTGGTCTGGAGCTTCCTGCAACCGCTCGGCCGCTCCCGTGAGCTGCTTCCCTCCGCCGGCCTCAGTGTGGTGACCGCCCCTCCGGCGGCTGACCCTGGAGCGCGCGAGCTGCGTTGGATCGCTGCTGCCGCCCTGGCCACGACGCTCTTGCTGGCGGTCTTGCTGCTGGTGGTTCTGCATGAACGCCGGCAGATGCGCCGCCGCTCCGAGGAACTGCTCAGCACGCTCAGGGCGGAAGCCAAGTTCGAAATCGCGACCCTCAACGTGGCCGTCGAGGCGATCCACAGCATCCTGGGGGTGATCAAGCAGGGCGGCGTTCACGGACCAGCCGTGCCGCCCATGCTCCATGGGACTGAAGGTGAGGCTTCCGATCAACTCCCATCCAATCAGCAGCAAACAGAGACAGATGCGGTCGTTACGCCGCTGGGCCCCGGTGAATCCCCCACGGTTGCCGCTGGAGAGATCACCACCCTGCTGGAGCTGGAGCAGGCCGCGATGGAGGCTCGCCGCCTGCGCTTGGCCCTGGATCAAAGCGCCGAGCTGTTTCAGCAGGCTCTCGCCATCCAACCCCAGGCCGAGCAGGTCGCCGATCGCCTCGAGATCGCCGTGGACGAAGCGACCTCGCTCCTGCCGATCTTCGAGAACCGGCTCATGGAGCTGCGCGCCGCACGGCGGAGCGAACCCTCGCCCCAGGTCGCGATGGAGCCGCTCCCCCCAGCGGTGACGGAGGGCCTGATGGGCAGCGAGCCACCCCGATCGGATCAGGCGGAGGCTCCGAAGGGCACCCGGCTGGGCCAGGTGCTGCCCATCGCTCAGCCCGAGCGGAACAGCTCCAGCGATCCGCCCCCGTCCTGAAGCTGGCCATCGGCCGCTGGGGGAGTGGGAGCATGAACCAATCCGTTTGACGAGCGCCCCTGAGCGGGCGTTGAGATGCACCAGCGATGAACCTGCCCCCCGTTCTCGAACTCCAGGGGATTCAGGTGCCCGGCCGCGGGCAGCCTCGGCTGCAGGACATTTCGCTGCAGATCCAAGTGGGTGAGCGCGTGGCGCTGCTCGGCTCCAGCGGCGCCGGCAAGAGCACCCTGCTGGCGGTGGCCAACGGCATGCTCCAGCCCAGCGCCGGTGTGGTGCGCTGGCAAGGGCAACCCCTGGCCCGCTCCCGCCGCCACAGGCGCCGCCAGCAGGCCCGCATCGGCACCCTCTGGCAGGACCTGCGCCTGATCGAGGAGCTGACGGTGCAGCAGAACCTCAACGCCGCCCGGCTGGCGGTCTGGGGCTGGCCCCGGGCCCTGCTCAATCTGTTGCTGCCCCTGGAGACGGCCGCCTGCGCCGCCGCCCTCGGGCGCGTTGAGCTGGAGCCGGCCCTGCTGGGCCAGCCGGTGACGGCCCTCTCCGGCGGCCAGCGCCAGCGCGTGGCCCTGGCGCGGCTGCTGCGCCAGGAACCGTTGCTGCTGCTGGCCGACGAACCCCTGGCCAGCCTTGATCCGCGGCTGGCCGCTGAACTGCTGGATCTGTTGCTGCGCCAGGCCAGGGCGCCCCGCGCCCTGCTGCTCAGCCTGCACCGCCCCGACCTGCTGGAGGGGTTCGACCGGGTGATCGGCCTGCGCCAGGGCCGCCTGCTGTTCGATCGCCCGGTGGTCGAGCTGAGGGCCGGGCTGGGGGCTGAACTGGCTGTGGAGACCCTGACCCAGCTCTACGCCGAGGGGCCGTGAGCGTTCGGCTGCGGCCCGCCCCGCCGCTGCTGCTGCTGCTGCCGGCCCTGGCCCTGGTGCCGGTGCTGCTGGCGCTGCCGTCCATGGCCCATGGGGGTGGCTGGGAGTTGATCGGCCAGTTCCTGGCGGCGGCCCTGCGGCCGTCGTTGGATCCGCAGGTGCTGGGCTCGGCCCTCTCGGGCCTGGTGGTCACCGTGGCGATCGCCCTGCTGGGCTGGTCTCTGAGCCTGGCCCTGGGGCTGCTGGGGGGCTGCTCAGCTCCCGCACCCTCTGGCAGAGCAGCTCGGGCCAGCGCTGGCCGGCGGAGCTGATTCGCCGGCTGCTGGCCGTGCCCCGCTCGATCCATGAGCTGCTTTGGGGTCTGCTGCTGCTGCAGGTGCTGGGGCTGGATCCAGCCGTGGCGGTGCTGGCGATTGCCCTGCCCTTCGGCGCCCTGGTGGCGCGGGTGGTGGGCGACCAGCTCGATGCCTTGCCCACCACGCAACTGGAGGCCCTGCGGGCGGCGGGGGCCCCGGCCGGGCCGGCGCTGCTCACGGCCCTGGGGCCGGCCCTGCTGCCGGGGGTGATCAGCTACGGGGGCTACCGGCTGGAGTGCGCCCTGCGCAGCGCCACCCTGCTGGGGGTGTTCGGCCTCGGTGGCCTGGGCACCGACCTGCGCCTCACCCTGCAGTCCCTGCAGTTCAATGAGCTCTGGAGCGGCCTGTGGCTGCTGCTGGCGGTGATGCTGTTGCTGGAGGCGCTGGTGCGGCTGCTGCGACGCCGCTGGTGCCTGCCCACCCGCTTTGGGGCTGGGACCGTGGTGGTCGGCCGGCGGGGCCGGGAGATCGCCCTGATGATTCTGCTGCTGCTGCCGCTCCTGCTGGTGCTGGCCCGAGCCCTGGAGGTCGATCCCCTCTCGCTCTTTCCTGGGAGCGCACTGCCCAACTGGGGCGCCAGCCTGCGGCCGGATGAGCTGCTGGCCCTGCCCTGGGCGGCCCTGGTGGCTCAGACCCTGGGACTGACCCTGCTGGCCGCCGCCCTGGCGGTGGGCCTGGCACCACTGCTGCTTTTGCTCGTGGCCCCCTGGCCCTGGGGACGGGCGCTGTTGCAGCTGGTCTGGGCCTTGGGGCGCCTGTGGCCGCCGCCGCTCACGGCCCTGCTGCTGTTGTTCGTGCTCAAGCCCGGCCTGGTGACGGCCGCCCTGGCCCTGGGTTTCCACAACCTGGGCATCCTCGGCCGCCTGCTGCTGGAGGCGGCCGAGGCCGCCCCATTGGGGGCCGAGCAGGCCCTGGCGGCGGCAGGCACCGGGCCGCGGCTGGCGTTGCTCTATGGCCGTTACAGCGCCCTGGCCCGCTCCTACCTGGCCTATGGCGCCTACCGCAGCGATGTGATCCTGCGCGAAACGGTGGTGGTGGGGCTGGTGGGAGCCGCCGGGCTGGGCACCGCTCTGCTGGAGGCGCTCAGCTCCTTCGCCTGGGACCAGGTGCTGGCCCTGATGGCGGCCTATGCCCTGCTCACCCTGGTGGGGGAAGATCTCTCCGACCGTGCCCGAAGGCGACTGCTCGCATGTCCTTGATCGCCGTGCCGCGCAAGCTGGTGGTGCTGGGGGACAGCGGCGTCTTCGGCTGGGGGGACCCGGAGGAGGGCGGCTGGTGCGAGCGCTTGCGGTGCCACTGGATGGCGCTGCCGGAGGCGCCCGTGCTCTACAACCTGGGGGTGCGCGGCGATGGCCTCGAGCGGCTGGCGGCGCGGCTGGGCCCGGAGGTGGGTCGGCGCGGTGAACTGCGGCGCCAGAGCCCCCAGGGGGTGTTGCTGTCGATCGGTCTCAACGACACCGCCCGGGTGGGCCGCCCGGATGGCCGCCACCAGCTGGCCCCCGAAGCCTTCCTGTTCGGCCTGCAGCAACTGCTGCGGGAGGCCAAAGCCCTGGCGCCGGTGCTGGTGCTGGGGCTCACCCCGGTGGATGGGGCGGTGATGCCCTTCGCCGACTGCCTCTGGTACGACCTGGAGACCGTGGCGCACTACGAGTGCCTGCTGGAGGAGGCCTGCCTGGAGGCGGACGTGCCCTTTCTGCCTCTGCTGGAGAGCTTCACCGGCGAGCGCCAGTGGCTGCAATGGCTGTGTGGCGATGGGGTGCACCTCAATGGCGAGGGCCACCGCCGCGTCTACGAGCGTGTCAAGACCTGGCCCGCCCTGTTGCGCTGGGCCGACCTCGAGCCGCTGCGGCTGCGCACCCCAGCCTTCTGAGCGCAGGGATCGCACTCCAGGAGAACAACGACCGGGCGCGCCAGCGGTTCAGTTGTGACCAGATCCTCCTCGATCTCCCCCATTTGGGGGAGGCGAATTCCATCGGCCGGGTGAGAACCGCAGGTGCGGGCCAGGGCGACCGTGAAAACACGGACGTTCCGACCCCTCACCGCCCCCGCCATGGCCAGTTCACAACCCCTGCATGCGCTCAACGCCAACCTGCTGCGGGCCTACGGCCGCCAGGGCGACATCAAGGCCCGCAACCGGCTCGTGGAGCTGAACCTGCCGCTGGTGCGCAAGGTGGCCCATCAGGAGAGCCAGCGCACCGATCTGCCCTACGACGATCTGCTCCAGCTGGGTTGCCTGGGGCTGATCCAGTCGATCGAGGCCTTCGATGCCTCCCGTCAGAGCGCCCTGAGCAGCTTTGCGGTCCCCTACATCCGTGGCTCGATCCGCCATTTTCTGCGTGATCGCCACCCGGCCCTGCGCTGCCCGCGGCGCCTGCGGGAACTGCACCAGCGTGGCCAGGCCCTGCAACAGCAGCGCCAACACCGTGGCGAACAGCCCCTGGGGGAGGCGGCCCTGGCGGAAGCGCTGGGATGCAGCGCTGCGCTGTGGCACGAGGCGGTGGCGGTGCACCGGGCCCTGCAGGTGCGCAGCCTCGATGCGCCCTCTGGCGGCGATGGCGGCAGCGGAAGTGGTAGAGGCCGTGGGCTTGGAAGCGGCGACGCGGGGCCGCTCACCGGCCTTGATCAGCTCGCCTCCCTGGGCGATCCAGGGCTTGCCGCCCTCGACGAACGCGCCGAGGAGCGGCCCTTGACTGATTCCCAGCGGGCCCTGCGCCAAAAGCTCGGGCAGATGGACCCCCTGCTGCGCCAGCTGCTGGAGGGGCGCTTGCTCTACGGGGCCAGCTGGCAGGAACTGGGGGAGACCCTGGGCCTGCATGCCCGCATGGCCCGCCGTCGCTTCGAGACTCTGATCGAGGAGCTGCGTCAGGAGCTCCAGCCCGTTCGCGTCTGAGCGCTGGCGAACGCTCAGGCGATCGCCCACGCCTGGGCCATGGTCATGGCCAGCACCGCAGCGATCAGGGTCTGAAGCGCATTCACCAGCTCGTTGCTGAGCCAGCGCAGGCGCGGCTGCAGCGTGGCGCCGATCAGGCTCTCGATCAAGGTGGCCGCCAGGGCCACGGCGCTCACCAGGGCGAAGGCCGCCGCGCCGCTGAGCAGACCCAGGCGCTCCATCACCAGCGCCATCAGCAGCGCTCCCACCAGGCTGGCGGCGGTGCCCTCCAGGCTGATCGCCCCTTCGGTGCCAGGGGGCACCGGGCGCAGGGTGGTGATCGCCACGGTGTGGCGGCCCCAGCGTTTGCCGATCTCACTGCCGAAGGTGTCGGCGAGCTTGGCGGCGAAGCTGGCGGAAAAACCAAGCAGCAGCAGGGGCACCGGCGCCGACGGCAGCACCGTGAGCAGGGCCAGGCTGGCCCCCGTGGCGGCCGACCCCCAGACGTTCTCTGGGCCGCGGCGGCCGCCCCGGGCTTCCGCCAGCCCGGCCGCCTGCTTCTGTTTCAGCCCCAGCCGGGTCACCAGCGAACCCAGGGCCAGGTAGAGCACCACCGCCCACCAGCCCGTCCAGCCCAGGGACCCCAGCAGCAGGGTGCCCAGCACCCCGGCATGGACCCAGCCCGATGGGGTGAGCAGCGGCAGGCGCTGGGCGACGGCGATCAGGGCACCGTTGAGGGCCAGGGCCCAGATCCAGCCCCAGAGGCTGCCGGGCAGGTCCTGGGGGAGTTCGATCAAGGCGCCGCTGCGACCCTCACATGTTGCATGGCCTTAAGGGCCCCGCCCCGGGGCCCTGGCGCGGCGGATAATCGAACCATTCGGCTTGTACGGCTGGCGCCATGGTGTTCGACGTGTTCAAGCGCAAGGGTTTCTTCCTCACCTTTGATGACACCGCGGCCAAGCAGCCAGCCACCGTGGCTCCGGTGGCAGCGGAGCCGGTGAAGCAGGCCCCGGACGCCAAGTCCCCGGCAGCCGTCGTTACCGTCATAACCAAGCCCGCAAAGCTGACCAAGCAGGACGCCCAACAAGGCGGCCCAGCGTCCACGGCTCCCGCCACAGCTGTGGCGGCCGCTGTACCCGCCGAACTCGCCGATGGCACGGTGCTCACCACCGCCGAGGCGATCGCCGCCCAACTGGCCGCCGAGCAGGCCAGCCGCCCGGCCCCCAGCCAGGCCACCTTCGCCCCCGCCAACCTTGCCCCTGGCGGTGCCCTGCCCCGGCGCCGCAAGCGCGGTGGCGCCAACCTGGCCCCCTTCCGCGCCGTCGCCGCCAGCCTGTTCCGTCAGTAGGCCCCTACGGGGAATTTTGACCTTGGGCTTGGGGCGAGGCCGGCCTGGCCCGCGGCAGCTTCTGGCGACCAGCGCCAAGGGAGGCATCCGGTATGGGCTCGGCGCATCCGGCGCTCCCGTCGCCGTTGACACCAACCACGCTGCCTCTGGTGCTTGCGTTCGCTTGCAGCCCCCACCGGTGGCGTTAAGGTGCCGCCACCCACCACGCCGCAGCCCTCCGTGACCCTGTCCGCCACGCCCCCCACCACGGCTGATCTGACCCGCCTGGCGGGCCTGGTGGACCCGGATTTCCCGGTCACCGCCCCGGCGGCGAACCCGGTGTTTTATCGCACCTACAGCCGCAAGACCCCCAGCGGCCGCGAGAGCTGGCACCAGGTGAGCGAGCGCAACCTTGAGGGCCTGCGCAGGCTTGGGGATCTCAACGCCGATGAGGTGGCGTTGCTGCGGCGCATGCAGCAGCGTCAGAAGGCCCTGCCCTCGGGCCGCTGGCTGTGGATCGGCGGCACCGAGTGGATCGAGCAGACCCAGAACTTCTCCGGCGCCTACAACTGCACCTCCACCAACCTGATCGACTGGGAAGCCTTCGCCCTGATGATGGATCTGGCGATGATGGGCTGCGGCACCGGCGCCATCATTGAGCCGCGCCTGATCGAGCGCCTGCCGGCGGTGCGCAACCAGCTGGTGATCTCCGGCGTCACCGACATCGGCGCCACCCCGGCCCAGCTGCGCCAGGAGGCCACCACCCACCGGATCGACGGCCAGCGCGTCGCCATCAAGGTGGGCGACACCCGCGGTGGCTGGGTGGAGAGCTACCGGCTGCTGCTGGAGCTGTGCAGCGACGAGCGCTTTGACGCCGGCGCGCCGATCGAGGTGAGTGTGGATCTCTCCGATGTGCGCCCGGTGGGGGAAACCCTCAAGGGCTTCGGCGGAATGGCCAACCCGGTGAAACTCAAAGACCTCTACGGCCGCGTCGCCAGCCTGCTCAACAAGGCGATCGGCCGTCAGCTCACCTCCGTGGAGTGCTGCCTGCTGATCGATGAGGCCGCGGTCACGATCGTGGCGGGCAACATCCGCCGCAGCGCCGGCATGCGCCAGTTCGCCGCCGATGACACCGCCGCCTCCACCGCCAAGGACAACCTCTGGCAGCAGGACAGCGAGGGCAACTGGCGCATCGACCCGGAGCGCGATGCGTTGCGCATGGCCAACCACACCCGCGTCTTCCACACCCGGCCGGACCGCGAGACGGTGCTGCAGGCGGTGATCAAGCAGTTCCAGTCGGGGGAAGGGGCGATCCAGTTCGCCCCCGAGGCGATCGCCCGCTCCAATGCCGATCTGCTCTCCACCGCCGAGCTGCGCAGTGAATTCATCGACCTCTACGTGGATCAGGGCCGGGAGGAGGCCGGCCGCTGGCTGCAGCTGAACCACCCGGAGATCGGCGCGGCCGAGCTGGAGCACCGGCTCAACCGCTACGGCCTCAACCCCTGCGGCGAGATCCTCGGCGCTGACTTCCACTGCAACCTGGCCGAAATCCACCTCAACCAGATCGACCCGGCCGATCTGCAGGCCCAGGAGGATGCCTTCCGCGCCGCCGGTCTGGCGGTGGCCTGCCTGCTCAACCACCGCTTCGAGGTGGAGCGCTACCGCCAGAGCCGCGCCTGGGATCCGATTGTGGGGGTGAGCTTCACCGGCCTGTTCGACTTCTTCGTGCATGCCTTCGGCACCCCTGGCTGAAGTGGTGGGAGGAGGGCCGCCCGGAAACCGCCGAAGGCCAGTCGTTCAAGGCCCAAGAAGCCGTCTTCCTCTCCCGTTGGAAGACCTTCGTGAACGAGGCGGTGTGGGACTACTGCGACCGCCACGGCCTGCGCCGTCCCAACCGCTGCACCACCGTGCAGCCCGCCGGCACCAAGAGCCTGCTCACCGGGGCCTCCCCGGCTGGCACCCCCCAAGGCCCAGCGCTTCATTCGCCGCATCACCTTCCGCAAGAACGATCCGGTGGCCCTGGCCTGCCTCGACTACGGCTATTCGATCGTGCCGTCGCAATCCGACAAAGACGAGAACGGCCGCCTGCTGGATGATCCCTTTGATCCCCGCTGCACCGAGTGGTTGGTGGAGATCCCGACGGAGGTGAGCTGGGCCAACATCCCCGGTGCCGATGCGGTGGAGATCAACAACTTCTCAGCCCTCGCCCAGTTCGATTTCTACATGCAGGTGCAGAAGCACTACACCGCCCACAACACCTCCGCCACCGTGGAGTTCCGCGAGAGCGAGATCGAGCCCCTGGCCGACGCCATCCACAGGGCGATCGATGACGGCGAGGGCTACATCTCCGCCGCCCTGCTGGCACGCTTCGATGCCAACGCCACCTTCCCCCGCCTGCCATTTGAGCCGATCGATCACACCACCTACCTGCGCCTGCTGGAGGAGGTCAAGGCCCGCCGTCAGGGTGACGACTTCTTTGAAGCCCTGCAGCGCTACGACGGCGCTGAACTGATGGAGGCCGGTCCCGCTGGCTGTGACTCCGATAAGTGCCTGTTGCCCCTGGCCAAGCCCTGACGGGCCAGGGGTCTCGCCAGAGGGGGTTCCGTGGGACCATGGTGAAGGCGCCCCATGGGCACCAGGGAGAGGTGGTCGAGTGGTTGATGGCTCTGGTCTTGAAAACCAGCGAAGTGAAAGCTTCCGTGGGTTCGAATCCCACCCTCTCCGTTCTCTCCATCACCGCAGAATCCATTTGATCCGAAGGCCTCGCAGGCTCTCGCCATGGTGAACACCCGCCGCCGACCCCGCTGGATCATTGCCTCGATCGCCCTTGGGGCTGTGCTGGTGGCGGCGCTGGTGCTGACGATCCAGCATCAGCAACAGGAACGCCGGCGCGCCCAGTGCTTAGAGCAGCGCAAGGCCCTGGGCAGCTTCAAGACCGGCGTGCTCGATGCCCGCATCGCCGAGATGCGCCAGATCCGCCTCAACCCCAGCCAGGCCCAGGCCCTGCGCGAGACGGACGTGAAGGCCTTCATCAACTATTCCGCTCTCTACGGCCAGAAGGTGGAGGCGGCGGCCGCCGCCAGCGAACGCTTGGCGGAACTGGCCAGCGCCTTCGGCGCCTCGGGCTGCCTGGAACTCAAGCGGTGAGATCGGCCCCAGGGCGGCCGGATCAGCGCGTCAAAGGCCTGGCGCCGTTGGTGCCGGTGGCAGCGGTTGGAGGGGGCGTCCATCACCGGATGCTCGATGGCCTCGCGCAGCAACTCCCGTTCCAGGGAGGTGACCCGCATGGCCTTGAGGCAGTACTTGCAGCCGCCGGTGGTCTGCAGATGCTTCTCCGGTGTGATCGAGATTTCTTTGACCGGATGGTTGCGGCAGCGGATCTTGATTGGTGATTTGTAACTGCGGTAGTTGATCGACGCGTAGTCGTAGGCGTCGCCGAAACGAATCCGTGCCCGATCGAGGAACAGCTCATGGCTGATTGGATTCCCCATGCCTGCGCTGCGTCGGGCGTGCCGTTCGAAGGCCAATCCTAGGGAGAGGGCGCCGGTCGAGGTCCCCTCGCGATCCATCCTTCAGAACTCTTTGCCCCATCTCAGGCTTGGCCCAGGTAGCCCTTCAACCCCAGGCCAGCTGTTCTGATGCGCCCTCAGGCCGGATCGCCAGAAGAGGCTGGTGACCGCCCTGAGCTGATGTGAAGGTCGGGGAGGGTCACCGCCCCACGGCCATCACTGCCCACCAGCGTTGTGGCATCGCGATAGAGACGGGGGGTTGCCATCAACAACGACCAGGCCCTCCTTCCGCCAACGAGTTGGTAGCTCTCGCCGTAGTTTTCGATCAGCAATTGACGCACCAAGGGGTAGTGGCTGGAGTCGAGATCTGGGAACAGATGGTGTTCGGTGTGGTGGGAGAAGTTCAGGTGCAGCAGGTCGAGCCATTGGGGCATCTGCAGCGAGAGGCTGTTGTCCAGCGGGTCGTTCACCTCCGAGAGCGGACAGAGCATGTGGTTGGTGAAGATGTAGGCGATCGCCACCCCATAGCCGATCCAGATCGGCAGGAAGTAGCCCAGCAGCAGCTTGAGGGGATTGAGATCCAGCCACAGCAGCACCCCCAGATGCAGCAGGGCGATCAGCGCCAATTCCAGACCGATGGCACGGCGCTCCCGGTGGCTGACTCGAAAACCTGCTGGGCCCTGACTGCTGCCGTCGTTGCGCAGCAGAACGGAAAGCAGCAGGCGCAGGTTGTGCACGCCCCAGGAGCTGGAGAGTCCCACCACCAACCAGGGCCAGCTCACCTGCTGGGAGGGCACGAAGAGATCCTGGATGCCCTTACCCCAGCTCTGAGGTTGGCTTTCCAGATAGCCACGGTCTGGATCCGCCAGGGCGTTGGTGTGGCCGTGGTGTTCCCGGTTGTGCACCGCCTGCCAGAGGCTGGGCGGCATCCAGAGCATGGCCAACCCCGCCAGGCCCACCAACCTCCTCCAGGCGCGACCCTTGAGGCTGCGGCCATGGAGCAGGTCGTGGGTGGAAAACAACAGCACCACCACGCTGTTGCCCATCACCAGGGCAAAGGGCAGGAACGCCAACCGGGCGAGGGCGGGCCACTGATCGAGCCGATCGGCCATCACCCAACCCAGGGCCAGGATCGCCAGGTTGATCGCCACCAGTCCCAGACGGTCGGGGTTGGTGCTAAAGGCGCTGGCGGGCAGTCGTGGACGCAGCGCCCTGGCCACGGCGGCCTGGGGGAAAGCGCTTCGGCTGGAGCGGTTTTGGGCGGAGAAACGTTGGGAGAGAGGGGTTGTGGGGCCAGGGACGGAGTGGTGATCGGGGGCGCTGCCATGCCTGACCACTGCAGCACAGCGGCGCCTGGAACCGCTTTGGGCGAGTTATGCGCCGATCGCTTCAAGATGCGTTACATTTAGTTGAGTTCCTTCACACTTGCCACCCATGACCACCTCCACCGAATCCCGCTTCGGCTTCGTCGCTTTCGCTGAAACCTGGAACGGCCGTCTGGCCATGCTCGGATTCGTGATTGGCCTAGGCACCGAGCTGCTCACCGGCCAGGGCATCCTGTCCCAGATCGGCCTCGGCTGATCCCTCGGCATAAGCCATTGGTCCCTGGCCTGGCCAGGGACTGTCAAGCTTGATCCACCAAGACCCGGCCGGTTCACCCAGCCGGTTTTTTGGTGGAAGCGCCTCGGGCCCCAAAGCTGCAGCTGGCCCTAGCTGTGGCTGGCCATGTGCTGGATCAGGTCGAGGCACTTGCTGGAGTAGCCCCACTCGTTGTCGTACCAGGACACCACCTTCACGAAGGTGTCGGTGAGGGCGATGCCGGCCTTGGCATCGAACACCGAGGTGCGCGGATCACCGAGGAAATCGGTGGAGACCACTTCGTCCTCGGTGTAGCCCAGCACTCCTTTCATCGGGCCTTCGGAAGCGGCCTTCATCGCCGCCTTGATCTGCTCGTAGCTGGCGGGTCGCTCCAGGTTCACGGTGAGATCCACCACCGAGACGGTGGGGGTGGGCACGCGGAAGGCCATGCCGGTGAGCTTACCGTTGAGCTCTGGGATCACCTTGCCCACCGCCTTGGCCGCGCCGGTGGAGGAGGGAATGATGTTCTGGGCGGCGCCGCGCCCGCCGCGCCAGTCCTTCACCGAAGGACCATCGACGGTCTTCTGGGTGGCGGTGGTGGCATGCACGGTCGTCATCAGCCCATCACGGATGCCGAAGCTGTCGTTGAGCACCTTGGCGATCGGCGCCAGGCAGTTGGTGGTGCAGGAGGCGTTCGAGACGATGTCCTGGCCGGCGTAGCTGCTGTGGTTGACCCCGACCACGAACATCGGCGTGTCGTCCTTGGAGGGGGCTGAGATCACCACGCGACGGGCACCGGCGTCGATGTGGGCCCGGGCCTTCTCATCGGTGAGGAAGAGGCCGGTGGCTTCGAGCACGTACTCGGCGCCGATCGCCCCCCAGTTGAGACTGCGGGGGTCGCGTTCGGAGCTCAGCCGGATCGTGCGGCCGTTCACCACCAGGTGTCCGTTCTCAACGGTCACCTCGCCCTGGAAGCGCCCATGGGTGGAGTCGTGGAGCAACAGGTAGGCGATGTAGTCGGGCTCAATCAGATCGTTGATGCCCACCACCTCGAAGCCCTCGAGCTGGCTGGCCCGGCGGAACACCAGACGGCCGATCCGTCCAAAGCCGTTGATGCCGATCTTGATGGTCAAGGCCGCTGCTCCCGTTCATTCAGGCATCGGGCGAACTTAGGACGCAGGCTCAGGTGAGGGCCTAATCTGCGCACCATTCAGCCCAGCGGCCATGCGCAACCTGCTCAGCCTTTCCCTGGCGTTGCTGGCCATGCTCCAGGCCGGTGCCGCTTTCTCCTGCGAGAAGCACCTGCACGGTCACCAGAACAACTCAGACACCAACAGCGAAGCCAGCCAGCGCTGAAGCGCTGGCTCAGGTCCCGGCGCCCCCGGCCAGCAGGCCCAGGGGTCCGAAGGCCAGCACGGCACCGATCAACAGGAAGGCCACGGCGGCCCAGCGGGTCCAGACCAGGGAAGCTTGCGCAGGATCAGATAGCTGGCACCACTCACCAGCACCGAGCTCACCAGGGCACCCGTCCACCAGAGCAGTGTGCTGCCGTCTTTCGGTGATTCACCGCCATGGAGCAGGCCGTGGATGCCCACCGCCGCGGCCACCACCACCCCCACCCAGGGGCTGGTGGGATCGATCAGACGGCCGGTGGCCAGGATCAGCAGCCCCACCGAGGAGATCGCCAGGGCCGCCAGCAGCTCGCCGGCGGGCAGCACCATGCCGGCCGCACCGAGGATCGCCCCCAGCACCGCCCCCCAGGGCCCAGATCAGCAGTCGCGCGGAGATGAACGAAGCGGCGGCTCCCACCGAGATCAACAGGAACAGATGGTCGAGGCCAAACAGGGGTGGCCCAGGCCGGCCAGCACACCGCCGTGGACACCACCGTGGGCCTGGGCCGGCAGGGTGCCCAGAAGAACCGCTGAAGCCGTCGCCACCGAGGCGAGGACCGCTGCACTGCGTTTCATCGGCGAAAACCCGTCAATTTCTGGCGTCATCCTGGCATCGACGGCCCTGGCTGGCACTGTTCAAGCTGAACTCCGGACCGGTCCGCCTACGTCTTCAGCGGGCCGTTCACGGCCAGCTCAAACGGCACCACTGCCTTTGGCAGCATCAACAGCGTGCTCACCAGGGCGGCGAGGTCGTCGCTCTGGGTCATCGCCTCGGGGGCGACCACCCGACCGATGCCACGGCTGGCCCCGCTGGTCAGCAGGGTGCGGCTCACTGGGATGGCTTGATGGGCATCAGCTTGCCCGTTCCGGGCTTAACGCCGCTGGACGGGCGACGCTTTGGACGCCTTCACTCAGCCCTCGTTTTCAGCCTCATGGACGCCATCACCCTCGACGACACCGAGGGGCACCAGAAGGATCTGATGCTTGCCGAGCTTGATCTCGAAATCATCCCCGGGCAGCAGACCCAGCAGGTTGGTGTAGGCCTTGCCCACCATCAGATTGCCGTTGAATTGCACTTTGGTCTGGTAGGTGAGCCGGCGCCTGCCGCCCTTGCGGGACCCGTTTCGGGCGCTCAGATCAAGGCCCTTGGCCTCCAGCAGGGCCTCGTAGAAGGCCGTGAAATGGAGCCGTTCACTGCCGTCCTTCAAGGTTGTGACGTAGCCGGAAGCACGTACAAGTTCGGACTTGCTGGCCTCTGAGAGGTCCTTGACAACACCTAAGAGTTCGTCACCAAAAAGCATCGCTCCATTCCAACTTATGTCCTCAATCTATGGGTCTGACGGCGGATGAAGCCCTTTGATTGCCGCAGATGCGCTGCAGGTAGAAGGGTTACATTTCTCCCTGATTTCGCTTCATTCGCTGCGATTGTTGACCTGATTTCACCCAACGCACGCTGCGATCCCGAGCACGATCGGCCCAGGCAGACACCACCGGCCGCCGCAGGAATCGAGCAGCCGTCCAGAGGGTGTCCTCTCCATCAAAGGCTCCTGGTCACGGCGTGAGCGCCTCAGGGTCGGTTGCTCCTGAGCCCCTGCAAGGGCGGGGGCCTGGCCTGCGCCCGGAGGCGTGCGGCGGGCGTGGGTTGAGCGCAGATTCAGATCGCTCGATGGTCCCAAGGGCCACCCCTACGCTCGGAGCGCTGCCCCGGGCTCCCTTGCGTCTGCTCCAACTGCATCGGCTCCACCCCCGTTGGGGCCACGGCGGTTGGCCCTAAAGCTTTTGCATGGTGATCTGTGGGCAGGCTGGCGGCGCTCCGGTCGGCGGATCACAGCACCGATGCTGCTCGCGCTGAGCCTGATCCAGCCCCTGGCGGTCGCCGCCCAACCGGCCTCGGCACCGACTGGCCCAGCGCCCACGGCTGCCCCAGCACCCACCGCTGGCCCGGTTCCCATAGGCGTTCCCCCGCTCAGCTCGCGGCCGGTGACCTACGGCGCCACGGTGCTGAAGGTGGAGAACGGCCAGGTGCTGCTGGTGCGGATCGGCGCCCAGGAGCGGCGGGTGCGCCTGGCTTGCGTGCAGGCCCCGCGCCCGGCGCAGGAGCCCTGGGCCACCCAGGCCGGGGAGGCTCTGCAACGCCGTGTGCCCCTGGGCAGCCCGGTGCAGATCAGCCTGCGCGCCCGTGACGTGTTCGGCCGCCTGGTGGCCGTGGTGCGGCTGAATGGCCGCGATGTTGCCCCGTCACTGCTGCGCCAGGGGGCGCTGTTCGCCTTCGACGGCTACCTGGGCCAGTGCGCCGACCTCGGCTATCCCCGCCTCGAGCGGGAGGCGCGCCAGTCGCGGCAGGGGGTTTGGAGCGTTGCCGGCGGCATCGAGCGCCCCTGGAACCTGTTGGCCCGCCAGGGCGACTCCGTCGAGGAGCCCTGAACCAGCGGGGCACAAACAGCAGCCGATCGGACAGACTCAGCACTCCGTAGACGGTTGGATGCCGTCACTTCCCACCACGCCATGGGCTACGAACCGGGTACGAACGAATGTCGGCTGCTGATCGACACCAAGGAGCAGATCGAAGGGGCCCTGATGAACCTGGCTCGGCTCGATGACACCGACGAACTGCGCCTGCAACTGGTGGCGATCTACAACCAGCTCGAAGCGCTTCACGACGAGCGCCGCGCCAAGGCCCAGGAGCTCACCGCCTGAGCCGCTTCGCCGCGGCGCATGGGCTGGAAGCGTGCGATGAACCGCTCCAGCTCCATCGGCCCGCAGCACCGCCGCCAGGCCGGTGGCTCGCCGCTGCAACGCCAGGCCGTGATCCTCAGGGGCCAGCGGCCACCGTGGCGGTGGACCACCAGGTAGCGGTAGTCCGCCTGGCGGCAGGCCTCTGGACTGCTGAGTGGATCGGCCCGCTGCTCCTGGCGCAGCAACTGGCTGAGCAGGGCTGTCGGGGGCGATCCAGCCTCCAGGGCGCTGCGCCGGGCCCGCTCCAGCCGGGCCGCCGTGCCCGACGGACTCCCCTGGTGGGGCACCACCAGATGCACCGGGCCCCAACCGGGAAAGCCAAGGAATGAATAGACGGCGGAGCTGAACACGGGCGGGTCAACGGGGGCCCCTTACCAGTGCCCCGGCCGTATCAGCGGCTGCGAATAGCTCGGCTGCGACCCGTGCGGTTGCTCACCTCGCGGCTGGCGGCCTGGTAGCGGTGCACCACCGGCAGGCGCTCGGCATCGAAGGCCGCCAGGGCGGCGCGCCAGGCCCCCGGGGCGGCGTTCAGCTGCCGGGCCAAGGCTTCGGAGTCCTCGAAACCGGCGGTCATGCCCCGGGCCTGGGAGGAGCTCATGGCGTGGGCCGCATCTCCGATCAGCGCCACCCGATCGATCACCAGCGACGGCAGGGGGTCGATGTCGTGGGTGTAGCCCGCCACCACGGCCTCCGGGGCGGTGGCGGCGATCACGGCCGCCGCATCGGCCGGAAGCTTGGCGAGGGCCTCGGCGGGGATCGGCTCCGCCAGCCGGCTGCGGCGTTCGCCGCGCTCGCTCGGGAGGGGTTCTTCGTTGAAGAAGCCCCAGTGGGTGCGGCCGCGGCCATCGGCGCCCGGACCGAGATCAAAGAAATTGGCGTAGATGCCCCGGCCCCGGGCGTAGACGAAGAATTCCCCGTCGGCGCAGAACCTGTCGTCGCTGACGACCCCCCGCCAGACCCGATCGCCGAGGTAATTGAGCCGCCGCTGCGGCTGCACCAGCGGGGCCAGGGCGGAGTAGAGGCCGTCGCCGCCCACCAGCAGATCGCCGCTCCAGCGGCTTCCGTCCGCGAAGAGCGCAGTCACACCTTCGCAGTCCTGCTCGACCCCCACCAGCTCGGCCAGGGGCTGGAAATCCGCCGGATCGAAGGCGTCCCAGAGCGCTTCGAGGATGGCGCTGCGATGGATCAGCAGCGCCGGCAGCGCTCCGGGTTCGCGTTCCACCGGACTGCGCTCGATCTCGCCCCCTTGAGGTTGCGGAACACGTAGCGGTTGACCGGCTGGCCCGCCGCCAGCAGGGCGTTCAGCAGGCCGGGAACGCCCCCGGCCGCGATCGCCTCCACCCCCGCCTTCACCAGCAGAATCCCGCAACCAGCGGTGCGGGCGCTGGCCGCCTTCTCGAACAGGCTCACCCGGTGGCCGGCCCGCTGCAGCAGCACCGCCAGGTAGAGCCCGGCGGTGCCGGCGCCGACGATGCCGATCCGAAGCGCCGCTGCCATCTCGCTCTGCCCAAGGCCCCCGGAACTCTGAACCAGATGGTGTCAGGCCGAGGTGAGAACCGACACGAGCGGGCAGGCCCACCTCTAGGTTTGCCCCAGCGTCAACGCCATGGTCGTTGGGGGAGTCGACCGTGCAGCGGGTGACCATTCCTGCCGGTGCGCCGCGCTTTCAGGTGTTCCTGCGGGTGCTGGGGCCCGCCTACCTGGTGGCCGTGGGCTACATGGACCCGGGGAACTGGGCCACCGATCTGGCGGCCGGCTCCAGCTACGGCTACGCCCTGCTCTGGGTGGTGGCGCTTTCAAGCCTGATGGCGATGGTGCTCCAGTCGCTCTGCTGCCGGCTGGGCCTCGCCACGGGCCTGGATCTGGCCCAGGCCTGCCGCCGCTACCTGCCGGAACGCACGCGCCTGCCGCTCTGGCTGCTGGCGGAGGTGGCGATCGTCGCCTGCGATCTGGCCGAACTGGTGGGCACGGCCATCGCCCTGAAGTTGCTGTTCGGATTGCCCCTGCCCTGGGGGGTCGCTCTGACGGTGGTCGACACCCTGCTGCTGCTGGCCCTGCAGGGGTTCGGGGTCCGGCGTTTGGAGGCCCTGGTGATCTCCCTGGTGCTGCTGGTGGGGGGCTGTTTCGCCGTGGAACTGCTGCTGCTTCAACCCCACTGGCCCGCCGTGGCCCAGGGGTTCCTGCCCCGGGCCGGGAGCCTGCGGGACGGGGCCCAGCTTTACCTGGCAGCCGGGATCCTCGGGGCCACCGTCATGCCCCACAACCTCTATCTGCATTCGTCTCTGGTGCAGTCACGCCAGTGGCCGGAGCAGCCCCGCGCCCGCCACCGGGCCCTGCGCTACGCCAACCTCGATTCCCTGATCGCCCTGAGCTTCGCGTTCCTGGTTAACGCTTCGATCCTGATCCTGGCGGCGGGCACGTTCCATGGCCGTGGCCTGCCCCCGTCACCGACCTGAGCGAGGCCTACCGGCTGCTCACCCCGTTGCTCGGCACCTCCCTGGCCAGTGTGCTGTTCGGGGTAGCCCTGCTGGCGGCGGGTCAGAGCTCCACGCTCACCGGCACCCTGGCGGGTCAGGTGGTGATGGAGGGGTTCCTGGATCTGCGCCTGCCCGATTGGCAGCGGCGCCTGATCACCCGTGGCCTGGCCCTGGTGCCGGCGCTGGCCACGGTGCTCTGGCTGGGGGATGAGGCCACCGTGGCTCTGCTGGTGCTCAGCCAGGTGGTGCTCAGCCTGCAGTTGCCCTTCGCGGTGATCCCGCTGGTGTGGCTGTGCGGCAAGGGCCAGGCCATGGGCGATCTGCGCACGCCCCGCTGGCTGCAGGGGGTGGGCTGGGGCTGCGCCGCGCTGATCGTGGTGATCAACCTCTCGCTGCTGCTGCAGCTGGCGGGCTGGATTTAGGCTCCCCGCAGCACGGGTGCGCGGCGATGGCTTTCGACAACGACCGGCGCCCGCCCTGGCTGAACTGGGTCATCCTCGGGATCTTTCTCTGGTCGTCCTGGCAGCTGGCGGGCTTCTGGTTCCACCAGTTGAACTGAGCGGAATGCGTTCACCGGCTCAGGGCTGGCGAGGGGCGGACAGGTTGAACGGGGGCACCGGCGCCGGGGCGACCATGCGGTTGCGGCTGGAGAGCTTCCAGGTCATGGCGATGAACGGCGACCAGACGAAGGCCGCCACCAGCACCCCGAAGATCAGCTTCAGCGCCAGGCGGCGATCGGGCCGCTGGCGCGTCTGTTCAGCCAAGGGGTTCTTCGCCCCCGCCCTGGGCCGCGTGCCCGCTGAGGCGCTCCAGCAGCAGGGCCAGGGCCAGCTCCCGGTTGACGCCGTAGCGCTCGGCCACGGCGATCCAGCGCTCGGCCGCCTGGCCCACCGCTTCAAGCTCTGGCGCCCCGGCCCGCAGGGCCTGAAAGGCCTCGATCAGCTCCGGCCGCCCGGCCAGGGAGGGGTCGTCGCAGACGATCACCTGGCGGCCATCGCTGGTGGTGTAGATCAGGGCGCCATCCGGTCCCAGGAGCGGTGCCGTGGCCGGCAGTGGCAGGTCATCGTCGCTGGAGAAGACCATGGCGCTCAGGGGTAGGGCCGATCACGGGTAGGCCAGGTCATGGATAGGCCAGGTCACGGGTAGGCATTGGGCACGAAGAACTGCTCGTTCATCGGGGGCGCTGGTACCCCTTGGCACTCTTGCGCGGCGGCAGCTCGATCGCCGGAGGCGTCATGTCCTGGTACGGAATCTTGCTGAGCAGGTGGCGGATGCAGTTGAGCCGCGCCCGGCGCTTGTCATCGGCCTCCACCGTGAACCAGGGGGCCTCGGGGATGTTGGTGTGGGCGAACATGGCGTCCTTGGCCTTGGAGAACTCCACCCAGCGGTCCCTGGATTCCAGGTCCATCGGGCTCAGCTTCCAGCGGCGGGTCGGGTCCTCGATGCGGGAGCGGAAGCGCGCCTCCTGCTCCTCGTCGCTGACCGAGAACCAGTACTTGAGCAGCACGATGCCGGAGCGCACCAGCATGCGCTCGAACTCCGGGCAGGAGAACAGGAACTCATCCACCTGCTGCTCGGTGCAGAAGCCCATCACCCGCTCCACGCCGGCGCGGTTATACCAGCTGCGATCGAAGATCACGATCTCGCCGGCGGTGGGGAAGTTCTCCACGTAGCGCTGGAAGTACCACTGACCGCGTTCCTGATCGGAAGGGGTGCCCAGGGCCACCACCTGACAGCCGCGGGGGTTCAGCGGTTCGGTGATGCGCTTGATCGTGCCCCCCTTGCCGGCCGCGTCGCGGCCTTCGAAGAGCACCATCAGGCGGAAGCCGGTGGCCTTCACCCAGTACTGCATCTTGACCAGCTCCTCCTGGAGGCTGGATAGCTCCTTCTCGTAGTACTTGCGATCAAGCTTTCCATTGCCCGACTCCGGCCGACTGCCATTGGCCAGATCCTCCAACAGGGCGGAGGGGTAATAGCGATCCGTGAATTTCCCCAGACGGGGGATCGGTGGCGGCGGTGAGCCGCTTTTCTTCTTGTTTTTAGTCTTTTCTTTGCCTTGTGCCTTCTTTACCTTCTTGTCCTTGCCGGATCGCTCCCCAGGAGTGGCTGAAGGATGTTCGTTTGATGTCTCGGCCATGGCGTTACGGGTGGGTCTTACCTGACGACAGCCTGCCGACTCTGACCGTTTTTGGCCCGGCGTCTGCGTCGGTGGCGTCAGTTGGCGCTGATCGGGGGCTCCGGCGGCTGCCAGCGGCCGCTGAGGCTGACGCAGAAGCCACCGCCCTCGCGCACGTCGCCCTGGCGGAACCCCAGCTGGCCGCCATGGGCCTGGGCCACCCGCGCCGCGATCGCCAGCCCGAGGCCGCAGTGGCCCTGGCCGCCCCGGGCCTGATCCAGCCGCTGAAAGGGCATCAGGGCCTGCTCCCGGAGCGCCTCGGGGATGCCCGCCCCCTGGTCCCACACCTGCAGCTCGAAGCCGTCTTCCGCTGCCTCGATCAGCTTCAGCCGCACCGGTGGCTGGCCGTAGCTGAAGGCGTTGTCGATCAGGTTGGCGACGGCGCGGCTGAGGGCGGTGGGCTGAACCGTGGCCCGCAGCGGCGTGAGCGCCAGGATCAGGGGTGGATCGTCGTACTGGGCCGCCAGTTCCGCCAGCAGCTCATCGAGGGGCAACTCCACCAAGGCCTCACCGCTGCCGCCGCCGGCGAACAGCAGGAACTGGCGGGTGATGCGCTCGAGCGAATCGAGGTCGGCCTCCGCCTTCTGCCGCCCGGGGCCATGGAGCGCTTCCCCGCCCACGGACAGCCGCAGCCGCAGCCGCGTCAGCGGTGATTTGAGGTCGTGGGCGATGCCGGCGAGCATCGTGGCCCGTTCGCGGTCGCTGCAATCCAGGCGCTCGAGCATCGCGTTGAAGTGCTGGGCCAGCCGGCGCACCTCCTTGGCCCCGCTCTGGGGCAGCGGCGGCGGCTGCCGGTCCACCCCCACCCGGGCCAGGGCGCGCTCCAGTTGCTGCAGGGGTTGCTGCACATCCAGCAGCAGGAACAGGCCCCCCGCCAGCAGGCTGCCGCTCACCAGCGAGAGGCTGAGCAGCAGGGGATCGGGGGGAAGCTCAGGGGCGGGCGGATCGCGGCGAACAGCCACACGGGTTCCAACGGGGAGACCAGCTCGATCCAGGCCCCGGGCACCCGGCCGCCGCCGGCCACCACCCGCGGGCAGTGGGGCAGGTGGAGGCAGAGTTCCCGGCGCAGGCGCAGGGCGCGATCGATCTGCAGGCCATCGCCGCTGAGCACGACGCCATCGGGCACGGGGGCCGCCAGGGAGCCCTCAGCCAGTTCGAGGCCGCTGAGCTGGGCGACGACCACCGGCGGAAAGCGCTCCAGGGCCAGCTCGCTCAGGCGGATGTTCTGGGCCACATCAGGCCCCATCTCGACGATCTGGGCCCGTTCCAGCTGACTGCCCAGCAGCCCCTGGAGCACCATCAATGTGGCGCCCCAGCCGCCCACGAAGTAGGCCGCGAGCCGCAGCGGCAGGGCTCCCGTCAGCCGCGATCCCGCCATGGTCAGTGGCTGCGGGGGTGCCGTCGGGAACGAACACGTAGCCGTAGCCCCAGACCGTCTGCAGGTAGCGGGGGCGGCTGGGATCCGGCTCGATCAGCTTGCGCACACGCGAGACCTGCACATCCATGCTGCGGCTGTCGGTGTCACTGGAGGGGCCCCGGGCCAGCTCGATCAGCCGCTCCCGGGACAGGGGCCGCTGGGGGTGCTGCACGAAGGCGGCCAGCAGGCTGAATTCACCGCTGGTGATCGTCACCGGCACGCCGGCACATTCCAGCGAGCGGGCCGCCAGATCGAGGCGATTGTCTCCGAAGCTCACAATTTCCCCACCGGCGACGGGGCCCCCGCCGGCACGGCCCCGCGGCGGCGCATCACGGCTTCGATGCGGGCGGTGAGCTCCCGGGGCAGGAACGGTTTGGCCAGGTAGTCGTCGGCGCCCTGCTCCAGGCCGATGATCCGGTCCACGGCCTCCCCCGGGCGGTGAGCATCACCACCGGCAGGTCGTCGGCGTTGTCGCGCAGGCGGCGCAGCACGGTGAGGCCGTCTTCGCCGGGCATCATCAGATCGAGCACCACCAGGTCGGGGCGCTGGAAATCGAGACGGGCCAGCAGTTGGGCCCCGTCACTGAGGCAGCGCACCTCGTAGCCCTGCTCCCCCAGGTAGGTGCCGAGCAGCTGGCGCAGCTCGGGATCGTCATCCACCACCCAGATCGTGTGGGGTCGGCTCATGGGGATGGGGGCAGTGGCAGCTGCCCTGAACTGTATGGAGCCCAGGGGCTCAGGCCAGTCCCAGTCGGATCCGGTCACAGATGCGGGGGCCCCGAAAGGCCCTGGGCCAGGGACAATTTGATCATTGGTCCATAGTCTGAATCGATGCCGCAGCGGGACCAGGGGGTGAAGGGTGCGCCGGGGAGCAGAGGCGCGATCGCCGCCGCCGCGGTGCTGCTCGTGGCGTTGTCTCTGGCCGGGCCACAGGCGTTGTCGCTGGTTCCGGCGGTGCGGGCCCAGGAACTTGGGGATCTGCAGCGTTACCAAAAGCGGCTCGAAAAGCTGTTCCGCAAGCTCGACAGCAACGGCGATGGCCGGCTCAGCCCCGAGGAGGCCCGCGGCCGCCCGTTCCTGGAATCCAATTTCCAGCGCTTTGATCAGGGCAGCAAGGGCTACCTGCTGCGGCCGGATCTGACCCCGCCCCCGGGCCAGGGCCATTTCCTCGGTGAACGCCTGCGCCAGGCCTTCCAGCGGGCCGACCGCAACCTCGACGGGCGCCTTTGCGGCGCTGAGGTGTCGGCGCTCCCCTGGTTGCAGCTGAATTTCGCCCAGGCCGAACGCAACGGTGACGGCTGCGTGAGCCTGGAGGAACTCTGGATCCTGCGGCGCTCGCTTTCGCCCCGTCCTCAGCGGGACGATTGAGCCTTGCGGGCCGGCCAGAAGGCGCGCACGATCCGCACCAGACCGATCACCACCAGGGCCAGGGCCGTCAGGGCGAGGGCCACCAGCAGCAGCACCCCAAGCAGTTGCAGCAGGCCGCTGCCCAGCAGGGTGAGGCCGGTGAGCAGGTTGCCGATCGCCTTGCTCACCAGCAGCAGGGTGTCGAGGCGCTCCGGCAGCTTCAGGAGCGCCAGCAGCAGACCGGTGCCGGCGGCGGCCAGCAGCAGGCCCACGGCGAACTGTTTGGGGCGACTGGTGCGCTTGCGCCTGCGGTAGACGTCCCTGGAGGGCTGAGCGGTGCGGGCGAGGCGCAGGTGTCGCTTGGGTTCGTTCATCACTCCAGGGCGAAACCGGCGCCGCGCATCCAGCGCTCGAACTCGATCAACACCAGTTCGTTGGGGCAGTCCACCAGGCTCAGGCAGCCGACGGTGCAGTCCCCCTGGCCGCCGTGGTGCAGCGAGAGCTGGAAGTTCTTGCCGCTGAGGCCACAGACCTCAGGATCACTGCGCACGACCACATCGAGGCTGGCCCCCAACCGGGTGACCCGGCGCCGCAGTTCCGACCAGCTCATGGTCATGGGAGCCTGTCTTGAACGGTGTGCGCATCAATCATCAGTGTGACGGGGCACTGGCTGACGTCAACGGGCCTGGCGTCAACAGGCCTGGCGTCAACGGGTTTTCTCAACCGGAAGCGGCGGGGCGGGCGCGGGGGCAGCGCCGGGGCGCGGCGGCGGCACCATCAGTGCCAGGGAGGCGGTGAGCGCCACCGCGGCGGCTCCGCAGAGGGGGCCGCCAGCCGCTGGGCCAGGGGCGTCCGCACCAGCAGTTCCCGGCGTTTGAGCGGCTGGGCGGCCGGCAGGCCGAGGGGCAGTTGCACACGCCAGTCGAGGCGTGCCTGATCGAGGCAGCTGACCAGATCAGCCAGCTCGGCGTCATCGAGCTGCAGATCGAGGGGCTCGGTGTTGGGTTGGCTGCTGCGCAGCAGCAGCCGGTGGCCCGTGCCCCGCGGTTCGATCGTGACCGGGCTCGTGGCGGGCCCGAAGGCCTTGGGGACATCGCTGACCAGGTGCCGCGCGTAGGGCAACACCACCTCGATCAGGGCCACCAGGTGGTCGCGCTTGCCCTCCAGCTCCGGCCGCCCCGCCAGGGTGAGCGTCCAGCCGGTGAGGATGCCCAGCACCTGCTCGCCCTGGCCGATCGAGACGTCCGGCAGGCCCTCCAGCTGCAGCCGGGCGCTGATCTGTTCGTAGCGGTAGGTGAGCTTCATGCCGGCGCGATCAGGCGGGGGCGTCCAGGAGGCTGGCCCGGAGCCGCTCGAACCCTCCCACACCGGCGGTCAGCGAGAGGGCGCGCACCAGCTGGCGGGAGAGCTGGGGGCCATCGTCGGGATGGAGCAGCCGCTGCACGGCGCCGCGGCGCAGGTTGAGCCGCTCGGCTACCAGATCGCTCAGCCGCGCCTGGAACAGGGCCCAGCGCTCGGCGGTGACGGGTTCGGGTTCGGCACTGGAGAGCAACTGACGCAGCATCGGGTAGAGGCGCTCGGCCATGGCGCAGAGGATGCGGATCAGGGCGTCGCTTTCCAGCGGAGCCAGCTGACCGCGGCGGGTGGCCCGGCGCAGGGGGTTGGTGCAGCGCCGCTTCCAGAGCTCGACGCGGTTCGGGAACAGCTCAGCGAATCCGAGTTGCTGGCTCATCCAGACCATCGCCTCGCCGCCGTTGAGGTCGAGGGCTTCGACGCAGAGCAGCAGCAGATCCAGGCGCTCCAGCCCCCGGCGGGGCAGGGGGCTGGCGGCTTCGCTGGCCGGCCCGCTGGAGGAGGTGGCGGGGAGGGAGGTGATATCGGGCATGGCTGCGATGATGCCAGCGCTCCAGGCGATCCGTCAGTGCCTCCTGTTGATCTGCGTCAGCTGGTCCGTGACATTCCCGATTTTCCCAAGCCCGGGATCCTGTTCCGCGATCTCACCCCCTTGATGCGCGATCCGGAGGGTTGGCAGGAGGTGGTGCGCCAGCTGGGGGCGATCTGTGAGCGGTTGCAGCCGGATCTGATCGTGGGGATCGAATCCCGCGGCTTCATCGTGGGCACCGCCCTGGCCACGGCCGTGCGCCTGGGGTTCGTGCCCGTGCGCAAGCCCGGCAAGCTTCCTGGGCTGGTGCTTGGCCTCGACTACGCATTGGAGTACGGCAGCGACCGCCTGGAGATCCAGCACGACGCCCTCGCTGATGGGGCCAAGGTTCTGATCGTGGACGATTTGCTAGCCACCGGCGGCACCGCCCGTGCCTGCGCCCAGCTGGTGGAGCAGGCGGGTGGGGCCCTGGTGGGCTTCGGCTTCGTGGCCGAGCTGGCGGCGCTCCAGGGGCGCTCGCGCCTGCCGGAGCAGCAGCCCGTGGAGTCGTTGATCGTCTACGACTGAGCTTTAGGTCTGGATGTCCTGCCAGGCGAGCACCTGGTCGAGTTGCTCCAGGTTGATCAGCCCGAAGCGCCAGAGCACCACCGGCAGGGGGCCTGCTCCAGCTGGGCCTGCTTGACCCCGAGGCCCAGGGCGTTGTCGCTCAGCCCCAGTTCCCGGCCCAGGTAACGCACCAGGTCTGATGAGGGGATCGGTTGGGGGGCGGTGCTGATCACCATGGCCGCTTCCGCAGGGTGGGTTGGGGCACTCTTCGTGGTCTCACTCTGACCAGGGGAGCAGGCGACGGCAAGGGCCGAAGGTCATCAGGCCCAACAAGGCGGCCCGCAGGAACCCCCAGCGCCCCAGGGCGGCCAGCGCCAGCTGCCGCAGGGCCCGGGCCGGGGGAAGCGATTGGAGAACAGGCGCACGAGCAGATCGGTGGCCAGCAGGGTGATCAGCAGATCGCCCCAGCGGCGGAAGGCGTAGGCGGCCCCGAGGCGCCGGGGGAAAGACGCCCGCGGCTCACCCGCAGCGCCTGGCGCCGCAGCTCGGCCACATCGCGCCAACAGAGGTTGAGCCCCTGGCCGCCCACGGGATGGCAGCGGTGGGCCGTCTCCCCCACCAGCAGGGCGCTGCCGCGATGCAGGCGCCGGGCCAGCTCCAGGGCCACCGGGTAGGCGCGGGGCCGATCGAGCAGCGTGTCCACTTGGATCGTGTTGGGCAGCACCCCGGCGAGGGCCTCAAGGAAGGCCACCGGATCGAGGCTTTCCAGCCGGCGCAGGCGCTCGGCCGGGGCACTCCAGACCAGCTGGAAGGTGTCGCCCCCCAGGGGCAGCACGGCGAAGGGCCCCTCGGGGCGGAACAGCTCCCAGGCCTGGTCGGGGGCGCAGCCCCGCAGGCGCACCTTCACGGTCAGGCAGCCCTGGCGGTAGGGGAGGCTCCAGTGGCCGATGCCCAGGGCGCTGCGGGTGCTGGAGCCGCCGCCGTCGGCCACGACCGTGAGGTCGGGGGCTCGGGGGCGCCTGTGGAGATCGCCGTGATGTTGCTCCCCAGCTGCAGGTCCACGGCCGGATGGGCGGCCAGGCGCTCAAGCAGCAGGGTCATCAGGGGGCCGTGATCCAGCACCCAGCCCACCGCCTCATCGGGCCGCTGGGAGCGTTGGCGGCCCAGGTCGGCGGTGGAGAAAGGTACCCGCTGCCCCGAGGAAAGGTCGCAGAGTTCCAGCTGGCGGAACGGCACCAGATCGGGGCCGAGGGCCTCCCAGAGCTGGCACTGCTGCAGAAGGTCCTGGCTGGAGTGGTTGAGGGCGTAGGCGCGGCTACGGGCCTTGAGCGGCCCAGTGCCCAGGGGATCGAGCAGCTGAACCCGCCAGCCCGCCTGGGCCAGCACCAGGGCGGCGAGGGCGCCGGTGGGCCCAGCGCCGACCACCCGGGCCAGGGGGAGTGGGCATGGAGATCGGTGCTGGCCACTGGAAAAGGGATGGCCAGAAAAATGATGGCCACAAAAAAGCCGCAGCAGGAGTCTGCTGCGGCGTGGAAACCGTCCAGGAAGGGATCAGCCGAGGCCGAGCAGACCGCGGGTGAAGGACTCACCGCCGAGGGCGAATTCAGTGGCCAGCAGGGCGATGAAGCCGAGCATGGCCATGCGGCCGTTGAGCTTCTCAGCACGCTCATGGAAGCCCCAGCCGCTTTCCACCGAGACGACTTCCATCCTGGGCTCGGTGGCGAAGGCGTTGAGGCGGCCGCCGTCTTCGGTGGTGACGGTGGCGCCGCGGATGGTGGCGCGTTGCTCAGCGGTGGGGGCGGCGGAAGCAGTCATGGGCCGATCGGTGTTGGTATGCGCAAATTGTAACGCAATGTTGCGTCAGGTCACAGAGTGTGAAATCCGGCCCGGCTGGCCTCAGCGCAGGCGCCGCAGGCAGATCTCCTCAAACGCCGGCCGCAGCAGGAACGGATACTCCCCCACCCAGAGCTTCAGCTGGGGGATCCAGGCGTCACTGAGGGCGCCGACGCGGGAAAAATCCTTGCGCTCACTCAGCACCAGGCAGCGGATCACCATCCCCCGCCGCAGCACCTTGTGCTTCTTGTCCATCGGGAAGCGCAGCTGGCCCAGGTAGCCGTCCTCGTCTTCCAGCTCCAGGCACAGCCAGGTGCGCCGGTTCTCCACCAGCTCCAGGCGGCCGCGGGCATCGGCTTGCTCGCTGCGCTCCTCCACCCGCTCCTTGGTGAACAGCTCGGCGATCTCGCCTTCGAAGATCGCCGCCGCCGGGTAGCGCCTGAGGGTGGCGTTGCGCTGGCCGGCCTCGAGGATCGGCCCCCAGAAGATGTAGAGGGCGAACACCACGCCGATCACCAGCCAGACGGGGCCGAACTGGCTGCTGAAGGCCAGGGTCTGGCTGATCAGCAGCGAGAGCACACCACCGATCACGGCGATCAGCACCCGTTGCAGCAGCTTGCGCGGGTTGCCGGAGCAGGCATTGAACTGGGGGCCGGTGGCGATCGCGGGGATCAGCCGTTGCAGTTCACCGGGCTTGAGCGGCAGCAGCATCAGAGCAGGCGCTCAAGGCCATAGACGAGGCCGCTCAAGCTGCGCACCCTGCGCACACTGAGCAGCACGCCGGGCATGAAAGCGGACCGCTCGATCGTGTCGTGGCGCAGGGTGTAGGTCTCCCCGGGGCGCCGAACATCACTTCCTGGTGGGCCACCAGCCCCGGCAGGCGCACGGAGTGCAGCCGCAGTCCGCTGTCGCGCTGGCCGCCGCGGCAGCCGGCGAGGGTTTCGTGCTCCTCCACCTGGGGGCGTTGAAGGACTTGCCCAGCTCTTCGATCAATTCAGCTGTCTTGAGGCAGGTGCCGCTGGGGGCGTCGGCCTTGCGGTTGTGGTGCAGTTCGGTGAGCTCAGCGAAGTCGTAGAAGCGGGCGGCGGCGGCGGCGGCCTGCTGCAGCAGCACCATGCCGACGGAAAAATTGGGGATCACGGCGGCCCCCACCGAGGCCTTTTCGGCGAAGACGGCCAGCTCGGCCAGCTGCTCAGGGGAGAGGCCCGTGGTGCCGATCACCGGGTGCACCCCGTAGGCGATCGCGGCCCGGGTGTGCTCGTAGACCACCTTCGGGTGGGTGAAATCCACCAGCACGGCGCCGCCACCGGGGCCGGCCTGGCGCACCGCCTGGCTGGCGGCGCAGAGGCTGCCCTCGAGATCGGCCGTGATCGCCACCTCCAGTTCCCCGAGCCCCAGCTCCAGCCCGATGTCGGCCCCCTCCTTGCCGGCGGTGGTGTCGATCGCCCCCACCAGCTCGGTATCGGGTGCGGCGCAGACGGCCTTGATCACTTCGGCGCCCATGCGGCCCAGGGCACCGGCCACCACCACAGGGATCGGGCCGGGGATCGGTGAGGTCATGCCCCAAGGCTGAACTGCGCTGAGCCTATGGCCCCTGGCGGGGCGCCCGCTGGCCAGGCGAGCTCCGTAAGCTGCTTCACATTGCTCAATCGATCGCCGATGTTCACGCAGGTCCGCTCCGCCTCCCGCCGGGTCAGCCCTGTCGACCTGGGGAACCGTGCCCTGATGCGGGTGGTCTATGTGGTGCTCGAACCCCAGTACCAGAACGCCCTGACCGTGGCGGCCACCAGCCTCAACGAACAGAACAACGCCCTGGCGGTGGATTTGTGCGGCTACCTGATCGAGGAACTTCGTGATCCCCAGAACTACGCCGCCTTCTGCGCCGATCTGGCGGCCGCCGATGTGTTCATCGCCTCGCTGATCTTCATCGAAGACCTGGCCCAGAAGGTGGTGGAGGCGGTGGCGCCCCACCGCGATCGCCTCAAGGCGCTGGTGGTGTTCCCGTCGATGCCGGAGGTGATGCGCCTCAACAAGCTGGGTACGTTCTCGATGGCCCAGCTGGGCCAGAGCAAGAGCGCCATCGCCAGCTTCATGAAAAAGCGGAAGGAGGCCGGCGGCGCCGGTTTCCAGGACGCGATGCTCAAGCTGCTGAACACGCTTCCCACCGTTCTGAAATACCTGCCGGTGGAGAAGGCGCAGGACGCCCGTTCGTTCATGCTCAGTTTTCAGTACTGGCTGGGGGGAACGCCGGACAACCTGCGCAACTTCCTGTTGATGCTGGCCGATAAGTACGTCTTCCCCAAGGGAGAGGAGGGCCGCCCCGAGCTGGCGGTGGTCGATCCGGTGGTGTTCCCCGATCTGGGCATCTGGCACCCCCTGGCGCCGGGGATGTTCGAAGACCTCAAGGACTACCTCAACTGGACCGCCAGCCGCCGCGATCTCAGTGAGAGCGCCCGCTCGGGCCCGGTGATCGGTCTGGTGCTGCAGCGCAGCCACATCGTCACGGGCGATGACGCCCACTACGTGGCCGTGATCCAGGAGCTCGAATACCGCGGCGCCACCGTGATCCCGGTGTTCTGCGGCGGCCTCGATTTCAGCAAACCGGTGGCTGCCTTCTTCTACGACCCGCTGGATGCGGAGCGGGCGATCGTCGATGGGGCCGTCAGCCTCACCGGCTTTGCCCTGGTGGGCGGCCCGGCCCGCCAGGACCACCCCAAGGCGGTCGAAGCGCTCAAGCGGCTCAACCGGCCCTACATGGTGGCGCTGCCGCTGGTGTTCCAGACCACCCAGGAATGGGAGGAGAGCGATCTGGGTCTGCACCCGGTGCAGGTGGCGCTGCAGATCGCCATACCCGAACTCGATGGTGCGATCGAGCCGATCGTGCTGTCCGGGCGCGATGACGCCACCGGCATGGCCCACACCCTCCAGGACCGCGTCGACGCCATCGCCGAGCGCTCGATCCGCTGGGCCCAGCTGCGGCGCAAACCCCGCCACGAGAAGAAGCTGGCGATCACCGTGTTCAGCTTCCCCCGACAAGGGGAACGTGGGTACGGCGGCCTACCTCGATGTGTTCGGCTCGATCCACCGGGTGCTCGAGGAGATGAAGGCCAAGGGCTACGACGTGCAGGATCTGCCCCGCGACAGCAAGGCGCTGATGGAGTTGGTGATCAACGACCCCGAGGCCCTTGTGGGGGCGCCGGAGCTGGCGATCGCCCACCGCATGAGCGTGGCCGAGTACGAACGGCTCACCCCCTACTCCGAGCGCCTGGAGGAGAACTGGGGCAAGCCCCCCGGCAACCTGAACAGCGATGGCACCAACCTTTTGATCTACGGCCGCCACTTCGGCAACGTCTTCATCGGCGTCCAGCCCACCTTCGGCTACGAGGGCGATCCGATGCGCCTGCTCTACTCGCGCAGTGCCAGCCCCCACCACGGTTTCGCCGCCTACTACACCTATCTCGAGAAGATCTGGAAGGCCGATGCGGTGCTGCATTTCGGCACCCACGGCTCGCTGGAGTTCATGCCAGGCAAGCAGATGGGCATGAGCGACACCTGCTATCCCGATTCCTTGATCGGCGCCCTGCCGAACCTCTACTACTACGCCGCCAACAACCCGTCGGAGGCCACGATCGCCAAGCGCCGGGGTTATGCGGCAACCATCAGCTACCTCACCCCGCCGGCTGAAAACGCCGGCCTCTACAAGGGGCTCAAGGAGCTGGGCGAACTGGTGGGCTCCTACCAGCAGCTGCGCGAGAGCAGCCGGGGTGTGCAGATCGTCAACGCGATGGTGGAGACGGCGCGCCAGTGCAACCTCGATAAGGATGTGAAGCTGCCCGAGCAGGACGCCGCCGAGCTGAGCCGCGAGCAGCGCGATGACGTGGTCGGGGCGCTCTACCGCCAGCTGATGGAGATCGAGAGCCGGCTGCTGCCCTGCGGCCTGCACACGATCGGCAAGCCCCCCACCGCCGAGGAGGCGATCGCCACCCTGGTGAGCATCGCCGCCCTCGAGCGCGAGGAGGAGGGCTACCGCAGCCTGCCGGCTCTGCTGGCCGAGAGCATCGGCCGCACGATCGACGAGGTGTACCGCGGCAACGATGCCGGGGTGCTGGTTGATGTGGAGCTGAACCAACGGATCACCGAGGCCTGCCGCAAGGCGGTGGCCTCGATGGTGCGCGCGGTCACCGGCAGCGACGGCCGGGTGGATCTCAAGGGCCGCTTCGGCTGGTTCTTCGCCCTGCTGGAGCGATTTGGCTATGAGCGACCCAGCCCGTGGCTGAGCTCCTGCCGTGGCTCAGGCTTTGCGGCCGTCGAGCCCGCCGAACTCGACAAGCTGTTTGGCTATCTGCGCTTCTGCCTCGAGCAGATCTGCGCCGACAAGGAGATGGAGAGCCTGCTGCGGGCCCTCGATGGCGAATACGTGATCCCCGGCCCCGGTGGTGATCCGATCCGCAACCCGGGTGTGCTGCCCAGCGGCAAGAACATCCACGCCCTCGATCCCCAGTCGATTCCCACCCGCGCGGCGATCGCTGCGGCGAAGGTGGTGGTGGACCGGCTGATCGAGCGCCAGAAAGCGGAGCAGGGCGCCTGGCCGGAAACGATCGCCTGCGTGCTCTGGGGCACCGACAACATCAAGACCTACGGCGAATCGCTCGCCCAGATCCTCTGGTTCATCGGCGTCAAGCCGGTGGCCGATTCGCTCGGGCGGGTGAACAAGCTGGAGCTGCTCTCCTTGGAGGAACTCGGCCGCCCGCGCATCGATGTGGTGGTGAACTGCTCGGGGGTGTTCCGCGATCTGTTCATCAACCAGATGGGCCTGATTGATCAGGGCGTGAAGATGGCGGCGGAGGCCGATGAGCCGCTGGATATGAACTTTGTGCGCAAGCACAGCCAGGAGCAGGCGGCGGCCCAGGGAATCTCGATTCGGGAGGCGGCCACGCGGGTGTTCTCCAATGCCAGCGGCAGCTACAGCTCGAATGTGAACCTGGCGGTGGAGAACAGCACCTGGGAAGAAGAGGGCGAGTTGCAGGAGATGTATCTGAGCCGCAAAACCTTCGCCTTCAATGCCGACAACCCCGGTGAGATGAACCAGAACCGTGAGGTGTTCGAGGCGGCGATGAAGACCGCCGATGTGACCTTCCAGAACCTGGATTCAGCCGAGATCTCACTCACCGATGTGAGCCATTACTTCGATTCCGATCCCACCAAGCTGATTGCGGGCCTGCGTGATGACGGCAAGGCGCCGGCGAGTTACATCGCCGACACCACCACCGCCAATGCCCAGGTACGTTCCTTGAGCGAAACGATCCGCCTGGATTCGCGCACCAAGCTGCTCAACCCCAAGTGGTACGAGGGCATGCTCAATTCCGGCTACGAAGGCGTGCGTGAGGTGGCCAAGCGGCTCAACTTCACCCTGGGCTGGAGCGCCACCAGCGGCGCTGTGGATAACTTCGTGTATGAGGAGGCCAACGAGACCTTCATCAACGATTCGGAGATGCGAAAGCGGCTGATGGAACTCAACCCCCACAGCTTCCGCCGCATCGTTGGCACCCTTTTGGAGGTGAACGGCCGCGGCTACTGGGAAACCAGCGATGAGAATATCGCGCAGTTGCAGGAGATCTACCAGGAGATTGAAGACCGCATCGAAGGGGTGAGCTGATGGGGTGGCCTAAGGCCCTGATGATTGGGGGATGTTCGGAGACGTGTCGCTAGTTGGGAGCGTTGACTCCTCTCAGTCCCGGAGTAGGGACGCTGGCCACTCATTTCTTGCCGTAGGTGGCATCGTGATCGGGCGCGATGGTGAGCATGCGGATGAAGGCACCGTCACGATGGGCTGTGGCGCGACGAGACCGGCTGATGCGGAGTGAATACACGGCATCGATACCCTTGGGCGGCTTAATGCTTGTGATTTTCTCCCACTTGAGCCCAGGGTCGCGGTAGAGCTGATTCCAGGTCAGTTGGCGAATCTTGTTGAGCGTGTCGAGTGCTGCGTTGCGTTCGATTTTTTGCAGTGTCAGCAGGTGCTCCTGGAAGACGGGATTGTTGAGGTCCAGCTTCACCGTTGCGTCATCGCTTGGCATGGCCGAGGCGGTTCAGCGTGTGATCCAGATCAGAGTCGTTGGGCGCATGGTTGATCGACCACGCCATCGCGGCGTCCAGATCGGCAGCGGCCTTCGATTCGTGCAGCCAGAGCTCGTTGTCGGGAATCACGGTGGCGGAGCGCACGATCCACACCCCAGGCTCACGCTCTTCCACCAGGACCGGCCGGCCGGCGTATTGCTTGCCGAGGGAAATCTGACCATTGGCGCCCACCAGCTTGACCGCAGGGGCACGGGTTGCACGGGTCATGACGACGCGCCTTGATGGGTCTGCACGAAATTTTAGCTTTAGTGCGGCACGCAATCCAAGGTCTTCGACGGGAAGCAGCTTCGGCGGGCTCAACGCCCAAAGCCAGTTGGTGGGGCGGGGCCTCACAGCCGCCGCAGGATCAACCGCCTGGGCCCGGCCTGCCCCAGGCACTCCAGCTGCCCTGCTATCACGACTGGTGCAGCAGTCCCATTTCCGTTGGTCTTACTGGGTTTTTCAGCGAACTCTTAGGGTCCCTCCACTGGATCAACAGCCCGCCCGCCCATGACCCTGGAGCTCAGCACCCTGACCACCGTGCTGGTGGATGTGGCCCTGATCATGGTGGTCTCGAAGCTGCTGGGGGCTTTGTTGGCTCGGTTTCAGCAGCCGGCGGTGATCGGTGAAATCCTCGGAGGGATCGCGCTGGGCCCCTCGCTGCTGGGGGCGCTAGCGCCGCAGCTGCAGGCGAACCTGTTCGCTCCGGCGGCGCTGGCGCAGTTGCAGGTGCTCTCGCAGCTGGGGCTGATCCTGTTCATGTTCTTGATCGGATTGGAGGTGAGCCCGGAGCAGCTCAAGGGCCGGGTGCCCTTGGCCACGCGCATCTCCCTGGCGGGCGTGGCCTTGCCGCTGGCGATGGGCATCGGCCTGGGGCTGGGCCTGGAGACCTGGGCCCCGCAGTTGCTGCCGGGGGATTTCCGGCTGAGCGGGTTGCTGTTCCTGGGCACGGCGATGGCGATCACGGCCTTCCCGGTGCTCTCGCGCATCCTCAAGGAACGTGGCCTGCTGGCGCAGCCCCTGGGGCAGCTGGTGATCACCTGCGCCGCCATCGATGACGTGCTCGGTTGGACCCTGCTGGCGGCGGTGGTCTCCTTCAGCCGCTCGGGATCGCTGGCCGGGGCGTTGCCGGCCCTGGGGGCACGGCCCTCTGGGCCCTGGTGTTGCTGGTGGGCCTGAGGCCGCTGATGGGCCGGCTGGCCCGGCAGTACCGGCGCGCCCATGAACTCACTCCGCTGCTGCTGGCGCTGGTGTTCGCCGGGGCGATTCTCTCGGGCGTGGTGACCGAACTCACGGGCGTGCACGTGATCTTCGGGGCGTTTCTGTTTGGTCTGGCGTTACCCCGTTATGGGCCGCTGCGGCATTGGCTGGAGCTGCGCACCGAGCAGCTGGTGCTGACGCTCCTGCTGCCGATCTTCTTTGCGGTGAGCGGCCTGAGCACGCGCATCGGCAGCCTCAACAGCGCCGGGGCCTGGCTGACGCTGGCGGCGGTGCTGGCGGTGGCGATCGGAGGGAAGTATCTGGGCTGCTGGGGTGTGGCCCGAGCCGGCGGGCTGCCCGCGAAGGAGGCCCAGGCGGTGGGCTGGCTGATGAACACCCGCGGCCTCACCGAACTGGTGATCCTCAACGTGGGCCTGAGCCTGGGGGTGATCAGCACCGAGCTGTTCACGATGATGGTGCTGATGGCCCTGATCACCACGGCGATGGCGGCGCCGCTGCTGCAACGGTTGGGTTATGGGGTGGGGGGCTGATCGGAGTTGATCACATAGCGCCCAGCGGCGAGATCGGCGCGGGTTTCTTCCAGCGCCTGCAGGAGGTCGTCGCTCAATTGATCGTCTGAGTCTGCTGAATTGTAGAAAAAGGGTTTCATATCAGGATTCGCACCACTTCTGATGGCTTGAGAACAGGAAGTCGGCCCAAGATTCAGCTCGCGATGTGTATCTGTTGAAGCCCGACGAAATCACCTTCTAGCTGTGGTTGTCCGTCTTCCAGAAGCATTCCAATCACCTCCTCAAGATTGGTTTGCAATTCATCAAGGCTTGCCGCCTGGCTATGGGCTCCCGGAAAGCCGGGCACGTAGCCGACCAGCAGCCCGGTCGTGGGGCAGCGTTCGACGACAGCGGAGTAGGTGGTCATGGGCTTGGTGGTGTTGTCACCATTCTGCTACGGGTTCTGGGTCACCTGAACGGGCCAGCGATCGGCTTGCCCCGATGGGCCGACAGTCGTCAGGGCTTGCGAAGCGTGAGCAGGGCGGTGTTGGGTTCGCTGATGAAGGCCTCGATGGCGTTGATGTGGGTCAACAGGATCCGCAGGATCACCGCGGAGCTGGAGTTGCCGACCACCAGCCAGATCACCTGCGGTGGCGCCCCGCGCAGCAGGCTCAAGCTGCGAACATCATTTTATCTATGCACATGCTTGCTGCCCGGGGACTGCGTTGCGAGTGGTCTGACAAGCCGAGGGCTGAGATTTTCATCCAACAGCAAACGGCCGGCCATGGCACTGCTCAGGCCACGGTGAGTTCGCTGAGCCGCTTCTCGCGTTCGGCGGCGTAGCGCAACACGGCCTGGATGTGTTCAGGCTGCAGATCGGGGAAATCAGCCAGGATTTCCTCTTGGCTCATGCCTCTGGCGAGGTACGCGAGCACATCCGATACGGTGATGCGCGTTCCGGCCATGCACGGCTTACCGCTGCGTACGCCTGGTGTGCAGGTGATCAGGGGTGGAGAAGGTGACGTCATGAGGTGTGAGCGGGGGTGCAGGAAATTTTCCCATTCTGACGTGGGCCATCAAGGGGTCGTCGTCGGATACCTGGCGGCCAAGGGGTGTGCTCTGAGCGGTTGGAGGGCTGCCAACAAAGCAGTCGTAGGCGATGGGCTCTCTGATGAACACCCGCGGCCTCACCTAACGGGTAAATCTGAATCTGGTTCAGGCCCATCCTTCAAAGTAGGTATTGGGCAAGCTATTACGTAAGTTCGATTTTGAGAGTTTTACCTACAGCTGTTGCTGCCCTCCCGAGCGTCGAGAGAGTGACCGAGCGATTCGAGGGATCAAGGAGACGATCCACTACCGGTCTGCTCGTCTTCATACGCTGCGCCAACTGAGTTTTCGTTAGCTGTGCGCGCCTCATCTCCTGAGCGATCTGAAAGGCGACGACACGCTTTGCGGCAACGGCCTCTGCATCATCCAGGAGACGCTCGTCGCGGAGGAAATCATTAAAGTCGCTGCCAAGATGTTGCTCGTCCATCATTTTGATCCAAGTAGTGTGGCAAGACGTGCTTTCGCGGTTTTGAGTTCCGCCGTCGGCATCTTGGCCGACTTTTTTACAAAGCCGTGAAGGAGGATCATGGCGTCATCTTCAACAGTGAAAATTACACGCGCGATACCTTTGTCGATATCCGACCTTACCTCCAAAAGACCGGGCTCTAGCTTGCATCAACGGCATACCCAAGGGCCTTGCGATCCTCACGCTTTTGGTCCAGTAACCACTCTCTCACCGGTTCTCTCCCTGACTGAGAATGAAAGAAGAGGACCCGCAGGATGGGGGGTTTGCCCACGACGGTAGGAGCCTGTATGGCGAAATTGTACCAAAAATGATGCAGTTAGCAACGAGGCCGCTGAGCCAAACAAAAGGCCCGAGCGGCTCGGGCGGTTGTGGTGTAGCCGAACACCCTCCGCCTCAGCGAACTGGTGATCCTGAATTTGCTTCAGGCGCAGGCAAGCGGGAAGGGTTTGATTGCTGAGAGTTGGTCGGCGAGCAGCCGGGACTGAACTTTCAAGTCAAAGGAGACTTGGAGCCGAAGCCAGTAGCCCTCACTCAGCCCAAAGAACCGAGAGAGGCGCAGATTCTGTTACGAGGCACGCCAATCGCTTTGGCGAGGGCATTGGCGCTGAGCCCCATGGGCACAAGGAACTCCTCTTGTAGGATTTGACTGGGGGGATGGGGGTGCAGAAGCTGTGCCATAGGACCTCGAGTGTTAGGTGTTCAGTGATAATCAACGATTTCAACATCGCTAGCCTCGTCAGCTGACCAGACAAAGCAAAGGCGGAATTGGTCATTGATGCGGATCTTATACGGAGCCTAATGAGGCAATGGCTTGTCCATTAGATTGGCCTTGACCTGAGTTTTGCGACTGTCCAATTTTACGCTATTGTTTATAGATGCCAGTTATCAGCCGCTTCCTTGGGATCGCAATAGCTATCCTTTATCGAGATCACGATCCACCACATTTCCATGCAATCTATGGCGAGTATGAGATCACGGTCAACATTGCTGATGGCGTTGTCACCGGTCAATTTCCAAGGAGAGCTCTTTCTCACGTGTTGGAGTGGTACCAGCAGCATCGCGATGAGTTGATGCTTGACTGGGATCGAGCGCGTCGCCACGAGGCGCTATCGCCGATTTCACCTCTTGAGTAGTTCCTTATTTTGTATCCATCATGCTTCACGTCACATCTGCTCAAGTCATTGCTGGGCATCGCCTATTGCTTCATTTCGACGACGGGACCCATGGAGAGGTTGACATGGCTGAGCAGCTGACAGGTCCAATCTTTGAAGAGCTTCTTGATCCCGATCAATTCAAAGAAGCCTATCTCGATCCTGAGCTGCGAACAGTCTGCTGGCCCAATGGTGCCGACTTCGCACCAGAGTTTCTCAAGGGCTTGGTCTTGCAAAAGCAGCCCGCCTAACAACAAGATCCAGCAACAGCATGATGGCGGATACTCTTCGTATAGCCGCCATCGGGCCATGGGAACACGGGTGCAGAAGTGGGCAAACAGCCTTGGTGTGCGGATCCCACGCGCCCTTGCCGAAGAGGTCGGAGTCGTTCCTGGCTCAGAAGTCAGTCTGAATGTTGTTGAGGGTGAGCTGATCATGAAGCCGACATTTCCTGTTCGGTTCAAGCTGGAAGATCTGCTCTCAGGCATCACTCCTGACAACCTTCATTCAGCCGTGGACAATGAAGAGGCCGTTGGCGTGGAGTTCTTCTGATGCCGGCCGCCTATGTCTTCGATCGTGGACCCGCACATCAGCAGGCCAAGCAAAAGCTCCCATCTTCGCACCATCTTCTGTCTGAATGGTGCCGATTTCGCGCCGGAGTTTCGGAAGCGCTTGATCGTGTAAAAGCAGCCATCGACGCTGCCGCAATGGTTGGGCTATGGGGCGACGGCGCGTAAGTCAGCCTCTGTAGATCGCATCATGATCGCCGATGTCGATGAGAATCAATTGATTCCCTTCGATTAAGAATTCAAGGGTGATCCGGTAGCTCATGTTCATCGAAACGGAATGAAGGCCCTTGTGCTTGCCTTGGAGTGGATGCAGGCGCAGGGAGGGGTGATAAGGGTTGGCCTCAAGTAGGAGCAGGATTTTCAGGTAAAGCTTTGATTGTTCCGGATGCTGTTTGAGGAACTTTTTTGCCTTTTTTGAAAAGTGGCCGGTAACGACGAGCGTCCAATTCACAGATCATCGGATTCCATTTGCTCCAATCGCTTGAGATGGTCTTCAGCGGACTCCACCACGAAGCGACCGGCGGCGAGATCGGCGCGGGTTTCGATCAGCGCCACTTCGAGTTCACATTCCCGCAGGTGTTGGTAGTGCTCGGCGTCCATCAAGACGTAGCGAAGCTGCCCGCGGACGCTCACTCCCACCTCAGGGCCCTGCTGAAGGGCCTCAGCGATGGCTCCAACCCCACGCATTTTGAGCTCATTGGCTGAAATCGACTGCATCACCACACCTTTAATCGTACGATTCATAATACCAAGAAAAGCCCTGAGCGGGTTGGATGCCAGCCAATGAGACCCCAGGCGATGGGCTCTCTGATGAACATCCGCGGCCTCAGCGAACTGGTGATCCTGAATTTGCTTCAGGAACAGGCCAGCTGGAAGGGTTTGATCGCTTTGAGTTGGTCGGCGAGCAGCCGGGACTGAACCTTCAAGTCAAAGGAAACCTGGAGCCTAAGCCAGTAGCCCTCACTCAGCCCAAAGAACCGAGAGAGGCGCAGATCCGTGTCTGCGGTGATGGCTCGATCACCCTTGAGGATCAGCGAGATTCTGTTACGAGGTACGCCAATCGCCTTGGCGAGGGCATTGGCGCTGAGCCCCATGGGCACAAGGAACTCCTCTTGCAGGATTTCACCGGGGGGATGGGGGACAAAAGCTGGGCCATGGGGCCTCGAGTGTTCGGTGTTCAGTGGTTGTCGTTACGTAGATCCTGAACTGGCTTTTGCGGTCTCCAGAGAGGCGCTCGAGGCGGTTGCGCGGAAGGACTTGATCCCATTTCAGATGTTACTCGGCTCGTAGCACTTGAGTCGTAGGTTCGCTGTCGATTGAGGCCCGCATCAGCAAGCCAAACAAAAGCCCCGAGCGGCGAACCGTTCGGGGAAAGGGGCAACATCGGGCCGCCAATGCGGCAGTTGCGATCACACGTGGGCGGAGTAGTCGTCCATGTGGACGTCGTGGATGGTGTGGGTGTCGTAGAGGTCGTGGAAGTGGTTGTCGAGGGCGGCGATGACGTCGCTGCCGTCGGCATGGCCGGCCGCATCGTGTTCGATGGCGGTGGGATCCACCAGGCCATGGTCCTGGAGATCCTGGGCGATGTGGTCGATCACCTGCTGGTGAATGTCGTGGTACTGGTCGGCGGTGATGCCGTGATCGGTGATGAAGGAGCTGACCGCCACATCGAGCTCATAGACCACATCGTTGTGGGTGAGGATCGTGCCATCGGTGTCGTTGGCGTGGAGGTTGGTGAGGAAGGTGTCGACCAGATCTTGAACATGGGTGGCGGGCAAGGCGGCGATCGCCGCATCGAGCGCATGCTCGGTGGTGGTGGTGGTGCTTTCGGTCGTGCTGGCCGTCACGGTGGTGGCGTCGGGCACGGCTGTTGCATCGGACACAACTGTTGCGTCTGGAATCAATGCGCTGTGATCGGCGCTGGTGTCGGCCGTTGCCAGCGATGCCGTGAAGGTCACATCCTGGGCGAGGCCCGTGGTGCCATCGGCATAGGAGTAGGTGGTGCTGCCGTGAACCAGCACATCGCCACCGGCGGCCGAAGCCACATGAGCATCACTGGTGAGGTCGATGCTGGTGATGCCGGCCTCGGGGAGGGTGTGGAATTCACCCGCATCGGTGACACCATCAGCGTTCTTGTCGACCCAGATGCCGAAGTCGGCGAACTTGGCATCGTTGGCATCAAAGACACCGTCGTGGTTGGTGTCGAAGGCCAGCCTCAGCCCCTCGAGGTCGGTCGTGGCACCAGCGGCGTACTGGACGAAGGCGATCTCGGAACCATCGTTGGCGATCTGGTCGTGGTTGTGGTCATAGACCAGCAACGCATCGCCAGCGGCAATCCAGGCCGTCTGCTCGGCATAGCCGTCGCCGGCGTAGTCGAAGTGGGCGGTGGAAGTGGCGAGGGCTTGATAGGTAATCGCGCCATCGTTGTTGGCATCGAGGGCGATGGGGGCGATTGCGACCAAAATATCTGTCTGAGCAATCGTGTTGACAGAGTTGAACGCAACGGTTGAAGTCGTGGCGTCTGCCCAGGTCACCTGAATTTGAACAATGCCGCCTGACTGAGTCAAAATTGAAGCAGAAGACGCACCTTTAAATATTATTTTATCTACGCCGGTTGTGAAGTCAGTGATTGTATCCGCTTCGCTTGCCGCAACATCTGCTTTCGCGTAGATAAACGAATCTTTGCCTCCACCTCCAGTGAGAACATCCGAGCCAAGTCCGCCATTAATTTCATCAGCCAAGTTTCCACCATAGATCCAGTCTTTGCCGGCCTCGCCATTCAGAACGTTGTTACCAGTGAGCGATCCATAGATTACGTCTGAGCCAACGTTATTGGTGGACGGAGCTGTATCGGCATTCACTACGATTCCGTCATTGCCAGGATTGATATAGTTGAAATTTAGCGTGAGTGATCGAGCCTGATCGTTCCCAGATGTGTTGTCATCATAGAGGATTTCAATATTCTCTCCGGTAGATAAGGGGTTCGCGGCAAGGTACTGAGCAAGGGTTTGAGTGCCAGTGGTAACAGGTGTGGCGCCGCTACCATTGGTAACGGTCCCGGCTGTAACTTCGAGCACACTTGCGAGTTGTATATTCTCGAAAAGGCGACCGTATGTGACATCTCCCACCCCATTGTTGACGTTGTCATATTGCCATGATTGATTGATTCCCGATCCGTTGGCATGGGAGGTATCATTCAGAACGACAGCAAATAACTTACCATCAACTCGTACAAAGACAGATACCTCATTCGTCGCATTGGTGATTGAAGAATTGATTTCATTGTCTTTGTAGGGAACCGTAAAAGGAGCGTTTTGAAAATCGGTGATAATGGTAAAACTTGTTGCGGAATAGTCGGGTAAATTTGCCAAGCCCGCTGATACGGTTAGGATTCCATTTTGCACATTACCAGAGGTGAGTGGATTAGTGCCGTCGCCAACTTGGCCGGAATCAAATTTACTTTCTCTTTCGGCAAGTGTGTGAATGTAGAGAGTATTGCTCGATGAGTCACCATCATTGTCAATAAACTTAAACGCAAAGTTAATATTTTCAATAGCTAAATCAGCATCTACTTTATAGTAGAGGTCGGGAATCGTGCTAAATGATTGGTTGACGGTTACGGCTGTGTAGGAACCTGAGTTTAGATAATATAGGGACCCCTCTGCTGGAAGGCTTGTGATCACAAAGCTCTGTAACCCATCGGCTCCAATGGCCAATTGAGAAGCAGCTTGAAAGATTGATGGTGTAACCGAATAACCATTGGCATAGGTGCCCGTGAGGTTGGCAGGGTCACTGGGTACCCAGAGTTCAAATGAGTTCGAACTAGGCACGTCATCAATAACCTTGATATCAAGAATGGCGGTATCGGTATCACTATCGGTATCGGTGACGGTGACAGTGAGTGATTCGGTGAGGCTGTTGATGCCCTGACCGCTGGCATGGGTCAGGGTGTTGTCATCGAGGAGATATTCGTAGGTGAATGTGCCGCCAATGATGGCGCCAGTGCCATCGGTGACGGGTGTAAAGCCCGTGATGGTCAGGGTTCCATAGGCCGCGGTGGTGACGACGGTGTCATCACCGGCATAGACGCCATTGGTAATCAGAGCGGTGGAGCCGATGGAGACATCATCGGTGCCATCAAGCGCCGAGAAGGAGAAGGAGCCTGTTTTGGTGAGAGCGGCAGCATCGGGGCTGGAGCCATCAGCAAGATTGGCCTCGTTGACGGTGACTTCCGGTCCTTGATTGTCGAGGCCGGTGATGGTGACACCGTCATTGGTGCCGTTGATGGTGATCGTCAGCTGTGATGGTGAGGTGTCCTTGTCAGCATCGGTGATGACGTAGCTGAAGACTTCAGTGAGGCTCTGGTTGGCATTGAGGCCCTGCACCACGGAGTTGGCGTTATTCAGCTCATAGGAGTAGGAGCCATCTGCCTTGAGGGTGAGAGTGCCGTACAGGCCGGCCAACTCAGAACCCACTGTTCCTGTGGACTGACCAAAGGTGACGGCGGTGACGGTTGCGGTATCAGCGCCCTGGGTATCGGCGACGCCATCGGTGCTGTTGCTATCTGGGTTGAGGCTGACATCGACGCCAGTCAGGACATTGCCTGTGGCAACGACGGAAGGCCCGTCTTCTTGGACGGAATCGGTATCAGCGGCGGCCGTGGGGATATCATCAATAACCTTGATATCAAGAATGGCGGTATCGGTATCACTATCGGTATCGGTGACGGTGACAGTGAGTGATTCGGTGAGGCTGTTGATGCCCTGACCGCTGGCATGGGTCAGGGTGTTGTCATCGAGGAGATATTCGTAGGTGAATGTGCCGCCAATGATGGCGCCAGTGCCATCGGTGACGGGTGTAAAGCCCGTGATGGTCAGGGTTCCATAGGCCGCGGTGGTGACGACGGTGTCATCACCGGCATAGACGCCATTGGTAATCAGAGCGGTGGAGCCGATGGAGACATCATCGGTGCCATCAAGCGCCGAGAAGGAGAAGGAGCCTGTTTTGGTGAGAGCGGCAGCATCGGGGCTGGAGCCATCAGCAAGATTGGCCTCGTTGACGGTGACTTCCGGTCCTTGATTGTCGAGGCCGGTGATGGTGACACCGTCATTGGTGCCGTTGATGGTGATCGTCAGCTGTGATGGTGAGGTGTCCTTGTCAGCATCGGTGATGACGTAGCTGAAGACTTCAGTGAGGCTCTGGTTGGCATTGAGGCCCTGCACCACGGAGTTGGCGTTATTCAGCTCATAGGAGTAGGAGCCATCTGCCTTGAGGGTGAGAGTGCCGTACAGGCCGGCCAACTCAGAACCCACTGTTCCTGTGGACTGACCAAAGGTGACGGCGGTGACGGTTGCGGTATCAGCGCCCTGGGTATCGGCGACGCCATCGGTGCTGTTGCTATCTGGGTTGAGGCTGACATCGACGCCAGTCAGGACATTGCCTGTGGCAACGACGGAAGGCCCGTCTTCTTGGACGGAATCGGTATCAGCGGCGGCCGTGGGGATATCATCAATAACCTTGATATCAAGAATGGCGGTATCGGTATCACTATCGGTATCGGTGACGGTGACAGTGAGTGATTCGGTGAGGCTGTTGATGCCCTGACCGCTGGCATGGGTCAGGGTGTTGTCATCGAGGAGATATTCGTAGGTGAATGTGCCGCCAATGATGGCGCCAGTGCCATCGGTGACGGGTGTAAAGCCCGTGATGGTCAGGGTTCCATAGGCCGCGGTGGTGACGACGGTGTCATCACCGGCATAGACGCCATTGGTAATCAGAGCGGTGGAGCCGATGGAGACATCATCGGTGCCATCAAGCGCCGAGAAGGAGAAGGAGCCTGTTTTGGTGAGAGCGGCAGCATCGGGGCTGGAGCCATCAGCAAGATTGGCCTCGTTGACGGTGACTTCCGGTCCTTGATTGTCGAGGCCGGTGATGGTGACACCGTCATTGGTGCCGTTGATGGTGATCGTCAGCTGTGATGGTGAGGTGTCCTTGTCAGCATCGGTGATGACGTAGCTGAAGACTTCAGTGAGGCTCTGGTTGGCATTGAGGCCCTGCACCACGGAGTTGGCGTTATTCAGCTCATAGGAGTAGGAGCCATCTGCCTTGAGGGTGAGAGTGCCGTACAGGCCGGCCAACTCAGAACCCACTGTTCCTGTGGACTGACCAAAGGTGACGGCGGTGACGGTTGCGGTATCAGCGCCCTGGGTATCGGCGACGCCATCGGTGCTGTTGCTATCTGGGTTGAGGCTGACATCGACGCCAGTCAGGACATTGCCTGTGGCAACGACGGAAGGCCCGTCTTCTTGGACGGAATCGGTATCAGCGGCGGCCGTGGGGATATCATCAATAACCTTGATATCAAGAATGGCGGTATCGGTATCACTATCGGTATCGGTGACGGTGACAGTGAGTGATTCGGTGAGGCTGTTGATGCCCTGACCGCTGGCATGGGTCAGGGTGTTGTCATCGAGGAGATATTCGTAGGTGAATGTGCCGCCAATGATGGCGCCAGTGCCATCGGTGACGGGTGTAAAGCCCGTGATGGTCAGGGTTCCATAGGCCGCGGTGGTGACGACGGTGTCATCACCGGCATAGACGCCATTGGTAATCAGAGCGGTGGAGCCGATGGAGACATCATCGGTGCCATCAAGCGCCGAGAAGGAGAAGGAGCCTGTTTTGGTGAGAGCGGCAGCATCGGGGCTGGAGCCATCAGCAAGATTGGCCTCGTTGACGGTGACTTCCGGTCCTTGATTGTCGAGGCCGGTGATGGTGACACCGTCATTGGTGCCGTTGATGGTGATCGTCAGCTGTGATGGTGAGGTGTCCTTGTCAGCATCGGTGATGACGTAGCTGAAGACTTCAGTGAGGCTCTGGTTGGCATTGAGGCCCTGCACCACGGAGTTGGCGTTATTCAGCTCATAGGAGTAGGAGCCATCTGCCTTGAGGGTGAGAGTGCCGTACAGGCCGGCCAACTCAGAACCCACTGTTCCTGTGGACTGACCAAAGGTGACGGCGGTGACGGTTGCGGTATCAGCGCCCTGGGTATCGGCGACGCCATCGGTGCTGTTGCTATCTGGGTTGAGGCTGACATCGACGCCAGTCAGGACATTGCCTGTGGCAACGACGGAAGGCCCGTCTTCTTGGACGGAATCGGTATCAGCGGCGGCCGTGGGGATATCATCAATAACCTTGATATCAAGAATGGCGGTATCGGTATCACTATCGGTATCGGTGACGGTGACAGTGAGTGATTCGGTGAGGCTGTTGATGCCCTGACCGCTGGCATGGGTCAGGGTGTTGTCATCGAGGAGATATTCGTAGGTGAATGTGCCGCCAATGATGGCGCCAGTGCCATCGGTGACGGGTGTAAAGCCCGTGATGGTCAGGGTTCCATAGGCCGCGGTGGTGACGACGGTGTCATCACCGGCATAGACGCCATTGGTAATCAGAGCGGTGGAGCCGATGGAGACATCATCGGTGCCATCAAGCGCCGAGAAGGAGAAGGAGCCTGTTTTGGTGAGAGCGGCAGCATCGGGGCTGGAGCCATCAGCAAGATTGGCCTCGTTGACGGTGACTTCCGGTCCTTGATTGTCGAGGCCGGTGATGGTGACACCGTCATTGGTGCCGTTGATGGTGATCGTCAGCTGTGATGGTGAGGTGTCCTTGTCAGCATCGGTGATGACGTAGCTGAAGACTTCAGTGAGGCTCTGGTTGGCATTGAGGCCCTGCACCACGGAGTTGGCGTTATTCAGCTCATAGGAGTAGGAGCCATCTGCCTTGAGGGTGAAGTGCCGTACAGGCCGGCCAACTCAGAACCCACTGTTCCTGTGGACTGACCAAAGGTGACGGCGGTGACGGTTGCGGTATCAGCGCCCTGGGTATCGGCGACGCCATCGGTGCTGTTGCTATCTGGGTTGAGGCTGACATCGACGCCAGTCAGGACATTGCCTGTGGCAACGACGGAAGGCCCGTCTTCTTGGACGGAATCGGTATCAGCGGCGGCCGTGGGGATATCATCAATAACCTTGATATCAAGAATGGCGGTATCGGTATCACTATCGGTATCGGTGACGGTGACAGTGAGTGATTCGGTGAGGCTGTTGATGCCCTGACCGCTGGCATGGGTCAGGGTGTTGTCATCGAGGAGATATTCGTAGGTGAATGTGCCGCCAATGATGGCGCCAGTGCCATCGGTGACGGGTGTAAAGCCCGTGATGGTCAGGGTTCCATAGGCCGCGGTGGTGACGACGGTGTCATCACCGGCATAGACGCCATTGGTAATCAGAGCGGTGGAGCCGATGGAGACATCATCGGTGCCATCAAGCGCCGAGAAGGAGAAGGAGCCTGTTTTGGTGAGAGCGGCAGCATCGGGGCTGGAGCCATCAGCAAGATTGGCCTCGTTGACGGTGACTTCCGGTCCTTGATTGTCGAGGCCGGTGATGGTGACACCGTCATTGGTGCCGTTGATGGTGATCGTCAGCTGTGATGGTGAGGTGTCCTTGTCAGCATCGGTGATGACGTAGCTGAAGACTTCAGTGAGGCTCTGGTTGGCATTGAGGCCCTGCACCACGGAGTTGGCGTTATTCAGCTCATAGGAGTAGGAGCCATCTGCCTTGAGGGTGAGAGTGCCGTACAGGCCGGCCAACTCAGAACCCACTGTTCCTGTGGACTGACCAAAGGTGACGGCGGTGACGGTTGCGGTATCAGCGCCCTGGGTATCGGCGACGCCATCGGTGCTGTTGCTATCTGGGTTGAGGCTGACATCGACGCCAGTCAGGACATTGCCTGTGGCAACGACGGAAGGCCCGTCTTCTTGGACGGAATCGGTATCAGCGGCGGCCGTGGGGATATCATCAATAACCTTGATATCAAGAATGGCGGTATCGGTATCACTATCGGTATCGGTGACGGTGACAGTGAGTGATTCGGTGAGGCTGTTGATGCCCTGACCGCTGGCATGGGTCAGGGTGTTGTCATCGAGGAGATATTCGTAGGTGAATGTGCCGCCAATGATGGCGCCAGTGCCATCGGTGACGGGTGTAAAGCCCGTGATGGTCAGGGTTCCATAGGCCGCGGTGGTGACGACGGTGTCATCACCGGCATAGACGCCATTGGTAATCAGAGCGGTGGAGCCGATGGAGACATCATCGGTGCCATCAAGCGCCGAGAAGGAGAAGGAGCCTGTTTTGGTGAGAGCGGCAGCATCGGGGCTGGAGCCATCAGCAAGATTGGCCTCGTTGACGGTGACTTCCGGTCCTTGATTGTCGAGGCCGGTGATGGTGACACCGTCATTGGTGCCGTTGATGGTGATCGTCAGCTGTGATGGTGAGGTGTCCTTGTCAGCATCGGTGATGACGTAGCTGAAGACTTCAGTGAGGCTCTGGTTGGCATTGAGGCCCTGCACCACGGAGTTGGCGTTATTCAGCTCATAGGAGTAGGAGCCATCTGCCTTGAGGGTGAG